>NZ_VAWG01000017.1 GCF_005869875.1 Paenibacillus pinistramenti
CCATTGCTCCAACAGAGTCTGCTTACCTATGGAATGATCTCCTTCAAGATGTGAAAGCACGCGGCACCGAAGAGGTTTTGCTCTTTATCTCCGATGGTTTAAAGGGCATTGTGTCTGCCATTGAGCAGGTTTATCCTAAAGCGAAATACCAGTCTTGCTGCGTCCATGTATCATGCAGCATCGCCCACAAAGTACGTGTAACGGACCGGCTTGAGATCTGCCATGATTTTAAAGCCGTATACCGTGCGGAGAGTGAAGAACAAGGAAAGGCCGCCCTAGAAGAGTTCTGTACCAAGTGGAAATCCAGCTATCCCAAGGTTGTAAAATCTCTGCAGGAAAACCCCTATATCTTCACATTCTACAGCTTTCCTGAGTCCATATGGAGAAGCATTTACTCTACGAATCTCATCGAGTCGTTTAATAAGCAGATTAAGAAGTACACCAAGCGCAAAGAGCAATTTCCACACGAAGAAGCACTGGAGAAGTTCTTAGTTGCTCAGTTTGAAGATTACAACCAGCGATTTGCAACTCGTTGCCATACCGGCTTTGACCAGGCACGCGCTGAACTTCTAGCAATGTTCACAACCACCGACTAAACAACGGCATCTACAAGAAATGGTTTTTCTATTTACACAAATTTCTTGACGCTACCGATTTTCCAGATTGGATGGAGCCTATCATTTTAAAAGAACATTTTTTAAAATTGAAAAAACATTATGAATTAATTTCGGATGAAGAAAAGAATGAATTAATTGAATCGTTTAATATGAATACCCAGATTGAAAGAATTTGTAAAAAAGATATTAGGCCCATTTCTTATGATGAGTTATTAAATAACGCAACTACTGAATTTATAAAGTGTATAGAAAGTATAAAGTTAATTCAAGAGTATCTTTATGATAATTTGCTCAAGCTCAAGTACTTTAATGATATAGCAGTGACATTTAAAAAATATTATGAAAGTTTTTATGACAAATCTATCGAGTATGTTTGCCCATTTTGTGGACTTGATAGTTTGTTAACTTCTAAAGATTTGTATAGAGAGGCATTTGATCACTTTCTTCCAAAATCAGTATATCCATTTGTTTCATTTTTAAGAGAAAATCTCTTCCCTATTTGTTATACTTGTAATTCATTGTATAAAAACAATAAAAACCCTCATGATTATGGAAAATCATTCTACCCTTTTACTACAGAAATTAATGATTGCAAGTTATCATTTGAAATAGTTTCCGGCGTAATTGAAAAAACAGAAATAACTAGTAATTGTTTTCAAGAAGAGATAGAGACTTGGAATGGTTTATTTGAAATAAAAAATAGGATTAATAATTTTGCCGATGTTAATTTGAATGGATGGTTATCAAATATAACAGAAGTTATGGATATTTACGGTGTTGATTATGAGCACGCAATAAAAGCTGAAATAAAGTTATGTAAGCCTATAATGCAGGATCATAAATTTGTTAAAAAAGCTGCATTAGAAGCTTTACAAGCAATAGAAGAGGATAATACTAACACTGAGGAAGATAAAATTTTGCTCACATCGTAGCATCGCTGCCTGCTTGTTTGAATGTATTCGATTGATTAAATTGAAGCAATAAGTCCAGAGTTAATAAGATGAATTTTACGATAAAAGCTACACCCAAACAAAGTGAGTATTTCCTTTGTTTGGGTTTTTTTTGTTGTTGTTACAGGACTTAATGCCTATATTGTCGAATTATCAATAAAGGAATTTTCTCCATAGGAACGTATATTCGATGACAACCTATTGTCTAATCATTATGTTTAAATATGATCAACAGACATTAGCGATGGAGGGATTAGGTATGGCATTTCTGAAATGCTCGGAATGCACCAATATGCTAAAGGCAATTCAAATTTCCAATAAAATCAGCCAAGTTGGGGAGCAACGATTACTTGAATATTCGCCAACCGGGATTAAATGCTCAGACTGGACTCCCGTAATTGAAAACCTCCGAGGATTCGCAGAAGGAATTTACTGTCCGTCTTGTTTTGCTATCGTTCCTCTAGAGAAAGAAGAATTTGTACTATGTGAGGATAACCGAATTCCTGGCGTCGTAAGTCATGAATTTTCATCAGAAGATGTACTGAATAAGCTGAAGAAGTTGGCCGAGGAAGAGGCCGCTGAGATTTATGTACATACACTTCCTGCCAAAGAGGCAACTTTTGCAAATATTCCTGAATCTACACCGGAGCCCATTAAGGACGCCTTATATCGAATGGGAATTAAGCAGTTATATTCACACCAAGCAGAAACGGCCGATGCAGTCCATTCTGGTTCTAATGTTGTCTTGGTCACTTCAACGTCATCCGGAAAGACGTTGTCCTATAACCTGCCGATTCTTAGTCGTTTATATAACCATCCCGAAGAACGTGCGTTATACATATTTCCAACCAAAGCGTTAGCAAATGATCAGTTGGATCAAATTAGGCGTTTTGGCTTACAACAGGCGGAGAATCCTTCTTCCCTGGATGAGTGGTTTGAGACCCAGTTGCATTTGGGAGATCGTCTGATTCATATTGGTCGGCTGGATGGGGATACCGAGAATGGGCCGCGGCAGCGAATCATGGAAAAAGCACAGGTATGGATGACGAATCCGGATATGATTCATTACTCCATTCTCGGGCAAGTTCAGAAGGTGAAGTATGCGACCGCGCACCACATTCGAAATTATCTGCAGAATCTCAAATTTATTGTGCTTGATGAGATGCATATGTACCGCGGCACATTCGGAAGTCATGTCGCATTAGTACTCAGACGCCTGCTTAAGGTTTGCCGAGAGCTTGGTAATGCACACAAAATCCAGATTATCACGAGCTCAGCAACGATTGAGAACCCTGCTAGATTAGCAGAGGATCTTACGGGGCTAAGTGGCTTTACCCTCATTAATACAGATGGTTCCGCCCATCAGAAGAAGGGAATCGTCCTCTGGAATCCTGGCATGTCTGCCGACGAACAAGTCCGCCGCGCGCCTTCTACCGATGCGATTACGATGGCGAAACAAATTATGACTGTGGATCAGAAGGTGATTAAGAGCATTATTTTTCAGCCTTCTCGCAGCCAGACGATGGTATTTACCCGTTATATCAAAGACGTATTGCGCCAGCCTCTCCGACTACCTAAGGAGAAAGTGGACGGAGAGAAACTCGCGGCTTTTTATACTGGAATCCTACCGAATGATACCCGTAAACGAATTATTGAGCGGCTCAAGTCCCACGATATTCATGTCATTATTACGACCAATGCCCTTGAAGTCGGGATTGATATCGGTGATCTGAGTCTCGCCGTACTTGTTGGTTATCCCGGATCGAAAGCGGCATTCTCCCAACAGATTGGGCGCGTAGGCCGCAAAGGCGAGGGAGTCGCTGTCTTGATCCTGCAGGACGAACCGCTTCAGCAGTATTACATGCGAAACCCACTGGAGTTTATTCACAAGGCTCCGGAAGTAGTTCGAATTAATCCAACAAATTACAAGTTGTTGGCTTTGCATATTCCCCTACTGAGAGAAGAGCTCGGGAGAGAAGTCACGAAGGAAGACTTGCAGAACATGTTCCCCGGATTAGTTGAAGACTATATCGAGACTGTTCTCCAAGTTGCCGCATCAGCGAATCAAGAGGAAGTCGTTGATAAAAAGTTTAGCCTTCGATCCATCTCCGGGCAAAACTACAGCGTCACCATTCGGGGGCAGGATCAAACGATCGTTGACGGTCTGGATGAATGGAGTGCTCTTCGTGACTTTCATGAAGGCGCGATCTATTGGACTCCTGGAGAAAAAGGCTATCGAGTAGACTCTATCAATCGCAGAAAAGGCGAAATCATTCTATTGCCTATTCAAGAACTAACTTATTACACCCAATCTACTTATCGTGATGCCATCGATATTATGCAGACTTACCAGAAGCAAAATATCGAAGGAATCGATATGGCCTATGGTGAACTGGAGATCAAGCGGAGCGTCTTCGGTTATAAAAAAGTTTACTTCGGACAGAAGCATGAATCGGAGCAGGTTCAATTGGATCATCCGTCCGTCACCCGATTTACACCCGAAGGAATGTGGGTTACATTAACGGATTCCCAATGGGGTCATCTGAAGAATAACATCCAGGAATGGGTAGATGAAGGCAGACCCGTTGATCTGTTGGGCGAAGGCTCTCTTCACGCTGCAGGTCACGCTATGACTTCCGTTATTCCTGACCTCATTATTTGTGACGCGAATGACTTTACAGGTTTTTCCGCGAGTGCAATGACGGCTTTTGCTAATCGACCTGTTATCGGATTCTATGGGGAGAATGGGTCCGGCCTCGGAACCATCGAGGCGATTTACGAGAAACTCCCTCATGTGCTACGAAAAGCGCTTGAGCTTATTGAGAGCTGCCCTTGTTCTGAAGGATGTCCTAGTTGCGTCCAGCTCCCCGATAAAGGGAATATTGAATTGTTCAAACTTGGGGCCAAAATGCTGCTGAAGATATTGATTGAAGGGATCGATTAAGAATGCCTGTAATCTGCTCTTCTTGTGGAGGCCAACGGCCATACGGAGACTTTGTCCAAATCGGTTATAAAGCTGATCCGAAAGGATATTACCGTTATATCGATCAACGTGCAAACGGGATTCGCATTTCGGAGTGGCGCTCAATTGAACCCGATATGGAGTCCTATATAAACAAACAAGCTGGCGTTTATTGTACGCATGATGGATGTTCAATCTTGGACGGGATGTTGACACCGGAAGAAATGGAAATGATCTCAGACCGAAGACTTCCCGTGCAACAAGCATTCGATAGTGATATGCTCGTCCAGAACTTGCTTGAAGTCGGAAAACGTATCCGAAGCGACGTACATGTACATCAAATTGATGCCAATCAAGGTGCTTATGCTGACCAAATCCTAATGCCCAGTTGGTTGCAACGGAAGCTTCATTCTCTGGGGATCATTAAGCTGTATGAGCATCAAGGAGAAGCCATACAGAACATCCGGGAAGGACGCAATGTCGTTCTCTGTACGAAAACCGCATCGGGAAAATCATTGGCTTACAATGTTCCCATCATGGAAAAATTGGTATCTGATCCGGACGCGTGTGCGTTATATTTGGCTCCGTTCAAAGCATTGGTCGAAGATCAGTTTACCCATTTGAAAGAATGGGCCGATGATATAGAAGAGCAGGGAAATAAAATTTCGCTTAATGGATTTTCGCGATTCACTGTGAATGAACAACAAATATCTGTTGGACTTCTTCATGGGCAGCGGAACGTTCCGGAGCATATGAGAAAAGATCAGGCGTCTAGCTTCGTGTTCTCTGAGGGGCGCTATTGGCTGACCAACGTCCACTACCTGCACTTAATTCTTCAAGGAGCAGGCTCATCTACGGGAAGAGGTTCCCAGCTATTGCGCTTTTTGCAGAATCTTCGGTATGTGGTTATTGATGAGCTTCATCAGTACTCCGGATTGTTAGGTTCAAAGGTTTCTTTGGTCCTTCGCAGATTAAGAATGTTATGTGACAGATTGGGGAATAAAAACGTCCAGTTTATTGCCTGCTCGGCTACCATTGCTAATCCAAAGTATCTAGCTGAAGAATTAACAGGAATGCGTGGACTGAAAGGATTTCATGAAATATCGGGTGTACAAGCGCCAGTAAAGAAAAAAGCGATTTTGATGTGGAATCCTGGCTTATCAGACGATGAGCAGAAGAAAAGGGCTGTTGTTTCCGATCTCTATGAAATTCTGCGCACGATCTACAAGGATGGAAGATGGCCAAGAAGTATCATCTTTACAAGCAACCGCCAACAAGCCCAGCTTTTAAGTCGTGAATTAAACATGATCTTGCGCAGCCATCTTCATGATCATGGCGGGCTTTCGGCAGACGAACCACATGAGTTTTTTCTGCCGTACCATGCATACCTCACGCAAGAAGTTAAAGAACGAACCATACAAAAACTTGAGCAAGGCGAGATCCTTGGAGTGGTCACTACTAGCGCCCTAGAGGTCGGAATTGATGTGAAGTGTCTGGATGTATGTATATTGTTGGGGTATCCAGGTTCTCAGGCCTCCTTTTGGCAGCAGGCTGGTCGTGTGGGGCGCAGCAGAGACGGTGTGGTGATTATGATGGTTCAGGAAGAGCCATTGCAGCAATACTTTGCCCGCAACCCTGAAGAATTCTTTACGCTTTCGCCTGAATCAGCAGCAATCAATACAACGAATCCCAGGCTATTAAAGGAGCATCTCGCATACGCAGCTCACGAACTGGGAGGAACGTTGACGAATGCTATGAATTATGTTCGCTCTTCGGCGCTTCGCAAGGTGGTTGCGGAAGCAAGCGACCAGTGGCAGCAGATTGAAGGGAAACTACACTATCAAGGAGAAACACCCCGGTATCAAACTTTGTTCACTATGGGCGATACCTATACGGTTGTAACCAAGAACGGGTGGAATGAGGACATTCTATTTCAAGGTGTGGATGGACGTTCCTTGATTCGAGATTATCACGTAGATGCCGTATTTCTGGGACCTGACAATCGTACCTTTTATAAGGTCAAGTGGGTCAATAACAGGCAACGCAAAGTGGTTGTAGAGCCAGTAAGAACGGATTACCATACTCGCGGAATTGTTCGTGATAGCATTGAAATCCATGATATAACCAATCCTCTGATAAGTGACGCGGCGATCAAATCCAATCTTGGAAACATCATCGTAAAACGAAGTACATTTGGCTACAAAAAAATCTACAATCACGGCGCAACGCCTCCCGAAACCGTGCAATTAACAAACACATATCCTGTCAGTTTTCAAACCGAGGCGTTTTGGTTGATGTGGGATCACCAAGGAAGGGATGAACTTAGAGGTCTGCTCGAGGATGTGCAGAATCGCGAATCCATTGACTTGGAGACTTTGGTTGAAGGAAGCCTTCATGCCGTTGAACATGCCATAGCATCTGCGATACCGGCTGTTGTAAGGTGTAGTATGGCTGATTTTCAGCACACCTCTTTTTATTCTGGCTCGGCCTTGTTTGGAATGCCCGGGATGTTCTTCTACGACAGCCAAGCAGGAGGCGGTTCGGGTATCGTCGAGGTTGTTGCGGAAAAGTTCGGGGTTCTCTTGGATAAAGCCCAACAGATCATTAGCAGCTGTGGTTGTTCAGACGGCTGTCCATCGTGCATTCAGTTATTTCATTGTGAAAAACAGAATGAGCCGCTGCATAAGGCTGGGGCTTTGTTGGTAATCAAGCATTTACGAAAATCTTTCGGATATCTCTAAAGCAGTTGCTCAATATATATCCGTCCGAAGTGTATCTGCATTTCAAGAGAAACCTGGATCGTGGAATATTATGAGAAGGAGCGTATGATGAAGAGTGTATTTTCCCGACTATTTCGGGTGTTGAATAACAGTAATAGTCATCCTCACGAGGACTTCTTAACTGAAGTGTTCGCCGAACTTCTTTGTGATCAGGAGACGATGATTGATTTTCTTGAGAATGTATTAGAAATACCGGTGCAGGAAGTGAAGCATTCATCCATTCAAACACAGGTGATGTTTCCGGCTTTGCCCCATCATCAGATGGATAGCCGACCGGATATGGCGATACGATTTTATGAAGGACAGAAACCATATGTATTGTTCATCGAAAGCAAGCTAGGATCTCCGGAAGGAACGGATCAGCTGTCGAGATATGCGGATCAACTCAGCGTACTCACTAGTCAAGGAACAAAATGCTATCTGATTTATTTAACCCAGTATTCTGATGAAAAGGATGCTTCGCTCGTATTAGCGAATCACAAAAACGTAGTTTTCAGGCAGCTGCGGTGGTTTCACATTTTCAAGTGGATCAAGCAGTTGGAATTGGAGAATAGCTACGCGTCCAAAGTTTTGGATTATATGGAGGAGATCGGATTGGAAGATAATCGGCAGTTCACACCTGTTGACGTGTATGCTATTCAAAACATGAATCGGCTGCAGCGCATGATGGACGAGTGCATGGATGGGATTGTAGACGGTGTGATGACAGAACATTTCGGTAGGGCACTTCAGCAATATAACCGTTATAACCAGCTAAAGTATCTGGAACGATACGTTAAGGCTAGTGAACAAGAAGGGCGAGCCACCGAGGTGGCTGTAGGTTTTTATTTAACAGATGGAGATTATCCCATGGTTTCCGTTGTTTATGAATTCTGTCCACGACGATGCTCAGACGTTCCTAGCGTTGTGGCAGCCATGCAGAACTTTATTGCTAAACATTCGGGCTGGGAAACTTTCGATTTAAACACTGACGCAGAATGGCAAGGGATTTCCTGTGACCGTAGTTTAGTCGAATTTCTTCATCATGAGGATCACATCAACGAAATCCAAAAATTTTTCCTCGAGAAATTAAATGAGCTTCATGAGATCAAGATTAACCATCCGGACTTGTACTGGAAATAAATGTCGCAATACTAAAGCGGAGACGACCTGGAGGCAACCATGAATATTACCCAAATTGAAGAAGCCTTAAATATTCCCGAAACATCACTGCGATGTCAACGTGTGCTGGATGAAGTACAGCCTGTACTTCGTCAGCTTATGGACGAGTTTAAAAACAAATATGCGAATGCCGCCCCGGAATTGCTCGATTACCATGTCCATACATATGAAGCTACTCTCCGTACTACGATGCACGATGCTCGGAATCCGAAATATTCGAATAAGAAGCAAGATTCGGATATTGGTAAGAAGGCGTTTGTTGAAATCATTGATAAAAAGTATTTTCAAACCGAATATGGGGTATTGTCTCTGGAAATAAACGGGTTAGAAAAGAGGATGAAAATTGTTCTTTCCAGTAACTTTTATCCATTCTGGGAGGCCATCAGAACGCAGGGAAATACCAAAGAATTAACGGAGGTCATAGAGTCTATATCAGACGATGTACATATTCAAGTCAGCGATAAAGACACCCCCTTTCTTTCAAAAATCGAATTGCTTCCCTACCTTCAAAAATGTGTCGACGAGAAGAGAAAACCATGGTTATACTTTGGTACATTTATAGATTTTGATCAAATTCCTGGTAGAGAAGAACTTGTTGATTTAGTTTGGAATACTTGGATCAAACTAGAGCCACTCCGTGTTTTTGTACGCAAAGAAGCATCCAGTCATGCGTTATCACTGCAAATTTTGGAGTTATTTAATAAGCATCAGAATGATTTCTCGATTACGCTTTATGGCAAAAACTATACAGTTAAGTTTGATGAGTTACAGGAGGTTAAGGCAAATGACCGTCGTCAAATGTACAGTATATTGGATAAAGGACAGTTGCTAGCCAAAATAGCATTGTATAGCTTTTTAAGAGAACCTAACGAAGTTATTGGCGTTAAAATTGATGGTCGAGGTCAAATTTATTCGAATCTTCGAGCTTTACATGGTTCTGGAAAAGTAGAGTGGTCGATTTCAAAAAGCTTTTATTCCCGCGGCAAAGAGAACTCAGCTGATATGAACAAAGCACTTCAGTCAAAAGCAATGGAGGTGTTAACTCAGCATGGGTTTCAAGTCAGTGGATCTTCGTTTTATGTAGGAACATGGGACAATGACTCCATAAATTTCGTCGAGCCAATTGCTGACGTGAAGAAGCGATTGTTTATCGCAGGGGCACTATTAGCAGATTGTAGCGGGAAAGTATTTTTTCCGAAAGATAATATCGAATCTATACCTGAGCCAGACAATGGACTTGAAAATAATAATGATGATCCGAATGAAGAGGTATTTCAGCACGATTTTAACCTGAGCGCCATCCTGTCCAATGTTCGCGAGAGTCCCTTCACCTACCCGGACGCCATTGTTCGGGACTTCCATTTGAACCTAACGAGCCTGGAGGATAAGCATTTTGTCATCCTGAACGGGATATCCGGTACGGGGAAAACAAGACTTTGCTTGCTCTATGCAAATGCTGTGTATGGCAAAACGTACGACGCGATGAATCCGTATTTGAAAGTCATTCCGGTTCGGCCGGATTGGACCGATTCTACGTCATTATTCGGTTATTACAGCGCTCTGGAAAAAAGATATGTTCGGACGCCCTTCCTGAACGCCGTGCTTCAAGCTATCCAGGAAGGAAAGCCGATGTTCATTGTGCTGGACGAGATGAATCTGGCCCGCGTCGAATACTATTTGAGTGACTACTTAAGTGCGATTGAATCGAGACAGCCGATTCGTCTGCATACGGAAAGCCATATTACAGAGGTTCCGCAGGAGCTCCAGATCCCTCACAACCTGTATGTTATAGGCACGATCAACGTGGATGAGACCACGCATAGCATCTCGGATAAGGTGTTGGACAGAGCCTTCGTCATGACCTTGTCGGATGTCGATCTGGATCAGTTCTGGAACGCAGCGGAGTCAAAGTATAAGGTCGCCTTGCAGGAAGAATGGAAAATGCTTCAGGCACTTCATGTAAAGCTAAGCCGGTATGAGCTTCATTTCGGTTACCGGACGATGAATGAGATGCTCCGCAAGCTGTACGCCAACGAGGAACTAGATTCGGATATTCGCATGGAGAAGAAGGAAGCAGTCGATCGCGTGATTGCCGAGAAAGTGCTGCCCAAGATTCGCGGGGATGAGCGAATTGATGCTTTGCTCACCGACTTGATCGATTGGACAGCCGCGTTATTCGGCGACGGATCGGAGTCGCTCTATCATTTGCTGCGCATGAAAGGAGAACTGGATCGTTATGGCGCTACCCAGTTCTGGAGATAATCCTGAATTCTACTGCTCGGACACGGGGATATGGACTCCGATTGATAAAATGCGATTTGAGGAAGCGCGAGTCTATCGCTGGAGAACGTCGTACCGCGAGCCATTCCAATTTTTTGCGCTTGGCATGCCGATCTCGATGGTGCGAACGGTAACAGGCTGGGAAGGCGAATGGACGGCGCCTTTCCAGTCTGGCTTGCTGACTTTCACAATTGAACAAGCTGAACGAATAACCCATGAGACATACTTGTTTCCAGACAAGCGGAAAATAACCGAAGCAGACTACACGCAAATGATAGCGGATATTCTTGCGGAAGCGGAGGCTTGTTTTCAACATTGCGGAGCTTTTCTGAAGTTCGATAACAAAGGTTTCGCTCGAAAAACCTCATTGGCGCAGTGGGATTATATCGATCGTTCCTTTTATCGGCTGCAGCAATGGTTTCGAGACATTCAAGCCAGACCGCTTCGCAGGCTGACCACGACTGATCAATGGATTCGCAGAGAAAACGTGAAGCATGTGACGCCGGCGCTACTTGCTTGGTCGGAACGACATCCAGGCAACGGAATGAGTCGAGAAATTCCAGTTCCCGAGCTCGTATGGTCTGGTGTGCGCGAGGACACGTACAGCGTATATGAGAACCGAGTGTTGCTTCGGCAACTGCTCGAGCTACAGCATCTTCTGCGTGAGTACCAGAGCGTATCCATGGATGCGATACGATCCAAAGCCTGTTATTATCTTGATCGTGTGAACGGGTGGCTTCGCGCTTCTTTTCTGCAGCAGCTACAGCCTCACGCTGGCCCGGTCGTCGTATCACAAGTGTTTCGCAAACATCCGATCTATCGGAATTGGTTTTCTTGGTTTCAGCAGCTCTATCAATTTGATGAGTACTCGATCGGATTTCAAAACTCGATTCCTTTGAAAGACACGTATCATCTTTATGAAATATGGGTCTTTATGCAACTGGTCAAGATACTGCGGGAAAACGGCTCATTGCTCGATTCTTCCGATCTCTTTACCCTTGAGCAGGATGGTCTAGTCTTGAATTTGTCCGAGAAAAAAGAGAGCCGAATTAAGCTGGTTGGCGGCACCACTCTTGCTTATCAACGAAGGTTCAAACCGTCAACGCTCGATTTCGTCACGTATACGCATGATATGATCCCGGATATCGTTCTTGAGGTCAAAGGGCAATTGTTTATATTTGATCCAAAGTATCGCGTCGATCGCAATCTACCGATGGCGCTAGGAGAAATGCATAAGTATCGGGATGGAATCGTGCGATCAACTGATGGCAGCAGGGCGGTAGAAGAGGTATATATTATTACGCCTGCAGACGGTAAGGAAAATTCGATTCTGTTCGGAGACGACTATATGAAGAAGCATCGCATGGGGGTATATACATTAAAGCCGGGCATGTGGAATAAGGAATTAGCGAATAAGTTAACGAATATCATGAGCGAATCCGTAGAGGTACTGATTTGAAGCGGAGAGGAGTCGGTTAGGATGGCCGATGTCGAAGATAAACATGGATTGAGTTGTAATTCACTCATTGAAAAAGCGATCGAATTTGCCGCCTATGCACATCGAAATCAGACGCGCAAAGGAACAGAAATTCCATATATCAGTCATCCGTATGCGGTAGGAATGATTTTGCTGAAAGCGGGTTGTAAGGAAGAAGTCGTAGCTGCCGGGATCCTGCATGATACGCTTGAGGATACCGAGACGACCGATGAACAATTGCTTGAACTGTTTGGCTCCGTTGTCCTTGAAATTGTCCTGGGGTGCTCTGAACCCGACAAAGGAGCCACTTGGGAGGAGAGAAAACAGCACACGCTGGAGGCTCTTAAAACGTCGAGTCTGGTCATTCGTCAGGTGTCTTGCGCAGATAAGCTGCACAATATCCGCTCAATCAGACGGGATTTGGAGCAATATGGCGAAGAGACGTGGAAGCGATTCAAACGGGGACGTGAGAGCCAGGAATGGTATTATACTGGGCTAATTGAAAGTCTTGGATACGCATCGCGATTTCCGCTCTTAGATGAGTTGCAAGATGAGATAGAGCAAGTTTTTGGAACCCCATTGGCGCAACCGGGGTGGAGTAAACTTCGATACAGCCAGAAGTTTATTGATCTGGCTTTTGAAACTGCGTATGGCAATCTGTCTGATATTGAAGAGAGGCAGCCGAAGTTTGTCAAGCTAGGAGCATGGGATCTTATACAGCATATCCACGAACGAGCTTATCCGCTATATCCGGAATATCAGGACGATTTCGATAGGCTGATAACTTATTTACAAGAAAGGGGCATTGAGTTTGAATTTAACAGTGAAGGCCCCGCTATTCTTGTAGGCTTCTGCACTGTACTCATGAGCGCATTAAACATGTATCCTTCTGAGGTATTTCATCATTTCAGGCGTGGGATGAAACGCGGGATAATATAATAGAATGTACACCATGGCGGACTTCAATCATTTTGAGGTTCGTTTTTTATAGGAACAAACATTCGGTGACAAGTAGAGGTCAAATGGTCGTGTCATAATGATGGTTAAGTACTTTCAAGGAGCGTGTTCCATTGAATAGACTACAAGATATGCTTTATCACCTTATCATCGGGCTGCAAAAATGGCCTAATAACTATACCGAAATCCCTACTGAGCTTCATAGAGGAATGCTAATGTTTATACAAGAAGCCGCAAGGTCAGGGGCTGAGATTCCTATGGATTTGCATCGGCTTCTTCATATTTTGCATAAACCATCTTCTGAATGGGGGATTCAAGGGCTTACTGAATATTATCCTGGCGAATCCTCACTAATTGAAGAGTTTATTGGGATATCTCCTGATGCAGAAGATTTCATTAATACTTATATATCCCCTGATGAAGCGCAGCAGAAGAATATGCTGGCTATTTTGCAATTTTGCAGAGATGAAAACCGGAATTTGCAAGCAGAATATACTCAAATACGCACATTTTTGTCCAGGCCTCAGAATGCAGTATTGTCTGCGCTTGAACTCGCGCAATTTGCTGAGTCCATTCGTGACCGTGAATTAAGCGCGTTAGTGCGTCAATGTTATGAAGAAGTAACTCTACAGATGGATAATTATCGTAAATGCCCGCATTGTGGTTGGACATTAACATACAAGCATGATCGATGGCGATGCAACAAAGAAAATATCTGTCACTCGCTAGCTGATTTCGAGAAATTCGATTTGTTCAACTATAAAGATGAACGAGTATTTCGGCTGCTCCCCGGTATACAGAGGTATGTGCTGTTACCTGGGATTTCAGAAATGAAAATTGCCGAATGGTTAAAACGGAAAGGGTACGGAGTAGAATTATATCCTCATATTGATGAGTATGATCTTGCAATTTCACATAATGACAGTGGAAGTAAGATATCTTTGGATGTAAAAGACTTCAAGGATCCAAGAACGCTGGCAAATTTCTTTAATCAAAAATCATTATCGTATTTGGAGAAGTATGGTCAACAGGTGTACGTTGTTATTCCCAAATACCGAAATGATTTATATCCATCTTACGGTATGAGAGCATCAACCCTTTTAAAAGAAGACACACGGAAACTTATAACAATCATTATGGAGAATGAATTGGAAAAAACGTTGAAGGAGGTGCTCTGGTGAGGAAAACCTATTGGGATTTAACTGAAGAAATAAACAAAGTGTTTTTCTCGCTAGAACTGCCCAAAGCCGACATATCAACAATAATAAGCCTGGAGCTATTTATGACGGGCTGTCATTTGATTGACTCGATGCTTCATATTGATCAAGGTTGGTCGTTATTGGTCGGTTATGATGAACCGGTTTTAAAGTACATCGAACATAAGGATATCGTAGTCCGACTTAGAATTTTATTTCCTGAGTTAAAGAGTAAGAAAATACTGGTTAGACGGATTGAAGCCTATCGAGCTATTGATATGAAATTTCGGTTGTTTGATATCGATGAAAAGGGAAAGCTTAACCAACTGGTTCCGCGATTTTTGACTAATAGAATAAACAATTACGAACAGATACTTAAAAAACCGATTCCCAGACAAATCAATACAACTCCTTTTGCGACTCAGGGGAAATTCGAATACTCCAGAATCGTAAGAGGAGGATTTATTCAAAGCTTTCATGGCAACATCCCGGAAGCTTTAGCAGTAAAAGAAAAGCGTTTGTTACCTTCTTATCGTGAGAAGAAAAAGCTTAGTCTAGAGTTGCCCTTCAATGGGCTTGAGTTGGGCAAAGAAATGGATGAATTAGCCGGGAAATCTTCATCTTGGGCGAACAGAGCAACTGCGGTTGTACTCGAGTCAATAGATTGGGATATAGAGTTTGTTTACAAAGGAAACCAGCATATAGGCGGTGCATTGGGAGCAGGGAAATCTACTTTCATGCTCATGGAGACGTATCGTCTCGTGAAGCAGGAAGGTGCCAGAGTCGGCTTTATTGAAGGCAGTGTTTCCCAAGTGATAGAGCGTATCAAAATTCTACGCGAGTTAGGTATTCATGCTGTTCCAATCATCGGCAAGTCATCCAGAAAGACGCATCAAGAGAATTATTTATTTGCAAATGCCGGCGGGATTATCGAGCTTAGTGATTGGACGAACAACGAATTTCAAGATCTAAAGCATTTGTCGGACTTATGTGTTATTAAAGCGTTGACTGAAGATTACGAACGAAATAGTAGTTATCCGTGTACTCAGCTAAAACAAGAAAATAAGTCTGTGAAATGTCCATTAGCGGATCAATGTGGAGTTTACCGTGATTTCTCCCGACTTGCAGAAGCAGATGTTTGGGTGGCTACGTCTGCAAGTGTACTCAAAACAAGAATTCCAGCGATGATTGATCCGTTAGAGAGGACGATCTATGAAGCGATGTACGACCTAATGGATGTTGTATACGTGGACGAAGCGGATGAAGTCCAAAAGCAATTCGATGAGACGTTCTTATCAGAATATAATGTTTTTGGAAGTGTAGAGGATATCTTTGAACGGTTGTCTAACGAATCTCATCAGTTAACAAATGGACGATATCATTTAGCAGGTGATCCTGTAGTTACGGAGTGGAAAGATAAGCTTCGCCAATTGGATCATATGATCTGGAGCATATATAAAAAGCTAGATCGTTCTCTAACGTTGCGTAAGAATATCAGTCGTAATCTGATTAGAGTGGCAGCGCTAGCCGATTCATTAAGCGAGAAGATTTCCTTCGACGATGAATCGCAAAAGAAAATCCGTAAACATTTATTGGATTATGCAAATGAGCCTTATCAAGATTCCATGTTATCTAGCATTGTTGATGAGTTAGTAGAAAAAGAAAATCACGATGAAAAGCAGAAGATGCTGACTCAGATTACAGAGAAACTGCTTAAAGGAACAATTCGGCCGCGTGTAAACAGAGATTTATTTTATGCGCAATTGGAGTTTTATATTTATTTATGCCGAGCGGAAGAATGTATCAAGTTCATTCTGACTTCCTTTACTATGATTCAAGCCAAGCTAGGAATGACAGCAGATTTTACTCCGTTATTCACTATGCAGAAAGATTATCAAGCATTCATGAAAGAGGCAATGACGGGCACGATGATCGGATATAAATACGATTTGAAGGATGGGGAAACAACAGGGACATTTAAATTAGTCGAATATACAGGGGTAGGCAGATTATTGTTGCATGACTGGCATTGTGTATATGAAGATTCTGATCAGAAACAAGGGCCGGCAGTTATCTTTCTTTCAGGCACAAGCCATGCACCTGAATCCGCGCATTATCATTTGAACACGGGATACAAATGGTTGCTCAAAGCAGATCGAATATCTCCGGAAGTTCAAATAACATTCAAACCCATTCTTGACGCTCGCCATGATAAATTTCTTGAAGTCTCAGGGATAGGCGATGAAGAGGTTAGAAACAGCAATTTATATGAGATGGTTCAACAACTTAAATCTGATATTCTTTATGAATTGAAATTTTGGAGTAGTAGAGGAAATCCGCGAAGGGCACTCTTAGTGGTAAATTCGTATGATGATGTTGCCACAGTCGCCAGGGCGTTTCGTAGTGATCAGAGTTGGCAAGGACGTTATAAAGTTCTTTCAAGGGAAAGGAGTCATGAAACAGATCAATTCCCTAGAACAATGATTGAGTCGTTTCGCAAAGAAAGGGCTGAAGTATTGATTGTACCGCTTCTCTCTGTAGGTAGAGGTTACAATATATTGGATCAAAATGGAGAGTCGTTATTTGGATCGGTCTTTTTCCTCGTTCGTCCTTATCCTATTCCGAATGACATGAATTACTTGGTTCAAGCGCTCCACTCCTACTTGCCACGATATTTGCAACGGATAACAGGACAAGGAATTCATTACGAGAAAGCTGTATCCAAATTACGCCAAATTAGCAGCGGTAAGTTCGAAGCGATGTATAAAAAGCCTGATTACTGGTCTATTCTAGATGATTCTGAAAGAGAAGTTATGGCGTGGTATACGTTTATCCCAATTTGGCAAATGATTGGACGATTGCTGCGCGGCGGTAAAAATGCCAGAGTATTTTTCTGCGATTCAAAGTTCAATGCAAAGCCTGCTGGTAAACCAGAAGGGATGTCCATGTTGGATAGTTGGGCAGCGATTATGCAGAAGCACAAAAGGGATCCTTTGTTCTTGAGTTTGTACGGACCATTTATCGATGGAATAAATAATATGATTCGGGAGGCTAACTGCGATGAAGAAGATGGAACTGTTTGCATTGGAGATTGATGAAACGCTGTTTTATAACGAAACTATCTATTATATGAAAATGCCGGAGAGCTGGAGAAACTTCTTTAATAGAGAGCGTACAGATCGCTTTAAGCTTGCATTTAAAGTAGAACCTCTAGGAAAGAAACTTAAAAGTATTTTTCCTGAAATCGTAAGCGTATGTTCAAACAACAAGGTGTTGCTCGATGATCAGCCTTGGCTAGTTTCCACAAAACCTATTCATGCATCGTATATAAAACATTTGACGCTTGGATGGCTAGCACATTTAAAGGATTTTTCAATTCTTGATTTACCGCAAGACGTAAGAGATTCGGAGCTTGTTTGGGTTTCTTCTACCTTTGGTGATGTTCACGAATTCGTTGATAACTACCAGTGGGTTCCCGGCATGGCAGCAGTCAAGTTCTGCCAGGAATCAAAGTTTCTTGATTTAGGTAATGAGCTACGTGAAGAGCTGAATTTCTATCATGTTATCTTTAATGATAAACACGAATGCATTTCTAATCCGATTCGAAAATCTCATCGTCATGATCCATTTTCTTATGTCATTCGATTTGCATTGAAGACTCGTGGGGGAGATGCTGATCGAGCGATATTAACGGTTTCCTTGGGGACAAGAAGGTATTTGAGCGATGAACAAATCAAAGATGGCAAGTGTTACATGAGGTCCGGGCATTCCTGTTCGGTTTTGGTATCCGTTCAAAATCCATATGTAGTGAGTCCAGATCGTTCATTTTCCCAACTGAAATTTGAAAGACGTCCCCGGAACTCTTCATTTACGGCATGGGAGAGCGCATTGGACGAATTGTATTGGGACGTGCTGAATGGGGAGTCTTTCGACGCAGATTCGTTGCTTGCGAATCCCAAATTCTATTCCGATGGGGATGGAGAAATCACGGCTTATGTCGTGAACAACAATCTATTTGCTGGAAATAGTGTGAAAGCGGGAATCGGCCTTCCTGAGAAAAGCGGTTTGTATAACTTGGCCAAAAGGTTCTTAACGGATTATGGTGCAAGAGAACTTCAACTTATTCCTGATATTTCTCTTAGAGGTATGAATGACAATCGCTTTCCAATCGTTGTTCCTAAGGAAGAGCGATTAACTATCGAAATTTATAGTTCTCCGGAGATGTTTGATGCAGTGAAGAAGGAACTATCTACTGCGCAAAAATCACTTGATAACGTAACTATCCTTGATGAGATTTCTGACTCCGTCTTCAGATTAAATTCGGATAAAGAGTTCATTGTTGAACTTGTCCATTGTAATCCAGACATCATAACATCGGAGTTAGAGATAGATAGATATAAGGATAACTCGATCGCTCAAGAAAAGCGTATTAATCAAATTGTAAAGCAGCTTTCCAAAGTTGAACAACCTAACCACTCCGTATTAGCTCTTGTAGAAATTGAAGAGAAGAGTAAATGGAGAGAGGGGGCCGACCCTAAGAAAGCTATCCGGGAAGGATTGAAGCGGTCAGGACGCCTATCGCAATTTATTTACCCGTTAACAGGTGATGAGAAAGGAGATTTATCCCGCATTCTGAATGCTGTATTAGACCTTTTCAACGATTATGGTCTATTTAGTGATAACGTCAATAAGATCAACGCGTCTGGAACGTTGTTATCTATATCGGTCATAAAAGCTGGAAAAAAATATTTGCCTGCGATTTCAAGATTAGACGGCACGGATCTCAGTGTTAAGCTGTTAGGTAATGATAGGTGGATGACTTTGTCTGAAGCGGCACTGAAAATGGATGAATCTAAATTTCTTGATAATCCTCGAAGAGAAAATAAAAGCAGCGAAGTGTTTAAAGCATTTATCACAGCTGAGATTAACAGTGAACTAGAACGAAGTTCGGGGCAAGTCATTGTGCTTATCAACGCTACCTTAAGACACGGTTGGTTGGGGGCTATCGGTAATACAAAAATACAATGCGATCGTGTTCCTTATCTTAATGAGCGTTTGGCCAATGAGCCACGATTAAGGTTTATCCGCATAAACGCGACGGATGACGTTCCTCAATATCGAATCATTATCGATGATGAAATGAATAGGTTTACTAAAGCATTAGGAGTTTTTAAGGACTCTATAGGTATTTATTACGGTGTGGGCGGAAGACCGAATGCATGGAAAGGAATCGCTAACGATGCAACCAAGTTTTCATCGCCATCCAAATTATTGCTGCAACAACGGGCTGTGGAATACATTCCGTTAGGAGGAGAGAATGAAAACGAGTCGGATGAACTTGCTCTTCTAGCGGATCATCTAAGACGATTAGGGTTGACATATGACAAGCACACCATTTTTCCGTATACGATGCGTGTATTGAGCTCATTATCGAAATACATAACCGGTAACGAGGACGATTATGATTACGATGCTGAGTTTGATGAGGAAGTGGAGATGGACTCGGAGGAAGATTTGATACTCCACTCCTAGATCATCAAAATAATCTTAATATGCACTGTACAAGGAGATGTTGTTATGCGGCTCAACAAATTAAGAATAAGCAACTTTCGTAGTTATGGACCAACGGAAACGGTAATAGATTTCGAAGATATTACAACATTTATCGGGGCTAACAGTAGTGGGAAAAGCGCTGCACTACAGGCACTAACTAAGTTGTTCGGAGAAACAAATGCAGATAGAGCGTTAGAGAAATCCGATTTTTATGTATCACATGACGAAGTACTTGAAGATTTGGAGAGGCGAGAGCTTTACATCGAGGCGAATTTCTCATTTCCGGAAATTGAGAACGATGAAGGTGAAACACATTATGCAATACCTACGTATTTTGATAACTTTGTTGTTGAAAACACTGGCGAGCCACCGTTCTTGCGAATTAGGCTACAAGCTACTTGGGAGCAAAGCAATACACCAGATGGAATCATAGAAAGTAAGGTCAACTATCTGTCTCTATCAGAGGATGCAGAAGAGGTAGCTACGAAGATTCCGCCAAGCGAGCTCTCACAAATAAAAATCATCTATGTTCCAGCAATTCGCAACCCATCCACGTTATTAAGGAATGCGACCGGAACATTGCTCTGGCGTGTTTTGAAGAGTATTAACTGGTCAATCGAAACAAAGGAGAACATTAAGGATCAACTAAACCGTGCTGAAGAATCGTTGTTTAAAGAGGCTGGATTAGAGAGGGTTAGGGATTCACTGAAAGACCACTGGAAAAAATACCATAAGGATATTCGATACTCGGAAGCAAACATCAGATTCAATAGCACAGATCTGGATCAATTGATAAAAAAGTTTGAAGTTGATTTTATGCCATCCATAACACAAAAAGCATATTCCATTGATTCATTAGGAGATGGGCTTAGGTCTTTATTCTATTTGTCACTCGTGGATTCGTTTCTGGAAATTGAACAGCAAGCTATGGAAAATAATGAAGATGAGGACGCGCCACTATTTAACATTCAAATTCCGGCCTTAACAATTCTCGCTATAGAAGAACCTGAAAATCATGTGTCTCCACATTTATTGGGCAATATTATCCTTAATTTGAACAGAATCGCTTCAAAAAATAATTCGCAAGTCATTTTAACCTCACATACGCCAGCAATTGTGAAGAGGGTTTTACCTGAATCAATTCGATATTTCAATATTTCGGTAGATGAGGTTGTTACGAAAGTTAAAAAAATTGTATTACCTCGTTTACAAGGATCTGCAGAAAATGAAGAAGCATATAAATATGTAAAAGAAGCTGTAAGGGCATATCCAGAGATTTACTTCTCGAAATTAGTTATTTTAGGGGAAGGGGATAGTGAAGAAATCGTTATCCCTAAAGCTATTGAATTGGAGACAGAAGATCATTTGGATAGCATTTCGGTATCTGTAGTTCCGCTTGGGGGAAGACACGTCAATCACTTCTGGAAGCTTCTAAATGAACTGGAAATCCCCTATGTCACACTATTGGATCTTGATAAGGAGCGAAATGGTGGGGGTTGGGGACGGATTAGATATGCTTTATCGCAATTGATTAAGATCGGTGTGGATAAAAGCGAACTATTATCATTAATGGGTGGAAGCATTCTTAGTGATGAAGATTTAAGTGACATGCATACTTGGGATGAAAGTTATGTGGATAACCAAATGTCTTGGTTACAAAGGTTAGAAAGCTACGATATTTATTTCTCAAGCCCATTGGACTTGGACTTTATGATGTTAGAGGCATTCCCGGATGCATATAAACGGATACTTAGGGTTAATGAAGGGCCACGAATAGACAAAGTAGGAAAAGTACTAGAGATAGAAAATGACGAACCAGAATTACCGGAATATCTCGAACGTGTTAGTAATGCGACTAAGCATGCGCTAAAAGAAGGAGGAAGTAGTGGCGATACTTACACGATCGAACAGAAAAAATTGATGGTGTGGTATGATTACTTCTTTTTACAACGGGGAAAACCGGTCACCCATCGGTTGGCGATACTGAATATCACTGATGAATTGTTCAAGGAGCGCTTGCCGGAACCATTAAAACGGCTGATTGCTAGTGTGAAACAAAAAATTTCTGGCGAATAAGGAAAGGCTATTAGATGAAAATCATTGATAAGAATAGATGGGAACCTGCCGACGGACTAATGCTTGAACCTGCTGCGCTACAAGTTGTAAAAAGCGAAGACAACGCTTTAGTTATTGCTGGGCCTGGAGCAGGTAAGACGGAATTGCTTGCCCAAAGAGCCTGCTATTTGCTTGAGACATCTACCTGCAAGGTTCCAAGGAAAATCCTAGCAATAAGTTTTAAGAGAGATGCCGCGAAGAACCTCGCCGAACGGGTAGAGAAACGTTGCGGTACAGAACTTTCAAAGCGATTCCAATCTATGACGTATGATGCATTTGCTAAGAGTCTTGTGGATCGCTTCTATCTGGGAATTCCTGAGGATTACAGGCCTGATTCAGTCTATGATATCGCTATTGCGGACCGAACCCAAAACGATATCAGGACAGCGTATGAGCATGCAGGGTTTATTCCTCCCGCTGGGATGCGGCCAGGTGACATTAACAACTTGTTGGAAAAGGAAATCGTTCGATATTCTTTACCATTACCTTTGGATAATAAATATCCAACGAAGGCTGCATGGACATTCTTACTTAAAGGTGGGGCGACTAGTACAGCTAGATTGTCGTTCGCTATGATTACTAGGCTGGCAGCGTATTTGTTAGTATCAAATCCTCATTTGAGGAAGGCGTTACAATTGACTTACAGTCATGTATTTCTCGATGAGTTTCAGGATACCACGAATATTCAGTATGAATTTGTGAAGGCTTGCTTTCACAACTCCAACTCGGTATTAACTGCAGTGGGCGATGGAAAACAACGTATTATGGTATGGGCTGGAGCGATGAGAGAGATTTTCTCAATATATCAGTCTGACTTTGGAGCAACCACTTATCGGTTAGTGATGAATCATCGCTCAGCACCCAGACTCATTGAAATTCAAAAAATGTTTTTTTCAAGATTTAATGAGCAACCCATATCAATCCAAACAAATCCAAAATGGCAAGCCTCTGATGGCCGTGCTTACCTTCATTTGTTTGAAAATCATATCCAGGAAGCCCAAGCAATTGGAGGCATTGTTCAGTCCTACTTAGCAGATGGTAGCCATAAACCGAATGATATCTGTATTCTTGTGAAACAAAAAATAGATGTGTACTGCAGCGAAATGATTACGGAGTTTAATAAAATTGGAATACAAGCGAGAAACGAAGGGGTATATCAGGACTTCCTTAAAGAAGATTTCATATCCCTTTGTATTCACACTATGATTATAGCAATCAGAAGAAATGCAGGCTCATGGACGTATTGTAGGAATATATTTCTCGATTTAAAAAACATGGACGAAACATCTTCGAAGATTCACGAACCTCAGAGAGAATTAAGTGATTTTATTAAGAAACTCAAATCTGATTTGAGGTCAATAAGTAACGAAAATGATCTGGGAAACATTTTAAAAGAAATTTGTTACTTTTATTCCATTGATGCGCTGAAAGCGTACTTTCCGCAATATATGAGATCAAATTATATCGAAAAGCTACGTTTACAGTTGGCTAAATATCTGTGGGAAGAATACATAAAAGCGGGCAGTTTGGACATTGCAATCGATAATTTGCTTGGGAAAAATATAGTACCTATTATGACAATTCATAAGAGTAAGGGACTAGAGTACAAGACAATAATTTTTTTGGGACTAGAGGATGCGGCTTTTTATAAATTTGCAGATCAGAGGGAAGAGCATACAGCAACTTTTTTTGTAGCTCTCTCAAGGGCTAAAAACAATCTTCATTTTACTTTCAGTAAAGTACGACCGATTGGATTATACCGTGATGATCAAGATAGAAAAATTATTATGGATTTTTATCATGCATTACGCGATTCAGGAGTCGTAGAGCCGGTAGTTCATACCATAATGTAGAGGTGAGATCATGTCCGCATTAATAAAAGATTTAAAAGACGGGGATGAGTTTGTCGGATATTACTTGATAAAAGAATTGGAGGCAAAACAGACAAATAGTTCGATTCCTAAAGATTTCTTGGATATAGTACTTGCTGATTCAAGTGGCATTATTTCTGCAAAGTATTGGGAAGCAAGTAAGACGGATATTGAAACATTCTTTCCGATGTGTCTTGTTAAGGTGCAGGGCGTGGTTCAAGTGTATCGTGAGAAATTACAGGTAAAAGTAATTAGAATACGAAAAACAATGGAGCAAGATGGTGTATCCCTAACAGATTTTATCCGTTCCGCCCCCGTAGATGCTAACGAACTTATCCCTATCATTGAACAAGCCATAGGTAGTCTATCTCATAAAGATATTAAATCAATTGTTACTTTTTGTTTTGAGAAAGTGAAAGACAAAATACAATCCGCCCCCGCGGCCAAATCTCATCATCATGCTTATTTCGGTGGCTTAGCTTACCATATTGTTCGAATGCTTGAAATAGGTGAATTTATTTGCCGGCAACGGCCGTTTCTAAATTCGGATTTGATTAAGGCGGGAATAATCTTACACGACATTGCCAAACCAGTGGAAATGATATCAGAGTATGGTATGGTGCTTGATTACAGTAACCAGGGCAAACTGATAGGACATATCTGTATGGCCGCCAATTGGATTACAGAAGCTGCAATCAGACTTGAAATTGATTTAGAGTCAAATGTCATCATGGCACTACAGCATTTAGTTCTGTCTCATCATAATCTGGGTGAATGGGGAAGCCCTGTTCAACCGCAATTACCAGAAGCTGTGGCACTTCACTATATAGATGCGATGGATGCTAAATTGCAGATGGTAGAGGACATGCTTCAAACAACCGCGGAAAGTGAAGAATGGACACCGGTAATTCGTGGTTTGGAGAACAAAGCGATTTATAGATTGAAAATATGATCTGCTCTGGGGGGAGAACATTGATTTGGGTAAACGTCCATATCCCTGACAAGCTATGCATAGCACATAAATCCACATGTGGTCATGTTCTTCTAGGAGAAACAGGTCTTAAAGGAATCAGAGAAATCAAAGGTGATGGCGGGTGGTATGATTTCTCGCTCGTGGAGGAGGCATCGTTTTGGTCGGGAAATAACTATCCGAATTATGAGTTTAAGAAATGCGGTAAGTGCAAGCCGTAAATACGACGAGCAGCAATAATCAGGAGGTTACATCCGCGGTGAAGCTACCGTTAGGGTCTCTTCTAGCGCTACTTTAGTAATCTAAGATAATGATTCGGTATAAACAGGTAGCGTGAAACACTTTCCATACTATCTAGTCTCAATAACTCTTTCATTTCCAATGGAGAAAAATTGTTCGTTTTTAGCGTGTATGCAAAGGTATATCGTAAGTTACGAGGCGTTATTATTTTCTTGATACCTGCTTTGAAAGCAAGCTCTTTAATAAAGATAGTTAGGGAATTTCCATCAAAAGGTTTATCCTTGATGAAGAACACTTGTTCTTTTCCGCTGGAAATCCAACGTAGGTAGGCAGGGTGGCTGAGGTATTGTATTAGCTCATCAGCTAATTCACAGTCTATTGGAATAATTGATCCATTGATCTTATTATCCTTTTTGATATGTATAACGTTTTGCTCTAAATCGATTTGTGAGTATGTAAGTTGTACAACTTCCGAATTTCGTAATCCGGTCCTTAACATAGTTTTGCATAGTACATAGCCCATTTTTAAGAAGTGGTCTGACTTTTTAGCAACCTCCAAGAGTAACTGGCATTCTTCAACTGAAAGAACGTGTTTAGTACTCATTAGTTTTCATCAACCCTTTGCAGTATACTTTGATACTATTGGTATTTTTGTGTAAGACAATTACTTATTCTCTAAATGCTTGCTTACATTAATAGGTTAGTTTATTACAATGATCGTCATAATAAGGAACCATTATACAATATATAGATTTTTTTGATCGAGTGACTCGAGAGAACGAAGACAGTGGCGGTATAGCTGACCGAATTCCAGGTAGTACGATATTTCCTATAACGTCTGTGACTATGAATAGTCTCAATGGGAGGGGATAAAAGGAAAATTTTACGTCATTGAAGGGAAATATCGGGAATTGTAGAATAATGGAGTAGGAGTAGTTCTTTTGCCCCTTACACGTCAGTTGACGGGCCTATTCTTTCATCCGGAAGATGTTTGGCAACGTATACGAATCGTCGTGGCAACTTCGGCGTGAAGTATGCGTTTTTTGTTTAGGAACATGTGTTTGATGACAGCATGCGGACAGTGTGACCTGATACACTCCGATTAGTTCGGTTGATTCTTTGCTGATTGGGAGAGAACGTATGGACATGAATCAAAGGCGTCTGGACGCCTTGATGCGGCAAATCGCTGAAATGAGTAAAACGGTGGCTTATGATCCGGTGTTGGACTATCGCCTACAGAAGCTGAAAGCCAGTATGTCGGATCCGCTACATAAGGTCGTAGTCGCGGGACATTTCTCATCCGGGAAATCCACATTTCTGAATGCGCTTATGGGAGCCAAAGTTTTAATCTCCAGATCCGGAGAGACGACCTCCTGCGCCACCCGCGTGTTTCCGGTGCCGCCAGACCACGAGCTGGCATACTCGCTTCGGGTTCATTATCGGGACGGACACGTCGAGTCGGGCAAGATCGGCGCAGGCAATTTCGTCCTGCTGGACGCCACGACGCTTCATGGGACACAGGGACGTGTGGCCGACATTAAGCTGGTCGATATTTTTCACCCGCTGCCGGTCGAGGCCGAACGGATCTGCTTTGTGGATACGCCGGGCGGCAACGGGATGACGCCCCACTTGTTCGATGCGACAAGAGAGGAAATACAGTCGGCTTCGGCCATCGTTTTCATGATGTCCGACCGGGGGATTACCGCTTATGATGGCGAGCTCATCCAATACATACGGAAGTACCAGGAACGTGTTTTCTTCGTTGTGAATCAAGTGGACCGGGTCGAACCGGATGAACGCAAAGAGCTGCTGGATGCGGTAGCTGGCAATCTGCAATCGATCTTCGGCCTTGAGCAAGCGCCCCAGGTGTGGGGGTTGTCCTCGTCCCAGGCACTGGAGGCCAAACTATCGGGCGATGCCAAGCTGCTGTCCGACTCAGGGTTCGCTTCGTTCGAGCGGCAGTTGACCGACTATTTCTCGACATCCGCGTTAGTCGGGGATTACATCGGTAGCCTCGAGAAGACCGCAGCCGAAATTGGCGAGGAGCTTGCCGAGTTGCAGGCCGAGGCGGTGGCAAAGCTTCAACAGCAGCAGGAGTTGGATGATTTAAATCTCAAACGGAAGCTGCTTTTACTCCGCGGCAAGTTCCGTAAGCTTGAGCATGAGGCACGGAATTACATCGAAGCCGACACGACGCAGCTGCTGGACAGCCTGGATGCGAAGATGACGGAATGGGTGGCCGCAACGTATCAGCCCTTTTCGTCCCAACTGTTGGCCCGTACCGAGAAGCTGAGCGTCGAGCTTAGGTCCATGTATAAGGAATACGGATCCGATATCTCCATCCTGTTCGAACAGATCGAAACTCGGATCAACCGGTACGACACCGAAACGCACGAGCACTTCGGACAGGCCTTCGTTTCCTTTGCCCGGATGGTCGATCGGGATCTCGCCGAAATGGCGCAGGCGATACCGAAACGAAACCAGGAGCTGATCGAGCTGTTGCTGCGTTTTCAACTGGATGCGTCCGGGAACGGCCAGCCGTTCGGGAGACTGATCAAATCGCTGCAGGCGCATTCGTTCTCGTTCAAGCCAATCGCCTTGCGAGAATTCCACAAGGAATTCACGCAGCTGCGGCAATTGCAAGGCAGCATCGTCAAGCTGGAAACGGAGTCGACGGACCTGTTCTCGGCGGTCCCCGTGATCGAACGGCAGCTGGAGAGCAAGAACAACCGCATGAACGCCATACCCGCGGAGCAGAAACGCGACATCGAGCGTGAAGGGAGCATGCCGGATGTTGAACGCTGGACGGAGGAAGTAGAGGTCGCGCGAAAATCTTACAGCGGGTTTGGCCTGAGGGACGCTCTCTTCGGCAAGAAGACCGAAACGAGGAACCGAAGCGACGACAGCGCGCGACGCCGGTGGCAAGCGAAATTGGAGGATATTGAGAAACGCTATAAAGAGGAGCTTGTCCATCTACACGATGAGGCCATGGAGCTCAGAGGCCGGATCGATTCGACGAAGCGCTTGGCGGTTCAATTCAAGCGGCAGGCCGATGAGGTTCGCCGGCAGGTGGACGAGAAGTTTCTTCAGGATATCGTTCCGGGGCTGCAACGGTCTTACCGGCAGCATGCCAATCTCATCAATGCCCAGGCCGGGAAGTATCTGGAGCAGACTGCCTTGTACGCCGTCTCGGAATGCGGGAACGAATTGCAGCAGGACAGGGCCGTCGTTACAACGATGGTCAGCACGGAAATCAGATGGAAGCAGGAAGAGGAGGAGCGGCGACTAATGGGAGCCGGCTCAACCCGAATGGTGAAGGAGGAGAGTCGTCCATGATCGAATCGCGGCAGCGATTTCGCGACAAAATCGACAACGTAAAGCAGGTGCTGACCGAGCATCTTGACTACGCCCGGCAGGTAACGGACCGCCTTGCCGTTCATTTGGATATGAAGAACGAGATGCAGGACCTGGAGCAGCTGCACGCCAATCTGGTGAAGGGCCGGTTTGAAATCATAGTGGTGGGCGAATTCAGCACGGGCAAATCAACGTTCATCAATGCGCTCATCGGCCGAAAGGTGCTTCCGAGCAAAGCCCAGCCCACGACGGCGACGGTCAACTACATCCGTCATTACTCCGAGAACCCCAACCGGTCGGAGGAAGCGGTAGTCTTTTTCGAGGACGGCCGAAGCGAGCGGGTTCCCTTCGACCAACTGGAACAGTACGTCACCGAGATGAGCACGAAATTCTCCGTGGTCGAGGAGATCAAGCATGTGGATCTGTATGTCGATTCGGCTTATCTTGAGGATGGGGTCGTAATCGTCGACACGCCGGGCATGCAGAGCCTCCATAAGAAGCACGATGAGATTACGCGCAAGCAGATCGCTGTCTCGAATGCCAGCATCTTTCTGTTCAACATCAACCACGCCGCCACCCGGACGGAGTTTATTTTCATCTCGGATATACAGAAATCGCTGGATCGCATCTTCTTCGTAGCGAACCGCTGCGATGAGGTCGATACGAGCGAGCAATCGGTGGAATCGGTCGTCTTATCGATCGAGGATAAGCTCAAGCGAAACGATTATTTTCAAGTGGATCCGAAGTTTTCGAGCGTGTATGCGGTAAGCGCGGCCAAAGCGCTGCAGAAGCGGATCGGGGGCGTGTTTGCGACGGGCAAGGACGAGCATGACGCTTCCCGGTTCTGGGCGTTTGAAGAAAAATTGTGGGTGTATCTGACGCAGGGCGAGAAGGCGCGGGAAATGCTCGTTCAACCGCTGCATCGCATGGAGGGCTTCTACCAGAATCTGCTTGCCAGCATGCAGGAGAACATTCAACTGCTGAACGGGGAACTGAATCTGGACGAGATCCGCGAGAAGGTCGAGCAGCTGCGGCAGCAGATCGACACCCGGCGAATGGCCCTGAACGATGAGAAGGAGAGGCTCTACCTGCAGCTGAAAGACTTGAAAGACTGCTTCCGCAAGGAATACGAGGCTGAGGTGGACGGAGTCGGGCGCGTTCTAAAGCGGGAGTCGGAGATTCATCATCTTGAGGATTACGAGGAGCACCGGGAGCAAATTTTGGGCCATATCCGAAGCGCGTACAATGACTGTATCCGGAAGATGACGGACCGCTTCAAGGACCGGCTGGCGGGTCTTGTCGTGAAGTACGCCGACCGGTTCGACGAGGAGCTATCGGACAAGCTCGGCACCTGGAACGGACAGGCCGGCCTGGATGTGACGCTTCGGGCCTTTAAAGCCAGAGGCAACGCTGAGCTCGAGAAGCTGAACCAGGAAAAGGAAGAGATCCGCCAGGAAATCGGACATGCCCAGAGCCAGCAGGATAGACAAGTCAAGGCGATCACCGACGATCACTATAACCGGCAGCTCGAGAATCTTAGGCAGCGGGAGGAGCAGATCTATCAGCACCGTCTTCAAATGATCAAGCATCAATTCGACGCCGAGCCTCTTACAATGGAGAAATCGGAACGTCGTGAACGCGAAGGTCTTTTCGGCAAAATGAAGGATATGCTGAGTGGCCGGGAAGAGATCAAAGTGACGGTTAAAAATCCGGATCGCGCCGCGCTTGCCGAGGCGATGAAACAATTGGAGGACCGATTCGAAGCCGCCATGAAAGAGCTGGACGGCCGAAAGCGTGTTCCGGGAGTGTCTCCGGAGGAAGCCAAACGCAGATTGGACGCCGCCGAGGCTAAAGAGCAGCAGCTGAAGGAGCAGTACAACAACGTCCGAGGCGAAATCATGAAGAAAACGCTGGAGGTCAACGAAAGACTGCTGGGGCAGGTAAAAGACGAAATTTTGCATGTCGTTGCCTCCGCCGGCCATCAGGCCAAGCGGGCGTACGACGGCGTAATTGCGGATTTGCAGGCCGAACGGATGATGAACCACGCTTTCGATTTGCATATCCGGCAGCACGATCAGGAAATTGTGGCCATGGACGCCCGAATCAAGGAGCATGAGATGCTGGTGCAGCAGAACCGGCAAAAACAAGAGGAGCTGCTTGCGCTGCTGGACGGGCTGCATCAGGAGCTGAACGTAAAAACAAAGGAAATCCGGCAGTTGTATGTTGAGCTCATTTCCTAGCGAAAGGGAGAACCATAGATGACCTTACAGAAGAAAATGGACGAGATCTTGACCGGGCTTCCGCTGAACGAAGCCCGGCAGGAGGAGATTGGCAGGCTGAAGGATACGTTTCTGAACCAATCGGTGCGGGTTGCATTTCTCGGACGGTTCAGCGCGGGAAAGTCCACGCTCATCAACGCATTGGTCGGAAGGCCCGGGCTCTTGCCAACGAAGACGACGGTAACGACGGCGCTGCTCACGGAAATTGCGTCCGGCAGCCGGGATCGAGCTGTGCTTCGGCAGCTGGGCGGCGAGCAGGAAATCCCGGTCGACGCCATCGGACGATACACGCAGGACACCGAACGGATCGGCGAGATCGAATCGATGGCGATTACGCTCCAGGACAGTCTGCTTCCCACGGGGGTCATCATTTTGGATACGCCGGGCGAGAACTCCCAGCATGACAAGCATTACGAATTGGCTCATCGGGCGATTGCGGGTTGCGATGCGGCCGTATTCGTAATCGACAAGGCCTCGCTGACACAGGCGAATCTCCTGTATTTGCAGACGATCAGGCAATTCCAGCCCAATCTGATCTTCGTCCTGAATCAGATCGACCGCATTGTCCAGGCAGGAGAAGGGGAACGGTTGATCGACATTATTTCGCGGCTGGAGGACGAGCTGTCGGTATCGTTGGGAATGGAAGCGACCGTGTACGCGTTGTCGGCGAAGGAAGGTACGGGCGTCGATTTGTTCCGTACGCACCTCTTTCAACTCCTTGTGAACGAGGTCGACCGCTACAAGACCAAAACCGCCGAGTTCAGGCTTCATCGCCTGCTGTCCGACGCGGCCGTTGACTTCTCGAACGAAGAGAAGCTGTTTCAGGCTGCGCTTTCGGAAGGACGAGAAGGCGTCGAACGGTCGAAGGCGCTTCTGGAGAAGGAACGTACTCAAGTCATGCAGTTGATCGAGAAAGAAAAGACAAAGATGCTGGGCGAGTGGAAACAAATCCGTTCCGGACTGAAGGATAGCCTGCAGCAGTTGAATCTTCAGCTGAAGGAGGATGCGATTCGTCAGTCTCAGGCCGTATGCGACAGAGATTCTTCGCAGGCGGCCGGCTTGACGATCCAACAGACGATGCTGCGGGAGAAAAGCATGTTCGTCGAAGGTGCCATGCAGAGCATCCGCGAACGCTGCGCTAAGAATTTCGAGATTCAAACGGCTGAAATCGCTCATTCCGTTCAAGATCTTCAGGTTGCCGCCCCCGACTTGTCCGACCTGGAACACAGGCAACAGTTGAGTATGGCCTCCAAACTAGGCGAACTGATGAAGCTGAAGGAACGTTATGACGCACTGGACAGTCGGGCGCAAGCCGCAGGCGGACAGGATTCGAGCCCTGCCGAGATTCATGAAATCGAAGAGCAGGTGATCCGGATCAAGCAGCAACTGGACGCGGTTTATGTACCGTCGTACGTCGCTGCAGAAATAGGGAGTCCCAACGCGTATAAAAAGCTGGGCAAGGATATCGGCAAGCTTGTGGATTGGGCCATGATCGTCGTACCGATTGCCGGCCAGACGACGGCTGCCAAAAAAATCGCGCAGGAAGGTCTGAAGGGCGTAACCAAAGAGGTGCTGAAGCAATCCGTCAAGGAAGCCGCACAGAATTCGGCCAAGCAGCTGATGAAGCCCGGCCAAATCATCAAGCAGGATCCCGCAAATCCGATGCTCGATATGTTGAATCTCGCCAGCTTTGAAGGGATCGGCGAGAAAATCGGCGCGTACCTGGATGACGTCTATCAGAGCAGCCGCGTCGAAATGGTGGAGGACCCGGAATACCGTCGAATGTTCTTTAACCAGAAGCAGCAGCTGGAGCTGGAATTTTTGCAAAAGCAGCGTGTCTTGAAACAGGTGAAAGGAACGATTCAGGACCAGAAGCTGGCCGAGAGCAGACAGGCGTCCGAGAAGGCGCAGCTTGAGAATCTTCTGAGAAATAAGGATATTGCGATTCAGCAGCTGGAAGCCAAGCTGAAAGCGGAATGGGAAAGGGAGTCATTGCAGAAGCTCCGCAACAGCACCAAAGAGGTATTGTTCGCTTTTATCGACCGCGAAACGGAGCTGCTCGACGCCTGGATCGAAGCACAGTCCGTGCTTACCCAATCCTCCTTGACGGATGGACTGCAAGCCTACTACAACGAGCAGTTCGACGCCATCGACACGCGTATCGGCGAGCTTCTTGAAGCGGATTCAGCACGCGAAGCGGATATCCTGCAGAAGCTGGCGGAGATACGGCGCAGCTTGCAATACTGCGAACGGATGAAGGGAGAGCTGGGCGTTGGAGAGAGCGTTGGCGTGGCTTGATGAGCGTCTGAGGCGAGGGCGTCTGGTAACGGACGAGGAGGAACGGTTAACCTCGGTTTGGTGTCATCTGGCAGTGGCAGCAGATCGGCTGCCGAATCACGCAAGAACTGATAGGGTAGCCGAGGCGGAGGCCGCCGCAGCATTGGAGAAGCAGGAAGATTATAATCCCGAGTCGGGCTCCTTTGACGATATTGATAGCCTTGGCCTGGATTTGGACTTCATCACCGATTCGCTAGAACGCATCGGTGTTCCCCGTGCCGATAATCGGGATCGTCTGGCTCCGCAATGCTTCAAGGCCGGTGCGGAGGACGAGTCAGCTTTGCATGTCGACCCTGCATGTATGATTCGCGTGGTCGAAGTAGGCGGCCTGGACCCGTTCGGGCCGTTGAGACAGGTATTTTTGCACAAAACGTTCGCATTCCAATGGGAAGGGGTCTTTCCGGACGACTATTGCTTCGAGGATTGGCTAAGCGCGTTTCGGGGAACGTTGGAAATCGTCTATCACAACAAATATGCCGTCGTCTTCGGTAGCGGTTACGTCGGAACGCTCGACCTGCTCACGGCAGCGAATATGCAGGGTTTTGCCAGAAAGACCGAAGGCCGTGTACGTATCGGCGTCCCTTATCCACTGCTTATGTTGTATCCTTTGCGGTTATCGCTGTTAAATGAGAAAGACGAGGGCCTGGCCCTTCCTTCAATGCCGGAAGTGCTGCTAGTGAAGGACAACCTGACGCGCGGCACAATTCGGTTGATCCAAGCGATGGAACCCCGCACACTGCTTGCGGAAGGGGCCACCGATTCTGCAGCCGTAAGGCTTTTGCAGGTCTATGCTCCTTATTCCTTCGGACTCTCCGATCTAAAACTTGACCGCTTTCTGCGGATGATTGATAACCTGCTCATTTCGTCCTCGGACACCCCAGTTGTAAGTGACGTTGCACGGGACACCTCGCCAGCGGCTGCCTTGCTGCCTTTAAAGCCTTCTCCGATCTGGAGAATCCGGTTTGCGGCGTGGCTCAAAAATCCAGAGCGCGACTGGGAGCGGTTCGAAGAGTCCTTTACCGAGTCTGTCGAATCGTTGTGCAACGAATGGTGGATCCATTCCGATCCTGACGATAGGAGAACGATAGGGTTGATGCTGTGTGTGGGTCACACGTACCAATCGGTTGTTGTGCCGCTGCTGACAGCGTGTTCCAAGGCATTTCTCAAGCGATTTCCCAACTACGAATCGGCACCGGAAGAGGAAAAGCAAAAGTTATTCGATACGGCCGAGCGTCATATAAGTCGTATCGTTATGGATTTGCGGAAAGTGTAATGGCGAAAGCCAGGAGGAATCGGATGGATGCAGAAAAATGCGCTATTCTTATTGTGTGATTTGACAATGCTTGAGAAACTTTACTCCGAACTGGTCAAACAGATTCAGAACGAGCTTACGATGACAGTAGAGTCCGAATTGTCGGTTGAGCTGCATCGATTCGTTGCTGAAGCGGAGGAGCAGGATCCGGAACTTAAATGCTTCTTCGCGGTACAGCTTTATCTGGCCCTCGCGGCACGAAATTGGCGTCGAAGAGCACTTATCGACGATTTTATCTTCAGGTTATCGGCTCCTAAAGGCAGACAATCAGATTTTGCCAAACTGTTGATTTCCAATTTGGAGAAGGACCCGGTCAGAATGGCCGGTTATGTGGAGGAGTTAAATCTTGCGTAAACTACCGATAATAGCTGCCATTGCAGCATGGCTGCCCTTCATTGCGTCAAGTCAAAAAGATGGCGTATGGGACAGCGTGTTCATCGTCGTTGGTGCGGTATTCGCCGTAATGTGTTACATGACCGCATCCGTGCTAATCGAATTGAGCGAGCGTCGCCTCGCGGACAGAAAGCAGGAGACCGTTCTGGTGCTTGAAGCCTTTACTACCATGTCGCAGCAGGCGGACAAGCAGTTGACGATCCAACAGCAAGTACTCGCTGCTCTTGAGGCATTGGGCAAGAACGTTGACACAGTGGTTGCAAGACTGGATCAACAACATGAGGTTTTTGCAAACTTGGAGCAGGTGACTGAACAATTGCGTGGTTTGAAAGAGGTTTCGACAACGTTGGAAAGCAGTCACCAAGCATGGATCAATGTATCGCAGCAGGATCGGGCTAACCTGGAAAAGCAAACGGCAGTGCTAATGGACACGCTAGTGCAGACGACGGAGAGCAAGCATGCGGTGCGTGAGCGTCTGGTCCAGCTTCAGGAAAGCATGCTGAAAAAGCTGGGCAAATAGCCCGAGGAGCGACGCGGCTACGATAAGATCGTCCTCGCAAACGAGATGATGGATGGGGACATTTTGGGCACAAACGGGGGCGGAATGGATCCGGTTCAACCCGATTTGATCGGACTAACACTGAGAAAAGGCCCGCTATATCAGCATTCTCCGGACTCGAACCGACCCCAATCGACCACTAACTCTGCTAGAGGTGAGGGGCGTTCGGTTGATGTAAAACTGATGTAAAACATCAACAGAAGCCATCGGAATTCAGCCAAATAGAAAAGAAGCCTGATGGCAAAAAGCCCGTCTGATCAAGGTTTACGCGGATTGTAACAGTTCAAATCCCATGCCAATATGTTCCCGCATACGGTGCACGTTGAATGCTGTGCGTTGATAGTTAGAAGTAAAGAATAAGCAGAGGGGGCCGAGAATCTGTAGAATATTCTCGGACTCCCATCTGCTTTAATCTCGATGCGATCAATTAGTCTGTGAAGGATTTCGGGCGTTAGCTCATCGAATAACAGGAACTCCTCCAAGGAATTCTTTAGTTGGGAAAATGCTAAAGTATCGTCTTGGATTTGAAGCGATTCATCGTACTGTCGCTTTTTGAAGTTCACCTCGTCTAACTCCTGATTGATCGAGGCAACATACTCATCATACTCGCTCTTTGGCATGTCTCCGTCAAAGTGCTTATCGTGTGCTTGCTTCTTTCGATGCTTCAATTTGTCCATTTGAGCATCCAAGGCTTTGATCGCTTTTTCATTTTGTTGCTTTTGTTTCTTTAGCTGGTTTTCAAGCTTCTTAATTACCGCTTCATTATTCAAGTTGGATACAAGCAAACGAATATCTTGAAGAATAACGGATACCAAGTCAGCTTCACGTACAAGATGATCAGTGCATTTTTTTATTCCATGTTTATTGTAGCTACCGCACAAATAGCCTTTAACATTTTTCTTATAGTGCATTCCTCGTCCACAATCGGCACAATACGCTGTATTCGTGAACAAATGTACTTCCGATTGAGGTCTTGTACGCTTTCTACTTTCAAGCAGTTGTTGAACGACTTCAAAGTCTTTTCGTGTAATTATGGGTTCATGGGTATCCTGTACAACGATGAAGTCTTTTGATTCCTTATAGTTTCTATTTTTATTCGTTACACTTTTTGTTGTAGATCGGCATTGAACAAGATCGCCAACGTAATGAGGATTCGTAAGAATTTCTCGAACTGTTGAACCTCCCAACAAATCAGAAGCATTTTTCTTTCCAGCGATTTGAGAAGGTGTAGGAATACCCTCCTCGTACAATTCACGTGCTATACGATCATGTCCTTTTCCTGCCAAATACCCTCTAAAAATTCTTCTGACAATATCGCGTGTCGCATCATTTCGTCTAAATAATTGACCATCTTTTACTTCAAAACCGAGTGGAGGAATCGACCCTTTAAACTCGCCACGTTGAGCTTTAAGCTTAAAGGTCGTTTTCACACGATCACTAATACGCTGGGATTCCTGTTCATACATCCAAGCATAAAGCCCGATCATATGAACATTTCCTTCCAGTGTATTAATAGCGTTGTCTAACGTAATAATCTCAAGGTTGTTATTCTGAACCACATCTCGAATCTCGTAAGATAATCCGCCGTTTCTTGCAAGCCTCGAAAGTTCCTTAGCCAAAATCATATCGAACTTTTTAGCTTTTGCATCGGCTATAAGGCGTTGCAATACTGGACGTTTCGAAGTTGTTCCTGTTTCGATTTCGACGTAAAAGTCGAACACCGTCCACCCTCTTTCGGATACATATTTCAGAAACAGATTTCGCTGATTTTCCAACGAAGTTTTTTGTTCTTCCTTGTCGGTTGAAACTCGAACGTATATTGCACATCTCATGCGGCATTCTTCCTTTCGTCATGAGATGTGACTGTATTCACCTGAGTACGATCGTAATAGGACCCGATCAGGTTGTCAATTTTTTCGTCAATCAATGTTTGGATGATGTCTTCGAAAGACAATTTGTATTCGTTATTGAAAATTCTTTCAACTTGCATATTTATTCCTCCTCCGATTATTAAGTTTGAGAGCATGTTGGATAGTCGGAAGGATTCAATACACATTTCTTCCAGAAACGAGTATGAACCGTATTTCTATCACTTCACCGAAGAAATCTGCAGTATTTCTTTTCGGTGATTTGAGTATATGAAAAAAACAAGTGTTTGAGTTCGAAAAACGGTTCTACCCCTGTCGAAGTCGCTTTAAAGCATTAAAGTGATTGATGTGTTGGGAAGTGGCTCCTTTGCTTAATGCATGGAGCTTTTTTTGCTATTTCCCACTATTTCAGTTATATCGCCTTGTGAGGAATCTATTATACAGAAAGTGGGATGAGGGGCTTCGCTCGTCGGGAGACTTCCAACTTCACCTCCTCCCTACGGGAGTAACGGTTCAGTAGGAATCTCCATCAATTCGTTGCATTCGCCTGGGGCGACCGTTCACCCTTCGGCACTATAAAACGAATTGCGACTCGCTCGCCCCTTGGGAAAACAGTTGCCCATTCTGGGCAAGCGTCTCATTTGAGACGCACAAAAGCCCAAACAAACCGCATTAATTATCAAAGGAGGGAACCAGTCATGCCGAGAAGAAACAAGCCTTATATCACGCAATATTTTGAGCGTGACCGTAATGCATTCACCGCACTATTTCGTACTGGACATGTTAGATACGAGCATTTACTTCAATGTGGATTAGCAGATTCCAGAATCAAAAATTTAATGCGAGATGGTCATTTCGAGAAGGTGTTTTACAAGCAAATTGGTGAGATCAAGGAATGTTACAAACTCACTAAATCTGGACGAGCTTTAGCATATCAGCTTTGGGGATTAGACAAGCAGTACCATGCACAGAACCCGTTGCATGATATTGTGATTGCAGAAAAGTATTTTAGCATCCCATTGGAATCTCGTGATCAGTGGGTTACGGAAAGTCAAATTCGTGATAAGTTTCTGGAACGATTAGATGACCTGAGGAATCAGGGAAAGGAAGAGGAAGCAAGGATTTATGAGGATATGCATAACAAAGGGTTAATATCGATGGCAGATGCCGTATATGTCGATGAAAACGGAACAGAAATTGCTTTCGAAGTGGTCACGAACACATACGGTCAAGAAGAAATACAGGCAAAAGAAACACTTGTGAAATTAATGAATTTTGGATACGAAACATCCAAAGCGTAGGAGGTGAAAAATGAGCAATATCAACGAAAAGAAACAACGAGTAAGTGAGCGTTATCATGAGTATTTGTTTATTATCTATCATTTTGGCAACAAGGTAATCCTCATGAAACAGCTATTCCGATACGCCCGAATTCTTGGCTTAGCTCAAAGTTATTCAATCTTTTACGGACAAATTAAGGAATTAGCTGAAGCCGAGATTATACGCAGAGAACCATTTACTGCTTATGGGAAAAAGACACAGCTCCATATGCTCACATTAAAGAAATTCGGAATCCGATTCATTGAGGGTAAAGGAAGCAGTCAAAGTGTAGCGGCAGTCCCGGAATCATATACAAATGAACGTATTCTCGTCTCGATATTCAAAAATTGTTACATCTTGAATAAGGTAATTCCTCGAATACAACATAAATGCCTCAATATCACCGTTGAGACAGTCATCGAATTGATTAATAAAGATCATAGTAACATTCTGGAATCAAAAAATCAGGGCGTTGTGTTCTTGCATAATATCCTTGATTGTTCAACACTTCATCCCTACTTGAACTCTGACGAGATCAATTATGAAATCAATCGGTTAACTGACATTAAGCAAAAACGTTTAATGGGTTTAGTGGGAGGTGCTTCGCCATCGGAATGTAAAGATCAAATATCTATGTCTCCGAAGCTTACAAAACTGGACTCTTATTCAATAGACAGTTTGATAAATGCACATGTGTATATCGCTCAAGTAAAGATCGTCCAAAATAAACCGTTAATTACTTTATTGCTGTTTGATGTTTATAACAAGCAGGCTATTTACCGAATGGCAACTCAGATTGCCTGTGCCTTTCATATGATCGGACGTTATTTTAACAATTTTTCACTGAGAGTAGGGATTGTCGGTATCGACGAAGTTGCGTGTAGAAGATTGGAATCGGAAGCAGATGCAGTAGTAAGTGATTTCTTTACAAAAGAAATAAAGGGTTCAAGATTGTCTCGTATCTTAGCAGATTGGAGAGTTAGTTCCATTGAACAGGAGCTAATTCAAATCCGATTTACGCATTACGATATAACCAACCAGTATTTGGAGGGCCTTAAGCATTCCAATTTAATAAGAAAATGAACCGAGGCAAGTCCATCATTAGAGGTGGATTTGTCTTTTTCATTTGTCAGTTATCAACTCGATTCGACTTGTATATGATATGAGATCTTTCAATGGAAGTGAAAAGCAATGTCATACCAACGTGCAAAATCGAATAACAAAATAGTCCGTTTAAGAGATTTCGGATGTGAAAATAAAAAGCATCGGCGTTGAAGGTATGATCGCCTAAAAAGTTAACCGAGGAACTAACCCTTCCTGGCAGTGCCGTTGACGGTGGGCGTGTTTGCCTTGCAAGTTCGGTGAGGCATAGCCTGCCATAGCCGAACTTATAAAGATTTCCTTCTTTTCTCATGAAGGATGTGACTGTCCTGGTTCCCGAAAGGGATAGGGGGGCAAGCAATAATCGTGGTGATTACGGAGCGTTTGATACCAGACCTTGGCTCCGCTGAGCTTGTCGCTATTTGCGAGGCTGATGATACGGATACCTCGGCGGATTATACGCCATATTACTATCACAGCTCACCCTTGCTACGCTTAAATTAACCATTTTGGCGTAGCAGGGGGGGCATCGAGCCGTTTGCCTAACTCAAACCGCCATATTAAAAAACAACCCTATGCTGATGCATCAACTCAGCGGTTACATAGATAAACATTAGTAGGCGAGATGGTCGGGGAGGCAGAAACTATTGCATCTTGAATATATCAGAATGAATTGCATATAACATAAAATCAATAAAACAGGAGTGCTTGTCAGTACATTTAATGCAGGATGTACGCACCCGCTGGAGAAATTGCTTAAAGTGATTTTCGACCATACAGCGGTTACATTTTATGGTAACATATTGGTGGAAGTTATTTTTTACTGAAAATAATGGAAGGGGTGACGTGTTTTGATAAGGAAGGATAATCAAAATTGTATGTTTATGAGAGGGCTTGCCTCTTAGTGGAGTTTAGTCCTCTCATAAATAATGGGAGGAATACATCGAAATGATGAAGCTAAGTAACATGGTTAAAGGTTTGGCATCAGATGCCGTTGCAAAAAGTCTTATTCAAAATTGGGAACATGACGAAGGTACATTAATGTTCTGGCGTGCCAGTTCCAACTTCGTATATGCTTTCGAGAATAAGCAGGAGAAATATTTTTTGCGATTCAGCTATGATCAAGAAAATTCTTTCGAACAAATTACAGCAGAGCTTGAATTCATGAAATATTTGAAATCGAATCATTACCCTTGTGTTTCTCCTATTCTTTCAGTAAATGAAAAGTATATTGAGACAGTACAGAACTCAGAAAGAACGTATTTTGCAGTTGTGTTTAGTTCAGCCAAAGGCATCACATTGAATGAGAACATAACCGAGGTGCAATGCGAGGACTGGGGACGGTCACTTGCTTTCTTGCATCAATTATCGAGAGTGTACGAGCCTGTTAGTACGAAACGATTCAATTGGCAGGATATACTTCGGAAGATTGATGCTATGTTACAAGCCTTCCCAGATGAAAAAGAAGCAATTGAGGAGCTTGGTAAACTTATTGAGCGGCTTCAATCGTTTCCTATCTCGAAAAGTAATTATGGATTAATCCATTATGATTTTCAACTGGATAACATATTTTATGAAGAGAAAAATCGTTCGTTCAGTGTTATTGATTTTGATGATGCTGTTTATAGTTGGTACGCTCACGACATTGTAACTGCACTTGATGATTTTCTTGGTGATGACATGAACTTGGAAAACTTTCAAGTGAAATCGTTTCTAAAAGGTTACAGTTCAGTAATTCCGCTAAGTGATGAGGACATTAATCAGTTTCCGTATTTTCAAAGGTTCATGAAGTTATATAGGTTCTCGAAATTGTTATGGTCGTTGGAAGGTTCCGAGGTCTCAGATGCACCCAAGTGGCTTGATGATGTAAAATTAAAGTTCGCTCGTGTTAGAGATGAATTGAGATTGGGATTTCAAGAGCAACGCTGAGTAAGTGACAAACAAGATTCACCAAGTGTAATGCAAGGTGGATCTTGTTTGTTTTGGCTCTGTTAAACTATGATGCTGTTTTTTATTGAAGTAACGGATAGAAATGCTTAACAAGACTAAGAAATTAAATGTTTGGAAAGTAATTGTGAAACGAGGTGGCATCTATCGAAAAATATATAGTGGTTAACCAAATTATGAAAAATTTTAACAAACCATGGGCAATTGCTGGAGGATGGTCAATAGACCTTTTTCTCGGAAAAGTAACCAGAGAGCATGACGATATTGAAATTGTCCTTTACAGAAAAGACCAGTTAGCTATTCAAGAGTATTTAGATGACTGGTCTTTTAAGAAGATGCAAAATCGAACTGTATTACCCTGGGCAAGAAATGAGCATTTAGCATTACCAATACATGAAACGTATGCTGAAAAAGCAAATGAGAAAATAGAAATTCTTTTAAATGAATTGGATGGCGAACACTGGCTGTACCGTAGAGACAGTAGAATAAAACGAGAATTAGATAAAGCATTTTTGACCACAAATAGTGGGATACCAATTCTAAGTCCTGAAATCGCTCTGCTTTACAAATCGAAAGACCCAAGACCAAAAGACGAGATGGATTTTAGAAACATCTATAATTACATGAGTATGGAACAAAAACAATGGCTTCGGGATTCGCTGAGAATGATCTATTTAGAGCATTCCTGGATTGATTTGTTAAACTAACGAATACGATTGATTAATCAACCGTCCTTTCGTTGGACGGTTTTTCTTTTAGTCAAGGTGAATGACAGCCACATCTTATTGTAAAATAGACCTATCTACCGTCAGCACTCAAGTCACGTAGAATCGGTGGCACTGTTGGTGCGAAAGGTGTAGCCGTCTTAATCACAAAAAGAGGGGCCCTCTAATCAGGGCCTCTTTGTCTATTGCGCGATATTCAACAAATTCGCAAGATCGCCGAAAGGCATGTAATTCGCTTCATTGTCGGTTGAATAAACAATTCTAGTTTCGAACGCAGGTTCTTCGGCGGCGTTATTACATTCCAGGATGAATTTTGAAAAATGCCTTTTAAATAATTTTGCCGTGTTGAAGGCATCGTCAAGTGCGTTATGCTGTTTTCCGATAAAGGGAAGCTCTTCGGCCTTCAAGGATTTCTTCAGACCCATTCTCTGGCCGATGTCAGCCCCGCTCAAACGGGTGTAGGACAACTGGATATCGTTATAATTCTTGATCCAGCTTAAGTCCATTTTCTTTGCGCTGCATTCCCGCACCAGCTGATATTTGTCGTCCGGCCCCCAGGAGCAAAGATAATAATCCTCGCCCAGCCAGGCTTTGAAGTGCTCAATCGCCTCTGTAAACAGCGGGGCATTATCTACGTCCGATTGAGTGACCCCGGTGAATTCCGTCGTCAGTTTGGAAATTTTGGGACTTCGCGAAGGCTGCACATAAGTGTGGTACAAATCAGTCATGCTCAGTCCGCCATGCTCATCCGCTTGAAGCTCAATCGCTCCGATCTCGATGGTTTCAGCCGTATGCTTTTGCGAACGGAGTACCGTGAACTCCAGGTCAAATACGATGTATTTCATCATCATCGGCTCCTTTATGTATTTGCTTACTGCAAGTGTACAGGAGGCTGGGTGACAACGGGTTGTCACGAATGGATGTTCGGGGGGGCATTCGCACGCCCAAATCTGTATAATTTTATCAGACTGGGTCCAAAGCCGAGATTATTTATTGGATTATCGTCAGGAGCAAAACCGGATGCAACCGCTGTTATGCGTGAGCTGCAGCGTTATGCGGAAGTAACGCCGTGGTTCGCTGGCGTGTTTAAAGTAAGTAAGGCAACATTGTAGAAGCAGTCAAAGTCATCTTAGAGCCTAAATAATCGTGCTGAAGCCTAAAAGTCATGTTACGAGCCGAGTGAAAAGCGGAAGTTTACTCCTGTTTTTCCTCGGCCTTTTCTTTAAAACACGGATGAAAAAGTTTGTAACACGACTAAGGTAGGTGATCCATGCAATCAGACCTTTCCTACAAGGGTAGGGAGAGGTAAATCCGCCCTCGAATAACTCATATGTCGTAGTTATCAGATTAAAGTTGTTTGCTCTGTGATGGAGTGGACAACTTTTTTTAAAATGTAATTTTTCGAAATTAATAAAAACATCATTGCACTTTCAGGAATATTCTGGTAGGATACAAGTATCGTTGAAATATTAATTTAAGAAAGGCACGAATTCACATGAGAAAATTAGAGGATGTGGTTGAGTTTGTAAGTGGTTCGCCTCAATTTAGGATTATAGGAACATCTGATCATACGGCGCCACTGTACACCTATTATGGTCAATCCGATCTTGAAGCGGGTTTGGTGGGTATGGATTCAAATGGTAGTGACGGCAAACAAGTGCGAACCTTTGATAAGGTCAATACGCTCTGTCAAGGTGATGTTGTTTTCAGTTTGATATCGGGAAAATCTACGATCATTGGCGTGAAGCATCAGGGGTATCTATACACGCAAAACTACGTCAAACTAGTGGCTGGCAACAAAATTGATTCCAAATATCTTGTTTTCTTGCTTAATGAAGATCCATCCATCAAGAAGCAGTTTCAAGTGGGATTACAGGGTTCTCAAGTTCTAAAATACACGCTGAAACAAGTGAAAGAACTTGAGCTGCCGGATTTGCCAACCATAGACAGACAGCGGATGATAGGTGAGCTTTATTTCAATCTATTACGGCTGGAAGCCTTAAGAAATAGAGCGGCAAAATCCGAAACGAATATAGTGCTGGAGAAGCTTAGGGAGGCGAGTAATAAATGACCGAGAATCAATTTGAAACGGAATTAATTCAATACCTTACGAGTGGCACTGTTACCAAACAGGAACATCTTGAAGGAATAGGCAGCTTTGTTGCCAAAGAATCAAATGTTGACTACATAGTGAAAACGAAACTTTGGAAATATGAACCTCAGATCAAAACGACAGAACAGCTCTGGGATAACTTCAAGGCCATTCTGGAACAGCATAATCAGAACACGCTGGATCACCCTTTAAGTGTGGTGGAATTTAATCAGGTGAAGAAGATTATCTCCGGTCTTCAGACGCCTTACGAAGCGGGACAGTTCTTGTATGGATTAAACGGGGTGTCGCAAATCGAGATTGATTTGGATGATGGACGTCATGTGTTTCTAACGGTCTTCGATCAGAAGCAAATCGGCGCTGGAGATACGGTGTATCAAGTGGTCAATCAAATTAATCGGCCGGCAGTAATCACGGGGAAAAAAGATTGCCGTTTCGACACAACGCTTCTAATCAACGGTCTGCCCATCATTCAAATTGAGGAAAAGACGGACACGCGTGATGTCAATGAAGCGCTCAATCAAATGAAACAATATGCGGATGAACAGCAGTATCGTGATATTTTCTCCACCTTGCAGATTTTGGTGGCGATCACGCCAAACAATGTGAAGTACATGGCCAATACGACCTCGGATAAATTTAATAAAGACTTCGCGTTCAACTGGCAGCGCAAGAGTGACAATACGATCGTGCGTGGCTGGAAGGAATTTGCGGATTCCATGCTCTCGATTCCCATGGCGCATCAAATGGCTACCAACTACATGATTCTGGACGGAACCCGGAATAAACAAACCTTGAAGGTGATGCGTCCTTACCAGGTGTATGCAACACAGAACGTGATCGAGAAGTTGAAGCGTGCAGATTTTGAATTCGGAATGAATAAGATCGGTTATATTTGGCATACCACCGGATCGGGCAAAACGATTACAAGCTTCAAGACCGCTTGGCTTGCAAGCCGCCTGCCGAAAGTGGACAAGGTTGTCTTTGTGGTGGATCGAATTGCCTTGACCAAGCAAACCAATGAAAATTACAGAGCCTACGACCCCGATGCGACAGAAGACACTTTTGGCAGCGTTCAGGACACGAATAACACCACCGATCTGAGCCGCAAGCTTAAGAGTAAAGATAACGGTATTATTGTCACTTCCGTACAAAAACTGGATACACTGGTGAAACGTAAATCTTTCCAAGCGCCGGACAAGAATATCGTGTTTATCGTGGATGAGGCACACCGTTCAACCGGCGGTGATTCTTTTAAAAATATCCAGAAAGCCTTTAAGAAATCGGCATGGGTTGGGTATACCGGAACACCGATGTTTGATGAAACGACCACGGGGCTTCGAACGGAAGATATTTTTGGTCCGCTGCTGCACGCTTATACCATTCGTGAAGCGATCGCAGACCGGAATGTGTTAGGATTTAAGGTTGATTTTGAGACAACCATTGATGAGAAACAGATGAAGGAAGTCTATCTGCCTGCGTTTTTCCGTGAACGTTATCCCAAATGGACGGATGAACAAATTCAGCAGAAGATCGACAATCTCTCTCCGGAAGATATGGACGATGCGGTGGAACCGAGTTTCTATGATGAGAATCTGGATCACATCAGACTGGTTGTGGAAGACATCTTTAAACATTGGCGCAACCGTTCGAATGAAGGCAAGTACAATGCTTTGTTTACAACTCACGTTGGCGGCGGCAAAGCCAGTACACCCATGGCGATGATGTATTTTAAGGAGTTTTTACGGGTCAATGAAGAGAACAAGAAGAACGGTGGACAGACTCTAAAAGTTGCCGTTACGTTCAGTCAAAACACATCCAACAGCGATAGCATGCTCGCCACAAATCAAGGGTTGTACGAAGCTATTCAAGCTTATAATACAGAGTTTGGCTCAGCGTTTGGAATGGATAATGTCTCTGGCTACACGCAAGAAGTGACAACACGCTTAAATAAAACGGCCACCGATGGAAAATTCCTGGATTTAGTAATTGTGGTGGACCAATTATTAACGGGATTTGACGCGCCTGAGCTGAACACGCTGTATGTCGACAGAACGTTGAAAGGTGCCGGGTTAATCCAGGCTTATTCACGCACGAACCGGATTGCGGATATGCAGGAGAAACCATGGGGACGCATAGTCAATTACCGCTGGCCTGCGCAAAACGAGAAGCTGATGAATAAAGCTCTCGCTGTTTATGCGAATAAAAACTCAGCCATTTTGTCGGCGGACGAACAACGGAATTCTAATGAGGAAGACGGGATCATTGCTAAACCATTTGAAGACGTGTTTACCGAAGTGAAACAAGTGGTTGATCAATTAAGCAGCTTAACGACGGAGTTTCAACAGCTGCCGCCTTCTGAGAAGCAAAAGGACAATATGCTTGATCTGCTCCGTGAATATAACCGAGGCATGGCCAAATTAAAGCAATACGATCCCGAAGAAGTGGATGGCGAGAAGGTCGGATTTAACTATGATGATCCGGATGAGTTACTAGGGAAGTTGGGGATGACGCCAGAACAGGAAGTCATGTTGACCACCGTCTTAACCAATGAACTCAAGTCCCATATTGCTAAAGAGAAGAAGATTCCTCTATATCAAATCGAACTGCGGATGACACACGTGAAAGATGTGAAGGTAGACTATGATTACCTGACTGAACTCGTAGAGCAACTCTTGAACCAGGTTCACGAAGGCAAGAAGGAGGAAGCCCAAGCGACGCAGGAGAAAATCAACCAATTCGCCAATGGATTGGACGATCGGAGCTACGCGACCAAGATCATGAATGCGGCTGATGCCATTATCAAAGGCCACTTCCCGCCTGCAGGCTCTGACTTCAAATATCCTGTGAAGCTAAGTGACAGTGAACAAATCATCCAGCAAGCGAATAATGTTAGCCTGGATCGCATGTTCCTTGACTTCCGCGTGAAGTGGGGAATTACGGATATTATCACCAGCAGCGGAATGCGCGAGCTGTTCAGCCGCCATCGCTACGGTCAGCAGGATCTAGATGATACCGGTCAAATCCGTGACATTATCGCTCAAGCAAGCTCCAGCTACCAGACGCTTGCTCATGATGAGCAGGTGCAGTCCTTGCCGAGAATGAAATACCGAAACGGCTTGCGCGACGCGATTTACCAACTAGCGGATGAGTTGGCAGAAAGGTAAACGGTTTGAACCTATACAACAAAGTCCGTGAACTGGAGGTTCATATGAACGAAATCCAATTTTTAATGTATGATGCGGATGAAAAGGTGGAAGTTCTTATCCAGGACGAAACGATTTGGGCAACTCAAAAGGCTATTGCAGAACTTTTTGATGTTGGAGTCCCAGCAATCAGCAAACACTTAAAGAATATTTTTGAGTCTGGAGAATTGGATGAGAGAGTGGTTGTTTCCATTTTGGAAAATACCACTCAACACGGTGCAATTGAAGGGAAAACACAAACAAGGCCAGTAAAGTATTTTAATTTGGATGCAATTATCTCCGTTGGCTATCGTGTGAATTCACAAAAGGCAACGAAGTTCCGGATATGGGCAACGGATATTTTGAAGGATTATATTCAAAAAGGTTTTAAAATTGATGTTGAACGTATGAAACAAGGGGAGAATGTGTTCGGCAAGGATTACTTCCGCGAGCTGATTGAAACCGTTCGTTCCATTCGAGCAAGTGAAATGCGACCGTTCAGAACAAGTTTCATTATGCGATTACAGGCAAAACGGCTGCTGAAATTGTTTATGACAGTGCCGATAAAGACAAAGAACACATGGGACTTACTTCTTGGAAGAACTCTCCCGATGGCCGTATTTTACAATCTGACGTATTAATTGCAAAGAATTATTTATCGGAAAAAGAAATTCGCAGTCTGGAGCGCAACGTATCAGCATATTTCGACTATGTGGAACGTCTGCTCGACGACGAGGTTTTGTTGGGAATGCAGGATTTCGCGAAAAGCATTGATGAATTTTTAGCATTCAATCGCTATGAAATCTTGGAAGGGAATGGGCGTATTTCACAAAGCACTGCTCATGAAAAGGCTATTGGCGAGTATAAAGAATTCAACAAACATCAAAAAATAGTTTCTGATTTTGATAAAGTTATTAAGAAAATACAGGGAGAGCAGAAATGAGCGACAATAAAGAAAATGTACCCAAATTAAGATTTCCTGGGTTCACTGATGCTTGGGAACAGCGTGAGTTATCACAACTTGTTGATGTAAGAAGCGGTCGAGATTATAAGCACCTTGCTGATGGTGATATTCCTGTTTATGGAACAGGTGGATATATGCTGAGCGTAAGTGAAGCCTTATCGTATAACCAAGATGCAATCGGTATTGGAAGAAAAGGAACAATAGACAAGCCGTATATCTTAAAAGCACCGTTTTGGACGGTAGATACGCTATTTTATGCCGTTCCGAAAGATAGAAATGACTTGGACTTCATTTTCAATATTTTTCAAAAAGTAAACTGGAAGCAAAAAGATGAGTCTACTGGTGTACCGAGTTTATCAAAAGTCGCTATAAATAGTGTTCAGGTAATTGCGCCGGATTATAAAGAGCAAAAAGCAATCGGGGAATTTTTTACCCAGTTAGACAACCTCATCACCCTTCATCAGCGTAAGTTAAATAACGTGAAAAATATGAAGGCTGGCTTGCTCCAAAAAATGGTTCCGAAAGATGGCGAAGATTTTCCCGAAGTTCGTTTTCCTGGATTCACTGACGCTTGGGAACAGCGTAAGTTGGGGGAAGTATCACCATTGCGTGGAGGCTTCGCTTTCAAAAGCGAGCTATTTACAAAAGTCGGAGTGCCTATTGTGAAAATATCGAACATTTTATCAAATGGTGATGTTGGTGGAGAATTTGACCATTATGACGAGTTAGAGCAAGATGAAAATTTTATTTTGCCAGATAAAGCAGCAGTTTTAGCAATGTCTGGGGCGACCACCGGAAAGGTCTCTATACTTGATAACCCCAATAGAATCAAGATCTATCAAAACCAACGTGTTGGTTATTTTACGGATATAGGTGTAGCTGATTATACATTTATTTCGACAGTTGTTCGCTCAGATTTGTTTGCAGATAAGTTAAAGTCTGTTTTAGTATCCGGAGCACAGCCCAATGTTTCCTCAAAAGAAATTGATACATTTGAATTTTTTATGCCAAGTGAAAAAGAAGAACAAACTCAAATTGGCAACTTTTTTAAGCATATTGACAACCTCATCACCCTTCATCAGCGTAAACTGGATAACCTGCAGCAACTGAAGAAATCACTACTCCAACAAATGTTTGTTTGATCGGAGGACCTAGTTATGGTTTTAAATAACAAGCTAGGAATTACCAATTCTTCGGAGCTTGCTCGCGCTGAAGAGAAACTTAGTAAGAAAAAAGCCCTTGAAATGTTTGAATCAGGTTTGTTGGATACATTGGAGGGAACATTTAACGCACTATCCGAAATTTACAAGGGTCTGTTCGAGGATATTTATGACTTCGCCGGAAAAGTGTGTGATGTAAATATTGCAAAGGGCGGTTTTCGGTTCGTACCCGTTATGTACCTTGAAGCTGCGCTGGAACATATCGCAAAAATGCCGCAATCCACCTTTGATGAAATCATAGAAAAATATGTCGAGATGAATGTGGCTCATCCCTTCAGAGAGGGCAATGGGAGGAGCATGAGAATATGGCTTGACACTATTTTGAAAAGAGAATTGAGGCAAGTTGTCGATTGGAGCAAGGTCGATAAAGATGATTATCTGCTTGCGATGGAAAGAAGTCCCGTCAAGGACGTTGAAATCAAGCTTCTGCTTAAAACTGCGCTTACCGACAAAATCAATGACCGTGAAGTCTATATGAAAGGCATCGACGCAAGCTATCATTATGAGGGTTACAACGTATACAGGACGGAAGACCTTGATAATGAGCAGTAAACTTGGCGATTGAATAACTAGGAGGAAAAGATCAAGATGAGCAATAATCTACAAACCATTACAACCAAACTGTGGGCGATGGCGAATGAGCTTCGCGGAAGCATGGACGCCGCAGAATACAAAAACTACATTTTAGCCTTTATGTTCTATCGTTATCTGTCCGAGCACCAAGAACAATATTTAGTTAAAAATAATGTTCTCGATGTGGCCGAAGGCGAGTCGATCAATCAAGCCTATTTAGAACAAGCGAAGGGTGACGATTTGAATGACTACCTGGAGGATATTTCTGCAAGCTTAGGCTATGCCATAGCACCGCTGGATACATGGGCATCTTTAGTTGATAAGATTGATAATAGCATGGTCATTCCAAGTGATTATCAAACGATGTTTGACAACTTCAATAAGAACGCTGAATTAAACAAAGAAGCCGTGAAAGATTTTCGTGGCGTGTTTAACGATATCAATCTTGGAGACTCTCGTCTTGGTTCCTCTACAAATGAACGGGCGAAATCACTTAACCGGATTGTAAAGCTGGTTGATGGGATTGATTATAAAGGTGAAGACGGCCAAGATATTCTTGGCGCGATCTATGAATATCTGATCGGTCAGTTTGCAGCAAGCGCAGGGAAAAAAGGCGGAGAGTTCTACACCCCGCATGAAGTTTCTAAAATTTTGGCTAAAATCGTAACGGAGGGTGTACAAGAATCGGACAAGACTTTCGCCGTGTACGACCCGACCTGTGGATCTGGATCCTTGCTCTTAACCGTGAAAGAGGAATTGCCAGGCGGAGATAAGCCGGGGGCTATCAAGTTCTTTGGCCAGGAAAAGAATACAACAACCTACAACTTGGCTCGTATGAACCTGATGATGCATGGCGTTTCATTTAACAACATGACGCTGTCTAATGCAGATACACTGGAAAGCGATTGGCCGGATGGACCGGATGAAAAAGGTATTGACCGCCCGCGCTCTTTTGACGCTGTTGTTGCGAACCCTCCTTATTCTGCTCATTGGGATAACAGCGAAACGAAACTGAAAGACGCGCGTTTTAGCGAATATGGTAAGCTTGCTCCGAAGACAAAGGCAGACTACGCCTTTATTCTACACAGTCTATATCATCTGAATGATACGGGAACAATGGCAATTGTACTGCCACACGGTGTCTTGTTCCGTGGAGCAGCAGAAGGAGCGATTCGCCAAACCATCATTGAGAAGAACTACCTGGATACGGTAATAGGGCTCCCCGCCAATTTGTTCTACGGTGTAAGCATCCCGACGACGATTCTCGTATTCAAGAAAAATCGTAAAACAAAAGATATTTTGTTTATCGATGCAAGCAAAGAGTTTGAAAAAGGCAAGAATCAAAACAAACTTACGGATAACAACATCAACAAGATCGTAGAAACCTATCGGAATCGTGTGGATGTTGATAAATATGCTCATGTGGCATCCCTTGAAGAAATCAAAGATAACGAGTTCAACTTGAATATCCCTCGCTACGTGAATACATCTGAAGAAGAAGAAACCATTGACCTGGATGAAGTGATTAAGCTATTAGAGCAGGACAAGCAGGAAATCGCTGATCTTGAAGCTAAGATTAATGAACAGTTGAGAATTTTAGGTGTAAATGTGTAAGAACTGATGGAAGAGGGAGTCAAGAATATTTATTCTTGGCTCTTTTTTGTAGGCTTTCGTTCTTTCGCTTGGGAACAGCGTAGGTTGGGGGATGTTGTAAAAATGGTCGGTGGAGCTACGCCTTCAAAGGCAAACAAAGCCTACTGGAATGGCGATATTGTGTGGCTATCATCACAGGAAATAAAAGACAGATATGTTTCTGCAGGGACCTATACAATAACCGAAAAGGCAGTACGTGAATCGGCTACAAAAGTTGTTCCGGCATTCACTCCGCTGATTGTTTCAAGGAGTGGTATTCTTGCGCGAATGTTCCCAATTACCCTTCCAACCGTTGATGTTGCAATAAATCAAGACATCAAGGCTCTATTATTGGATAGTGGAATACTAGACACATACTTCTTCGTCAGCCAACTTGAAATGAAAGAGAATACGATTCTCACTTCAATAGTTAAGACGGGGACAACCGTACAATCTGTTAATATGCCAGATTTTGAAAAGTTAATTATTTCGATTCCATCTATTCGGGAGCAGCAGAAAATCGGTAAGACATTTAAGAACCTCGACAACCTCATCACCCTTCATCAGCGTGAGCCTTAAGCGGATAGCGGTGATCTAGCTTAAGCTAGATAATGAACGCATTACAAGGTCAATATCTTTATTTTCAAGTTCCTGAATAATGTGGAGGTAGGTTTTCTGGGTTGTGGTCATACTTGCATGTCCTAGTCGCCGTGCAACACTAGCAATGGAGACACCTGCAAACAATAAAAGTGACGCGTGGGTATGCCGCAAGCCGTGAATGGAAATGTTAGGCACATTAGCTTTCCCACATAAACGAGTCAACACGGAATTTACAGTTGAATTATAGATTTTTCCTTTGGTGCGTACAAAAATCGGCTTATCTTCCGGCAGCCCCTTCAGCAATTGAGAGAATCGAATAACGGTTTGCCAGTCAAGTTGAATTTTTCGTACCGAGGATTGATTTTTGGTTGGCAAGAATCCACCATCACCTTTGTAATTCCAGGTCTTGTTGATAGACAATGTTTGGTGTGTAAAGTCAAAATCTTTGGGGGTTAACGCTAAAGCCTCTGAAAATCGCATACCCGTTTTTGCAAGCAGAAGAATGAACCAGTCCCAGTTGATTTCTTGCTCCAAATTCAAATTTGTCAGCATCGTATGAAGCTCAAACTGATTCAAGTATTGCGGTTTCTTGTCACGGGGTGTTTTGCCTTTGATGATTGCTTTGCGTGTTGGATCGCGTTCAATTAAGCCCTCATCAACGGCATCAAGAATTGCACCTTTAAGTTGATGGTGAAAATCCATCGTTGTCTGACGTTCGTGCTCTGCAGCATAATCATTTAGTAACTGCTGATAAGATATGCGTGTCAGCTCGCAAACTTTCAAATTAGGGGCTAGTTTGACCAACCATTGATAGGTCATCAAATATTTTGCCATTGTAACTGACCGTATCGCACCTTCTTTGTAAACTGTAATCCAACGTTTGTAGTAGGCGTGAAAGAGTTCGTTTTTAACAGTTTCTTCTGACATAATAGTGTCCTCCCAGTGATTTATTTAATTACGGCTCACGCTGGTGAGGGGGATTTTTGTAGTGAATCGTTTATATTTTACAGTAATGTAGGGTTCAGATAATTAATAGATTCATCAAAGATAGATTCCAAACGCCCAATTCTGTATAATTTTATCAGGTTTGTCTGTATGAATAGTAATGGCAGATAGATAAGTAATGGAATAATCGAGTAGCTGAATAACCGAGTAATCGAATTTCTGAGAAGGGGGAACGGGATGGAGGGACCAAAGCCGAGGTTATTTATTGGATCATCGTCAGAAGCAAAACGGTATGCCACGGCTGTAATGCGTGAGCTGCAGCTCTATGCTGAAATAACTCCGTGGTTCGCAGGCGTGTTTAAAGTAAATAATGCAACCATGGATGATTTAGAAACACAAGTGGATCATAACGATATTGCTGTGTTTGTATTCGGTCCTGACGATATTGTCGATTTTCGGGGAAAAACGGTCCTGGCTCCGCGGGACAATACCCTGTTCGAGATGGGGCTGTTTTGGGGGCGGTTAGGCAGAGAGCGCGTCTTTTACATTGTTCCTATTGAATCGAGTAGAACACATCAGTCTAAAGAAATTACAGAATTTCATATTCCTTCTGACCTGCACGGGTTAACGTATATTACATATGATGCGTCTATGAGTAATAAAGATGCCGCAGTAGTAACAGCCTGTGATTCGATCCGCGAAAAGATTGAAGAGCTGGGCCCATTTGTGAATCCGGCGCACCAGTCGTTGATCAGCTTTTTAATCCAGTTTAACAAGGATCTTCTGGCTGACCCAGGTCGCAGATATGAATATCTATATGAAGCCATCCGAACGGCGTACGACACAAGAACAATTGCAAGTGCCAAGGTCTCTGGAGCTGCGGTTTGGACCGTAGAAGGGACAGATGGAATAAGGCAGGTCGCCGGAAATGTCGGACGCGGAAAATTTTATGATTTTAAAGAATATAAATCAGAGAGTGCTTCCAAGCCCTTAGTCATTGACGTGCACCTGACCGGAACCGAGCAGGCAATTTTGTACAATAAAACGGGTGTTGCGAGCGTATATTTGCTATGTTATCCTGTGGGTAAGGAACTGGTTGTTACGATTCATCTGACGATCAGCGGAGGAATAGCGGCTTCACACATTGAAAGCTTGATGAATGAGAATGAGGAGCTAATGAGTTCAATCCACTATATTTTTGGAGGTGAAGTAACATGAACAGAAGAAACACCCGTAAGACGCATCAAAGGGGTTTTGTTCAGGGAACAGGCATCTCGGGTAAGGTAGTGATTGAAAGGGTGCTGGCACCTACATTGGGTCCTGGAGAAGATACCGCGGGTACCGTTATTTTAAAAAGAAAAGCGGATTATAAACGCCCTGCCATTTTAAGCTGATAAATGGTTTCGTGAAGGTTCAGAATTTGAATATAAAGCAGTTTGGATCAAAGCCACCCGTGCTGCGGGTGGTTTTGGTTTTTTAGATGCCGTTTGACCTGTGCTTGGTGGGCTTCTGTTATTAGCGGCCTAGTGACAGGAAATTATGACCCTTCTGGACAAAGAGCTTTTATTACGTTTATTCTGGAAGAACAATCTACTTCTAGGAGTTGTCTGTTCAATCATGTTAAAAAAAGAAGTTGCCTATATTCGCAAGCAGTTTAAGCTGGATCACGAAAAGCTCCATGTGTACGACATCCTGAACGTCTATATTATGAAGGACAGCAGTGAAATTTATCATTATGAGCGGCAGCCGTTCGAACTGGTGGACAGGGAGAAGCAGGAGCTGCATATGGGGAATTTCAAAAAGCTGCTGACCGGGGAAATGGATCAAAAGCTGTTCGAGCTGAAGCTACATGAGGAAGCGGAGCAGCCCACACGGATCCTTCTGCATCAAGGCCTGTTGACTGGTGATGTTGAAGAATGGCAGGATCTGATGCTATTGCTGGTGGAGAAAATGTTGGCGGACGCCCAATATGAACGGGATACAGTGGTCACCTTCGCCCGCGGACAATATTACAAGCCGACCCAGGCCCGGAACGAGGAAGCAGAGGAGAGTGAAAATAACGAGATGTTCGCAAATCCGTTCATTTTATGCTCGGTGAATTCTACGGAACAGCCACGGAAAACCCTTCTTTTTGATTATCTCGAACGGGAATTCAAGTACAATGTCATCGTGGATCCGATTATCAAGCTAAGCACACCAGAGCAGGGCTTTTTCTACCCCAGCGTGACCGATGGGTATTCCGATGTGAACCGGATTCTGTACTGCTCGGGACGGGCGAACGAGCCGAATCAGCATTTTATCGAGGAGGTCTTGAATGCGGAGAAGACCGTTACGGCCTTGGAAGAGAGATCTATTTTTGAGGAAATCGTAAACACGGTGGCGGAAGAGCCGCTCGATGCCTCGACGATTGCCAGTCTATACGAGGAGATTCATCAGGTCATCGAGACCAATGAAGAGGAAGAACCGCCAACGCTGGATTATAAAGATGTGGAACGGATGCTGACGGTAAGCGGCGTGGAGAACGTGACGGCGGAAAAGGTAGAGCTGGCGTTCCAAACCATCGTGGACGACAGAAACTACGAGTTCAAAGCGAGCAGTGTCGTTCCAAAATTCAATTCGAAGTCCATCAAGATTAATACGAAGGTGGCCACGATTTCGATCAGTCCAGAAGATTTACGGCATGTGAGACAGGTGAATTTTCAAGGAAAAAAATGCCTCCTGATCGAGATTGACGAAGATGTGGTCGTTGAAGGATTTACGCTTAGCTCGGAGACGTTGTAGAACGCCTTCTTCAACCGCTCAGCCTCAGCGTTCAACACGGCCTGTACAGCAGGATCATTAGCAATCGACGCCCGGGGAGACTCTGTGACAAGAATTGATGGCGTCACTTTAACTTCACCTTCGATGGAGCCCTTGGCTTTAAAGCCCATACCGATTGGCAGCCGTAAAATAGAATAAGTTCCCCCTCGAAATAAAGTAGTAGAGGCAAGGACATCGAAAGGCGATGGGAACGATCCATTGTCTTCTTTGCGTTTTTTACCCTCGGGGTATGATATAATTTGCTTTAATTTGCTTTAACCATTTCAGGATAAAGAACGATCCTTTTAGTGATAGAGAGGTTTTGGATATGAAAAATAACTTTTGGCGTGATTTGCCGCGCCCCTTTTTTATACTGGCGCCCATGGAGGATGTGACGGATGTGGTGTTCCGCCATGTGGTCAGTGAAGCGGCCAGACCGGATGTATATTTTACAGAGTTTGCGAACACAGAGAGCTACTGCCACCCGGAGGGGCACCAGAGTGTGCGCGGTCGGCTGACTTTTACAGCGGATGAACAGCCTATGGTCGCCCATATCTGGGGGGACAAGCCGGAATATTTCCGGCAAATGAGTATCGGGATGGCGGAGGAAGGATTTAAAGGAATTGACATCAATATGGGCTGTCCTGTAGCGAATGTAGCGGAGAATGGAAAAGGAAGCGGCCTGATCTGCCGTCCCGGAATCGCAGCCGATATCATCCAAGCCGCCAAAGCCGGGGGCCTGCCCGTCAGTGTAAAAACAAGGCTCGGCTTCACCGCCGTAGACGAATGGCGCGGCTGGTTAACCCACATTTTGAAACAGGATATTGTGAACCTGTCCATTCACCTGCGGACGAGAGAGGAAATGAGCAAAGTAGACGCGCACTGGGAGCTGATTCCGGAGATCAAGAAGCTGCGTGATGAGGTGGCGCCTCATACCCTTCTCACCATTAACGGCGATATTCCTGACCGTCAGACCGGCCTTAAGCTCGCTGAGCAGTATGGCGTGGACGGCATTATGATCGGGCGGGGGATTTTTCATAACCCGTTTGCATTTGAAAAAGAACCCAGAGATCACAGCAGCGATGAGCTGCTCGATCTGCTGCGGCTGCACCTGGATCTCCACGATCAATACTCGGCGGAGATGCGGCGTTCCTTCAGTGCCCTGGTCCGCTTCTTCAAAATCTATGTCCGCGGATTCCGCGGGGCAAGTGAATTGAGAAACAGCTTGATGAATGCGAAGTCGACCAATGAAGCGCGTGCGCTGCTGGATGGGTTTGGAAGCAGGGGACAGAATTCTGCTGATTAATAATGGAGACATCCCCCATCTTGGCGGGATGTTTTTTATGGATATGGCAATCTGCGATCGAATCAAAGCTGGCTATGAGAGCCTAAGAATATAGGGGGATGACATGTCCTGGAGCAAATTAAAGCAGCAGCTGGAGAGCTTTCTCAGTCCTGCGCTGAATGGCAGGGTCGAGTACCGTGCCACAAGTTACCGCTATTTACCCGATAAAGCAGGGAGCAGTTATATTGCGGTAGATGGAAAGAACGTATTTAATATGAGCGATAAGGCCAGCGGAATCCGGTGGTACCAAACGGAGCTTGCGATCAAAAATGATCCGGAGATTCAAATTCCCATCAGCCCGGAAGAGATCGAAACCGTTAGACAAGAGACCAAAGGCAGCGTGCCGGAGGACCGGCTCATCGTGATTGCCAGAAACAGAAAAATGACAGAGCTTGCCAAAGAGCTGTTGTCCGCCCAGTCCTCCTTAAGCAAATCGAATTTTACCGCTACTGCGAATAAGTTTCTAACGACTTCTATCGAGGAAAGCCTGGAGAGCAGCGATATTCTATTAAATATTCTGGCCCTGGTGGACAGAAGGGTCGGGAAGAAGCGGATTGTAAACCTGGCCGGGGAGATGAGGCTGAAGCATCCGGTTGTGCAGTATTTTTATGAGCTGCGGGGCGGCAGGTTGTGAGGAGCTTGCCGTAGACTATTTTTCCAAATCGATTGGGAGCAGGTCCCTGGGATATGGTATTGTAAGGTTGATAAGTATGAAGTTTGGGGAGGAATTCGACTTGACTACTAAGGAGCTGGCACCGGAACAACGTGAAGAGCTGCTCGGAAAGCTGAAGGCCCGTTTTGAGAAAAATAGGAACCGCCATAACGATATTCAATGGTCTGATGTTCAGGACAAGCTTGATACGAATATCGAAAAACTGTGGTCACTGAGTGAAATGGAACGGACCGGAGGCGAGCCGGATGTTGTTGGAAGTGATGAAGAGACGGGAGAATACCTCTTCTACGATTGTTCGCCGGAAAGTCCCAAAGGCCGCCGAAGTATTTGCTACGATCTGGAAGCGCTGGAATCAAGAAAAGAACACAAACCGGCGAATAACGCGCTGGATATGGCCGCTGCTATGGGCATCGAGCTGTTGACGGAAGAACAATACCGGGATCTGCAGAAGCTTGGAGCCTTTGACACGAAATCATCGAGCTGGGTGGAGACACCGGAACGAATTCGCAAGCTCGGCGGCGCCCTCTTCTGCGATCGTCGTTATGACACGGTCTTTGCCTACCACAATGGCGCGGAATCTTACTACGGTGCAAGGGGATTCCGGGGCTGCCTGAAGGTCTAGAATCTAGCTATCACAACCATCTAAAAACCATCTAAAACCAACTAAAACCATCTCAAAATTGTGCTTCGAGCCGAGTGAAATCCGGGTGTTCTATCCTGGGGGCTCGGTTTTTTTCGTTAAAAATAGGACAAGCGAGTGGAGAGAGGATGGAGGAAAAGTGGGGGAGGTGATATGGCTTTAAGGGGTAAGGACAACTATTGATTAAAATAACTCTAGGATGTTAATAATTATTCTTAAGTTTACTTTCAGTTTATATTCACTTTGTTGACTGACTGAACATACACTGTATAATGGAGGTGAGAGGTGATATGATTATGCGTCCAACAGTAATAGAAAGAACAATATTAACGGGGTCAAGCGCCCATGATTTTATTAGGAAAATGGTTGAAACAGATCAACTTCTTACGGCGGCTCTTTTAAAAAACCTGCTTTTTACAGTGAAAGGAGCTGAACAGTACATCCCTCTATGGGATGAAACTAGCCTTCTCGATAAGGAAAGACTTTATGCGTATGCTTCTGTATTGCTTCAGCACATTTCCCAAGAGTCCGGAAACGAGCAAGCGAGCACGGTATCCTTTTCAACTACTGAAGTTGCAAGGTACATTGGTGTTACTGTTCAAACGATTAATACCTGGATTCGTGAAGGGAAAATTAGCGGAGTTGAGAAAGAGGGCAAACGCTGGACGAAAATTCCGGAGGATTCGGTAGTTACATTCGCAAATGGCAAAGCGGTCTCTGTTTCGGTTCTTAAAGCCAATTGGGAAGCTGAAAACCAGGAGCCCGAAGTAGATGAAGTAACATATCTAGAAAAATCCATTAAAGAATTTGAACAAAAATACGGCGGGCCACTTGAACAGGTATTTGGCGATAAAACAATCAAAGAACTGTCAGAAGAAGATACTGATGCCTCGATATGGTGGTCATATAAAGCGAGGTTAGCTAGTGCGACAGCAGACTCTTGGTCTTAAAAAGACAATATTCTCTAACTTGGAATACCTCTACAATGAAATATTGGAGGTAAGGTTTTCTGAGACAGAAAGAAAACAGTTAGATCACAAAAAAGGCAGAGAAGTAAACGCCAAGATTACGTTTCACTATTACAATGGGAACCTTCGTTGCCGTGAAATTTTTGAGGGAACTGAACTCATTGAGTACTATTATGATTGGTATGCCAACAACGGAGCAATCATCCAAAAATTCCACGCTCATTACCATCCTGGTGGAACACCTGAAGAGATTACACAGTTTGATCCGTGGCATTGGCATGTACCTAAAAGTGTTGACGACGTCGAGGGTCATCGAATTGCAAGTAGGCCGGGATATTCTATCCATGATGTCATGGAAGACCATATAAAACCGTATATATTACGCTTAAGGCGTTCTAGCAATGATTGCTAGCAATCACTCAAATAGAGAGCTTTATTTGAAAATGTTCTGTTCTTTGAGGGTTACCTTGACAGTGAGAATGATTTGTCAAACGTATGTAGGCATATCGATAAAAATTGCCAGAGATCAAGCAAATGATCTTTGGTTTTTTTATTAATAGTGTTATTTATAGCTATGGAGAGATGACAATCTAAGTGTACCTCTGTCAATAGAGTAGACACATAAAACCGAGAATATTATGCCGCAGGACGGCACATACGTTCGTACTGATTGGGCGTATGGTACCCTATGGAAGAATGAATCCTTTTTCCATTGTAGAAGCATGTGATATATTCAAAAATGCGTCTTCGAGCCTGCTCCCGTGTTTTGAATTTCTCCAGATAGATCAGTTCTTTCTTGATCACACTGTGAAACGACTCGATGCAGGCGTTATCATAACAGTTGCCTTTGCGGCTCATGCTGCCTAACATATGGTAGTCCTTTATCCGCGCCTGGTAGTGGTAGTCAAGTGAGGCGTACTGGCTGCCGCGTTCAGAGTGATGAAGGATTCCCTTCGGTTTCCCTTGCTGCATGTAGGCGCGTTCTAAGGCCTTCAGCACCAGCGACTTCGTCATCCTTTCATCCATATGGAACCCTACGATTTTACGGCTGTACAAGTCCATGACGCTTGCGAGGTACAGCCAGCCTTCATCGGTCCAGACATAGGTGATGTCAGTCACCCAGGTCTTGTTGGGAGCCAACACTTGAAACTGCTGATTCAGCTCATTTTGCTCCATTTGTAGTATCCACTTCTGGATACGCCCAATGCTTTGCACATCTTCGCCACACGGCACTTGGAGCGTTGATCGTAGATGAATGCGTATATCAGCGTCGGTCTTTTGCAAAGTAGTGCATGGCCTTTTTTAGGATTTCGTTCTCCTCTTCCAAATCACGGATTCGCTTTTGCATATCTCGTAAAGCTTTGTCCTCCGGTTTCAATTGACCACTACCAGGGAAGGCCTGCTTGCCGGATTCCTTGTATTCCGTCATCCATCGGTACAGCGTATTCTCGCTTACCCCCAGTTCCCGGGCAACTTGCGCCACGGCTTTCCCTTCCTCCTGAATCATTTGGATCGTTTGCAATTTAAATTCCTTATCGTACTTTTTCGTCATGTTCGGACACCTCGAATTCTGAATAGGTTTATTCTAAAATTCTCGGTTCTCCGTGTCTACTATTCAGTCTAGCATCAGTATTTTTCATAAGTCATTTGTTTTGAGAAAGAACCTAGGATCATGCTAGTTAAGAATTTCTTAGTCTGTTACGGTTACATCTGAATCTCTAATGATCGATATTCAGTATTTGAATCATGCCTTTTTTAGACATCTTCTTCGCCTCTATAAGATGTATGTCCGTGGCTTTCATGGGGGAGAAGTGAGTTGAAATACAACTTAAGCCAATAAGTGGAATATTTGTGTTGCTCGATGAATTTGAAATGCCAGGTTAATTGGGGTGAAGAAACAATAGAGCTTCTGGTATAAATATGTTTTTTGATAAGGGCATTTGGAAGGTGCAGAATAAATTGTTATAAGCAATCAAAGTGTGTTATTAAAAAACGTGTTAAGAGCCGAGATAAATCCAGATACTTTCTCCTGTTTTTTCTCGGCTTATTTCTTAAATTAGGGAAGAAATGGAGAAGAGCTACCGCCTTAACCCACTTGTATTATCAGGATTTTTATCACTTGTTGCGTCCATATTTTGCTGCCCTCACATCTAATCAATCCTTAAATTTTTCTTGACTATGAACACTACTCTAATTTAATAACTTTTTTGACCCAGATTCTACGTCATTGTTGGGTGAATTGGGAGGGGGAGTGAGTAAATACTGTGCACCCTGAAGGAGAGGTAATGGGGAAAGGGACCGGCGTGTATTGAAATTAGTGGAAATTGGCCAATGCAGCAGAGAAATGCTAGCTAATCTTTTTTATCTTCATAGCGTATATTTTGGACACCAAGAGCACAGGGGAAGGAGCCCGAGAAAGAAATATGGAAAGGAAGCGTAGATGCTTTAAATATAGTTTTAAGATTGGTTCAAACAGCCAAGAAAGTAATGGAATATCTGAAAATATATAATATAAAGAGAGCGTAAAATATCTTGTGTAAATAGATAAATAGCAAAAAGGAAGACCTTTCTTGTAGAATTAAGTCACCACAACCAACTCACAAGAAAGAGGTCTTCCCTATGAATCATTTTACATCAGATTTAGTCCAGGCTCTAGTCACAAAGCAGGACGTAACCGAGATTTTTCGCAATCATTTGGAAATGGCTATGAATCGCTTGTTAGAAACCGAGCTCACCGCATTTTTAGATTATGAGAAGTACGACCGTGCAGGCATAAACTCGGGAAATTCTCGAAATGGCAGCTACTCACGTACACTGCACACCGAATATGGTGATTTAAAGCTCACTATTCCCAGGGATCGCAACGGGGAGTTTAAACAGCAAACGATCGCTCCGTACAAGCGATCCAATGACACGCTGGAATCCTTCGTCATTCACATGTTCCAGAAAGGTGTGACGATGACGGAGATTGCGGACCTCATTGAGAAAATGTATGGACATCACTACACACCGCAAACCGTATCGAATATGACGAAGACCATGGTTGAACATGTCGATGCCTTCACGACACGCAAGCTGGCTAAGCGTTATGTTTGCGTGTATATCGATGCCACTTATGTTGCTGTCAAAAGGGATACGGTCTCTAAAGAAGCCGTCTATCTGGCCGTCGGTATTCGTGAGGATGGCTCCAAAGAGGTGTTAGCGTACACCATTGCTCCAACAGAGTCTGCTTACCTATGGAATGATCTCCTTCAAGATGTGAAAGCACGCGGCACCGAAGAGGTTTTGCTCTTTATCTCCGATGGTTTAAAGGGCATTGTGTCTGCCATTGAGCA
>NZ_VAWG01000018.1 GCF_005869875.1 Paenibacillus pinistramenti
GAATCATGCGACTCCCTTGCGTATCCGGTATTAGCTACCGTTTCCGGTAGTTATCCCAGTCTTGCAGGCAGGTTGCCTACGTGTTACTCACCCGTCCGCCGCTAAGTTAATCGGGAGCAAGCTCCCTCATAACTCCGCTCGACTTGCATGTATTAGGCACGCCGCCAGCGTTCGTCCTGAGCCAGGATCAAACTCTCCATAAAAGTAAAGTTTGTGACTCATTTTGAATCTGACGAGTTGTTACTCGTTATTTATTTCTCACTCGTTGTTCAGTTTTCAAAGATCAAGTTCACTTTCGCTCTTCACCGCATCTCAGCGGCGACTTTTATAATATATCACATTGCCGTTGATATTTGCAAGACTTTTTTTAAAAAGTTTTTTAGATTCAAAAAGCAAGGTTGCTTCTCTTCTCTTAGTTATGATCCTTACAAAATCAACGGTCATTAATTTATCATACAACCTGAATTGCTGTCAACCCCACGAATAGATTGAACTAAAAGAACAGACCCAGTTGTTAAATCAGCTATAAACTCTCCGGTGTAAGCCGGATCGATTCTTTAGTTCAGTCTATTTATTGTCGCCTTATGGCTTAGCTTGTGTACGGGTACGGCGGGCGTACTTGGATAACTCCTTAGAAGGTGCGAAACGGGCATACATGCGAAATACGGTATTATATCGTTTGGCAATTGCGCTGCGGATATCCTGATCGAGTCTCTGGTCACTTAGATCTAGGAGCATTTCGTCGAGTTCTTTGCGGAGCACGTAGTCGAGTTCTCTGCATTCTTTGTCATTAAACAGCATACCCAGCATGGTGTGAATTCCTCCTTAATTGTTAATCCCCGGTACGCTTTGTTTAACCTGCTTCTTGGGCAGATAAACCATATTCGGGAATCGCTTTACTGTTATGCTCATTTTCCTGGTAATTTATGAATCCTGAGGGAAAATTAAAATTAATTTTGCATCAAATGATAAGTAAACGTGCTTTCAATCAAGGCAGCGACTGCCAGCAGGACAACGACCCAAAGGGTGGTTCCGACAGCCGAAGTGAGGAAATTTTTCCACTCCTTGTTTAATGTTCCCGCCTTATTGGGTCTGCCGGAGACCAGCAGAGTTCTCCAAACTAATCCGCCAAATTTGATTCCGTAAGCGCTGGCAATAAGCAGAGCAGGTATTTCAATGATTCCATGCGGCAGCAGTCCTTTGACAATCAGCTGGCTGATGTTCACTCCCGCCTCCCCGCTTGCAGCTACCACAAATCCAAGCGCCATGCCATTCAGCAACAGAAACAGTGCAGGCAGCACACCAAAAAAGGCTCCCAGCCAAATAGCCAAAACACTCTTAGTAACATTGTTAATAAAAATAAAAACAAAAAAGTGCAGCTCAGGCTGAGCGCTTGCCTTCAGACCGCTGCTGACCTGTCTGAGTTTGTCAACTTCCCCTGAAATTAAAGACTGTAGGAAGGCTGTATTGACGGTTCCTAACACGATCCCTGCTGCAAATAAAAGAACTGCGATCAGCATGGACCGCTTATAACGGAGAAGAGGAAATGTAAGCATTTTTGAATTTGTACCTCCAATATTTATTTGGATTCACTGGCTTCCTAAGGATTAAACCTGTTTGGACCTACCTCTCACTCTTTGAAGACAGGACGAGGAGTCATATTGCCAGCCGGTACGAGCATACACTTGTACCAATTGATGTTGCAAATCTGATAACGAGAGGGTGCAGCCGCAGATGATGAACAACTTTTTTTATGTATTCAGCGGAAAAAAAATTAAGCGTTACTTCTTTATTGTCGCAGCCGCTTTGCTGGCAGCAGGGGTCGTCTACATGGAGAGCGACCATATTACGGTATTCTCTGAGAGCAGTCCTTCAGCCGTGTACAGCGTATCAACCGAAAAAAAGGTGATTGCTTTGACGTTTGATATCAGCTGGGGGGACAAGCGGGCTGAGCCCATTTTAAAGCTGCTCAAAGACAAAGGGGTGCAGAAAGCAACCTTCTTCCTCTCCTCGCCATGGAGTCAAACGCACCCTGAAATCGTCAAAGACATTCAGACTCAAGGATTTGAAATCGGCAGTCATGGGCATAAATATGAGAATTACAGCCAGCTCAGCGAAGAGGAGATCGCAAACCAGCTTAAGTCTGCCCATACCATTTTGACCAATTTGACGGGAGAGACACCCAAGCTGCTGCGTTTGCCAAACGGCGATTTCGATAAGAGAGTGCTGCGGATTGCTGACGGCATGGGATATAAAGTGATTCAATGGGATACCGACTCTCAAGATTACATGAACAAAGGCGCTGAAGCCATCGTAAACCGTGTTGTTTCAAAGGCCCATCCGGGGGATATCGTTCTGCTTCATGCCAGCGACATTGCCAAATACACCGAAGAGGCTCTCCCCGCCATTATTGACGAGCTTCGGGCGAAAGGGTATGAGTTTGTGACCGTTTCAGACCTGCTCGACCAGGCTAATACCAAAGGGACTGAAGTTAACGATGAGGCCTGGATCCGCCGTGAATTCGAAACCGCTGCCGGTTTTGGTCTTTAGATTTGATGATGCTTGAGATCCCCAGTCGCTGACTGGGGAGTTTTTTATTCTCAGGAATAATTCAATTTTCCCGTTCGCATACTATTCACAGCATGATGTAAAAAGGAGGAGCGAGCCTTGAAAGCGATCAGTTACTGCAGAACCTTTTGTCTTATCTGTTCCCTTATTCTACCTCTTGCCGCTTGCGGTTCCGAGCAGAGTTCATCCTCCCCCGCCCAAGGGGGATATAAAGAGACCAAGACCATGGTTATTGATATTCTAAAAACAGACGAAGGCAGAAAAGCGATCATGGAATCCCTTACCTCCTCTTCTGGGTCATCAAGCAGCAGCGAGGAATCGGGCTCAAGTTCAAGCTCAGATTCTGGATCCTCCGGAGATTCCGGGTCGGGTGAATCCGGTTCAAGCGGTTCATCTGGTAGTTCGGGGACTTTGGGGATTAAGATGCTGCTGCCTAATCAAAGCTACAACGACGTCCGGTTGGCAGTCAAGGAAACGATAACGGCTCCTGAATACAAGAAAGAAATTGAAAAAATCATGACAGATCCCCAGTTTGCGGGGGATTTTGCCAAGGTTATCAATTCTCAAAGCAAGGATCTTCATCTTCAATTGATCAAAGACCCGACTTATCAAAAGTCCGTGATGGACATCATGAAATCACCCGAGGTTGCCAAAATGTTTCTCGATTTGACCAAAACATCTGACTACCGCAAACAAACGATGACCATTATGCAGGAGGCCATGCAGAATCCGATCTTCAAAATGGAAATTATGGATCTGCTTAGAACGGTAGTTCAGGAGCAGCTGACGCCCGAGGTTGAAAAAAGCAGCCAGCAGAGCTCAGGACAGGAAGGAAGCAAAAGCGGCGGAGAAAGCGGAGGCAGCAACGGCGGCGGTGGCGGCGGAAGCGGGAGCGGAAGTTAGACAGAGGCCGCTTGTCGTTCGAGCTTGTCGTTCGATTATTAGAGAAGAGGAAAAAGGACCGACCATTCAGGTCAGTCCTTTTTTGCATTTTTCGATAATGCTGGCTGCTGCTTCTGCAAAAATCTTTGCTGTATGGGTATCCTCTTTATAGACGGACGGTGAAAAATCAGGCTCGGACAGATGGTTGTCCGGTGCGCCAAGGGGAACTTGAGCGAGCAGTTCAGTATGAAGCATTTCTGCCAAGCGCGCTCCTCCGCCCCGGCCAAAGATATAGTCTTTCTCCCCGCAAGAGGAGCACTCGTAATAAGCCATGTTCTCCACCACACCAAGCAGCTCGTGATCCGTCTGCAGCGCCATAGCCCCTGCTCTGGCCGCTACGAACGCGGCTGTGGCATGTGGAGTGGTCACAATGATCTCTTTGCTTTGAGGCAGCATTTGATGCACATCAAGCGCCACATCACCTGTTCCAGGCGGCAGGTCCAGCAGCAGGAAATCCAGCCCGCCCCAGTTGACATCCTCCAAAAACTGGCGGAGCATCCGCCCAAGCATCGGGCCACGCCAGATGACCGGATTATTTTCACGGACGAAAAAGCCCATCGACATCACTTTCACGCCAAACCGTTCTACCGGCATAATAACGCCGTCCTCAACGCTAGGAGCGTCTTCAATGCCCATCATGTCGGGAATGCTGAACCCGTAGATATCGGCGTCAATCAGCCCGACCCGCTGGCCTTGGCGGGCAAGCGCTACAGCCAGATTCGCGGTAACCGTGGATTTGCCAACGCCGCCCTTTCCGCTGGCCACAGCGATAAAGCTGACTCCGGAGGCTGGATCCATTAGCGGGAGCTTCTCAAGGCCAACTCCATGCCCCTTCAGGCTTCCCCCGCCCGGGCCTACCTCGTCGTCCTGAAGCTGGATTCCGGCCTTCTCACGCTCACTGGCGGAAGCCTCTCTATACCGGATATGAATATCCTCCACACCCGCCTGAGCCAGACGGCTCTTAATTTCATGGTCAAGTCTGCTTCTCAGCTCGTCCGTAAGGTCTGCTGTCACGACGGTCAAAGAAATTCGGTCCTCTTTAATCATCACGTCCCGTATCCACTGCATTTCTACCAAACTTTGCTCCAGATTTGGTTCTGCAACCGGCCTTAGGGCCGCCAATACCCATTCTTTAGTGATCATGAAAGCACACCTCGATTATTCTATAATTCAAGCCCAGGCTTGGTCTATCTGAATGTGCTTACATTATACATGATTCATTTGCTCAAGTGGTAGGTTTTGCTTTCTCGCCTGCTTCGTAGCGAAGAATGCCCTTATAGATGGAGGCAGCGACTTTGCGCTGATAATCCTCGTCACCCAGCAGCTTGGACTCGTCGGGATTGGACAGGAATCCTACTTCAACAAGAACAGAAGGGATCTTCAGCTCTTTAAGCAGGTATACATAATCCGCACTCTTGGCTATGCGGTCTGTATTTTCCAGATTGGTGCGCAGCTCTTCTTGTACCAAATCCGCGAATACCTTGCTCTCCGGATGGCTGGGATGGTAAAACGTCTGGGCGCCTCTCCATTTGTTCGAGGGAATGCTGTTCATATGAATGCTCACCATCAGCTTGGCTTCCTTCTCTTCGATTAACCGCACCCTTTTCTTTAAATCCTCCGTTTTGCGCTTGCTGTAGCCGCTGGTATCGGTATCGGCCAAATCTTTATCATCCTCACGCGTCATATAAACGATTGCCCCCGCCTGCTGCAGATAATCACGCAGATACAGGGCTACGGACAAATTAATCTCCTTCTCAATTGTCCCGTCTTTACTCGATGCCCCGCCATCAGGCCCTCCATGACCCGGATCCAGCGCGATCACTTTGCCAGCCAGCGGCAGACTCCAGTAGTTGGATACCCTCTTGACTGGAACTTCATAAAACAAAATGCCTGCCAGCAGAGTTAGGAGAACGGCCATAAATAGGATCCTTTTAACGTTGCTGACGGAAATCCACAGCGTAACTGTTTTTCTTTGTTTCATAAAAAAAACCACCTCCGTACCCATATAGACTCTAATCATCTATATGGGACAAGGTGGACGAATATACCGCTTAATGTGCGGCTTGCTGGGACATGCCGTTAATAAGCACTTCCGCTACTTCAGGACGTGTAAACTCAGGAGGCGGGCATTGACCGTCTCTAAGCAGAGCGCGTACCTTTGTGCCGGACAGGGTGAGGTGCTCTTCTTTGCCGTGAGGACATGTCTTGCTTGTCCCCATGTTGCCGCATTTCTTGCAGAAGAAGCTGTGTTCGAAGAACAGCGTCGTAATGCCGATCTCCTCAGGCGTGAAGTTGCTGAAGATTTCCTGCGCCTCATAAGTGCCATAGTAGTCGCCTACACCGGCATGGTCGCGCCCTACGATAAAGTGGGTGCAGCCGTAATTTTTCCGCACAAGCGCATGAAAAATAGCTTCCCGAGGGCCTGCATAACGCATGGCTGCCGGGAACACGCCAAGAAATGCACGATTCTGCGGGTAGTAGTTCTCCAGCAGAACAAGATAGCTGCGCATCCGGATGTCCGCAGGTACGTCATCGGATTTCGTTTCGCCGACAAGCGGATTCAGGAACAGCGCATCCACAATCTCCATCGCACTCTTCTGGATATATTCATGGGCACGGTGAACCGGGTTGCGGGTTTGGAAGCCCACAACGGTTCTCCAACCTTTTTCAGCGAAGATCCGTCTAGTCTCAGCAGGGTCGTAGTAGAACTCCTGAAACCGTTCAGGGGTTGGACGATTCAAGACGGTAACCGGACCGCCGACGTATAGAGGTGAGCGTTCGGAAAGCTTTTTCACACCAGGATGCTCAGGATCGTCCGTTTTGAACACCTTGCGCGCTTCTTCCTTCTGATCAACGCTGTAAATGCTTTGAACATCCAGCAAGCCGTAAATAACACCGTCTTCCTGGCCAACAAGAGCGGCCTGCCCGCCGATGGACAGTTTGCCCTTCTCCTCTTCTGTAATTGAAAGGGTAATTGGAATGCTCCACACTGTTCCATCCGCAAGACGCATGTTATTCACGACAGAATGGTAATCTTCTTCATTCAAAAAGCCTGTGAGCGGCGAAAACGCGCCTACCCCGATCAAATCCAAATCCGAAACCGCCCAGCGGCTGACTGCAATTTGCGGCAGGCCTGCTGCTTTGTTCAATAGTTCTTCTCGTTCTGCACCTTCGCTGATTCGATTAACCAATGTACCGCCATGAGGTAAAATTGCCGTCATTTTGTGGATGTCCTCCTTATTTATGCAATCCGCATTCTGTTTTCTCAAAGCCTGACCAGCGGCCCGCTCTTGGATCCTCGCCTGGCATTACTTGACGTGTGCAATGCTCACAGCCGATGCTTGGATAGTTCTGGTCATGCAGAGGATTGTAGAACACATTATTATCACGGATGTAATTCCAAACGTCTTCGGAAGTCCAGTCTGCGATTGGATTAAATTTAACCAGTCCAAACTTAACATCATATTCAATCTTCTTCGCATTAGCGCGTGTAGGCGCCTGATCGCGGCGGATACCCGTAATCCATGCATCATACTGCGACAAAATACGGGTAAGCGGCTCTACCTTACGGATGTTGCAGCAGTTTGTAGGGTCAACCGTCCAAAGCTCTGGTCCGTGCTGCTCAGTCTGCTGTTCAGGCGTAAGCAATGGAGATACACGCACAAAATCAATGTTATAGCGCTCAGCCAATACGTCACGTGTTTGATAGGTTTCTTTAAAATGATAATCGGTATCCAAATAGAAGATGTCCGTCTTCGGGCTAACCTTCTGCAGTAAATCCACCAAAACAACGTCTTCTGAGCCAAAGCTGCAGGCAAAAGTGATATTAGGGAACGTCTCCACAGCGAAGGCAATAATCTCTTCCGCGCTGGCCGTTTCGAGTTTAACCGCTTGCTCAGCGATAAGTTTCTCTTTCTCCATTAAGTTCATACTTCTCTCTCCTTCAGGCTAATTCTTGGCGATTCTATCATACATTAAAGCAAACAAGTCCGACTAAACTAATAAGAATTATAAAAGTAAAGTAACATTCGTATAAAATCCTGTCAATGCTATTTGATAAATTTATCCCAAATTGCAGCCACTCTTTCTCAATTGGGCCTTTGTTTATCTTATTAACGGGCATCCAAATTTGTAACTGTACACTTTAGTTTGTGAAAAACAAAAAAACCCTGGCCATAAGGCCAAGGGCTTTTGAATCCTTGATACACAAGGAATATTAACGTTTGGAGAACTGAGGAGCACGGCGAGCTGCTTTGAGGCCGTATTTCTTACGTTCTTTCATACGTGGGTCACGAGTCAGGAATCCGGCTTTCTTCAAAGCTGGACGGAACTCAGGGTCTGCTTTCAGCAGAGCACGGGAGATACCGTGACGGATTGCGCCGGCTTGACCGGAAATGCCGCCGCCGTTAGCGATAACGATAACGTCGTAGCTGTTCAAAGTTTCAGTAAGGTTCAAAGGTTGTTTTACGATCAGTTTGAGAGTCTCCAAACCGAAATATTCGTTGATATCACGTTTATTGATGACAATGCGTCCTTCACCCGGTACAAGGCGAACACGAGCTACCGAATGTTTACGACGACCTGTCCCATAGTATTGTACTTGTGCCATGAAACTGTCCTCCCTTTTAATTATCCGCGAAGTTCGTAAACTTCTGGTTTTTGTGCTTCATGTGGATGTGCAGTGCCTGCGTATGCTTTCAGTCTCAGCTTCATTTTCTCGCCTTGACGTGTTTTAGGCAGCATGCCGTGTACAGCAGACTCAATCATACGCTCAGGTTTAGTAGCAAGCAGGTCCTGAGCAACTGTCACTTTCAAACCACCTGGGTGCAGGGAGTGACGGTAATATTTCTTGTTTTGCATCTTCTTGCCTGTCAAAGTAACTTTGTCAGCATTGATAACAATTACGAAATCCCCAGTGTCAACATGAGGAGTAAATTGTGGTTTATGTTTGCCGCGGATCAGCGCAGCTGCTTCACTTGCCAAACGACCCAAAGTTTTGCCTTCAGCGTCAATGATGTACCATTTGCGCTCAACTTCGTTTGGCTTCGCCATATAGGTGGTACGCATGAAAAGATCCTCCTTCGTTCTCATCACAAATCGTCTTTTAGTATACGGTCAAATCAAGGTAACCCTTAAATTTTAAACCCGTATATTTATCTTCGTTCGTTGATTATTCATCGTTAGAAAAAGCATGTTGTTAAAACATTTTGTGCACTTCTTGACTCGGGGCCGTGGGATAGCCATCAAGAAACACAACTTATATTCTACAGGATAGAATATAAATACGCAAGTACTTTTAAGTATTTATTCCACCTCAAGAACCCACAGGCATAATCGGCCGATTCAAAAAGCAGAGACATTCTTTTTCAATCAAAAAAATTCAATCAAAAAGATCTCCGAACACATCCAAGACGGACTTTTTCTTCTTAGGCTTATAATGGCCTTGTCCGTGGGAAGAGTTGTATCCTTTGCCCTGCTGATAATAGGGATTCCCTGAACGGCGTTTGTACTCATCGTCATCATCATGGTCACGGTCATAATAACCGCGGCTTTCTGTCCACTCATTAAATGCAGGACGAATCTCGCGGATTCCGCCAAGCAGCTTATCCAGCTCCCCTCGGTCAAGCCAGACCCCTTTGCATTCCGGACACACGTCGATCAATACACCGTCTTTCTGAATTTCCTTCATCCGCACATCGTGACAAACTGGACATTTCATGTAATAGAGTCCTCCTTACCCTTTTTGAGGGAATACGTTAAGGTTAACGGGATGGTTTCAAAAGACTTGTATTGGGCCCCTAAGTTCATCCCTTACAGCTCTATTGCATCATACTCCACACTCCACAGCATTAACCCTTTGCTCTCAGCTGTAGGTCCTGCTGCTTTGCGGTTTACCGCCTCAAGAATGGTTTGTATATCCTCTGGCTTCCGTTTTCCTTCCCCAACCTCAAGCAGCGTTCCCACAATGATACGGACCATATGCTGTAGGAATCCATTACCAGTAAGCATGATATGAATGATCCCCTGCTCATTTGAGCCAGAATATAAAGGTGAGTTATCCACTTCAAGCGCTGCTTCATAGATGGTACGGACGTGGCTGGTTTTAGTGGAATGACGCGAAGCAAACGAAGTGAAATCATGTGTACCGACAAGATAACTGAGTCCTTGACGCATGGCTTCCGTGTCGAGCTTACCGGGATGGTGGAGCTGATAGTTCCTCCAGAACACATCGGGCACCCGGTTACCATTAATGGTATACCGGTAGGTTTTCCTTTTGGCTGAGCGTCTGGAGTGAAAATCAAGCGGCACTTCGTTTGCATCAATTATCCGAATATCTGCAGGCAGACGACCATTTAATGCCATCCTCCAACGTTCAAACGGAATCTTCGAAGACGTAATAAAATGAAACGGCTGCTGGCGTGCATGCACACCGGCGTCCGTCCGGCCAGAGCCATGGATTTTGATGCTTTCTCCCGTTAAGCCCTTTATCGCCTCTTCAATGCAATCCTGTACCGTATTTCCACCCGGCTGCGTCTGGAATCCATAGTAATTCGTACCGTCATAACAGACTGTCATCAGTAAATTGCGCAAATTTATGTCCTCCACAAATTGTTCATCCTCGCTTCAGAGGGAGGTTGAAACAGAAAAACTCTCCGATAGCTGAGCCATGCGGCAGCCGCTACAGAGAGTTTATCATCACAGCCAGGTTAGAAATACAACCTAAGCGCGGTCAACCAGTTCCAGGTAAACGATTGGAGCAGCATCGCCGCGGCGAGGTCCCAATTTCAGGATACGAGTGTATCCGCCTGGACGTTCGTTGTAACGAGGTGCGATATCAGCGAAAAGCTTTTGGATTGCATCCTGCTCTCCGTCGATAGATTCACGACGAACATAAGCAGCTACTTGACGACGAGCGTGCAAGTCACCACGTTTTGCCTTCGTAATCAGCTTCTCAGCGATCGAACGAACTTCTTTAGCTTTAGCCTCAGTAGTTTCGATACGCTCATACAAGAACAAATCTGTTACCAGGTCGCGAAACAAAGCTTTACGAGCGCTGGAGTCGCGTCCCAACTTTTGGTATGCCATCTGTTTTTCCCTCCCTTATCAAAGCTTAGACAGACGAGAATTAGTCTTCCGAACGGAGACCAAGCCCGAGCTCTTGAAGCTTCTCTTGAACTTCTTCCAAAGATTTACGACCAAGGTTACGAACCTTCATCATATCTTCTTCCGTCTTCGTAGTAAGCTCCTGAACGGTATTAATACCTGCACGTTTCAAGCAGTTATATGACCGAACTGAGAGATCGAGTTCTTCAATCGTCATCTCAAGCACTTTTTCTTTCTTGTCTTCTTCCTTCTCAACCATGATCTCTGCATCTTTAGCTTCATCAGTCAAACCAACGAACAGATACAGATGCTCAGTAAGGATCTTGGCACCAAGACTTACTGCTTCTTCCGGACGAATGCTGCCATCCGTCCAAACTTCCATGGTGAGTTTGTCGTAGTTCGTTACCTGTCCGACACGTGTGTTCTCAATAACGTAGTTCACACGGGAAATCGGTGTATAGATCGAATCGACAGGAATGACTCCGATCGGCTGATCCTCACGTTTATTCTTGTCGGCCTGTACGTAACCGCGTCCGCGGTTTGCAAAGATACGCATATGAAGTCTGGAACCAGGACCTAAAGTTGCAAGATGAAGATCCGGGTTCAGAATTTCAACATCGCTATCCGCACGAATATCACCTGCAGTGACAACGCCCTCGCCCTCAGCATCGATTTCGAGCACTTTCTCCTCGTCCGAATGAATTTTGAGCGAGAGAGCTTTCAAGTTCAGAATGATTTCCGTCACGTCTTCCTTTACGCCAGGAATCGTCGAGAATTCATGAAGAACACCATCGATTTGAACCGAAGTTGCCGCAGCACCAGGGAGAGAGGACAACAGAATACGCCGAAGCGAGTTGCCCAGAGTCGTGCCGTATCCCCGCTCAAGCGGTTCAACTACGAATTTCCCATAAGTACCGTTATCGTTAACTTCTACGGTTTCAATTTTTGGCTTTTCGATTTCTATCACTGCATTACCCTCCTTCGAAGCGTCGCTCCTAATGAAACTCTACCTGTGAGTTAAATTTCATGTAGTATGCCTAAACATCCATTGTTACCAAATGATGATGCCGTTATACCACACTAAAGGCTGGCTTCAATTAGACACGACGACGTTTTGGAGGACGGCATCCGTTGTGCGGAATCGGAGTTACGTCTTTAATCATGTTAACTTCGAGACCTGCAGCTTGAAGCGAGCGGATCGCAGCTTCACGGCCGGCGCCAGGACCTTTAACCATAACTTCGACAGTTTTCATACCATGTTCCATCGCAGCTTTAGCAGCAGATTCAGCAGCCATTTGTGCAGCAAATGGAGTAGATTTACGGGATCCTTTGAAACCAAGACCGCCTGAGCTTGCCCAGGAGATCGCGTTTCCGTGCGGATCAGTAATCGTTACAATCGTGTTATTGAAAGTGGAGCGGATATGAGCCACGCCAGATTCAATATTTTTACGGTCACGACGTTTAGTACGTACGACTTTTTTAGGTTTAGCCATTGTCTGTTATCCTCCCTTCTTACTTCTTCTTGTTCGCTACAGTACGACGAGGACCTTTGCGAGTACGAGCATTAGTCTTAGTACGTTGACCACGAACAGGCAGGCCACGACGGTGACGTACACCGCGGTAGCAACCGATTTCCATCAAACGTTTAATATTTAAGGAAATTTCACGACGCAGGTCGCCTTCTACTTTAACCTCTTTGTCGATCGTTTCACGTAATTTGCCCACTTCATCTTCCGTCAAATCCCGAACGCGAGTGTCCGGATTGATGCCTGTTTCAGCCAAAATTTTCTGGGAAGTCGTCTTACCGATTCCGAAAATGTAAGTCAAGGCGATCTCAACGCGTTTATCACGTGGCAAATCCACTCCAGCAATACGTGCCATTTTACGCTACACCCCCTTCTAAATTAACCTTGTTTTTGTTTGTGCTTCGGATTTTCACAAATTACCATAACGTTGCCCTTGCGGCGAATGACTTTGCATTTTTCGCAAATTGGCTTAACAGAAGGTCTTACCTTCATGCTTATTACCTCCTTAAAGTTTCCCATAGAGTAACTGGCCAAAAGCTACGAAATAAGTTTTAGTAAGTAAAACTGGCTTCAAAGCATTTCGCACAGTTCCGCTACGCAAAACTCTCTTCGCGAGCCTTATGAGGCTTCATGAAAGCCCAACTTTAATAGTATACCACAAATCTATTGAAAAGCGGTAATGGAATCTATTTACGATAAGTAATACGGCCTTTAGTCAGATCGTAAGGTGACAATTGTACGACCACTTTATCTCCCGTAAGGATACGAATGAAGTGCATCCGCAGCTTACCAGAAACATGGGCAAGAATTTGATGACCGTTCTCAAGCTCTACTCTAAAAGTAGCATTCGGCAGCGGTTCAATAACCGTACCTTCGACTTCAATGACATCTTCTTTAGCCAAAGTCAGTCTCCTTTCTCTTCGGTTCTAGTATCGGTGAATTGCTGGAACGATATAACTGCATGACGCAATTTTCCGTTCGTAACCCGACCGTTTTCGTTTAAACTGTTTACAACCTCTTCGCTTATCCAGGACGTTAGCTCCAAGTGCTGGAGATTTTTGCGTTTGGCTTGATCAAACTTGCGTTTGTCACCATCCGAAATACGAACAAACTTATCGTCAATCCGTTCGACTATGACTCCATAGGAGCCAGCGTCTTTCCCTTTCAACACCTTAACTAACTGTCCGATTTGCCCATTTCTGATATCCACTAAATACTCCACCTACGCATTCAGCTTTGTGAGTATTTCCATGCCATCCTTCGTCACAGCAACTGTGTGTTCGAAGTGCGCGCATAAAGATCCATCAACGGTCACGACAGTCCAATTGTCCTCAAGCGTTCTAACATAACGCTTACCGGCATTAACCATCGGCTCGATAGCAAGAACCATACCTGGTTTAAGTCTTGGTCCGCGATCAGGAACACCATAGTTTGGAATTTGTGGTTCCTCATGCAGCTTTGTGCCAATGCCGTGACCGACATATTCACGTACTACCGAAAAACCTTCCTTCTCAATATAGGTCTGAATCGCATGAGATATTGTAAACAAGCGGACATCCGGCTTCACAAGTTCAAGCCCGGCATATAAAGAGCCTTCCGTTACATCAAGGAGTTTCTGAGCTTCATCAGAGATGCGGCCAACCGGATAGGTCCAGGCAGAATCCCCATGATACCCTCGGTACTCAGCGCCGATGTCGAACGTGACGATGTCGCCTTCGTTTAACTTACGTTTACCGGGAAATCCATGCACCAATTCTTCATTAACCGAAGCGCAAATGCTGTAAGGAAAACCGTTATAGTTCTTAAAAGATGGCACCGCGTCTTGACTGCGAATGTACTTGTCGGCAATTTCATCAAGTTCTCCCGTCGTAATGCCCGGCTCGATCGCTTGGGCCAAGATCTTATGCGTTTCCGCTACGATCCGCCCCGCTTCTCTCATAAAGCCCAGTTCCGTTTCGGATTTAATGATGATCATTACACTTAACCTCGCAATAAGGATACGATTTGTTCCGAAACCGTTCCTATTTCCTGTTCACCGTTTACTTCACGCAGTAATCCTTTATCTTCATAAAACTTGAGGAGTGGTGCTGTTTTGTTGATATATTCGTCGAGTCGAGTACCCACACTTTCTTCATTGTCATCAGAACGCTGGTACAGCTCACCGCCGCATTTATCACAAACACCTTCCTGTTTAGGAGGATTAAAGATCACATGATAAGTGGTTCCGCAGGATTTACAAATGCGGCGTCCAGTCAGGCGCGCCATCAGTTTGTCGCGGTCCACTTTCAGGTTGATGACATGATCGAGTTGACGGTTTTGTTCGGAAAGCAATTCTTCAAGAGCCTCCGCTTGTGAAAGAGTTCTTGGAAAACCGTCCAAGAGAAAGCCTTTTTCACAATCGGGCTGCTGAAGGCGTTCACGCACAATCCCTACGGTTACATCATCAGGCACCAGCAGGCCTTGATCGATATATTCTTTGGCTTTAAGGCCAACAGGCGTTCCTTGTTTAATCGCCAGACGAAATGCATCGCCTGTAGAAATATGAGGAATACCGAATGTACCGACAATGACTTCAGCTTGTGTTCCTTTTCCTGCTCCAGGAGGTCCCATGAATAGAATGTTCATGTCTTATCGCTCCCTCTCTGAGTAACAGTTGCTGCATGAAACAGCACGAAAGGCGCCAGGCGAGATCAAAACGCACAACCCCGATCCTGGAACCTGTCGCCTACTTCTTAATAAAACCTTTGTAATGCCGTTTGATCAATTGGCTTTCGATCTGCTTCATTGTATCCAATGCTACACCAATGACGATTAGCAGTGAAGTACCGCCGATTTGCACGGATTGAGGAAGTCCAGCCAAAGCTCCGAATACAACCGGAAGGATGGAAACCGCAGCCAGGAAAATCGCGCCGGTCATTGTCAAACGTGACATAACTCGAACCAAGTACTTCTCTGTTGTTTTACCAGGACGGATGCCTGGAATATATCCACCATTTTTCTTCATTTGATCCGCCATTTGAGTCGGATTCATCTGAACGAAAGTGTAGAAGAAAGTAAAGCCAATAATCATAATTACGTACAATACGATACCTAGCGGATCGCTGGTTCTTAAATGTGTGGTAATCCATTTAGCCCATGTGTGAGTCGACCAGAAGTTCGCGATAATAACCGGAAACTGTAGAAGAGACACAGCAAAGATTACTGGAATAACACCCGCCGCATTAATCTTAAGCGGAATGTGAGTGTTTTGTCCGCCATACATTTTGTTACCAACAACACGCTTAGCGTATTGTACAGGGATTTTTCGAATAGCCTGTTGAATGTACACAACCCCAACAACAATCAGAACACAGATAATCAGGATGATCACTGTCTTCATCGTGTTATAGAACGGCTGGCCATCCTTAATGAAATCAGACTTTGCTACCGCTTGGATGTGCTGCGGAATAGCAGCCACGATACCAGCAAAGATGATAATAGATATCCCGTTGCCGATCCCTTTTTCGGTAATTTGCTCACCCAGCCACATTAGGAACGAAGTACCTGCTGTCAATACAATTGCAATTAGAAGATAATCAACAAACGTAGCGTTTGGTACCATCTCCGTACCATACAAGCGGTTAAAGCCGATAGCCATTGCAAAAGATTGAATCAGACCAAGAATAACCGTACCATAACGGGTAAGCTGAGCTGATTTCTTCTTCCCTTGCTCGCCTTGTTTAGCCCATTCAGCCAGCTTTGGGATAACATCCATGGAAAGCAGCTGTACGATGATCGATGAAGTAATATACGGCATGATCCCGAGCGCGAAGATAGAGAAATTCTTTAGAGCGCCTCCGGAGAAGGTGCTTAAAAGACCGAACAGTTCGCTACCGGCATTATTTGTTGTATTAAACACATCTTTATTAACACCCGGTACCGGTACGAATGTACCGATCCGGTAAATAATAAAGATAAATAATGTAAACAGGATCCGGTTGCGGAGTTCCTTCACATGCCATATATTCTTAACCGTTTTAAACATTAGATCACCTCAGTTTTACCGCCGGCAGCTTCGATCTTCTCTACCGCAGATTGAGAGAACTTGTTAGCTTTAACAGTTAGCTTGACAGTGAGCTCACCGTTGCCCAGGATTTTGATTCCGCTTTTTGCGTCTTTCACAATCCCTTGTGCAAACAACAGCTCAGGAGTCACTTCAGTATCCGCAGCAAAGTTGTTCAAAGTATCCAAGTTCACAATCGCGTACTCTTTACGAGTAGGATTCACGAAACCACGCTTTGGCAAGCGACGATACAAAGGGTTTTGCCCCCCCTCAAAGCCAGGGCGAACGCCACCGCCGGAGCGGGCGTTTTGACCTTTGTGACCACGGGAAGAGGTTTTACCCATACCGCTACTTGTACCGCGACCTACGCGTTTGCGTTCTTTGCGGGAACCAGGAGCTGGAGAAAGTTCATGTAACTTCATCGTTCGTTGCACCTCCTTAATTAAGTGTCAGTAGTTCTAAGAAGCTTAAATTAAACTTCTTCAACTTTAACCAGGTGATTTACATGATTGATCATGCCGCGAATTGCAGCATTGTCTTCATGAGTCACGGTTTGGTTGATTTTGCGAAGACCCAAAGTCTTAACAGTAGTACGTTGGTTCTCCGGACGGCCGATCAAACTCCGTACGAGGGTAATTTGAAGTTTTGCCACTTGGATTCCCTCCTTAACCGAGAAGTTCTTCGACGGTTTTACCGCGTAATTTCGCCACATCTTCAGCGCGCTTCAGACGGGACAAGCCCTCCAAAGTTGCGTTGACCATGTTGATGGAATTCGAAGAACCTAAAGATTTTGTCAAAATGTCGCCTACACCAGCCAATTCAAGAACCGCACGAACTGGACCGCCAGCGATTACACCAGTACCTTCAGAAGCCGGCTTCAACAATACGCGGCCAGCGCCAAAGTGACCAGTAACAAGGTGAGGAATAGTTGTGCCAACGAGTGGTACATGAACCAGATTTTTCTTAGCATCTTCGATGCCTTTACGGATCGCATCTGGAACTTCGCCAGCTTTACCGATACCAGCGCCTACCCAGCCTTTGCCGTCGCCGACAACAACGAGAGCGCTGAAGCTGAAACGACGTCCGCCTTTAACTACTTTAGCTACGCGGTTAATATTAACAACTCTTTCAGTCAATTCAAGAGTATTCGGATCTACACGCAAGTCGTTTACCTCCTTTTGAAAAATATCTTAGAATTCAAGCCCTGCTTCGCGAGCAGCGTCAGCCAGCGCTTGAATACGTCCATGGTACAAGTAACCTCCACGGTCAAATACCACGACTTTAACACCTTTATCTTGACCACGTTTTGCAATCAAAGTGCCCACTTTACGAGCGGATTCGACGTTAGCGCCATTACCGATTTCAGAAGCCAGTTCTTTGTCCACTGTAGAAGCGGAAGCCAAAGTTACACCAGCAACGTCATCGATCAATTGTGCATAGATGTGCTTCTCAGAACGGTAAACGTTCAATCTTGGACGCTCAGCAGTTCCTTGAACTTTCTTACGCACTCGCAGATGTCTTTTCAAACGTGCTTTATTTTTATCACCTTTTGTAATCATGAGTTTCATTTCACTCCTTTCGGATTACGATGCAAGCAGACTAACATTAAAAAGCCAGAGGGGGCCGCGGTAAAGAAGATTATTTCTTCTTACCAGCTTTACCCTCTTTGCGGATGATACGTTCGCCTTCGTATTTGATACCTTTACCTTTGTAAGGTTCAGGCTCACGTACGGAGCGGATTTTAGCAGCGTAAGCACCTACGCGCTCTTTGTCGATGCCTTTAACGATAATCTTAGTGTTCGAAGGAACTTCGAACTCAATACCGTCTTCAGGCGTGATTTCAACTGGATGGGAGTAACCAACGTTCAGAACGATCTTCTTGCCGGACAAGCTTGCGCGGTAACCGACACCCACCAGTTCAAGGTTCTTAGAGAAACCTTCTGTTACACCACTTACCATGTTGTTAACAACACTACGTGTTGTACCGTGAAGGGAACGATGCAATTTATTATCAGAAGGACGTTCAATGTTGATGACATTGTCCTCAACTACGACCTTCATGTCTTTATGAAGCTCACGAGTCAAGGATCCTTTAGGACCTTTAACTGTAATAACCGTGTTATTCAGTGTGACATCCACACCACTTGGTACTGTAATTGGTTTGCGACCAATACGGGACATTTGCTGCACCTCCTTGTTTTGTGACGTTTATTACCAAACGTAGCAGACAACTTCGCCGCCGGCTTTAGACTGGCGAGCTTCCTTGTCGGTCATAACACCTTTCGATGTTGAAATGATCGCGATTCCCAAACCGCCGAGTACACGAGGAATCTCGTTGCTCTTCGTGTAAACGCGAAGACCTGGTTTACTGATTCTCTTAAGACCAGTAATAACGCGCTCGTTGTTAGCGCCGTATTTCAGGAAAATACGGATCATTCCTTGTTTGTTATCGTCGATATATTCCGCGTCGCGGATAAAACCTTCACGCTTCAAGATTTCAGCGATTTGTTTTTTAATCGTCGAAGCAGGCATTTCTACAGTTTCGTGACGCACAGTGTTTGCGTTACGAATACGTGTAAGCATATCTGCAATAGGATCTGACATAGTCATTCGTGTAAACCTCCTTCCCGATCTCGTTAATTACCAGCTTGCTTTTTTCACGCCAGGGATCTGGCCTTTATAAGCTAATTCACGGAAACAAATTCTGCAAATTTTGTACTTTTGCAGGACTGAATGTGGACGACCACAACGTTCGCAACGAGTATAAGCTCTTACTTTGAACTTAGGTGTGCGTTGTTGTTTTACTTTCATCGAAGTTTTAGCCACTTTAGCCTGACACCTCCTAAATATTTTCGGAGAATCTTGAATTTATTACTTAACGAAAGGCATTCCAAGTTGAGTCAACAGTTCACGGGATTCTTCATCCGTTTTTGCTGTAGTTACGATAACGATGTCCATGCCACGTACTTTATCAACTTTATCATACTCGATCTCAGGGAAAATCAGTTGTTCCTTGAGGCCCAGTGTGTAGTTACCGCGGCCGTCGAATGCTTTATTCGATACGCCATGGAAGTCACGTACACGTGGAAGCGTTACGTTGAACAATTTGTCCAAGAAGTAGTACATACGATCGCCGCGAAGAGTTACCTTTACGCCGATTGGCATGTTCTCACGAAGCTTAAATCCAGCGATGGATTTCTTCGCTCTTGTGATTACTGGTTTTTGACCAGCGATCAGTTCCATTTCAGCTACAGCTGCATCAAGTACTTTCGAGTTGGAAACCGCGTCGCCTACACCCATGTTGATAACGACTTTCTCGATTTTAGGCACTTGCATTACTGTAGTGTAATTAAACTTTTGAACCAAAGCAGGTGTTACTTCGTTCTGAAAACGTTCTTTAAGTCTTGCTGACATGAATGGTGTTCCTCCTTTCTTACATAAGTGAATTAATCGATCACTTCTCCGGATCGTTTAGCTACACGCACTTTTTTGCCGTTGTCCAATGTTTTGTAACCGATACGAGTTACTTTTCCGCTCTTAGGATCAACGTGCATTACGTTAGAAACGTGAATTGGAGCTTCTTTCTCAATGATTCCGCCTTGCGGGTTGAGTTGGTTAGGCTTCTGGTGTTTCTTCACCATGTTCACACCTTCAACCAGAACGCGGTTCTCACGAGGGTAAGCAGCGATGACGCGGCCTTTTTTGCCTTTGTCTTTACCGCTAATCACGATAACAGTATCTTCTTTTTTAACGTGAAGTTTATTGTTATGAGACTCCAAAATCTTTTTCAGTCTAGGCATCTTCTACACCTCCAATTTATCGGGGTCCCCGAAGCGCTGGGCTTACCATTCGCAGCAAGCCGGACTTTGGGGTGTTGATTAGATAACTTCCGGAGCCAAGGAAACGATCTTCATGAAGTCCTTGTCGCGAAGTTCGCGGGCAACTGGTCCGAAAATACGAGTACCGCGTGGGCTCTTGTCTTCTTTAACAACAACCGCTGCATTTTCATCAAATGCGATATAAGATCCGTCTTTACGACGTACGGAACGTTTAGTACGAACAACAACCGCCTTAACAACATCGCCTTTTTTGACAACGCCGCCTGGTGTTGCTTGTTTTACAGAACAAACGATCAGATCACCAATTTGAGCTGTACGACGTCCAGTACCGCCCAAAACGCGGATACACATCAATTCCTTCGCGCCGGAGTTGTCAGCAACAGCCAAACGTGTAAATGGTTGAATCATTGAAATTTCCTCCTTTCGGTTAAGCTACCGTACAATCAGATAATAACCGCTTCTTCAATAACTTCAGCAAGTCTCCAGCGTTTGTCTTTGGACAACGGGCGAGTCTCAACGATTTTTACAACGTCGCCGATTTTAGCCGTATTGTTCTCGTCATGCGCTTTGAACTTCTTCGTATATTTAATACGCTTGTGGTACAAATCATGTTTCTTGTAAGTTTCAACAGCTACTACGATGGTTTTATCCATTTTATCGCTGACTACTTTACCAATTTGCACTCTGCGGGCATTACGTTCGCTCATGATTGGCCTCCTTCCTGAGTTCGGGTGCTGCTAGTGCAGCTAAGCTATCTTAACTGGTAATCCCAAGTTCTCTTTCACGCAAAACGGTTTTAGCACGAGCTATTTCTCTGCGCACGTCACGGATCCGAGTCGGGTTATCAAGCTGACCTGTAGCCAATTGAAAACGGAGGTTAAAGAGTTCTTCTTTAAATCCGGCAATTTTTTGTTCGATCTCAGCAGTGGTTAAGTTGCGAAGTTCATTAGCTTTCATTTGCTTCACCACCCAATTCTTCACGTTTCACAAACTTTGTTTTGATCGGCAGTTTGTGAGCGGCAAGACGCATCGCTTCACGAGCGATTTCTTCCGATACACCAGCAAGTTCAAACAGGATTTTACCTGGTTTAACAACTGCGACCCATTTCTCTACGTTACCTTTACCGCTACCCATACGAACCTCGAGAGGCTTCTGAGTGATCGGTTTGTCAGGGAAAATCTTAATCCATACTTTACCGCCACGCTTGATATAACGAGTCATCGCGATACGCGCTGCTTCGATCTGACGGTTAGTGATCCATGATGGTTCTGTAGCTTGCAGGCCGAATTCGCCGAAGTTCAGTTCAGTGCCGCCTTTAGCTTGACCTCTAAGACTACCGCGTTGTTGTTTGCGGTGTTTTACACGTTTTGGTACCAACATGATTAGTTGCCTCCTTCCTGAGCAGCTTGTTTCTTAGCCGTAGGAAGAACCTCTCCACGATAGATCCATACTTTTACGCCGATGCGGCCATAGGTTGTATGAGCTTCAGCCGTTCCGTAGTCGATGTCGGCACGAAGCGTATGAAGTGGAACAGTTCCTTCACTGTAGCCTTCTGTACGAGCAATTTCAGCACCGCCAAGACGACCGCTGACTGCTGTTTTAATACCTTTTGCACCAGAACGCATAGTTCTTTGAATCGCTTGTTTCAGAGCACGACGGAAAGAAACGCGACGTTCCAATTGTTGTGCAATGCTTTCTGCGACAAGAATCGCGTCAAGATCTGGAGTTTTGATTTCGGAAATGTTGATGTGAACTTTTTTGCCACCTGCGATTTTAGTAATTTCATTGCGCAGGTTCTCAACTTCGGAACCGCCTTTACCAATTACCATACCTGGTTTAGCAGTGTGGATTGTAACGTTCACACGGTTAGCCGCTCTCTCGATTTCGATGCGAGATACAGCGGATTCTTTCAATTTATTTTTCAGGTGTTCACGGATTTTGACATCTTCCAGAAGAAGATCGCCGAAGTCCTTCCCTGCGTACCATTTAGATTCCCAATCACGGATAATACCTACCCGCAATCCGACTGGATTTACCTTTTGGCCCACACGTTTTCCCTCCTTATTTTTCAGATACCACCAATGTGATGTGGCTAGTGCGTTTGTTGATACGGCTTGCACGACCCATTGCCCGCGGACGGAAACGTTTCATCGTTGGTCCTTGGTTAACGTAAGCCTGAGTAATCACCAATTTATTAACGTCCATAGAATAGTTGTGCTCAGCATTTGCGATAGCCGAGTTCAGCAATTTTTCTACGATCGGAGAAGCTGCTTTAGGAGTATGGCGAAGGATTGCGATAGCCTCGCCCACTTTCTTACCGCGAATCAAATCAACAACGAGTTGAGCCTTACGCGGAGCGATGCGGATCATATTAGCATGTGCTCTTGCTTCCAATTTCGTAACCTCCTCTCATAAAGAAGAACTAGAATTAACGTCTTGTTTTCTTATCGTCGTCCGTATGTCCTTTGTACGTACGTGTTGGCGCGAATTCGCCAAGTTTATGTCCAACCATATCTTCCGTTACATAAACCGGTACATGCTTGCGGCCGTCGTAAACGCCGAAAGTGTGTCCGATGAATTGTGGGAAAATCGTGGAGCGACGGGACCAAGTTTTGATGACAGCCTTCTTGCTGGAAGCTTCCATCTCTTCAACTTTCTTGAGCAGGTACCCATCGATAAAAGGCCCCTTTTTCAAACTGCGACTCATAGGTTAAATCCTCCCTTCGAAACAACTTCAGATGATTTCAAACCGCTCGGTCCACCGGGAAGTTATGCGTAAAAACGCATTACTTCGTACGGCGGCGAACAATGTATTTATCAGAAGCTTTTCCTTTTTTACGCGTTTTGTAACCAAGGGTTGGTTTGCCCCAAGGAGACAATGGAGATTTACGGCCGATCGGAGCGCGACCTTCACCACCACCGTGAGGGTGATCGTTAGGGTTCATTACAACACCGCGAACTTCAGGACGTTGTCCAAGCCAGCGGTTACGTCCAGCTTTACCGATCTTAACGAGCTCGTGGTCTTCGTTACCTACGGAGCCGATTGTAGCGCGGCAAACTTTAAGAATTCTGCGAACCTCGCCGGAAGAAAGGCGAACAGTTACATACTTCTCTTCTTTACCGAGCAATTGAGCTTCTGTACCAGCAGCACGAACGAGTTGTCCGCCTTTACCTGGTTTCAGCTCGATGTTGTGGATAACTGTACCTACTGGAATGTTTTCCAAAGGCAGCGTGTTACCGATTTTGATGTCAGATCCAGGACCGGAAATGACTTGGTCGCCCACTTTCAAGCCTTTAGGAGCGATGATGTAGCGTTTCTCGCCGTCCACATAGTGGATCAATGCGATATTGGAAGTACGGTTCGGGTCGTATTCGATTGTAGCAACGCGACCTGGAATGCCGTCTTTGTTCCGTTTAAAGTCAATGATACGGTATTTACGCTTGTGTCCGCCGCCATGGTGACGAACCGTAATTTTACCTTGGTTGTTGCGGCCAGCTGTTTTGCTCAGCGGCGCAAGCAAAGATTTCTCCGGTACATTTGTTGTGATTTCTTCAAATGTAGAGACGGACATAGCACGTCTTGCCGGGGACGTCGGTTTATACTTTTTGATTGGCACTGTGTTTCCCTCCTAACTTAAAAGAATGTTATACCGATTCAAAGAACTCAAGCGGTTTGCTGTCTGCAGTCAGGGTTACGAATGCTTTCTTCCACTCGGAAGTGTAACCAGAATGACGTCCGTACCGTTTAGGCTTCGCAGGGACGCGCAAAGTGTTTACATTCTTAACTTTGACTTTGAAGATCGCTTCAACAGCTTGTTTGATTTCGGTTTTGTTGGCACGAATGTCAACTTCGAAAACGTATTTCAGGTCACCCATATATTCAGCCGTACGTTCTGTAATCACAGGACGCTTGATAATATCACGAGGATCTTTCATTACGCGAGCACCTCCTCTACCTTCTGAACTGCTTCTTTCGTAATGATCAGCTTGTCGTACGTCAGCACATCAAGAACATTGATGCCGTCAGCTGCAACAAACTTAACCCCTGGAATGTTACGAGCGGAGAGCGCTACGTTATCGTCATAGCTAGGCGCTACAACCAAAGCTTTGCGTTCCACTTTCAGGTTATTAAGGATCGCTGCGAACTCTTTCGTCTTCGGCGCATTAAGCGTCAAAGCGTCAAGCACGATAATTTCGTTGTCGATCACTTTCGAAGAAAGCGCGGATTTGATGGCCAAACGACGAACTTTCTTAGGCAGTTTGAAAGAATAGCTGCGTGGAGTTGGACCGAAGACCACACCACCACCTACCCATTGCGGGGCACGAATGGAACCTTGACGTGCGCGGCCTGTACCTTTTTGTTTCCAAGGCTTACGTCCGCCGCCGCGTACTTCAGAACGTCCTTTAACTTTGTGCGTACCAAAACGAAGGGAAGCGCGCTGCATAACTACAGCATCGTGCAGAACATGAGTATTCGGCTCAATACCGAAAACTGCATCATTCAGTTCAACTTCGCCCACTTGGCTGCCACTTACATTATAAAGTGCTACTTTAGGCATTTTGTGTTCCTCCTTTCTTCAGTCGATTATTTCTTAACCGTTTCTTGGATTTTAACGAAACCGTTCTTAGGACCAGGAATGGATCCTTTAACGAGGAGAACGTTACGTTCTACATCGATTTTAACGACTTCGAGGTTTTGGATCGTTACAGTTTCGTGACCCATGTGTCCTGGAAGGTGTTTGCCTTTAGGAACGCGGTTCGCTTGGATGGAACCCATGGAACCAGGTCTACGATGGTAACGGGAACCGTGAGCCATTGGTCCGCGGCTTTGTCCCCAACGTTTGATAACGCCGGCAAAACCTTTACCCTTAGAAATACCTGTTACGTCAACGAATTCGCCTTCTGCAAAGACATCAGCTTTAATCTCTTGGCCAACTTCATATCCTGCAAGATCAATACCGCGAATTTCACGAACGTAGCGCTTAGGTGTAGAGTTAGCCTTTTTGGCATGCCCTACTTCAGGTTTGTTAGCACTTTTCTCTTTCTTGTCGGAGAAACCGAGCTGTACAGCTTCGTAACCGTCGTTCTCAACATCTTTCTTCTGAAGAACTACGTTCGGGCCTGCTTCGATTACCGTTACAGGAACCACATTACCTTCTGCAGTAAACAACTGGGTCATTCCTAGTTTTTTACCTAAGATACCTTTCATGTTGACACCTCATTCCCTTTACTAATTGACTTACTTCTTATAATTACAATTTAATTTCGATATCCACACCAGACGGCAGATCCAAGCGCATCAAGGCATCCACAGTTTGTGGAGTCGGATTAACAATATCGATCAAACGTTTATGAGTACGTTGTTCGAATTGTTCCCGGGAATCCTTGTACTTGTGTACCGCACGGAGAATTGTAACAACTTGCTTCTCAGTTGGAAGCGGAATCGGTCCGGAAACACCAGCTCCAGAACGTTTTGCAGTTTCAACGATCTTCTCAGCGGATTGATCAAGAATTCTGTGGTCGTAAGCTTTCAAACGAATACGAATTTTTTGCTTTGCCATTTTAGTCCCTCCTTCTATCGCCCAATTTAGTATCGGACATACTCCGTGAAAATTTTCTGACCACTGCCTCATGGCAAAGGGGCCGGGTGTGTCAGTAACCTCTCACATCATCGCAACGTCACAGAACAACATTCATTATTATATAGAAAAGATAGGCGTTATGCAAGCTTATTTTTAAAAAAGCCGAATTAATCTTTGCAGCTAAATATTGCCTTAAGTTTATTAATAAATGAGCTCCGATAATGATGAAGATCCCGGTCTTTTCAGGAGTAAAAAGATTGATTTCATTGTTAACTTATCTATGACCATAAAAAATCCGGTGCTGCCTAAGCAGACACCGGATTCTTCAACTTGCGTTCACAGCACACTGTTACTCTTCACAGCACATTGTTGCATTTATAAAAGATAAGGTTTAGTCAACCTTATTATTTGGAGATTGTAGCTACGGAACCTGCACCTACTGTGCGGCCGCCTTCGCGAATAGAGAACTTAGTTCCTTCTTCGATCGCGATTGGGGAGATCAGGGATACAGTTACAGTGATGTTATCACCAGGCATAACCATTTCAGTACCTTCTGGCAGGTTGATAACGCCAGTTACGTCAGTTGTACGGAAATAGAACTGTGGACGGTAGCCAGTGAAGAAAGGCTTGTGACGGCCACCTTCTTCTTTAGTCAAAACGTACACTTGAGCTTCGAACTCAGTGTGTGGTTTAACAGAAGCTGGTTTAGCCAATACTTGACCACGTTCGATTTGGTTACGGTCAACACCACGAAGCAGTGCGCCGATGTTGTCGCCGGCTTGAGCGGAGTCCAGCAATTTGCGGAACATTTCTACGCCAGTTACAACGGATTTCTTAGTTTCTTCGTGGATACCCACGATTTCGATTTCGTCGCCGACTTTAACAGTACCGCGCTCTACACGACCTGTAGCAACTGTACCACGGCCAGTGATGGAGAATACGTCCTCGACAGGCATCAAGAATGGCTTGTCAACTTCGCGCTCTGGCAAAGGAATGTAAGTGTCGATAGTTTCGAACATTTCAACGATTTTTTGAGCCCATTCGCCATCAGGGTTGTTGAGGGCTTCACGAGCGGAACCGCGAGTGATTGGAGTGTCGTCGCCTGGGAAGTCATATTCGGACAGCAGGTCACGAACTTCCATTTCAACCAGTTCCAGAAGCTCTTCGTCTTCAACCATGTCGCATTTGTTCAAGAATACAACGATGTAAGGAACGCCTACTTGGCGGGACAACAGGATGTGTTCGCGAGTTTGCGGCATTGGGCCGTCAGCTGCGGATACAACCAGGATCGCGCCGTCCATTTGAGCAGCGCCAGTGATCATGTTTTTAACATAGTCGGCGTGTCCTGGGCAGTCAACGTGTGCATAGTGACGAGCAGGAGTTTCGTATTCTACGTGAGCTGTAGAGATAGTGATACCGCGTTCGCGCTCTTCTGGAGCTTTGTCGATTTGGTCGAAAGCTACCGCTGCGCCACCGTATTTTTTGGACAATACAGTTGTGATTGCAGCTGTCAAAGTAGTTTTACCATGGTCGACGTGACCGATAGTACCGATGTTAACGTGCGGTTTATTACGTTCATATTTAGCCTTAGCCATTTTGAACAATTCCTCCTCAAATTTAAGGTTTGTTATGTTTGATCAGAGCGAACGTACCGTTATACAGCACATTCGCTCCGAAAGGAAAAACGATTATTCTCCGCCTTTGTTCTTGGAGATGATTTCTTCAGCAATGCTCTTAGGAACTTCTTCGTAGTGAGACAGTTCCATTGAGAACACGCCGCGTCCTTGAGTACCGGAACGGAGTGTTGTAGAGTAACCGAACATTTCGGAGAGAGGTACTTTGGCACGGATAATTTGAGTACCGCCACGGGAATCCATACCTTCGATACGGCCACGACGGGAGTTCAGCATACCCATAACATCACCCATGTACTCCTCAGGCACTGTTACTTCTACTTTCATGATTGGCTCAAGCAATACAGGCTTACATTTGTCCTTAGCTGCTTTAAGCGCCATGGAACCTGCAATCTTAAACGCCATTTCACTGGAGTCAACATCATGGTACGAACCGTCTACGATAGTGGCTTTAACATCTACAACCGGGAATCCGGCGAGCATACCATTTTTCATAGCTTCTTCAATACCTTGTTGTGCTGGTCCAATGTACTCTCTAGGTACGGAACCGCCGACAACTTTACTTTCGAATTGGCTGCCTGTTCCTGCTTCGAGAGGTTCGAACTCAACCCATACGTGACCGTATTGACCACGACCACCGGACTGACGAACGAATTTACCTTCAACGCGCGCAGGCACAGTGATTGTTTCGCGGTAAGCAACCTGTGGTTTACCCACGTTAGTTTCTACCTTGAATTCACGGCGCATACGGTCGATGATGATATCCAAGTGAAGCTCACCCATACCAGCCAGAATGGTTTGACCTGTTTCTTCGTCTGTGTGAGCGCGAAGGGTTGGGTCTTCTTCTGTCAGTTTGCCGAGAGCAACGCCCATTTTATCTTGGTCGGCTTTAGTCTTAGGTTCAACTGCGATTTCGATAACTGGATCCGGGAAGTTCATGGATTCCAAGATTACCAGATGTTTCTCATCACAAAGTGTATCACCTGTACCTGTATCTTTCAAACCAACCGCTGCCGCGATGTCACCAGCATATACTTCGCTGATTTCTTGACGGCTGTTAGCGTGCATCTGAAGGATACGGCCGATCCGCTCGCGTTTACCTTTTGTTGCATTCAATACGTAAGAACCGGATTGCAAGATACCGGAATATACGCGGAAGAATGTCAACTTACCTACATAAGGGTCAGTCATGATTTTAAATGCCAAAGCCGAGAACGGCTCTTCGTCAGAAGAATGACGAATAGCTTCAGTACCATCCTCAAGGTGACCCTTGATAGCTGGAACGTCAACTGGTGCTGGCAAGTAATCGATAACAGCGTCCAGCATCAGCTGAACCCCTTTGTTACGGTAAGAGGAACCGCAGATTACTGGGAAGATTTTAACTTCAACAACGCCTTTACGGAGCGCTGCTTTCAGTTCTTCGACTGTGATTTCCTCGCCTTCGAGGTATTTCATAGTCAATTCTTCGTCCAGTTCCGCTACTTTCTCAACCAATTCGTTACGAAGCTCTTCGACTTGGTCAAGGAATTGTTCCGGAATTTCAACTTCTTCGATATTTTGACCCAGGTCGTCTTTGTACATAAAGGCTTTCTGAGCAACAATATCAATAATGCCAACGAAGTCGTTTTCTGCACCGATCGGCAGTTGGATCGCAACTGCATTCGCCTGCAGACGTTCACGCATGTCCTTAACTACGTTCAGGAAGTCAGCACCGATAATGTCCATTTTGTTGACATAAGCGATCCGAGGAACGCCATAACGGTCAGCCTGTCTCCAAACTGTCTCAGACTGCGGCTCAACGCCTTCTTTAGCACTGAAAACGCCTACGGCCCCGTCCAATACACGAAGGGAACGTTCAACTTCAACTGTGAAGTCAACGTGTCCCGGAGTATCGATGATATTGACGCGGTGACCCTTCCATTGAGCCGTTGTAGCAGCGGAAGTAATCGTAATCCCGCGCTCCTGTTCTTGCTCCATCCAGTCCATTGTCGCAGCGCCTTCGTGAACTTCACCGATTTTGTGCGTACGGCCTGTGTAGAACAAGATACGTTCAGTGGTAGTAGTCTTGCCGGCGTCAATATGCGCCATGATACCGATGTTACGTGTATTTTTCAAGGAGAACTCTCTTGCCATGAATGGGATCTCCCTTCAAAATTGAAGTATTGGTCTTACAAGCCGAATCCTACCAGCGGTAGTGAGCAAACGCTTTGTTCGCTTCAGCCATTTTGTGTGTGTCTTCACGTTTCTTAACGGAAGCGCCAGTGTTGTTGGATGCATCGATGATCTCAGCAGCCAAACGCTCTTCCATCGTCTTCTCACCGCGGTTGCGGGAGTAGTTAACCAGCCAACGTAATCCAAGGGATGTACGTCTTTCAGGTTTAACTTCGATCGGTACTTGGTAGTTAGCACCACCAACACGACGAGCTTTAACCTCCAGAACTGGCATGATATTCTTAAGCGCTGCTTCAAAAACTTCCATAGGATCGTTACCTGTACGCTCTTGGATCAGGTTGAACGCATTATACAGAATTCTTTGAGCAACACCACGTTTACCGTCAAGCATGATGCGGTTGATCAGGCGAGTAACAAGTTTGCTGTTGTATACCGGATCAGGCAACACGTCTCTTTTTGTAACAGGACCTTTGCGTGGCATGGATATCCCCCTTTCAGAAAAATTCAAATACTTGAGTTATGTTAATCTTAGGATTTTTTAGCTTTAGGACGTTTAGCGCCGTATTTAGAACGGGCTTGCATACGGTTGTTAACACCCGCAGTATCCAAAGCGCCGCGTACGATATGGTAACGTACACCTGGCAAGTCCTTAACCCGGCCACCACGGATCAGCACGACACTGTGCTCTTGCAGGTTATGACCGATACCTGGAATGTAAGCCGTCACCTCTACGCGGTTCGTCAAACGAACACGGGCATATTTACGAAGTGCGGAGTTCGGTTTCTTAGGTGTCATTGTACCTACACGTGTGCAGACACCACGTTTTTGTGGAGCGCTCAGATCAGTAGCCTCACGTTTCAAAGCATTGTAACCACGCTGCAAAGCAGGCGATTTAGACTTCTCAATTTTAGCTTGGCGTCCTTTACGGACTAATTGGTTAATAGTTGGCATTTTTGTTGCCACCCCCTTCCTCGAATTTTAAAAGCTCTTTACAAACCAACATCTTAAGCCCACAGAGCCAGGCGGTTCATAAAAGAACAAAGGAAAAGTTTTTACATCCAGGTTTCCCCTTCTGCAAAAACATTTCAAGCCATTATGGTCTTACAATCGCAGCCATTGCTGCACCAACTTCGATGCCGCATGCCTTGCCCAGATTCTTCATCGTATCGACATAACTAACCTTCACAGATGATTCTTCGCAAAGCGCTACAATCTTTGATGTAATCCGCGGATCTGCATCCTGCGCTACATACACTTCTTCGGCTAGTCCTAACTGAACCATTCGCATGGTTTGTTTGGTGCCGATCCTTACATGAGCATCCTGTAGCCCGTTGTCATTAGACATGGTCAACCCTCCGAAGAAAGACAGGAATTCTCGTACTCACGCACTATGATATATTATCACTTCGTAAAATGGATGTCAAGAACAAGTGAGAGTGTTTTTCGTGCAGATCGTTCTTTTATTCTCCTGATAAAAAAGAAGGCGCAATCCGCTTAGGAGTGCCAATGCCACATTCGTGCCACCAGACTCTAAGCGGTTGCGCCATCAGTCTAAGTCAATAATACGATCTTATTCGACAGAAACCGGCTCTAGGCCTTCTGCCGCTTCTTCATCAATCGATCCTTCAAATTCCACGTTGCGGTAGCGGCTCATGCCTGTACCGGCTGGAATCAGCTTACCAATGATGACATTCTCCTTCAAACCAAGCAGTTTATCCACTTTGCCTTTGATTGCTGCATCTGTCAGGACACGAGTTGTCTCCTGGAAGGAAGCCGCAGACAGGAAGGAGTCAGTTTCAAGCGACGCTTTCGTGATACCGAGCAATACCGGCTTCGCAACCGCCGGCTCATTGCCGGACAGGATCGCTTCTTTATTGGCCATCTCGTACTCATAAAGATCAACAAAGGAGCCTGGCAGCAATTGAGTATCGCCTGCATCAACGATGCGGATCTTGCGCAGCATCTGCTTGATCATAACTTCGACGTGCTTGTCGTTGATTTCTACGCCCTGGTTCCGGTATACGCGCTGAACTTCCTGAAGGATATAGTTCTGTACGCCGCGGATCCCTTTGATGCGAAGAATCTCTTTAGGGTCAATAGAACCGTCGGTAAGCTCATCGCCCGCCTCGATTTCCATGCCTTCGCTGACGCGCAAGCGTGAGCCGTAAGTGACGGAGTATACTTTTGTTTCTGCTTCGCCCTGGACTTCGATTTCACGACGGTCCTTAGCTTCGCGGATTTCTTTGATTACGCCGTCAATCTCACTGATTGTAGCTTGACCTTTCGGATTCCGGGCTTCAAAGAGCTCCTGGATACGCGGAAGACCTTGGGTAATATCGTCTCCGGCAACACCGCCGGTATGGAACGTACGCATGGTAAGCTGGGTTCCCGGTTCACCGATGGATTGAGCCGCGATAATACCAACCGCTTCACCGATCTCAACGTGTTTGCCTGTCGCCAGGTTGCGTCCGTAACATTTCTTACATACACCGTGACGGGCACGGCAGCTGAGCACGGAACGGATTTGCAGCTTCTCAACACCAGCGTTAACGATGGCATTTGCTTTATCCGTATCAATAAGCTCATCGCGATGAATGATAATTTCACCGGTTTCCGGATGACGAATTGTCTCAAAACAATAACGTCCTTCAATACGGTCGAACAGATCCTCAATGATCTCTTTACCGTCCTGAATTCGAGAAACTACGATACCTTTATCGGTTCCGCAATCTTCTTCGCGAACGATAACGTCCTGGGCCACGTCTACGAGACGGCGAGTCAAGTAACCGGAGTCCGCAGTACGAAGCGCGGTATCCGCCAGACCTTTACGGGCACCGTGTGTCGAGATAAAGTACTCGAGGACGGTCAGGCCTTCACGGAAGTTCGCTTTGATTGGCAGTTCGTAGATTCGGCCGGATGGTGTTGCCATCAGACCACGCATACCGCCCAGCTGGGTAATCTGGGATTTGTTCCCCCGCGCTTTGGAATCCACCATGAGCATAATGGAGTTGAAGCGGTCCATCGATTTCATGAGGACGTCCGTCAGCTGATCCTTAGCTTTGGACCAGATATCGATAACACGGTCATACCGTTCTTCATCCGTGATCAGACCGCGACGGTACTGGTTGGTTACTACGCGGACTTTCTCATCAGAGTCGGCCATGATTTGTTTCTTCGCTTCTGGAACCACAACGTCGGACACGGCGATACTAACACCGGCACGAGTGGAATATGTGAAGCCGAGCTGTTTGATTCTATCCAAAATCACCGAAGTTTCGGTTGTATGATACGTTTCGAAGCAGCGCGCGATAATGGAGCCCAGATATTCTTTACCAACCGCGCTTGCGATTGGAGCCGCATCAATCAATTCCTTGACGTTGGCACCTTTTTCATAAATGAAGTACTTCTCAGGTGTACCGTTAAAGAGGTTATCCCGAGTAGCTTCATTGATGTAAGGGAATGTTTCCGGGAAAATTTCATTAAAAATAATTTTACCCACAGTCGTAATCAACAGGGCATCCTGCTGCTTCTCGTTAAAGATCACTTTATTCAAGACTTTAACAGGAATAGCTACACGCGCATGAAGCGCTGCAGCACCACGCTGGTAGGCAGAAACCGCTTCGTTAACGCTGCCCAGAATCATACCGGAACCTTTGGCTTCCTTGTTATCCATAGTCAGATAGAAAGAGCCAAGGACCATATCCTGGGACGGAGTAACAACCGGTTTGCCGTCTTTAGGGTTCAGGATGTTGCCGGAAGCCAGCATCAAAATGCGTGCTTCAGCCTGTGCTTCAGCGGACAATGGAACGTGCACGGCCATTTGGTCACCGTCAAAGTCAGCGTTGTAAGCTGTACATACGAGCGGATGCAAACGGATTGCGCGGCCTTCAACCAGAATCGGCTCAAACGCCTGGATCCCGAGACGGTGAAGCGTAGGGGCACGGTTCAGCAGAACCGGATGCTCCTTAATTACTTCTTCAAGGACATCCCAAACTTCAGGGCTTACGCGTTCTACTTTACGCTTGGCACTCTTGATGTTATGAGCGAGTCCTTTATTTACAAGCTCCTTCATTACAAACGGCTTGAACAGTTCCAAAGCCATTTCTTTCGGGAGACCGCATTGGTACATTTTCAGATAAGGACCTACGACGATAACGGAACGGCCGGAATAGTCAACCCGTTTACCGAGGAGGTTCTGCCGGAAACGTCCTTGTTTACCCTTCAGCATATGGCTGAGGGATTTCAAAGGACGGTTACCAGGGCCCGTTACCGGACGGCCGCGGCGGCCATTGTCGATCAAAGCGTCAACCGCTTCCTGCAGCATCCGTTTCTCGTTCTGAACGATGATGTCCGGAGCGCCAAGATCAAGCAGACGCTTCAAACGGTTGTTCCGGTTGATTACGCGGCGGTACAAGTCGTTAAGGTCAGACGTTGCAAAACGTCCACCGTCCAGCTGTACCATCGGACGCAGTTCCGGAGGGATGACCGGAAGCACGTCAAGAATCATCCATTCCGGCTGGTTGCCGGAGCTCTTGAACGCTTCGATGACTTCGAGGCGCTTGATTGCCCGGTTCCGGCGCTGTCCTTGAGCTGTGCGGAGTTCCTCTTTCAGGAACTCCAGCTCTTTATCGACATCCAGATCCTGCAGCAATTTCTTCACCGCTTCAGCACCCATGCCAGCCTGGAACCCGTAGCCGTATTTCTCACGGTAGCTGCGGTATTCTTTTTCAGACAGGAGTTGTTTCTTCTCAAGCGGCGTATCACCAGGATCGGTAACTACATAAGATGCAAAATAAATGATCTCTTCCAGCGATCTTGGGGACATATCCAGAGCCAGACCCATACGGCTAGGAATCCCTTTGAAATACCAGATGTGAGATACGGGAGCTGCCAATTCAATGTGGCCCATGCGTTCACGGCGCACTTTCGCACGCGTAACTTCTACGCCGCAGCGGTCACAGACAACGCCTTTATAACGGACGCGTTTGTATTTACCGCAATGACATTCCCAGTCTTTTGTAGGGCCAAAAATCTTCTCACAGAAGAGCCCTTCTTTTTCCGGCTTCAGTGTACGATAGTTAATCGTTTCCGGTTTCTTAACTTCTCCGCGGGACCAAGAACGAATTTTTTCTGGGGAAGCAAGCCCAATTTTCATAAACTCGAAGTTGTTGACGTCCAACAAGGAGCATCCCTCCTTAACCAAGTCCTGATTTATACTCTATTCTACGCTGACTTCCGCGCCTTCCAGATTCAAGCTCAGCTTATCGCCGGCTGCATCATCTTCATCATCCAGTTCCTTCATCTCGATCTCTTCTTCGTTCTCGCTCAGGATCTTAACGTCCATACCCAAGCTTTGAAGCTCTTTGATCAATACTTTGAAGGATTCCGGTACGCCTGGCTCCGGTACATTCTCACCTTTAACGATGGACTCGTACGTCTTAACACGTCCTACCACGTCATCGGATTTAACAGTCAAAATTTCCTGCAGAGTGTACGCAGCACCATAAGCTTCCAGCGCCCAAACCTCCATCTCACCAAAACGCTGTCCGCCGAACTGGGCTTTACCGCCGAGAGGCTGCTGCGTAACGAGAGAGTAAGGACCTGTGGAACGGGCGTGAATCTTATCATCGACCATGTGCGCCAGTTTGATCATATGCATGACGCCAACCGTCACTTCACGCTCGAACGACTCACCAGTACGTCCATCATACAAAATGGTTTTACCGTTTCGCTGCATGCCGGCTTCTTCCATGGTGTCGAATACGTCATATTCGTTCGCCCCGTCAAATACCGGAGTTGCCACGTGGATACCAAGCTTCATAGCAGCCATACCAAGGTGAATTTCAAGCACCTGACCGATGTTCATCCGCGATGGTACGCCCAGCGGGTTGAGTACAACCTGTACTGGTGTTCCGTCCGGCATGAACGGCATATCTTCTTCCGGCAAAATACGCGCAACGACACCCTTGTTACCGTGACGTCCGGCCATTTTATCGCCTTCGGAAATTTTACGCTTCTGCGCAATGTATACACGTACCAGCTGGTTTACGCCTGGAGGCAGCTCATCGCCGTTCTCACGGGTAAACACCTTAACGTCAACAACGATCCCGTCCGTACCATGCGGTACCCGCAGAGAGGTGTCACGCACTTCACGAGCTTTTTCACCAAAAATCGCATGCAAGAGGCGTTCTTCAGCCGTCAGTTCAGTAACCCCTTTAGGCGTTACTTTACCAACGAGAATATCGCCAGCGGCAATCTCGGCACCGATGCGGATAATACCGCGTTCGTCGAGGTTGCGAAGCGCTTCTTCCCCAACGTTAGGGATATCGCGCGTGATTTCTTCAGGCCCAAGCTTGGTATCACGTGCTTCGGATTCATATTCTTCAATATGAATGGAAGTATAAACGTCTTCTTTAACGAGCTTCTCGCTCAGCAGGATCGCATCCTCGTAGTTGTAGCCTTCCCAAGTCATAAAGGCCACGACCACGTTGCGTCCCAGTGCCAGTTCGCCCATTTCCGTGGATGGACCGTCTGCAAGGATATCTCCTTTTTTGACAAATTCCCCACGCTTGACGATTGGACGCTGGTTGATGCATGTGCCGTGATTCGAACGTTTAAATTTGTGTAATTTATGTTTAATGATGTCGCCTTTGACTTCTTTGCCGTCTACCATTTCTACACGGCGGAGCCAAACTTCGTCCGCTGTAGAGCGCTCGATGACACCATCATATTTGGAAACCAGACAAACGCCGGAATCTTTCGCGGCTTTATGTTCCATCCCGGTTCCGACAAGCGGAGCTTTAGGAATCAAAAGCGGAACGGCCTGCCGCTGCATGTTCGATCCCATGAGGGCGCGGTTGGAGTCGTCATTTTCAAGGAACGGAATGAGCGCTGTCGCTACGGATACAACCTGTTTAGGGGAGATATCCATGTAGTCAACGCGGTCACTAGGCATCGTCAAGATATTGTCGGACTGCTTGTTATAACGGACGATAACCATCTCATCCTTAAACTTGCCTTCCTCGGTAAGCTCAACGTTCGCCTGAGCGATTACATAGTTGTCTTCTTCATCGGCCGTCAGGTAAGCAATTTGCTTGGTTACTTGACCTGTCTTCGGATCTACCCAGCGGTACGGTGCTTCAATGAAGCCATACTCATTAATACGGGCAAAAGTAGACAGAGAGTTGATCAGACCGATGTTCGGACCTTCCGGTGTCTCGATCGGACACATACGGCCATAGTGGGAGTGGTGAACGTCCCGTACTTCCATGCCCGCACGTTCCCGTGTCAGACCGCCAGGTCCGAGTGCAGAAAGACGGCGTTTGTGCGTAAGTTCAGCAAGCGGGTTCGTCTGGTCCATGAACTGGGACAGCTGCGAACTGCCAAAGAACTCTTTAATAGATGCAATTACAGGACGAATGTTGATCAATGCTTGCGGCGTAATCACATTCGCATCCTGGATGGACATTCTTTCGCGAACCACACGCTCCATACGGGACAATCCGATACGGAACTGGTTCTGCAGAAGCTCGCCCACAGAACGCAGACGGCGGTTGCCCAAGTGGTCAATATCGTCAGTGTTGCCGATCCCGTGCAGCAGGTTAATGAAATAGCTGATCGAAGAAATGATATCCGCAGGCGTGATATGCTTAACGGATTTATCAATGTTGCGGTTAGCGATTACCTTAACCACTTTGCCGTCTTCAATCGGCGAGAAGATATCAATCGTTTGAAGAGGCACATCTTCCGCCCCAAGAACACCGTTAGCCAAGTGGTAATCTTTAAAGCTTACCCCTTGCTCCAGCAGAGGAAGGATCTCATCCAGCAGACGACGGTCCACCAATTGACCTGCTTCGGCAATAATTTCACCTGTTGTAGTGTCGATCAGGGATTCAGCCAGGCGCTGGTTGAACAAACGATCTTTAATGTGCAGCTTCTTGTTAATTTTATAGCGGCCTACATTAGCCAAATCGTAACGCTTTGGATCAAAGAAACGAGCGACAAGCAAGCTCTTCGCATTCTCTAATGTCGGCGGTTCGCCCGGACGAAGACGTTCGTAAATCTCAATCAAGGCCTTCTCCGTGGAATCCGTGTTGTCCTTATCCAAAGTGTTGCGAATATATTCATCATTGCCGAGCAAATCCAGAATTTCAGCATCTGTGCCAAAACCAAGTGAACGCAGCAATACAGTTACAGGTATTTTACGCGTACGGTCGATCCGGACATAAATGATGTCCTTAGCGTCCGTTTCGAGCTCCAGCCATGCGCCGCGATTCGGAATTACTGTAGCGGTGTACGTTTTTTTGCCGTTTTTATCGACTTTCGTACTGAAATAGACGCTTGGGGAGCGTACCAACTGGCTGACAATAACCCGTTCTGCGCCATTGATAACGAATGTGCCGGTTTCTGTCATCAGCGGGAAATCCCCCATGAACACTTCTTGCTCTTTGACTTCGCCGGTTTCCTTATTAATGAGCCGAACTTTTACTCTAAGCGGCGCTGCATACGTCACGTCGCGTTCTTTCGCGTCGTCTACGGTATACTTCGGTTCGCCTAGGCTGTAATCGATAAATTCCAAGACCAAATTGCCTGTGAAATCCTGAATTGGCGAGATGTCCTGGAACATTTCCCGCAATCCTTCCTCCAAAAACCACTCGTAAGATTTCTGTTGGATCTCAATCAGGTTCGGAATTTCGAGAACCTCGTTAATTCTTGCATAACTCCGCCGAGTGCGTCGACCATATTGAACAAGATGTCCTGCCAACTTAAACTCACCCCTCATGTCTACTCACTTAAAAATACATTGCGAACCCGTGTTTGTACGCTTATAATAAAACCCATAAACGGATTCTACAAACAAGCAAAAACGGCTTTACGACCTATAATTTAGGCCGACACCCGTTTTAGTGTCCGGAAGACAAACCTCATCCCCCGGCAAATAAAAAGCCCCTACCCGATACTTCGAAGAAAGAGCATATTGATTCCGCGTCACCTTCGACGGAATCCCCCATATTCAATAGATTTGCCCAAAATGTACATATTATACGTAAACAAGCGCCGAATTATACGCCGCCGTATAAAATATGCTTGACATCTTCACAAACTAAAGACATAGAGGGCATCCTAATGCTGACATTTTATAATAATACCATGTGCCCATATATAAGTCAACGATTTTCAGAAAAAGTCAAGAAGATTTATTTTACAGCTTTGAAAATTCGATATCCCTTCTCTTTCGTGACTTCTTCAACTGAACTGAAATGCTGTTCCAGTTTGTCCTTGGCGGAAGGTGCACCTTGTTTCTTTTGAATAACAACCCAAAGAGCTCCCCCAGGCTTTAACCGCTTATAAGCTCCTTCAAATACGGCATGCACCACCGCTTTTCCAGCGCGAATCGGCGGGTTGGTCAGTACTACATCAAATTTCTCGATTTCTGGAACACTCGAGTAGATGTCGCTCTGCAAAACGGTAATGTTCGTAATCCCGTTAGCTTTTGCATTCTCCTCAGCCAGTGCAGCAGCCCGTTCGTTCACATCAATCATAGTGACATGTCCTTGCGGCGCTAATACCGCTGCAGCCAGGCCGATCGGTCCATAACCGCAGCCCACATCCAGAATAAGAGCTTGACTGCCAATTTCCATAGCCTCGATTAAAACCTTACTGCCGAAGTCCACTTCCTGCTTGGAAAATACACCGGCATCACTCGTGAATCGGAATTTGCGTCCACGAAGAACGGCTTCTATGATCCTTCTGTCATGAGCGGCTTCCGGCCTGCTGGAATAATAGTGATCCGCCATTGTTGACCTCCAACAAAGTATAGTCGATTCGCTTGTTAGATATCAGCGCTTATAAAAACAAACCCCTTGAAGACTCAAGGGGTTTGTCTATTAGAAGGAAGAAATTATTTAACTTCTACAGTTGCGCCTGCTTCTTCCAATTTAGCTTTAGTAGCTTCTGCATCCTCTTTGGATACTTTTTCTTTCAATGGTTTTGGAGCGTTGTCTACCAGGTCTTTAGCTTCTTTCAGACCAAGACCAGTGATTTCGCGAACCACTTTGATAACGTTGATCTTGGAAGCACCAGCGTTAGTCAAGATTACGTCGAATTCAGTTTGCTCAGCAGCTTCAGCTGCTGCGCCGCCGCCTGCTACTACAACTGGAGCTGCAGCAGTTACGCCGAATTCTTCTTCGATTGCTTTAACCAGTTCGTTCAGTTCAAGAACTGTCATACCTTTAATTTCTTCCAAAATTGTTTCTTTGCTCATGAGTTAAACCTCCATTATATTAATAAAATTTATTTGTTATTACGCTACGAAGTTTATACCAAGCCGCTTACGCGCTTGCTTCGTCTTCGCCTTTTTCTGCAACGGCTTTGACTGCCAGCGCAAAGTTGCGAACTGGAGCTTGAAGCACGCTGAGGAGCATGGAAAGGAGACCTTCGCGGGAAGGAAGATCAGCCAGCGCTTTGATTTGATCAACGCCAACTACACGACCTTCAACAATACCACCTTTGATTTCCAAAGCATCATTCTTCTTAGCGAAATCGCTCAGAATTTTTGCAGGCGCGATAGCATCTTCAGCACCGAAGGCAATTGCAGTAGGACCAGTCAGAACTTCATCCAGCTCTGTCAGTTCCGCAGCTGCAGTCGCACGACGAACGAGTGTGTTCTTCAATACTTGAAACTCAACACCCGCTTCGCGAAGCTGCTTACGCAGTTCCGTAACTTGGGAAACATTCAGACCACGATAGTCAGCAACAACTGTAGTTGTGCTGGCTTTCAGCTTGGAAGCTACCAGCTCAACCGCCGCCTGTTTGGACTCGATTACTTTTGCGTTTGCCAAATTGTACACCTCCTATAAAGATTACTTAATCCGCAAGACATTTGCTTCTCTCATGAAGCTCCGGGATATGAAAAAGACCTTCACAGTAGAACTGCGAAGGTCTGATGATTCATCATTTGCGAAGCAAATTCCGAACTTATATCACAACACCTCGGTAGGAAATTAAGCCTTTCGGCACCTACTGTCTACGGTAAGCATATTCGATTATCATGAAATCAATGCAACCATTACAGTATAGCAGGGAATGACCGAATCAGTCAACCCTCATTCCTTAGCCGAAGCCTGGGAATAATTATCTGTAAACGGAAGTAGCAACGCGGACGCTTGGTCCCATCGTCGAAGAAACGGCGATGTTCTTCAAGTATACGCCTTTAGCCGCTGCAGGTTTTGCACGGTTCAGTGCATCAATCAGAGCTTTGAGGTTGTCGTTCAGCTGTTCTGGGCTGAAAGAAACCTTTCCGATTGGAGCATGAATTTGGCCTGCTTTGTCCAGACGATACTCGATTTTACCTGCTTTGATTTCTTGAACGGCTTTCGTTACATCAAATGTAACTGTGCCTGCTTTAGGGTTAGGCATAAGGCCTTTACCGCCGAGAAGACGGCCCAATTTACCAACTTCGCTCATCATGTCCGGTGTAGCTACGCAGACATCGAACTCGAACCAGCCTTGTTGGATTTTGTTGATCATGTCTTGATCGCCTACGAAGTCAGCGCCAGCAGCTTCCGCTTCTTTTGCTTTCTCGCCTTTAGCGAATACCAGAACGCGTTGTGTTTTACCAGTGCCATGAGGCAGGACAACGACACCACGAACGGCTTGGTCTTGTTTACGAGGGTCAACGCCCAGACGTACTGCAGCTTCAACAGTTTCGTCGAATTTAGCAGCAGCCGCCTTCTTCACAAGCTCAACAGCTTCTGAAGGCTCATAAGTTGCTTCGCTGTCAATCAGCTTGGCAGCTTCAAGGTATTTCTTACCGTGTTTAGCCATGAAATGTTCCTCCTTGTGTGGTATTAGCGGAAATTCCTCCCACTAGCTTCAAATTAATAATCGCTAGGAAGCGAATATAATTTGAAGGCAACTCGGTTGATATATTCAACAACTCGGTTGCTTAACAAACTCCAAGATTAGTCTTGGATTGTGATACCCATACTGCGGGCAGTACCTTCAACCATACGCATAGCTGCTTCAACGGAAGCTGCGTTAAGGTCAGGCATTTTCTGTTCTGCAATTTGACGAACAGTATCGCGGTTAACAGTTGCTACTTTCTTCTTGTTAGGTTCACCGGAACCCTTCTCGATTTTAGCAGCTACACGAAGCAATACTGCAGCCGGTGGAGTTTTCGTAATGAAAGTAAAGGAACGGTCTTCAAATACGGAAATTTCAACCGGAATAATCAAACCAGCCTGGTCAGCTGTACGAGCGTTAAACTCCTTACAAAAAGCCATGATGTTAACACCTGCTTGACCGAGAGCCGGACCTACTGGAGGAGCTGGATTCGCTTTACCCGCAGGAATTTGCAGTTTTACCACTTTAATTACCTTCTTAGCCATGTAAGACACCTCCTTGACCTAGTAATGCAGAGCAGGAATACAAACCTCTGCATAAAACCATGTTGCTATAGCTTTTCGACTTGAGTGTAGTCAAGTTCAAGCGGGGTTTCCCGGCCAAACATGTTGACATGAACTTTAACCTTGCTCTTATCGGTAAGCACTTCTTCAACAGAACCGACAAAATTGGCGAATGGACCAACTTTAATCCGTACAGATTCTTTGATCTCGAATTCAATTGTCGGCTTAGGTTCTTGCATACCCATGTGATGAAGAATCTGTTCCACTTCCTCAGGAAGGAGCGGAGTCGGTTTAGAGCCGGAGCCTGTCGAACCAACAAAACCGGTTACTCCAGGCGTGTTGCGGACAACATACCAGGAATCGTCAGTTTGGATCATTTCCACCAAGACATAACCAGGGTAAACTTTGCGCATGACAGTCTTCTTCTTACCGTCTTTGTTCACCACTTCTTCTTCCATCGGAACAAGAACCCGGAAAATCTTGTCTTCCATGCCCATAGACTCGACACGTTTCTCCAAATTGGCTTTGACCTTATTCTCATACCCGGAATAGGTATGAACTACATACCATCTTTTTTCCATATCAAGCCACCTAAGGACCCTTCTTAAATTATCGCTTCGATCACAGCGGAGATACCGATGTCAATAACCCAAAAGTAAACGGCGACAACCACAATTGTACCCAGCACAATCAGCGTGTAATTCGTCAACTCTTTACGATTGGGCCAGCGAACCTTTTTAAGTTCAGCCCAGCTTTCGGAGAAAAAAGAAAACATCGACTTGAAACTGCGTTTCATGCGCGACTACACCTCCACAGACTATCTGGTTTCGCGATGAGGAGTTTGCTCGTTACAAAACTTGCAAAATTTCTTCATCTCCATGCGGTCAGGGTGGTTACGCTTGTTTTTAGTTGTCGTGTAGTTTCTTTGTTTGCAATTCGTACAAGCCAACGTAATAATTACCCGCATGATGTGCACCTCCCGAAGACATCTTTATCAAGATAGAAGTCTCTAAATAATCCGGATGAACCGGCAAAAGCAGGTCCTCATTCAGCGCGGTATAGATAAGAAAATAGGGAACTTGCAACTATACTTTCTTATCCATGCCAAACAAGCATGAATTTAGGCCTACTCAAAACACTTTATCACAATTTCAATGCCCATGTCAACGAAAGAATTAGACCTTCAAATGCTGGCAGGGCTTGAGACAAAGCTGCATTTCCATCAATCTCCTGGGCTGATCGACGCACCATTTTTCAAGTATGGACGCTATTCACCGGAATTAAACCACTACCTTGCTAAAAATAAAAAAAGACCCGGTATCGAGTCCTTTCCTAAACGATTATATTCTATTGAATTTCATCTATATTCCGTCCCGCACCTCAAGATAACGTTCCAGCTTGCGCTTCACCCGCTGTAGTGCATTGTCGATTGATTTCACGTGCCGCTTTAAATCTACCGAAATTTCCTGATAGGATCGTCCATCCAGATAAAGCATCAGCACTTTCCGCTCAAGGTCGCTTAAAATCTCGGACATCTTATCCTCAAGACCTGTAAACTCTTCCTGGTTAATGATCAGTTCTTCCGGGTCGCACACCTGGGAGCCGCAAATGACATCCAGCAGAGTCCGGTCGGAATCTTCATCATAAATAGGCTTGTCCAAGGAAACGTAAGAATTCAGAGGGATATGCTTCTGCCTTGTGGCCGTCTTGATCGCCGTAATAATCTGGCGCGTAATGCAAAGCTCGGCAAACGCTTTGAAAGAAGACAGCTTATCTCCCTTAAAATCACGAATTGACTTATAAAGGCCAATCATTCCCTCTTGAATAATATCTTCCCTGTCCGCCCCTATCAGGAAATAGGATCTTGCTTTGGCACGGACAAAACTCCGATATTTGTGAATCAGGTACTCCAGAGCCTCGCTGTCTCCGCAGCGAACCGACTCTACAATATCTTCGTCACTTAGGATCTCATATTCTGATGTTATGAATAAGTTGAGGTCGACGCTCAATACAATCCCTCCGGCCGCAACGCACGGTGCTCCGTCACTCTAGTCAAGTATACGACCAGTATAAATGGAGAGCGCATACAGCGTCAACCACAAAAGTCCTAAATTCTGTCAGGTCGAACTTTGTCAAGGGCATCTGGAAGGAGTATTTAAAATTGAATTTCATTGTCTGCGCAAGCGTTCCAGTTCCATGAGCGTCTCCGGAGAGAGCTTGCCGGCTACCGTATTTCTTTTTGAAATGAGGCCGTCTTCGACAATTTTCTCCTTTAATTCCCGTTCGTTCTGTACCAGCATGGTTTCCAGATCCCGGGCCGAAAGCCGCAGGGCTCCCTGCCCAAAGATGACGTGCTGCTCAATCATGTCACTTGTAGCCACATAAATCCGCCGGAGCCGGTTGCTCATCTCGCCCACGAGCCGTTCGATGCATTCGTCGGCGGTTTCTTTTTCCTTTGTAAAGAAGATCTGCACTTTCCGCTGTTTGAACGATTTGCCTAGGCCCGGTACCTGATACGCATCAAACACCGCAATCACTTTCCAGCCGGAGAAGGCCTGAAAGTCAGCCAGCCGCTCCAGCAGTCGGTCCCTGGCCTCCTGCATGCCGATTTTGGCAAGCCCGGACAGTTCAGGCCAAGCGCCGATCATATTGTAGCCGTCTACGAGGAGCACGTTCTGCACCTCTACCATAAGACATTAGCTCTGCGCACGCCGGCGCAGCACTTCATACATGACCACTCCTGCGGCAACTGACGCATTAAGCGAATTTAATTGTCCGGCCATAGGCAGCTTGACCAGAACATCGCATTTCTCTTTGATGAGTCTGCCCATGCCCTTATTCTCATTACCGATAACGACCGCTACGGGACCTGTAAAAATATTGGTGTCATAAATGCCCTCGTGCGCTTCGACATCTGTCCCGACGACCCATACCCCTGCTTCCTTCAGCTGGTCAATCGTTTGGGCAAGATTGGTGACCCGGGCTACCGGCACATATTCCACAGCTCCCGCCGAAGTCTTGGACACAGTAGCTGTTATCGATGCGGAGCGGCGTTTTGGAATAATGACGCCATGCACGCCTGTACATTCAGCCGTACGGAGAATAGAGCCCAGATTATGCGGATCCTCGATTTCGTCCAGCAGCAGCAGAAACGGCGGACGGCCGGACTTGCTGGCAGCGTCGAGCAGATCTTCCACTTCCACATAGGCATAAGGGGCAACCTGTGCGACAACCCCTTGGTGCTGCAGATCAGGAACCATTTGATCCAGCCTGCGTTTGTCGACCGTCTGCGTAATAATTCCGAGCTTCTTTGCTTCCGCAATAATCGGAGCTGTCAGATGCTTCTGGGCTCCTTCAGCGATCCATATTTTATTAATTGTGCGGCCTGCTCTCAAAGCTTCCAGCAGCGAGTGCTTGCCGCCAATCCATTCTTGTTGTTCTTGTTCCATTCGTATTTCCTCCCAAAATGATAAGCTTCCGTTTATTCTCGCATTTCCGTTTCGAGCAGCTTCATTCCCTGATCCAAGAGCAGCTGCAGCCGTTCATGCCGGCCGCTGTAATATAAGAAGCCAACCAAAGCCTCAAAGGCCGTTGCATGGCGGTAATCGATCACGTCGGCATTCTTCGGCACGCTTCCCGACTTCGCATTCCGGCCCTGACGGACCACGTCCTGTTCTTCTTCAGTCAGCTGCGGACCAATAAGCGCCAAGAGCTTGGCCTGTGATTTCGCTGAAACGAAACGGGTAGCCTGCACATGTAAATGATGCGGCTTCAATTTCGGGCGGGAAATCAGATATTGACGTACAGCTACTTCAAATACTGCGTCTCCGATGTAGGCCAGTACAAGCGGTGGCAGCAGCCTGACAGGCTTGGACGCCTGGTAGGGAAACCAAAGAGACAGCGGCGGAATGCCGCTGTTCTCTCCTTGATAGGAACCGTCGCCCGTCATTTGCGGCGCCACCGGATCCCTTGAGTCGTATCCTCAAGCACAATTCCCTGCGCGTCCAGCTGGTCGCGGATTTCGTCCGCTCTGGCCCAGTTCTTCGCTTTGCGCGCTTCGGTGCGTTCGGCAATCAGCCGTTCGATTTCTTCGCTTGGCAGCTCTTCGATTTCATGCTCATAGACCCGAAGTACGCTGTTCATCTCGTCAAACACGGCGAGTGCGGCGAGCAGATCCGCCGGTCTGCAGTGCGCCTGATGAAGGAGCAGATTGACTTCGCTCACCCAGTCAAAGACAGCTGTGATGGCATCCGGTGTGTTAAAGTCGTCCTGCATCTTCTCATGGAACTGCTGCAGGATGCCGTCCAGCTTGGCCTTGAACTCATGGGTTGCCTCGTTGGCATCTCCCTCCTGACCGTTCAGACGGTGCTTCACATTGCCGACCGCAATCGCAATCCGCTCCACGCTGCGCTCCGCCTGATCCATCACCTCATCCGTATAGTTCAATGGATTGCGGTAGTGACCTGACAGCATAAAGTAGCGGATAGCCGTACGTTTGTATTGTTCACGCAGATCTTTAACCAAAACTCCGTTGCCGAGGGATTTGGACATCTTTTCCCCGCTGATATTGATGTATCCGTTATGCATCCAGTAGCGCGCGAGCGGTTTGCCGGTCAATGCCTCCGACTGTGCGCATTCGCATTCATGATGCGGGAACTGCAGATCCTGGCCGCCGCCATGAATATCCAGCGTATCGCCCAGCAGGCTGCGGGCCATGGCCGAGCATTCAATATGCCAGCCCGGACGGCCGTCTCCCCATGGGCTGGACCAGGAAATCTCGCCTGGCTTTGCCGCTTTCCAGAGGACAAAATCCTCCTGATGCTCCTTACGGGCATCCACATCAATCCGAATGCCGAACTGCAGCTCTTCGATATTCTGGCCCGACAGTTTCCCGTATTCCGGGAATTTAGCCGTCCGGTAGAACACGTCCCCGCCGTTCTCGTAGGCATAGCCTTTGTCAACCAGCTCGGAAATAAAGTCGATGATCAGTCCCATGTTCTCCGTTACGCGCGGGTTTGCCGTTGCACGGGGAATACCGAGACCGTCCAAATCCTCGTAATACGCCTTGATGAACCTATCGGCCACCTCTGGGACCGTAGTATTCATTTCTTTGGCTACGCGGATCAGCTTGTCGTCCACATCTGTAAAGTTCACTACGTAGTTAACCTTGTAAGAAAGATTTTCAAGATAGCTGCGAACCACGTCAAAGAAGATCATCGGACGGGCGTTGCCGATATGGATATAACCGTAAACCGTCGGTCCGCAGACATACATAGCCACCTTCCCCTCTTCCTGGGAGGTGAAAACTTCTTTTCTTCTAGACATCGTATTATAAATTTGAAGAGCCATTCCAGCATCACAATCCTTTCGCGCGGCACTTTGCCAATACCGTCTCACTCGTAAAGATGTTGTTCCCCATTGTATCCTTAAACCAGCCAGGTCATTCTGAGTGACCGGAAGGAACCTTTGCCGCCTCTTTCGCTTCCGATTCTTGTTCTTCAAGCCGGCTGCGCAGATCGAGCACCTGCGTCCGGAGTCTGTCAATTTCCCTGTTCATGCTTTGCAGCGCTTCGATAATCGGATCGGGCAGCTCCTGATTCAAGCGGTCTGTCCGCTTGCCGCCCTGTTTGACCACTTTGCCCGGGATGCCTACTACGGTTGTATTTGGCGGAACCTCCTGGAGCACAACGGAATTGGCACCAATATTGCTCTGATCCCCAACCTTAAAGGAACCCAGCACCTTGGCTCCCGAGCCGATAACGACATTGTTGCCGATAGTCGGGTGGCGCTTTCCCTTCTCTTTGCCGCTCCCCCCAAGCGTTACCCCCTGATAGAGAACGACATCATCCCCGATGACACAGGTTTCCCCAATCACCACACCCATGCCATGATCAATAAATAAGCGTTCGCCGATAACGGCCCCCGGGTGGATTTCTATGCCTGTGAAGAACCGGCTGGCCTGCGAAATGATCCTTGCAACCGTATACCAGCCTTTTTGGTAAAATTTGTGTGCGATCCGGTGGTTCCATATGGCGTGCAGTCCCGAATACGTAAACACAACCTCAAACCATCCTCTGGCTGCAGGATCATTTTCAAAGACAGCTTGGATATCGGATTTGAACGACTTAAACATACCTGACCCTCTCCTTGTCTGATCCCATGTAGAAACCTATCTTTCTCTCTGCATATAAAAAACGCCCCCGCAGCATCATGCTGCAGAGACGTTAACCACGCGGTCCCACTCTGCTTATCTCCAGAAATAAAGAGATCAACTCAAGTGTCCTTAACGGGGACAAGGCGGCCCACTCTACGGGTAAACAGGAAATACCGATGCAAGTCAAATTCCTGCGCCTTCAAGCGGCAGCTCCCAGGTGCATTTCAGCCGTGCGCTTCCCGGACAACTCTCAGCCTGGCAGCTTCCGCAAAGAATCCGCCGGTCATCCTCTCTGTATGGTGCGTCAACAGGCTTACTTCTCCTGTTCATTGCTGGTGCGATATGATTACGTATGCATTCATCTTACTCAAAAGATTTCCATATGACAAGAACCGGGACCCGGCTTTTAACCTTTAATTTGAGATTTCAGGCGGTCGAGCACCTTCTCTTTGCCCAGCAAATAAATAGTCTGATTCAAATCACGGCCGTGCATTTGACCTGTCAGGGCCACGCGGATCGGCATAAACAGCTGTTTGCCTTTAAAGCCGGTCTCCTTCTGAACTTCTTTGATCAGTGCCGCAATCTGCGAAGCATTGAATTCTTCGGAAGCGGTGAGCTTATCCAGAAAGGCCCGCAGTACTGCAGGCACCTGCTCTTCAGCCAAAATAGCCGCAGCTTCAGTCTCCAGCTCCAAATGGGTGCGGAAGAACAAATCCGACAGGGCCACGATGTCTGAAGCCGCCGTCATCTGCTCCTGGTACAGCGCTGCAAGATCCTCAGCCCACTGCTGCTGCTCGGGCGCAAGCTCCTGCGGCAGACGGCCGGCCTGCTGAAGATGCGGGATGGCCAGATCGGCAATCCGCTTCGGATCGGCATTTTTAATATAGTGATTGTTCAAATGCGCCAGCTTGTTGGAGTCGAATACCGCCGGGCTGCGCGACAGCCGTTTTGCGTCAAAAATTTCAATTAACTGCTCACGCGTGAAAAATTCCTCTTCCCCTTCCGGCGACCAGCCGAGCAGGGAAATAAAGTTGAACATCGCTTCCGGCAGATAGCCGAGCTTGTCGTACTGCTCAATGAACTGGATGATCGACTCATCGCGCTTGCTGAGTTTCTTGTGATTCTCGCCGACGATCAATGTCATATGCGCGAATACCGGCGGCTCCCAGCCAAACGCATCATAGATCATCAGCTGCCGCGGCGTGTTGGACACATGGTCTTCACCGCGCAGCACATGGCTGATCTTCATGAGATGATCGTCAAGGACGACCGCAAAGTTGTAAGTCGGGATGCCGTCCTTCTTCACAATGACGAAGTCACCGGAGATATCCGATTCTACGCTGATCGTGCCTTTAACGAGGTCATCCCATGTAAAAGTACGGCCCTGGGGCACGGTAAACCGAACGCTCGGCACGCGGCCTTCCGCTTCATAAGCGGCACGCTGCTGCGCCGTCAAATGGCGGCATTTGCCCGAGTAACGCGGGGTTTCACCGCGCTCCTGCTGACCTTCCCGCTCCGCTTCCAGTTCTTCTTCCGTACAATAGCACTTGTAAGCAAGGCCGCGGTCCAGCAGATCCTGCCAGTATTCCTTATAAATATCCAGACGTTCTGTCTGGCGGTAAGGACCGTAATCCCCGCCGACATCGACACTTTCATCCCAGTCCATGCCCAGCCATTTGAGATATTTCAGCTGGCTTTCTTCCCCTCCGGCCACATTCCGCTTCACATCGGTATCTTCAATGCGGATAATGAATTTGCCGCCTTGGCTGCGGGCAAACAAATAGTTAAACAATGCGGTTCTGGCATTGCCGATATGTAAATGTCCTGTCGGACTCGGTGCATAACGTACCCGTAACTCGCTCATCAGATATGTCCCCTCCATAATGACAAATTTCTGCAGTAAAAGTAATTTCAGCAATAAAAGTAATTTCAGCAATAAAAGTAATTTCAGCAATAAAAGTAATTACCCGGCATCAGCGCATCTACGCCTGAAATCCCGGGTTCATTTCACGATCATAGCACATCTTGAACAAGACAGACAATACACTGGGCCGCAATCCCCTCGCCCCGTCCGGTAAAGCCGAGCTGCTCCGTCGTAGTCGCTTTGACATTGACGTTTGCCGGATCGGTCTTTAAAGCCCCCGCAATAATCTCCACCATCTGCGGAATGTACGGCGCCATCTTCGGACGCTGCGCAATAATCGTAGCATCCAGGTTGCCGAGCTTAAGCCCCCGCTTCTCCACCATCGCCCATACCTGCTCCAGCAGCTTCAGGCTGTCTGCATCCTTAAAAGCCTGATCGGTATCCGGAAAATGCCGGCCGATGTCTCCCTCGCCGATCGCGCCCAGAATAGCGTCGCTGACCGCATGAAGCAGCACATCTGCGTCCGAATGGCCGAGCAGCCCTTTTTCATAAGGAATCGTTACCCCGCCAATGATGCAAGGTCTCCCCTCCACCAGCTGATGCACGTCAAAGCCTTGTCCTACCTTGATCATCATTTATCCTCTCCCTGCCGCTCCCGCTTGGACCGGATAAACGCTGCGTAATCCAGATCCTCGGGTGTTGTAATTTTAATGTTGGAATAATCGCCGTCCACAAGCTTCACCTTCATGCCGAGCCGCTCGGCCAGCATTGAATCATCGGTGCCTGTAAAACCGTCCGCCTTGGCCTGTTCGTGAGCCCGCATCAGCTCAGAACGCCGAAAAGCCTGTGGGGTCTGAATGGCCCACAAGCTCCGCCGGTCCGGTGTAGCACTTACATAACCCTCCGCATCCGCAACCTTTACGGTGTCCTTGACGGGAACAGCCAGTACCGAAGCCCCGCTGTCCAAGGCTCCTTCAAAGCACGAACGAATAAGAGCGCCGGACACAAACGGACGGACTCCGTCGTGCACAAGCACCCATTCCGCCGTCAGCTCCTGCAGCCCTTTATATACTGAATCCTGACGCTCCGCGCCGCCGGAAATGACCCTCGTCACCTTGCTTAGCCCAAAGCTGTCTACCCACTGCCTGCAGCGGTCAATATCCTGCTGGCCGGTCACCAGTACAATTTCCGATACCAGCGGTTCCTTCTGGAAAACCTCAAGCGTATGTACGATGATCGGTTTACCGTCCAGATGCAGATACTGCTTGCTTTCGGACGTTCCCATACGTGTTCCGCGGCCAGCGGCCACAATAACTACCCCAGCCTGCCGCATCGCTGCTGATTCCGCCAATGGTATCCCTGCCCTGTTCTATATGATGTAGGAATTGCCTTCATCCATCATACCTTGTTATTGGGCTTTTTCCAACAGTTTCGGTTTCGCAAAAATCATCCGTCCTGCAGAAGTCTGCAGCACGCTGGTCACCAGCACTTCCGTAATGGCGCCGATATAATCGCGCCCGCCTTCAACGACAATCATCGTGCCGTCATCCAGGTATGCAACGCCTTGGCCGTACTCCTTACCGTCCTTGATGACCTGCACCATAATTTCCTCGCCGGGCAGCACCACCGGTTTGACCGCGTTAGCCAAATCGTTAATGTTCAGCACCGATACGCCCTGCAGCTCGCACACTTTGTTCAGGTTGAAGTCATTGGTTACCACTTTGCCGTGAAGCAGCTTGGCCAGTTTGACCAGCTTGCTGTCGACTTCCGAAATTTCCTCGAAATCGCCTTCGTAGATCAGCACCTGCACATCCAGTTCCTTCTGGATTTTGTTCAGGATATCAAGCCCTCTGCGCCCGCGGTTCCGCTTTAACAGATCCGAGGAATCAGCGATATGCTGCAGCTCCTCCAGCACAAACTGCGGAATAACGATCGTGCCTTCAATGAATCCTGTTTTGCAGATATCGGCGATCCGGCCGTCAATAATGACGCTGGTATCCAGAATTTTGTGTTCATGCGCCGGCTTCTCTTCCGTTTGGACAGCATTCCATTTTCCCGATTTCCAGAAAGAACCCAATTCCTCCTTCTTCTCCAGACCAACGCGCAAACCCGCATAACCAAGCAGGCAGGCTGCAGCCAGGCGAACCCAGTCACTCATCTCTCCAAGCCAGGTTGTAGCCGGGTACAAAAGAATGGAGATAAGAAGTCCCGCCATCAGCCCTGCTGCTCCAGCGGCAAGCTGATCCATCGGTTGACGCGCAAGGGACGTAATGCCGGAAAGCACACGGTTGGAGATCATGTTGGCAAAAATCGAAAAGATCAACAAGAACAAACAAGCTCCTGCAGCAGCAAAAATAAGATGAACAACCCATTCATTCATAGAATCTATAGCATTTTTGAAGGACTGCGGAAAAAGTTGATATGCAGTTTCATTGGTATATCCTGCCCAGGCTCCGCATACGCCTGCGATAATTTGAAAGGCTCTCTTTAACATGGAGTCCTTTCACCTCCTTTTTGTTACTCAGTATGAACCAAATGCTGGAATTTCAATCCGGCAGTCAGCAAATAATTTTTCAAAAGGAGGAAAAGGTCCGCAGAAAGCCCCGATCGTTTTTGGTTGAAAATGGTTTTAGGCGTGGACTATAATAAATGCAACTTCATAAGGTAAAGGTGGATGGAATAATGAGCGCATTAACCTTACAGTCTTTTCAGGAACAAGTCTCCGAATTGCTGCTCCGTCACCGCAGTCTGCTGGATGTCCTCTCCAAAAATGGCCAAAGCAGCTCTTCGGTCAACCGGGCTGTTGTTAAAGCGGTAACGGAATGCGGCTGCATTGAGCTCCATGCAACCAAGCAGATTTTTGAACCGGAAATGGGCCTCGAGCAGGCCAAAGAAGTCGTGGGCAAGCATGTGCACGGCCAATTGTGTGATCAATGCCGGGAGGCCATCAGCAGCGAGCTGGGCCGGAGTTTATTTTACATGTCCGCACTCTGCAACCTGCTGGATATCAATATGGACGAGGTCGTAGAGAAGGAATCCAGGAAATGCAGCACTTTAGGATTGTTTAACTTATCTTAAAAAAATCACCATAGACGGAATCTTCAGAAACTTCCGCAATAACGCGCAATAACAAGAAGCCGCCCGGATTCCGGACGGCTTCTTTCACTTGATATGAAAAGTTATGAGTTCTTGGAACGGTAAACCTCTTCGGAGGAAGCATTTTTGCGTTTGAACAAACGTTCGACGTTCTGCTTGAACCCGTAGAGGGCATAAAGGACAAGCGGCACAAAGATCAGCTTGGAAAGCTCCTCCGGGAATTTAACTGCAATGATAATCGCAGCAACGACAATCCACGGGGCAATCCACACCGCTTTGCGCGGCAGGCCGATTTTCTTGAAATTCGGATAACGGACCGTGCTGACCATCAAATAGGACAAGAGCAGCATGGCGACGATAAAGTACGGAGCGCCGATCTCCTTATGAAATAAAGACAGAGTGGCAAGTACACTGCCTGCTGCCGGAATAGGCAGACCGACAAAGTATCCTGGAATCCCCGGCCGGACGTTAAAACGTGCCAGGCGAAGTGCGCCGCACATAGGAAAGATGGCGGTGACGATCCAGGCCAGCGCTGTGGGGACGCTGTGGAACGAAATGCTGTACATGATCATCGCCGGCGCAATCCCGAAGGAGATCACGTCAGACAACGAGTCCAGCTCCTTGCCAAATTCACTCTGACAGCCCAGCGCTCTTGCCGCACGGCCATCAAGCCCGTCAAGCAGCATGGCGACAATAACCATGATGGCCGCTAAGCTGAATTTTCCGCTTTGTGTCAGCATGATCGCGATCATTCCGAGAAACAAGTTACCAAGCGTAAACATGTTCGGAATTGATTTAGTTATCATTTCTTCACCTCTGTATTATTGTTTCCCAAACAAGCCGAATTCAATATCATACCCTCCGGCGTCGGCTGGAAAACCAGCATCTGCTGGAATAACCTTACATCTTATACAACTTAATGCCTAAATGACCGCATCCATGTATTTTAGATGAATCAGATTTGCCTGTCAATAAATACCTGCTCCTGCAGGCGTTTAAGTCCTTCTTTTATCGCATTGGCCCGTGACTCCCCGATTCCATCCACTTCATCCAGCTCTTCGATGGTAGCCATCATGACGCCCGGCAGATGGGCAAAGCGTTCCACCAGATTGTGAATAATAACATTTGGCAGGCGCGGAATCTTGTTCAGAATCCGGTATCCCCGGGGTGCGATGATTTCTTCAGATGTCGCGGATGCAGCAGGATAACCCAGAAGACGGGTAATATGGTGGGTATCAAGAAGCTCATCATCACTGGAACGCTTAAGCCCGATAATGATCTCCCGGATCGCGTCATCTTCATCTTCTTTGGCATAGTCCTTATAAAGCAGCCAGGCTTCTTCTTCCATATTGCTGACCAGCTCTTCCATCTGCATGCTGATCAGCCGCCCTTCCGTTCCCAGCTCATTTATGAACCGTTTGATTTCAAGCTTCACGCGGATGACCATTTCCACCCTCTGAATGACATTAATCACCTCAGGCAGAGTAACCAGTTCTTCGAATTCGGATGCTGACAGATTCGTCAAAGCCTGATTGAGCACGGATCTATATTTTTCAAGCGTCTGAATCGCCTGGTTGGCTTTCGTCAGAATGACACCGATCTCTTTCAAGGCATACCGCAGCCCACCCTGGTACAAGGTAATAATATTCCTCCGCTGGGAAATGGAAACGACCAGCTTCCCCGTCTGTTTGGCTACCCGCTCGGCAGTACGGTGCCGGATTCCCGTTTCCGAAGATGCGATAGACGAATCGGGGATCAGCTGCGTGTTCGCGTATAAGATCCGCTTTAAATCCTCGCTCAATATGATGGCCCCATCCATCTTGGCAAGCTCATATAAATAGTTGGGGGAGAAGTCGCAGTTGATAAAGAATCCGCCCTCCACTACCTCCATTACTTCTGGGCTGTAGCCAACGACAAGCAGTCCGCCGGTTTTCGCCCGAAGCACGTTCTCAAGCCCATCCCGAAAAGCGGTCCCCGGAGCGACAAGCCTTAGCAGGTCATTCATTTTATCCAGCTGATTTGGTTCCTTCATTCCTTCTTGCCCCCTAATTTAACGCGGCCGACAGCGCCTCAGCAACCGTATTTACGCCAATAACCTTTATTTCTTTGGGACTGCTCCAGCCCTTCAAGCTCTTCTCCGGTAAAATCACCCGCTTAAAGCCAAGCTTTGCCGCTTCCTTCACCCTCTGTTCGGCCCGGGACACCGCCCGGACTTCCCCTGTCAAACCGATTTCGCCAAAGATCACGTCATCCGCCTTGGTAGGGACATCCCTGAAGCTCGACGCAATGCTGACTGCAATCGCCAGATCTACAGCCGGCTCATCCAGCTTTACGCCCCCCGCCACATTCAGGTATGCGTCCTGGTTCTGCAGGAACATTCCCATCCGTTTCTCCAGCACAGCAATAATCAAATTCATCCGGTGGAGATCCACTCCGGTACCCATTCGTCTTGGCGCCGGAAAATGAGTTGCCGCAATCAGCGCCTGCAGCTCAACCAGCATCGGGCGGGTGCCCTCCATGCTGGCCACTACCGTGGACCCGGCCGCACCTGCCGATCTCTCCGATAAGAACAGCTCGGAAGGATTGGAAACCTCCGTTAGACCCGACTCGTTCATTTCAAAAATTCCGATCTCATTCGTGCTGCCAAACCGGTTCTTCACCGCACGCAGCAGCCGGTACGTATGGTGACGCTCGCCTTCGAAATATAGCACGCAGTCCACCATATGCTCCAGCATACGCGGGCCCGCTATCGCTCCTTCTTTAGTAACGTGGCCAACGAGCACCGTCGCTATTCCCTGACCTTTAGCTATGCGCATAAACCGCCCGGTGCACTCCCTCACCTGAGAGACGCTTCCCGGGGCACTCGTTATTTCCGACAAATACACGGTCTGGATAGAATCAATGACCAGAAAATCCGGTTTAACGCTGTCAATCGCTTCCTCGATCCGTTCTACACTGCTTTCGCATAACACGTAGAGCTCGGGGGATAGAGCGCCCAGTCTTTCTGCACGCATTTTCGTTTGGCGGACGGATTCTTCACCGGATATATATAAGACTCTAAGACCTGACTTGGCCAGCTCATGCGAGGTTTGAAGCAGCAGGGTCGATTTGCCGATCCCCGGATCCCCGCCGACCAGAATCAGCGATCCCGGTACCAGCCCCCCGCCAAGCACTCTGTTCAGCTCACCAATGCCGGTCTGCACCCGCTGCTCTGTACCACTATCTATGCTTATGATGGGAAGAGGCTTTTCTTTACTTTGGAAAATACCGGTTCCCATTCCTTGTGTCTTAACCACCGTCTCCAGTTCTTCCACCATGGAGTTCCAGGCGCCGCAGCCCGGGCATTTTCCATACCATTTAGGTGTTTCGTAGCCGCATTCCGAGCAGAAAAACTTCGTTTTAGTCTTAGCCATTGACCTCTCCTTATTCCCTATTCATATTTAAAAATTTTACCACTTCTCCTGACAGAACAAAAGTTCTTCCCGTGCAATTTCTCCTACCTTATTCATCGGTTAAAAATGCTTTATGTTTAGGATTGTAAAAAAGACTGCTCCGACACCAGGTGTCAAAGCAGCCTTAACCCTACCCTTTATTTCACTTTAAGCTTCAGAGGAAATTTTGCCTGCCGGATTCACCGTCAGTCCGCCATTCTCTTCATCAATGATGAGCGAATCGCCTTTCTTCACCTTGCCAGTCAGCAGCTCTTCGGACAAACGGTCCTCAATATGCTTCTGGATGGCCCGGCGGAGCGGACGCGCACCATAGGCTGGATCGAATCCCGCTTTGGCCAAGAAAGCTTTAGCATTATCCGTAAGCAGGAAGTCTACATCGAACTCACGCAGCCGCTTGCGCAGCTCGTCGGACATGAGCGTAACGATTTGTGCGATGTGCACTTCCTGAAGGGAATGGAACACGATGATATCGTCGATCCGGTTCAAGAACTCCGGACGGAAGCTCTTCTTGAGCTCATCCATCACTTTACCTTTCATATTGTCGTAATCTGCCCCGGCATCGACTGCTGCTGTGAAGCCCATCGTTGTGTTGCGTTTAATCGCTTCTGCACCCACGTTGGAAGTCAAAATGATCAGCGTGTTGCGGAAGTCAACCACACGTCCTTTGGAGTCGGTCAGGCGTCCATCTTCAAGCACCTGCAGCAGGATGTTAAATACTTCTGGGTGTGCTTTCTCGATTTCGTCCAGCAGGACAACTGAGTAAGGCTTGCGGCGGACTTTCTCCGTCAGCTGGCCGCCCTCTTCATATCCCACATACCCTGGAGGCGCTCCGACCAGACGGGACGTGGAGTGCTTCTCCATGTACTCGGACATGTCAATCCGGATTACCGCATTTTCATCACCGAACATCGCTTCCGCAAGCGCGCGGGCAAGCTCGGTTTTACCTACACCGGTTGGTCCGAGGAAAATAAACGAGCCCATCGGACGTTTCGGATCCTTCAGGCCGGCACGCGCCCGGCGGATCGCCCGGCTGACCGCCTTAACGGCTTCTTCCTGGCCGATTACACGCTCATGAAGAATTTGCTCCATGTTCATCAGACGTTCGGTTTCTTCTTCCTTCAGCTTGTTAACCGGAATGCCGGTCCAGCTTGCCACCACCTGAGCAATATCCTCTGGCGTAACTTCGGAATCTGTACGCCCTTGTTTCTCTTTCCACTGGTTCTTCGTTGTCTCCAGCTCTTCGCGGATCTTCTGCTCGGTATCCCGCAGAGCCGCCGCTTTCTCGAATTCCTGGGACTGTACAGCCGCGTCTTTCTCCTTGCGGATGTCCTCCAAACGGCTTTCGAGCTGCTTCAGGTTAGGCGGAGCTGTGTAAGAATTCAATCTTACTTTGGAGCCCGCTTCGTCGATCAGGTCAATCGCTTTATCCGGCAGGAACCGGTCAGAGATATAACGGTCGGACAGCTTCACTGCCTGATGGATTGCCTCATCCGTAATTTTCACTCGGTGGTGGGCTTCATACCGGTCACGCAGCCCCATCAGAATCTGGATCGCTTCTTCCGGAGATGGCTGGTCCACCGTAATCGGCTGGAACCGGCGTTCAAGCGCCGCGTCCTTCTCGATATATTTGCGGTATTCATCCAGCGTGGTGGCGCCGATGCACTGCAGCTCGCCCCGTGCCAGCGCCGGCTTCAGAATGTTGGAAGCGTCAATGGCGCCTTCTGCGCCGCCTGCGCCGATCAGCGTGTGCAGCTCGTCGATAAAGAGGATGATGTTCCCTGCCTGGCGGATTTCATCCATGATCTTTTTCAGACGGTCCTCAAACTCACCGCGGTATTTGGTTCCGGCTACTACCGATCCCATATCCAGAGTCATAACCCGCTTGTCGCGCAGTGTCTCCGGAATCTCGTTGTCCACGATCCGCTGGGCCAAGCCTTCGGCGATAGCTGTTTTACCTACGCCCGGTTCACCGATCAGCACCGGATTATTCTTCGTGCGGCGGCTAAGCACCTGGATGACGCGTTCAATCTCCTTGCTGCGTCCAATAACCGGATCAAGATTGCCCTCTTTCGCAAAAGCCGTCAGGTCACGGGCCAAGCTGTCCAGTGTCGGCGTATTCACATTAGCCGGCTGGCCGTGGTGGCTGGATACCGCTTCGCTGCTTCCAAGCAGCTGCAGCACCTGCTGGCGCGCTTTGTTCAGGCTGATGCCCAGATTATTCAGCACGCGGGCTGCAACGCCTTCTCCTTCACGAATCAAGCCAAGCAAAATATGCTCTGTTCCCACATATGTGTGGCCCAGCTTCCGGGCTTCGTCCATCGAAAGCTCAATCACTTTCTTGGCGCGCGGTGTATATGCAATATTGGTCGGCTGTTCCTGGCCGCGTCCAATCAATGTCTCCACTTCATCCTGAATCTTCTCAAGTCCAAGGCCGAGTCCGACAAGCGCTTTAGCCGCGATGCCTTCTCCTTCACGAATCAGCCCCAGCAAAATATGTTCTGTACCGATATTATTATGGCCGAGCCTTACCGCTTCTTCCTGAGCCAAGGCCAGCACTTTTTGTGCGCGTTCCGTAAATCGTCCAAACATCATTCTCCTGCACCTCCATGATTGGTGAATTTACCTTTTTATTCGAAAAATCCTACTTCAAACTATTACCCAGTTTCTCCCGTATGAGCTTAGCGCGAAACGTATCCATTTCGCCCGGTTCCATTTTGCCGTCATAGCTTTTGTATAAGAAGCCCGGCTGCGTCAGAACCATCAGCTCATTCAGGCACTGCGGGGTAATACCCTCGATCAGGCCAAGATCAACGCCGAGCCGCACATCAGACAACCGCTGCGCCGATTCCTTCGAATCAATCATTGCCGCATAGGATAAAATGCCGAAGGAACGCATCACACGGTCGGTTACGCGAAGCCGCGATTCATTGATCAGACGTTCTCTTGCCGCCTTCTCATGGCCAATAATCTGGAGAACAACGCTGCGGAGGTTGTCAATAATTTCCGCCTCGCTTTGTCCCAGTGTAATCTGATTTGAGATCTGAAACAAGTTCCCCATTGCTTCGCTGCCTTCACCGTAGATCCCCCGCACCGTCAACCCGATTTGGGAAACGGCTGAAAGAATCCGATTGATCTGCTGCGTAAGCACCAGCGCAGGCAAATGCATCATAACAGAAGCTCTAAGGCCTGTTCCTACATTTGTCGGACAGCTGGTTAAGTATCCTCTTCTGTCATCAAAAGCATAGTTCACATGGTCTTCAAAAATATCGTCCACAGCCGTCGCTTTCTCCCAGGCTTCTTTAATCTGAAACCCCGGATACAAGCACTGGATGCGCAGATGGTCTTCTTCGTTGACCATGATGCTCAAACTTTCATCATCACTTATAAAAACCGCACCATTTCTGGACTCATTAGCCAGGTTAGGACTGATCAGGTGCTTCTCGACCAGCATTTTCTTATTCAGTTCATCCAGCTGGGAAAGCTCAATGGGAAGCAGTTCCCCAAATGTCTTAAGTCTTGAGTCCGTTAACACTTCTTTCAGCTCTTCTTGAACCTCTGCCAAGTGCTGATTGGTAGCCAGCAGCGGAAAAGGATGCTTCAGCAGGTTTCGGGCAATCCGCACTCTGCTGCTGATCACAATGTCCGACTCCGCCCCGGTCGTCTTCATCCAGTGGCTTAGCGGCTGCTCGGTAAAACGGAGAGCACTCATGGTTCCGACCCCCTATTACTCGCTGATTTGCCTCTCCAGCTCCCGGATTTCATCCCGAAGCTGTGCTGCTGTTTCAAATTCTTCATGGTTGATGCTGTCCTGCAGGTGTCGCTTCAGATCTTGGATCTTCCGTTTCGTAAGGATCTCCCCCCCGACACGAACGGGAACCTTCCCGGTATGGACAGTACTTCCGTGAACTCTTTTGAAGAGCGGGTCCAAACGGTCATTAAAATATTTATAACAAGAGCTGCAGCCGAACCTGCCCATTTTACTAAATTGGGAATAAGTCATGCCGCAGACTTCACACCTTAAGTTTTCGGGATTCGATGCTCGTTTTCCTTGCTCAACGGTCTCAAAATTAAGTAATCCCGATAACAAATTGTGAATGGAGAATCCGCCTGAAGTTCCAGGTATCAATTCCCCTTTATCCCTTGCACAGGTTTCACATAAATGATATTCGCTTTTCTCTCCATTTACAATTTTGCTGAAATGAAGACTGGCCGGGCGCTTACCGCATTCCTGACAAAGCATACCGTATCCCTCCTTAACGAAATATCTGTTCTTCCTCTACTCGCTTAACAAAGAAATGAGCATAGCTTTCATCATATTCGCTCTAATCTGATCCCGGTAAGGAACTTTAAGCAATAATACATCCCTCGATATTGCCGCCCTCATCAAATTAGCCTCCCGGTGCGTTAAAACCTTGGCTTCCTCCAGCTGATAAATCAGCCCTTCAGCAGCTATTTGCCCGATTTCCAAACCGATGGTTTGATGAAGATGAGAATGAAGCGACACCGGTCCGGGAAGCTCAACGCGTCTGATCCGGATATAGCCGCCGCCGCCGCGTTTGCTTTCAACGATATATCCTTTCTCAAGCGTGAACCTTGTACTGATTACATAATTGATCTGCGAAGGCACACAGGAGAATTTATCAGCCAAATCATTTCGCTGAATTTCTACAGCTCCGGAAGGACTTTCATGCATCATACTTTTAAGATACTTTTCAATAATATCCGAAATGTTGCGCACTACCTTCTCCCTCCTCAGTTCTTAAACATAAGTATAAGCGTAACATCGGACTGTACTGACTTTGACTTTCTTTGACTTTATCATTATTATAGCACACTTTTTTATTTTGCCAAGTGTTTCTGATGGATATTAGTTTTGGTCTGGTGTAATGGATTTATTCCTTGCTGCTGACAGCTTTCAAAAATATTCTGGAGGCCTCGATACGAACAATCTATGTATGGGTTACCCTTTCTGCCCAGTTCAGAATAATGTTATCCCCAATTTATCCGAATTCATTCATCTCAAGCCAGTTTGTATAAATTATATTATAACAAGCTGTGTATGGTGGGGATAGCTTTGTGAATTTGTGGAGAACTATTATTGAAAAATCCCCCGATCCCATATGAGCCAGAATTATATGTGTATAAACATGCCCTATTTCCAGCTTTACCTCGGAATTCTGGGGATTCATTTATCAAAACTACAATTTATTCACATGTGGAAAACACAAAAAGACCACTGTTGAAATCTATCAACAGTGGTCTTTCATTTGCTTGGCGGCGTCCTACTCTCCCAGGACCCTGCGGTCCAAGTACCATCGGCGCTGGAGGGCTTAACGGTCGTGTTCGGGATGGGTACGTGTGGAACCCCTCCGCCATCGCCACCAAACGTGATTTTTGCGCTGCTTCACTTCTGCGTTACCGCTTCAGCAAAATATCAGACCTTATAAAAGGCATGCAGCTTAAAAATCGGTTCAGATGTTTGATCACCTGAAAACTGGATACGAAACAATATTTT
>NZ_VAWG01000019.1 GCF_005869875.1 Paenibacillus pinistramenti
CCCCCTCAAGATGAGATTTCCCAATTAGTAAGACCCCTTGAAGACGACGAGGTAGATAGGCTGGAGGTGGAAGTGCAGCAATGCATGGAGCTGACCAGTACTAATCGGTCGAGGGCTTATCCAAAAATACCCCAAAAAGTGACGCGTGGCTTTGAAGGTAATTCCGATTACTTTTCGGGGGCCCCGGGAAACCAATTAGGGGGCTAATTCGAAAATATTGTTTCGTATCCAGTTTTCAGGTGATCAAACATCTGAATCTGTTTTGGAAGGTTGGTTATTTTCCTGAAGGTTTTCAGGGAGTAATACGACCGGAAAAAACCTGTTTGGTGGCGATGGCGGAGGGGTTCCACACGTACCCATCCCGAACACGACCGTTAAGCCCTCCAGCGCCGATGGTACTTGGACCGCAGGGTCCTGGGAGAGTAGGAAGCCGCCAAGCGAAGAACCACTGCCGATTAACGGCGGTGGTTTTTATTTTTTTATCATAAGTGGACTCAATAGTAGTAATTATTAAAAAAAGCCCATTCTATGGAATGTAACCGTTTTGTTACTCCTGTTATTGCTTCAAAATATATAATTAAATAGGAACTTTGACGGGGTTGACTGGCGCGAAATAGAGCGTTGTACCTCTTTTTTTGTTAGGGAGGGCATAGATTCAATTCGGTGAGGAGGAGAAATATCATGAATAAGAAAATAAAATGGTATTTGTTCTGCTTGCTGTGTATATTGCTCTTCACTTTGTCAGCGGGCTGCAATACGGCAGATAACTCTTGGAAGGTATATGAAGGCTCGGCGGTCGATAAGACTTTTCCGGTACCTAAGGCGGCGAGTAAAGCTGAATCAGCTTTAAAAAGCTCCAAAATGGAGTATGTCCGCTATTCTGTACCCGGATTGAAAGAGGACAGCAAGCTTCCAACCGCATATGAGGAAGAAATTGAGGCTTGGGGCTGGACGGAAAATAAAGAGGAACAGGCTGGTTCCACCCGGGTTTTTACCAGAAATCATCAGACGATTCAGTTATCCTTGCAGAAAAATGCATTCATCCTATACATCCCTAAAACGAATGATACGTTGGCAAGTGAATTAAACAAGACGATTATTGATCCTTGAGGAGAAAATCGTAAAAATAAACCTGCTCGCTGCAGAAGCGAAAGCAGGTTTATTTTTTTGGCGTGCTGTGATTAGGGGTTAAGCATGGCCCAGACATCTCTATTTTATTGAATATAGTAGGAGAGCTCCTGGTCAGTAAACTTGAGCATTCCATCCTTACGCTGTCTAAGGAGGACGGCGAAGGAATAGACTCTGGGCAGCAGGAGCCAGAAATGCCAGAAGAACAAGGCAAAGATTAAACTGGGCGGAGACCAGGGGATTAATATGGCGATGACGGCAAAGCCGATCCAGGCATAGTGCAGATGGGCTTTTTTAAAGGTAAGATATCCTATGTATTGATCGGGTATATAGCCGAACCAGGGGAGACGCCAGGAAAAGTGCCAGCGAGGCCGTGAAGAACGGCTGACGATCATGATGACGGAACGGCAGATCACAAACTGTACCCATAAAGCTATAGGTGCTGCCGCAATAAAGGCAAAGAGGCTCAGCGGACCCCAGAATATTATTTCGGCAACCAGGCAGATTACCGGGATAACCATCAGACTTAGCTTGAAGGCTTTTGGAAATATGGACCGCTTCAGCAGGCGGTATTGGTAAAAGGTCGCTTTAGCATTTTGGTCAAGACTCATACTGGGCAACATTCCTCCTTAAATGACAAGTGAAGCATACCTGCTTAATATATCGGTCTAAATCCGGCGTTTGTTAAGCGCTTAAAGGCAAGACACCATGGCCGGGCATTTGGCATAGAATAAAGAGTCAAAAGGCTAGCAGACTTGTATAAATAGATAGATTCTGTGGCATACTGATAGTAAAAGCGATAAGGTGGGATCGCAGATGTCCGATTTTTCCGAATATAAAGAACCGTTTGAAATGGGCATGAACGAGACTGCAGGTGAAGCTCCGGCTGGAGCAGAGGCGGATACGTGCATCATTTGCGGGGAGATAAAAAATCAGGGAATCAAAATTGTCTCAGAATTCATTTGCGAGGATTGTGAGGCTGAAATGGTGCATACGGATGTGAAAGAGGATAAGTATGACTTCTTTGTTCATCAAATGAAGCAGATCTGGGTGCAGTTAAATGCGTAAGGAAAGGTAATGGGGGCCGGCAGAAGCTGCGGGCTCTTTTGTATTTTGGCGTATACTTCGGCTTTTTAATCTTTTAAAATGGAAGAATAATAACCGGGTAGAGGTTTGATTGGAAGTGATTGCGGTGAGGAATCAAGAGCGTGAAAGAGGTAAAGCACCGCTGTGGGAAGCGCTGCTGCGCTATGAAAGAGAAGCGGATGTTTCTTTTCATGTTCCGGGGCACAAGAACGGTGCGATGTACAAGCATTCAAGCAGCGGCCTGCTGCGGAATGTGCTGAAAATAGATGCGACGGAAATTACCGGCCTGGATGATCTTCATCATCCGGAGGGAGTTATCGAAGAGGCGCAGAGACAGGCGGCCTCTTTCTTTGGTGCGGAGGAGACGTTCTTCCTGGTTGGAGGAAGTACGTCGGGCAATCTGGGCCTGATCCTGACGGCATGCTGCCAGCCAGGGGATATTCTGCTTGTGCAGCGCAACGTGCACAAGTCGGTGCTGCACGGCTTGATGCTGGCCCATGCACAAGCCGTTTTTCTGGCGCCGGAGGTGGACGGCGCCAGCGGTCTTGCAGTCATGCCGTCGGCTGAGACGGTGGGTGAAGCCCTGCGCCGGTATCCCGGCGCGAAGGGCGTGCTGGTCACCCACCCGAACTACTACGGCATGGGGGCTCCGCTGGCGCAGCTGGCGGAGCTGTGTCATGCGGCCGGAGTGCCGCTGCTCGTGGACGAAGCCCACGGAGCGCATTACGGCCTGGCCGCAGAGCTGCCGCAGAGCGCGCTGGCTCAGGGCGCGGACGGAGTCGTGCAGTCCACGCACAAGATGCTGGGCGCCATGACGATGGGCGCCATGCTGCATGTGCAGGGACCGCTGCTGGACCGTCCGCTGCTTCGCCAGCGGCTCGCCATGGTGCAGAGCTCCAGCCCGTCTTATCCGATCATGGCTTCGCTTGATCTATGCAGGAGCTGGCTGGAGCAGGAGGGCCCGGCTGCCTTGGCAGAGAGCCTGGCAGCCGCCCAGCAGCTGCGCAGAGGGATACAGCAGCTGCGCAGATTTAAGATTGTGCAGCCGGAGGTTCACTTCTTGCAGGATGGTGGTAATAGTAAGAGAGGAAGCAATTCATATCCTGCCTATACAGCTCAGGATCCGTTCAAGGTGGTTTTGTATGATGCCTGCCAGGAATGGAGCGGATACGAGCTGCAGGAGCGGCTGGAACGCCGTAAATGTGTTCCGGAAATGAGCGATGAGCGGTACACCGTTCTGGCGCTTGGGCCAGGCACAACACTGGACGATGTTAACCATTTGCTGGGTGTTCTGCATACACTGGAAGCAGAGCTGGGTAACAGCCCTGATCAGCCTCCTGAAGCCACTCATCCATTACTTTCCACGTGGAACAATAGGATAGGAGAGGCGGTTTCAGAGCCGGTTGCTTTCCATTTGACTCCTCCGGCTGAGAAGACAACCGAGCCTATAGCCTTGGAGCAGAGCGCGGGGAGAATGGCCGCCGAGATGGTAATCCCTTATCCGCCGGGAATCCCGCTCTTATATCCGGGGGAAACGGTCTCGCCTGAGACGGCCGCCCGGCTTATTGCATTAAGAGAGGGCGGATCCCGCTTCCAAGGCGCGAAGGATCCAAGCTTGCAGCAGATTCAGGTATATAGCAGCGGAAATAGCAGAAACGAAGACAGCAAACCGGAGGAGAAGCAATGAGCAATTCGAAGCGAAAAGGGCTATTTATTACACTGGAGGGGGGAGAGGGCTCAGGCAAAACAACGATGCTGCAGCACCTGGCTGGTCTGCTGGAGCAGGAAGGATTGCCTTATCTGGTGACCCGTGAACCCGGGGGAATTAGGATCGCGGAGGGAATCCGGGAACTCCTGCTGCACCCGGATCATACGGAAATGGACATCCGGACAGAGGCCCTGCTGTATGCGGCGGCGCGCCGTCAGCATCTGGTTGAGAAGGTAGAACCGGCGCTTGAGCAGGGAATGGTCGTTTTGTGTGACCGCTTTATTGACAGCAGCCTTGCCTACCAGGGATATGCCAGAGGGATCGGCATTGCCGAGGTGCTGTCTATAAATTCTTTTGCTACAGAGGGCAGATTCCCAGATCATACTTACTATCTGGACGTTAAACCGGAGGTGGGGCTGGCCCGCATTTCAGCTGGAAAAGGGCGCGAGGTCAACCGTCTTGACCTGGAAGAGCTCCATTTTCACCAGCGGGTCAGAGAAGGGTATCAGAAGGTAGCAGCTATGTATGCTGAGAGAATTACCGTAGTGGATGCCTCAGCCTCCCCCGAGCAGGTAGCAGAAGGCTTGAAAAAGCATTTAAGGGCCATTTTGTAGGATTTTCGCTTAAATTTATCAAATAAATAAAGAAATATGCGTTATAATAGATGAAAGAATTTATTCGAATAAGGAGGGAATGCAATATGAAGCTGATTGTTGCGATTATTCAGGACAAAGACAGCAACCGTTTATCCGGAGCTTTGGTGAAAGCTAACTTCCGGGCGACCAAACTTGCAAGTACCGGCGGATTCTTACGTGCAGGCAACACAACGTTTATGATCGGGGTGGACGACAGTCAGGTTGAGACGGTGCTGGGCGTCATTCGAAACAGCTGTAAGGTCAGAGAGCAGCTGGTTACGCCAGTAACGCCTATGAGCGGAACAACGGATTCGTATTTGCCGCTTCCAGTTGAAGTACAAGTCGGGGGAGCTACCGTATTTGTGCTTCCGGTTGACCGGTTCGAGCATTTCTGATCAGAATAGATTTCAAATCTTTAAGTTTCAAGTAATAGAGTTTGACGGCAGGCGGCGGTTACGGTGATTCGGATGAGTCATGTAGCCGTTTCTGCATGTAAAAAAATATACAGTGAGAGATAGGCGGTAGGTCAGGTGAAAATCGAGCCAGGGTATAGACCGTTGACAAGCAGCAGAGGTTCGTCTGAAGGAGCAGCCAAGCAAATTGCATCCAAGAGCTTCTCGGATGTTATGCAGCAGCAAGGCGAGCAGAAGTCCCAGGAGGAATTGAACAGAAGGCTCCAGGAGATTCAGCTTCAAGGGGACCGGCTTGCCCGTTCTATGACGGTACGTGAGCTGAAGGCCTACCGGATGATGGTCAAACGTTTCCTGGAGGATACGGTCCGGCGCGGTGTAGGCATGAAGGAGACAAAGGGCTGGGACCGCCGGGGACGCGGCAAGCGGTACAAGCTGCTTGATGAGATCGACGCAAGTTTGCTGGGCATGGGCGAGGAGCTCCTTGACAGTGAGCAGGGGCGTTTGGAGCTTCTGCAGAAGATTGGGGAAATCCGGGGTCTGCTTATCAATTTATCCTTCTAAATAAAAGCTTTGATATAAGTTTCTATAAAAGTTTCTTTAAAAATAAGTTTCTAAAAAAGTTTCTACAGTAGAAAGTGTGATTCCAATGCTATTTAAAGACATTGCGGGCCAGGACGGCGCGAAGAAGCTGCTGCAAAACGGCTTGCGGCACAACCGGATATCGCACGCATATCTCTTTAATGGGCCTCCGGGAAGCGGCCAGATGGAAATGGCACTTGCTTTCGTACAGGCCTTGTTTTGCACAAATGGAACAGAGGAGGCCTGCGGAGTCTGTCTGGAATGCCGCAAGCTGATGCATGGCAATCATCCTGATCTGCAGATTGTAAGTCCTGATGGCGCGAATATCAAAATCGACCAAATCCGCGATTTGCAGCGAATCTTCTCTTACCGCTCCGAGAGCGGAAATCCGAAGGCTTATATCATTGACCAGGCGGAGAAAATGAACACGCAGGCCGCGAACAGCCTGCTCAAATTTCTGGAGGAGCCGCCGGTGCCTGCTGTCGCCATCTTGCTGTCCAGCAACGGCAGAGCCCTGCTGCCGACCATTCAGTCCAGAGCCCAGTGGGTCCCTTTTACGGCGCTTGACCCGATGCTGATGCTGCAGAAATTAAGCGATGAAGGGGTCCCGGAGGCCATTGCCCGCACGGCGGTGCATTTGGCAGCGGGATTGGCTGCATGCCGTGAATTGGCAGGTCAGAATTGGTTTGCAGAAATTAGAAACGTAATGTTACAATTAGGGAAGGAATCCGCAGGCAGAGGCGGATCTCCTTTGATTACCGCTCAGCAGAGCGTGTTTAAAGCCGGTTTGGGTGACCACCTGGACATGATCTTTGATCTGTTCCATCTCTGGTTCAAGGATATGATTCAGGCACAGGCGAACAGACACGATCGTATCGTTTTTATAGATGAATGGGAGTTTATCTCCAAGACAGCCGGAACCCGCAGCGCCGGAGCCTGGGTTTCCTGTATGGCTTATGCGGCGGAATCCAAGAAGAAGCTCCGGTACAATATGAATGGCCAGCTTTGCTTAGAGCAATTTTTATTGAATATAGGACAAGCCGTTCCGGCCTGGAATTGAAGAGACAAGCTATCTCCCAGTAGTTGAAGGTTTAGGGAAGCGGGTGCTTTCCGTTAGTCTTACAGGAGCCATGTGCTGTTTGTTATAAGGGGGTTAGTTTTTGTACACGGTAATAGGTGTCCGTTTTAAGAAAGCGGGCAAAATTTATTATTTCGATCCGCTCGATTTTCCTGTAGAGAAAGACCATAGCGTTATTGTTGAAACGGCTCGCGGAGTCGAATACGGGAAAGTGGTGATCGGCAAGAAGGTTGTGGCCGAATCCGACGTCGTGCTGCCGCTGAAGAAGGTCATCCGGATCGCTGATGAGACGGACAGTAATGTTGTGGAGGAGAACCGGCTTGCCGCCAAGAATGCCTTCACGACTTGTTTAAATAAAATTAAAGACCATGATTTGAAAATGAAGCTGGTGGACGTGGAATACACGTTTGACCGCAACAAGGTTATTTTCTATTTCACGGCTGAGGGACGGGTTGATTTCCGGGAGCTGGTGAAAGATCTGGCAAGCATTTTCCGGACCCGGATCGAGCTTAGGCAAATCGGCGTCAGGGACGAAGCGAAAATGCTGGGAGGAATTGGTCCTTGCGGACGCATTCTCTGCTGCTCCTCCTGGCTCGGGGACTTTGAACCGGTGTCGATCAAGATGGCGAAGGATCAAAGCTTGTCTCTGAACCCGACCAAAATTTCAGGTTTGTGCGGAAGACTGATGTGCTGCTTGAAGTTTGAGCATGATAATTATGAGAGCGTGAAGGAAGAACTGCCAAGCGTAGGCAAACTCGTGGTCACTTCAATGGGAGACGGCAAGGTGGTCGGACTCAATACCGGTTCCCGCACGGTTCATGTTCAGCTTTTTGAAATCGGCAAAGTCAAGGAACTTTCGCTCGATGACGTCGTCATCAAGTAAATACCATAGAGACTGACTCTGGGGTGGGGACTTGGAGAAAATAGATATTTTTGCACATTTACAGCAGATGGAATCGCAGATGGGTGAGGCTCAAACCGAGCTGGGCGCTCTCAAGCTTGAGGTCAAGAAGCTGCTGGAAGAGAATCAGCGGCTGACAACGGAGAACGAGCAGCTGCGCAAGGTGCTGAAGCGTGAAGCTGGAGAACCGGGCGAAGCTCCCGCAGCAGGCAAAAGGGCAAAATCCGCTGCAAGCGAAGAAGAGCCAAAGGCCGATGTTATCGGAGAAGGCCATGATAATTTGGCCCGTCTTTATCATGAAGGTTTTCATATATGCAATGTGTATTACGGGCATTTAAGAACGGAAGGCGACTGCCTGTTCTGCTTGTCTTTTCTGAATAAATAAAGGGCCGTAGGTGAGAACCTACGGTTTTTTTTAACATTTTAGAGGTGTAAGGGGAATGAGTTCGTGGTAAGGCTTAATGATAATGAGCGCATGGATGATCTGATGAACGCCGGCCTCAGGCTGATTCAAAGCGATGAAGTGTTCAGCTTCTCGATGGATGCGGTGCTGTTATCGAGGTTTGCCTCGCTGCCTCGGAAGGGCAGAATACTGGACATGTGCACCGGAAATGGCGTCATCCCTATTCTGCTGTCCCAGCGGACTGAGGGCCGGATAGAGGGGATTGAGATTCAGGAGCGTCTAGCTGATATGGCCCGGCGCAGCGTCCAGTTGAACGGGCTGGAGGATCGAGTCCTTATACGGACCGGGGATTTGAGGGAGCTGGTGCAGGAGGTCGGCGCCAATGTTTATGATGCGATTACGGTTAATCCGCCTTACATGCCGCTGCAGTCCGGTGACCAGAAGCTGAATCAGCACCAGGCGATGGCGAGACATGAAATTCACGGCAGCCTGGAGGAAATTATCGCATCGGCCATGAGGCTGCTTCGCCCGGGCGGAAAATGTTTTATGGTACATAAACCCCAGCGTTTAGGAGAAATTCTGTCTCTGCTCAGACAATATAAGCTGGAGCCCAAGGTGCTCCGGTTTGTCCATCCCAAGCTGACGCAGGAGGCGAATATGGTTCTGATTGAAGCGCTGCGCGGAGGCAAACCGGATATCCGCCTGAAGCCGCCTTTAATTGTCTATGAACCGGATGGGCGTTATACGGACGAGCTTATGGAGATTTATTATGGAAACAGTGGAGGAGAAGCATGAAGGACGGTTTAGACGTTAGGGTGCAGAAAAGTTATGTCGAGGAAGGCAAAAGCCATGCCGGTAAGCTTTATCTGGTGGCTACGCCGATCGGCAATCTGGAGGATATGACCTTCCGGGCGGTTCGGATTCTGCAGGAAGCGGATCTGATTGCTGCAGAAGATACAAGAAATACGCGAAAGCTGCTGACGCATTTTGAAATTACACCGAAGAAACTGTACAGCTACCATGAGCACAACAAGGCGGCGAGCGGTCCGGAGCTGATACGCTTTATAATAGAAGGAAAAAATCTGGCTCTGGTCAGCGACGCCGGCCTGCCGGCCATTTCGGACCCTGGCAGCGACCTCGTTCGCCTTGCTATTGAAGAGGGAATTGACGTCGTTCCTATACCTGGCGCTAACGCCGCCTTGTCAGCCCTCATCGTGTCCGGCCTGCCGACCGAACGGTTTCAATTTATTGGCTTTCTTCCTCGGGATAAGAAGGGGCGGGAGCGCTCCATTAATCAGTTCAAGCATTACGAGGGTACGGTTCTGATGTACGAGTCGCCTCACCGGGTTATAAAGACGCTGCAGGATTTACAGCATGAGCTCGGCAATCGGCGTATTGTGCTGGCACGGGAATTGACGAAGCGGTATGAGGAGCTGGCGAGAGGAACGGTTGAAGCTTGCTTGAATTGGCTGGAGGAACATCCTCCGCTGGGCGAATATTGTCTGGTGCTTGAGGGCATTCAGGCAGAGGAACTGCAGGAGAGTCAAGGGCTGTGGTGGCAGGAGCTCTCGATTGAGGAGCATGTGGCTCACTATGAGCAGGAAGGGCTGCAGCGCAAGGACGCCATGAAGAAAGCGGCGGCTGACCGCGGCGTATCCAAGAGAGACATTTACAACGCCCTGCTGTAACGGTTTATAATGAAGACGGTGAACAATTTGTGGACAAAAAAAAGACCTTCACATGGCCGGGTTCAAGCCAGGGAAGGTACAAGGAGATATGAAAAGGTTAGAATTAACAGTTTCAGTAAATCTATTATAACCTATAAATCTTAATTTGTCACAGGTATAGGCATTTCACTGAGACATTCGTGGCAAACAATTTTTCCTTTGAAATAAGTAACGTTCTCTGCATTGCCACAGAAGATGCAAGCCGGCTCGTATTTCTTGAGCATGATGCGTTCACCGTCGACATAGATCTCGAGGGCGTCTTTCTCACCAATGCCGAGTGTGCGGCGAAGCTCAATTGGAATAACCACACGTCCTAGCTCGTCTACTTTTCTTACAATACCTGTTGATTTCATCATAACCTATGATTGCCCCTCTCGCTATCAATTTAAAATGTCATTATTCGACAAGATTCTATGTTTTATGATAATTATGATACCAACCGTTGCCATAATAGTCAACCTATTAATGGTAAATATGCGCCGCTCTCCCTTGAAAAATAATGGAAATTAATTGAGATAGGCGATATATCAAGGTTTTTGAGGCTCGGAGGGGGCTCATAACAGGGCAAGACAGCAGTTTCACGTTTCTACATAATTCGACAAATTATGTCGACACCTTATTTTCTTTCGACAAAAAAGGAGGTTTTCTTTATGCATCAGCCGCTGGGCGAAGAAAAAGTATTTAAAGACCCCGTTCACAATTACATTCATGTGCAGGATGAACTGATTTGGGCGCTGATCAATACGCCGGAATTTCAGCGTCTGCGCCGGATCCGGCAGCTTGGCACCACCTTCTTGACCTTTCACGGGGCCGAGCACAGCCGCTTCTCCCATTCGCTTGGCGTGTATGAAATTACACGGCGTATTATTTCCCAGTTTGAGCGGAGCGGTTACAGCGACTGGCCGAAAGAAGAGCGTATGGTGGCTTTGTGCGCCGCCCTTCTGCACGACCTGGGCCACGGGCCATTTTCCCATTCTATAGAAGAAGCCTTTGAAATGCACCACGAGGACTGGACCTGTAAAATCCTGCTCGGCAATACCGAGGTCAACCGGCTGCTGAAACAAATATCGGAGCAGTTCCCCGAGAAGGTCGCTGCCGTTATCCGCAAGGATTACGACAAGCCGATTGTCGTGAACCTGGTTTCGAGCCCGCTCGACGCGGACCGGATGGATTATCTGCTGCGCGATGCTTATTTTACCGGCGTAAACTACGGAACCATTGATATTGACCGGATTCTGCGGATGCTCCGTCCTTTCCACGGCCGGGTTGTCGTCAAGGAATCAGGCATGCACGCGGTGGAAGACTATCTGATGTCCCGTTATCAAATGTACTGGCAGGTGTATTTCCATCCTGTGACAAGAAGCTCGGAAATTCTGCTGCGGCACATTTTCCGGAGAGCGAAAGAGCTGTGGTCCGCCGGATATTCATTCAAAATCATGCTGGATCCTCTCCCTGGGCTGTTTACCCGCGAACTGACGGTAGAGGAATATCTGCAGCTGGATGAAGCCTTGATTCAGACGGTTTTCATGAAATGGCAGCACGAAGAGGACGAAATCCTCAGAAGTTTATGTGAACGATTTATGAACCGTAATCTGTATAAATATGTAGAGATCGAAGAAACGGACAATGAGTCGATTGATGCAATGAGACAAGCCTTTGAAGCGGCAGGGCTCGATCCCATCTATGATCTTGAAATTGATTCTCCGGCTGACCTGCCTTATGATGTATTCCGCCCGGAGGACGGACTGACTACGCACCAGATTCTGCTGCTGGACCGGCAGGAGCGGCTGAAGGAAATTTCCGAGGTATCCGATATTGTCCGCTCCATCAGCGGGATTCACCGGGGGCGGTACCAGCTATATTTTCCTCAGGACAAGCTGCGTTCAGTCAAAGACAAGCTGCCTGCAGAGCTCCAGACTTTCTTTAACCTATAGAGGAGGATTTAGAATCATGTTATTTGACACCCATACCCACCTGGATGCGGAACAATTTGACGGGGACCGCGAAGAAACGATAGCGAGAGCTGTAGAACAGGGCGTTACGCGGATGGTAAATGTCGGCTTTAACCGGGAGACTATTCCGACAACGATGAAGCTTGCCGAAACGTATGATTTTATCTACGCGGCTGTCGGCTGGCATCCCGTGGACGCCATTACAATGCGGGACGGAGACCTGGAGTGGATTGCTGAGCTCTGCCAGCATGAAAAGGTCGTTGCCATCGGCGAAATCGGCCTCGATTACCACTGGGATACGTCGCCTAAAGACGTGCAGCAGCAGGTTTTCCGCCGCCAAATCGGCTTGGCCAGAGAGCTGAAGATGCCGATTGTTATTCACAATCGTGATGCTCATGAGGATGTGGTGAAAATTTTGCGCGAGGAAAAAGCAAGCGAGGTCGGCGGGATTATGCACTCCTTCTCGGGCAGCTGGGAAACGGCAAAAATTTGTCTGAATATGGGGCTCCATCTTTCGTTTGGCGGACCCATTACGTTCAAGAATGCAAGACAGCCGAAAGAGGTGCTGGTTCAGGTTCCGGATGACCGTTTACTGATCGAAACGGATGCCCCATATTTGACACCCCATCCTTTTCGTGGAAAGAGAAATGAGACCGGCTACGTCAAATTGGTGGCTGAAGCGGCTGCTGAACTAAAAGGTGTAACTCTGGAAGAAATTGCGAGAATAACGACCCGAAATGCACTGGAACGATTTGGTATTAGCTGAAATAAGGAGTAAAACAGCTGAAAAAAAGAGGATACGGGACATATTAAAGAAATTTAATCATTAAATTGCTGATTATTACAGATTTTTAACCATTTATTTCGAAATACATGGTTGATTACTCCTTTACAACCGGTATCCAAAAAGGATAGAATCTTTTCAGTAATCGATTTGCGTAATGGACTTACGCCGTTACGTCACTTTGATTCTTTTGGTTCCATGAACCAGTCTCGCTGAATCTCCTTTACGGAGAACGGGGGAACCGATGCAGCAGTTTGCAGAGCATGCTTGATAAATAAGCCGCGGCTGATGCATTTGATTTCTTTACGTGAGTCTTTGGGGTGAATTTGCGATCATCCGCCATGAGCGGGTGAATCAAGATAGGACGTCTCTCATCCGTCCGAACCCGACAGCTAACCCCGTAAGCGTCATGAGAGAGGCAACCTCGTGCATCCTATCGACACCAAGACCTAACGGAAGCCACGAAAGAGTTCCTCTAACTCTTTTATGGCTTCTTTTTTGTTGAATAAAATGCGATAGGACCATCATATTGTGAGAATGGCGGCAATGGGTGGAGCCGGGGCAGGCTGGGGAAGGATGCGGAGTACGCGGGCTTTAGGGCGTGTTCCGTACAAAAATCGGTAAATAGTCGCGTCATATGTATCATATCGACCTAGGACGGCGGGGCTATGGAGGAGGCTGAAGAAATGGGCTTTTTCAGCAAGGACGAAACCCATGAATCACGATCATCCAGTATGTCTTACGTTTTGCGGTGGAGTTACAAGAATGCTCGTCAGATTGCAATCTATGCCTTACTTGCTGTTGCGGTTATATCGATTTTTCTCGCCTACATACTCTACCAAGGCAAGAAAAGTGTGCAGCTGATGATTGACGGCAAGCCGGTGGCAGTGGAGACCCGTCAGCAGGATGTTGAAGGGCTGCTAAGCGAGCAGAATATTGAATTAAGTTCACAGGATCAGATTACCCCGGCCTTGAGTACGGAGCTTAAGGATGGCGATCAGATTGTCATCAACCGCGCCGAACCGGTGGTGGTCATTGCAGACGGTACAGCCGCCCAGAAATACACAACGGCAGATACGGTTGAAACGGCACTGCAGGAATCCGGAATTACCGTTTCAGAGAATGATAAGGTTTACCCCGCATTAGATACCGCAGTTACCGCGCATATGAAGATTCATGTGGTCCGCGTTAACAAAGTGATGGTGAAGATGACGCAGGCTGTTCCCTATACGGTCGTGAAGACATCCGATCCAAACCTGCTGAAGGGCAAGACCAAGACGCTTCAATCCGGCAGCAATGGCCAGGTCGTCCATACGATCGAGAAGGTCTTTCAGGATGGGCAGCTAATCTCCAAACGCTGGGTCAGCAAGACGGTAGCCAAGACGGCAACGTCTGAGGTTATTGCGGTAGGAACCAAAGTAGAAGAGCCTAAGACAGAGGTATTGGCTGCGAGCATCACGCGCAAGGCAAACACCGTTTCAGTCAGCGGCACCAATTCAGTTACCAAGAACGGCGTAAGCTTTAAATACAAGAAGGTACTTAAAAATGTTTCCCTGACTGCTTATTCCTCTGAAGAATCCGGGATCGGAACGAAGACGGCTTCCGGTACACGCGTTACAGAGGGCAGAACCATTGCGGTGGATTCTGACGTCATTCCGCTTGGATGGTGGGTTTATATTGAAGGCGTAGGCTTCCGCCGTGCGGAAGATACAGGCGGAGCGATTAAAGGCAACAAAATCGATGTTTTTTATGATACGCTGAAAGAAGCCAATAATTTTGGCCGCAAGAAGGGGCGCACGGTTTACGTGATTGGTCCTGTCAAACCGGAATTGAACTGATGATCTGAACGAGCTGGCTCGTTTACTTTAGCCTGGAAATTCGCTATTATTATGTTGATCATATAGATAAGCTCAGAAGAGGAGAACATCCTCTTCTTTTTGTTTGGATTTAAACAGGCGGGCTGTTTACGGATTGACCAGAATTGGTAATATGACCCCGAAGGCGGGGCTTTCTCTATGGTATGGAAGGAAGGACGACGGGAATGATTAAAGAGGTCATAGTCGTAGAGGGCAAGGACGATACGGTGGCTATTAAACGGGCTGTCGATGCGGATACGATTGAAACAGGAGGCTCGGCCATCGGACCGGCTGTCTTGCGGAAAATAGCGCTGGCGCAGGAGCGGCGCGGCGTGATTATTTTTACGGACCCGGATCATGCTGGAGAACGCATCCGCAAGATTGTAGCGGCCAAGGTCCCGGGCTGCAAGCATGCGTTCCTGACGGAGTCGGCAGCTACCAAGAAAGGCGATATCGGCGTCGAGAACGCCTCTCCGGAAGCGATCCGTGAGGCGCTTGCCCGGGTACGCAGCGAAGTACCGTCGCAGGAAGCGCAGATTGACTGGGAAGACCTGCTTACAGCGGGGCTGATCGTTCACCCCAGAGCGTCTGAACGTCGCAGATTCATGGGCGAGGTACTGGGGATCGGCTACTGCAACGGCAAGCAGTTCTACAAACGTCTGTCAGTCTTCAGAATCAGCCGCGAAGAATTTGCGGATGCCTTGCGTCAATTGGAAGACAAAGGAGTCTAAGAACATGAACAGGAAAGAAGAAGTCTCAACGCCCAAGCGGACAAAGGAGATTATTCAAAGATACGGCTTCTCGTTCAAGAAAAGCCTCGGCCAGAACTTTCTGATCGATCAAAATATTTTAAGCAAAATTGTCGGTGCTGCGGATCTCGATTCGTCCAAGGGCGCGCTTGAGATCGGTCCCGGAATCGGAGCACTGACCGAGAAGCTTGCCGATGCTGCAGGCAGAGTTGTGGCCGTGGAGATTGACCAGCGCCTGCTGCCGATCCTCGGCGATGTGCTGGAGCCCTATCCGCATGTGAAGGTTGTTCACGGCGATGTGCTCAAGATCGACCTGAAGGCGCTGTTCCAAGAAGAGTTCAAGGATGTATCCAGGGTGAGTGTGGTTGCCAACCTCCCTTACTATGTAACTACACCGATTCTGATGAAGCTGCTGGAGGAACGCCTCCCGCTGGAGAACATCGTGGTCATGATCCAGAAGGAAGTTGCCGAGCGGATGGCGGCTTCTCCTGGAGGTAAGGAATACGGCAGTCTCAGCATCGCTGTCCAGTATTTCAGCGAACCTGAGCTGGTCTGCACCGTGCCTCATACCGTCTTCATCCCGCAGCCTAACGTCGATTCAGCCGTGATCCGCCTTAAGGTAAGACAGGAGCGGCCGGTTGAGGTGGCGGATGAAGCCTTTTTCTTCGAGGTGGTCCAGGCCTCCTTCTCCCAGCGCCGCAAGACGATATCGAATAACTTGAAGAGCCGTTTCTTTGCCAAGGATGACCGCACAGAGCTGGAACGGCTGCTTGGACTGGCGGGAATTGAGCCTGTACGGCGCGCAGAGACGCTCAGCATAGAAGAATTCGCAAGACTGTCCAATGTTCTCTTTGAGGCGGGACTGCGTTCTTAAATCGTCTGGAGAAGGAACCATTATCCTCAAACGCCCATAGGATGGAGTAGAGGTGATGGACTTGACGAAAATAGGAGACCTGGTTGCCCGCCAATCCTACAATCAGGATTTAACCTTCCGTGTGGAGGCTTTGGACCGGAACCGGGCAATCATTAAAGGCACGGAATTTCGTTTGCTGGCGGATGCGCCTGTATATGATCTGATTCCCGTGACTAGCGACATCGCGACAGGCAAAGCCAAGGAAGCGAGAATCAAGGCTGAAGAAAGCCTGCAGCGGCTGAACAAGGACCGTCAATCCCTTGAAGAGCAAAATCGCGCCATTCTGGGGGCCGGCCGGTCTGTAATAACGAATGACCCTTCTGCTCAGTCCTATTTTGAAGTGCCGGGGAAGGTGCTTCATTTGGACGGTGATCCGCTTTATCTAAAGAAAAGCATGGATTTATACGAGAAGCTCCGGATTCCAGCCCAGGGCCACTATATCAATGAAAAAGCGATGCCCGACGCCCTGTACCGGCTGCTGCCGAATGTGCGCCCGGACATTGTAGTGATTACAGGCCACGACGGGGTGCTCAAGAACAGGCTTCGCAGCGACTTGTACAGCTTGTCCAGCTATAAGAATTCGCGCAGCTTTGTCGAAGCTGTACAGGTTGCGCGGCAGTACGAGCGTAATTTTGACTCGCTCACTATTGTGGCTGGGGCCTGCCAATCCCATTTTGAAGCGCTGCTTCAGGCAGGGGCTAATTTTGCCAGCTCTCCGGGCCGAATTCTGATCCACGCGCTTGACCCCGTGTATATCGCCTGCAAAGCAGCATTTACGTCTGTCAGGGGGACGATTAACATTACGGATGTACTGAAGCATACGATCAGCGGGATCCAGGGTGTGGGCGGTATTGAGACCCGCGGAAGCTACCGCATCGGCCTGCCCAAATTTCAGGATTTAAACAAGCTTAACGTGGTGCCATCCGTAATGTAATGAACACAGAAGAGAGAAGAACCGGCTGATGGGCGGGTTCTTTTTTTTGTTTTCTTGTCATTACTTTCAGGTTCCAAAAATAATCGTTGACAGGGCGGAATTGATGCTGATATAATAATTTATTTTTTGACATTTAGGTATTGAGGTGTTATAATAATTGGGAAAAGAGGTGGTCACAGGTATGGCTAAGAATGCCTTGTCTGATATCAAACACAGTCTTGATGCTTATGTAGGCCAGAGGATTACGCTTCGTGCGAACGGTGGCCGTCGCAAGATGGTGGAACGCACGGGAGTGTTGGAAGAGACCTATCCCTCTGTTTTTATTGTTAAGCTGGACGAAGAGCAAGAGACTTCGAAACGAGTGTCTTACAGCTATGCAGATATCCTGACTGAGACGGTGGAAATTTCGCTGTTTCATGAGGGCAATGAACCACAGCTATTTACCTGAAGACAGCATGAGATGACTGTAGCGGCCTTGATGGCCGCTTTTTTCATGTCTCCGGTGGATGCCGGCAGCTGCCCGTATAAAATGGCCGTCCTTAAGCGAATACTTGAAAGGTCCCCATATTCCATCTTTGTCAGGAGGAGAATCGTTCATGTCACGAAGAAGACGCAGCGTCATGTCCGAGAATCTGAAGGTCGAGCTTGCGAAGGAACTGGGCTTCTATAACACAGTCCAAGAAGAGGGCTGGGGCGGAATCAAAGCCAAGGATGCCGGCAACATGGTGAAGCGGGCGATTGAACTGGCTGAGAAAGCGGCGGCAGAGCAGAAATAGCGGGATTGGCTGCAGAGGTCTCCGGGTGCGCCCGGAGGCCTTGTTCCTTTAGGAGGGAGAAAGAATGGACTTTCCAAGCCGGTTTCCCCTATAATATGTTAAGTTGTTTAGCTTGGAAAGACTGAGGGTGGGTGAACGCCTTGAAAATATACGAGAAAGCACCGGCTAAAATCAATCTGATGCTGGATGTGTTACATAAACGGCCCGACGGCTACCATGAGGTAGAGATGGTCATGACGATGGTGGATCTGGCGGATCGGCTGGAACTGAGCGAGCTGCCGCGGGACACCATTATTATTTCAAGCCAGGCCGGATATATTCCGCTTGATGAGAAAAATTTGGCTTTTCAGGCGGCGCGCCTGATCAAGGAGCGCTATAACGTCCGCCGGGGCGTCTATATCCACCTGGACAAGCATATTCCTGTGGCAGCCGGCCTGGCCGGGGGCAGCAGTGATGCTGCTGCTGCGCTGCGGGGATTAAACCGCCTGTGGAATCTGGGCATTGACGACGAGGAGCTGAGGGAGCTCGGCGCAGAGCTGGGCTCGGATGTACCGTTCTGCGTCACAGGCGGGACAGCGCTTGCGACTGGACGCGGTGAGGTGCTGACACAGCTGGAGAACCCGCCGCAATGCTGGGTGATTCTGGCCAAGCTGCCCATCAATGTCTCAACGGCCGAAGTATACGGCAAATTCCGCGCAGAACGGGTGCAGAAGCATCCTTCCTCCAAAGAGATGATTGCAGCGATCCAGCGAGGTTCCTTCGCCCAGGTCTGCAGGCAGCTCGGCAATGTGCTTGAGGACGTGACCTTCCAGCTTCACCCGGAGGTGAAGCAGCTGAAGGAAACCATGAAGCGCCTTGGTGCGGACGGCGTATTAATGTCGGGGAGCGGACCTACCGTATTTGGCCTTGTATCCAAAGAGGCTAAGGTGGCCCGCATCTACAACGGACTCCGCGGCTTCTGCAAAGAGGTTTATGCGGTACGGCTTCTGACGTAGCTCTTTCCGTCAAGATCCGGAATATCATTTGATAAACCCGTACAAAAATGATATTCTTTCTATAAAATATTCGGATTTTAGCGAGGGGTCTTTCGTGAGAAAGTTAAAAAGAAGCGCACGTCTGGTAGAGATGACGGAATATTTATTAGTTCGGCCGCATCAGCTGATTCCGCTCACAACTTTTGCCGACCGGTACGGAGCAGCCAAATCGTCGATCAGCGAAGACTTGGCGATCATTAAGGAAGTCTTTGAGGAAGACGGCATGGGGGAGCTGCAAACTCTGGCCGGAGCAGCCGGAGGGGTCAAATTTATCCCTAAGGTCGGCGCGGCGCAGGCGCAGGCGTTTATTGACCAGCTCTGCAGAATGTTATCCGAACCGGACCGCATTCTGCCGGGCGAATATTTATATATGTCTGATCTTCTGGGCCTGCCGGGGCTGATGAACGAAGCGGGCAAGCTGTTTGCTACCGTATTTGGCGGCCGGGAGATCGACGTTGTCATGACGGTGGAGACGAAAGGGATTCCGCTCGCTTACGCAACCGGGGCTCAGCTGAATCTGCCGGTTGTGCTGGTCAGAAGGGACCATCAGGTTACGGAAGGCTCCGCAGTAAGCATTAACTACGTGTCAGGCTCCCACAAGAGCCTGCATACGATGACTTTGTCCCGCCGGGCGCTCAAAGAGAACTCGCGCGTGCTGATCGTGGACGATTTCATGAAGGCAGGCGGAACGGTGCAGGGCATGGTTGACCTGCTTGCTGAATTTAATGCCACAGTCGCCGGCGTTGGCGTGCTGGTGGAATCAGGAGCCGTAGATACTGAACAGCGGCTGCTGCAGGATTATGTATCTTTAGCTTCCCTTGGCGCGGTCGATGCGAAGAGCAAAAGTGTTACCGTCCATCCGGGCAATTATTTCGATCGGGTGCAGCGAAGCTGAACGGCTGAATACATTCGAATTTAAGCGAAATTAAGCGAAAACTGTCGAAATCGTCGTCTTACGAAAAAAATTCCTGAATTTAGGTTAATTTGTTCGTTTTTAAAAGAGGAATTCGGATTTCTGTGTGGAATAATACACCAAGTCTCATTTGGAAAAAGGTGGTGAACACACATGCAAATTACGGACGTAAGACTCCGCCGAGTGAGCTCGGAGGGAAGAATGAAAGCCATTGCTTCCATTACTATTGACAATGAATTCGTCGTTCATGACATTCGCGTCATTGATGGAAATAATGGGATGTTTGTTGCAATGCCTAGCAAACGTACTCCTGACGGCGAGTTCCGTGACATCGCTCATCCGATCTCTTCCGGGACGCGTGAGAAGATCCAGGCTGCAGTGCTTGCCGAATACGAGCGGGCCGCACTGGAAGAAGAAGTAATTGAAGAAGGAGCTTAATTCTTCGGTAATTATTTTTTTAACTTAATTGGGGTTCAAGAAAAGAGTGCCATGAATCATGGTTCTCTTTTCTTTTTGTTCAGAATGAGATATATTCAGTAATGAGTTTAAGAGAAGGAGGACGGGGACTTGAAGAGATTAGCCATTGTTCTTGCCGCAGGGCAGGGCAAGCGCATGAAATCGAAACTATATAAGGTGCTCCATCCTGTTTGTGGTAAACCAATGGTTGGGCATGTGCTGGATGCCGTGGAGACAGTCAATTGCGAGCGGAAAGTCGTTATTGTCGGTCACGGCGCGGAAGCCGTTAAAGCCTATCTGGGAACAAAAGCAGAGTATGTCTTACAAGAGCAGCAGCTGGGAACGGGTCACGCCGTGAAGCAGGCGAAACAACTCTTAGGAAGCGAGAACGGGACAACCGTAATCGTCTGCGGAGATACGCCTCTCGTGACGCCGGAAACGCTGGAGGCTCTTTTTGTGCATCATGAACAAACTGGCGCGGCAGCTACCGTGCTTACAGCTTCTATAGATGAACCTCATGGCTACGGCCGTGTCATTCGGGATGAAGCGGGCCATGTGAACCGGATTGTTGAGCAGAAGGATTGCTCCGAGGAGGAGAACCTTGTTAAGGAAATCAATACAGGCACTTATTGCTTTGATAACGCCAAGCTGTTTGATGCTCTTGACAAGGTTACCAACCAAAATGCTCAGCAGGAGTATTATTTGACGGACGTAATCGGAATTATGGTCTCCCAAGGCGAGAAAGCTGCTGCTTACATGACGGCAGATGTTGCCGAATCCATCGGGGTTAATGACCGTGTGGCGCTGTCGGAAGCGGAAGCTTATATGCGTGCACGCATCAACAAACGCCATATGATCGGCGGAGTGACCCTGATTGACCCAAGCTCTACCTACATTGGCGCGGATGTGGAGATCGGTGCGGACACCGTTATCTATCCGGGCACCGTTCTGAACGGCAGTACAAAGATTGGCGCAGACTGTGTCATCGGGCCTCAAACCGAGATTAACGACAGTATCATTCACAGCGGAGCTGTAGTGAAGCAATCCGTCCTCTCCAATGCAGAGGTGGGGGAACTGACTTCCGTAGGTCCGTTTGCTTATTTGCGCCCTGGAGCTGTTTTGGGTAATGAAGTTAAGGTCGGCGATTTCGTTGAAATCAAGAATGCAAAGCTGGGGAACGGGACTAAGGTTTCTCATCTGAGCTATGTAGGGGACGCTATTGTCGGCGAAAATGTAAATATCGGCTGCGGTGCGATAACTGTAAACTACGATGGGTATAATAAATCTATTACCGAGATCGGTGATGATGCCTTTGTAGGCAGCAACGTCAATTTAATTGCACCGGTCAAGATCGGCAAAGGGGCCTATGTTGTGGCTGGATCTACCATTACCCATTCTGTGGCCGATAATGATCTGGCCATTGCCCGCCAGCGTCAGGAGAACAAACCGGGGTATGCGGACAAGATCCGTGCCCGGGCGAAAGCGAAGAAAGAGCGGGAGAGCAAGAAGCAATAAGCAGCCTGCAGCAGGATCAGCGCTGATGAACGTGTCTTACTATTAACGACCTTACGGATTGCGAACGCAATCTAAACAGCACGGAGGGTTTTTATTCTATGACTTATTTTGATTCCAAGTTAAAAATATTCACCTGCAACTCCAATCCGAAGCTTGCCCAGCAAATCGCCGACTACATTGGAATTCCAATGGGGGATTCCAACATTACCAGCTTTAGTGACGGTGAAATTCAGGTTAAGCTCAACGAAAGTGTCCGCGGCTCACACGTTTATGTTGTCCAATCCACTTGCGCTCCGGTTAACGATAATTTGATGGAGCTGCTGGTCATGGTTGATGCCCTGAAACGTGCTTCAGCCAAGAGCATTAACGTCGTTATTCCTTATTACGGCTATGCGCGCCAAGACCGTAAAGCGCGTTCCCGTGACCCGATTACGGCAAAACTGGTAGCCAATTTGATTGAAAAAGCCGGGGCACACCGGGTCATTACGATGGACCTCCATGCCATGCAGATCCAGGGCTTCTTTGATATTCCGGTGGATCATATGCTCGGAGTGCCGATCCTTGCGCAGTATTTCCGTTCCAAGCATATTGAGAACCCGGTTGTTGTTTCTCCGGACCACGGCGGCGTAGTGAGAGCGCGCAAGCTGGCCGATTTCCTGAATGCGCCTCTTGCGATTATTGATAAACGCCGGCCGGAGCCGAACGTCAGTGAGGTCATGAACATTATCGGCCATATCGAAGGCAAGACGGCCATTCTGGTCGATGACATCATCGACACCGCAGGTACGATTGTGCTCGGCGCCAATGCGCTTAAAGAAGGCGGCGTTAAGGAAGTCTATGCCTGCTGTACGCACCCGGTATTGTCAGGTCCCGCTATGGAGCGTCTTGAGAACTCTCCGCTGAAGGAAGTAGTGGTTACCGATACGATTCCAATTACGCATCCGAACCCTACCGGCAAGCTGAAGGTACTGTCTGTGGCGCCGCTGATGGGCGAAGCCATCATTCGTGTTCACGAGGAGCTGTCCATCAGCAAGCTGTTTGAAATCGAGTAAACCGGATAACGGCATTAAACAGGGGCTAATCTTCCCTAACGGGAGGATTAGCCCCTAACTTAGCATCAAGAATAAGGTTATGTGCTGCTTAATTGTCTGCAAGCCGGGCCGGGCGCTTAATACCCCGGACGTGAAATAAAGGTGAACAGCTTGCGGTTGAACAAGGTGCCCTCAACTTCGACAAAATAGCTGTCATAAGCGGTAATCAGACCGATCTGCTCGTGGATGCCTTCAAAATACACCTGAACAGGAACCGACTGTTTGAGATGTTTTTCAAAATGGAAATCATGAATAAGTTCTGAACCAAATGTTGACAGGATACGTCTTCACCTTCTTCTACAACTTTGTTCAGCCAGGGCCTGTTTACTTATTGTACCAAATAATAAACCTATATAAAATGAACGCCTAAGAAGGGATTAGATATCAATGAAATGGATCGTCGGGCTCGGCAATCCGGGCCCTAAATATGAGAAGACACGCCATAATATCGGCTGGATGGCTTTGGATGCGCTGGCCGCCCGCCATCATATCGACATCAAGCAGAGTAAATGCAAGGCACTGATTGGCGAAGGGAACATTGGGGGAACGAAGGTTTACCTGATCAAGCCGATGACTTATATGAATTTATCGGGGGAGGCGGTCCGCGCCTTCATGGACTACTATAAAGCTCCGCTTGAAGATCTTATCGTTGTCTACGACGATCTGGATACAGAGGTAGGCAAGATCAGACTGCGTTATCAGGGCAGCTCAGGCGGCCATAACGGCATCAAATCTATTATCCAGCATACGGGCACACAGACCTTCAACCGGATTCGGATGGGCATTTCCAGGCCTGAACCCGGTTATGCGATTATTGACTATGTGCTGGGTACTTTTCCAAAGAAGGAAGCGGAAGCTTTGCAATCATCCATTGAACAGACCTGCGATGCTTTGGAATACGGTCTATCGTCTACCTTTGAGCAGACTATGGCCAAATTTAACCGTTAATACCAGGCATACGGCTAGCATGGAGCCTTACCGGGCATAATGAAGGTATAAATGAACCTTCAGGAGGCATATACATGGCAGTACAGTATGTTTGCAGACACTGCAAAACCTTGGTGGGGCGGATCGATTCGCCTTTTGTGTCAGAGGGCCAGCTCGGCTTTACCGCCTTGACCCCCGAAGAGCGTAGAGATATAATAGCCTATGATTCTAATGGGGACGTTACCGTACGTGTGACGTGCGAATACTGTGCGGAAGCGATGGAGATGAATCCTGAACTGAGGCTGGTTGGAAGTCCGCTGCAGTAGTCTTTCTTCTGCGCCGGTAAGGCGCGGGTACTGGATGCAGGTTGGCCGCTGGATGCGGGTTGCAAGTTGATAGAAATGAGTATGAGATATGGAGCCTTGGCCTTTTTGCTGAGGCTTATTTTGTATTAGTTATCAAAAGATGATGAACGCAGTTGGGATGAGGAGTATGCCTATCATGGCGAATAAGAGAGGTGCCGCTTTTGTTACAAGCACTTATACAAGCTTTTTCTAAAGATTCCGACTTTAACTCGCTTACAGCCGGTATTGCATCAGGAATGAAGGAGCAGCTCGTTTCGGGGCTGTCCGGTTCATCCAGGCACGTTATGCTGGCTGCACTGCATGAACAGACGCAGCGTCCGCTGCTCGTTGTCACGCACAACATGTTCTCCGCGCAGAAAATCGCAGATGACCTTCAGGAAGCGCTTTCAATAGATAAAGTTCTTCTGTATCCCGCTAATGAGCTTGTGGCGGCTGAATCAGCGATCTCCAGCCCGGAGACGCTTTCCCAGCGGATCGATGTGCTGCTGAAATCCTCCCAGGGTTTCCGCGGCATTATTGTTGTGCCTTATTCCGGTGTCCGCAAGCTGCTCCCTTCTCCAAAGGTGATGGCCGGTGCCGGGATTGACGTTCAATACGGGGGGACGCTGAAGATTGACCGCTTCCTGGCCCAAATGGTGGAGCTTGGCTACGAACGGGTTGAGCGGGTTGAATCACGGGGAGAAATGAGCGTGCGGGGAGGCATAATCGACTTCTATCCGCTCATGTCCCCGTCCGGCCTGGCTTACCGGATTGAGCTGTTTGATGAGGAGATTGACTCCATCCGCGTATTTGATCCGGCCGATCAGCGGTCGGTGGAGCAGGTCAAGGAAATCAGGATCACTCCATGCAAAGAGCTCATTGCGGATAAGGAGCGCCTCAGCACGGCGGCGGAGAAGGCTTCGCAAAGGCTGTCGGCGCAGCTGGAGAAAATGACCGACCGGCAGGCGAAGAACCTCCTGCAGGGGGAAATCTCCCGGGAGCTGGAGATGCTGCGGGAGCAGGTTTATTTTGCAGATATGTATAAATACATCTCCTTAATCTATCCGGAGCAGCAGACTTTGTACGACTACATGCCGGAGGATACGCTGCTGATTCTGGATGAGCCGGCCCGGCTTCTGGAAACGGCCAAGCAGCTTGAACGCGACGAAGCGGAGTGGAATCTGCATTTGTTCCAGAACGGCAAGAGCCTGCCTGAGCTTCCGCTGTCCGTAAGCAGCGATAAGGTGCTGTACCAGCGCCCGTTCCAGACCCTGTTCCTGTCCATCTTCCTGCGCCAGGTTCCGCATACACAGCCGCAGAATATTCTGAACTTTGTGACGCGCGGCATGCAGGATTTCCACGGGCAGATGAATGTGTTGAAATCGGAGACAGAGCGCTGGAAGAAGAGCGGCGCGGAGATTATTATGCTCGCCAGCAGCTCGGAGCGGAAAGACCGGATGATCCGGGTCCTTGAGGATTACGGGATCGAAGAGCCGGCGATTCTGCAGGGCAATCTGCAGACCGGCTTTGAGCTGCCTGCCGCCCATCTGGTCGTCATTACCGAAGGCGAGATGTTTTCCCAGAAGCAGCGCAAGGTCCGCAAGGGCGGCCGCAGCATGGATAATGCGGAACGGATCAAGAGCTACACAGAGCTCAAGGTCGGCGATTACGTGGTCCACCAGAATCACGGGATCGGCAAATACATGGGCATCGGCACGCTTGAAGTAGGCGGCATTCATAAAGATTACATGCACATTCTCTATGCGGGCGGCGACAAGCTGTCCGTGCCGATCGACCAGATTGATCTCATTCAGAAATATGTAGGGTCCGAAGATAAGGAGCCCAAAGTTTACAAGCTGGGCGGCAACGAATGGACGAGAGTCAAGAATAAAGTCCGCTCCTCCGTGGAGGACATTGCCGATGATCTGATCAAACTGTATGCAGATAGACAGGCTACGGAAGGGTATGCTTTTGAACAAGATACATCCGAGCAGCGCGAGTTTGAAAACATGTTCCCATACGATGAGACACGGGATCAGCTGCGGGCGATTGAAGAAATCAAGAAGGACATGGAGAAGAAGCGGCCGATGGACCGCCTGCTGTGCGGCGACGTGGGCTATGGCAAGACGGAGGTGGCGATCCGCGCCGCCTTTAAGGCTGCTATCGAAGGCAAGCAGGTTGCCGTACTGGTTCCGACTACCATTTTGGCGCAGCAGCATTATGAGACGTTCCGGGAGCGTTTTGCCGATTATCCGTTTAACATTCAAGTACTCAGCCGTTTCCGCAGCCGTAAAGAGCAGAACGAAACGATTAAGGGGGTCCGCGCAGGCACGGTTGACGTCGTCATCGGCACCCATCGTCTGCTGTCCCAGGATCTCGTCTTCAAGGACCTTGGCCTGCTGATCGTGGACGAAGAGCAGCGCTTCGGCGTAACACATAAGGAGAAGCTGAAGAAGCTGAAGGTGAATGTGGACGTGCTTACACTGACAGCGACGCCAATCCCGCGCACGCTGCATATGTCCATGCTTGGCGTACGCGATTTGTCGGTAATTGAGACGCCGCCGGAGAACCGGTTCCCGGTGCAGACCTATGTAGTGGAGCACAGTCAGGCTCTGGTGCGCGAAGCCATCGAACGCGAACTGGCGCGGGGCGGCCAGGTCTATTATCTGTATAACCGCGTGCAGGGCATTCAGGAAATGGCGGCGCAGATTTCGGCGCTCGTTCCCGAGGCGAAGGTCGGCATCGGCCATGGCCAAATGTCCGAGCAGGAGCTGGAGAAGACGATCCTCGACTTCCTTGATGGAGAATATGATGTCCTGGTCAGCACAAGCATTATCGAGACAGGCGTGGACATTCCGAATGTCAACACGCTGATCGTACATGATGCGGATAAAATGGGTCTGTCCCAGCTGTACCAGCTGAGAGGCCGGGTTGGACGTTCAAACCGGATTGCTTATGCTTATTTTACTTATCAGCGTGATAAATCCTTGACCGAGGTTGCCGAGAAGCGCCTTCAGTCGATTAAAGAATTTACGGAGCTGGGTTCAGGCTTCAAGATCGCCATGCGCGATCTGGCAATCCGCGGGGCCGGCAATCTGCTTGGAGCGGAGCAGCATGGTTTTATCGCTTCTGTCGGATTTGATTTGTATTCGCAGATGCTGGCCGAGGAGATTCAGAAGCGTAAGGTGACCCTGCTTGGCGAGAAAGAACCGGAAGACAAGAAATGGAATACAACGCTCGATTTGGCCATTGATGCTTATCTGCCGCCTGAATATATCTACGACAGTGTGCAGAAGATTGAAATTTACAAGAAAACAGCCGCTGCATCCACCTTTGATGAAGTATCGGAGCTTGCAGATGAGCTGGTTGACCGGTTTGGGGAACCTCCTGCTGCCGTGAGCAACCTGCTGACAGTGGCGCGGCTCAAGATTTACGGCCGGAAGTACGGCATTGAGTCCATGAACCGCCGCGGAGATGACGTTATTGTGAAATTTTACCCGCAGAAGGTCAAAGAGATGAACATGTCCAAACTAGCTGAGGCTGGCAATCAGTACGGAAGGCGTGTACAATTTACTCAAGGGCCTGATTTGGAAATTCATATCAAAGCCAAGGGAATGGAAGATGAGAAGATGCTTGAGCTGCTTGAAGCCTTCCTGGGCTCTTTACAACCGGCATTCAAATCGAAAGGGGAACTACAAGATGTTGCAAAATAAAAGGCGTTCCTGGAAAATCACGTTTATGGCTCTGGCAGCTGTGCTGAGCTTCTCCGTGGTATTGGCAGGATGCAGCAAGAAAGATGAAGCGAATAATACTCAGGCAAGCTCGAGCAGCTCTGCCAACGGTTCCAACTCCGGAAATTCCTCGGACAGCTCGAAAGTGATCGCTACCTATGACGGAGGAACGATTACCGAGAACGAATTTGACCTGGAACAGCGCATTATGCTCATTCTTTCCCCTGAAATGGAACAGTACATGAGCACGGATGATTTCCGTGAGTACTTGCTGAAACAGGAAATTGCATATGAGTATTTAGCTGCTAAAGCTACAGATACAGAGAAGCAGGAGGGTGAGAAGCAAGCCGAAACCCAACTGTCCCAAATTAAGACCCAGCTTGGCGATGAGGGCTTTGTCAGCATGCTGGATGCCCAGAAAGTAACCGAGCAGGAATTTAAAGATTACATGAACCGCATCTTCACTGTCGTACAAACCGAAACAGCCCAAGTAACCGACGATGAGGTCAAGAAAGAGTTCGAAGCGAACAAGGATGACTATACCGTCGCTTCGGTCCGCCATATTCTGATTACGTTCACGGATTCTGAAGGTCAGGAACGGACGGAAGACGAAGCTCTTAAGCTGGCAAAAGAGATCAAAGCCAAGCTGGATGCGGACGGCGGCAAAAATTTTGCCGAGCTGGCCAAGCAGTACTCCGAAGACCCTGGCTCCAAGGATAACGGCGGTTTATATGCCGATACGGAAGTGGGCACCTGGGTGGACGAGTTCAAACAGGCTGCATTGACTCTGCCGCTGAACACCATCAGCGATCCGGTTGAGACAAGCTATGGCTATCACATCATGCGGGTGGAATCACGCAAAGCCAAGACGTATGATGAATTAAGTGCGGATGAGAAGGAAACGATCAAGAATTCGCTCGGTTCATCCAAGCTGGACGAGTTCATGCAGGGTGACCTGGAGTCCAAGATCATCAAGTCGATTAATCTCCCTGCGGCAGCGACTCCGTCTGCAAGCGCAGACGCTTCCACTTCCGGAACGGAATCTTCCGCGGCTCCGGCTGCAAGCAGTGAGCCTGAGGCTTCCTCTTCACCAGCTCCATCCAAATAACAACAAAGCTGGGACGATGCTCTGCGATTGAGCATCGTCCCTTTTTGCGGCTATTTTAGGGACATCCTCAATTTGGTGTCTGTGTGCATAAGGAATTGGGAACAGATGAATACTATGGTCAAGAATTTAACCAAACTTGGAATTTCAAAAACATTTTACTCAGTAGTCCAATACTTCTTAAGAAAGCGAGGCAACATGTTATGAAAGCTACTGGTATAGTCCGCCGCATCGATGATCTCGGTCGGGTGGTAATTCCCAAGGAGATTCGCCGCACACTTCGGATCCGTGAAGGAGATCCGCTTGAAATTTTTGTAGACCGGGACGGGGAAGTCATCTTGAAGAAATACTCACCGATCGGTGAGCTTGGCGATTTTGCCAAAGAATATGCAGAATCCCTTTATGAAAGTACAGGCCATATTACCCTTATTTCAGACCGTGATACCGTGATTGCCGTTGCAGGCGCTTCCAAGAAGGAATATTTGGAGAAGCAGATCGGTCCTCTGCTTGAAAATTGCATGGATGGCCGCAAATCTGTGCTTGAGGTCAATTCCGGTACTTATGAGATCAGCAAAGATCATGCGGAGAACCTCTCCACTTTCGTTGTCGCACCTATTATCGCAGGCGGTGATCCGATCGGGACCGTCGTGATGCTGAACAAGGACGATTCGGTTAAAATGTCACAGCTCGAGACCAAAATGGCGGAAACGGCTGCCGGCTTCCTTGCGAAGCAGATGGAGCAGTAGAGAACGCTTCGAACAAAGGCTCCTGCCCGCTTTTCCCCTTGACGGAGAGAAGAACCGGCTGCGGGAGCTTTTGCATGTGCGGGAAACCTTTTATAATGGACAAAGTGAGATTTAGACTCAGCACAACCATTATAGAGAGGACGGCGGCAAACAGGCCGCAGGGATGAGGCACATGAAGCAGTCGAAGCAATCCTCAGGGGGATCCAAGCTGTTAAAGGGAGCGGCGCTGCTCGGCATGGCGGCGATTGCCTCCAAGCTGCTGGGAACCTTGCAGAAAATTCCGCTCCAGAACCTGGGCGGTGACGGTGTTTTTGGTATTTATAATACGGTGTATCCTTTCTATACGCTGCTGGTTACCCTTGCTACGGCCGGTTTCCCGGCTGCGGTGTCCAAATTTGTGGCTGAACGCGAAGCGGACCGGGACGAGCGGGGCGCGCATGAAATTTTAAGGGTTTCAGCGGTGATAATGATGGCTCTGGGGATATTTGGCAGCGCCGTTCTGTTCTTTGGAGCTTCTTGGCTCGGAGACTGGATCGGCAGTCCCCACATTATTCCGGCTCTGCGGGCCGCTGCGCCGGCGCTGCTGTTTGTTCCGGCTTCCGCAGCTCTGCGGGGGTTCTTTCAGGGCCAGCAAAATATGCTGCCTACCGCCGTGTCCCAGGTAGTGGAACAGGCGGTCCGGGTGGCTGTCATGATTATTCTGCTGCTGTATTTAACCTCAGCCGGATCAGGGGAGGGAACGATCGCAGGAGGCGCGATGTTCGGCTCCGCTGCCGGCGGGGCTGCCGGCCTGGCAGTCATGCTGCTGTTCTGGCAGAGCTCTAAGGAGAAAGGGAGCGTCAGCTCCGTGCAGGGAACGGCAAGTGCAGGCACAGCAGGCAATACGGACCGCATAGGGATGAGGCAGCTGCTGGCTTATGCGGTGCCGATCTGTTTAGCGGCGCTAGCTTCTCCCCTGCTGACCCTGATGGATACCTTCACCCTGCCGCGGCTGTTATCGGAGGGGGAGATCTCCGTGATGGAGCAGATCGGGATTTATAACCGCGGTATCCCTTTGGTGCAGCTCATCAATATGATGGCGACCTCGCTTTCTGTCCTGTTTATTCCGGCCATGGCCGAGCTGAAGTTCAAAGGTGATTTAAAGTCCGCTGCAGGCCAGGCGGGAACGGCGCTGCGCTGGTTCTGGATGATAGGCTGCGCCGCCTCGGTCGGACTTGGCGTCCTGGCTGAACCGATAAACATCATGCTGTACAAAAACAGCGCAGGCAGCGACACGCTGCTGCTGCTTGCCTTCACAGCTGCTCCAGCGGCCATGGCTACGGTCTCGGCCGCGCTGCTTCAGGGAATCGGCATCGTGCGGGCGCCTGCCCTCGCGATGGTGCTGGCCGCCGCTCTGAAGGCGGCGCTGAATGTGCTGCTCGTGCCCGGGCTGGGCATTAGCGGCGCTGCAATCGCCGGCATTGCCGCCTACGGGCTCGCGGCAGGCCTGAACATGGCGCTGCTGGTGCGGCGCATGGGCCTCGCGCCGTCCCTGCGGACGGCGCTGTGGCAGCCGCTGCTCGGCCTGCTGGCCATGGCAGCGGCGGTGCTCCTGCTGCGGCTTGGCTTCGCCGCCGCAGGGCTCACCGGCCGGCGGCTCGATGCCGCCGCCGAAAGCGTGCTCGGCGTCGTGCTCGGCGCCGCCGTGTTCCTGGCCGCAGCGCTGCGCCTGCGGCTGATCACCGGGGCAGAGCTTGAAGCGCTGCCCCGCATTGGCCCCAAGCTTGCCGCTGCGCTCGGCAAGCTGCGCCTGCTCCCCCGGCCATAACACATGGCCGGGCCCGCCCTTCACCCTGCTGCTGACCCCGGCATTCGCCCGCGCCGCCCTACCCCGGCTGCCTGCGTGCCTCGGCCTGCACTTCGCCTGGTTGCTCAGCGCGCCGTCTTCGGCTCAGCCCGTCCGGTCCTGCCCCAGCGCGCCTGCATTCAGCTTCGCCGGGAAAATGCCCGCAGGGTTAGTCTGCTGCTGACCCCGGCATTCGCCCGCGCCGCCCTACCCCGGCTGCCTGCGTGCCTCGGCCCTTTGCCTTCCCGTGCGTGCGCCGAGAGCCCCGAGCATTCGCCCTGCGCCAGCCGCCTGGGTGCGAGCCCATCCTCGGCCTTGCCGCTGCGGCATTCGCCCAACATCCGCCCTCAGCCCGCCCCACCCCCACCCGCCGAAATTTGGTGCTGCCCTGGCGCAGATGATATAGTAATCATATTGACTATGAGTTCTTCAAAATGTGGAGAAGCCGGGAGTGAGTGAGAGTGAAGGGAACTATAACGGTCGTCGGGCTTGGATCAGGGGATCCGGACCGGCTGACTTTAGGCAATTTGAAGCTGCTGCAGGGGGCGGAGAAGCTGTACGTCCGCACGAAGGATCATCCCGTATTGGACTGGCTGGCAGAGTCCGGCGTAGCTTTTGAATCATTCGACAGCGTCTATGAGGCGAATGATGATTTTCCGTCCGTCTACAAGGAAATCGCTGAACGGCTGATTGCTGAGGCATCAAGCGGCGAAGGGCAGCGCGCGGTCACCTATGCCGTGCCCGGCCATCCGATGGTTGCGGAAGCAACGGTGAAGCTGCTTAAGGAGCGGTGTCCGGAAGAGGGCATCACCCTCAACATTGTGGGCGGGGAGAGCTTTCTGGACGAGGCCTTTGCCCGTCTTGGCTTTGATCCGATTGAAGGCTTCCAGCTGCTGGATGCGGCCGGGCTTGCGAGAGAGGATCTGCAGCCCCGCCTCCATACCCTGATCGGACAGGTCTACGATGACTTTACCGCTTCGGATGTCAAGCTGAGCCTGATGGAGCTTTATCCGGAGGATTACGAAGTGACTGTGGCTCATGCGCTTGGCGTTGAAGGGCAGGAGCAGATTCTGAAGGTGCCGCTTTATGAGCTGGACCGGATTCAGGATTACGGCAATCTGTCGCTCATTTATATCCCGCGCAGCGAGGACGAATCCTTACGGATGAAGAGCTTCTCGCGCCTGCACGAAATTGTCGGGATCCTGCGCAGCCCGGGCGGCTGTCCATGGGACCGGGAACAGACGCATGCCTCTCTTCGGAAAAATCTGATTGAAGAAGCCTACGAGGTGCTTGAGACAATCGATGAGGACGATCCGGAGCATATGCAGGAGGAGCTTGGCGATCTGCTGCTGCAGGTCATGCTGCATGCCCAGATTGAAGAGGAAGAAGGCACATTTAACGTCTTTGACGTCATTAACGGACTAAATGAAAAGCTGATCTTCCGCCACCCTCATGTGTTCGGCGACCGTTCTGCCGGAGATGCTGAAGAAGCGCTGGTGAACTGGGAGGCGATGAAGGCGGAGGAGAAGCGCCGCAAGGGGCAGAAGCCGGAAGACGCTTCAGCTCTGGACGGGGTTCCGCGCGAGCTCCCTGCGCTGATGAAGGCGTACAAGCTCCAGAAGAAAGCTGCGAAGGTAGGCTTTGACTGGCCGGATGCCGGCGGGGCTTTAGCCAAGCTGGAGGAAGAGCTGGCTGAGCTGAAGAAGGCGGTTGAGGAGAGCCTGCCGGCTTCAGAGATTGAGCTGGAGCTTGGCGACGTGCTGTTCTCTGTCGTTAACGCCGCCCGGTTTGTCGGGGCAGATCCGGAGGAGGCTTTATCCCGGACAAGCCGGAAGTTTGTGAGCCGGTTCCGCTATGTGGAACAAAGGCTTAAGGAACGCGGGAAGACGCCGGAGCAAAGTACGCTGGCAGAGATGGATGAGATCTGGGATGAGGCCAAACGGCAGGAGTATGCCGGGGAGTAAGGGCCGGAAACGACCGTTTTTCTTTGATTTATCGACAATTTTTTTTGAGAATCCGGAAGGATTTTGGCGAGGAAACAAGAATTAGTTACTAATAAGTTACTAAGTCAGGCCCGTATGAATGATTCTGGGAATTATTCATCCGCGGTTCTGGCGGTGTCCTGGATGCCGGTAGGGCATCCTAGAGGGCAGAATAGAAGAAGGACATTTTCGTAATTTGGGAGGCTTTTAATGATGAACAAACAAGATCTGATCAACAATATTGCAGGCAAAAGCGGATTGACCAAGCGTGACGTAGAGGTTGTCTTGAACGGTCTGCTGGGTGAAATTACGGACGCCCTGTCCAGCGGAGATAAAGTTCAGCTGATCGGCTTCGGCACTTTTGAAACCCGCAAGCGTTCCGGCCGTACCGGCCGCAACCCGCAGACTGGCGGAACGATTGAAATTCCGGAAGCGAATGTTCCTGCATTTAAAGCAGGCAACAAACTTAAAGAAGCGGTTAAGTAATGCGTTTAGATAAATTTCTGAAGGTTTCGCGCCTCATTAAGCGGCGTACGGTGGCCAAGGACGTTTCGGAACAGGGACGTGTGCTGATTAATGGACGTGAAGCGAAGCCGAGCAGTACGGTTAAGGTCGGAGACGAGATAACCGTTCAATTCGGACAGAAGCTGGTTACGGTCCGCGTTGAGCGTTTAGCTGAAACTACCCGCAAGGACGAAGCAGCGACCATGTATACCGTGGTGAAGGAAGAGCCGATTGCGAAGAGCACCGGGCTGGACTGGTAACCATATAAACGGTAACCATATAAACGATAACCTTACAAACAGCAAGCAGCTGAGAGAGAAGCTTGTCCCTAGCGGGATGAGCTTCTCTTATTTCTTTTTCAGGCCTAACAAATTGTTCTAAAGCCATAACCCGCTCCATAAGCTTATCAGTAGAAGGAGGGGTACAGGCCATGATTGAGACGGGCAAAACCAATAACAAGGTGCAGGATATCCGGCTGCACAGCCGCAAGCTGCTGGAAATTTCGGGGGTTAACAATGTTGAGAGCTTTGATAATGAGGAATTTCTGCTCCAGACCGAGCTGGGGCATTTAACGATCAAGGGCACCAATCTCCATATCAAAAATCTGAATCTGGAACAAGGATTTGTCTCTATTGAAGGAACCGTCAACTCCTTGTCTTATTTGAATCCGGGCTCCCAACCCAAAAATAAAGGACTGCTGGGCAAACTGCTGCGATGAATCTGGAAATGCAGTGGATGACGCTGCTGTGGATGCTCATTTCGGGCAGTGTGCTGGGGGCTGTATTTGACGGCATACGGATTGTCGAAGGAAGGTACCGGTTCCCGAAATGGAGTATCCACGTCTTAGATCTGCTCTACTGGATCTGGGCAGCGCTGTACGTATTCCGTACGTTGTATCACAGCAATCACGGGGAGCTCAGGTTTTATGTATTTTTGGGATTGTTTGCGGGAGTTTTGATTTATTTTTGGCTGCTAAGTGTTCCTGCCGGACGTTTTGTGGTAATGTTATTGAAGATAGTGGACAAGGTTTATTTAACCATTGTGCGTCTGGTGAAGATTCTGGTCATCGGGCCGCTCAAGTTTGTCTTCAAGGCTGCCAGGCTTCTGCTGGGATTCCTGTGGGTTATGCTGCTCTTTATCTTGAGAATGCTGCACCCGCTGTGGAAGCTCCTGAGGTTTTTCCTTGTTCCGCTCGCTCGAAGGCTCAAGCTGCCTGCCGCATGGCAATGGACAGCCCGTAAGGTAAGCGCCATTCGAAACCGGTGGTTCAGGAAGCAATAACAACGGACAAGTCAGGGGGAGTATTATGCGTCATGCATCAGCTGCGAATCAGAAGGACAGTAAGGCAAACAGCAGTGCCGGAGCCAGGAAAAGGCTTAGGCTGTGGCTTGTTTGTATCCTTGTTTTTGCAGGGTGGGCAGGTTATGTATTCTATTCCCAGGCTTCAGAGATGAATGACAAATCGAAGCAGCTTACCGTGGTCCGTTCCCAGGAGAAGGCTAAACAGGATAGTCTGAATGATGTGAAATATGAAATTAACCGCCTGAATGACCCGGAGTATATCGGACAGCTTGCCCGTAAAAAATATGGCTTGTACAAGCCGGGAGAAACGCCGATTCGGAAGTCAAACAGCGGGGATTGAACATAATATGAAGCAGGGAGCCAAACAGGGACTTTCCTTGCTGTAACAGGCTTCCGACTGGTTGACCTGTTATGTGTCATTCGGTATAATCAAATCACCGCAGCAGAGCATTTATAGTCTTGCTGTATATTTTTAAGGGAGGATCATTTTATTTTATGGCAATTGAAGTGGGCACCAAGTTAGAGGGTAAAGTGACAGGCATCACGCATTTTGGAGCATTTGTGGATCTGTCAGGAGGTGTCACAGGTCTCGTTCACATCTCGGAAATCGCCGATAATTACGTTAAGGATGTCAACGACCACCTGAAGCTTAACGACGTTGTGACCGTCAAAGTAATCAATGTTGATAAGGACGGCAAGATCGGATTGTCGATTAAGCAGGCTGTTGATAAGCCGGTAGAATCTACGCCAAGACCTCCTCGTGCGCCAAGACCTGATCGTCAAGGCCGTGATGGTGATTTCGGCGGAAGCGGCGGCGGCTATAACCGTGATCGTGGCGGACGTTCTTTCAAGCCTCCAGCCAGCAAGACTTCATTTGAAGATAAGGTGTCACGCTTCCTGAAGGATAGTGAAGAACGCATTTCGTCGCTGAAGAAGAACACCGAAGGCAAACGCGGTGGACGCGGCGCGAAACGCATGTAGTGGTCAGCTGATATAAATACATTCAAAACCGTAGGTGCACATCAGCACGCTGCGGTTTTTTTGTGTTTGTCTGCCGTAAGTTTCGGGGAAAAGCCCGCTTCGCGCGGTGTTTTTGTCGGGAGAACCTAAACTGACGACAGGTTACTACCCTTTTCCTTCAATCTCAGGGGCAATCGCTATCCTAAAGAGAGCCGCAGCGCACTTTGAAGAGCGGGAAAAAGGCGAACATAACAACGCCGTTCCCTCCATTTTTCCAGCAGGGGCAAGGGGTTGCAAAATTACGCAGCGTCCTCTCAATTTGTCGTAAATTTCTTTGGACACGCCTACCTTGTTTGACAAACTTTCCGGGGAGCCCCCCCTATAATGGGACATACCCAAACTTGAGAACAGGTGGTGCGGTTGATGGAGAAACGAAATGTGATTGCGTTTCCGGGAACGAAGAGAGGCAAGGAGCAGGAAGAGAAGCAGGGTTTCGCGGACAAGTGGAACAAGCGGCCTGCTGCGGTCCGGTTCATCCGATTTGTTACAGCCAATAAGTGGGGTATGGTATTGACCCTGGTTGGATTCCTTCTCGGCAAGGCAACCATATTGAATGAGCTAAGTCCGTTTGCTGCCGCGTTCTTTGCGGTGATCGCTTTCATGCGGAGGGATTTGATCGTTCCGGTATTTATCGCCGTACTGCTGGGCTCCTGGTTTGCGGTTCAGCCCCATGTTCCGACGGTTTTATGTGAGATGGTCATGATTCTGCTGATGAAAAAAGGGATGGAGTCGTTCGATCGCTCCGAACTGTCCTATGCACCGATTATGGTGTTTACCGCAGCCTTCTTTGTGAATCTGTTTGAGGCCGTCATCGGTCCGTCGCTTACCTGGTACGCCTTGACAATGGCGGTGATGGATGCGGTCCTCAGCTTTGTGCTGACGCTGGTCTTTATCCAGGCCCTCCCGGTGTTTGCATTCCGCAAGAAAACGGTCCAGCTCCGGAATGAAGAAATTCTGTGCCTGATCATCCTGCTTGCTTCGGTCATGACCGGCGCTGTGGGCTGGAAGGTTTACGGATTGTCGATTGAGCATATTTTATCACGATATTTAATTCTGCTGTTTGCTCTGGTGGGCGGTGCTCCGCTTGGCGCCTCCGTAGGCGTCGTTACAGGGCTGATTCTGAGTCTGGCTGATATGTCTGCGATCTACCAGATGAGCCTGCTCGCTTTTTCCGGGATGCTGGCAGGTATGCTGAGGGAAGGGAGGAAGTGGGCAGTCGGCTTCGGCATGCTGCTCGGCTCCTCCATTCTGTCGATTTATTCCTCAGGACCGGGTGATCTGATGACATCAACGTGGGAGACGTGCGCAGCAGTAGCCTTGTTCCTTTTGACGCCAAAGACCGTGACTTCCCTGATTGCCAAATATATTCCCGGAACCCAGGATCACAGCCAGTCACAACATGAATATGCAAAAAGAATCCGGGATATTACTGCCGAACGGGTCACGCAGTTCTCCCAGGTGTTCAAGCAGCTGTCCCGCAGCTTCGGCCAGGTAGCCGGCTCTGCCGAAATCAGCAGACGGGGCCAGGAGCTGGACCATTTTATGAATGCTGCAACCGAAGGGGCCTGTGCAGCCTGCTTCCGCAAGAATCAGTGCTGGGACGCCAAATTCTATCAGACTTATAAGTACATGACTGAAATGATGACTGCCATTGAGGAGAATCCGGAGCTTGGCAAGGAAGATATGCCGCCGGGCTGGAACAAAATCTGCTGCAAGACCGACCAGGTGCTGGCGGTGATGAAGCATGAATATGACCTTTACCAGCACGATATGCACTGGAAGCGGCAGATTCAGGACAGCCGTCTGCTGGTGGCGGAGCAGCTGTCAGGCGTTTCGCAGGTGATGGAGGATCTGGCGCGGGAGATCAAGCGGGAGAGTCAGGAAATGTCCCGGCAGGAGGAGCAGATTCGGGCCGCCCTTGAGCAGATGGGCTTATCCATTCATGGCGTGGACATCCTCTCTTTAGATCACGGGCATGTCGAAATCGAAATGGTGCATAATTTCACCAAAGGCTATGATGAGTGCCGGAAGCTGATTGCGCCGCTGCTGTCCGATATTTTAGGCGAGCAGATTACAGTGGTGAGCGAAACCCCGGGCCTCAAAGAAGGCATGCGCTTGGTGACGTTCGGCTCGGCCAAGACCTTTGAGGTCACAACGGGAGTGGCCGGCACGGCAAAAGGCGGAGATTTGCTGTCGGGAGACAGCTTCAGCGCGGTTGAGCTGGGGAACGGCAGATTTGCCGTTGCGCTGAGCGACGGAATGGGGAACGGCGAACGGGCGAAGCTTGAGAGCAGTACGGCGCTCGGCATACTGGAGCAGCTGCTGCAGTCCGGCATGGATGAGACGCTGGCGATCAAATCTGTAAACTCCGTACTCATGCTGCGTTCTCCGGATGAAGTTTATGCCACTGTAGATATGGCGCTCATTGATGAGTATTCGGCCAGGACAACCTTTCTGAAGATCGGCTCTTCGCCAAGCTTCATTAAGCGGGGCACTGAAGTCATTCCGATCAGCGCCAGCAACCTGCCCATCGGTATTATTCAGGACATCGAAATTGATCTGGTAACGCTCCAGCTCCATCCCGGGGACACCCTGATTATGATGACGGACGGCATCTATGATGCGCCGGGCCATGCGGTCAACAAGGAGCTGTGGATCAAGCGGCTCATCACGGAGATTGAAAGCGAGGATCCGCAGGAAATGGCAGACTGCCTGCTGGAATCTGTCATCCGGTACCAGAAGAATCAAATTCATGATGATATGACGGTCGTCGTGGCCAAAGTGAATCATCATATGCCAAAATGGTCCACCCTGCAGATTCCGGGCATGCAGCGGATGGATCGCCCCCGGACGGTGAGTTAGCCGAGTAAAGGAGGGTTAGCGGGTTTGAAGGTTATCTGATTTAGCGTGAGCGGAAGAAAGCCGCAGGGTGAGCTGCGGTTATTCTTCTGCTTTCTTTTTTTAAGAGGCAGAACGTCCGGGCCCCAGGTTTCCTGCATGATTCTCCTATTAAAAATCCTCCTCTCACGTTTAAATGCTAGTTTCGATGGCCATGCTAGAGATAGAAGAAATGGCGGGTTAAGTTACTCCGGCATGGAGCGGAATCATTGAAACGGGGGGAAGAATCATGAAACAGATTCTCTTAATTACGGACGGCTGCTCCAATGTGGGTCAAAGTCCGGTTATGGCGGCTTCTTTTGCCCGGCAGGAGGGTATTACCGTGAATGTCGTCGGGATTATTGACTATGGAACGATAGGTGAAATGGGAGCTCAGGAGATACAGGAAATTGCCAGAGCCGGGGGCGGAATGAGCAGACTGGCGGACACGCGGCAGCTGTCCAGAACGATGCAGATGATGACAAGGAAGACCGTGGTTCAGACCATTCAGCAGGCGGTTAATAAGGAGTTAAAGCAAATCCTTGGAAATCATCAGTCCCTTGAATCGCTGTCTCCAGCCAAACGGAGCGAGGTAGTTGAAGTCATGGACGAGCTTACGGAGACCTCTCCTTTGGATGTGGCACTGCTGATTGATGTCAGTGCAAGCATGAAGCCTAAACTTGCGGCAGTTGAAGAGGCAATCAGAGATCTGATGCTTAGTTTGGGCGCAAGGGAAGGCAGCAGCCGGATCGCTGTTTTTCATTTTCCGGGGAGTCATGGGGATGAAGCGTGTGTGCAGGATCTTGGCTGGACCTCCGATCTGGAGAGCACGCGTTCCCTGTTTCAGCGGCTGGTGATGAAGGGGGCAACGCCTACCGGACCTGCGCTCCTCAAGGTGATTGATTTCTTCCGTTATGGTACACTTAATGGACATCAAACAGATCTGGGTGAAAAAGGTGCAGGAGAAGGAATTCTCAGTGACTACGTCCACTGATCTTGACTTAGTACCGGGAACGGTTATCCGCGGCCGCTGGCTCGGAGGCAGCTACCGGATTCACAAGCTGCTGGGCCAAGGCTCCAATGGTGTCGTTTATCTGGTTCAGCAGGAGAACAGCGGGCGTCAGTACGCGCTTAAGCTTGGCTTTGATACGGTTGATCTGCAGTCCGAAATCAATGTGCTGAAGACGCTCCACGAGAGAGGTATCCGCAGAAGCGCAAGGGACTCCGCTTCCTTTCTAATCGAAGTGGACGATGCCGAGCTGGCCGGGAGACAAGTTCCTTTTTATATAATGCGTTATGTAAAAGGGGAGCCGCTGAGCCTGTTCATCTTCCGCCGGGGCGCGGATTGGCTGGATCTTACCGGACTGAATGTCCTCAAGCAGCTGGCCAGGCTTCACGCTGCCGGATTTGTCTTTGGCGATTTGAAGCCTGATAATATTATGGCCGGCGGTTACGGCGATGTCGAGCTGATTGATTACGGCGGCGTAAGCCAGATGGGCCGGAGCGTCAAGCAGTTTACCGAATGGTATGACCGCGGCTTCTGGAATGCAGGGAGCCGGACTGCCGATGCGGCGTATGACTGGTTTTCTTTCTCTGTTGTATGCATTCACCTTCTCTGCGGAGACGAATTGAAGAGAGCCGCGCGGAGCCTGCCGCAAATGCGGACCAACCAGGATCTTTTGAAGATCGTTGACAATCAGCCGAGGCTAAAGCCTTATGCCGGCTGGCTGAAGCGGGGCCTGACGGGTCATTTCGAGGACAGCCGGGAGGCCTGCCAATACTGGGAACGGACGGTGTGCAGAAGACCTGCCGCAAGAAGATCACGCAAGCCAACACCCGGCTGGCTGACAGGGGCTTTTGTCGTATCCGTAGGCCTGCTGGGCTCTGCTCTTTATTTATTTTTCCGCTAGAGGCAAACGATTGAGCCCGGGGCATGCTGGCTGCGGAAGTGAAAGGTAGAAGGAAGGGATTTCGGATGGAGCCGCTAATGTTAGGCCGGGCAGTGGTGCAGGTTATGGAGCTTGCGCGGGAGAACGGCTTGTGGTCGCCGGAGGATATTATTGTGGTCGCAGTTTCGGGTGGACCGGACTCTGTGGCCCTTTTGCATATATTAAGCCATATCTCCAGAGAGAAGGGACTCGGGCTGAGGCTTGTGGTTGCCCATGTGAATCATGGCTTCCGTCCGGTTGAATCAGCCGGGGAGGCCGGGTTTGTCCGCGCTTTGGCTGCGGGGTACGGCTGGCCCTTCGAGCTCGCTGAATTTGATGCCCCCCTTTATATGAAGGAACAGAAGATGGGCGGGCAGGAGGCTGCGCGAAAGTTAAGGTACGAGTTTCTGCATCAGACTGCAGAGCGGTACGGGGCCGCCTCTATTGCGCTGGCGCATCACGGGGACGATCAGGCGGAGACGGTACTGCTAAAGCTGCTGAGAGGCAGCGGGTTAAGCGGCCTGGGCGGCATGCGCATGAAGCGTAAGGAAAAAAATGTGGAACTCATCCGCCCGCTGCTGCGTATGTACAAGACAGACCTGATTCGTCTTTGCGAGGAGAATGGGCTGGACTATGTGACAGACAGCAGCAACTCATCGACCAAGTATGCAAGAAATGCGGTGAGGCTGGATGTGCTTCCTTTTTTGGGGCAATATAATGGTCAGTTCATCCCTTCATTAAATCGTCTGGCGGAGATTGCCGGCAGCGAAGACGACTTTATGGCCAAGGCTGCTGAAGAAGAAATGAAGCGCCTGGTTAAGCGCGGATCAGACGGTTTAATGCGCTTAAGCTGCGGTTCTTTGGCGGGGCTACATGTCGCTTTACAACGGAGGTTGATTAAACTAATATTAACTTATCTGCCTTTAAATACGGAAGAATCGGATTTTGCCAAGATTGAAGCGGTTCGTCTCGGAGCGCTGCAGGCGCAGCCAACCACATGGCGGATCGACCTTGGCGGGGGAGCTATCTGCCGCCGGGAGTATGACGCCCTTTGTTTCCTTGTACAGAACGATAAAGGATTAGAAGCTGGTTACCAGTGTGTTGTGGATACATTGCCGGCCGCTGTCCCGGTTCCCGGAACAGGCCGGATTTTGTATATCTGCCGGCTGCCGGGCAGCAAAGTGCCAGAAGAGTTGAAACCGCTTAGCCATGATGAAGCCCTGTTTGATGCGGACGAGCTTGATATTCCGCTCACGGTCCGCTTCCGGCTGCCGGGTGACGCCATGAGGGTGCTTGGACTTTCCGGAAGCAAAAAGGTGAAAGATATCTTTATTGATGACAAGGTTCCACCATCCTCTCGGAATACGATCCCCTTGATCGCGGACGCAGCGGGCCGGATTCTCTGGATTCCAGGCATTCGGCGTTCGGATGCCGCTTTGGTGCGGCAAGGAACAAAGTCTGTAATTGCGATGAAATGGGAGGCCGAAAGCGCAGATGTCCTGTCGGTCATGGGTGGAGACAGATATTCATAGTATAACTTTAGGAGGTTCGCGTTAAGTTGCAGAACGACATTCAAGAAGTACTCATTACCCGGAAACAAATTGAAGACAAAGTAGCGGAATTGGGGGCCATCCTCAGCAAGGAATATGAAGGCCGCAACCCGCTTGTGATCTGCGTGCTCAAAGGCGCTTTTATTTTTATGGCGGATTTGATAAAGGAGATCACGGTGCCGATTGAGCTTGATTTTATGGCGGTTTCCAGCTACGGAGCTTCAACAAAGTCTTCCGGAGTGGTTAAAATTATTAAAGACCTGGATGCATCCGTTGAAGGACGCGATGTCCTCATTGTTGAAGACATTATTGACAGCGGATTGACCCTGACTTATCTGATCGATGTGCTGCGCCGCCGCGGTGCCAAATCGACGGTAGTAGTTACCCTGTTCGATAAGCCGGCCCGCCGGACTGTCGACATGCAGGCTGACTATACGGGCTTCGTATTGCCAGACGAATTTGTTGTAGGTTATGGTTTGGATTACGCCGAGAAGTACCGCAACCTCCCCTTCATCGGAGTACTTAAGCCAGAGATTTATACAACCTAGGGACAAAGGCGCGAGCCTTGCCCGGAAGCGCCGGTTCGTCCGGTTGAGAACGCCGCAACGGCTATGGTAAAATAACTAATGTGTCTTGAGAGGAGGTAGGGGATGAATCGGTTCATCCGGAATTCTGGTTTTTATTTGATACTTTTCTTAGTTGTGGTGGGCATTGTCCAATTCCTCAGCGGCGGTAATGAATCGGCAAACACCCCTAGATATGATGAACTGCGCCAGCAGCTTGCAGCGAATCAGGTAGAGGAAATGACCGCGCAGTTTGACGGCTATACCTATCGGGTAACCGGCAAATACAAAGAGCAAATTGGGGATAATAAATCCAAGAACTTTACCACCTACGTTCCTTATGATACTGCTGTCATAAGCGAATTAACGAATAAGGCAGAGCAGAATAATATTAAATTTAGTGTAAAGCCAATGGAAGGGGAAAGCATCTGGCTTACTTTCCTGACCTCCATTATTCCTTTGGCGATTATGTTTATTTTGTTCTTCTTCCTGTTTAACCAAGCCCAGGGCGGCGGCGGTAAAGTCATGAACTTCGGCAAGAGCCGGGCCCGCTTATATAACGAAGAGAAGAAGAAAGTAACGTTCGAAGATGTAGCGGGGGCAGACGAAGAGAAACAGGAGCTTGTTGAAGTTGTAGAATTCCTGAAGGATCCCCGGAAGTTCTCCGCAGTCGGAGCCCGTATTCCTAAAGGGGTTCTGCTTGTAGGTCCTCCGGGAACCGGTAAAACCCTCCTCGCCAGAGCCGTAGCCGGCGAAGCTGGCGTACCGTTCTTCAGCATTTCAGGTTCGGACTTTGTGGAAATGTTCGTCGGTGTCGGCGCATCCCGTGTCCGCGACTTGTTCGAGAATGCCAAGAAGAATGCCCCATGTATCATTTTTATCGATGAAATTGACGCCGTTGGCCGTCAGCGCGGCGCCGGACTCGGCGGCGGGCACGACGAACGCGAGCAGACGCTGAACCAGCTGCTCGTTGAGATGGACGGCTTCGGTGCGAATGAAGGTATTATTATCGTAGCGGCAACCAACCGTCCGGATATTCTGGATCCGGCGCTGCTTCGTCCGGGTCGTTTTGACCGTCAGATTACGGTCGACCGTCCTGACGTTAAAGGCCGTGAGGCGGTACTGAAAGTGCATGCCCGCAACAAGCCGCTTACGAAGAATGTGAATCTTAACACCATCGCGAAGCGTACTACCGGCTTTACCGGTGCTGACCTTGAGAACCTGCTGAATGAAGCAGCCCTCCTGGCAGCAAGACGCAACCGCAGAGATATCTCCATGACGGAAGTGGATGAAGCGATCGACCGCGTCATCGTAGGTACGGAGAAACGCAGCCGCGTTATCAGTGACCGTGAGAAGCGGATCGTGGCCTTCCACGAAGCAGGCCATACGATCGTGGGTTACTTCCTGGAGCATGCAGACATGGTCCACAAGGTTACGATTATTCCTCGCGGACGTGCTGGCGGATATGTAATCATGATGCCGAAAGAAGACCGCATGCTCGTAACCAAGCAGGAGCTGCTTGACCGCGTTACCGGTTTGCTTGGCGGCCGTGTAGCGGAGGAGCTGTTTATCGGTGAAATCGGAACCGGTGCGCACAGCGACTTCCAGCAGGCAACTAGCATTGTCCGCAGCATGATCGTCGAATACGGCATGAGCGAGAAGCTCGGACCGATGCAGTTCGGCACTTCCCAGGGACAGGTATTCCTGGGCCGGGACATCGGACACGAACAGAATTACAGCGATCAGATCGCTTACGAAATCGATCAGGAGATGCAGCGCTTCATCAACGACTGTTACGAACGCTGCCGCGAATTGCTGACAAAGCATACGAAGGAAGTCCACCTGATTGCAGAAACGCTGCTTGAGCGTGAAACGCTGGAGCTCGAAGACATTAAGCAGCTGATCGAGAACGGCCGCATCGAAGAAGATAACGATGATAACGGCAGCAGCGACAGCGGCAGCAATGAATCCGGCGCTCCAATCATCGATAATGTAGGTGATGTGCGCGTCCGCATTCAAGGCAAAGATGAAACGGAGCCGGTTATCCCGCAGGGCGATATTCCGAACAACATTCCGGGTGAAGGCGAGCCTTCCCGAGATGTTCCAGTGGATACGCCTGATGGAACGGTGAGCGACCTGCCGACAGATCGTCCCGAGACTGGCGGAAGTAACGGCAATGATGATCCAAACAACGGCGGCAACCGGGTTTAATAAACCGCTGCTGATGGGAAGGATCACGGAATGGTCCTGAATAAGCTGTCTTTAGAGGGATTTCCCTTTAAAGACAGCTTTTCTTTTTGCCTGCTGTCTGCACTTATTTCAAGCCGCTGCAGCCGCTGAGTCAATTGACAGAGGCACTAACGTTGTGTAAATTAGTTGTTATCAATGCTGGCATTTCTATGAATTTATATTCACGAACAATTATAAACGCCGCGGCGGCTTATGCTGCGAGAGTTTTTGGGGGGGACCAAGGTGGAAGCATTGGCTTTGGAGCGGAAAGCGGAGCAGAACCGCGAGCTGCGAGAGAAGCTTCTTCGTCTTAAGAAAGAACGCAATGCCATTATACTTGCTCATTATTATCAGCGCGATGAAATTCAAGAGGTCGCCGATTTTAGAGGCGACTCTTTTCTGCTTGCTCAGAAAGCGGCGGCTACGGACGCTGACGTGATTGTTTTTTGCGGAGTACACTTTATGGGAGAAAGCGCAAAAATTTTGGCGCCCAACAAGACTGTGCTCATTCCGGATGAACGCGCCGGCTGTCCGATGGCAGATATGGTTAATGTAGACGGACTCCGCAAGCTGAAAGCCCAGCATCCAAACGCTAAGGTCGTGACCTACATCAACTCTTCGGCTGAGATCAAAGCGGAGACCGATATTTGCTGTACGTCATCCAATGCCGTTAAGGTCATTCAATCGCTTGATGCAGAAGAAATCATTTGGGTTCCCGACAAGAACTTGGGCCATTACGTCCAGCAGCATACAGACAAGAAAATGATTATTTGGGAAGGCTACTGCAACACCCATGACATGCTGACGGTCAAACATGTGATGGAGATGAAAGCCAAGTATCCGGATGCTGAATTTGTTGTTCATCCCGAATGCCGGCCTGAAGTGGTAGCCATGGGCGATTTTGTCGGCAGCACGACGGCGATTCTGGAATACTGCAAGAATTCCAGCGCCAAACAGTTTATTGTAGGTACAGAAGATGGAACCGGATATCAGCTCCGTCTGGACAGCCCGGATAAGGAGTTCCATTTTGCGACGAAGTTCCTTGTTTGCCCGAACATGAAAGTGAACAATTTAAAGAAGCTGGTCAAATGTCTTGAAACGATGCAGCCCCAAATTTATGTACCGCCTGCGGTTGCCGACAAGGCTAGAACTTCCTTAGAGCGCATGTTACAAGTTCAGTAGCATGCGCTACTCTCTTGTTTAGATAGGTGAAGACGATGATCCCGCAATATTTGGTCGATTTTGATTTGAACAAGATGCCGTCGGCTTATACGGAAGTGATCATTATCGGTTCTGGAATTGCCGGCCTGTTCACCGCTTTGAAGGCAGCCGAGACCCATAAAGTGACTCTTATCACAAAGAAAGAGCTGATGGAGAGCAACACCCGCTATGCCCAGGGGGGCATTGCTGCTGTTATGTCAGAGGAGGATTCCACAGACGAGCATATTCAGGATACGCTCATCGCCGGGGCCGGATTATGCCGGTTAGACGCGGTTCAAGTGCTCGCAGAGGAAGGGCCTGCAGCTGTTCGTGAGCTGATTGCCATGGGAGCGGAGTTTGACCTGGAGGACGGAAAGCTGGCATTAACGCAGGAGGGCGCGCACAGCCATCGCCGGATTCTGCATGCGCACGGGGATGCTACGGGTTACGAGATTGCCCGCGCTCTTGCGGCCAAAGCCAGAGCTCATTCCAATATTAAACTGCTCGAGCATCATTTTGTGATTGATCTGGTGCAGGACGAGCTGGGCTGCCGCGGTGTGCTGGTTCAGCGCCCGGACGGCGACCGGCTTTATTTGCAGAGCACGGCGATTATTTTGTGCTCAGGCGGGGCCGGGCAGCTGTTCCGCTATACGACCAACCCGGATGTAGCTACGGCAGATGGACTGGCCATGGCTTACCGCGCAGGTGCGGTGATCCGGGATGCTGAATTCATCCAGTTTCACCCGACAGCCCTGTGCTATGCGGGGGCTCCGCGCTTCTTGATCTCTGAGGCGGTCCGCGGTGAAGGCGCGGTGCTCCGCAACAGCCGGGGCGAGCGTTTTATGGACAAGTATCATCATCAGCTGGAGCTTGCCCCGCGTGACATTGTGGCCCGGGCCATCGTTAGTGAAATGGAGCAGACTCACGCCAATATGGTGTATTTGGATATCACGCATGAGAAGCCGGAGGTGATCCGGCACCGTTTTCCTACGATCTACCAAACCTGCTTGAGTTATGGCCTGGATATGACAACAGACTGGATTCCTGTGGCGCCTGCTGCGCATTATATGATGGGAGGCGTACGGACCAATCTGCATGGAGAGACTAACATTCCTAGACTGTTTGCCTGCGGCGAGGTTTCTTCCACCGGGGTGCATGGGGCGAACCGGCTGGCCAGCAACTCCTTGTCGGAAGCGATTGTGTTCGGATCGCGGATCGTGGAACGGATGAAAGAGCTGGAGCCTCTGCCGGAGCAGCGCTGTGCAGGCTATAATACGGGAGGCCGAATGGCTGAACCGGGTCGTGATCTCGCGGAGAGAAGGCTTAAGCTGCAGAAGACGATGGTCCGGAAGGTCGGCCTGCGGCGCAGCGGCCTGCTGCTGCGGGAAGGGCTGGAGGTGCTGAAGCGGGAGCAGATGATTTTTCAATCCAAATTAATAACGGCTGAGCAGCTGGAATTTGCCAATATGGTAACTTCTGCGCTGCTGATCGCTCAAATGGCGCTTCAGCGGGAAGAGAGCCGGGGCGGGCATTACCGGGAGGATTTTCCCGACCGGAACGATGAACAGTGGCGCAAGCATCAGCTGTGCAGCCGCAATCAAGAAATGGCGGAGGAACAAAGCGTATGATCCTAAACGGTTATAATGAGGCTTTGGTGGAATCCATCAAGGGCTGGCTTAGAGAGGATGTAGGCTCAGGAGACATCAGCACGCAGGCAACCATTGCTCCGGGAGAGCAGTCGATGGGGATTATCCATGCCAAAGATGAAGGTGTTATCGCGGGCATGCCGGTCGCGGGCCTCGTGTTTGAAATTGTCGACCCAAGCCTGGTATTCACTCCGAAAGTGCAGGACGGGCAGAAGGTCAGCAAAGGGACTGTTCTGGCTACGGTTGAGGGCAGCACACACAGCGTTTTGACGGGTGAACGTCTGGCATTGAATCTCATGCAGCGGTTATCCGGCATCGCGACGCGTACCCGGAGCTACGTCGATGCTCTTGAGGGGCTTCAAACCCGGCTGGTCGATACGCGCAAGACAACCCCGGGACACCGGATGCTCGAAAAATACGCCGTACGCACGGGAGGCGGACATAACCACCGGTTTGGTTTATATGATGCCGTTATGATCAAAGATAATCATATTAAGGGAGCTGGCGGCATTGCTCAGGCGGTCAGCCGGGCGCGGGTACAGATTCCGCATACCATGACCATTGAGGTGGAGACCGAGAACCTGCAGCAGGTTGAAGAGGCTTTGACTGCAGGTGCTGATATCATTATGCTGGACAACATGCCTGCCGATCTGATGCGGGAAGCGGTCAGAAGAATTAAAGCGGCTGCTCCGCATGTAAAAGTTGAGGCTTCAGGCAATGTCAATTTGCAGACCATCCGTTCCATTGCAGAGACCGGAGTAGATATTATTTCTGTGGGCCGGTTGACTTACTCTTTTGAGAATCTGGATATCAGCCTCGACTTGAACGCCAAGAAAGAGAGGTAAACCATGATTGTTGTGGTCGATGTAGGCAATACCAATATTGTATGGGGCATTTATGAGCATAATGAGCTCCTGCATCATTTCAGAGTCAGCACCAACCGTCAGGCAACGACTGATGAGTACGGAGTGCTGATTTATAACTTGTTTCAAATGTCTAAAATTGATGTAGGGAATATAGAAGGAGTTATCATCTCTTCCGTAGTTCCTCCGCTGATGCATGTGCTGGAGCGGATGTGCGAAATTTATTTGAAGAAAAAGCCGCTTGTTGTCGGGCCCGGCATCAAGACAGGGCTTAACCTCCGGTACGAGAACCCGCGCGAAGTCGGTGCCGACCGGATCGTGAATGCCGTGGCCGCAGTGGAGCATTACGGCGGGGGGCCTTTGATTGTGGTCGATTTCGGAACGGCAACGACGTTTGATTGTATTGATGCTGGCAATAATTATCTGGGCGGCGCCATTGTGCCGGGAATCGGCATTTCTACAGAAGCGCTGTATCAGCGTGCTTCTAAGCTGCCGCGCATCGAGCTGGAGAAGCCCAAGAAGGTCATCGGCCGCAACACCGTTCACGCGATGCAGGCCGGGATTATTTTTGGATATGCCGGGCAGGTTGACGGGATCGTGAAGCGGATCGCCAAAGAGATGGGCACCGCTCCAAAAGTAGTGGCAACCGGCGGGCTGGCCGAGCTCATTGCAAGTGAGACGGAGACGATTCAGGAAGTGAATCCCATGCTTACTTTGGAGGGGCTTCGCCTGATTTATGAGCGGAACGCCTGACCAGATCGGGATTTGAAATAGATGAACAGGTGAGACGGGTTAAACGGTTTGAAGAGTTAAACAGATTCCCAAACATAAGGAGGCATGTACGAAATGGAACAGGAAAAAGACCGGTTAATCCGGGGGATGGCAATGGGCGGCAAAGTACGTGCCTTCGCGGTGCGGACGACGGCTCTTGTTGAAGAGCTGCGCTCCCGGCATGATACTTACCCTACGGCTACAGCTGCACTGGGACGCACCTTAACGGCAGGGGCCATGATGGGTGCCATGCTGAAGGGCGAGGAAAGATTGACCATTCAGGTAAAAGGGGACGGCCCTCTCGGGCAGATCGTTGTCGATGCCAACGCCAAAGGCGAGGTGCGCGGATATGTCCACGAACCGCATGTGCATCTGCCGAGCAACAGCATGGGCAAGCTGGATGTGGCCGGTGCAGTCGGCACCACAGGCTTTATCCATGTCACCAAGGATCTGGGCTTGAAAGAGCCTTACCGCGGCAGTGTGCCGATTATATCCGGCGAGCTTGGCGAGGATTTTACTTATTATTTTGCACTCTCTGAGCAGACGCCTTCAGCTGTTGGGCTGGGCGTGCTTGTCGACATCGACAACTCGGTTATCGTAGCGGGAGGCTTCATTATCCAGTTGCTGCCGGGTCTTGAGGACAGTGAAATCTCCGCCATTGAACAGTCGGTGGCTCAAATGCCGCCGGTTACCTCTCTGCTGGAGCAGGGCATGAGCGTAGAAGAAATGCTGCGCTGGCTGCTGCCTGACGTGCAGATTATGAGCGAAATGGATATCACCTTTAAATGCAGCTGTTCACGCGAGCGGGTAGAGCGTACGCTGATCAGCCTGGGTGAAGAAGAATTGAACCGTTTGATTGAGGAAGACGAAGTCACCGAAGTGGTCTGCGACTTCTGCCGGGAGGCCTATCAATTTAACGGGAACGAAATGAGAGAGCTGCTGAATCAGGCCAAGAACTAATAAGGCTGATGATTTGAAGCTGCTTAAATAAATTAAGGATGGGAAAGTAACCCCATCTTTCAGAGGTCCCTCCGAGCGTTGTTGAAGCGCGAAGGGGGATTTTTTTACATGGGGACAGTAAGTCAGGCGGGCTGCGGCAGTTCATATTGACAAGAAGTAACGAAGATTGTTAAGATAATAGTAATAAATACCTACTTAATAACTCGGAAATAAATCATCAGGTACATCACGCACTACGCACCATGGACCAAGGAATTTCCGGGCTGGCATAACTATAATAATTATACTTACACCGTCCCACTGTTCACCGCACCACCGAATTATATCTTTAAGGACTAATTTGAGGAGGTAAACATTATGGCTAGAATCGTTAACAATGTAATCGAATTGATCGGGGATACTCCGCTTGTCCGCCTGAACCGTGTTGTACCTGAGGACAGCGCTGAAATTTATGTGAAGCTGGAGTACCAAAATCCGGGTTCAAGCGTTAAAGACCGTATTGCTTACAGCATTGTAGAAGAAGCTGAGAAATCCGGACATTTGAAGCCGGGCGGCACGATCGTTGAAGCAACGAGCGGCAATACCGGTATCGGACTTGCGCTTGTCGCAGCTGCTAAAGGCTACAAGGCAATCATCGTTATGCCTGAAACCATGAGTATTGAACGCCGCAACCTGCTTCGCGCTTATGGTGCTGAGCTGGTTCTGACTCCAGGATCCGAAGGTATGAACGGTGCGGTTAAGAAAGCGGAAGAAATTCTGGCTGCCAATCCGGATTACTTTCTGGCCGATCAATTCCGCAACCAGGCTAACGTGAAGATCCACCGTGAAACTACCGGTCCGGAAATCGTGGAAGCGATCAACTCCCTGGACGGCAAGCTGGATGCGTTTGTAGCCGGTATCGGTACAGGCGGTACGATCTCCGGTGCAGGCCAAGTGCTGAAGGAGAACTTCCCTGGCATCAAGATTTATGCGGTCGAGCCTGCGGCTTCCCCAATCTTGTCGGGCGGCAAACCAGGTCCTCACAAAATTCAGGGTCTTGGCGCAAACTTTATCCCTGAGATTCTGAACCGTGAAATTTATGACGAAATCATTCATGTTGAGAATGAAGAAGCGTTTGAACAAGCCCGCATCGTAGCTAAAGAAGAAGGCATTTTGTCCGGTATTTCTTCCGGTGCAGCTGTATTCGCAGCTTTGAAGGTAGCGAAAGAGCTGGGCAAAGGCAAGCGCGTAGTAGCTGTTATCCCAAGTAACGGCGAACGTTACCTGAGCACTCCGCTTTACAACTTCGAAGGCTAATTCCGGAGATCAAGGCTAATTCCGAGAAGTTTCGAGGTTCCAACGTTCTAGCTTACGTTTAGCGTTAATATGAGCCCCGCTGATCCTGATTCAGGAGAGGCGGGGCTTTATTTTTCAGGCTGCCCGCTTTATGCCGCTTCCCGGCGTTTGGCTATTGCCCATCGCTCATGGCCCACTCCCCATGGAGAATGTGAATTCTCTTATGTCTGTTTTTATTGGCTGGTCAAAAGCATAGCGGGTCTAGTATACTAGCAGACAATAAGAAGCGACGCCTATAGAACGAGGGATGACATGGACAGGATTTTGACGGCACTGGACCAGTGGGAGTCCTGGTGCAAGGACGGCTGGAGCATGCTCCCGTATGCGGTCAAACGGACAGGACAGCAGCTTCCGCAAAGCTGGGAGGAACTGTGGAGACAGGCCTCGCCGTATTCGTTTGTGCTGGAGAGCGGGAAGGACGGCCGGTATACAATAGCAGGAACACACCCGGTTCAGGTCTTCCGCGGCAAGGGCCATACAGCCAAATTGTTTCACGTGGAAAAAAACGAACAGGAGCATTTTTACGGCGAGCCGCTCCAATTGCTCCAAAGCTGGATGCAGCGCTATCGTGCCCCTTCTTTTAGCGGGATGGGGGAAATGTCCAAATTCGGCGGCGGGTTTGTGGGCTATCTGAGCTATGACGTGGCCCGTTCCCTGGAGAAGCTGCCTCGTCTGGCCAAAGACGACCTTCAGCTTGATGATTATATCTGGATGAGGATGGAGGAGGTATGGGTTTACGACCATGAAGCCGGCGAGGTTTATGCCATCGTGCATGTTCCTCTAACTGAGCAAGCCGCGCAGGAGAATGGCCGGAAGCTCCTTCATGAGCAGTATGAGCAGGCTGCCCGCCAGGCAGAAGCTATGCTCGACTATTGGAGCGGGCTTGTCCTTCAAGCCGAGTTCTCATCGGAAAATAAGCTGCGCCGCCAGCTCGCTTCCGCTCCGCCGCAGTGGGACTTGGCTGCGCCGATGGCCGAGGAAGGCTGGAGCTCTGCGTTCAGCCAAGCTGGATTTGAGGCGGCCGTCAGGCGGATCAAGGAATACATCGCTGCAGGCGATGTTTTTCAGGTGAACCTGTCGATGCGCCGACAGCGCCGCTTGGAAGCGACCGCTGAAGAGCTGTATGAATGGTTCAGGCTGACCAACCCTTCCCCTTATATGGGACTGCTGCGGTTTCCGGAATTCCAGCTTGTTTCGGGCTCGCCGGAGCTGCTGGTCAGCCTGCACGAAGGAAGGATGAGCGCCCGCCCGATCGCCGGAACCCGCCGCCGGGGCAAAGATGTGGCGGAAGATGCCGCCATGGCCGCCGAGCTGCTGGCCAGCGAGAAGGAACGGGCCGAGCATATTATGCTCGTCGACCTGGAGCGCAATGATCTGGGCCGTGTGGCCGCTTACGGCTCGGTCCGGGTCAGCGAGCTGCTTAAAGTGGAGCATTACTCCCATGTGATGCACCTTGTTTCGCAGGTGGAAGGGGAGCTGGCGGAAGGGCGGAGCCTGTTTGACCTGATCGCTGCTGCTTTTCCGGGCGGAACTATTACCGGTGCTCCCAAGGTGCGGACCATGGAGATCATTGAGGAGCTGGAGCCGGTAACCCGCGGCCCGTACACCGGATCTATCGGATGGATTGACTATCGGGGAAATATGGAATTAAATATTGTCATCAGGACTATGATTGTACAAGATGGTTACGGTCATATCCAAACCGGAGCCGGAGTCGTTATCGACTCTGATCCGTACAGGGAGTACAGAGAGTGTGAGAATAAGGCAAGAGCTGCCCGCGCGGCGGTCCGCTTCAGCGAACTGATCCGGGAGCAGGCGGCTTTGGCCGGAGACTAGAGGAGCTGAGTTTAGATGATTTTGGTGATTGATAACTATGATTCGTTTACGTATAACCTGGTACAGTATTTGGGTGAGCTTGGAGAAGAGGTTGTCGTGAAGCGGAACGACGAGATTGACCTGGATGGCATCCGCCGGCTTAACCCGGACCATATCCTGATCTCTCCGGGTCCTTGTACGCCTAATGAAGCCGGGATCAGCCTGGCGCTGATCGAGTCGTTTAAGGGTGAAATTCCGATCTTCGGCGTTTGTCTGGGACACCAGGCTATCGGCCAGGCCTTTGGCGGGAATGTGATCCGGGCGGAGCGCCTGATGCATGGCAAAACATCGCCGATTCTCCATAACGGACAATCGGTGTTTGAAGGACTTCCTTCCCCTTTTACAGCAACACGCTATCATTCCCTGCTGGTAGAGCGCAGCTCGCTTCCGGATTGCCTGGAGATCACGGCTGAAACTGAAGCGGGAGAGATTATGGGACTGCGTCATAAAGAGTACGACGTTGAAGGTGTACAGTTCCATCCGGAGTCCATCGTAACCGATCATGGCCGTGCGATTCTGAAGAATTTTCTGAAGCGCACAAAGCGTACCAAGAAAGAAGCGAGCGTATGAATTATATCGGCATAAACGGCACCCTCGTGCCTGCCGCCCAAGCCATGGTATCCGTTATGGATCATGGCTTTTTGTACGGTATGGGCCTTTTTGAAACCTTCCGCACCTATAGCGGGGTTCCTTTTCTTTTCAAAGAACACCTGGACAGGCTGAGGGACGGCTGCCGGACCGTCGGTATACGCGCTGAACTTGATGAAGCCGGCATTATGGCGCTGATCCGGGAGCTGATGGCAGCTAACGGGCTGCAGGACGCCTATATCCGTTATACGCTTACGGCCGGTGAAGCTCCTTTTGGTCTGCCGAGCGAGCCCTATGGCCATCCCGCTGAGGTGGTCTACGTCAGGCCGCTGCCGCAGCCGGCAGCAGATCTGTACACGAGAGGCAAAGCGCTGTATGTGCTCAGCACGCCAAGGAATACGCCGGAGACGCCGGTCCGGCTTAAGTCGCTTCATTATATGAACAATATTATGGCGAAGCAGGAGCTGATGGAGCTGGAACGCCGGTTTGGCTCCCAGGCCAATCCGGAAGGGCTTGCTTCGGAGGGACTGCTGCTTACCCGTGACGGCGAGCTTGCCGAGGGCATTGTCAGCAATCTTTTTATCGTGTCGGAAGGACAGCTGCATACGCCCTCCATTGATCGGGGAATCCTCCCCGGCATTACCCGCAGCAAAGTAATCGAGCTGGCTAAAGCAGCGGGCGTGAAGGTGATTCAAGGCCGGTTTGGCCGCGAGCTGTTGACTTCGGCGGACGAGATTTTTCTGACCAGCTCGATTCAGGAGCTTACGCCGGTTACGAAAGTGATTAGGCCGAACGGGAGCTTTTTTGTTATCGGCAGCGGCACCGCAGGCCCCCTCACGCTCAAGCTGCTGCACAGCTATCGGAATCTGACAGGAGGTTATTCAAAATGAAACCGATCATCTATGAACGTAAATACAACTGCGGAACAGCCAGCTTTGAACTTGGGCCCCGCACCCTTATTATGGGGATTTTGAACGCCACGCCCGATTCTTTCTCTGACGGAGGACTCTATAACGATACGGAAAAGGCAGTCGCCCATGCGCTAAGCATGATTGAGGCAGGAGCAGAAATTATCGATGTAGGCGGTGAATCTACCCGGCCGGGTCATGACCCCGTCAGTCAGGAGGAAGAGCTGAACCGCGTGCTGCCCGTCATTCAAGCCGTTCATAAGGCCGCGCCGCACATCCCGATCTCCGTCGATACCTATAAGGCTGAGGTGGCAAGGCAGTCGCTGCTCGCCGGCGCCCACATTATCAATGATATCTGGGGCTTCAAAAAGGACCCCAAAATGGCTGCTGTCGCTGCAGAGTTCGGCTGTCCGGCCATCCTGATGCACAATCGGGACAACATGGATTACGGCGACTTGGCAGAAGATATGATTGCCGATCTTAAGGAAAGCATTGAAATTGCGCTTCGGGCCGGAGTGAAGCCGGAGCAGATCATCCTCGATCCTGGAATCGGTTTTGCCAAAACCTATCAGCATAACCTTGAGGCGATGCGCTCACTGCACAAGCTGGCTGAAATGGGTTATCCGCTGCTCCTGGCCACCTCACGAAAAAGATTCATCCGCACCGTCCTGGACGTACCGGTTGATGAGACCGTATTTGGCACAGCCGCAACTGTCGCGTTCGGGATAGCCCAGGGCTGTCAGATCGTCCGCGTCCATGACGTGAAGGAGATCAAACAGACCGCGCTGATGTGCGATGCTATGCTGTATGGTTGATCTGCTGCTATAGTTACCGGATAATCGGATAATAAATATACTCGTTACTCTCTTTATCACTAGATATGTACACGAACCAAGTTCAGCATAGGAGGAGCAGTTCATGGATAAGATGGTGCTTCGGCGCATGGAGTATTACGGATATCATGGAGTTTTTGAAGAGGAAAGGAAGCTGGGCCAGCGGTTCTACCTCGATCTTGAACTCCAGATGGATCTGCGGCAAGCAGGGGAAACGGACGACCTGAACAAAACGGTAAATTATGCCGAAGTCCACGAGCGGGTCAAAGCTATTGTTGAAAATAAGAGCTTCAAGCTCATCGAGGCGCTTGCCGAGCATATTGCATCCGATCTGCTTGACACTTATACTGTTATAAGTGCGCTGACGGTCAAGCTGACCAAACCGCATCCGCCGTTTGACATTCATTTTGAAGGGGTAACGGTTGAGCTGTTTAGAACGAGAAAGTGAGTATAAGCGATGAATGAGCACATGTCCTCTGAGCATTTGGAGGCTTATATAGCGTTGGGGGCTAATCTGGGCGACCGCGAAGCAACCTTGATGGAAGCAATCCGGACACTGGACGGTCACCCCCGCATTGCGGTAACGCGTTGTTCAAATATGTACGAAACCGAGCCTGTCGGCTATGTAGAACAGCCCAATTTTGTAAACATGGCTGTATCGGTTACAACCAGCCTGTCACCGGAGGAACTGCTGGACTTTATGCTGCAAACGGAACAGCTTCTGGGACGGGAGCGCAGCATCCGCTGGGGTCCTCGTACCGTTGACCTTGATTTGCTGTGGATGGGCGGCCTGAGCCTGGACACACCCAAGCTGACCCTGCCGCATCCCAGAATGATGGAACGGGCCTTCGTGCTTGTTCCCCTTGCAGACATTGTCCCGTTTGCAGATTCGGCTGCCACGGCAGTCCTTCGCGGAAGAATTGATCAGGCTTTAGGTCAGCTCCCGGAGAAGAAAGGAATTTGGCTTTGGAAAATATGCAGCTGGCGCAGCGAATCCGCGCCTTCAGAAAACTAAAAGGCTACACCCAGGCAAAGCTTGCCGCCGAGAGCGGCGTATCACTGGCCATCCTTGGCGCAATCGAGCGCGGCAACCGCCGTGTAGATGAACAAATTTTAACTAAAATTGCAGACAGCCTGGGCATAACGGTATCGGAACTTACAGATCTGACGAAATAGAATCTACAATAGAAGGGGTGTGCAGAACATGCTGAAGATCGGCGATATTGAAATGAAGAACCAGGTTGTACTGGCCCCTATGGCGGGGGTGTGCAACCCGGCTTTTCGCCTGATCGCCAAAGAGTTTGGAACCGGTCTGGTTTGCGCGGAAATGGTCAGCGGCAAAGCGATTCTGCACGGCAACGAGCGGACGCGCGAAATGCTGTTCGTCGACGAACGGGAGAAGCCGCTCAGCCTGCAGATTTTTGGCGGGGACAAGGATTCCCTGGTGGAAGCCGCCAAGATCGTCGACCAGGAGACGAATGCCGATATCATTGATATCAATATGGGCTGCCCAGCCCCAAAAGTAACGAAGATGGACGCCGGCGCCAAATGGCTGCTTGATCCGAATAAAATTAACGAAATGGTTGCTGCAGTTGTAGCCGTCGTCAAGAAGCCTGTAACGGTAAAAATGCGCATTGGCTGGGATCATGATCACATCTATGTCATTGATAATGTCAAGGCTGTTGAAGCTGCAGGAGGCCAGGCCGTCAGTATTCACGGACGGACCCGGGAGCAGCTGTACACGGGCACAGCAGACTGGAGCTACATCAAGGAGGCCAAAGAGGCCGTGTCCATCCCGATTATCGGCAATGGCGACGTGGCTACGCCGGAGGATGCGCGCCGCATGCTGGATGAAACCGGCTGCGACGGCGTGATGATCGGCCGGGGAGCTCTTGGCAACCCTTGGATGCTTTATCGTACCGTTGAATATCTGAAGACCGGCGTATTAATGCCTGAACCGGATGCAGCAGAAAAAATCCGGATTGCCATCCTTCATATGGACCGTCTAGTTGCGCTGCGCGGCGAGCATGTCGCCGTCAGGGAGATGCGCAAGCACATCGCTTGGTATCTGAAGGGGCTTAAAGGCGGCACCCGGATTAAAGACCTCATTATGGAGGAGACCAGACGCGACGAAATGGAACGGATCCTGAAGGAATTCGTTGCTAAGCTGCAGGAAGCCGGAGAAGACAAGATGCAGCCGGCTTAAACCGCTGCTTTTTCCTGAATTTACATGGATATGACAGGGCTGTTTTCATTTTACGTGTCATTGACAATTTGCAGAGGTTAACCTATAATTTCTCAGTATAAATTCGCCATTTGGAGATTACTTCCATGGAATGAGTGCGTTCTCATTCCTGCATCATTGCATATGATATTCTCAAATAGTACGTGATTACTTCACGGCCGGCACCCGCTTCTATGGTGCTTGCTGCCTCCGCGATGATAGGCTCTTGTCCAAGAGGCCTGCACCTGGGGTGCAGAGGGCGAAAATTTTTCCCATGACAGGAGAATCGGTTGAGATGAGCGATAAAGAAGTTATTCTGACGCAGGATGGTCTCAAGAGACTTGAAGAAGAACTTGAAAATTTGAAATCCGTTAAGCGGCGCGAAGTGGCTGAGCGGATTAAAGTAGCGATCGGCTACGGTGATATCAGTGAGAACTCGGAGTACGAAGACGCCAAGAATGAGCAGGCATTTATTGAAGGCCGGATTTTGACCCTGGAGAAAATGCTTCGCAATGCGCGTATTATCAGCAATGATGATATAGATACTGATATTGTGAGCGTCGGAGTTACTGTAACTGTTGAGGATCTGGAATTTGGCGATACGATGGAATATGTCATTGTGGGTACGGCTGAGTCCGACCCGCTGCAGAATAAAATCTCCAATGAAAGTCCAGTAGGCAAAGCCATTCTCGGCAAATCCAAAGGTGCCATTGTTGACGTAGCTGTTCCGGCAGGTACAATTCAATATAAAATTATTGATATCAAGAAATAAGAACCTTTATGAATGCAAGAAGCTTCCCTTAGGAAGCTTCTTTCCCTGTTTTTGTGTAACCTAAGCCGACAGGCATGGAAGAAATGAAGGAGTGGAAACCGTAATGACTGAAGAGAATGTAAGCCAGGAAAATGTAACCTCAGAGCTTGAGGTCAGCGAGCTGCTGCAGATTAGACGCGATAAATTGGACGAGCTCCGCGATATGGGCGTTGATCCGTTCGGCAACAAATTCGAGCGTACTCACAATGCCGGAGATATCCTCAAGAAGTATGACGAAATGACCAAGGAAGACCTTGATGAGAACAAGGTGTCCGTCAAGCTTGCGGGCCGTATTATGGCTAAACGCGCTATGGGGAAAGCAAGCTTTGCCCACATTCAGGACCTCACGGGCAAGATTCAGATTTATGTCCGCAAGGATACGGTTTCGGAGGTTGAATATAACGTTTTCGACCTTCTCGATCTTGGTGATATCGTAGGGATCACTGGAGAAGTGTTCAAAACCAAGACCGGCGAAACTACAGTCAAAGTCCTCAGCCTCGAGCTTCTGTCCAAGTCCTTGTATCCATTGCCGGACAAGTACCACGGCCTCAAGGATGTTGAGCTGCGCTACCGCCAGCGTTATGTTGACCTCATTATCAATCCGGAGGTTCAACAAACGTTTATTGCCCGGTCCCGTATTATTCAATCGATGCGGCGTTACCTGGACTCCCATGGCTATCTAGAGGTCGAAACACCTACTCTGCATAACATTGCAGGCGGCGCGGCAGCCCGTCCATTCATCACGCACCACAACGCGCTCGATATGGAGCTTTATATGCGGATCGCCATTGAGCTTCACTTGAAGCGCCTGATCGTCGGCGGCCTTGAGAAAGTCTACGAGATCGGACGTGTTTACCGGAACGAAGGCATTTCCACGCGTCACAATCCGGAATTCACCATGATCGAGCTGTATGAAGCTTATGCCGACTACAAAGACATCATGTCTCTTACGGAAAATATGATCGCCCACATCGCCCAAGAAGTGCTGGGCTCCCAGACGATTGAATACCAAGGTCAAGTGGTCGACCTTAAGCCGCAGTGGCGCCGTGTATCCATGGTAGATGCGGTTAAAGAGGTAACCGGCGTAGATTTCGGCGTTCAAATGACGAATGAAGAAGCGCACCGCCTGGCCGCAGAACATAAAGTCCCTGTCGAAAAACATATGACATTCGGTCATATTCTGAATGCCTTCTTCGAGCAGTTTGTTGAGGAGACCCTGATTCAGCCGACGTTTATCACCGGTCATCCGGTTGAGATCTCCCCGCTCGCGAAGAAAAATGCCGAGGATCCGCGTTTCACGGACCGCTTCGAGCTCTTTATCGTAGCGCGTGAGCATGCCAATGCCTTCTCAGAGCTGAACGATCCGATTGACCAGCGCCAGCGTTTTGAAGCGCAGCTCGCAGAACGCGAGCAGGGTAATGATGAGGCTCATGAGATGGATGATGACTTCATCCGGGCTTTGGAATACGGTATGCCGCCGACTGGCGGACTGGGCATTGGTGTCGACCGTCTGGTTATGCTGCTGACCAACTCCCCGTCGATCCGCGACGTGCTGCTCTTCCCTCATATGCGCTCTAAAGAATAAGCTTTATGATATTGATCCGTAAAGGAACAACAAGTGCTCGCTTGTTGTTCCTTTATTATTTATTGGCTAGCTCTATTTGTAGATCAAAGCATATTAAAAAAAGCTTGTCATCTATGTAAGACTGTAATATATTATTCTTTACCGGCAGACGCCGAACCTTATCTCGAAAAAAAGCTTAGAAAAAAACTTGCAAACTGTTTTGAGATGTGGTATTCTATAATAGTTGTCGCTGATGACGATGAAATGAAAAGCTTGATCTTTGAAAACTGAACAACGAGTGAGAAATAAACAACGAGTAACAACTCGTCAGATTCAAAATGAGCTACAAACTTTACTTTTATGGAGAGTTTGATCCTGGCTCAGGACGAACGCT
>NZ_VAWG01000002.1 GCF_005869875.1 Paenibacillus pinistramenti
GGCTGGCGCCGGCCATGCCAGAGCGGTGCAGCGGCGGCTGGGCGTACCGCCGCCGCTGCACCGTGACCGTCTTCGGCCTGCGGGCTGTGCACGCGGCCGAAGACGGGACGCCGTTCGAATCCGGGCTGGAGCCGGATTCGCCGCAGTTCCGCAGGCTTGAAAGAGCCGCGGTCAAGGCCCTTTACGCCCAGGGGCTTGATTTCGGGCAGGTCCTCCTGCAGGCGGGTAATGCCGGCTGGGAGATTGCCCGGATCACGGAGCTGCCGGATTTAAGCGCCCCTGACGCTGCCCGTTTGTTTGCCGGGGCGGTGCTGCAAACGGCCCGGGACTGGGCGGCCGCGCAGGCTGCGGCTGACAGAACTGCGCAGAATGCGGAGAAGAGGGCAGCAGAGAGGGAGCTGCCGCCAGACGGTCTGGGCGGAGGCCTTCCCGGGAAGTGGGCTGCACGCGGTCATGAGCAAGGTAAAGAGAAGGGTCAAGAGCAGGCGGACAATGCCCTGCTGATCGGCATGGACCCGGAGTTTCTGCTGTTTGACCAAAGCGCGCGGAAGATTATTCCCGCTTCAAGATTTCTGCAGACAAGCGGGCGGGCTGGAGCCGATTCGGTCAGAATCCAGGGCAGGCGGCGGTTTGTGCTGGCAGAGCTGCGCCCCGAGCCGGCAGGGGAGCCGAGGGAGGCGGTGCTCCGCCTTATGGCGGCCATGCGCGAAGCCTCGAGCAGGATCGCCGACAAGTCGCTGCAGTGGCTGGCAGGCGGCCTGCCGCAGCCTGGCCTGCCTCTGGGCGGCCATCTGCATTTCAGCGGCGTGCTGCTGACGCCGCAGCTGCTGCGCGCTCTGGATCACTTTCTGGCGATCCCAATCGCGGTGCTGGAGGACCGCCGCAGCGCGTCCAGGCGCCCGCGCTACGGCTGTCTCGGGGACTTCCGCCGGCAGAGCCACGGCGGCTTCGAGTACCGGACGCTGCCCAGCTTCCTGGTGTCCCCTTCGGTCACCAAAGGCGCGGTAGCGCTCGCCCTGCTGGTGGCTGCCGAATATAAGGCGGGCAGGCTCCCGGAGGTACCGCCGGTTCCGGAGGCGGCGCTCAAAGCTTTTTACACAGGGAACCGCGAAGCGCTTCGCCCTTTCGCCTTGAAAGCGCTCGAGGCCGCAGAGTCGCTAGCTTCATACGAGAGCTTCCAAGCGTATATAGCGCCTATGTTTCAGGCGGTCAGAGAAGGCCGGACCTGGGACGAAAGCCGTGACATCCGCAGGGCCTGGAGGCTGACGGCAGCATCAGAGGGGCAGGCAGACTGAACCGGTTCGGAATGAAAGAGAAGCTATACGCGGCGTTACCCGCTGCCTTTCGTCTCCATTTCCTGTTTTCCCCCGTTTTCCACCAGAGCAGCTGTTCTTGTTTTCTGATATAATAGAGTTCTATGAATGGGCATGGGGGTACGTCAAATGGCTAAATATACGCCGATGATCGAGCAGTATCTGAGCGTGAAGGAAGAGGCAAAGGACGCGTTTCTGTTCTTCCGTTTGGGTGATTTTTATGAGATGTTTTTTGATGATGCGATTCTGGCAGCCAAAGAACTTGAGATTACATTAACCGGCCGCGCAGGCGGTGCCGACGAGAAGATTCCAATGTGCGGCGTCCCGTATCATTCGGCAGAAAGCTATATACAAAGATTGATTGAAAAAGGCTATAAAGTCGCCATCTGCGAACAAGTCGAGGACCCGGCGGAAGCCAAAGGGGTTGTCCGCAGGGAGATTGTCCGGGTCGTAACCCCGGGCACAATGATGGAAGGCAAAGCCGTCTCGGAGAAGAGCAACAATTATATGGTTGCAGTGACTGAGATCGACAAGGTGATGGCCGTTGCGGCCTGCGACCTTTCCACGGGAGAGCTTCACGTCACCTCCTCTCCGAGCAGTAAAGAATGGCTCCGGGACGAAATCGGCATCTATACACCGTCCGAAATCATCGGCGATGAGGGGCTGATCGGCTGGATTAAGGAGCAGGCCGGCCCGCTGGGCAAGCCGGTAGTTTATACGCCCCGGTCCAAGGCGCCGGATGAAAGCGGCCGCAGGCAGTTCGGCGAAGCCGCCTGGATCAGGCTGGAGCCGGAGCGCAGAGCCTGCGTGGCGATGCTGGTCACCTATCTGGGCGAGACCCAAAAGCGCTCTCTCGGCCAGCTGAGCCGGATTTCCGCCTATGAACCGGAGCAGTTCATGATTCTTGATCCGTTTACCCGGCGGAATCTGGAGCTGGTTGAAACGGTGCGCGACCGTTCCAAGAAGGGATCGCTGCTGCATCTCCTTGACCGGACTCAGACCTCAATGGGCGCCCGTCTGCTCCGGCGCTGGGTGGACAAGCCGCTCCTGTCCAGCAGTCAGGTTGAAGCCCGGCTCGAAGCGGTTGAGGAGCTGTTTGGCGCTTTCATGCTGCGTGAAGACCTGAAAGACAAGCTGAAAGGAATTTACGATCTGGAGCGTCTTGTCGGGCGCATCGCTTTTGGAACGGCTAACGGACGTGATCTGAACGCCTTGAAGCTGTCGCTGCGCCAGATCCCTGAGCTGAAGGAGCTGTGCTCGGATTCGCGCTCAAATACCTTGTCCCGGCTTGCTTCAGGGCTCGATGACTGCGGGGATTTGGCTGAACTGATTGAAGAGGCGATCGCTGATGATCCGCCCGTTTCGGTGCGGGATGGAGGCTTGATCCGCCCGGGCTATCATGCGAAGCTGGACGAACTCAGGGAAGCCTCCACTAACGGCAAGCGCTGGATCGCCGATCTGGAAGCAGCCGAGCGGCAGGCAACGGGAATTAAGTCGCTGAAGGTGGGCTACAACAAAGTATTTGGCTATTATATTGAAATTACAAAATCCAACCTGACGGCATTGCCGGAAGGCCGCTATGAACGCAAGCAGACGCTGGCCAATGCTGAACGGTTTGTAACTCCGGAGCTGAAGGAGCGGGAGGCGCTTATCCTTGAAGCCGAAGACCGGATGCTTGATCTGGAGTATGGGCTGTTTACTGAAATAAGAGACAAGCTGAGCGCTAATATTCCTAGGCTTCAGCGGCTGGCCGAAGCGGTGGCCGAAATCGATGTGCTGCGGTCGCTGGCCGAGGTCAGCTCAGACTCGGGATTTGTTAAACCGGTGCTGACGGACGGGTACGACATGATCGTGGAGAACGGCCGGCATCCTGTTGTTGAAACGGTTATGGAAGGCAGAGCTTTTATTGCCAATGGAACTGCATTGAAGCAGGATGCAAGCATCCTGCTGATTACAGGGCCGAACATGGCCGGCAAGAGCACCTACATGCGCCAGGTGGCGCTGATTTCGATTCTCGCGCAGATTGGCTGCTTTGTGCCCGCAGCCCGTGCCGAGATTCCGATTGTGGACCGGATCTTCACGCGCATCGGAGCCGCAGATGATCTGATCGGAGGCCAGAGCACCTTTATGGTGGAGATGGCGGATATCCAGGTCATGACGGACAAAGCGACCGCCCGCAGTCTCATTATTATCGACGAGCTGGGCCGCGGCACCTCAACGACCGAGGGGATCGCCATCGCGCAGGCGGTTATTGAATATGTCCATGACGTAATCGGCTGCAAAGCGCTGGTATCGACGCATTTCCACGAGCTTGCGCATCTCGAATCAGCTTTGCCCGGACTCCGCAACTATTCAATGGCGGTGCAGGAGAGCGGCGAGAAGGTGCATTTTCTGCGCAAGCTTGTGCCTGGCGCGGCCAGCACCAGCTATGGCATCTACTGCGCCAAGCTTGCAGGTCTGCCGTCCGTCATTACCGACCGGGCTTCGGGACTGCTGGGCGAACTGGAACAAGTACCGGTCGCAGCCGGCAAGATGTCCTCTCCTGCTGCTTCAATGGATGCTGTCTCAGCTGTTCGTGAAGATGCTTCTCCGGTCTATGCGGCTGTTGAACCCGCTTCCGCTTCGGCTGATTCCAAGCCGGCGCCCGCTTCAGACATGGGGATCATTCAGCTCTCCATGTTCGGTGACGAGCCGGTTCAGCCGCAGTCGGCTTCTGCCAAGGAGGATGCCAGACTCCGCGGCCTTCTCAAGCAGCTTAAGCAGGCGGACATTATGAACATGACGCCGCTGCAGGCCATGGGACTGCTGAATGAGCTGAAGATGAAAGCCAAGGATCTGTAGCGTGTTCAGCTCATTCTCAATTCTTATCTCATTCTCAATTCTTATCTCATTCTCAAATCTAACGCGTTGATCATGCGGAGGTGAACCTATAAATGGCAAAAATTCAGGTGCTTGACGAGCATATCGCCAACCAGATTGCAGCCGGTGAAGTAGTCGAGCGTCCAGCCTCGGTCATCAAAGAGCTGGTTGAGAACTCCATTGATGCCGGAGCATCCAAAATCGAGATCAGTGTGGAGGAAGGCGGTCTGGACAGCATCCGCATTACGGATAACGGTTCGGGGATTGATCCGGAGGACTGCGAAACGGCCTTTTACCGTCATGCTACCAGCAAACTCAGCAGCGGCCGGGATCTTTATCAGATCCGGACCCTCGGTTTCCGGGGGGAAGCTCTTCCGAGTATCGCGGCAGTGGCCAAAGTGACGCTGTTAACCTCTAACAATGACAGCGGGCTTGGACGGCAGGTTGTGATTGAGGGCGGAACCCTGAAAGCGTCCGAGGATGCTCCCGCACCGCAGGGGACGGATATTACGGTTAAGGAATTATTTTACAACACTCCGGCAAGGCTGAAATATATGAAAACGATCCAGACAGAGCTGGGTCATATTTCTGACGTGGTCTACCGGCAGGCGCTGGCTCACCCCGAAATCGGGTTTGTTCTGCGGCATAACGGCAATCTTCTGCTTCAAACGACGGGCACCGGCGACATGCTCCAGGTTATTGCAGCCATCTATGGCAATCAAGCGGCCAAAAGCATGCTGAGTGTGGCGCATGAGGATCCCGATTACAAGGTAACCGGTTATATCGGCAGACCGGAGCTGACCCGCTCTAACCGGGCGGGCATGTCAACGATTGTGAATGGCCGGTATATCCGTAATCCTGCGCTGCAGCAGGCGATAATGCGGGCCTATCACACGTTGCTGCCCATCGGCAGGTACCCGCTACTTGTGCTCCAGCTGGAGATGCATCCCGCCCTTGTCGATGTGAATGTGCACCCGGCCAAGCTAGAGGTCAGATTCAGCAAGGAAGCCGAGCTGACTGCTTTCGTGGAGACGGCTATCAAACAAACACTGTCCTCGGAAGTTTTGATTCCCAAAGTGGTGCAGCAGAAGATCAGCCGGGGCAGCAGCACTTCGGTGATTCAGGAGCAGTTTCATTTTCCTTCCAGACAGTCCTATGAAGAAACCGCTGCGTCCACTCATGCTGATCCAGTGCCGCGGGCTTCAGAGCAAGGCGGCTCTTCTTCAGAAGCAGCAGCCCAGCCTGGTCTTGGCTTTCCGCCGCCGCATGCAGCGAATGAAGACTATCCGGGAGAACGTGCCGGTGATGAAGCAGGCTCCTTAGTTCGTGAGCAGGCTTCCCTGAATCCGTTGTATTCGGGGAAAAGGCAGCGGCAGGCCGGCGCTAACGGTGCCGGTTCTCCGGCCAGAACGGAGTCTCCTGCCAGAGCAGTCTCCCCAGCGAGAGGCGGCTCTCCGGCGGGTGCTCCGCCGGAGTACGGGTCCGGTCGGACGTACACGAATTCGGAGGGAGCTACAGGTTCATCTCCATCTCCCTATTCAGCCAAAGGCCAGCAGGAGCGTTCCGCTTCGGCAGCAGCCAGCCGTTTGTATGAATCGGCGCAGGAAGAGGCTGCTCTGCCGGCGTTTCCGGAGCTGACCTATATCGGGCAGCATCATGGCACCTATCTGATCGCCAACAACGATACTGGGCTGTATCTGATCGACCAGCATGCGGCCCATGAACGGGTCAACTACGAATATTATTATGATAAATTCGGTGCTCCGGCCGATGCTTCCCAGGAGCTGCTGCTGCCGATTACCATCGAGTTCACGCCTTCCGAGAGCGCCAAGCTGAAGGAGCGCCTGCACTGGTTTGAACAGGTCGGCGTGGTGCTTGAGCATTTCGGCGGCCAAACCTTTCGTGTGGTGTCGCTGCCGTACTGGTTCCCGCAGGGCGAGGAAGCCGCGCTTGTTGAAGAGATGGCCGAGTGGGTGCTGAACGAGCGCTCCATCGACCTGGCCAAGCTGAGAGAGAAGTCGTCCATCATGGTCTCGTGCAAAGCTTCAATCAAAGCGAATCAGAAGCTGACAGCGAGCGAAGCGGACACGCTGCTCAAGCGGCTTGCCGCCTGCCGGCAGCCTTACACCTGCCCGCACGGGCGTCCGATTGTCGTTTCTTTCTCCGCTTATGATCTGGAGAAGCTGTTTAAGAGAGTGATGTAACTGGAGGGTTAAATTTTGATTATTACAACCGGGGAGAACGAATCTCCGAGAACGGTAGCCCGGGCCAAGGAGCTTGCACAAGCTGAAGCCGGGGCAGTCTATGTCCGCCGGGCGGGACGGTCGCTGAAGGAACTGAAAGCAGTAAAAGGGGACAGCGATGTCCTGGTCGTCCTGGAGAACCGGATAAGACTGGCCGGGGCTTCTGAGCGTCCGATGGAATTTCACCCCAGTATGTCCTATGTCCGCGCCAAACGGGTGCTGAAGGGCGAGAAAGACTTAATGCTGGAGGCGGCAGGCGTCGTACCCGGCGACGTGATCGTGGACTGCACAGCGGGCCTGGGGGCTGACTCCATGATGTTTGCGGTGGGGACAGGCCCAGCGGGTTCTGTAATCGCTATGGAAAGCTCGTTCCCTCTCTATATGCTGCTTAAAGAGGGGCTTCGGACTTACCGGGCGAAGATCGCGGAATTTACGGAGGCGCTGCAGAGGATTGAAGTCCGTCATACGGATCACCTGACAGGCCTGAAGTCACTCCCGGATAAGAGCGTGGACATCGTTTATTTCGATCCTATGTTCCGGGAGCCGACAATGGAGTCTTCTTCGCTTTCCCCGCTCAGGGCTTATGCCAATGACGAGCCCTTGTCTTTAGCGGCAATCGAAGAGGCACGGCGCGTAGCCAGAAAGACCGTGGTGCTCAAAGAGAAGCGCGACAGCGGCGAATTCGAACGCCTCGGCTTCGGGACACCGGAGCGCAACCGCACAAAAATTACGTACGGAGTGATGCATCTTGACCGCTGAAACAGGCGTACATAAGCCGAATCTGCTGGTGCTGGTCGGGCCGACAGCCGTTGGAAAAACAAAGCTCAGCATCGAGCTTGCTAAATCTTTTTCCTGTGAAATTATCTCGGGCGATTCAATGCAGGTTTATCGTGGTATGGATATTGGAACAGCCAAAATTACCAAGCAAGAAATGCAGGGGGTGCCGCACCACTTGATTGACGAGCTGGAGCCTGATGATGCTTTCTCTGTTGCTCGTTTTCAGGCGGCATGCGCCGAACTGGTTCCTGCGATTTCCTCCAGGGGACATCTGCCCTTTATTGTGGGCGGGACAGGTCTCTATGTGGAGTCCGTCTGCTACGAATATCAATTCGCTGAAGCCTCGGCGGACGAGGAATTTCGAGCGGAGCAGCAGCGTTTTGCCGATGAGCATGGGCCGGAAGCTCTGCATGACAGATTAGCTGCCATTGACCCGGATTCGGCCGGCAGACTTCATCCGAATGATCTGCGGAGAATTATCAGGGCACTGGAAATTCACCATCTTACTGGACAGACCTTATCCAGCCAGCTGAAAGGCCAAAACAAGGTTTCACCGTATAATCTCTGCCTCATCGGTTTGACAATGGACCGTCAATTGCTATATAACCGAATTGAGGCCCGGATTGACCTGATGCTTGAGCAAGGTTTGGTTAAGGAAGTCGAATCGCTCCTTGACAAAGGCTATTCGCGCAGTTTAGTGTCCCTGCAGGGGCTGGGATACAAGGAAATTGCCGAGCATCTTCTGGACGGACTGCCGCTTGAGGAAGCCGTTATCAAATTGAAGCGGGATACCCGGCATTTTGCCAAACGCCAGCTTTCCTGGTTCCGCCATATGAAGGATATCCACTGGTTCGATGTGACGGACGGTGAAAAGTTTCCGGAACAATTGGCGGAGATCCATGCTATAATAGCAGGAAAGTTCGGGATTCCTCTTGAATATAATTACAAACACTAATTGATCCTATTGGGGGTACGGTAATGAACAAATCCATTAACATCCAAGATACGTTCTTGAACCAATTGCGCAAAGAGAGCATCCCGGTTACCGTCTTTTTGACTAACGGTTTCCAGATCAGAGGAACCGTCAAAGCGTTTGATAACTTTACGATCGTTATTGACAGCGACGGACGCCAGAAAATGGTGTACAAGCACGCGATTTCCACTTTCCAGCCGCAGCGCAATGTTTCGCTGATGCAGGAGCAGGAAGGGTAAGCTCCCGTTTGAAACTTTTTCAATTCCTTAACGTTAATATTATAGTCCGAGAAAGAGAGCAACCTTCCCAGGTTGTTCTTTTCTTTCGGAAAGAAACAAGTTTGGCACGGAAGGGAGTCATATGAAGTTATGCCGACAGACAGACCGTCAAGAATGGAACGCAACCATAAGAAACCGGACAAAATGTCGGAGAAGCCGAAGGGCAAGAAGAACAAGAAACGCCTGAATGGCAGAATGATCTTTTGGACCTCTTTCTTTACCGTTGCGATCGCTGTAATCTGCGGAATTGTAGGTTATTTGTTTATAACGGTAAATGGAGAGAAGCTTCTGGATGCGAATAAAGACAAGCTGCAGATCAACGGACCGACACAGGTGTTTGACCGCAGCGGCAAATTAATGGGTGAAATGTCCCTGGAGACCAGCGATCCGGTGGACAGTGAAGATATACCGAAGCTGGTGAAGGAAGCGTTTGTTGCGACAGAAGACAGACGATTCTACGAGCACAGCGGGGTCGATTTCTGGTCGATCGGCCGGGCGGCGGTGAAGGACATTGTAGCCAGAAGTATGGTTGAGGGGGGAAGCACGATCACCCAGCAGCTGGCGAAGAATATCTTCCTGACCCGGGACAAAACCTTCTTCCGGAAAGCAACCGAAATGTCGATCGCCATGGCGCTCGAACGCCAGTATACGAAAGACGAAATCCTGACCATGTATCTGAACCGGATCAACTTTGGCGGCACGACCTATGGGATTAAAGCAGCTTCGGAAAAATATTTCGGCATCTCCGATTTGAATAAGCTGGATGTCTGGCAGATTGCCACTCTGGCTGCAATGCCGAAGGGACCGTCTGCTTATAACCCGCTCCGCCATCCTGAAGCCTCGACAGCGCGGCGTGCAGTCGTATTGGATCTGATGTATGACCAGGGCTACATTACTGCAGAGCAGCGCGATGAGGCGAAAGCGGTTGTGTATGACTATCAGCCTCCGGCGAGCAAGCAGAACTATCTGGCGTTCATTGATTATGTAATGGACGAAGCAGAAGACGTGATGCCTGACCTGACCGAGGACGATTTGGTGCGCGGCGGATATAAGATCTACACCACCATGGATGCCCAGGCGCAGAAGGCTGTAGAGAAGGCTTTTGCCGATGATGACAATTTCGAGGAAAGTGTTGACGATCAGCCTGTTCAGGCTGCGATGATCATCATGAATCATGAGAACGGCGGCATTGTGGCGCTCCTTGGCGGACGCGAATACGAACGTAAAGGCTTTAGCCGGATTACCAGCCGCAGACAGCCGGGTTCTGCATTTAAACCGATTGTTGCTTATGCTCCGGCTCTTGACACAGGCAAGTTCAACGTCAACTCTGAGCTCAGCAACGAGAAACAGTGCTTTAACGATTATTGTCCTACCAACCTGCACGGGTATTCGAATACGATTGGGATGACCGAGGCCATTACGAAATCGGAAAATATCCCGGCCGTCTGGCTGCTGAATCAGATCGGTGTTAAGACGGGGATCTCCTATGCTGAGAAGATGGGCGTTCAGCTGGATTCGTCCGACAACAACCTGGCGATCGCCCTCGGCGGTCTGACCAAAGGAACAACGGTCAAGGAAATGGCTGAGGCCTACAGCGTTTTTGCCAATGATGGTAAATATAATGAGGCTTATTCGATCAAACAAATTGTTGATCCGGAAGGAACAACCGTTTATAAGCACGGGAATCCGGAACAGGAGCAGGTGCTGAGCGAGGATACCGCTTATTATATGACAGAAATGATGCAGAACGTGGTCACCGAAGGTACGGGGAAAAATGCCAGCCTCGGCGAACGCCCGATTGCAGGTAAAACCGGGACCACCCAAAGCGGCATCTCCGGCAGCAGCAAGAACCGGGACGCCTGGTTTGTCGGCTACACACCGGAATACACCGCAGCGGTCTGGATGGGTTATGACAAGCCGGACAAAGATCATCTGCTGAACGGCAGCAGCGGTGAATCCGCCAAGCTGTTCAGTGCCGTCATGAAGGAAGCTCTTAAAGACGTGCCGATTACGGATTTTGAGAAGCCTTCCGACTTGTCTGAACCGACAGCGCCGCCTCCTTCGGAGAGTGCTCCTCAAGGCGTGACAGGCCTCAGCGGATCATTTGACAATTCCACAGCAACCGTCAAGCTCAGCTGGAACGCTCCTGACCAGGCGGACGGAGGCGAATACCGGATCTACCGCAAAGCATCGGATGAGCAGGATTTCTCGATGCTGATGAGCGTGCTGACGACCGATGCCGAGGATCTGAGCGTAGCACCGGGCAAGACTTATCAATACTATGTGACGTATTACGATAAGGAGAAAGGCCAAGAGAGCGATCCTTCCGGTAAAGTGGAAGTGGACGTTCCGGAAGAGCAGACCCCGGCTTCGGAAGAACCGAGCCCGGATGTCAGCGCACCGGAGGAAAGTCCGCCGCCTGAAGAGTCAGCGGGTGACATGCTTTCAGCCCCTCCTGGTGAAACAACTGCGCCTGAGAGCAGTGATACGGGCGAGGGAAATAACGAGGATAACAGCGGGGACGAGGGGACGCAAGCCTCCGAACAGCCGGGCAGCTCCGGAGCAGCATCAACCGAGAACGGGCAGGGGAAACACGCATCGGGAACCGCAAGCGAAGACCCTGGGGTTCCGGTGGGCGCATCCGGCACCGAACTTCCTACCGCCCCGTGATGAATTAACTTGACCCCATGATGAGTTATCTTGACCCATTATGAATTAACTTGAATAGAGATCAAGCGGAGAGACGAAATCTTTGCTTGATCTCTTTTTTTTATGTGATATTTTACATGTAAGGTGATAATCGCTTTTTGAGACTGGACACCAAATGTGATAAGCTGGAATTAATATGTGCTGGAAAGGGTCTTGACCATGAAACGAAAATTCGGAGACCGTGCGAACTGGAGGCGCGTAACACAACGCAGGTTTGCTTCGCGGTATGTAGAAGATCCCCATTTCTCCGGATACATTACGTTATACGGTATTGAGGCGCTTAGAGAACCGCTATGGAAAACTTACGGAAAACATACCTTTAGGATTGCAGACAAAGGTTATTCCTGGCTTCAGTATTACCCCAAAGACGCTCATTATATTATAACGGCGATGTTTGATGACCGGAATGAAATAGTGGAATGGTATATAGATATTTGCAAGCATCAGGGTGTGACCGACCAGGGAGTTCCCTGGTTTGATGATTTGTATTTGGATATTGTGGTGCTTCGAAACGGAGAAGTATTTCTGCTCGACCAGGATGAGCTTGATGACGCATTGGGACGCAGAATTATTACCATGCGCGATTATGAACTTGCCACCCAGACGGCCAGAGAGGTGCTTCATATGATTGATGCGCATGCTTTCCCTTATTTCCTGATGTCGCTAGATCACTGCAGACAAGGCTTTGAGCTGGAGAGGCTAAAATTTCGGGATAGCGGAGGCATTTCATGAGCAGGCGAACCTATCAAGCTAATGGATTGGCTGCTGCAGGGAGGAGGAGCCTTTATAAATCTTTGGCTAAAGGGGCAGGACTGCTGATCCTGCTGCTGGCTGTATGGCTGGCCTACGCTGCCCTGCAGGTGGAGAGTGAACGGAGCAAAGAACCGGCCGAGAAGGCGGATGTCGGCATTGTGCTGGGAGCTGCTTTGTGGGATGACAAACCAAGCCCGGGGCTTGAGGAGCGCCTGGAACGTGCGGTGCAGGATTACCGGAACGGCAAGTTTTCCGTGCTGATTGTTACCGGAGGACTGGACACTGACAAATCACAGCTGACCGAAGCGGAGGGCATGGCGGAATATCTGGAGAGCAAGGGGATCCCAGCGGACCGGATCCTTCTTGAGAATAAGGCAACCGACACTTACGAGAATCTGCTCTACAGTCAGCGGATTATGGAAGAACATAACTTGAAGACAGCTATCATCATTACTCATGATTTCCACGGACGCCGCTCTCTGGAAATAGCCCGGGCACTGGATTACAAGTGGCCTCAGCTTTCGCTGATGCGTACCAAGGTGATGAATGAGGGGTATTACAAAATCCGCGAGGTTCTGGCTTATACGAAATGGAAGCTGCAGCTGATCACCATGGCTGTAACTTGAGTGCATCCAAAACTTTTAATAAGGTAAGGTCAACTAGAATATAGTGTAACAGTAACTTTCAAAGTCCTTACTTTAAAATGAGGTGATGCCTTCATGCAAGGGCGTGCCATGGCCGGCAGCGGACGCTCTGACGAAAGACCGTCCAGACAAATCAATGTCATTCTCCGAAACTCTGAACCTCCCGTCATTTCCCAACCCGTACCGGACACGGAAGCCGCACCTGCTCCTGCTGAGAAGCAGCAGGGCGCTTTTATGGAGATCCGCAAAGAGCTTGAACAGCTGGTAGGCCTCGACAATATTAAGACGCTGGTCTATGAGATTTTTGCACTGCTCCAGGTTGCGCGTCTTCGTTCTGACGCAGGGCTTCTGTCTGAAGCCCAGGTGTTTCACATGGTATTCCGGGGCAACCCGGGTACAGGCAAAACAACCGTTGCCAGGATTGTTGCCAAGCTTTTTCAGAAGATGGGCGTATTGTCCAAAGGGCACCTGATCGAAGCAGAGCGCGCTGACCTTGTAGGTGAATACATCGGTCATACGGCTCAGAAGACCCGTGATCTTGTGAAGAAAGCGATGGGCGGCATTTTATTTATAGACGAGGCATACAGCTTGGCCCGGGGCGGTGAGAAGGATTTCGGCAAAGAGGCGATTGATACGCTTGTGAAAGCGATGGAGGATCACAAGAATCAGTTTATTCTAATATTGGCCGGCTACTCGGACGAGATGGAGTTTTTCCTGGAGACGAACCCGGGGCTGCCCTCACGGTTTCCCATTCAAATTGATTTCCCGGACTACTCAGTCGATCAGCTGATCCAAATTTCCGAAATGATGGCGAAGGAACGCGATTATATTTTGATGCCGCAGGCGATACTCAAATTAAAGCAGCATTTAATGGCGGAGAAGCTGGAAAGCGAATACGCCTTCAGCAATGCAAGATATGTGCGCAACGTGATCGAACGTTCGATCAGACAGCAGGCCGTACGGCTGCTCAATCAATACGGCGGGTCCTCTCCGGGCAAGCTGGAGCTTATGACCCTGCGGACTGAAGATTTGAAGGTTGATTCCAAAGCGGAGAAGAAGCCAGGCATTCTATAATCAGCTCAGTCATGTGATTTGGCAAAAGGAGCTTAGCGTGAGATGAAGCAGACAACGTACGATACGACCCCGTTCCTTCCGGACCGAGCGGTTCTAGTGAGTCTGATTACTGATGAGGTTAAACGCACCGGCATAGACCCGGATTATTCCATCCAGGAGCTGGTTAATTTGGCGGAGACCGCCGGCGTTGAGGTGAGAGGACAGCTTGTCCAGAACAAGGAAACGCCGGATGCCCGCTTTTTTCTTGGAAAAGGCAAGGTGGAGGAGCTGGCCGGCCTGATCCACGAGCAGGAAGCCAATACGGCGATATTTGATCAGGAGCTCTCGGGTGCCCAGGTCCGTAATCTTGAGGAGCGGCTTGATGTCAAAATTATTGACCGCACGCAGCTGATTCTTGACATCTTTGCGCAGCGGGCGAAAACAAGAGAAGGGATTATTCAGGTCGAGCTTGCCCAGCTCTCGTATCTTCTGCCGCGGTTATCCGGGCACGGCAAGAATTTATCACGGCTCGGAGGCGGAATCGGGACAAGGGGTCCAGGTGAAAGTAAGCTGGAAACGGACCGCCGCCATATTCGCGGACGGATTCATGATCTGAAACGGCAGCTTGAGGAGGTTACCCGCCACCGTAAGCTTCACCGGAGCCGGCGGAAGGAAACAGGCATTGTTCAGGTTGCGCTTGTCGGCTATACCAATGCGGGCAAATCAACGCTGCTTAAGCAATTGACGGAAGCAGACGTCTATATCGAAAACCAGCTGTTTGCAACACTGGACCCTACGACTCGTAATCTGATCCTGCCCAGCGGGAAAGAAATCGTTCTGACGGATACCGTTGGTTTTATTCAGAATCTGCCCCACGACCTGGTTGCCTCCTTCCGTGCCACCCTGGAAGAAGTCAACGAAGCAGATTTGATCCTCCACGTAGTTGATGCTTCTTCTGATAACCGGGAAGAGCAGATGCGGGTGGTGGGCGATATTCTGAATGAGCTTGGGGCGGGAGACAAACCGCAGATCCTCTTGTTTAACAAGATCGACCTCTGCGGACCTGAACAGCTGGAAATGCTGCCGTCTTCCGGTTCTGCCTTGAAGATCAGTGCTTATAATGATGATGATCTCATTAGAGTAGTGGCAGCAATCCAGGAGCATTTAACCGGCGAAACGGTTACCTTTAAGCTGCCTGCCTCCCAAGGTGATCTGATTGCATTAATTCATCGGATCGGCAGGGTAGAAGAACAGGGCACGGAGCAGGATTCTGTGATCTATAAAGTCCAAGTGAATCATGATGATTATTTGAAACAGAAGCATAAGCTTGAACCTTACGTGACTAAGGCGTAACTTGTGACAAAGTGGTAATTTAAGTAACATAGAGATGACATTCAAGTGACATAAGAGGTTCATTGCTGCTTGACCAGCCGCGGTGAACCTCGATTTAAGAGGAGAGAAGAAAGCGAATGGCTGTTTTTTCAGAGGAAACCTTAACTAGAGTTAGAGATGCAGAAGCTTTAACGGCACCGGCGCTGGCTGCCATTGACCGGATCGTCGATCAGAATCAATGGAAGGTAATTGAAGCTTTCCAGAAGCACAAGGTGAGCGATTATCATTTTTCCAATTCTACCGGATATGCCTATAACGACCGTGGACGTGAAGTGCTGGATTTGGTGTACGCCGAAGTATTTGGTGCGGAAGCCGCGCTGGTGCGGCCTCATTTTGCTTCAGGCACGCATACGATTTCTACGGCTCTGTTCGGCGTATTGCGTCCGGGAGATGAGCTGTTTTACATTACAGGAAGACCTTATGATACGTTACATAAAGTGATCGGAAAATCCGGCGACGGCACCGGCTCGCTGGCCGACTTTGGAATCGGATATAAGGAAGCCGCCCTTCTGGAGAACGGAAAAGTTGATTGGGATGCCGTGACCGAAGGAATTAACGAGCATACAAAAGTCATCGGCATACAGCGCTCAAGAGGATACGACTGGCGGAGCTCTTTTTCAGTCCAGGAAATCGGAGAGATGGTGGCTCGGCTGAAGGCAGTTAAACCGGATCTTATCGTATTCGTCGACAATTGCTATGGAGAATTTACGGAGGAGCTTGAACCGACCCAGGTTGGCGTGGATCTCATGGCAGGCTCATTAATTAAGAATCCGGGTGGAGGACTGGCTGAAACGGGCGGCTACATTTGCGGCAAATCCAAGTATGTCGAGCTTGCTGCTTACCGCTTAACGGCTCCTGGAATTGGCGGTGAAGTCGGCGCCATGCTTGGAACGACCAGGGGAATTTATCAGGGGTTGTTTATGGCTCCAACCATTGTTGGACAAGCACTTAAAGGAAGCATACTTGCTGCTGCTGTTTATGAGCAGGCAGGCTTTGTTACAAAGCCTCGCTGGAACGAACCCCGGACGGACTTGATTCAAGCGATCTCGTTCGAAACGGCGGATCAGCTGATTTCTTTTGTGCAGGGTGTCCAGAAGGCTTCTGCGGTTGACGGGCATGTTGTTCCGGAGCCTTGGGATATGCCGGGGTATGAGAATCCCGTGATTATGGCTGCTGGGACCTTTATACAAGGAGGAAGCCTTGAGCTTAGTGCCGATGCACCGATTCGCGAGCCTTATATTGCTTATATGCAGGGCGGACTTACGTATTCTCATGTCAAATTTGCTATAATGTCTTCGCTTGAAAAGATGAAAGACATCAATCTCCTCTAATGTTTACCTGATTCTGGCTTGACATGTTAGACAACGTAACATAAAATGAACTCAGAAAAAACATTAACATTATTGGAAGGTTGAGAGCGATGGGTGATGAAATACGGAGAAACATGGCCTTATTCCCAATCGGTATTGTGATGAAGCTTACTGACTTATCGGCTCGCCAGATCCGTTATTATGAACAACATCAGTTAATTGTGCCTGCACGAACTTCGGGTAACCAGCGTCTGTTTTCCTTTAACGATGTTGAACGTTTGCTGGAGATTAAGGCGCTGATCGATAAAGGCGTTAACATCGCTGGAATCAAACAGGTTATGAATCCGGTTGCAAAAGAATCCCAGGATGCGACCGTGCTTACCGATGATACCGAGGAGAAGCGCAAGGAATTAACGGATTCGCAATTATACAGAATGCTTAAACAGCAGTTGGTAACCGGGAGAAGACCTGGTCAGGTTTCATTGATCCAAGGGGAACTTTCCCGTTTCTTTAAGTCATAATCGGGCTCCTGCTCCCGCTTATGACAGCCCGGGGCAACCTGATGTTACCTATTTTTCTACATATGTTTGTTCATCACGGTTGTTACCAAGATAGAATATCACTGACAAGGAGAGGGTATTGTGAGTTACAGCAAAGAGGATATTTTGCGGATTGCAGAAGAAGAGAATGTTCGATTTATCCGTCTTCAATTTACGGATCTGCTCGGTACAATCAAGAACGTGGAAATTCCGGTAAGCCAGCTTGAGAAAGCACTGGATAACAAAATGATGTTTGACGGTTCTTCCATCGAAGGCTATGTGCGTATTGAGGAATCGGATATGTATCTGTACCCTGACCTGAGCACTTGGGTCATTTTCCCTTGGGTGACTTCAGATCGGGTTGCACGTCTGATTTGTGACGTATATATGCCGGATGGAACTCCATTTGCTGGAGACCCGCGCGGTATTCTGAAACGTGCGCTTAAAGAAGCAGAAGAAATGGGCTATACTTCAATGAATGTAGGTCCGGAACCGGAATTTTTCCTGTTTAAGACTGATGATAAAGGGAACCCGACTCTTGAGCTGAATGACCAGGGCGGATATTTTGATTTGGCACCTACGGACCTGGGTGAGAACTGCCGCCGTGAAATTGTTATTTGTCTTGAGGAAATGGGCTTTGAAATCGAAGCATCCCACCACGAAGTAGCTCCTGGCCAGCATGAAATCGACTTCAAATACGCCAATGCAGTTCAAGCAGCTGACCAAATTCAGACTTTTAAGCTTGTTGTAAAAACCATTGCCCGCCAACACGGATTGCATGCTACATTCATGCCAAAACCGCTGTTCGGAGTGAATGGTTCCGGTATGCACTGCCATCAGTCCTTGTTCCGCGGCAATGAGAATGCGTTCTATGATGAGAGCGACGATCTGGGCTTGAGCCAGGAAGCGCGTTATTACATGGCCGGTATTCTGAAACATGCCCGCGCATTTGCAGCAGTAACAAACCCGACTGTGAATTCCTACAAACGTCTGGTTCCAGGTTATGAAGCGCCTTGTTATGTAGCCTGGTCTGCCAGCAACCGCAGCCCGATGATCCGGATTCCGGCTTCCCGCGGTCTCAGCACACGTGTAGAGGTTCGGAACCCTGACCCGGCGGCAAATCCATATTTGGCATTGGCTGTTATGCTTAAGGCAGGTTTGGACGGCATTAAGAACGAACTGAAGCTTCCTGCTCCAATCGACCGTAACATCTATGTAATGTCTGAAGAGGAGCGTTTGGAAGAGGGTATTCCTAGCTTGCCGTCGGACTTGAAAGAAGCGCTCAGCGAGCTGATCCGCAGCGAAGTAGTTGTTAACGCACTTGGCGAGCACGCGGTTACTCACTTCTATGAGCTGAAAGAAATCGAGTGGGACATGTTCCGCACGCAAGTACATCAATGGGAACGCGATCAATATATGACTTTGTATTAAGTGGACAAACCCTTGGGGCCGTAGGCCTCGGGGGTTTTTTATTTGGTAAATCCTTTAATTTCTCCGCTGACGCTGACCAGTGAATTGTGAAATTTTATTGTATATGATAATGATAATTATTATCATTTGGTGTATAATGGATTTACTGAAATCATAAGACGTAAACATACTGGAATGATAGATAAGTCTATGCGGAGAGAGAGGACGTACATAATGTTGAACCCATCACTTGAGCTGTATGATGTAACGATTATCGGGGGCGGCCCTGCCGGTATGTATTCGGCTTTCTACAGCGGAATGCGGGATATGAAGACCAAGCTGATTGAGGCGAACGACCGGCTTGGCGGCAGAATGCTTATTTATCCGGAGAAGATGATTTGGGATGTTGGGGGAGTTGGCCCCATCTTATGTGTTGATTTGATGGCGCAAATGGAGAAGCAGGCTAGAACCTTTGATCCAACCTTGATTTTTAATGAGCAGGTTACAGGGTACAGCCGCCTGGAGGACGGGACGATCTTGCTTACAACAGCTTCGGGTCAGCAGCATTGGACCAAGACCGTGATTATGGCGATTGGTTACGGATTTCGTAAGCTGGCTAAGCTGGAAATTGAGGGTGCAGACCGCTTCGAAGTAAGCAATTTGCACTATACGGTTCAAGAGCTTGAAGTGTTTCGCGGTAAACGTGTTCTGGTCTCTGGCGGCGGAGATTCAGCGGTGGACTGGGCAAATGAGCTTGTCACCCTTGCTGAGAGTGTAACTGTTGTGCACCGCCGGGAAGAGTTTGGAGGACATGAGCGGAGCGTTGAGAAGATGAAGCAGTCTTCAACTGTCATCAAAACACCTTATGTTCTTGAGAAGCTTCACAGCAATGATGGGGAGGCCATTGAGCAGGTAACCATCAGTCATACTGAGTCTGGAGAAACCGAGCAAATCGATGTAGATGCGATAATTGTCAGCCATGGAATGAAAACAGATTTTGGACCGATTCGGGATTGGGGATTGAATCTCGGCCAATGGTGGATTGATGTGGATTCCAAGCTGGAGACGAATATTCCTGGTATCTTTGGCGCGGGTGATTTTGTCAATTATGACAGTAAAGTGCGCCTCATTGCAGGGACGTTTACGGATGCCGTATTGGCCGTAAATAGTGCCAAGCTGTATATTGATCCAAGCGCCGAGCGGGTGGCCTATGTCTCTTCACACAACAGCCGCTTCAAAGAGAAGAACCGTGCACTTGGTGTAGCGGTCGAAGAGGACTGAGATCATTTTTAAATTCTAAAAAAATTAAACCCCATGGACGATCTGGCTCTGGCCAGCCCATGGGGTTTATTATTGTCTTGTACATACTTGTCTATTTCATATGTCCTCTCGCAAAACGACCGACAATTTCCGTGGACTGCACGACGTTCATAAAGGCATGAGGATCAGTTGTGAGTACAGCTTTTCGGACTGCCGCAAGCTCGTAACGGGTCGTAACGGTCATAAGGGTTGCATTGCCGACTTGGCTGTAACCCCCTTGGGAATCTATGCAGGTAATGCCGTGATGAAGCTTGCGGAGCTCAGTGAGCATCCGGTCTTTTTCTCTGGTGATAATGAAGCAGGTCACTTTAATATGTCCAACATGTATGGAATCCACGACTTTTCCTTTGATAAAGGTTGAAAGAAGGGAATAAAGGGCAAGATCCCAGTTCTTATAGAAGCCGAGCACAATAAAGACAAGCCCGTTCAGAACAAACAGAATGTTGCCGATAGGCAAGTCGTATTTTCGGGTAATGATGGAGCCGACAATATCAAATCCGCCAGTAGAACCGCCCACCCGCAGTGAAAATCCGATCCCGATCGCGGAGATAATCCCTCCTGCAACCGCACCTAGCGTAGGATCATGAGTAATATTAACTACAGGGATAACTGCCATAAACCAGGTTGTCGCAACTACCGAGATTAAGCTTAATACGATGTACCGCCGGCCAACAGCTTTCCAGCCCCAAATGATTAAGGGCACGTTAAGTACAAAATAAACGATCGAAATATTCCAGCCGGTCAAGTAACCAATAATAGAAGCAACGCCCGCTATACCGCCTGACAGCAATTGATGGGGGATCAGAAACAGGTTTAAACCGGCAGCAACGAGCAATGCGGATAGAAGAATAATAACAACTTCCTGGGCAGGCTTGAGGGGAGCGGTCTTTCGTTTGATAAATTCTGAAGATCCTTGCAGATTCAATGGGTTCAATCCTTTTTTGTATAGTTTCACTCGCAGATAATGATAGAAATAAATTATCAATTCAGATAACTTTTTTTATCAATATACCACATCTTTAATAAAATCTCTATTTATTATATCCCTCATGACCCTCGCTTAAAATCGTCCAGCTACTCAGGGAATAAAAAAGCAGCCAATCTCCGGACCGGAGAAAGCTGCCTTTTATGTAACGGTTAAAAATAAGTAAGCTGGATGCTCCAACAAACTAAATGAATAATTTCAGTTTCAATGGAAATCTCTGAATAAACCGATCACTTTACCCAAAATCGTCACATGCTTCAAGCGAAGCGGTTCAAAAGCGGGGTTCTCCGGCTGGAGCCGGATATGGTCCCTTTCCTTGTAAAAGGTTTTGACCGTCGCTTCATCTTCTTCCGTCATTGCTACTACGATATCTCCATTTTCTGCGGTTTGCTGCTGCCGGACGATAACGTAATCCCCATTATGAATGCCTGCTTCGATCATACTTTCCCCCATGACTGCAAGCATAAAAACCTCTTTATCGCCTACAAAATGGTTCGGCAGAGGAAAGTAATCCTCGATATTTTCTGTAGCTGTAATCGGAACACCTGCAGTAACTTTGCCGACGACCGGAATTCTGGATACTGTCTGGGCAAACATGCTTGAATTCTCGGATTCCTCCTGCCCAAGCAGCTCGATCGCCCGCGGCTTTGTCGGGTCTCTGCGAATGAAGCCTTTCTTCTCCAAACGGTCAAGATGGCCGTGAACGGTTGAACTGGAGGCAAGCCCCACAGCCTCCCCAATCTCCCGAACAGATGGAGGATAACCTTTCAATCGGACTTCATTGCGTATAAATTCCAAGATCGCCTGCTGGCGGCTGGACACTTTCGACATAAGTGATCAATCCCATCTTAGTAACGTTTGGAAAAATTATAACATAGAACCTCCGTTCGTACAAACGTAAGTTCTAAATAGAATAGAAATGAATATAATAAACAGGGGAACAATTGTTCTGAAAAACTATTGATCGAAACACATGTTCGTGTTATATTGATTTCAGCAGAAACAGAACAAATGTTTGGGAGTGGTTATGATGTTGAAATACAGTACATATAAGAGTATCTATTCGCCGCAGACTTCTCTTGCGTCTTCAACTGGCTCGGTAATTATATCTGATAAGAAGTCCTTTTCACGCTTGCCTCGTAAATCTCATGTTCGCATGCTGCTGGTAATAGCTGTTCTTGTTCTCTCGTTTACAGGTTTTATTACCGCTTTTGCATCATCGTCAACGCCAGCAAAGGATCCAGCCTATGAAACAATTGTTGTTATGTCCGGAGATACGCTTTGGAATATTGCCTTGACCCATAAGCCTGATGGCATGGATACCCGCAAATACGTACACAAACTGATTGTATTGAATCATCTCTCAGACAGCGGGATTGCCGCCGGTGATGTTCTTAATCTACCTAACATTAACTGATTACAGTTAATTAAGCAGAAATTGCGCTTGATCACCTAAATTCCGGCCAAGTAAATTTAATCAGTAGTGCTGAAATAGTGCTGAAAAATTCAGAGCTTGCTGCGGCCCTTTCGCGCCTTGACAAGCTCTTTTTGACATGTCAAAGTTAAGAGTAATGCCTTTAATGAAGGAGGACCATATGGACATCGATAGTTTGGTACAGCGCATTAACGAGTTGGCCCGCAAACATAAAGCAGAAGGGCTTACTGAAGAGGAGAAGCTGGAACGCGCAGAGCTGCGTGAAATATATCTTGGCAACATCCGCAGAAACTTCCGTCAGCAGCTTGAATCGATTGAAATCGTTGATAAGAATTAGCCGGGATTATCCGGATACTCGGTCAGGGAGGAAGCAAGGGAATGTCAAGATCATTTGAGAGAAAAGTAGAAAAGAACCGCCAAAAATATAACCTTAAGCAGGAGAAGAAGGGAGTAAAGCCCGGCGGCACTTTAGGGAGCAGAGGCGAAGGAACCATTTTTAAAGGGCGCAATATGCTCCTGCCGATGCTGTTTGTTTTCCTGGGCGCACTTTACGCCGCTATGGGATTTGTGGGCGGTACGGAGAGTATTAACACCCTTTACGTCATTACGGTTGCCCTGTATTTTGTATTCGCGCTGATTATCTTCCTGAGAAAGCCCTATCTGCGAATTTACAAAAATAAACTTTTCACAACCAAATTTAACCGGGACCGCAGCTTGGAAGCGGGTTCCATCGCAAAAATTAAATGGTCTGGCAAAACCATCACCATCGTGCCAAAAACAAAAGAGCCTGTTTGGACCTTTTCACGGAGCCGCAACCTCTTTGAAACAGATAAAATGGGAGAGGCATTGCAGCAATTCGCAGCTGCACACGGAGTAGTACTGGAGAAGAATTAACACCATTAATCGTCACGAACCGGGGGGAACGGGGATGTCAGTGAAAGCAGTTTGTTTCGACCTTGATGATACACTTTTGTGGGATGAACGCAGTGTGAAAGAAACGTTTCATGCAGTTTGCTTGAGAGCGCAAGAAGAAACTGGAGTGGATGTTGACCAGCTGGAGGCTGCTGTACGTGCCGAAGCGAGAGCTTTGTACGAATCTTATGAGACATTTCCTTTCACTCAAATGATCGGTATTAATCCGTTTGAGGGCTTGTGGGCTAACTTTGACGGCGGGGAGCAGCCTGAGTTCAGAGCCCTGCAGAGCCTGGTGCCTTCTTACCGGAAGGAATCCTGGTACAGAGGCCTTAAAGCCTGCGGTATAGACAACGAAAGCCTGGCCGCTGAGTTAGGGGAGCTGTTTGCTTCTGAACGACGGTCACGGCCCTATACGTATGAAGAAACCTTTCAAGTGCTGATCGAGCTGAAAGGCAAGGTGAAACTTCTGCTGTTAACGAACGGGTGTCCTTCCCTGCAGCAGGAGAAGCTTAATGGAGTGCCTGAATTGCTGCCCTATTTCGATCACGTGATCATTTCCGGAAACTTTGGGCGCGGCAAGCCGGATGTGACGATTTTTAAACGCGCTTTGGAGCTTCTGGGTACTTCATCTCAGGAAACCGTAATGGTTGGCGATAAGCTTACAACGGATATCAAGGGCGCACTGGCTGCCGGTATCCCGTCGGTGTGGATCAATCGTGACGGCAAGACTAGAAATGATGAAATCATTCCAGACTATGAAATTCGCCATCTTTCCGAGCTGATGGAGATCGTGGAAAGATAGGATAAGAGCCGCTGGCTGTCCTTGAGGACGGCTGGCGGCTTTTTATTTTGAGGAAGGGGATAGAAAATCTGACATGTTCAGTTGGAATTTTCTTTTCTTACACAATCGCTTCTGCTAAACTAAATGTTAATGTTTGAAGGGAGGTTATTGGGATTGAATAAACCAAGTCTTGCAGAACGAATGAAAGAGAAAATTTTAATTCTTGACGGTGCCATGGGAACCATGATTCAGCAGGAAAATTTATCCCCAGATGACTTCGGAGGCGAGCAGCTGGACGGCTGTAACGAAATGCTGGTACTGACAAGACCTGACGTCATTTCTCGAATTCATGAACAATACCTCGAAGCGGGTGCGGATCTCTTAGAGACCAACACATTCGGCGCGACCTCGGTCGTCTTGGCTGAATATGACATACCGGACAAGGCTAGAGAATTAAATACGGCAGCGGCAAGGCTTGCCGTTGAAGCCGCGAAGAAGTACAGTACGCCCGAACATCCCCGTTATGTCGCAGGTGCGATGGGGCCTACAACCAAAACGTTATCCGTGACCGGTGGCGTCACCTTCAGTGAGCTTGTGGCAAGCTATGAGGAGCAGGCAGCAGCTCTTATTGAGGCGGGAGTAGACGCTCTGCTGCTCGAGACATCACAGGATACACTGAATGTGAAGGCAGGGAGTATCGGGATCAGACAAGCTTTTTCGAATACGGGAATAACACTGCCTATTATGATTTCTGGCACCATCGAGCCGATGGGAACGACGCTTGCCGGCCAGAATATTGAAGCCTTTTATGTCTCGCTGGAGCATCTCCAGCCTATCTCCATCGGTTTGAACTGTGCGACCGGTCCGGAGTTCATGCGCGACCATATCCGGACCTTGTCCGAAATGTCCAAGACAGCTGTCAGCTGCTATCCAAACGCCGGTCTGCCGGATGAAAACGGCCACTATCATGAATCGCCAAATTCACTTGCTAGGAAAATTGGAGCCTTTGCCGAGCAGGGCTGGCTGAACATTGCCGGCGGCTGCTGCGGGACCACTCCTGAACATATTAAGGCCTTATCCGATGAGCTTTCGGCGTACAAGCCTCGTCCGATCACCGGCGGACATCCGGCAGCTGTCTCAGGAATTGAGCCAGTCTACATTGAATCGGACAACCGTCCATACATGGTCGGGGAACGGACGAATGTATTAGGGTCCAGAAAGTTCAAACGGCTGATTGTGGAAGGAAAATACGAAGAAGCCTCTGAAATTGCACGGGCTCAGGTCAAGAACGGCGCCCAGGTCGTTGACGTGTGCGTACAGGATCCGGACCGGGATGAAACTATCGATATGGAGCAGTTCCTGGAGCTGGTGGTCAAGAAGGTTAAAGTTCCTTTGATGATCGATACAACAGATCCTCAGGTTATTGATCTTGCGCTTCAATACTGCCAGGGGAAATCGATAATTAACTCCATTAACCTTGAAGATGGTGAAGAAAAATTCGAGCACGTCACTCCAATCATTCATAAATATGGGGCGGCTGTCGTCGTCGGTACGATTGATGAGCGCGGACAAGCCATCACCCGCGAAGACAAGCTGGAAGTGGCCAAGCGCTCCTACGATCTGCTCGTTCACAAGTATGGCCTGCAGGCGGAGGACCTCATTTTCGACCCATTGGTATTCCCTGTAGGGACGGGGGATGAGCAGTACATTGGTTCTGCTAAAGAGACGGTGGAAGGGATCCGTTTGATTAAGCAAGCGATGCCGGAATGTCATACCATATTAGGGATCAGCAACGTTTCATTTGGTCTTCCGGAGGCTGGCCGCGAGGTGCTGAATTCCGTCTTCTTGTATGAGTGTACCAAAGCAGGACTGGATTACGCGATTGTCAACACGGAAAAAGTTGAACGGTACGCTTCCATTCCTGAAGAGGAACGCAGACTAGCGGAGGAGCTTATCTACAACACGAATGATGAGACGCTTGCAGCGTTTGTCGCTGCTTTCCGCAACAAGAAGGTAGAGAAGAAAGAAAAGGTTATGAATCTGTCTCTGGAGGAGCGCTTGGCTTCTTACGTCGTGGAAGGGACAAAGGAAGGGCTGATTCCGGACCTTGAGGAAGCACTCGGACGCTATTCAGCGCTTGAAATTATTAATGGACCCCTGATGGCCGGGATGGAAGAGGTCGGCCGCCTGTTCAATAACAATGAGCTCATCGTGGCCGAGGTGCTGCAGAGTGCGGAGGTCATGAAGGCGTCTGTTGCTTACCTCGAAGGCTTTATGGAGAAGAATGAAACGTCGGTCAAAGGGAAAATTCTGCTTGCCACCGTCAAAGGCGACGTCCATGATATCGGAAAAAACCTGGTGGAAATCATCTTGTCCAATAACGGTTATCAGATTGTAAATTTGGGTATAAAAGTACCACCGGAGAGTATTATCGAAGCCTGCCGGAAGGAAAAAGTCGATGTGATTGGCTTATCCGGCCTGCTCGTAAAATCGGCTCAGCAAATGGTGACCACCGCACAGGACCTGCGCAGCGCGGGGATCGATATACCGATTATGGTTGGCGGCGCCGCTTTGACCCGGAAATTTACGAAGACTCGAATCAGACCTGAATATGACGGTCTTGTCGTTTATGCCAAAGACGCGATGGACGGCCTTGATCTGGCGAACAAGCTGACGAATCCAGCGGCCCGCGAGAAGCTGCGACTGGACCTCGAAGCTGAGAAAGAGAGTGACAAGGCGCAGGCGGAAGCAGCACCGCTGCCTGAATTGACGCGTGCCGTACGCTCCCAAATCTCCGTTGACGCGCCTGTTTATATTCCGCCTGATTTGGAGCCGCATATTCTGAAAAATTATCCGCTGGGACATATTATTCCTTATGTAAACATGCAGATGCTGCTGGGGCACCATTTAGGTCTTAAAGGGAATGTGGAGCAGCTCCTGAATGCAGGTGACTCTAAAGCTGTGCAGCTTAAAGAGACCGTTGATCAGGTGATGCACGAAGCAGTAACGAAAGGCCTCATTCAGGCAAACGCGATGTACCGGTTCTTTCCGGCGCAGTCCCGCGGCAATGATGTCCTGATATATGATCCAAATGATCTGTCCAAAGTGCTGCAAACCTTTACTTTTCCTAGACAGCGGGTAGAGCCGTACCTGTGTCTGGCCGATTATTTGAAGCCTGTGGAAAGCGGAACAATGGATTACGTCGCTTTTATGGTTGTTACTGCCGGAAGAGGAATCCGCGAGAAGTCAGAGGAATGGAAGCAGCAGGGCGATTATTTAAGATCACACGTGCTGCAGTCGACGGCCCTCGAAATGGCTGAAGGCATGGCAGAACGTCTTCATCATATGATCCGGGATACCTGGGGCTTCCCCGACCCGCAGGATATGACGATGAAACAGCGCCATGGCGCACGCTATCAAGGGATCCGCGTGTCATTCGGCTATCCGGCATGTCCGGATTTGGAGATGCAGGAGCTGTTGTTTGCACTTATGAATCCGAAAGAAATTGGCGTGGAACTGACCGAAGGATATATGATGGAGCCTGAGGCTTCGGTATCCGCCATGGTGTTCAGCCATCCTGAAGCGCAATATTTTAATGTGGATAAAGCTTAATCTGGCCCTTGTGCGAACGATCCCCCGGAGAAAGCGGGGGATTTTTTGCTGAGCGGTATGAAATATCGAATCCGAATAGAGAGAGGCGGCTGAGCATGGAGCTGTATTTTATGGGAACAAATGCAGGAGTTCCTTCTCTGCAAAGAAATGTGACTTCGCTGGCGCTTCGAATGCTGGAAGAGAGACGCTCTTTCTGGCTGTTTGACTGCGGGGAAGGCACGCAGCATCAAGTGCTTCGTTCTCCGCTGCGGCTGAGCAAGCTGGAGAAGATTTTTATCACCCATCTGCACGGAGACCATCTGTTTGGCCTGCCTGGTCTGCTGTCCAGCCGGTCGAATCAGGGGGGAGACACGCCGCTGACGGTGTATGGCCCAAAAGGGCTAAAATCCTTTATTGATCTTACGCTGGGCATCAGCGAATCGCGGATTAATTACGAGCTGACCGTGCATGAGCATGAAGGCGGTGTCCTGTTTGAGGATGAGACCTTCCGTGTGGAGTCGGCGCTGCTTGAGCACCGGATTGACAGCTATGGTTACCGGATTATCGAGAAAGACCGGCCGGGCAAGCTGAATTTCGAAATCTTGAAGAAGCACGGGATTAAACCGGGGCCATTATACGGCAAGCTTAAAAAGGGTGAGAACATCGTCACCGAGCAGGGGACGGTTGTGCGATCCTCTGAAGTGCTTGGTCAACCCAAGAAAGGGCGGATCGTAACGATCCTTGGAGATACCCGTCCTTGTCAGGCGGCTGTCGAGCTTGCCCGTGATGCAGATATGCTGGTACATGAGGCAACGTTCTTGCATGAGCTGAGCAAGACCGCCTACGAATATCATCACAGCACGGCTGTACAGGCGGCGGAAGAGGCTAAGGCAGCTGGAGTTTATGAGATGTTTATGACCCACTTCAGCTCCCGGTACAAAGATGAAGACCAGCTGGCTCCGCTGCTGGAGGAGGCCCAGGCTATTTTTCCAAATTCGCATTTAGCTGTAGAGCATGTCCTGTATCCGATCCATAAGCGCCCGGAGAAGCAGTGACCGGATAAGCATTACATTCTTTAAGCGTAAAATTATTTTCCGGGAAAGCGCAGGAAGTGACAGACTCTAGCAAAGTTTTGCCCGGTCCTTTCGCTCTGCAGCTGCAGCATTCGCTTGAGTTCGACTCTGTTTCGATAAACTTCTGCCGGGCTTGTCTAAATTCGAACCGGGATTATGTGCCGGAACTTCGCGGGGGATTTGCCATTCCCATCATTTTATGACTACAATAATACGAATGCGGCAGCTGACATGGCGGCATTCCATACATATTTGTTTCTAAGGAAGTGACCACCATGAATTTGAGATGGAAGGGTTTCTTGATCGATTTGGACGGCACCCTTTATCATGGTTCACAGATGGTTCCCGGAGCAGACGAACTAATAGGTGAACTTAACCGGCAAAATATTCCCTTCTTATTTGTGACGAACAATTCTTCGCGGACGCCATCCGAAGTGGCAGAAAGCTTGCGGGTGATGGGCATTCCAGCTCTGCCGGAACAGGTCTGTACTTCGGCGGTTGGCGCCGCCAGGCATTTGGCTGATAAAGACCCTGGGGCAAGAGTTGCCGTCGTCGGCGAGCATGGATTGTTAACGGCATTAATAGAAGCCGGACTGGTAATCACGGAAGAGCATCCGGACTATGTGGTACAGGGAATCGACCGTCAATTCAATTATGAAACCCTGCGCAAGGCGGCCGAGTGGATTACAGGCGGTGCAGCCTACATTTTGACCAATCCGGATTTGCTTCTTCCCGGCCAGAACGGATTATCTCCAGGGGCAGGGACTCTATCCGCAGCGATTCAGGCTGCAACGGGCATCAAACCAGTGACGATCGGGAAACCGGAATCCATCCTGATGCTGCAGGCGATCGAACGTCTGGGGCTTACGGCAGCTGAAACGGCTGTAATCGGTGATAATATGCTTACTGATATTGGGGCAGGCAAAAATGCCGGATGCGGCACTATTCTTACGTTAACCGGAGTTACAACGGAACAGAACTTAAATCATTATAAGGAATTGACAGGTCATTCACCTGATGAAATATTCAAGGATTTATATGAGCTGATTTCTGCTCTTCAAGGAAAGGAAAGATGAATTATGCCGGAATGGCCGGAAATGGAAAATTACCGCAGCCTGCTGTCAGCGCTGCTGCTTGATAAAGAAATCAGCGGTGTTGTGATCAACCGCGAGAAATCCGTGAATCTGGAGCCTGAAGTGTTCGGGCAGGAGCTGATCGGCAGAAAGATTATTTTTGTGGAACGCAGAGCCAAATATTTGATCTTTCACTTGAATAACGGCCGGCGGCTGCTGCTTCATCTCATGCTGGGCGGACTCCTGTATTTCGGGAATGACAAAGACAAGCCAAAGCGGAATACGCAGGTGGAGATTCAGTTTGGAGACCAAACCCTGTATTTTATCGGGTTAAGATTAGGTTATCTGCATCTGCTGACAGCCAAACAAACTGAAGAAGTGCTGTCTGAGCTGGGGCCTGAGCTTCTGGACCGGCGCATGAATGAAGAGAAGTTTGTGAAGCTGCTTTCAGGCCGGAAGGGCATGCTCAAAACGACGCTGGTTAATCAGAACATCGTGGCCGGCATCGGTAACTGTTATGCAGATGAAATTGCTTTTGCGGCAGAGCTTCGTCCTGATGTCAAATTGCAGGAGCTGGATGAACAGGATTTGATCCGTCTTTACAAAGCCGTCAGGGACGTTCTGATGGATGCTGCCGAGCACGGCGGATACATGGAGCTGCCATTGACTGCAGATGACAAGCTGACAGGAGGATATAACGACCTGTGCAAGGTGTATGACCGCGAAGGAGAAAGCTGTGTCCGCTGCGGACACCCGATTGTAAAGACTGAACTTGCTTCACGCAAAGCCTTCTACTGCGCTGACTGCCAGCATGGAAAATAACCAGCCGGTCCGCATAGGCGCTCACTACAGCATTCGAAACGGCTATACCGGAGCGGCTAAAGCGGCGCTGGCTCAGGGAGCGGGAGCTTTTCAATATTTTCCGAAGAATCCGAGAAGCCTTGGGGTCAAAGACTGGAATAGAAAGGATGCCGGGCTATGCAAAACCTTTTGCGCCGAGCATGGCCTGATATCGGTTGCGCACACACCCTATCCAAGTAATCTTGCCTTGAGTGAGGAAGAGGACGGCTCTTTATTTCACAAAACTGTCGCCTCCCTGCGGAATGATCTGGAGATTGCTGAGGCTTGCGGTTCGAAGGGAATTGTTGTTCATTTTGGTATATATAAGAAAAGTAACCCCTTACAAGGTTATAAAAATATTATACAATGTGTAAATAGGATTCTATCCGACTGGAAGGGGCAGGCCAAGCTGCTGCTGGAGAATCAGGCCGGAAACCACGGCGATATGGGGATGACGATTGAAGAGCTGCTGCAGATCAGAAAGCTCTGTCTGAACCCGGAGCTGGTTGGGTTTTGTTTCGATACCTGTCACGCTTATGCCGCCGGAATTTGGTCCGGTGCCGGAGATCATGATTTCTGGGAGAAAGCAGGAAGCCTGGGGTTTTGGGATTTCGTCGAATGTGTTCATTTGAACGACTCGGTGTATCCGGCTGGAAGCCGCAAGGACAGGCACGCCAGAGTGGGTCAGGGATACATCGGGGAGGAAGCGTTGACCCAATTTACGGAAATTGCAGAGCTTGGCGGGAAACCGCTGATTATGGAAACAGAGGCGGGGCCTGACCTAACCTACCGGGAGGATATAGATCTTGTAAGCGGTTGGGCGTCCATCTGACCGCAAGGCAGGCAATAACGAGGGAAAGGAAGAACGGATTTGATTCATTTATATATGGATGATTTGCGCCGTTGTCCGACTGGTTTTGTACTTGCGCGTACGGGGCAGGAATGTCTGGATATCCTGCGTGAGATGGAAGTGGATATTTTGTCTCTTGATTATGACATGGGTCCTGATGAGATGACCGGCGCCGAAGTGGTGGCTGTGATGGTCAATGAGGGGCTTTATGCCAAGGAAATCTATCTGCACACTTCGAGTCTGTATGGCCGGAACAGCATGTATGAAATGCTTTATACAAATAAGCCGGAGCATGTGATTCTGCACAGCTGTCCGGTTCCATTCGAACGGCTTGATGAAATTGAGTTAGAACACGAGAAGAAGTAAGGATTGAGTATTTGCGCATCTGCAGGTGCCGCCAGGAGGAAACGAGTTTATATGAATAAGGAATTGCAAGACCGGCAGACTGGGGATACAGGAGCGGAGACAGACAGTAGGGCGACATCGTCGCGGTGGATCTGCACGTCCAATCACGGCTTCTTCCCCTATGCCCAAGAAGAGCTTCGCCGTAAATTCGGTTCTCTGAAGAGCCAGGTGCTGGAATCGGGCGAGGTTGGTTTGGTGACGCTGCCGGCCGGGACTGAGCAGGTGCTGGAGCAGCTGCAAGGAGAGCCGCCTATGTTTCTCAGGCATCTATTTCCGGTACAAACAGAGGTTAAGCTGGAGCCTGGGGATACACCGCACGCTCTGCTGGACAGAACTGTAGAAGCTGCCAAGCAGCAATTGCTTAGCAGATTAAAGAATCAGGAATCTCTCCCTCAGGAAAATGAAGGGCTTGCTGCAGCCGTTCAAGTCAGAAAAAGCGGGGAAAGCCTCTGGGCAGGCAGTGCCCTCGAGCTCAAAGAGGAAATTGAGACCCGGTGGTGCGATGCTTCCCCCGGCTTGCGTTTTGTTTCGCGCGATGCTGACCTGGTGCTGTCCGTGTTTGCCGGTGAGGAGAGCCTTTATGCCGGAATATCCGCTCCTTCCGAGAATTTATCGGACTGGAATGGCGGAGCTATTCGGTTTCAGCGTGAAGAAGGCCAAATATCGAGAGCGAAATTCAAGCTCCTTGAAGCGGAACGTGTATTTGAGATTGATTTTGCCGGGTTTAAGCACGCGCTGGACATCGGTGCCGCTCCGGGCGGCTGGACGTCTTTTCTGCTGGATCGAGGGTTGTCGGTTACGGCAGTGGATCCCGCCGAGATGAATGCCGAGCTGCTCAGAAATCCGCGCTTGACGTATCTTAAGAAAAATGCGGACAGTGTCTCGTTTGGCAGCAGAGAATTTGACCTTCTGGTCTGCGATATGAGCTGGAGTCCCAAGCTGACTGCAAAAATGGTCATCAACCTGCTGGACAGTCTGGCGCCAGGCGGTACCGCTGTGGTGACGATCAAGCTGCTGAGCAAGAAACCGCTGGCTCTAATCAAGGAGATTATTGCTATGTATACCGATGCCCGGCTCCAGGTAATCCGCGCCAAGCAGCTGTTTCACAACCGGGATGAAATTACGTTATACATGATTAAATATTAACGTTATTAATTAAGCTTATTTCTATTTTGAAAAAAATCCTTTACATCGCACAGGTTCTCGCTTTATAATGATTCCAAAAATATACAATTGATACAAGGGAAAGCATCCCAATTCAAGACCTCTTTCTGGGTCTCGGGTTGGCGGCTTTCCCTTTTTTGTTGTGCGAAAGGAGTGAAACAGATGGCTCAAATGCCGGATTTATTGGAACCAGGGGCGCTGCTGGGGGACAGATATACAATTGCGCGCCATACAGGGAGCGGAGGAAGCAGTCATGTCTATGTGGCTAACGACCTGAAGCTGCCGGGCAAGGTTTGGGCGGTTAAGCAGACCCTCACGGCAGCGGAGGGAATCAGCCGGATGGAGGAAGAGGCAGGCATGCTGATCGCGCTGGATCATCCGAGACTGCCGAGGATCGTAGATTTTTTTATACAGGATGAAGCTGCATTTCTGGTGATGGACTACGTGGAAGGAGTGACGCTGGAAGATTATTTGCAGAAGAGCAGGGCTGTCAGTGAAGCTCAGCTGCTCCGCATTGCCGATCAGGTGTGTGAGGGGCTTCATTATCTGCACACCAGGGAACCGCCCATTATTTACAGGGATTTAAAGCCGTCCAACCTGATGGTCGAACAAAGCGGAGAAATCCGGTTCGTCGATTTTGGAACAGCCAGGGCGTACAAGCCCCAGTTATCCGAGGACACGATCCAGCTTGGCACCGTGGGCTTTGCAGCCCCGGAGCAATATTTAGGACTTCAAAGCGATCCCAGAACGGACATGTATGCATTAGGTGCCATTATGCTCTATCTTGCCTCGAACGGAAAATATACGCAGTGGCCTAAAGAAGGCGGCTTACCTGGAAGCAGGGAGATATCGCCGGAATTAACAAGAATTATCCGGAAGCTGCTCAGCTACGAACCGGGAGACAGATTTCAATCAGCACGCGAAGTGCAGGAGGAACTGCACCGGCTAAGTTCTTTTCCAGCTGGTTTTGTCCGGGTGAACGAGGTTTCCAAAAGGCCAGTCGTTGTAGCGGTTACCGGGGCAGTACCGGGCGTGGGCGTTACGCATTTTTCGCTGATGCTGGCACACGCGCTGGCAGGGCTGTTTCCAAAAATCACATATGTTGACTGGAACGCTCGTTCTTCCGCTTTCGCGGGTCTTCTGGCCCTGTCCAGTTATTCAGGTTCCTTGGCTGACAGCTTTGAAATGCGCTCGGTAACCTACCACAAGAAACCGTCCAGGGCGGAATGGCTGCAGATTCTGGGCTCAGGCAGCAGAATGATCATTATGGACTTGGGGGTCGATATGGATAAGGACGGATTAGAAGAGTTCGCCCGCTCGGATCTTCAATTGGTTGTGCTCCCGGCTTCAGTTTGGAGAAGGAAAGAGATTGAGCAGTGCAGCAGCCGGCTGGCTGCTTATCCGGGAAGACACAGGAAGTATATAGTTCCGCTGGCGGATCAGTATGGAGTTCAACAGATCGGCAGGCTGCTTAAAGGCTCAAAGGTTTACGGACTGCCGGCGGAGCCTGATCCTTTTAACCCGGGAGAAGGAACAGTTGAGCTGGCACGGCGCATATGTGAAGGGGTGCTTCCAAACAAGCAGCGATCCGGAAGGTGGATGCCGGGATGGCTGAAGATCAGATAACCGGGAATTGTGAGAAAGAGATTGGAGTTGATTCAAATTAGACAGAGAACGCGATACCTTCTTTATGGAGCTGCTGCCGGAGCAGGGCTGCCGGTATTGCTGCTGGGAAGCCTTATACTGCGAAATGAGATTCATCATAGTCAGGCGGAAGGGCAGCTCCGGGAGCAGTACAGTCAAGAAGTGGCACAGATGAAGCGGGAAGCGCAGGCTGTGGTGCTGCTAGGCTGGGCACCGAACAGGCCGATCGCATCCGGGCAGAAAATTTCAGCTTCAGATCTTGTACAGGTGGAGCTGCCGAAAGACTCGGTTCCTGCTAACTATGTGGCTTCCAAAGAGCAGATAGAAGGCAAGACGGCTAAAGTGGGACTGGATGCCAATACGCTGATCACAGGGTCGTTACTGTATGAAGAAGAGCCGATGTCCGGTGATTTAAGAAACCGTGAAATGAGCTTTGTACAGCTTCCAATGTCTTTGGAAAAAGGGGACTCAGTAGATATACGCATTCAGTTTCCTACGGGCGAAGACTATATTTTGTTATCGAAGAAGAAAGTAAACGCCCTTGCCCGCCCCACCATGTCACTGACCTTGAATGAGCAGGAGCTGCTGCTGTTATCCAGTGCGATTGTGGATGCTTACTTGCACAAAGCCTCCATTTATGCCCTAACCTACGTTGAACCGGGCATTCAGGATAAAGCAATTCCTACATACCCGGCCAATGGGCAGGTGATGAAGCTGCTGTCAAGAGATCCTAATATCGTGTCAAAGGCGGAAAAATACCTCAAGTCTGAGTCTTCCAGAGAACTTCTGGAGAAGAGCCTTAATGCGGTTTCCGAGCAAAACGCCTTGACGTTTGCCAGCAGCCAGGCGGAAGCGGCAGCCTCCGCAGCGACTCAACTGGAGCTGGAGGGGCAGAGTACAGTTACCTCAGAAGAGCAGTCTGCTGAAAGCTTAACAGGAAAGTAAAAGGGATTTATTGCTGAAAGAAAAATGAAAACAGGAAAATGGAGAAAGGAGAAAGGGAATGGAGAGCTGGATATACGCCGGAGTGAGCGATAAGCATGATTTGCTGATGTATGTATGCAGGCTGCTCGCTGCTTCTGGAGCCAAGGTATTGTTAGTAGACGGAACGGAGCGGCAGCTGTACCGTTATTCAATTGGTCAGCCTGATAAATCCATGCCGATAACCGAATATTGCGGATTTGATGTGGCATGCGGCTTTTTCTCTTCCGAGTCGTTGAAGGTGTATTTGAACGAGCAGACTTCGGCATTGGAGCATTATGATTTCGTACTTTATGATTTGGAGAAATTAACCTTCTGTGATGAGGAGGATTGGAGGATTAGCAAGGGCGTATTCTGGGTTACCGCTTTTGAACGTTTTGCAGTAGAGCGCAGTGCAGAATGGTTTAAGCTGTTATTCTCCAAATACCCTTCGCTGGAAGGGTTGGCATGCGGATTGGTCTTCATCCGGTATGTTGAAAGCTTGATTGAAGAAACTTACATAAGAATGCTGATTCAGCACCTTCCCCTGGAATGGGAGGAAGAAGCGGTAAAGGTGGAATGGAGTGAGCGTGACTATGGGGTGCAGCTGGAGAATGAGCACAATCGTGCCCTCCATATGAAACCCTTATCCCGAAGCTATAAAAAAGCGATTACTATTCTGGCAGACCGGATCTCGGGCAAGAGCCCGATCCAAACAAGGAGTCTGCTGAGAAGCACGGCAAGGAGGCAGGTATGGGCAAATTCCTAGTCTATGCAGGCGAGCAATCTTATGGGGCCGAGGAAATTGCGGCCTGTCTCGGGATTCTCACGTCTATGAGCGGTGAAGCGTCCTGTCTGCTGGCTCATATAGGCATTAAAGGGGAAGGGGCAGAACAAGGGTTTCATTTTCCGCGGAGAATGGATAACCGTTTAGAGCCGCATTTTTCTGAAGAAGGGATGGATGCCCTATTCAGGCTGTCGGAGAGCGGAAAGCTGACTCGGGATAATCTTATGAATTATACACTGCCTATCCTTAGAGGGCGGCTCGATCTGGCATCCGGTCATGAGCGGTCCTCCCGTCAGAACTTGTCTGCAAAGGAACGGATTTACCGGCAAATTTGGCGGACGGCAGCTATGCAATATGACCGCATCATCGTCCAGGGTTCCGAGTGGACCATTCAGCAAAGCGGACCTGAGCCCCAGGATACATCCATTGTAGTTCTAAGGCAGAACAAAGGCATTCTTGAGCGTTTCTACAACCGGTACTCGTTAACCGATCAAACCTGGCGGAGACAATGTCTAATCGCCTTGTATCCTTACGATGAAGCCTCGGTCCTCAGCACCAAAAATGTGAAAAGAATCTTCGGCGGCGGGGTACAAGTGGTCGGCATTCCTCACAGCACCGATTTCTCCAACGCCTGGAATACCGGTGAGGTGCTTTCTTTTCTGCTCAGAAACAAATCTTCCATAAAGAAGTCACAGATTAATTATTCATTTATGAACGCTCTCCGCCAATTAATCGACTGCTGTAATGTTTATGACAAGGCTTCGAAATTTAAGGACCAGGAGGAAGTGGTCTGATGCTTCAACCTGGATGGACAACGCTGGGAGTAACGGCTTTGGCAGCGGGTGCGCTTTGGTATTTCCGGTCGAGGAAAATTATGACAAAAACTGCGCCTGCCCGTTTTACAGCTTCAAAGCATGAAGAGGCCGAGATTCTGCGGGCCTTGAATTTTGTTAAGCAGTCCCTGCATGATATGAGCCGCAATCATCTTGATGATTACGGATTAAGCGAAGAGGAGTATAAGCGCAAACGAAACCAGCGGGCAGAGCTGAAGCAGGCGCTTAAAAGCTGCGGTTCCGGCGATCCCAGAGACAAAATGTTTGTGAAGAACTATATGACTGACCTGCTCGAGAACGGATACCGGATCAATAACCAGGCTATCAACCGCATGATTTCCTTCGATCATCGTGAGCGATTAAGCCTGCAGGACAAATTTGAAATTATTTTATATTTATTCAAGCAAAAATACGGGTCCGACGCTTTGTCGGTCCTAATCGGAGATTATGCGCTCGATGCGCCCAAACAGAAGGGAGATGGCGAAGGAAATTTCAGGTATGAGATTGATGGCGAAGACATTAATCATATCTTTTACATGGAGTATCGTGAGCTGGATTACAGAGAGAAGCTGGAATTAGTAGTTCAAAGAATTTATCAGATGTATAAAGGATTTTCAGTCATAGATGAAATCAGGGATCAATCCATTGACGGGGTCAGCGGCGGAGTCAGCGGGTTTGCGGATACAGGAAGCTTTGAAGGCTTGGAGTCCATGTATAATTTGGGTGTAGATTCGGGGAGTGCAGATTCTAGTAATGGGCAAAGAAACTATGACAGCATCTGGATCTTCTTCAAAGGGAAGTCGATCCGGTTATCCTTCCTGTCCTTCGGTTCAGAAGGCGAGCTGAAGAGAGTCTGCCAGAACATTTACAAATATAATCTGCCCGGCCAGCTGTCCGAAGCTTCCGCTTATAAAGTGAATGAAATGAAGGACGGCTCCCGGGTTGTGGTTGTCAGACCTCCGTTTGCGGAGAGCTGGGCATTTTTCGTCAGGAAATTTGATATCAAGAACATCTCGCTGGAGCAGCTGATAACGGGAAAAGGAGCTGAAGCAGCAATCGGGCTGCTGAAATTTATAATGAAGGGGGGACGGATTACAGCGATAACCGGTTCGCAGGGCTCCGGGAAGACAACTCTGCTCATGGCAATGATCAAGCATATCTATGCTTCCTATTCGCTTCGGATCCAGGAGATGTCTTTCGAGCTTCATTTAAGGAGGCTTTATCCAACCCGGAATATTCTGACCTTTAGGGAAACCGATCATATTACAGGCCAGCAGGGACTTGATTTACAGAAAAAAACCGATGGCTCCGTCAATATTCTCGGCGAGGTGGCTACGGACGAGGTAGCCGCGTGGATGATCCAAATGTCACAGGTCGCAAGTTTGTTTACGATATTCACTCATCATGCCAAAACGTTTAACGACTTGATCCAGTCCCTGCGAAATTCCCTGCTCAAAACAGGCATGTTCAGAGATGACCGGACAGCAGAGAAACAGGTCATACGTGCGGTAACTTTCGATGTACATATGCGTCACGGCATGGATGGAACAAGGTATATTGAGCGGATTACAGAGTGTGTTCCTCTTAAGGACCATCCTGATTTGTACGAAGCAAGAAATATTATTGTTTACCGCAATGGAGAATATCTGGCTGAGGAGCCGCTGTCCATGCATACCCGGCAGGAAATGAAAGAAGAGATGATTGACGAGGATGCAGCCCAGTTTGATCAATTTATTGCCGCTTACTGGGGGGAGCAAATTGGAGCTTAAATCATTGCTGTTTTGGATTGGGGGATTAAGTGCAGCCGGATTTGCCGGAGCCCTATTGCTTGCAGCCGTACTTGCCGGACGGTTGGAGAGAGAGCACGGGGCAAACGCGGCCTCAGCGAGAGATCTGTCTGATAAGCTTCGATGGAAATCCATTGTTCATGTCTTTCTGCAGCGGTCCTACCAGCAGTTCTTAAAGATCCCATTCTTAAGAAGCTATACCCTGAGAATCCGCAGCCGCTTAACGGTTGGGATGGAATGGGAGGAGTACCCTTTAAGGCTTCGCACGGCCGGCACGGTATATGGGCTTCTGCTGTTATTCATCACGGTCATAAGTCTGCTGTACAGCCTGAACCCTGACGTTGTGTATCTCCTTACTCTCCTAATTTCTTCTGCGGTTATTCACGGGCTTCTCCTTGACGCCTATGTCAACCGGATTCAGAGAAAGCTGCTGCGCCAAACTATTGATCTGTTCTCAGGTGTACGCCATGCCTATCAGCGCCATGGTATTGTGGATGAGGCCATTCAGGAGGCTTCGGAGGAAGCGGAACGTGAAATTTCTGTTCATGGATACTGTATTTATGAAGCACTGAATGCTCCTGATCCGGAGAAATGCCTGGAGTCTTATTATGAAAGGTCACCGGGCAGGTTTCTCCGTACCTTTGCCGGAGTGTCGTTCTTAATTATGGAGTACGGCGATAAAGACGGGCGCGGAGGTTCTCTTTATTTGAGAGCACTGGCAGAGCTGGGCAAGGAGATTCATTTGGAAATCCTGAGGTTGTCTAAGCTTGACTACGTGCTGAAGGGATTAAATGTAATCGCGCTCGCTCCGCTTTTCTTTACTAAACCGATTGAGAGATGGGCCAGGGGCAATTTTCCGCTGATGGATGTGTTCTATGCCGGCAAGTACGGAATGCTTACCAAGATGTTTATCTATTTAATTATTCTTGTTTGTTACATATTGCTGCAGAAGATTAAGAGTGAGGACGAAGTGAAGCCAGTCAAGGCATCCAGGAGCTGGGAGATGAAGCTGTATGAAAGAAGCTGGGTTCGCCGTCTGGTTCAGCCTCTTCTGCCGTCAGTCCGCTCTCAAACCTACGCTCGGAATGCGGAGCTGCTTAGAGATACCTTTAGCAAAATGCGTGTAGAGTGGTTCTATGTCCGGCGGCTTGTCTATGCATTGGCGGCCTTTGGGGTTGCTTTGTCGGTGTTTCTGTTTCTCCATGCGAATCAGAGATATCATCTGCTGAACTTACCGGCAGCTGCGCAGGTGGTGTTTGGTTCGCCTGACAAGGAAGAGCGGCTGAAACTGGCCGAAGAAGCAGCGCTGGACAAAGAGATTATGAAAGAGCTGGGAATGTCGAAGAATGCCGGTTATGAAGAAATTGCAGACCGCTTATCCAAGAGAGAGGATGCTCCGAAATCCAGGGAGGAATTAAATACAGCTGTCAGCCGGATCGCCGGAAAGCTAAGCAGCTGGAATTCAGAGGTGCTGCAGGTATGGGAGATCATCCTTGCTGTAGGTGCGGCGGCAGGCGCCTATTACGGACCTTATTGGCTACTAATGTTTCAAAGACGGATTCGCAGAATGGACATGCAGCATGAAATTTATCAATTTTATACGCTCATTCTCATTTTGCGGGAGATGGAGCGCATGTCGGTTGAAGAAATTTTGGAGTGGCTGAACTCTTTCGCCGTAATTTTTAAAGCGCCCATTGAGAAATGCCTCCTTCACTACGAACATGGCCAGGAAGCAGCACTTGAAGGGATGAAGCAGGATGCTGCGTTTCCGGAATTCGAAAGGCTTACAGACAAGCTGCTGCTTGCTGCCGGCAGAATTACTGTCAAACAGGCTTTTGATGATGTTGATCACGAGATGGGTTTCTATTTTGAGCAGAGAAAGCTGGACTACGAGAAAACGCTTGATTTAAAGGCAAATATGGGGAAAATGATCGGCTTTACGCCCATGTATGCTCTTATCTTTATGTATTTAGTGCTTCCTTTGATCTGGATGAGCTTCAGTCAAATGAGCGTGTATTATGAACAAATTCAAAAATTATAAAAGAAGGGTATGATTCCATGAATAACGCATCGTCCGCATTAAAGGTAGCTGCAGGCATTTTTCTCACAATCGCACTGATTACAATAGTCGTCATATTATTTATTTCCGCGCAAGAAGCAACCAAGACGGCGCAGAACAATTTCTCGGATATCCAAACCGAGCTGGCTCAAGCTTCTTTCACGGTTTACGATGACACTACGATCAGCGGCTCGCAGGTGACGAACGCACTTCGCAAATATAAAGGGAAGCTGCAATTTGGGATTGAGGTAAAGACGGGCAAAAATACAACCGGCCAATGGTACGGCTATAAGCTGGACGTTTCGAATACTGCCAGTTCCAGCTACGGATCGGTTCTGAATGATAGTGCCGCGAGCATTGGAAGCACGTGGGACGAGGCTAGTAATGAATACGTTAATCCAAGCGGCAAGTTTAAAGCCGAAGTCATTAAGGACAGCTCAAACGTCGTGCGCGGCTTAGTGTTTACACAAACTTCGGTCCGATAATTTAAGATGCTGCTGAGCAACGCTAAACACATGTTATGGACTGCCGTCGGTATCTGCTTGTTCCTAACCGCCTGGGAGCTGGCAGGGAGGGGACTGGACATCGCCCGGCAGTCGGATCAGCTGGCTTCAAGCGTTTATACTAATCAGTCTTTGACTGTGTATACTGGCGGGTCGGGGGCGGGAATAGAGCAGCCGAATATAATCGAGCGGTACACTGGGTCCCAGGTTATCTTTATGTGGAGAACCAGCTATCGGGAGAATATTCAAATCTTCTTAAATGGAACGGCTCTGCCTTCCCCGGGACCTGATCCAGATCCGGAGTGGGAGATACCGGTCAGCGGGATCCAGCCGGCAGCCGTCTACCAGGCGGAATATATGTACAATGATCAGCATCAAATTACTGGAATTAAATTGAGCGGACAGTAAACGGGAGGGGATGGATTGTCGAATGTGCTGTCTAAACTCACGGCCGCACTGCTTGCAGTGCTGCTGCTGTATTATTTTCCGATGATGCAGAACGCCAAGAGGCAGGAGGATATTGCCCAGCTGAATGAATATCGGATCGTTGGCGCATTTGTAGATGCGGTGCGGAATAAAGGCTATCTTTCTGCAGATATGTACGAGGATTTTACTGCGCAATTGGGTACGGTGCTTGAAGGCTTTGATGTGGAGCTTGAACATCGTCATAAAAAATATCAGCCTGAATACAGTGATCCGGCTAATCCATCGACCTTTCTGGAGAAGTACAGCGTGCACGAGGAAGCGCATTACCAAGCCGAAATTTTGGAGCAGTTATTTCCTGCCACAGCAGCTGCAGCTGGAGATACAAGAAAATATATGTTGTCGGAGGGGGACTACTTTGATGTAAAGGTTCAGGACCACAGCACAAAGCCTTCTTCGGTGCTGGGCCGAGTCCTGTATGGGGAGTGGTATGCCGCGGCCGAAACGGAGCTGCAATATGGGGGCATGGTGCTAAATGAAGATTACTGAATGGGCCATTCTCTTCGTTCTGCTGACTGGACCGCTGTTCTGGGCAGCATCTGTGCGGGCTGATAACCGGATGGAGGTGCTGCTGCTTGAGCAGCGCTACAATGCTGTGTTAAAAACGGCTGTTCAGGATGGCGCCAGCCAGCTTAACCTGAATGAACAGCCTGTCTATGAAGCGGGATACAATTCAGATAAACAGTTTCGTGTAGATAAACAATCCGGATTGGATGCGCTGCTGCACACGCTGTTTCTGAACTTTAATCTTGCAGATGATCCTGCGGGGCAGCGGGCATTTATGATGTATATTCCGGCTGTTGTTGTCATGGATTATGACGGCTACTGGATTTACGGTATTCAAGAGGCAGTGAATCAAGATGGGACGGAAGAGAGGGTGAGTACCTGGTTTCCCAAAAAGCCGTATGTTTATACCGATTCGTCCGGCAGCGTTCTTGCTTTTACACTTGATCAGCAGCTGTCTTACCTGGATACAAACCGTAAACAATTCCTAAAGGGGCGCCTTGCAGACTTGTCACAGGGCGCCAGTGATCCACTAATAGCTGAATCAGAGAAGGTTGAAGCGATCCGCAGGACAGCCATCGTTACCTCTATCGAAGAGGATTTGGAGCAGCGTATTGCCGCTCATAACCGATTTGCTGAATTAGCAGGTGTAAATTATACATTTACCCTGCCGCAGATTCCGGACGAGGAATGGACCAATACGATTGATGATGCGGGAATCCTGGTGTTCCTTCAGGGCATTCCGGTTGGAGACCAGTATTATAATAATTTTGCCTTCAGCGGCGGCAGGCTGGTGAGGCATGAGCCTGTATGGGGAGGTGTTGATACGCGGACCGGAATTAAGTACTTTTACGAAGAAGCTTGTGCCGGCCAGTACCGTACAGAAGAAACCTTCTCCAGTGAACGGGATGCTGCTGCAAAAGGATACTTTGAGGCGCGCTGCACTAAACTGCCTTCCTCATGACTTAATTAACTAAAGAGCACCTGCAGGTATGGACAGCTGATTATTTTCACAATCTAGTACCAGCATCATGAGCGGTTAATCCGCCAATCCGGGGTGAATAACAGCTGATGGCCAATCAATTAGTCTGGATTGAAGGGAAAGATTCGAGTTACGGGGATTCGTTAATTAAAAGGCTTGAAAGAGCCGGCTATCAGGTATGTCGTTTGGCTGTGAATGACGCGCCCGAAGCGCATGCAATGGTGCTGCATCCGGACCTGGTCTTGATTGACATTGACGGCAGAGGTCCTGAAGAAATTACAGGATTAGTCCACCTTCATAGGAAGGAGGAGAATCTGCAGTATCCCGTAATTGCGATAACAAAAAGCCCCTCGACTGAGGAGCTGCAGATGGCTTTTTCAGCCGGGGTGAATGATTATTTAGGCAAGGATACGCCTATTGAAGAGCTAACTGCTCGCATCACCAATTTAATCAGCTTGTTCGAGCGGCTGGAGCTTGGCGATCATGAATATCTGAATTATGAGGATCTTACAATAGAGCTTAATCAACGCAGGGTATTCAGAGCCGGTGAAGAAATTATGCTAACTCCGAAAGAGTTCGAGCTGCTGTTGTTTCTCGTACGCCGCAGTAACCAAATTTGCAGCCGCGAAGCGGTTCTGCAGGAGGTTTGGGGCTATGATTTTGCCGGGAAAACCAATGTGGTTGATGTCTATATTAAGCATATCCGGGCCAAAATAGACGCGGGCCGCCGGCATAAACTGCTGCATACCGTTAGAGGTGCTGGTTATATGCTGCAGTAGCCGGGGCCCGGCAAATTGCTGGAATTACAACACGCGGCGTGCTTTGAGATAAGTCTTCTTCCAGTTGCTGGAGTTAAGGTTCGAAATGATCACACCCGGCGAACCGTAAGTGTGCAAAATTTTGCCGTTGCCCGCATAGATAGCGACATGTGTAACATTGCTGCCATTAGCGCGGCTGCCGCTGGAGAAGAAGACAAGATCGCCTACTTTCAGGTTGGCTTTGGAGACGGCAACGCCTACTTTCGATTGATCCACAGAGGTGCGCGGCAAGGTAATTCCAAAATGCTTGAATACGTATTTAGTGAATGACGAGCAGTCGAAGTTTTTGGTTGTTGAAGTTGAAGCGCCGAATTTATAGGGTGTACCCAGAAATCTTTTTCCATAGTCAATAATGCTCTGACCCTTGGAAGCAGCTGTACTGTCCGCATTGATAGTGTTGTCATTGAGATCGGAAGCAGTGAGATCGGAAGCTGTGAGATCGGAATCGGTATTCGAATTCTGCGTATCAATTGTATTAAGTGTATCAATCTTATTAAGTGTATCAAGAGAATCAAGTGTGATGGGATTGTTCAAATATTCATAAGCAGTTGCAGTAGCTGTATCGTTAGCAGCCGCATAGGCTGATGCTTGTCCACCAAACATATAAGCTGTGAGTCCTACAGAAGCGCAAATACCAACTGTCATTACTTTCTTGCAGAGTCCTTGAACTTTAATCATTTGTGAGTTCCTCCTGATGTTGTATTCTCGGGCCTGCTCAAAGTATAACAGCTTCTTAACCTTCTAGGATCTTCCACGGACACGAGAAGCCCAGCGGCATCAACCGTTTGATCTGCTTTATTAAAAATAGATTAAAAATTACAAAAATTTAAGAAATGAATTTTACTTAACAACGAAAAAAGGCTCGAAACCCTAACAGCGTAGAGGTTTGAGCCTTTTATTTCACGTTTTTCAGCGAAAGTAAAAAGATTACAATTTTGTTACTCATCACACGGCATTAATGTTACCAGTACCCCGGCTTCACAAAGCTTGCCTCAATCCTTGCTCTGAACAATCAGCAGAAGGCCGCTCTCGATGCGTATGGTTCCCTGTTCGTTCTCGAGCTTATTGCTGATTCCAAGGGATTGCCCCATCCTGAGCGAGGCGTTGTCCAGTTTGTATTCGAACCCCTCCAGGGTGATTCCCGTCACTTCAGGAGTCATAGGCAGCAGAGAGATATAGGTGTAACCGCGGCTTTCGACCACTGCCGAAGAACCGGTTAAAGTAATGTAGTTATTTTTGTCCCAGATGGAGCTGGAAACTTGGTGCTGGAGGGCTCTAAGCATCATTTGGATGTTGGCCAGGGAATGATCAAAACGGCTGCCAAGAACTCCGAACATCAGTATTTCTGACGGCTGCCGATTTAAGGCAATGTCAAAGGCGAGTTCAGCGTCGGTTAAGTCTTTATTGACCGCATCCACCGCTTTAACCTCACGGCATACCTCTTTCAGCTGGCTGAATTGATCGGGAGTCATGGAGTCAAAGTCACCTACGGCGATATCAGGAACAATTCCGTTCTGCATCAGAAAATAAGCCCCGAAATCCGCTCCGATAATATAATCGCCCTCTCGAATGTGCTCTTTAAAGTCCGGAATAATATTGCCTCCGGCAAATATAAGTACCCGATTTGAAGATGTCATTATTGATCTCTCCTTGCTGCGTTTTGGAAGCTTATGTATTAGACTATAGTCAGTTATAGTATAGAACAGATTTTTTGGTTGTACAATTTGGAAGGAAAAGCTACAATGTTAACGTCATATGTGAGATTGCGGAGAGGAACGAAGCAGGGGAAATGGAGCTATTTGAACTTTTCAGCATTATTGGTACGGTCGCGTTTGCTGTGTCCGGAGCTCTTGTTGCCATGGAAGAGGAATACGATGTGCTTGGCGTTGTCGTGCTGGGGCTTGCAACTGCATTTGGGGGAGGGATTCTGAGAAACATTTTGATCGGAGTTCCCGTAACCACCATTTGGACCCAAGGGCCGCTTATGCTGGTGGCGTGTATTTCAATTGCTGCCGCCTTTCTCGTTCCTGTTTCCTGGATACGTCATTGGAAGAGGGCGGAGGCATGGCTGGATGCTATTGGTCTAGGTGCTTTTGCAATTCAAGGGGCATTGTATGCGGTGAAGATGAATCATCCGGTAAGTGCGGTGGCAGTCGCTGCCTTGTTAACGGGCGTTGGCGGCGGAATCATCCGCGATCTGCTGGCTGGCCGCAAGCCGGTCGTTCTGCGGGACGAAATTTATGCTGTATGGGCCATTATTGGCGGGCTGGCAGTTGCATTTGGCTGGTCTAAGACAACGGCTGAAATGATTGTGCTGTTTGTAGTGATCGTCTGCTCTCGCATGCTGTCTGTTCATTACCGCTGGAAGCTGCCGAGAAGATCGCTCAAGAATAGTCTGTTCACCGGAAAAACGGAAAGTGCTGAAATGAGCATGAAAGAACAAAAGGCCTCGTCTTGACGACAAGGCCTTTTTTCAATTATTTGCAAAACTTCTATTTAAGGAAGTGGCGAAGCGCGCCGGGCAGCTCCTGCTGCCAGAAGCCCCATAGATGCTTCCCGTCTTTTTCATAATAAACGACTTTTGCTCCGCGCTTCTCCAGCAGTTCTTTGGTTCTGCGGTTCAGGTCAACAAAATCGTAAATTCCGGTGTCGGTCTGGTAGTCGCGCTCCTGCAGCCCAACAACCATATACAAGCTGAGAGAGGAGAGATCCGTCTCTGCTGCAATTATTTCCTGGCTGGGGATGTAAAAGGCTCCCGAAAGGGTAATGATCTTGGAGAACATGTCTTTGTGCTTTAGTGCAATGTGAAGCGAAACAGATCCGCCTAGCGAATCGCCGGCTAAAATGCGGTCCTCGGCTGTGCGGCGCACGGGATAATTCTTTTCCACATAGGGAATAATTTCTTCAGTAAAACAAGAAACATAAGCCTCATGACGGCTGCCGAAAGGAGCGTACTCCTGGGTTCTGACCTTCACATTGACTTCAACGCCTACAATAATGAAAGGCTCGATGTCTTCATCTAAAATAAGCTGGTTTGCGTAAGTGGCAATCCGCCCAAAGTTGAAAAATTCCTCGCCGTCCTGGCAGTACACCACAGGATAACTCAGCAGTTCGTTGTAACCAGGAGGAAGGTAAATGCGCAGCTTGCGCGTTTCGTTTAAAAAATGGCTGTGAATCTCGTGTTTAACGACAGTTCGCTTGAGATAGCGGCTATCTGTCATTTTCGTCACTCTCCCTTTTGATTTTGCAATTGCAGGCGTGATCAGGTAAGATTATCCATGGAGCATGAACACGCTTTCTGTTGTGACAATTCTCACTTCTGTTATACAATTACCGAAACACTGTTATATATACAAAGAATAGTTCCGGATACATTTTTCAGGATATCCTTTGACGAAACTGATATAACAGGAGTATAATAATTCTATAACAGCGGAACATGATATTCAAATTTTTTGTCGAGGTGAAAAGCATGAGCAAGGTTCCTTATGAAGTATACACGGAGGAAGTAGAAGCTTTGTCCGTACTCTCTCCGGACGGCGAAATTATTAATCCAGATAAAGTACCCGACCTGACTGATGATCAATTGAAAGAAGTAATGTACCGTATGGTATTTACTCGTACTTGGGACGAACGCGCCATCAACCTGGGCCGCCAAGGACGTCTTGGTTTCTATGCTCCGGTTTCCGGTCAGGAAGCTACAATGGTGGGCAGTGAATTTGCATTGCAGAAAGAAGACTTCGTATGTCCGGGTTACCGTGATATGCCGCAAATCGTTTGGCACGGCCTTCCGCTTTACCAAGCATTCCTGTATTCCCGCGGCCATCAGCATGGCGGCCAGATTCCTGAAGGTGTTAACGTGCTTATGCCGCAGATCATCATCGGTGCACAAATTCTGCATGCGATGGGTATTGCAATGGGCTTCAAACTGAAGAAGCAAAAGCAAGTCGCAATCACTTACACAGGTGACGGCGGTTCTTCCGAAGGCGACTTCTACGAAGGTTTGAACTATGCTGGGGCATTTAAGCTGCCGGTTATTTTCTTTGTTCAAAACAACGGCTATGCCATCACAACTCCATTTGCCAAACAAACAGGCGCTTTGTCTATTGCACATAAAGCGGTTGCTGCTGGTATTAAGGGCGTTAAGATTGACGGCATGGACGTATTTGCGGTTATCAAAGCCGTTCAAGAAGCTGCAGAACGTGCACGCAACGGTGAAGGCGCTACGCTGATCGAAGCTGTAACTTACCGTTTCCGTCCTCACTCCCTGTCTGACGATACTTCCAAGTACCGTACGAAAGAAGAAGAAGGACAATGGAGCGAGAAAGATCCGATTAACCGTCTTGCCAAGTACCTGGAGAAGAAAGGTCTTTGGACGGAAGAAGATACGCTGCGTGTGAAAGATGAAGCGAAAGCGAAAGTGAACGAGCAGATTAAGAAGGCTGAACAAACCGAGAAGATGACCATCCCTGGTTTGATTGACAGCATGTTTGAGAACACGCCTAAACATCTTGAAGAGCAAAAAGCAGAGTACAAATAAGATCGGACCTTATATCCGCCAGTCTCCGCCGGCTGCAGCTTCTTACATATTGGAAGGGCTGCCGGTGAATGGCTGTCTGGATTGATCCATAGATTTGAACGTGAACGTGATGAGTTAATTGTTAAGGAGGAGTAATAGCAATGGCACAAATGAATATGAAAGAAGCGATCCGCGACGCAATGCGCGTTGAACTGGAACGCGACCCGAGCGTTGTAATCTTCGGGGAAGACGTAGGCCATGTCGGCGGTGTATTCCGCGCAACTGAAAGTCTGCAGAAGCAATTTGGTGAAGAACGTGTATTCGATACTCCGCTGGCTGAATCCGCGATCGGCGGTTTGGCTGTTGGTTTGGGTATTCAGGGATTCCGCCCGGTTGCCGAAATCCAATTTGTCGGATTTATTTTTGAAGCTCTGGACCAGATCGTAGTTCAGGCAGCGCGCATGCGTTACCGTTCCGGCGGACGCTACAACGCTCCAATCGTATTCCGCACTCCATACGGCGGCGGTGTTAAAGCGGCTGAGCTGCATACCGACGCTTTGGAAGGTTTGATTGCTCAAACTCCGGGTATTAAGCTGGTAATTCCTTCTAACCCTTATGATGCAAAAGGTCTGATGATCTCTGCTATCCGCGATAATGACCCTGTGTTCTTTATGGAGCACTTGAACCTTTATCATGCATTCCGTGATGAAGTGCCTGAAGGCGACTATACTGTTGAGCTTGGCAAAGCAAAAATTGTACGTGAAGGTTCCGATGTAACGATCATTGCATACGGCATGATGGTACACACTGCACTCAAAGCGGCAGACGAGCTTGAGAAAACGGGTGTTAAGGCTGAAGTAATTGACCTGCGCACTTTGGTGCCGCTCGATATTGATACAATTGTGGCTTCCGTTAAGAAGACTAACCGCGCAATCGTGGTTCAGGAAGCTCAAAAATCCGCAGGTATTGCTGCGGAAGTGATTGCTCAAATCAATGAAAAAGCGATTCTTCACTTGGAAGCGCCTGTTCTTCGTGTTACTCCGCCGGATACCATTTATCCGTTTGCGCAAATCGAAGATGCATGGCTCCCGACTCCAGCACGTATCATTGATGCAGTTCAGAAAGTTCGTGAATTTTAATTAATCATCATTCCAGAGGAGGTCTTCCTGGTGGCAAAATTTGAATACCGCTTTCCCGAATTGGGGGAAGGTTTGCATGAAGGCGAAATTATTAAGATGCATATCAAGCCGGGGGATAAAGTAACCGACGAAGATATTATTATGGAAGTACAGAACGACAAGGCCGTAGTTGAAGTTCCTTGTCCGGTGAACGGCGTCGTTCAAGAAGTGTTCGGCACTGACGGTGCGGTTTTCCGCGTAGGTCAAGTAGTTGCTGTTATTGAAGCGGAAGGCGAGCTTCCTGAACAAGCTGCTTCCGAGGCACACAGTGAGCCAGCTCCAGCGGCTCCAGCAGCAGCTCCAGCTCCAGCTCCAGCAGCATCTGCGGGTTCCTCCAAGTTCCAATACCTGTTCCCTGAACTGGGTGAAGGACTTCATGAGGGCGAAATCATTAAAATGCACATCAAACCAGGCGATAAAGTGACTGATGAGGACATCATCATGGAAGTTCAAAACGACAAAGCTGTCGTTGAAGTTCCTTGTCCGGTAAATGGTACTGTGCTTGAAGTGTTTGGTAAAGACGGTGCAGTATTCCGCGTAGGTCAGGTAGTTGCTGTTATCGACGCAGAAGGTGAAGTTCCTGATCAAGCTGGTCATGAATCTGCTCCTGCACAGGCTGCTGCACAAGAAGCTGACGCAGCTAAAGGCGGCGCCAACACAAACGCTTCTACAGTTCCAGGTGCTCCAAACGCTGAAGTACTGGCTACTCCTGGCGTTCGTAAATTTGCGCGTGAACAGGGCGTAGACCTGTCGCTCGTTAAAGGCAGCGGCAAAGCTGGAAGAATTACACGCGAAGACGTTGAAGCCTTCAAGAAAGGCGGCTCCGCAGCAGCTGCTCCTGCAACGCAAGCGGCGGCATCTTCAGCTTCTGCACCAGCAGCTTCCGCAGCAGCTCCTAAAGCGGCTCCAGCAGCATCTGCACCAGCAGCGGCTGCCAACGGAGAAGAAGAGCGTGTACCATTTAAAGGTATCCGCAAAGCGATCTCCAATGCGATGGTTAAATCGGCTTACACAGCTCCGCACGTTACCATTATGGACGAAGTTGATGTAACCGAGCTGGTAGCGTTCCGTACCCGCATCAAGCCAATCGCTGAGAAGAAAGGTACAAAAGTTACTTATCTTCCATTCATCGTTAAAGCCTTGGTTGCAGCTTCCCGCAAGTTCCCAGCGCTTAACGCTACCATTGATGAAGAGAACAATGAAATTGTTTATAAGAAATACTACAACATCGGTATTGCTACCGATACAGATAACGGCTTGATCGTTCCAGTTATCAAAGATGCCGACCGTAAGAGCATTTGGATGATTGCTGACGCCATCCGCGATCTGGCTGGCCGCGGCCGTGACGGCAAATTGTCTCCGGCTGAAATGAAAGGCAGCTCGATTTCCATCACGAACATCGGTTCCGCAGGCGGTATGTTCTTTACTCCGATCATCAACTATCCTGAGGTTGCGATCCTGGGTACTGGCCGTATTTCCCAAAAACCTGTTGTGAAAAATGGCGAAATTGTTGTTGCTCCTGTAATGGCTCTTTCCCTGAGCTTTGACCACCGTCTGATTGACGGCGCAACGGCTCAAAATTTCATGAACTACATTAAAGAGCTGCTCGCTAATCCAGAGCTGCTTGTTATGGAGGTGTAAGTAATGGTAGTAGGAGACGCGTCTCTTGATATTGATACACTGGTCATTGGTGCTGGTCCCGGCGGTTATGTAGCGGCTATTAAAGCCGCTCAGCTCGGACAAAAGGTACTGATCGTTGAGAAAAATGAACTGGGCGGCGTTTGCTTGAACGTCGGCTGTATCCCTTCTAAAGCCTTGATCTCTGCAGCTCATCAATACGAGAATGCAACTCATGGCGACGATTTCGGTATTTCCGCTGAGAACGTAAAAGTTGATTTCAGCAAAACTCAAGCGTTCAAGAACAAAGTCGTTAAGCAGTTGACCGGCGGCGTTGGCAGCCTGCTGAAAGGGAACAAAGTAGAAATTTTCCGAGGCGAATGCATGTTCATTAACGAATCGGAAGCTCGTTTGTTCAACGACAACGAAGCTCCTCGTTACCGCTTCAAGCATTGCATTATCGCTACAGGTTCCCGTCCAATTGAGTTGAAAGCATTCCCGTTCGGCGGCCGTATCCTGTCCTCAACAGAAGCGTTGAGCCTGCCTGAGATTCCTAAGAGTCTCGTATTGATCGGCGGCGGCTACATCGGTGCAGAGCTTGGTCAAATGTATTCTAAATTCGGTACAAAAGTAACGATTATCGAAGGCATGGACAGCATCCTGCCTGGTTTTGACAAGGACATGACCCGCCTTGTAGCGAAGAACATGGCCAAAACCAATATCGAAATCATTACTAACGCTAAAGCGGAAAGTGCTGAGCAGAACGATAAAGAAGTTACGGTTAAGTATTCCGTTAACGGCGAATCCAAAGAAATTACAGCAGACTATCTGCTTGTAACCGTTGGCCGCCGTCCTAACACAGATGGTGACTTCGGTCTTGAACTGGCTGGCGTAGAAGTAACAGACCGCGGTTTGATTAAAGTCGACCACCAGGGCCGTACTTCCAACCCTAAAATCTTCGCAATTGGCGACGTTGTTCCAGGCCCTGCTCTGGCTCACAAATCTTCTTACGAAGGTAAAGTGGCTGCTGAAGCGATCTCCGGTCTTCCATCTGTTGTGGACTACAAAGCGATTCCGGCTGTATGCTTCACTGATCCGGAATGCGCAAGCGTAGGCTACACAGAATCTGAAGCGAAAGAGAAAGGCTACAAAGTCAAAGTCGGCAAATTCCCTTATGCGGGCAACGGCCGTGCTTTGTCTCTGAATCAGCCTGACGGCTTCGTGAAGATCGTAGCTAACGAAGAGAACAATGTGGTCATCGGTGCTCAGGTAGTGGGCGTTGAAGCTTCTAACTTGATCGCTGAGCTGGGCTTGGCAGTTGAGATGAGCGCAACGCTTGACGATATTTCCTTGACGATCCATGCTCATCCTACTCTTGGTGAACTGGTTATGGAAACTGCAGAGCTTGTTGAAGGCCACCCAATCCACGTGTTGGCACCAAAAAAATAAGCTGCAGAATCAAGATACACAAGGAGCGAGAACGTTTTGTTCTCGCTCTTTTTTTTTCTGTTTACTATTTAATATACAGAGCGTTTGTTACCCTGATAAAGGATTTGAATCCCTAAACCTGACGCGGGATGATATAATGTACGTTAAATATATTGCAGTATTGCTATCGTTGCAGGCTGCAGCATAATGAGGAGCAGGAGACTTTAATGAAAGCATATTTGGAGTTATTGCAAGATATTCTCGACCATGGCACGAAAAAGGAAGATCGGACAGGAACCGGCACTTTATCCGTCTTCGGCCGCCAGCTGCGGTTTGATCTCAGCCAAGGGTTCCCTCTTGTAACCACAAAGCGGATTCATCTGAAATCGGTGATTCACGAGCTGCTTTGGTTTCTGAAGGGAGATACCAACACCTCTTACCTCAAAGAGAACGGGGTATCGATCTGGGACGAGTGGGCGGATGAGAATGGCGAGCTTGGTCCGGTGTACGGGTCACAGTGGCGCACCTGGCAGGCGCCTGACGGCCGCAAGATTGACCAGATTGCAGCGCTGATCGAGGGCATCAAGAAGAATCCGGATTCACGCCGTCATCTTGTCAGTGCCTGGAACGTAGCTGAAATTGATCAAATGAAGCTGCCGCCCTGCCATTTTGTTTTTCAGTTTTATGTCGCAGACGGCAAGCTGTCCTGCATGCTGACCATGCGTTCGGTCGATACGTTCCTTGGTCTGCCGTTTAATATTGCCAGCTATGCACTGCTGACGCATATGGTCGCCCAGCAGTGTGACCTCGAAGTCGGAGAGTTTATCTGGTCCGGCGGAGACGTTCATATTTACCTGAACCATCTGGAGCAGGTAAGAACGCAGCTTTCCAGGGAACCGTTTGAGTCGCCTAAGCTTATGATAAAGCGGAAGCCGAACTCTATTTTTGATTATAAATATGAGGATTTCGAGTTTGTTAATTATCAGCATCATCCGGGGATTAAAGCGCCGGTGGCCATCTAGCGGAGGTTGAAGCAATGAGCATTACGTTGATATGGGCGATGGCTGAAGGCGGTATTATCGGAAGAAATAATGCTTTGCCTTGGCGTCTGCCTGCAGATATGGCTTTCTTTAAAGCACAGACAATGGGGAAAACCGTGCTGATGGGACGCAGAACCTGGGAATCCATGAACGCCAGACCACTGCCAAATCGTCTAAATGTTGTGCTTACCCGCGATAAAGCGTTTAAGGCGGAAGGCGCTGAAGTCATTCATACGTTTGAAGAAGCTTTGAAATATGCGGAGCAGGGAGAATTAATGGTTATTGGCGGCGCCGAAATCTTCAAATACTTTTTGCCGATTGCCGACAGACTGCTGGTTACCATTATTAACGAGTCCTTCGAGGGCGACGTGGTTATTCCGGAGTTTGACTGGGACCAGTTCCGCGTTGTGGAAGAGCAGCAGGGCGTACGTGATGAGAAAAATCCGTACAAATACAAGTTCGTCACGTATGAACGTTCGAAATGACATGTATAAAAGTACAAATAATTCACCTATAAGTCCATTAAAATGCTGACATATGCGGTGATAAACTATTTGAAACATGAACAAGAGTAAGGATAACGAAGCAGACTGGGGGAATGGTTATGTCTACACCTACGGGTTTTATGGAATTTAAGCGCCAGCTTCCGGGCGATCGTAGTCCTGCGGAGCGGATTAAGGATTGGAAAGAGTTCCACGATCATATGTCAGAGGAAGAACTTCGTACACAGGGTGCACGCTGCATGGACTGCGGTACGCCATACTGTCACACAGGTATTGATATGACAGGCGGCACATCGGGATGCCCGGTGCACAACTTAATTCCGGAATGGAACAATCTGGTCTATCGCGGGCTTTGGAGAGAGGCTTTAGACCGTCTTCATAAGACGAACAATTTCCCTGAATTTACGGGCCGGATCTGTCCGGCACCATGTGAAGGGTCCTGTACGGTTGGTTTGATTGGACAGCCTGTTACGATCAAGACAATTGAAGAAGCGATTATTGAAAAAGGCTTTGAGGAAGGCTGGGTTGTTCCCGAGCCTCCTGAGAAACGGACCGGACGCCGCGTAGCGGTTGTCGGCTCAGGCCCAGCCGGACTGGCTGCGGCAGCCCAGCTTAACAAAGCTGGCCATCTGGTAACGGTTTATGAACGTTCTGACCGTGTCGGCGGACTTCTCACCTATGGAATTCCAAACATGAAGCTGGACAAAGGTATTGTTGAACGCCGGGTGAAGCTGCTGGAAGCAGAGGGGATCACGTTTGTTACGAACACCGAAATCGGCAAAGACATTCCGGCTCAGCAGCTGGTTGACGATTATGATGCAGTCGTGTTGTGCGGCGGCGCAACGAAGCCTCGTGAATTCAATATTGAAGGAAGCGACCTGAACGGTGTTGAATATGCAATGCCATACCTGAACGGTACAATTAAGAGCTACCTGGACAGCAATCTGGAAGACGGTCAATACTTGTCAGCAGATGGCAAGGACGTCATCGTTATTGGCGGCGGCGACACCGGTTCCGACTGCGTAGCGACTGCTCTGCGCCATGGCTGCAACAGCGTAACCCAATTTGGCACTCACGCTAAAGCGCCTCTGGAACGCGACCCGATCCAGAACCCTTGGCCGCAGTTCCCGAATGTGTATACGCTGGACTACGCACATCAGGAAGCGAAAGCGGTGTTCGGCAGCGATCCGCGCGAGTTCTCAATCATGACCACCAAATTTGTGGGCGACGAGAACGGCAATCTCAAGGAGCTGCATACGATTCAAATTGAACGTATTGTGGACGAAACTGGCCGTAAAATTTATCAGCCGATTCCAGGTACGGAGCGCGTTTTCCCGGCTCAGCTGGCTTTGATTGCGATCGGTTTTGACGGGCCTGAGCAAACGCTTGTTGAACAGCTGGAATTGGAAACCGACCGCAGATCTAACGTTAAGGCGAAATACGGCAAGTTTGTGACGAACAATGAGAAGGTCTTTGCTGCAGGGGATATGCGCCGCGGTCAAAGCCTGGTCGTTTGGGCGATCAACGAAGGCCGTGAAGCAGCTCGTGAAGTAGATAAATTCCTGATGGGTGCAACAGTTCTTGCTTAATTGAAGTTGCAGCAATCCTAATGATCATCATTATTTATGGTTTACAGAGGCCAGAATCATCTTCGGGTGATTCCGGCCTTTTTTCTATACTCAGCAAAATTATGTTATAATAGAGTTAATGGTAGAAAAGGACTTTCGCCGGGTCACATCAGAGCTGGCGGAGGTCCTTTCTTCTCGAGAGAAAGGAGAATGGGTTTGAAGACGCTCGTTATAGCAGAGAAACCGGACATGGGACGGACAATTGGCAAGGTCATTGAACCGCGGGCCAAGAATAACCGAGTCTATCTGGAGGGCGACAACTATATTATTACCTGGGCGATCGGGCATCTGCTGGAGCTGGCTGAGCCGGACGCTTATGATCCGAAGTACAAGAAGTGGAATTTTAACGACCTGCCCATTTTGCCGGAGCAGTTCCGTATTGTACCGAACCCGAGAACGAAGGACCAGCTGAAGACGATTGGAGAACTGGCCAAGCGCTGCGACCGGATCATTAATGCCTGCGACGCCGGGCGGGAAGGGCAGTATATTTTTGCATTGATCCAGCAGCAGCTCAAGCTGAAGCAGCCCGTTCAGCGGCTGTGGATTTCGGATTTGACCTCTGAAAGTATTGCCAAAGGCTTCAGCGGCTTACGGGATGGCCATGAATTTGATAATTTGACGCTTGCGGCCAGGGCCAGAAGTGAAGCTGACTGGCTGGTTGGGATGAACGCCTCACGGGCGTTTACGACCAAACACCGCGAGCTCCTGTCCGTGGGGCGGGTACAAACCCCGGTGCTTGCGCTGATCTATGACCGGCAAATCGAGATTGAACAGTTTGATTCGCAGATTTTTTATGAGATTAAGGCGGTATTTCAGCAGGGAGAACGTACATATACCGGTACGTGGCAGGGAGACAGGCTGACGGACGCGGACAAAGCGGCGGCAATCGCTGACAAGGTTCGGAAGCAGGAAGGCAGCATCAAGCAGTACGAGGTTAAAGAGACGAAAGAATATCCTTACCGGCTGTACGACCTGACTCTGCTGCAGCGTGAGGCGAACGCCAAATACGGCTTCTCAGCCAAGAAGACGCTCGACATCGCGCAGGCGCTGTATGAACGGCATAAAGTGATTACGTATCCGCGGACGAACTCCAACTACGTTACCGAGCAGAATATCGACGGCATGCACAAAGCGCTTCATATGCTGAAATCAACTCCGTACAAAGAGCTTGCAGAAGGCGCAGAACCTGGCAGAATCCATAAAAATAATAAAGCGGTCTGCAACCCGGAGCGGGTTGAGGACCACCATGCCATCCTGCCGACCCTGAAGCGTCCTCCTGTATTAAGCAAAGAAGAACAGCAGATTTATGATCTGGTGATTCGGCGGTTTCTGTCCCATTTCTATTCGCCAGCGGAATATAAACAGCATACGCTGTTTACTTTGGTGCAGGAGGAAACCTTTAAGACCAATGTCAAAGAGCTGCTCTCGCCGGGCTGGAAAATCTGCCAGAATGATGAGGCGGCAGGCTCTTCAAGCGGCAGGGGAAGAAAGAAAGATGAAGAGGAAACCGAGGAAGAGCTGGTGAACGAGCCTTTTTCCATTGATTCGGATCGTCCAGTTCAGTGCAAGAAGGCAGATGCCAAAGAGAAGGCGACCAAACCACCGAAAGCCTACACGGAAGGCACACTGCTCAAGGCCATGGAAAGTGCGGGCAAACAGCTGGAGAATGATGAGCTTCGTGAAGTAATGAAGGATGCCGGGCTCGGGACACCGGCGACCCGCGCAGCGACGATCGAACGGCTGAAGAAAGTCGGCTATATTGCGATGCAGGGGAAGAAGATTACCGTCACTCAGAAGGGCCGGACGGCTATTGAGCTTATCCGTAAAGCAGGCGTCGAGTTGCTCACCTCTCCTGAAATGACCGGCCAGTGGGAGCGCAGGCTGAACCAGATCTCCAAAGGCGAAGCCGCGGCAGAAAAATTCATGGACAACGTTAAACGGTTCACGGTCTCCATTGTAGACAAAGTGCGGACGCAGCAGAAGGCAGATGCTTCCCTGTTTGAAGGCCGGCAAAATGCAGCCAAGCGCGGCGGAACCGGCGCAAGGAGGACGAGGACCGCAGAAGGTGCAGCAGAAGGCGCAGGCACGGCGCAGGCCGTCAAAACGCGGGTCAAACCGGCTGCTGCGGAAGGCACTGGTGCAAGGGAGATCCTGGGGACCTGTCCCCGGCCTGGCTGCGGCGGCCAGCTGATTGAGGGACGCAAAGGGTATGGGTGTACGCATTTTAAACAGGGCTGCGGGTTTGTGGTCTGGAAGGATTTTGCGGGAAAAAGCGTGAGCAAGCCGATGCTGAATGCCCTCGTCCAAAAAGGCCAAACTCAGCTGCTCACGTTCAAAAGTGAAACAGGTGAAGAATTCAAGGGCCGAATGATCCTTGCTGATGCCAGTTCAGGCCGGCTTAGTCTGCAGCGGGAATAACGGAGGCTTTTGCGTACACTCCCTAATATAAGGGTAAACTATACATCATCATTTCATGTCACGAGCAGAGCCAGGAGGAACGATGAGAAGAGAAACCACACAAGTGCCATTCGGGTATGAGCGGCCGGAGCGGACGGTTAAAGGCGTGCTTGTCTTCTATGACAGCTTTGAACAGATTTCGGAGCCTGAGCTGGAGATGGCGCTGGCAACCGCCAGAGCACGATTGTTTACCAAGCTGGTACTCTATCCGCTGCATGAAGAAACCTTAAGAAGGATGTCAAAGGAACCCGTATCTGCTTATCACAAACGGGAGAAGCAGCTGATCGCCTGGAAGCAGGAGTCCGGCAGCTCGCTGGTGACGCTCGAAAGCTGGGAAGGCAGGCGCAAGAAGTATACGCCGTTTGAGGCGGCTGTCAGACATCTTGAGGAAATATACGGTCATCCGTTATTTCTGTACATGACTCCGGACATGGCTGTGAAGCTGGCCGGCTATTCCACTTTTGAAGAGATCATTACGAGGGTGAGATTGATCCTGTCCAGCAGGCCGCAAATGCTGCATCCGGTATTGGAGAAGTTCAAGCACCGCTGGGATGTGGCAAATGAGCCGGATTCGGCAGACTGATCTCTGCAGCTGGGGCTGAGTGTCTGTGACTGGCGGACGGGGCGGAAGAATGGCGGGTCAGGACACGCTTTGAAGAAGGATTCAACATAAAAGGAGCCTTATAGGCTCCTTTTATGTTTGGAAGTGATATTCTCTGCAATCACATCTGCCACCTCTACAAGTGAGGAAACGGTGTACATGGTGGTGTTCTTTGCCGGCTTCAGTTCAATAATATTATAAACCCACTCATCAGGCTGCTTGATATAAATGCTGTTAATTCCAGCTTTGATGGCGGGCTCAATATCCGTACGCAGGCTGTTTCCGATCATCCATGTGCGGCTGCGGTCAAATTGATGGTTCGAAATAATCTCTTCCAGCGCTTCAACATTTTTATGCTGGCGGATGTAGATCCGGTCCTCAAAATAGACATCCAGCTTCATTTGATCGATTTTACGCTGCTGAATCGCTGTTTCACCGCCGGTATATAAATATAGATCGTGGCCTTGTGCCTTTAGGACATCCAGCGTTTCGATCATGCCCGGATAAGGTTCGACCAGCTGTTCATAAACACTGAGACCAAGCTTCGAAATCCGCGCTTCTTCCATTTGGCTGGAGGGATGCCCGAGCAGCGAGGCGAAATAACGGTAGGTCTCGACCAGCGAATGGGGAAAATGATGGCTGGCAAAGCCGACCTGCTGCACGCCGGCCACGTCGATCTCAATTTGCTTCGCGCGGATTTCTTCTGCCGTCAGTCTGTCTTCTCCGAGCATGACCTGCAGCAGCCGTGTGAATTCATCGAGAACCGCTTCAAAATACTTATTGCAATAAATCAGGGTATCATCAAGATCAAAGATAATGTGCTGATGAAGATGGGAATTATTTGCCACTCAAGCCACTCCTTTATGATGCATGTAATGCGCAGGCGCTGATGATCTGGAATTATTATACCCGAATATAGGATTCAAGAAAAATCTGCAGGTCCGCAATCCCGTCTTTGCGCAAGCTGTACGTTTCATGCTGATTCTCCACCTGGTTCACATCCAGATGAATCAGCAGCAGGCCCGCTACCCTTAGGAGCATCAAATGGTGGGTCAGTGTATCGGACAGATCAGGCAGCTGTTTCTTCATTTCAGAGAAGGAGAGGGGACCCTGTTCGGATATAAACCGGAGCAGGTTCAGGCGCAGCGGATCGGCCAATGCCCTGGTCATGCGGAGCAGGAGATTGGGCGGCTGGCCTTCTTTCTCTGGGAAATCAATCGGATATTGAAGCACCAGCAGACGGTGATAGAAGCAGTATGTATTTAAGGGACGAAGATGAAGCGTCGGCAGCAGGACAACCTGATCGATCGGAAGATGCTCGCCTACACGGATGCCGCTTGTTGAAATTTCAATCAGATCGGCCGGCTCCATTTTATCCTCAAGCGTCTTCTTCTCCAGAACGTCCTCACGCAGATAATGCTCATGTTCAAGCTCCACATCTTTAAAATAGCGCTTATACCAAATCCGGAGCAGCGGAGTATAACGTTCCCGCACCTGCTCGATCTCCTCATGGCTCAAATGCGGCAGCAGCTCCAAAGCTTCATGATGGACTTGGCGGGCATCGCTGAATTCCAGATGATCCAGAAAGTCAGGAATCCGCATCTTGGGCTTGCGTTGAATCACCCATGACAGAAGAATATCGAAGTCTGAGAACTTCCAGAGGGCGGTATCCTTGAACATCTCCGCTTCTTCCAGTGACAGTCTGCTCCGGGATTCATCCAGCCAGTCCTGGCCTAAATCGAGGTTGTTGATCCAGCGGGGATTGCTGAAGATGATGAAGCTGTTCAGAAATTCATAGATCGAGGAAACGTCCACCCTTACCTTAAAGGACATGACTGAAATACCTCCCGGTATGAAATAAGAAATGACGGTTTAGCACTATTTTCATTATGGCTTGTTCATTTCGGGCTTGTCCACTATAATGTTTAGGTTTGAATCATTTTTGCCGCTCTGCTGGCTGAGCCGTTTGGCTGACCGGTGCGGTTTTGAATTATTGGAGGTTATGCAAGTGACATCATGGATTACTTCATTCTGGTCCCGCTTTGGGCGGGGCGGCTCATCCGGCGGACCTGTCGCCATTCTCATCTCAGTGGTGATTGTAACCGGACTCAGCCAAGGGCTGCTGCTTCCGGTTTTGTCGATTTTTATGGAGAATAGGGGGATTCCTTCCTCGGTTAACGGTTTTCACGCCGCTGCGTTATATATCGGTTCCTTTTCCATGTCAATCATGGCAGAACGGATTCTTAAAGCATCCGGGTTTAAAAAGCTCCTTATCGCCGGGCTTATTGCCGTCACAGTCGTACTTCCCCTATTCCCATTAACATCAAGCCTGTCGTTATGGTTTGTATTCCGGCTGATTGTCGGGATGGGGGACAGCGCCATTAATTTTGCCGCCCAGCTGTGGCTGCTGCTTGTGACGCCGCCTAATCAGAGGGGCAGGATCATCTCCCTTTACGGCATGTTCTATGGAATCGGCTTCAGCTTTGGACCGCTGGGCATTAAGCTGCTTCATTTTGGCAATATGACGCCATTCCTTCTGTTGTCCGGCTTGTTCCTGGTTCTTGTCTTTATTATTATGTTCAGGCTCGAGAACACTAATCCGGTCCGTCAGGAGCACCATGAGGATAAAGGGGGAAAGAGATTCGTCAAGGTTTACCGTCTGGCTTGGTTTGCCCTGATTCCGGCGCTTCTGTACGGGTACATGGAGGCGGGGATGAGCGGAACTTTCCCGGTATACGGCCTGCGGATCGGCATGAATTCGGGTGATATCTCCACGCTGCTGCCCTTCTTCGGCATCGGGGGGCTGATTCTGCAGCTGCCGTTAGGCTTACTGAGCGACCGGATTGGCCGGAAAAAGGTTCTGATGGGGGCAGGCCTCGCCGGCGGCCTTCTGTTCCTGGCGGCTCCTTTCGCAGGCAGTTCGTTCTGGCCTGTGCTGATCCTCTTTATGCTGGCGGGCGGACTGGTAAGCTCTTTCTTCTCGCTCGGCCTGGCTTTCGCGGCGGATATTCTGCCCAAAAGCCTGCTTCCGGCCGCCAATGTCATTGCATCCTTCCATTTTAATTTAGGCAGCATGGTAGGACCGAACATAAGCGGGGCACTGATGGAAAGCGGGATAACGAGTGCGCTGTTCTGGCTGCTCGGTGCCGGTTATCTTCTGTTTGCCTTGTCTGGGATCTTCTTTAAAAGTAACAAACCTGAAACCCCCTAGATCTCTTCTGCCGCTGGATTTTATAGGCTGTTTCCCCTACACTAAAGGTTAGGGAGTTACGGCTTGCAATAGTCAAAAGGAGAATAGTCCATGTATAAAGTAACAGACTTGACAAAACGGTTGACTGCAGACGGCAGGACGGTCCTTGACCATATTTCTGCCGAATTTGGGGAAGGGGAAATGATTGGGGTTATAGGTCCAAGCGGTAGCGGAAAAAGCACGCTGCTGCGCTGCCTGGCACTGCGCACGCGCTGGGACAGCGGAGCCTATACCAATCGGGGCGAAAGCCTCATTACAAGCGGCGGCGGAGCTTCCATGAAGAATAAATCGAAGTTTGCCTATTTAGAGCAGAATCCCCAGCTCAATCCAAACAAAACCGCCCACAAGAACGTGTTAATCGGCCAGGCGGGTCAAACGCCGTGGTGGCGCCGGCTGACCGGCTCGGTCCGTTCGGATGATTATATGGGAGCTATGGACGAGCTTGAACGCTTCGGCCTGCTCGACAAAGCGAAGCTTCCTGCCGGCAAGCTCAGCGGCGGGGAGAAGCAGCGCATAGCGATTTGTATGGCTCTCGTTCACGGAGCCTCCGTGCTTGCGGCAGACGAGCCGGTAGTCGGGCTGGATCCGCATTCTGCAGACCATGTCCTGAGTACCCTCAAACAAGTGTGCCAGGAGCAGAGGAAGACCGTCATTGCGGCCCTTCCGATTGAGCTGGCGGAACGCTGGTGCACCCGCATCTGGGGGATTACGGACGGCAGGCTGAGTCTTGATATAACGGGAAGAAGACTGACCAGCGGGGAGGAGAAGTTGATTCAGCAATGAAAAGAGTGATGCTGTTGAAAGGCAAATCCAGTCTGGGCATAGTCCTGTTCCTTCTTACCTCAATGATGCTGAGCGGCTGTAACCTGGACTTCGATCCGAAGGCTTCCATGAAGACGCCCCAGCTCTCATCGGACAATGAATCCTTAAAGAGCGTTGTCAATCAATATCTGGCCCAGCTTCCGAGCGGCGGATCTCTGATCCGGCCGACCGATGACGGGACGACAAGCCTGATCCGTGTTCTGGATCTCGATAACGACGGGAAGAACGAAGCGCTGATCTTCTATGAAACGGCAGATGATCCCGTGCCCATTCATGGGGTTGTCTTCGGCTATCAGGGGGACACCTGGGAGCCTCAGGCTACAATAGACGGCGAGGGCCAGGTGCTCGAATCTTTGCAGCTCGCCGATTTGACGAATGACGGGAAGATCGATATCATTGCCGGCTATTCCAACGGAGAGCAGCAGGTGCAGAAAGGCCTCTCCGTTTATACTTATTCGCATAAGAAGCTGGAGAAGATCATGGTTGAGCTGCCGTACAGCTATTATGTGGTTAATGACTTGAATGCGGACGGGAAGAATGATCTGTCTGTCGTTTATTTCAAGAAGAATGAATTTTCCAGCATTATGACCTATCAGTTCGATGGAAAAACGTTCGACGAGCTGGATAAGCTTGATCTCGATTCTAATATCAACGGGTATTACAATATGGTTACCGGAAAAATATCGGCCGCAGGGGAGCAGGGAATCATGCTGGATGTCTCCTTAAACGCTGCCGGCAATTCGTCCTATACCCTGGTCATTACGATGGAGGCGGGCAAGCTTGTCCAGGTGCTTGGCCAGGATCAAACCTACAAGGATGACCGTATTCCAAGCGCGGACGTTAACGGCGACGGCATTCTTGAATACGGGCTCCTGCAGAAGCCTGCCGGCTGGGATGGCGTTGCGCTGGAGGATATCCCCTGGCTCTATACCTACTATCATGTCGGCGACGCCGATAAACCGGTTTGGGAAGAGTTTCTCGGCCTGTCGATTCCAACCGACTTGATCGGCAAAGTAACGATTGATACCAAATCCGTGAAGGATCAATATATCAAATTCGTGAGAACGGACAACGGCCATACCGTGCTGGAAGTCAAATATTTTACCTTGTCCCAGTGGGACCGGCGGAATCAGGACTGGAAGCTGCTGCAGCGTACCAGCGACCGCGTAATCGGGTACCGGGGCACAAACACAGGCTCCAAGAACGGGTTGGGCGAACAATAGAAGTGCTGGAAAGGAAGGGTAATGAGCTGTGAGCAAAGTTTTGATATTGGAAGATGAGGAATCGATCCGCAGCTTTATTGTGATCAATCTGAAGCGGAACGGTTTTGAGGTAGTGGAAGCGGCTGACGGGCATGAGGCGCTGAATAAGCTCACCACCATACCGGACATTGATATCGCTCTGCTGGATGTAATGGTGCCAGGCATTGACGGTTTTGAAGTGTGCCGCCGGGTAAGGGAGACTAACGAGCGGATCGGGATTATTTTTCTGACGGCAAAAGTCCAGGAGCAGGACAAGGTCTATGCCTTGTCTGTCGGCGCGGATGATCATGTCAGCAAGCCGTTCAGCCCAACGGAGCTGATCGCCCGTATTCATTCCCTGCTGCGGCGGGTCAACGTTTACCGGGAGAGCAGTGCGAAGGTGTCGTTCACATCCGGGCCTTTCTCCCTGGATCTTATTTCGAAGCAGTTTAAGAAGGACGGCCAGCTCGTTGAGCTTACGCCGACTGAATTTTCACTGATCCAGTATTTCCTTGAGCAGGAGAATACCCCTCTGAGCCGGGATGTCCTGCTGGATCACGTCTGGGGCAAGGATTATATGGGCGATCCCAAAATTGTGGACGTCAACATCCGCAGACTGCGGCAGAAAATCGAAAACAACCCGTCGGAGCCTGAATATCTGCAGACGGTATGGGGACACGGCTACAAATGGAAAGGCGATATTAAATGATCAAGAAGGGCATTGGCCGCCAGATCGTCATGCACTATTTCATCGTAGTGTTTGTTACGCTGCTGCTCGTTGAAGTCATCTTCATGTTTGCGATCCGTTCTTATTACTACAACAGCATAAGCACTCATTTGGAGAATTACGCGGCTTGGGCTTCGGATTATTTCCAGAAGTATGTCAAGCAGAATGAAGATGACGAGCTCAGCTATCTGCCGGATATGATCCAGACCTTTAAGCTTGTGAATACCGAGGTTGAGATCGTCAACGGCGACGGTGTGGTACTGACCAACAGCACGGACTTTCAGGTTGATAAGCCGGTACAGACAAGCGATGTGCTGCAGGCTAAAGCCGGTAATATAAGCAAATGGATCGGCAGGCAGCCGGGGACAGGAGAACTCGTCATGGCTGTCTCCAGCCCGCTGAAGGTAAACGGGACGAACAAGTTTATTATCCGCTACGTCACATCCCTTGAGCTTGTGAATGAGAGGCTGATGAACATTACGCTGCTGTCGATCGTCGTGGGCGTTATCGTTCTGGCTGTTGTCCTGCTGTTCAGCATGGGCCTGGCCAATTCGATTGTGAAGCCGATCAACAATATTCAGGCGGTTTCGTCCCAAATGGCGAAAGGCGATTTCGATGTCAGGGTCAAGGGCGACTATGCCTATGAGCTCGGTGAGCTGGCCGCCACCCTGAACTTTATGGCACAGGAGATTGTGCGCAGCAATCAGATCAAAGATGATTTTATATCTTCGATCTCGCATGAATTGAGGACGCCGCTTACCGGCATCAAGGGCTGGAGCGAAACGCTCACCATGGGCGGATTCGACCGCGAGGAGACGGAGATCGGCATGAAGATTATTTCGAAAGAAACCGACCGCCTCATCGGTCTGGTGGAAGAAATGCTGGATTTCGGCAAGCTTCAGCAGAATGAGATGAAGCTTGTGATCGGGAGTGTTAACATCGTAGAGCTGCTTCAGGAGATCATGCTCAACGTGTGGGCGAAGGCAGAGCTGAAGCAGATCCAGCTGAAGCTGGAGGGCGAGATCAGCGAGCCGGTAGTCGTGTCGGGAGATGCCAACCGGCTGAAGCAGGTATTCCTGAATATTGCCGATAATGCCATCAAATTCTCGCATGAAAATTCGACCATCTACCTGATCGTCGCCAAGTCGGCGGAAATGGCCTTTATCAGCGTGAAGGATACAGGCATCGGGATCAGTGAGGAGAACCTTCGCCGGGTCAAAGACCGATTCTTCCAGGTCAATCATCAGGGCGGGGGAACCGGACTCGGGCTTGCGATTACTCAGCAGCTGGTTGAGCTTCATAAAGGGGAGCTTAAGATGGAAAGTGAGCTGGGCGCCGGGACGACGGTTCATGTATCGCTTCCTTTAATGAAATCTGAAGATTAGAAGGGGAGAGGGCCAGGTATGTCAGCAATAGAGCATGTCGAGCTAACGACAGCCTCTGGACAAAGCTTTCAGCTGGCCGAAGCCGTGCCTGCTGAGGCTGAAGTCGTCCGCCAGCTGCTGGTAGAAGCAGCGGAGTGGATGCAGCGCAGCGGCATCGACCAGTGGAAGCCGGAGTTTTTCAGCCTCCAGGCGGTTCAGGCTTACTTTAATCACCGCAGGATCTTCGTCGCCTATGACAGAGGGACGCCTGCCGGAATGTTCACCCTGCAGAATTCCGATCCGGGGTACTGGAAAGAGAACGACGATCCCGATTACTATTATCTGCATCGTCTGACGGTGAGTGTTCCTTACCGCAGCTGCGGGCTAGGGAAAGCGATGCTGGAGTGGGCAGTGGAGAAAGCCGGCCGTGACCGCAAAAAGGGGCTGCGATTGGACTGCAGAAGGATCAGCGGCAAGCTGAACAGCTTTTACCAGAATCAAGGCTTCAGGTTTAAGGGCATTTCCGAACAGGCGGATCACCTGGCGAATTTGTATGAGCGATAAATTGAATCATAGCCATATCCGCGCTTTCGCGGCAACATGAAAAAAGCAGCCTTGACGGCTGCTTTTTGTGTTAGAATACATTTATTAACAAGCTATCTATTAACAAGACAGCTATTAAGAGGACATGCCCCCGGCGCGAAGAGGAGCGGTATTATCATAAACGTCCTTAAGCATGCGTGCCGGCTGATTGCGGCCTGCTGGTCTGGCTGCTACCGTCTCGCCAGGACCGATCACCAAGACTTGATCCTCAGTGCCCTTGATGACGGCACCATCCTTGATGACAGCTCCTTCTCCGATGATGGCACATTCAATCAGAACATTCCGGCCGATTTTGGCATTGGGCATGACAACGCTGTTTTTGATTTTTGCAAAACGGCCCACGGTCGTACCGCCGAAGATAACAGAGCGTTCCGCATAACCTTCCATAGCGCAGTTATCATGGATCATTGAGCTCTTGGCAGGGAGGGGGCTTGTTTTGGCAGCAAGAATGGCTGCACCGCTCTCATTGGTATACATCGGCCATGCTTCTTTATGAAGCTTCCACTCATTGTCTTCACACAGCAGATCCATGTGGGCTTCCCACAAGCTTCCCACGGTACCAACGTCTCTCCAGTAGCCTCTAAACGGGAATGCTTGAAGGAACTCTTCGCCCGCCAGCATTTTTGGAATGACATCCTTACCGAAGTCATGAGACGACGTATCGTTTGCTGCGTCCTCGATCAAATGCTGCTTTAAATAACTCCACTTGAACAAGTAAATACCCATCGAAGCGAGGTTGCTCTGAGGCTGTGCCGGCTTCTCGGCAAATTCCGTAATCCGATATTGATCATCTGTTACCATTACACCGAAACGGTGGGCTTCATCCCAAGGGACAGGCATAACGGAAATGGTAGCAGGGGCGCCTGATTTAACATGCTCTTCAAGCATTTCGCGATAATCCATATGATAAATATGGTCGCCGGACAGAATCAGGACATGCTCAGGGTCCTGGCTGTCAATGTACTCCATATTTTTATAAATGGCATCAGCAGTTCCTAAATATTCATCAGACCCGGTCTCATAAGAAGGCAGTAAGGAAATGCCGCCGTTCTCTGTCCTGCCAAGGCCCCAGGCCGTACCGTCACCAATATGATTGTGCAGGGAATCCGCCTCATATTGCGTTAATACGCCGATTGTATCAATTCCGGAATTGACGCAGTTGCTGAGAGGAAAATCGATTATACGATATCGGCTGCCGAAGGGCACCGCCGGTTTTGCTTGACTTGACGTAAGCGGAGACAGTCTGCGGCCTTCTCCCCCCGCCAGCAGCATGGCAATGCATTGTTTATTACTCATGTCGTTTCCCTCCCGAATTTGTTTGGATCAGTGTAGTACATAAATAAACGAGAAATACTGATGTTGAAACCATTTTACTTTGAGAGAAAATGAAAAATTACAAGATTATCATTTCTTTTTCGTTATCCTTTTCAATATTTTTAAATAAGGGTAATAAAGTAAATATATTAAGTGAATATGAAGATGGGATGTGATGACTTGTCGGACATGGCCGCAGATAACCACGCAGTAACGATTTCACCACATGATATTTATTTGTTCCGTGAAGGAACTTTATATCGCAGCTATCGTTCGCTCGGAGCTCATCTGACCGTTGAGGACGGGGTGAGCGGTGTTCGCTTTACCGTCTGGGCACCACATGCCCGCCATGTCGGGATTGCTTCAGATTGGAACGGTTGGAGGGGAGAGAACGACTCTTTATATAAGATACCCGAATCGGGCTTTTGGACTCGTTTTTTTCCAGGAATCGGCCAAGGAACTTTTTACAAATACGAAATTACAGGACCGGACGGAAGCGTCTATCTCAAAGCCGATCCGTACGCTTTTCACGCTGAGGTAAGACCGAATACGGCCTCAGTCGTTGCTTCGATCGAAGGGTATAAATGGGGCGACGGGGCGTGGCGGCGGAAGAACCGGATTCCTTACCGCAAGCCGCTCCATATTTACGAAATTCACTTCGGAACCTGGCGGCAGAAGGAAGGCGGAGACTTTTATACATACCGGGAAATGGCGGAAATTCTAATTCCTTATGTCAAGGAGATGGGGTATACCCATATCGAAATCATGCCGCTGACAGAGCACCCTTATGACTTGTCCTGGGGATACCAGGCGACCGGTTACTTTGCGCCGACAAGCCGGTATGGCAAGCCTGAGGATCTGATGTACTTTGTGGATCAGTGCCACCAGAACAATATCGGGGTGCTCCTGGACTGGGTCCCGGGCCATTTTGCCAGAGATGACCACGGACTCCGGCTGTTCGACGGAACGCCGCTGTTTGAATACAGTGACCCGCTCAAGGCGGATAAACCGGGATGGGGGACGCTCAGCTTCGACTTCGGCAAGGGGGAAGTAAAGTCTTTCCTGATCTCCAATGCGCTGTATTGGCTGGATAAGTACCATTTTGACGGCTTGAGGGTGGATGCTGTAACGAGTATGCTTAAGCTGGATTTTGAAAAAGGCTACGGTCAATACCGGCTGAACGAATTCGGCGGCACCGATAATCTGGAGGCCATCCAGTTCCTTAAAGAGCTGAATCAAACTGTTGCCGAGTATTACCCGCACGCCCTGATGATGGCTGAGGAGTCAAGTGCGTGGCCGATGGTAACGGGAAGGGTAGAGGAGGGCGGACTCGGCTTTAATTACAAGTGGAACATGGGCTGGATGAACGATACGCTGGCTTATGTAGAAACGCCGTTCTGGGATCGGCCTTCCAAGCATAATCTGCTGACATTCCCGATTGTGTACGCCTACTCGGAAAATTACACCTTGCCCTTGTCCCATGACGAGGTCGTTCACGGCAAGAAGTCGCTGCTGGACAAAATGCCTGGCAGCTATGAAGAGAAGTTTGCCGGCCTTCGCGTTCTGCTTGCTTACCAGCTGACTTCCCCGGGCAAGAAGCTTCTCTTTATGGGCGGAGAATTCGGTCAGTTTATCGAATGGAAAGATCAGGACCAGCTGGACTGGTTCCTGCTGGACTATGATTCGCACCGGCATATGCTGGAGTATACGAAGCTGCTGAATCATTTTTACCTGCAGGAGAATGCGCTTTGGGAGCACGACCACGGGATGGACGGCTACCAGTGGCTGACGCCTCATGACGCCGGGCAGAGCGTAATTGCTTTCATGCGGATCGGGAAGAAGAGCAGTGATACGCTGCTGATCGTCATTAACTTCCAGCCGGTGTACCGCGACCGCTACCGGATTGGTGTTCCTAAGGCAGGGCTGTATACGGAGGTATTCAGCAGTGAGAGCAGTGTATTTGGAGGAGCAGGCTCGCCGAATCAGCTGCCGCTTGAAGCGGAGAAGATGGAGTGGCACGATCAGACGCACAGTATAGAGCTGAAGCTGCCGCCTTTGAGTGTCTCGATATGGAAAAGATCGCCTTCAGCTCGTTTGGCAAGCAAACCGGAGACTGAACGCAAACCGCGCAGCAGACAAACCGGCAATTCAAGTAACACAAGCAAAACAAACATCACAAAAGAATCAAGTAATTTAAGCGACAGCAACTCGATTTAAGCGACAGCAACCCAAGAGAAACAGCACCACCCATTGAATAGGAGATCCAGTAAATCCGGCAGTTCTGCCGGAAAATCTTTCAAAGGAGAGACGGTCATGAACATTTTATTTGCTGCAGCCGAGGGGGCTCCCTTTATCAAAACCGGCGGCCTAGCCGACGTTATTGGCGCACTGCCAAAGGCTTTGCTGAAGGAAGGGCATGACATTCGGGTCGTGCTTCCCAAATACAAGGCGATCCACGGCAGCTTTAAGGAGGACATGAGCCCCCAGGGGACTACAAGTGTCTATGTGGGGTGGCGGGAGAAGTACTGCGGCATCGAAATGCTGGTATACGAAGGCGTCAAAGTCTACTTTATTGACAATGAAGATTATTTCGGGCGTGACGGTGTTTACGGCTATGGGGACGACGGTGAACGGTTTGCCTTTTTCAGCCGCGCAGTGCTTGAGATTCTGCCTTTGATCGGGTTCAAGCCGGATGTCATTCATGTTCATGACTGGCATACGGGTCCTGTTCCGCTGCTCCTTCGCCATCATTATGCCCATGAGCCGTTCTACAAGGACATGAAGACGGTGTTCACCATACATAACCTGCTTTATCAGGGGATTTTCCCGTATGAAGTGCTAGGTGACCTGCTGGGGCTGCCGGACAGCTATTTCACTCCGGATGGCGTTGAATATTACGGGAATGTCAACTATATGAAAGCCGGCCTGGTATACGCGGATCATGTAACGACGGTCAGTCCGACCTATGCGGGTGAGATTCAAACCTCTTTCTACGGCTATGGGCTTGACGGGCTGCTCCGCTCCATCAACGGGCGGTTATCCGGGATTGTGAACGGGATTGACACCAAGCTGTACAACCCGGCGACGGATCAGGCGCTGCCTGTAACGTACCGGAGCAACCTGGCCAAGAAGCGCGAGAACAAAACGAAGCTGCAGGAAGAGCTGGGCCTGCCGGCCGCTCCGGATGTCCCGCTGATCGGGATGGTGACCAGGCTGGTAGAACCAAAGGGGCTTGATCTTGTGCTTCGCATTCTGGATGAGCTGCTGTTTTTCGACGAGGTGCAGGTCGTTGTTCTGGGGACAGGGGATCCGGCTTATGAGAACTGGTTCCGCGAAGCTGCCTACCGTCAGCCGCAGAAATTATCCGTCAAAATCATGTTTGACGACAGCTTGAGCCGCAGAATCTATGCGGGTACTGACATGTTCCTGATGCCGTCCAAATTTGAGCCGTGCGGCATCAGCCAGCTGCTTGCGCTGCGGTATGGAAGCATCCCGATTGTCCGCGAGACCGGCGGCCTGAACGATACCGTGAAGGCGTATAACGAATTCACCGGCGAAGGCAACGGCTTCACGTTTACACATTATAATGCGCATGATCTGCTCTACACGATTCGCAGGGCAGTTCACTTCTATCATCTGCCTGAGCACTGGAAGAAGATTGTCAAGAATGCCTTTGCGGGCGATTACAGCTGGAGTGTGTCCGCTGGGGAATACCTGGAGATTTACAACCAGATTACGGGGAAAATAAGTGACAAGGGCCGTCTTCAATAGACGGCTCCTGATAAGTACAACAGCAAAGCGCCAGCCGAGAAGGGTCTTCCCGGGCTGGCGCTTTGCTTTATTTTTTAAAGGATGGCTGGTGGTTCATTGCTAAGCTTTGATTGTCCGGAACAGAATCCGGTAGCCGTAAGGATCGAGGCCGACGTTCATCATGCCGTTATGCGGCCGGACCTCTTCTCCGGATAACGCGTCGCGCCAGTCAGAAGTCTCCATAGGATGACTTAACACCTGGTAATCTGGAGTATTGTTCATCCAGACCGTGAAGTGCGTCTTCTGATCGGCCCGTTCATACACGATGCACGGATTATCCGGTTCCGCCTGCAGGAAGCGGAAGCGTCCCTTGCGCAGGGCCGCGTATTTTTTTCTAAGGGCAATCATCAGCTGATAGAAGTCGAACAGCTCGCGGTCCTGCAAATGGGTGTTCCACTCCATCGATTTGCGGCAGTCCGGATCGCCTTCTCCTGTAATTCCCACTTCATCGCCATAGAAGATACAAGGAGTTCCGATATAGGTGAACAGAAATACGACCGAGAGCTTCAGCTTTCTTTTGTCGAGTCCAAGCCGGGTCAGAAGGCGGGGGGTGTCATGGCTGCACAGCATATTGAAGATGACCTCGTTGGTCTGCTGCGGATACCGCATCAGCAGGGCACCCATGGAATTCGCGAAGCTGTAGCCGTCCATACCGCCGTTAAAGAACTCCAGTACCTTGTCGGCAAAAGGATAATTCATAACGGAATCAAACTGGTCGCCTTGAAGCCACATAAGCGAATCGCTCCAGACTTCCCCTACGATATAAGCTTCCGGATTCGCCGTCTTGACAACCTCGCGGAAATCCCGCCAGAAATGATGGTCGATCTCATCAGCCACATCCAGCCTCCAGCCGTCCAGCTCCACTTCCCGGATCCAGTATTCGGCGACTCCGAGCAGGTATTTTTTGACTTCCGGGTTGGAGGTGTTAAATTTGGGCATATTAGCGTAAAACCCGAAGGTATCGTAGGTAGGAATACCATCTTCGACTCTCAGCGGAAATTCGTTAACGTGGAACCAGTCTTTGTAGGGGGATTGTTTACCGTTCTTCAGCACGTCCTGAAAAGGCGGAAACTGCTCGCTGCAATGGTTAAAGACTGCATCAAGAATGACTCTGATTCCTCTTTGATGGCAGGCTTGCACGACCTCTTTGAGCAGCTGGTTATCCCCGAAATGCGGATCCACCTGCTTGTAGTCCACAATATCATACTTATGATACGAAGGAGATTGGAAGATCGGCGTAAAATAAATGGCGTTGATCCCCAGCTCACCCAGGTAATCCAGGTGGTCGAGCACTCCCTTTAGATCACCGCCGAAGAAATTGTCAATCTTCGAGCTGCTTCCCCAGGGGACGGTTCCTTCGGGGTCATTGGCCGGATCACCGTTGGCGAAGCGTTCAGGCATGATCTGGTAAAATACCGCCTCCTTGGCCCATTCCGGAACCTTGAATACATCAATGTCGTGAATATACGCAAATTCATAATTGCCTCCGGGAGGATAAGGCGGGGCGGGATGAATCCCTTTATCGTTCGCATAGACCGTTTCATCGCCCGATATCAGTTTAAATAAGTAAGATAAACGTTTGAACTTAGGACGGACTTCAATTTCCCAATAGTCAAACATATCATCATGAGCGGCTTTCTCAAGTGCCAGCTCTTCAAATGTCCCGTCCCAGTCGTATTTGTCTCCAGTCCAAATCAGCAACTGATCCACGTCGTCCCGTTTGGTCTGTACTCGCAAATGTATGGTTTCGGGATCATATGCATAGGCCCATTTATCCCGGGATACATGATAAAAAGCTTCTAACTGCATCTGATCACCTCCAATAGGATTAGCCGTTTATTAACCAAAACCGGAGGCAAATGAAACAAAAATCGGCCGGTCACTTCCATAGAATGTAAATCAAATTGAAAGTGTGCAAAAATTTTACGCAAAAGTCTTTGCATAACTATGCAGTTTGTCCTATAATTAGTCCTGCTATAGCGAGTGTTTATCTGTGAAAGACTATTTTATAATTAGGAGAGAGATCAGAATGAAGAAAAAATGGGGATTCCTCACGGTCTGCCTGCTGCTGACAACAGTTGTTCTCGCGGCATGCGGTCAAAATAACAACAACTCAGGAGCAGCTTCCAGTGCAGACACGGGCAGCGGAAATGCCAGCACAGCTCCAGCCAGTACGGACACTGGCGCCAGCGGCGGAACACTGATCGTAGGCATGAGCGCCGATTTTCCTCCCTACGAGTTCCACATTAAAGGCTCGGATGGCAATGACCAAATTGTCGGCTTTGACGTGGACATCGCTAACGAAATTGCCAAGGATATGAATAAAACGGTTGAAATCAAGGACATGCAGTTCTCTTCTCTGCTGAACGAGCTGAGCAGCGGCCGCGTAGATCTCGTAATTTCCGGTCTCAGTCCGACCAAAGAACGTGCTGAGCAGGTTGATCTGTCCAACGTCTATTACAAAGCCGAGCAGGCGGTAGTAGTGCAGTCAGACGACAAGGACAAATATGCGACTATGGAATCTCTGGAAGGCAAAGCAATCGGCGTGCAGACCGGTTCGATTCAAGAAGAGGTAGCCAAAGGCATCAAAGGGGCTAAATTGACCTCGCTTGGCAAAATTTCCGATATTGTCATGCAGCTCAAATCCGGGCGTGTAGATGCGGCGATTATTGAGGGGCCCGTTGCTGACTCTTATGTGAAAAATGTTCAAGGCCTGGCCATTACAGCAGCCAAACCGGTAACAGAAGATGATGGCTATGTGATCGGCGTTAAGAAAGGGAATACCGATCTTCTGAATCAGGTCAATGCTACGCTGGACCGCTTGCAGCAAGCGAATATGATCGACCAATTTGTTACCAAAGCGAATGAGCTTGCCGATCAGCAAAGTCAATAATGGAAATTGAGGGTAAGGTTATACCTGCAGAAAATAGCGTTTCGGCGCTGTTTTCTGTTTTTTTGCGGGAGAATAGTTAAGGTTAAATGGAGGGCAGATGATAACGAATGAAAATTTTTGATATGTTTTGGGAGTACCGCGATTATTTTTTTGTTGGGTTGAAAAATACACTGCTTCTAGCCGCAATCGCTGTAGTCGGAGGTTTTATCCTGGGCATCATTATTTCGCTGCTGCGGATGTCCAGATGGTCAATTCTGAGGTTCATCGGAACGGCGTGGGTAGAAATCTTCCGGGGAACGCCTATGCTGGTCCAGCTGCTCATTATTCATTACGGCTTTGCTACGGCATTTAATATTAAGTTTACGGTGTTTGAATCCGGCTCTCTTACTCTTATATTGAACAGCTCGGCTTATTTGGCGGAAATTTTCCGTGCCGGTATTCAAGGGGTCGACCGGGGGCAGACGGAAGCGGCTCGTTCCTTGGGAATGACCGGTCCGATGACCATGCGTCATATTGTCCTTCCGCAGGCTTTGAAGAGTGTTCTTCCGGCTATTGGTAACGAATTCGTAACCGTTATTAAAGAATCCTCGATCGTATACGTGATCGGTGCCGGTGAAATTATGTACCAGACGAATACGATAATTACGATGACTTACGACGGTATGACACCTAACTTAATTGCAGCTATTATGTATTTTGTTCTGACGTTTACGTTGTCTAAAATATTGAATGCATTTGAAAGGAAGCTGAGCAACCGTGATAAACGTTAAGAATTTGAATAAAAGCTTCGGCCAGCTTCATATCCTGAAAGGCATTGATCTGGATATCTCGCAGGGGGAAGTGGTTGTGCTGATCGGGCCGAGCGGATCGGGCAAGAGTACCTTCTTGCGCTGTTTGAATCTGCTGGAAGTGCCGACCTCCGGGGAAATCCGGTTTGAGAACCAGCTGATTACCGATAAGAACTATGACATCAATAAAGCGCGGGAAAAGATGGGCATGGTCTTCCAGCATTTTAACCTGTTCCCTCATAAATCGGTACTGGAGAATATTACGCTTGCGCCGATCAAGGTGAAGAAGAAGAGTCAGGCAGACGCGGAGCGCCACGCGCTGGAGCTGCTTAAAACGGTGGGCCTGGAGGATAAACGGGATGCGTATCCTTCCCAGCTGTCAGGCGGGCAGAAGCAGCGGATCGCCATTGCACGCGCCCTTGCCATGGAGCCTCACGTCATGCTGTTTGACGAGCCTACATCGGCGCTTGATCCGGAAATGGTCGGCGAGGTGCTGGACGTCATGAAGAGCCTTGCCAAAGAGGGCATGACGATGGTCATTGTGACGCACGAGATGGGCTTTGCGCGCGAAGTCGGCGACCGCATTCTCTTTATGGATGGAGGCATCATCCTGGAGCAGGGGACACCGGATGAATTGTTCGGTAATCCGAAGCAGGAGCGCACCCGCGATTTCTTGAGCAAAGTGTTATAACAGCCTGAAGAATCCATTGGTTAAGACTTTGTAAACTTCTCACTTGCATGGAAGAGTTGAAAAATTCACAAAAAAGACCCTTTAGAGGGTCTTTTTTCATGCTTTTTATCCTGAATTCCGTAAAATTGGTTAACATAATAAAAGTTATTTCTATAATTTTGATGGATGATAACAAAATGGTAACAATTACATCTCCATAGGTTACAAAGTTGTGATATATTAGTAACTGACTTACTCAACCAAAGCAGAGGGGGCTGCAGCCTGGCCCGCTGACTAAGGAGGATACATAAGCCATGAAGAAGAACATGAAGAAGAAATCAATGTTAACCGGTAAACGTAAATCTTTGTTTGTAAGAACCGCAGCATTTATTCTGGGGGCATCTCTTTCCCTGCAGGTACCTGCTTTCGCCGCTAGCTATACCGCTAAAGACGGTGACACCTTCTATTCGCTGTCTCAGCGCTACGGAATTACTGTAAACGCTCTTATGCAAGCAAATCCAAATGTTAAGGCAGCCAATATCTATGAAGGACTAAAGCTGAACATCCCGGACTCAGTCAAGACAGCATCCACCGGACAAGCTGTAACCCTGTTAAACGCAAATACGTCTGCCTCCGCCAGCAGCAAGGAGATTACGGCTGATGCCAGCTCGCTTAAAGAATTGGCAGAAAGCAAAATTGTACAAGCGTGGGGCAAATCCTTTAACTATAACAAGAAGATTGATGTCGTTGCTTCTGCTTACTCATCAGCAGCTGACGAGAACGGTCAGTGGGGCGCTGTGGACTATTTCGGCAACCCTCTGAAGCTCGGAACAATTGCCGTTGATCCCAGCGTAATTCCAATGGGCACCAAGGTGCTGGTAACCGGGCACAGCTTTAACGGACTGCCTAAGAACGCTTTTGTTGCAACAGCTTCCGATCAGGGCGGTGCCATTAAAGGCAACCGGATTGATATTTTTGTCCCTGGCTCCAAATCGGAAGTCAATCAGTTCGGCCTGCAGGACGTTACTCTTTATATTTTGCAATAGCGGGAAATGAGGCCAGGCCGGCGAAATTCGGCTTGGCTTTTTTAGTACGGTTTTAGTAAGGTCAGTCATTTATTTTGGCCTTTTATTCTCAGGGGTATGCAGCATGGTCGGCAGGGTAACAAAGCGGTAACCGCGTGCCTTAAGTTCATCGATGATGAAGGGAAGGGCTTCAATAGTTCCAGTCAAATCCGAAGTAACGCCGCCGCCCGCATGCTGCAGCACGATTGAGCCGGGGACGACATGAGAAAGCACGTTTCGTTCTACATTTATACGGCCTATTCCGGTCCAGTCCAGCGAATCCACATTCCAGTTCACAATTTTGTAGCCGTTCCGGCGCGCCCATCTTACCTGCTGTTCGTTGATCTCCCCGTAGGGTGGACGGATGAGCAGAGGCTTTTGGCCTGTTATGTGATAGATCACCTGTTCGGTCATCAGAATTTCGCGTTTGAAATCCTTCATATTTTGTTTCTTCAGCAGAGGATGGTCGTAGGAATGATTGCCGATCGCATGGCCCTGCTGCTGAATGGCTCTAAGAAGAGCCGGATGCTGCCGGGCGCGGTTCCCGACCACAAAGAAGGTGGCCTTCACCTTTTTCTGTCTTAATACGGCTAGAACCTCAGGAGTAAACCGGGGATCGGGCACATCATCAAAGGTCAGGGCAATTTCTTTCGTTCGGGCATGAGGGCCTTTGAATTTAAAGGTGTCCGCGTATTTGCGCCGCAGCTCCGCCAGTGTCAGCGTGTGTGCTTGACTTTGCTGGAACGAAGGGGTGTCTTCCGGCCGGGAGGGTTCACGGCTTGGCTCTTTGCCGTAAGCAGGGCAGGCAAACATGAACAGAAGCACCATGAACAAGACGGCGGCAGTACGGCTTCGGCCCGGCATAGCTGATCTCTCCTTCGGTGTAGGTTACTGTTGTTGTTTCCTGTTTGAACCGAAATTATCCGGCTGCTTCCTGGTGTGATATGTTTCACAGACTATGCCCCGTAAAACAGGCATCGTAAGTACAAGTACAAAGCTTAAATCGTAGGAGGAGCTTATGGCAGACGCGGTAATTTTGGACAATGTCCAGTTAAGTTCCGGTATCTTTCGGATGACGGTCAGAAGTGAAAGCGGCGGTCTCCCCGGGCAGTTCTATATGCTCAGGGCGTGGAGCACGTCGCCGCTGTTATCCCGTCCGATCAGTATCTTTGACATAGAAGGCGATCAGCTTCATTTTCTGTACCAAACGGCAGGAGAAGGAACAAGGCTGCTGTCGCAGCTGCGGGCTGGAGACCGGATTGGCCTTGAAGGGCCGTTTGGCAACGGCTTCCCTGCCGCCTCCGGCAAAATCGCGCTGGCAGGAGGAGGGATCGGTATTGCTCCGTTATACTATGCGCTTAAACACCTGCCCCAGGCAGAGGTTTACCTGGGATTCAGCCGGGAGCCTTACCTTGTTGCTGAGTTCGAGCGGCTAAGCTCACGTGTGACCGTTGATATCGGAGGCTACATTACGGATCAAATCGACTTAACGGCGTATGACCAGGTTTGGGTGTGCGGACCGGAGCCCATGATGAAGGCGATGCAGCGGAAGAATGAAGCTGCCGGAGCAGCAGGCAAGGTATTTGTCTCGCTTGAGAACCGGATGGCCTGCGGAATAGGTGCGTGTTTAGTCTGCAGCACCAAAACCAGCGGCGGGCGCAGGAAGGCCTGCGCGGACGGTCCTGTTTTTCCGGTGGAGGAGGTGGTCTTTGGTGGTTGATACAACCTGCAGAATCGGCAGCGTTCTGTTTAAGAATCCGGTTGTCATGGCTTCAGGAACCTTTGGCTTTGGACGTGAATATGCGAAATTTTATGATCTGAACAAGCTCGGCGGAATATCAGGCAAAGGCCTCACCCTAAAGGCGAAAGAGGGGAACGAAGGCCTGCGGGTCTGGGAAACGGCGGCCGGCATGCTGAACAGTGTGGGGCTTGAGAACCCGGGAATCATGGGCTTCCTGGAAGAGGAGACTCCCTTCTGGCAGCAGCTAGACACCGTGCGTATTGTGAATCTGGGCGGCGGCTGTTTATCGGACTATGAGGAAGGTGCGGAAATATTGGAAAATTTCTCGGTCCGCAGCCTTGCAGATGAGCGGCCTGCCTACGACATGATTGAGCTGAACATTTCGTGCCCGAATGTCAAAGAGGGCGGAATGGCTTACGGAATCCGGACGGAAACGGCCCGTGAAGTGGTCAGGCTGGTGCGCGAAGCGACGTCTCTTCCGCTTGTAGTCAAGCTTTCGCCCAATGCAGAGGATCTGACGGGCATGGCTGCCATGTGCGAGGAAGAGGGAGCGGACGGCATTTCGCTTGTGAATACGTTCTCCGCTATGAAGATTGACATCCATAAACGGAGGAGTGTTTTTCAGAATCTCTATGCCGGTTTATCCGGCCCCGCAATCAAGCCGATCGCGCTCCGTATGGTTCATCAGGTGTGCAAGACTGTTTCCATACCCGTTATGGGCATGGGAGGCATCAGCTCGGCCGAGGATGCGATTGAATTTATAATGGCTGGAGCGGAGACGGTACAGGTGGGAACCCATAATTTTGTCAGTCTGCGGGCAGGAGAAGAGCTTGTAGAAGGCATCAGCGCGTTTATGCGTCAGGAAGGAATCAAGTCGCTGCAGGAGATAAGGGGGATTATATAGATGAGGAATTTGGATGATATCGAATTGCATGCAAGCCGGCTGGGACAAGATCATCTCCTCGTGATTACCGGAGGAGCCGCACATATCGGAGCTGCTTCAGTATCCTCCCAATCTGAGGACGGGGTGCTCACCCAGACGTCTGCCGTACCCGGACACAAGGAGCATGTGCTTACAGACAGTCTTGCGCACAAAGCCGCCGCGCAGCTCGGCAGCACGGTTGTGATCATCATGGGAATCCATTATGACAATCTTGATCAAGAGGAAATCCGGGAAGTAGGCAGAATCTCCGAACACCTGGTGGAGGAATACATCAGGAAGCAGAAAGGCGAGTAGAGATCTCCGCCGTCCTTAGATGCCGTTTTAGCTAAGACCAAAGCGATTGTTAAAGCTAATGCCAAGGCTATTGTCAATGCGGTTGCCAAGCAAAGCTATGGCGTAAACTATTGCCTAAGCAGTCGCCTTACTTGAAAAAACCGCCGCCAGCGGTTTTTTTGCTTTTTTGTGCGGCATACCGCTCTCCTTGCAATCACAGGAAATTCCAAATAGGATAGAAATAAAGCTTATAGTCCAAGTCTGGTTTGAATCAAGCTAAATCAGGGTAACAAAGCCAGTACTTCAATGAACCAGGAGGAATGGAATTGCCTATGGACAAGGAAAATTTACATAACCCTAAGTTTAAGCGCAGCGTAATGCAGCCGGAGCAGGCGCAGCAGCTGATTCTAGCCTCTATCAAGCCTATGGACCAAGAAGAGGTTCCTCTTACGGAAGTCCGGGGCCGCATTTTAGCCGAGAATGTGCTCTCCCCCCATCCATTTCCGCATTTCCGGCGCTCGGGGATGGATGGTTTTGCTGTCCGCAGTGAGGAGACAAAGGGCGCTTCGTCCAGCCATCCGGCCCGATTTGAGGTGATTGATGTTATTCCGGCAGGTTCGCTGCCGCAGGCTGAACTTGGCCCTGGGACAGCCGCCCGGATTATGACAGGCGCCAAGGTGCCGGATGAGGCGGATGCTGTGGTCATGTTCGAAATGACAGACACTCACCAGCAGGACGGAAGAACCTTTATAACGGTAAAAAGAGAGATCGCAGCGGGCACCAATATGACGCCGATCGGACGTGAGCTTCAGGCACAGGAGACGCTGCTAAAGGCAGGACGGCTGATTTCCGCTGGCGAAACAACCGTTTTGGCAACCTTTGGTTTTCACAAGGTAAAAGTATACCGGCGGCCGAGAATCGCCATATGCTCTACCGGCTCTGAGCTGCTGAGGGTTGAGGAGCCGCTGCAGGACGGCCGGATCCGGAACAGCAATACCTATACGCTGGCATGCCAGGTTCAGGACGCAGGCGGCGAGCCGTATATTCTCGAACCGATTGCGGACGACCTTGAGCTGGCCAAGCAGCGGGTCACACAGGCGCTCGCAGAGTACGATATGGTCATCACTACCGGCGGCGTTTCGGTAGGGGATTTTGATATTATGGCGGACCTCATGCAGGAAGGCAGTCTCAACATGCTGTTTAATAAAGTCGCTATGCGGCCTGGCAGTGTAACTACAGCTGCTGTCAGCGGAGATAAGCTTTTGTTTGCACTATCCGGTAATCCCGGGGCCTGTTTCGTTGGGTTCGAGCTGTTTGTCAGACCGGCAATCCGCAGCATGCAGGGGGCATCTGAGCCTTTCCTGCCTGAATTTGAAGCACTGCTGGCTGATGATTATCCCAAAATTAACAACTTTACGCGGTTTGTCCGCGGCAGTATGGAGATCAGAGACGGGCGGGTTTATGTCCGGCCCGCTAAACTCGACGAGTCCGGAGTGATGATCACGATTAAAGACAGCGACATATTAATCGTGATTCCTCCCACAACGGCCGGAGTTAAAGCCGGTGAGAAAGTCAAGGCAATCCGGCTGCAGAAATGGTTATAGACGGGAAGGGAGTCGGGTGCCGGGATGGCGGAGATTATACAGATCATAGGCTATAAGAACAGCGGCAAAACCACGCTTGCTGAGTATCTGGTGAAGTTTTTCTCACAGAAGGGGCTTAAGGTAGCGGTCATTAAGCATGACGCCCATGAATTCGAAATGGACCATGCCGGCACGGATACTTGGCGGATGACGCAGGCCGGAGCAGCAGCTGTAGCGATTTCTTCTCCCGCCAGAACGGCTCTAATAGAGGAACAGTCAAGCAGTCTGGAGGAGCTCATTACGAGATTGGGAGCCGCTGATTTGATTGTTGTAGAGGGCTTCAAACAGGAGCATTACCCGAAGATTGTGATGCTTCGTTCCCCAGAGGACCTGACTCTCCTTGAGGACTGCAGCCGTGTGATCGCCGCCGTTTGTGCGGAAGCAGTACATTTTGCAAAGGGAACTGCACCAGAAGCGGAGGAGCAGACAGACGCGGTATCCGCAGAGCTCCCTTCCTTTAAGCGCGGGGAGCATCAGCGGATCGCGGAGTGGCTGCAAGAGTATCTCAGAGTGTAAGCATTTAAGAATCATGCCGGCGTTCAATCGCCTCGGACATCGTCTTGTCTGTCAGGTGAGCGTAAATCTCGGTCGTTTCGGTCGAGGCGTGGCCAAGCTGCTCTTTGGTTTTGTAAATGTCGTTCTGCAGGTAATAATCCGTCGCGAAAGAATGCCGCAGTTTATGAACGGTCAGGAAGGGTTTGCCGAACCGCTTGGCGTATTTGATAATCATGGCCTGGATGGCCCGTTTGGTCATCCGCTTCCCTTCCGATGCCCCGTTGGGCAGGGCGATAAAGAGGGCTTTTTCCCTTTTTGGCGTACGGTAACGGTTTTGTCTCAAATTCATGTATTCCATGAGGTCATCCCGGGCCTGCTCCCGGAAATAGACAGGGGTTTTGAAGGTCTCTTCATTGTTGCCTTTCCGGTACACGTGGAGCATCTTGTTCGCCAAATCGAGATCGTCGACATTCAGATTGACCACCTCGGAGACGCGAAGGCCGGAATTCAGGATCAGGCTGGCGATACAGGCATCCCTTTCACGGTTCATTTCATAAGCATGCAGGGCCTGTTTGTTGTTCTCGATATCTTGGCGGTAATGCTCATGGATATAGGCAACAAATTCATTCAGCTCGTCATCCTCCAGAATTTTGCCCTTCAGCTTGGCCGCGGTATCTTTAGGTTTATGGATCCGTTTCACTTCCACCTTGGCCATGATATTCCGCTTCAGAAGGGGATAAAATTGCTCGTCTTCAGCGATCTGGCTGAGGTAGTGGAATAAGGATCGAAGCGAGGAGAGCTTGCGCGAAATGGTCACCCGGCTGTTCGTTCCTTGGGTGCGCGTGCTGAGATAAATCCGATAGCCGACAATGCTCTCCATATGAAGTACTTCGAGCTCCTGCAGCGTCACATCTTTGTTGTCTTGGCCGGCGCTTAAGCCCTCGGCTCTAAGCCAGCTGAAGAACTGTTCATAGTCTCTGACGTATTCGAGCAGCGTGGAAGGCGATAAATCCGGAAGCTTGTAGTCAATAAACTGCTGCACGTACCAGGGCATATGCAGTACCTTTTCGTCCAACTTGGAGCGGTCGATGGTTTTTTGGATATTCATCTGATTGATCACCTTTTTTCGTTCATCGGTCATCCTATTCTATCATAATTTATGGATCTGCTTAAGGAGAGGCGGGAGAGTATGAATGTCATTCTGGAGCCTGTTACAGCCAGCCAATCCGGAGTTTTGCATCATCTGATGCAGTTCTACTTCTACGATTTCACGGCTTATTTGGATATTCAGGTTGAGGAAACGGGGAAGTTTCAGCCTTATCCCGGTTTGGACAAGTATTATAGGAATGAAGATGCGGAATATCAGGCGTTTCTGATCCGCTGCGGCGAGCATTTGGCCGGATTCGCATTGATTGATCATCCTCAGGAGAACCCGGACGAGAGCATTATATGGCTGAGTTCTTTGTATTAAAAAGATTCCGCCGCACCGGCGTGGGCCGCACGGCTGCGTACGCTCTCTTTGACCGGTTCCCGGGGCGCTGGTACATCTCGCAGCTGAAGACCAACACCCCCGCCCAGGCTTTCTGGAGGGCAGTTGTGGACGAGTACACGGCGGGCCGCTATCAAGAGCGGATCCGGGCAGGCAGCGGCAATACACTGCAGCTGTTTGATACACGCGCCGGCTGCTGAGCATTAGAGCATCCGTATTATAAGTATGGTCATAATCATTATCATGATTCTAATGCTCAAGACTTGTTCGAACCCCCTCGGAAAGGATATAATGGACGAGGTATATTGGTTATGAAGAAGCAGGATTTATATAATCACAAGATAAGAAAGTGGGATTAGTATGGGTCGCAAGTGGAACAATATTAAAGAGAAGAAAGCTTCGAAAGACGCAAATACAAGCCGTGTTTATGCCAAATTCGGCGTTGAAATCTATGTAGCGGCCAAGAAAGGCGAGCCTGATCCGGAGTCGAACCGTGCGCTGAAGGTTGTTCTGGAACGTGCCAAAACGTACAACGTCCCTAAAGCCATCATTGACCGTGCGCTTGATAAAGCGAAGGGCAGCGGGGATGAGACCTATGTCGAGCTCCGTTATGAAGGATTTGGCCCAAGCGGCTCTATGATCATTGTAGATGCGCTGACAAATAACGTTAACCGTACCGCACCGGAGGTTCGCTCCGCGTTTAACAAGAACGGCGGGAACATGGGGGTCAGCGGATCGGTTTCTTATATGTTTGATCCAACGGCCGTTATCGGTCTGGAAGGCAAAACAGCTGATGAAGTGATGGAGATCTTGATCGAAGCGGATGTCGACGTGCGTGATGTGCTTGAAGAAGACGAGGCTGTTATCGTCTATGCCGATCCGGATCAGTTCCATGCTGTGCAGGAGGCGCTCAAGAAAGCCGGAGTCAGCGAGTTTACCGTTGCGGAGCTTTCCATGCTGGCTCAGAACTATGTCACTTTGGAAGGAGATGCGCTGACTCAATTTGAGAAGCTCATCGATGCCCTTGAAGACCTGGAAGACGTACAGCAGGTTTATCATAATGTTGAATTTGCCGAATAAGCAACAATAGTCATTTAGAAAGGCTAAAGACACGGATTGCCGTGATCTTTAGCCTTTTTTGTGCTGCCTTGTTTGGAACAGCAGCCGGTTCTGTTCTCGACATTTTTACAGCTTGTCTATATTGTCCACCGGGTGCGTACAGGATCGTACGTTTATTTATTCTTCTTCGACATTAGTTTATGTTTAAGAACAATAACTGAATAAAAATATCCTAAAAAAACAACATATGAAAAATTCATAATAGAAAACACAAAGCCGTCTAGTTCCTCCCTGCAAATCTTCTACTTTAGCTATACAACTAAGAAAAAAGGTAACCAACATAATAATAATTATGTTAACTAATATTCAAATCCCCCCATTCCTTGATTGGCATCCTAAGTCCAAAACTATAAAACTTTAAAGCTTTATAGCATAAAACGATCAGGAAAGTATTTTCTCCTAGAAGGCAAACTGATATAATGTGAGGAAATCTGACATAAAACATCTTGAAGGATCAGACAGAAAAGCAGATTAGCCTAGAAGAGAGAAGGGGACAAGATGAAGTCAAATCGTTTGATAGGTGGTTTAACTGTAAGTCTGGCCGTACTGTTCGCTTATTCGATGTTTATCAGCATGCACTGGATTCACAAGGTTATCCTGGGAGCTGCTTTGCTGGTTCTTGGCTGGATATCGCTTCGGACGCATCTGGGAATGCGTAAACTGCACTCCGATTTAGGGCTTGCTGAAGGTGAAGTGAAGCAGTTAGGGAATGAGATTCAGGTTACAGCTGACAGACTATACGGGGCACTGGAGGAGATCAGCCGGCATACAGACATGCTCCAGGAGAGCGCCGATTATTCACACGCCTACGAAATGGATCTTAGAGAACGAAGCTATGAGGCGAACGCGAAGCTGGAGGACGCTTTTTCCAAAATGAATGAAGCTTCTGAAGCAAGTGAGCATATATCCAGGCTTACCGACCGGCTGGGCGCCAATATGCAGGAAACAAGTCAAGGTGTTAAGGAGATTGTAGAATCTATACATAACACACGGACCGTTATGGATCAGCTCGAGCAGCAAGGCGGTCTGATGCGGGAGAAATTTGGCCATCTGGCTGACCGGATAACCAAGGTCGAGGAGATCAACAGCCTCATAAACGGAATCGTTGAGGAAACTTCCCTGCTGGCTTTAAATGCCTCCATTGAAGCAGCACGGGCCGGAGAAGAAGGGCGGGGATTTGCTGTTGTAGCAGGCCGGATTCGGCAGCTGGCGGATCAGAGCAAGCAGTCTGTTGACCAGTCCACTTCACTATTGAGAGATATTACGACTAAAGTAAAAGAAGCGGCTGAATCGGTTAATCTCGAGCAGTCTGCGGTCAAAGACGGTGTGAAAGAAGTGGAAGCCGTAAATGCTCGACTGGAGAAAGTTGCGGGCCGGGTCAAAGAGGTGGAAGGTGCGGTCAGCGAAACATTGGGCGCGGCAGGAAGCCAGCGGGAGCTGATTGAGCAGACTTCATACAAGCTGAACGAAGCCGTGCAGATAGTGAACGTAACGATTAGCAACGTGGATCTGACCCTGGAGCAGGTGACCAAACAGCGTGGTCAAATCAACCAGCTAAATGTCGTAAGCGCCAAACTGCTGCAAGAGTCAGAGGCCCTTCAGCGCTCGGTGCTGGAAATTACCGGAGCAGACAGGGCAGACGAGACCCTCTACACCAACAAGATTCAGGAAATGCAGGAGATCCTGTCAGCGATAGCAGGAAATGAAGCTTTGCAGGTTGAAAATGAAGACCGCCATCAGTCGGTGTTAACCTCCTATCTGTCCCGAGTAGGTGACTTGCAGGCGATTTGGTCCAACCGTACGGACGGAACGTTTATTTTCTCAGAGCCCGCTGCCGGGCTGCTGAATGCGAAACGACGTGACTGGTGGGCAGGGGCTATGAGCGACGGCGCCTTTGTATCCAAGCCATACGTCTCCGCAATCACGAAACGGTCGTGCATCACGCTTTCAAGAGCTATTGTCAACCGGAATGGAGAAATTGTGGGAGTGGTCGGCGTAGATTTGGCTGTTTAAAGCGAACGATAATCTTCTATTCGCCTAATTACATTACCTGAAAAATTCACAATAAAAATTAATCTCACGAACCTAGCTTCCACATGCTTCGATCAACTCTAGTACTCTAACTCTGAAAAAAGAGAGTCTTTCAACATAATATTAATTATGTAAACTTAACTAAAAATAGCACGCACGATCAAATCCGCCGCCTTAATCTGTTGTATGATGGGAGCAGAAATAAGGGCTGCGATCGCTCCCAATCCAACCGAATAAGGAGTTAAGAATGGAATACTACTCCCGTATCCAGCAGGCGCTGGAATATATTGAACACAATCTTGATCAAGAGCTGACCATGATAAGGGTAGCGGCTCGAGCTGGCTTTTCTTCGTTTCATTTTCAAAGAATCTTTCATACCATTTCCGGCTATTCCGTCCAAGAATACATCCGGAACAGGCGGCTGTCCGCGGCCTATACGCGGCTGGTTAGCAGCCGGGCTTCTATTCTGGATATTGCACTTGAAGCCGGGTATGGCTCACAGGAAGCTTTTACCCGTGCCTTTGCCGGTTATGCAGGGGTGACTCCTGCGAAGCTCCGCCGGAATCCGGATGCTGCGCCGAAGCCTCAGCTTCAGCAGCCAATGCAGTTTATGGATTATATCCAATCCGCAGGGGAGGGTCTGATCATGCACAAGCCAGTGATCGAGGAGCTGCAGCCGAGAGTAATCGTTGGACGCAGATACCGGACAAATTTAAAGGACGGAGCGTATTTTCAGGAAATTCCGGGGTTTTATTTTGACTTTGGCAGCAAAGAATATTTTATGAGGATTGCAAACAAAGCTGCACCGGATATGTCCTACGGAATTGCCTGCGACTTTGGGGAAGAGGGGGATTTCTCTTTTGTGATTGGTGAACAGGTTGCTGATGTTCCGCAGTCTCTTGATCCTGACCTGATTCATATGCAGCTTCCCGGAGAGAAATATGCGGTATTTAAAGCCGACGGCACAGCAGAGCAAACCCAGCAGGCCCGCAAATACATTTATGGCGTATGGCTGCTGCAATCCGGCTATGAGCGGCGTGAAGGACCGGATTTTGAAATAACCGATGTGCGGAACTCCCGTTATCCGGATCATATGGTAATGTCCATTTATATTCCAATTGCGGACGAATAGCCTGGTAAAAGAGACAGACACTCGCTTAGGCAGCGGGTGTCTGTTTTATTGCAGTCTCTCGTATTGACAGCCGGCGATGGGCGATTAGAAGCAGCGGAATTCCGAATGCGGTTGTAATTGCAAGCGGAACAAAGATCATCAGCCCGTTCCCCGCCCCTGCCCCGTCAAGCAGAAACCCGCCCAGAATGGGAGCAAGAACATTGCCGATATTATTAAAGCCGATCGTTCCGAAGTACGTTCCGCGCCATTCCGGTTTGGCAACCCGGTCGATAAGCACGTCCATCATTGTAAACATAAGGACTTCTCCAATTGTAAAAACAACCACGCCCAGCATTAGCATCCCTATCTGATTGGCCGCACCAAAGATCAGGAGGCTTCCGGCCACGCAGAAATTTCCTGCTATAAGAGGCACGACAGGAGGAAGCTTGCTGGCGGTCTTTACCAGCGGATACTGCATGACGAGGACGGTTACAGCGTTAAGAGTGAGCATGTAAGAGAACAATCGGCTGCCATTTTCAAAATGAGGATTTAAGGCAACGTATTGGGCAAGCGTTGAGCTGAAATGCCCGTAACCCAGCACACAGAATATAGTACCGAGCAGAATAGGCAGAAAGACTTTATCCCGGCTGGTCGTCTGCAGAGCTTCCCTCATCCGCGGAGAGGCTGTCCGCTGGGGCGCGGCCCCGTGAACCGGGTGGACCTTAAACTGCATAAAAATAACCAGGCCATATAGGACATAAACCGCACCAGCAACAACGAATGGAAAAGTAGAACGGGACGAGCCAAGCATCAGACCGATCAGCGGGCCGAACACAACCCCGAGGTTTACAGCAAAATATCTCATGTTGAAGATGAGAAGCTTCTTCTCTTGGAGTTACATCAGACAATAGGGCTCGTGAGGCCGGTTCGAATACAGATTTGCACAGTCCGTTCAGCGTATTTACCACGAAGAAGACCCAAAGCTGATGAGCCAGAGCAAATCCGAAGAATACACAGGCCCAGCCGAATACGGAGGCCAGCATGACTTTTTTGCGTCCAAGCTGATCGGAAATATAACCGCCATAGAAGCTGACAAGCACGCCGGCCAGAGAGCTGACAGCAACAGTGATGCCTGTCTCCGCAGAGGAAGCGCCAAGCACTTGGGTTAAGTAGATGGATAGAAACGGAATGCTCATTGAAGTGACAAGACGGCCGAACATGGTCCCGATAATGATCGTCCAGGCCAAAGGGTGAATCTGACGAAATGACTGAATCATAAGCGTTCTCCTTCTGCTAGATTTCTATTATAATTGTAACTGGAAAAAGGGGAAGTAAAAGTGTAAACAACCGGATATTTATTTCACCCTTTTCCAAGATACATAATTCGGTGCGCATTCTCTTGAATATGGTACCCTCGAAGAGGCACGGCGTCTGCTCGAGCAGAACGGTTATCAAGGTGAAGAAGTGGTTCTGGCCTGCCGAAGTTCGAAGGAGGAGGAAGAGGAGTCAGAGTGGATCATAAAGCGGTGTGCCCATATTGGAATACGGGTTACCCGGATCTTTTATGAGAATATTGGGCTTCGATCCGTCCCGGACAAGGCGCATTTCATTCTTGCTGAAGAGACGCTGGAAGATGATTGGGAATGGGATTTGATTAACTTTTTCAAAAATGAAAGCTCGATTCATCTGTTTCTGAACGAAGAGCGGAAGCACATTATAGATAACCTCGTTCACGACTTCCTGCAGCAGCCTGAAAGCACCAGACAAAGCATGCTGAGCAGGGTGGAGCAGCACTTAAGGGATCATAATTGGCTTCTTTATGGCTGCCATTTGAACAAAAGAGCGCATTATGACCAGAGCTTTCAAGGCTTAAGCAAAACAAGCTTCGGCTATCTGGATTTCTCTAAATTATGGATTAAAGCTTCCGCTGGCGAGGATGAATAAGAAATTCCTTACTCAAGCAAGCTAATGGGGACTAAGGCATGAAAGGGAGGAGTTATTCATCCATGAAACATTATGATTCCAGTCTGCATACCAACAATACGAACTCCAGGGCCCAGGTTTCCATTAATAAGCTTACAAATGCCGTTTCCCAGGCTTTGAGCCATCCAACGGAACAAATGATCGAACAGGCTGAGAACCGTCTGGTTCATACGGAACAAGCGGTTTCCGAAGCACAGGAGCATTCCGCTGACGGACAGGGCGTGGATCTGCTTGAAGCCGCTTTGAATGAAGAGAAGGAGCGCCTGCAGTCGGCCAGGGATGCAGTAAGCTACGAGTGAGTTAGAAGGCAGCAATATCAGATAGTGAAGCATAAAGCCCAGATATTGATAGCGTGCAAAAAAAAGGAGGTATCCGCTGCCGGATCCTCCTCTTTCCATTATCAGCCCAGATGTCCAATTTGGCTAAAGCTTATTGATTTACAACCACTTGATCCCAAATACCTCCGTCCCCATACAGCTCCTTGTTGACTTTCTCCCAATATTTATCCGCGTACTGCTTCTCAATATCCGGATCGACCGAGCGGAAGCCGCTGTCGGCAAAGACTTTTTGCGCTTCAGGCGTCCATTTGACAAAGAATGAGCCCATTTGCGGCAGCTCTTTGCGTTCTTAGGAACAAGCACACAGGCGGGCTGCTGTGCATATAGAAAATAGATATAATCTTCTCTTTACTATTTCATCAATCACACTTATAATATTAAAAACTCATTGTATTACTCGGAATTGGAAGGACTGATTAACTTGCTGAGCATTGCGTTGATCGTCGCTTTTTTCTTTGCTGCTAATATAGGCGCGAGCGGAACGGCTGCTTCGATGGGGGCGGCTTATGGCGGAGGCGCCATTCGTATAAAATGGGTAGCCCTGCTTCTGGCTGCTGTCTCCGTATTTGCGGGGGCTTACCTCGGAGGAGGGGAGGTCGTCAAGACGATCTCGGGAGGCATTATTCCATCGGATCTGCTGAACGTTAAGATCACAATTGGCATTCTTGCTTCTGCCTGTTTAACACTGTTTATTGCCAACCTGCTTGGGATTCCTCTCTCGACAAGCGAGGTAACTGTAGGAGCGGTTGTCGGCGTCGGGATCGCGTATCAGTCGATAAACATAGGAGAAGTGCTGTTCATTGCCTGCGTATGGATCGTCATGCCTTTCCTGTCTTACGTCATTTCCTACGGACTTGGACGCCTTATTTCTCCAATTGAACAGCGTGTGACCCGTTCGAAATTTGGAAAATGGTTCTTCACCCTGCTGCTGATTGGAGCCGGTTGTTATGAGGCGTTCTCAGCCGGGATGAACAACGTGGCGAACGCTGTTGGCCCGCTCGTCGGCGCAAAGCTGATTGATACGTCCAGTGCTATTTTCTGGGGAGGTCTGTTCGTGGCACTTGGGGCTTTTCTGCTTGGAGGAAGGGTTCTGGAGACGAACGCAACCAAGATTACCCAGCTCTCCTTGATGAAGAGCAGCGCTGTCTCCTTAACCTCGGGAACACTCGTCATTATCGCTTCATTATTCGGAATTCCTGTCCCGTTGACCCAGGCAACCACCATGTCGATCTTTGGCATCGGAACCGCCAATCACGGCAGCAGCTTCTGGCGGAGTCCGATCGTGAAGAGGGTCATTAAAGTCTGGATTCTTTCTCCGGTGATTTCACTAGCGGTCTCGTTCGCCGTAGTTGAAACCTTTATCCTGCATAAAATATCCGGCCCGATTACGATTGCATGTATTGGACTGCTGGCAGGAGCTATGGCTCTTCACAGACTGAAGACGAAACGCGCTCTAGTATCAAACGAATCAGCAGGCAATTAACTCGTATCCCTATCAGATGTAGAGAAAACCACCTTTTGGGTGGTTTTTTTGTTATTGACGGGGATGAATCGAATCCTGCTACTAACGCCCAAAAAAACTGCGTATAACATAAATTATACGCAGTTTTGATTCTAAGCATTTAAACAATCGGAATTCGATCAGAGATATGTTAAAATAAACGTTAGAAGCGCTTTATTTTTGATCCAAATAAATACTTACGTAAATGCGAAGGAGCAGCCGTTAATGATCGTTCGTGAACATGACATGGGTTTGGTGATGATCGAGCAGCACGAGCACGGGAAGCTGGCCGGAGATTTTGCCAAGCAGCTGAGCAGCGCCGTTTTGGCTCCGGATGAGCCATATGCTTCAGATTTGATCACTGCGATATATGAACATGACCGGGGCTGGATCTATTTAGACAAAAAGCCTCTTTGGAACGAGGAGACCGGCAAGCCGTATACCTTTGTCGACTATCCGCTTGAACCAAAGCTGGCGGCCTATCAGCAGGGGCTTGATGAAGTCGAGGACATGAGCCCGTACGCTTCTCTAATTTGCAGCATGCACTTTGCGTCCTTCACCCAGCAGGCGCATGAAACCGCCTGGAAGCGATTTTTGAGGCATGAAGAGAACAGGCAGGACCGTTTGAGGAGAGAATTGGGGCTTGAAGCGGAGCATCCCGCCCTGCTCAGACATTTTCGCTTATTACAGTTATGTGATGACCTTTCCTTATATGTATGCCTCAATGAGCCGGGAGCAGACAAAGAAGCGGAGCATCCCTGGTTTCGGGACGGTTTTGCCCATACCTCCTTCTTGAATCCCGCCGAGGATACACCGGTTACGGCTTACTGGAGGGAACGCGAATTTGTTGAGGTCCGGCCATTTCTGTTCTCCGATCCATTTGAAGTCAGTGTAACGTACAGAAAGCTTGCGAAAGAACGTGTCCGGCTGATGGGCGGCGAAGCGGCTTACAAAAGCTCTTCCCCCCGCACAGGCTTACTAAGGATACAATAAGGCTAAGAGCTGCCGGCTGTTAAGGCCGGTTTTGTTTTGACAAGGAGGCTGCCGAATGAAACATCTCCCCGAGCTTTACGATGAACCGCTTGAGGCCTTTCTGATATGGCTTAAGGATGCGGGTTACACGTCTTATACGCAAAAATCCTATTTAAGCGATGTCCGCGAATTTTTGGACAGGCTCAGCGGAAAGCCGCTGGATCAGGTGAAGAAGCTGCACGTTGTCAGTTATCTGACCTCCGTCCGGGAGAAGGGCGTGTCCGATACAACAAGAAACAGGAAGCATGCGTCCATCAACTGCTTCTTTAAAGCGCTGAGTGAACTCGAACTGCTGGACCATAATCCGGCCGCGGGCATTAAGAAATCCAAGACGGAGAAGAACAGGCTGCCGGTGTTTCTGGATGAGCAGGGGCTGGAGCGGTTTCTTCAGCATATCGGCGGCAAATATAAGACGCGGAACATCGCGATTTTTCTGCTGATGGGCTATATGGGCCTGCGGGTTGGAGAGGTTCATGCCCTGAATCTGGCGGATTTCAATCCGGATCAGAAGACGCTCAGCGTTCTTGGTAAGGGACGAAAGTGGAGGGGAATCCCGATCCCTGAAGCGGTTTTGCCTTATCTGGAGACCGCGGTGGACAAGCGTTTAAGTCCCTGGAGAAGCAAAGAGGAAGCGATGTTCATCTCCCAGAAAGGAAAAAGACTCTCCATACGCTGCATCCAGCAGATCGCTGCCGAGACGTTCGACCGGTTTCAAACCGGCGTGCCGGACTCCCGCAAAATTGCCTACTCCAGCCACAAGCTGCGCCATTCTTTCGCAACAATGCTGCTGCGCCGGGGCGCTGACTTGAGAACGGTGCAGGAGCTGCTTGGCCATTCTTCCATACAGACCACTACCGTTTATACCCACATTACGAACAGGGAGAAAGAGGAAGCGATGGCCAAATTGGAGCTCAGCGTAAGAATCTAATCTATTCATCCATATTAAAGGGGAAGCCATCATGAAATTTTTGGTTCAAATGTTATCCTTTTTCGTTATTCAAACCGAAGGTTCAGAGCAATCCGGTGCGAGCAGCACCAATCTGTCTTACAAGCATTTTCAGACTCTGGACGGGGAAGAGTATATTGACAGTGAGATCCAGCGCTTCTTAAGCGGCGAATTTAACCGGATTGCGAAACGGAAGGTGGAGAAAAATCCTTCTGCAGAACAGGCGCCGACCAAGATCGGCCGTTTTATTGTTGAGCCTGATTATGGCCTGGACAGCAATCCCAATTTCAATATGTTTGCCCGCATCCGGGCAGCCAGCGACAAGCAGGGGTTCCAATATGCGTGTGACGACGTCGTGCGTGCTTATCTGGACACCAGCGCTGTCCGCGGCGGCGCTTTAATAATCGTTCAGGCGACTCTGGAAAATTATTCGGAGGACCCGTTTATTTTTCTGCTGAAATGCGATTTCGAGCAGAAGATCGCCCGGATTTCGGATGAACGCAGCCTCGTCAATCAGGTGGAAATGGCCATTAGCGCGCGGAGCATGAAATCCATCATGTATCCTTATATGCTGGAGGAAGGCATGGTTGACGAATGGGAGCTGAAGATTCATCAGACTTCTCATGCCCGTTATTTTGAGGATTTTCTGAAATTCGTTACCTACGAACAGTCCATTCCTGAGATCGTAAACGACCATGTCATGGGATATGTTCAGCAGTATGTCGAGACGAAATGGCCGGATGAGACTCATGAAGAGCGGCAGCAGATAGAAAGGGATATTGAGCTCTGGGCGGCCAGCGAGAAACGGGACATCCAGGAGAAATGGGAGCCTGCAGAAGTGGTGGAAGCAGCCGAAAGAATTATTGAGATCAAGCCTGAAATCGAGCTGAAGTTCAAAATCGGCGATACCATTGTGAAAGGAAAGCTGGCTGATTTCGGCGGTACGATCCATTTCTCCAAGCTGAACGGCCGTTACGCGGTCATTTTGGAGGGGGATTCGTTCGTGTTTGATAAAGGCTTCTCCCCAGTCGAGCTGCTCCAGCCGGAATCCTTTGAGTCGGTTGCCAAACGGTTGATTGAGAAGCAAACGGAAGAACCGGACGATGGAATTCCTTATTAATAAGAAGCGAATCTGCAATTAGAAGCAATGAGTTTACAGTAAATATATTATGTTAACCAAAATGTTAAACAACATTCGATAATTTATGCCGTTAATCATTTTGTTTAATGCCGTTAACTATCCTATTTCGAAAAAGAAAAATCCCGCCGTCCAATGGACAGCGGGATTTCGTTCTTTATTCAGCCAAGCAGATCATTGCTTTGCAGATCAGAAGCGATTTTACAGTTCAAGACCGGCGATCTGCTCCTTCAGCTTGCTAGCCGAAGCCTGGAACTGTGCCAACTCTTTCTCATTGAGCTCGATGTCGAGAACCTCCCGGACGCCGGAACGGTCGACAATACATGGTACACCCAGGTATACATCGGAGACGCCATTGTAATTGTTCAGCAGGGTGGACACATTCAGAACCGAGCCTTCGTCCTGCAGAATGGACACAATGATCCGGTCAAGCGCCAAGGCGATTGCGTAAGAGGTTGAACCTTTGGCGTTAATAATTTCATACGCTGCATTCTTGGTGCGGTTAAAGATATCTTCTTTGTCGGAGTCGCTGATTTCAAGATTTACGCCGGCTACGTTAGCCAGACTCCAGAGCGGCAGCTCGGAATCTCCGTGTTCGCCCACAATATGGGCATGAATGCTGCGCGGATTGATCTTCTGATTCTGACCGATCAGATAACGGAAGCGGGCGCTGTCCAGCAGTGTACCGGAGCCGATAACACGGTTAACCGGGAAACCGCTCTTTTTCAAAGAAACATAAGAAAGAATATCAACCGGGTTGGTTGCCACGAGAATAATGCCATCCTGGTTGTATTTGGTAATGTTCTTGATAATATCATCAAAGATTGCGGCGTTTCGTTTCAGCAAGTCAATTCTTGTTTCACCCGGACGCTGGTTGGAGCCGGCTGCAATCACAATAATATCGGCGCCTTGGCAGTCACTGTAATCACCAGCCCAAAGCTTCACGCCGCCCGTGAACGGCAAGCCGTGATTCATATCAAGCGCTTCTCCCAGAGCCTTCTCATGGTTTGCATCGATCAGAACCAGCTCGGAGACCCGTTCCCTCAAAAATAAGGTATAAGCGGTAGTAGCGCCAACAGCGCCTGTTCCGATCACAACTACGCGGCTTGCGCGCTGTGCCGTTTTAGCCATTGTTCATTTCTCCTTTTCAATTGAAATTAAGCATTGATTATGAGTTTGTCTGGTAAATCAGGCAGGCGGCCGAGACCTGTTTTCATTATTTTACCCAATCCCGATTGATTATTCCCCCAAGTTTGCTAAAAATATATGTACGGTCAGGCTTCTCCGGCCTATTTACCAAACTAACCTCTATTGTACCTCAATAGTTCAAAATCCAAAATCCTCCTTTTTAACAATCTCCTGCTTTCTCTCAAATCGCCAATTCATGATGGAAATCGCCAAATTGTGAGAAGTTTGTCCCTGAGATGTAACCATTCTGTAAGAAACGTACGGATTATTTATATTATCCTAGTAAGAGTAAGGAGAGAATTGGGAGAAATAGAGAGAGGCATTGGTGAGGCATGGAGAAGCATAGCAAGCGAGGGAAGAAGAAACGGAATCGCATCAGTTTAACTAGAATCAATATTCTCTTGGGGGCAGCGGTCGTTGTTTTGGCGGCCTTTTCAATTCAAACGGCTCGCACGGAGTCAAGCTCAAGCGGAGCAATAACCGTCAGCTCACCTGCTTTGGGAGCGAATCCGAAGGACGCCGGCAGTCTTAATCAGACAGTGGAGAAGCCTTCATCTCCAGCTGCATCTTCCGCGTCTTCTTCAACTATTAAAGTAGTGAACGACAAGAAACCGCAGGCACCATCACCGTCTGCAGCCTCACCTTCAGCTGATCCCGGGACAGCCAGCAAGACAGCCGCAGCTCCGAAGGCCAATGAATCGGCGGATCAGCCTTTATTGCCTAAAGATGTAAAGAGCAAGACGGTCTATTTGACTTTTGACGACGGGCCGAGCCGGTATACCGATCAAATCGCAGCGATTCTCGCTAAAAATAAGATTCACTCCACTTTTTTTGTAATCGGAAGCAATTTGACCGAATATTCGAAGAAGGTTACCCGCCTGCTGGCGCAGGGCCATTACGTCGGGCTTCACAGCATGACCCACAGCTACAGCAAACTGTATAAGAGCGGAAGCTCCGCGAACTTCATTAAGGAATTTCAGCAGGAGCAAGCGTTGTATAAGAAAATCACCGGCCAGGAGGTGGACCTCATCCGCGCCCCGTATGGCAGTGCTCCGCAGATCAGCAAAACCTTCAGGGACGATATAGCGGCAGCCGGATTCAGAATGTGGGACTGGACAGTGGATTCCGAGGACTGGAGCTATAAGAACCACCCTGAAAAAATCATTGCCCAGGTCAAGCGCCAGGTCCATGGCAATCTTAACGTTATTCTTATGCACGAAACCAAGCAGACCGTTGAAGCGCTCCCGCAGGTGATTGCCTACCTGAAGCAGCAAGGCTATTCCTTTGCGGTATATAAGCCGTCCCAGCATCTTGTCGTTAATTTTGCGGATGACAAGCGGCTTTAACCTCTTTGTTTGCGCTTTCATAGACTTCAATGCCCGTTTTTTTTATAATGAAATCAAGTGACCTTAACAAAGGAGGCAGAACGGTTTGAGTAAATGGCAATTTACGTGGATTGTCCTGTTAGCAGGCTCCCTGCTGCTATCAGCTTGTACAGCTAGAGAAACCACAACGGCTTCTGCGCCTGTGCAGGAAGCGGACAATCAGGAGAATGGCCAGGTGCTCACTGTCGTGAATCCGGAAACGGCCAAAACAGAAAGCAGCTCTGAAGAAACCGCTAAAAAGTATCAGATTCAAACCCGATTAACCGACTTCAAACTCTTTTCAGATACAATTGGAATTGCCTGGGGGATTACCCGGGGAGAACTGAGGTTATACACCACCAAAGACAAGGGCAGGACGTGGACCAATATTTCGCCGGCAGCAACGGTGCAGTTTCCAAGCGCCATCAGATACGGCAAGGAAATGTACTTTCTTGATCAAAGCCATGGCTGGATTATGCGTAAGGCACAAGGCTCTACAGAAGGGATTCTGCTGTATACCAAAGACGGGGGGCTGCACTGGAGCATTTCTTCGCTTCCGTCAAATGCAGATCCCAGCAGCATCTATTTTGCTACGCCTGACCGGGGCTGGATCTTGTCCAAAGGCTTCAGCTCGTCCGGCAGCCAGAGCAAAACGCTGTACAATTCTTATGATGGAGGGATGACCTGGTCATCGGACACGAAGGAAGCGTCCAGCACCGGCGCTGACGCTGACGGAACGCTGCCCGGTCTGCCGCAGTACGGCTACTTTGAAGATATGGCTTATACGACAGAGCAGAAAGGGTTCACTCTTGTTCAGCAGTTAACGAAGCCGGATCTTTATACCACGAGCGACGGCGGAGAACACTGGTCAGCTAACAGCAGCTTCTTCAGCAAGCTGGATTTGGAGAACTGCAGCCAATATACCGCCGAAGAGATAAACGTCTTCCCGGGTAACGGACAGTCGGCTTACATACCGGTCAGGTGCATCAAGGGGGATCCTTCGAATTCTTCCAAGTACAGCGGCTATTTTACTGCTGACGGAGGTAAGACCTTTCAGTTTGTCGATTTCGCTCTGCAGTGGCAGTCCGGTGAGAATGCCGCCCTGGTTCCATTCTTTCTAAATGGACAAGAAGGCTGGAGCCTGCAGGGCAATCTGATCTACCATACCGACAACCAGGGAAAAATCTGGACGGCGCTGCCGGAAAGTCCTAAGCTGACCGCTACCTTGCAGGATTATCCGGAGGTTGTGAAGCTCCAGTTCATCACGCCGGAGTATGGCTGGATTCTGGTGCAGAACAGCGGGGAGAAGACATCCCGCTTGCTGTCTACTAAAGATGGAGGGCGCAGCTGGCAGATGCTCTGATGGAGCGTGCCGGCTGCGGCCTTCTTTTTCTCAACTGCCGGGTCCGCTGTATGATGTGATGCATTTATTATATTATGTGAAATAAATCACATACTGATCTCAGCCCCTGTGATATATTTAACTTGTAAAGAGGAACACCACTAAAAAAACTAACAAACTCAAGGAGTGAACGATCATGAAAACTCAATTATTCGATACTGCAACTACAAGAAATCTGCTTCAATTCTGCTACACCTGTACAGATGCTCATGAATGCACCACTGAAGAGATCTGCAGAGAATGCTGGGCAGCCCACAATCTGCTTGAAGAGGAAACTGAAGAAGTGGACGAAACCAAACAGCTGCTAATGAACTATTATGCATAAGAGAAGCAGCGCAAGCAGCAGCAATTTTAAATAACCTTCTTCCGGAAACCGCGGAGGAAGGTTATTTTTTTTGCATTTAGACAAGCAGCCGAATTTCCCGTATACCCGGCCTATCAAGTTTCGATTTCAGGCGCATATATTTAGAACAAGCGGGGGAGGCAGGTATTCACCGTTTCCAAAGTCAAGGAGGGGAGTGGGCATGCTTACCGGATTAGACATGTTAGATATGACGGGTTCAGTGATTCCAGTGTTCTTAATTGTCGTTCTGGGCATCATTGGGATTTCGGCCTTCAGCGGAGTCTATCGCTGGCTTAAGGATAACAAGCAGCCAGTGCTTACGGTGCTTACGACGGTTACAAGCAAAAGGACGGTGGTCAGCTACCGTCAGAGCAGCGATTCCGATTCTCATCGTTCGGTCACCCGCTACTATGTTACCTTTGAAGTGGAAAGCGGAGACCGGCTGGAGTTCGAGGTTCACGGCGACGAATACGGACAAACTGCAGAAGGCGACCAAGGGAATCTGACCTTCCAGGGCAGCAGATATTTGGGGTTTCGCCGTCATATGCACGGGTATGTCCGGAACTATCCGGATATTCACCGAAGTCATTAAGTCTTGTGTTAAACAACAACAGCCCCGCAGGGTTCCTGAACGGATCCTTGCGGGGCTGTCGCATGATGATGAGGCACCAGGCACCTGGTTTAAGAGGAAAGCGCCTCCGGTTTGTTCAGATTGGCAATCAATGCCTGGGCAACGCCGCGGGCACTTGAGAAAGCCCTCTCAGCAAGCTCGCCTTTGCCGACACATCCATCTCCGCAGAAGTAGAAGGGAACCTCGGGAAGCGTATTGGGCAGAAGCTTGTTGGAGGCGATATTTTTCACACTTGAGACCATGGCTTTCTTGGAGACGCGCTTGACCTCTACGGATTCTCTCCAGCCTGGATAGTATTGATCGAATAGTTCTTCCATTTTGGCCGTTTTGTGGTCCATATACTTCTTGCGTTCTTCGTCCGTCTCGAAATGGTCGTTCAAATAAGCGATGCCTTGGAGCAGCTGGCCATTCTCCGGTACGACGGTGTGGTCTGTAGCAGACACGTCGCTGATGAACATTTTATTGTCCATATCGCTGATATAGTGGAACGGACGCGCTACTACCTTGGAGAAGCCAACGTCGTAGACCATAACCTCGGTTGACGTATTATCGGCATAAGGAGCAAGGGAAGCTTCCCAAGGGGTGTCTTCCATCAGCTTGCTGACCTGCTGTACGGGAATAGCGAAGATTACGGCGTCAAACTCCAGATTCTCTCTTGTCTTGGTATTCAGGATGAGAGAGCTTCCTTCTTGCCGGAAGGATTCTACCGGTTCTTTGACAGAAATGGTCCATCGTCCGCTGGCTTCGATCTTCTGCTGCAGCTGATCGGTGATGACGGCCCAGCTGCCAAGTATATAGTTGACTGGCTTAGAAGAAAGGAACAGGTTATGATAATAATCGGCAATTACGGTACCGGACACCTTGCGTGCTTCTTCCGGCGTGATAAAGAAGTTGGAGCAGACGAGATGCTCCCAGAGCTCTTTGACATCGCCTGCAGCGTGGGAGCGGTCGAGATATTCGCCAAGTGTCGGGTAGTTCTTCAGCTGATGAATGTTAGCAATAATGGCTGCGACATCGCCGACAAAGCGCACTTTCTCCATAGCGGTAAGCACGCCTGTCTTAACAATGTTCATGAAATCGAGAGGAGCGAGCGTAAGCTGGTTATGTTTGGCGTAATACACTTTACGCTTTTCGACCTGTCTGCTTTCAAAGCTGAGTCCAAGCTCCTGTTTTAATTGAGAGATGGTGTTGCGGTCGATGCCGTATACGGCGTGCGCGCCGTAATTCAGGGTGAAACCGGATTTCTGGTACGTAAAGGCACGCCCGCCGAGCTGCGGGCTGCGCTCAAATACAACTCCCTCTACATCGGGATGTTCAGACAGGTAAGCCGCAGCGGTTAAGCCGGCAAGTCCTCCGCCAATTACTGCTATCTTCATGAATCGTACCTCCTCAGAATTTGTGGAGCAAAGCTGCTGTATTTGATGCGTCAGGCTTTATCATTGCGATTCAATTCACTTCTAGTATATGTTATTCATGAAAGCGCGTCCATAGAAATAGACACGATTTGTTCAAATCTGCAATCGCATTCATTTCCTTTTGCAATAGACTTTTTTTATAGGGGAAATACCATCGAGGGAGGAATTCTGTTGGCTAAATTTATGGGACTGGATATCGGAACCACCACGATTTCGGGCTTGATTTATGACCTTGAAGATAGGAAAATTTTACACCGGATTACGGCAGATCACGCTCACGGATTTCTGGTAAGTGAACAGGAATGGGAACGGCTGCAGGACGCCGAGGCCATTTATGGTCAGACTTTGAGCATGGTGGAAGAGCTGCTCAGCAGAGAGAGTGAGACTGCGGGGATCGGATTAACCGGACAGATGCACGGCATCGTCTATATGGATATAAAAGGCATGGCCGTCAGCCCGCTGTATACTTGGCAGGACGGTCGCGGCGGGCAGATGATTCCCGGAGCATCCCGAACTTACGCGGAACGGTTGTCCGAGCAATTTGGAATGAATCTGTCACCAGGCTACGGGCTGGCTACGCATGCTTACAATACGGATCATGGACTTGTGCCGGCTGAAGCAGCGTCAATATGCAGCATCGCCGATTACATAGGAGCTAGGCTTACCGGTAAGCCCGTTCCTGTAATGGATGCCACTCAGGCTGCTGCTATTGGGGGCTACCGGAGGGAGCTTCATGATTTTGACCGGAGCGCCATTGGTAAAGCCGGGATGGACGCTGCGCTTCTGCCCCAGGTTGTGCCTTCAGGGACTTTGGCCGGACACAGCCCGCAGGGGATTCCGGTCTATGTCTCTTTGGGCGATAATCAGGCGAGCTTTCTAGGCAGTGTACCGCGGCCGGAAGGAACGCTGCTGATGAATGTCGGAACGGGGAGCCAGCTATCGGCCTATGTGCCGGAAATCGCCGAGGTGCCGAAGGGAATGGAGGCACGGCCTTATCCCGGCGGCGGCCTGCTGCTCGTCGGGGCTGCACTTAGCGGCGGCAAATCGTATGCGATGCTGCAGTCATTTTTCCGGGACGTTATTGAGGGCTTTACCGGACAAACCGTCCTGCCCAAAGAGATCTATGCCTGGATGGATCAGATGCTGCACAGTACGCCGGGCTGTGAAGAGAGCCTAAGGGTTCTGCCTTTCTTTAACGGGACCCGCGCCAATCCGGAGCTTCGGGGCAGCATTGAGCAGATATCGCTTGGCAATTTCACCCCCGGGGCCTTAACCCATGCTTTCTTGAGTGGGATGGTCGAGGAGCTGTACGAGTTCTGCCTTAGCCTTAAGGCTAGCACCTCCTGCACCTTTACCGAACTAGCCGGATCCGGCAACGCTCTCCGGGCGAACCCGGTGTTATGCGCCAAAGCGGAGGAAATTTTCGGAATGAAGATGAAGCTTAGCGCTTCACCGGAGGAAGCGGCGGTTGGGGCGGCTTTATGCGCGGCGGTTGGCTCCGGATCCATTGAAAGCTTCCGTCATACAGGGCAATTTCTGATTTAACTAGAGAGGATGCTTGCCATGATTAGAATTGGCGTAGATTATTATCCCGAGCACTGGCCGCAAGCCTATTGGGAAAAGGATGCCGCCTTAATGAAAGAAAGCGGCGTTAATGTAGTCCGTCTGGCTGAATTTGCGTGGAGCCGGATGGAGCCGAGTGAAGGCCATTTTCAATTTGACTGGCTGGACGAAGCCATACAGGTATTTAAACGGTACGATATTCAAGTTGTCCTCGGGATTCCGACCATGACACCCCCTAACTGGCTTACCGAGAATTATCCGGATGTGCTTCCGGTCCTGGCCGGGCAGCATTTATCCAGTCCGGGTGTAAGAGGACACCGGTGCTATAACAGCCGTTCTATGAGAGCATTTTCGGTGCGCATTGCCAACAAGTTAGCCGGCCATTACGGGAATGAAGAAGCCGTCATTGGCTGGCAGACAGATAATGAATTCTCTTTACATATGTGTGCTTGTGACAGCTGTACAGAGGCGTTTCACAATTGGCTGAACAAAAAGTACGGTACGCTTGAGCGAGTTAATCAAGAGTGGGGAACGGCAGTGTGGAGCGGTGAATTCAGTGCATGGTCCCAAATAAGGCTGCCAAAAGAAACCTCACACCGATATTTCAATCCTTCCTTTCTGCTGGATTACCGCAGGTTTCAAAGTGAATCGGTTGCAGCTTTTCAGCAGCTGCTCATAGATGAGATCAGAGCCGCGAACCCGCATCAATTTATTACTCATAATGCCTGGGGGGCTCCGGTTCCCCTTGACCATGATCTTCTGTTCCGGAATCTGGACTTTGCTTCCTTTGATTATTATCCAAATACCAGCCCTGACAAAACGGAAACCAATCTGTACAGCGGCGCTTTGTCTCTGGACCGGACCAGAGGCTTTAAACGGCAAACCGGGGAAGCGGCTGGACAGCAATCCGGCGGCAATTTATTAGAAGCTGGCGGACAAGCGCAAACGGCCGGTCATCCGGGTTTCTGGATCATGGAGCAGCTTGCGGGTTCCCCGGGGAGCTGGATGCCGGTCTGGCGGACTCCGGTTCCCGGATTTATCCGGGCATTCGCCTGGCAGAGCATTGCCCGGGGCGCAGACGGCGTGGTCTTCTTCAGGTGGCGCAGCGGCGCGGCGGGAGCAGAGCAGTTCTGGCATGGATTGATGGATCACAGCGGTGTGCCGGGACGAAGGCTGAAGGAGTTTGCGGCTTTTGCAGGTGAAGCGAACCGTTTAAGTTCTGAGCTGTTTGGAAAAAAAGTACATCATCGCACTGCGATTCTTTATTCATTTGAGAGCCACACCGCGCTGGATCTTCAGCCGCAGGCGGAAGGGATGGATTACTATGAGAATCTCAAAACCATCCATAGAGCGCTGACCAAGCTGGGAATCGGAACAGACGTTGTCGATGAGAGCGCCGACATCAGTCAGTACGATCTCGTTATTGCACCTTCACTGTTTGTCCTTGATCAGCATCTTGCAGACAAGCTCCAAAGGTTCGCAGAAGACGGCGGCACCCTTGTTGTGACGAACCGGACAGGGGTCAAGGAACGGAATAACCAGTGCATCATGGCTCAGCTGCCAGGCAGACTTGCCGAGACTTTGGGCGTGGTAGTTGAAGAGTATGACGCACTCGGACATGAAACTGCCGGGATGGTCAGCGGTTTATCGGGGCAGTCTTACAGATGCATGCAGTGGAATGATCTGCTGAAGGTAACAACAGCAGAACCCGTGGCGTGGTATAGCAGCGAATTTTATAAAGGGATTCCCGCCGTTACGCGGAATAATATTGGAAGCGGAGCTGCCTATTATCTGGGAACGCAGCCTGAAGAAGCATACTACCGCGAGCTGTTCACCAGCCTGGCTGAGCAGCTGGATCTTTTTCATGTGCCGGATTTGCCGCTGGGGATGCAGATTTCTTTCCGCGGGGAAGGCCCGGAGAAGATGATGTTTGTCTTGAATTTATCTCGGGAGGCAGGCAAGCTGACCTTACCAGCCGGGTCGTTTGGACTGTTATCGGGCAGGGACCGAAGCGGTGAGAGTGAGTTTACACCGTATGAAGTGGATATTTTTCATTGCTAAGCTGAGGGTTATAAAGGCGTTTAGGCTAAACTGAAAAACAGCAGTCCTCCAGAACGGAGGGCTGCTGTTTCTATATTTTTCTGCTGATCCTTGCGAAGGGTTTATAGACTGCTTTCAACCTCTTGCAGCATTTCCGCAAGCGATTCCAGTCCACCGCCGGATAGATACCAGTAATTAGGGTCCAGATAAACAATGTGTCCCTCTTTATATGCATTGGTGTTCTTCACCAGATCATTCTCAATCACTTGTTTAGCCGGAGCCGCTTCACCTTCACCGGCAACCACCGCACTGCGGTCCACTACAAACAGATAATCCGGATTCTTCTCCATTACATATTCAAACGAAACGCTTTGCCCATGGGTTGAGGCTTCAATGTCTGCATCAGCCGGCTTAAAGCCGAATACATCATGAATGATGCCGAAACGGGAGCCGGCTCCAAAGGCGCTGATCTTGCCTTCATTAGCCAGCACAATCAAAGCGTTCTTGCCGGAAGCCGTAACTTGATCATGAAGGGCCTTGATTTTGCTGTCCAGTGCGGCCAATTCCTGCTCTGCTTCCTGCTCTTTGCCAAAAATGCGGCCCAGCGTTTCAACGTTTTCTTTAAACGAAGCCATATAGTTGGCAGTGTCCAGCTGCATATAAATGGTTGGAGCGATCTTATTTAATTCGTCATAGGAATCTTGAAGCCGGCCGGAAATGATGATCAGATCAGGATTAAGGGCATTCACCTTCTCAAAATCTGCTTCTTTCAGGCTGCCGACATTTTCATATTTCGAGTCCTCATATTTCTTCAGATAAGGAGGGACATTATCACGCGGAACCCCGGCCACTTCTACGCCTAATTTATCCAGCGTATCTAAAGCGCCGTAGTCGAAGACCACTACCTTCTGCGGATTCTTCTGAATGTGAGCTTCGCCAAGCTGGTGCTTAACGACAATCTCTTCCGTAGTTGCGGCAGACTCAGCCGGAGCAGCAGCAGCTGCAGCCTCCTGAGTTGAACCGTTGTTATTGCTCTTCTGCCCGGCAGTGTTCTTATTTTGGCCGCAAGCGGTCATGATCATCGTCAGAACGAGCACCATAGATAGAATAAACCAGCCTTTTTGTTTCACTTTGACTCACCTCTAAGATAAATGTATGGGTTGTATAAAAAATTTGAGCTCCGGCGGCTTTGGCGCCTTCCTTGTCCAGCCGGTTCAAATGGATAACCGAATTTAATCGAATAAATATTTAATAGGATAAATTAATGAATGATTATTGACCTTTATTCTGTCAGGAGAAGTAAACACAAATTTTCTGCCCGCCCACTGTTTCAACGGGAATCGTCATGTCATAAATCTCTTTGAGCACCCGGGTATCTATCATTTCTTCAGTTGTGCCTTGGCTTACTATGGCACCTTCTCTGAGGGCCACGATGTAATCGGAATAGCAGGAAGCAAAGTTAATGTCATGAATGACCAGGACAATCGTTTTCCCAAGGTCATCTACCATCCGGCGCAGCACTCTCATTATTTGGACAGAATGCTTCATGTCGAGATTATTAAGCGGTTCATCGAGAAAAATGTAGTCCGTATTCTGCGCAATTACCATGGCGATAAAGGCACGCTGGCGCTGGCCGCCGCTCAGGTGGTCCAGATATTTTCCTCTAAAGGGGCCAAGCTCCATATAGGTAATCGCTTCTTCAATGAACTTGCGGTCTTCAGCTTTCAGCCTGCCCTGTGAGTAAGGGAAGCGGCCATAAGCAACCAAGTCCTCAACCGTCAGCCTGATGCTGATCTGGTTGGTCTGCTTCAGCACGGACAGCTTCCTGGCAAGCTCCTTGGTATTCCATTGTGCCAAATTCTTGCCTTCAATGACCACTTCACCTTCATCTATAGCTGCCAGACGGCTCATCATGGAGAGCAGCGTGCTCTTGCCGGCGCCGTTAGGCCCGATAAAAGAGGTGATTTTTCCAAGTTTAATTTCAAGCGAGACGTCATTCACTACAGAAGTGTCTCCATACCTTTTCGTTACATTTCTGACGTTAATCACGATTTATTCTCCTTTAATAGTAGAAAGATAAAGTACACACCGCCTGCAAAGTTGATGATGACACTCACCGTCGTTGCAAAAGTAAACACTCTCTCAACAATGAGCTGCCCGCCAACCAAAGCAACAACACTGATCAAGATAGCTCCCCATATCAGCACCTTGTGGCGGTGGGTTCCGAACACTTGATGCGCCAGGTTCACTACAAGAAGACCCAAGAACATAATGGGGCCAACCAATGCCGTGGAAATGGATACGAGTGCCATCACAATAAGAAGCAGCCGTTTGACGACATAAGGGTAATCAATGCCCAAATTTACAGCATGGTCTCTTCCCAGAGCGAGGACATCGAGGTACTTGTTGAAACGCTGAGCATATAAAGTGACGATGGCAATGGCCGCTATAGCGATCATCAGCAAATCGGTATTCACATTGTTGAAGCTCGCAAACATTTTCCCTTGTAAGATGAGATATTCATTCGGATCAATCAGCACCTCCATAAAGGAGGACAGGCTTTGGAACAAGGTCCCCAGAATCAGGCCAACCAGCAGCAGGAAATAAATATTTCTGCCTTCCTTGCGGAACAGGAACTGATGCAGCAAGAACGCAAAGCCTGACATCAGGAGGATCGAAATGGCGAAGTTGAGATTCTTGTTCAGGAAGCTGAGATTTGTACTGCCAAAGGCAAATACCGCTGAGGTTTGAAACAGCATATACAGCGAATCCAGTCCCATAATGGAGGGGGTCAGAATCCGGTTGTTGGTTAAGGTTTGAAAAATAGCAGTCGAATAAGCAATGCATGTCCCTGTCAGTACGATCGCTATAATCTTCTTGCCGCGGCGCGGTAGGATGTAGTCCCAGCTGCCGCCTGACTGAATCACCATAAAGATGGCGATTAAGGATGTAGCTGCTGCAATAAGAACGATAAACTTCAAGGAGACAGCAGATATTTTCAGTTTCATGTTTGGTCAGCCTTTCTGCGCACCAGCAAATATAAGAAGAGAACGCTGCCGACGATTCCAACCGTCAAGCTGACCGGTAATTGATAAGGATAAATAATCAGCTGGCCCAGAATGTCGCAGCAGAGAACAAAGACGGCCCCAAGTACAGCGGTGTGGGGAAGGGTGCTCCGCAGATCGTCGCCCTTGTACAAGGTCACGAGATTGGGAACAACAAGTCCCAGGAACGGAATCGACCCTACCGTAATCAGAACAACCGCCGAAATGGACGATACCAGAATGAGCCCGATATTCACGACCTTCCGGTAGGACAAGCCCAAATTAGTGGCAAAATCTTCTCCCATACCGGCCACAGTGAACCGGTTCGCGTAGAGATAGGCGATCACCAGCAGCGGAAGGCTGATGTATAGCATCTCGTAACGGCCCTTCATCATTGTGGAGAAGTCGCCTTGCAGCCAGGAAGAGACGTTCTGCAGCAGGTCATTTTTATAGGCGAAGAAGGTAGTCACAGAGCTGATAATATTGCCTACCATCAATCCAAGCAGAGCTATGTATATCGGTTCCTTAAACTTCACATGTTCCAGAATCCTCATGAATAGAAGCGTTCCCCCCAAGGCAAAAGCGAAAGCAACCAGCATCTTTAGCAGCGGCGGGGCGGCGGGCATCCACATCAAGGTGACCAAAATTCCCAATCTAGCCGAATCCATCGTTCCTGCAGTAGTAGGAGAGACGAACCTATTCCTTGTCAGCTGCTGCATAATCAAGCCGATCACGCTCATGCTCATTCCCGCCAGCAGGATGCTGACCAGCTTTGGAATCCGGCTAACCGTCAGTACTTGAAGCTGAATAGCGGTCGGGTGCAGTAAATCCAGTGGCGACAAATCCGAGTTCCCAATAAACAGATAAATGGCGGAGAGAACCACCAGCAATCCCAGCATGTAAGAGAGTTTCATAATCTTTGGCTCCAGTTAGTTATGTATTAATGTGTGATAATGTGAAAAAGTATGTTATGATAATGATAATCGTTATCAATTAGAATTGATTATACTTCTTAAATTTTTAGAAAGTCAACACTTAAGGCTGGAAAAAGTTTGATCATATCTCAAGATACGGTGTAATTCTGCCTGGACTTTATGACGCATGCAGAGGAAAAATTAGCCGGAATACCGTGCTAGAATACCGATTTAAACAACTGTATATGGATACATGAATAGTCGCAGCGGAAAATTTTACTTACGAAGCCAAATCCTAGCCAAAGTCCTAAAGCAGCCGCCGCCGAATAACGATCAGGATTACAAGCGCTTTATGGACTGGCTGTTGGTCGAGGACATTTCCGGAACGAACTGCAGCTGCCATAAAGTTGTGTTGGCCAGCCGAGCTGGAGCCGCTGATCATCGCTGACTAGCACACGATTTGTGATCAATCATGGCATCATGGAAATTATGATTAACGCCGCAGCGATTGAGGAATGAATAGAAAAACAGAAGTAAGCGGACGCTCGGAAAACTAAACTGCGGTGATTATTTATACATGGAGATAATTAGTGGTGGATAAATATATGAGGAAGTTTCGGATGAATTTTTGGCCAGGATTAAGCTGGTTTAAATTAAACGTTAGTACTTTTTCACAAAACTCGTATTTTGTACATATGTTTATTGCATACAAATCAAGCAACCAAATAACCTCTTGCTTGATACGCATACCAAAGATTGCGCAAATCTAGCTCTCATCCAACTCCTTCGCAATTTGTTTTAATTTAAATATATCCTCTGATCTTGTAGTGTAAATTGGGAGAGACAATTCTCCATTTTTTCTCTTAAATAATCCAAATTTTTACATTCCCTTAGCAGCAAGATGTTTATTAGATAAAAGTGCTATTGACTCTTCTTCATTAAGTGATCTTGAATACCGGGCTAAAACACCCCATATTAAATTCCCCTTAGTCTTATCATCATCGTCGGAATCAACCCAGTTAGGCTCATTCTGTCATTCGCTTACACGGCTGAATCCTGTTACTGCGACCGGTCTATCTGCACCTTAAGATATAGTAAAAACCCCCACCGCCTAAAGCGCATAGGCTGACGTCTGTTGCACGCCCCCTGCTATTTAATACTATGTGTTAAGCCTGATATTAGCGGATAGGAGTGAGCAGCTTGAGAATTGACATCGGCTGCGGCAGCAGCAAAGAGGAAGGATTTTTTGGGGTTGACCGTGTCGGAGGACCGGGAGTCAATCTGATTTGTGATATTACAAAAGGGATTCCGCTTCCCGATGATACAGCTGAGTTTGTTATGGCCAGCCGGGTGCTGCCTTACGTGGACGACCTCTTTGCAGCTTTATCGGAAATTTACCGGATCTGTGTTCATAAGGCAGTCGTTTGTATCCTTGCCCCTTATGCGCACAGCTTTCGGCATATGTCCAATCCCTACCTGAAGCAGAAATTTGATGAATATACCCCCCGATATTTGACGCCGTATTTTTTCCAGCCGCTAAACAGCCCGCTTATTCCGGAAATCCCTGACTATGCTCCCCCCGCCCCCCCGTTTGATTTCCGGCTGCTTCGCATGGAGCTCTTTTATCAATACCCTTTCGATGACTCGTTATATGAGGTGGAAGAATTGGAAGTCCTAAAGACGCTGCAGGCCAATGTAGTTCATGAAATTATGTACCATCTCGTGGTCATCAAGAAGGAGATAAGCCAGGAGGAGCTTGAGGCGATGAGCCGGAGGTGCTATCAGGAGCCTAAGGGAGTACGGGGTTACCGCAGCAAAGACGCTTAAAGACGCTGTGCCTGACTCAAAAATTTAAGATGGACAAACAAAATCCCTCTGCGGCGGAATAAGCTAAATGTTGAGCACTGGCTCGCGGTATCCGGCCGGGATTCCTATTGCAAGGCTGTTTGTGAGCTGCCGTTGGAATCACGGCCCAGCAGCAGGGGGTGAATCTTATTCCATTAGTCGTTCGTGCCCAAGTAAATGCAACTGGCGCCATTACTTTTACGGGGAACACACTCGGGCTTAGCCGCTCCGATACTGCAGGTGTACCTGGCACTCAGGACAGCATTGGCGCTTTTTCCACTGTCAGCACTTCGTCTGTATTCGGCTCCTACCCGTCCGGCACAACCAGCGCTTACCAGAGCAACAGCTCCTCCGCTATCCTTACGCTCCCGTCAGGAAGTACAGTCGTTTATGCGGAGCTGATCTGGGGAGGTTCCTACATCAACGGCTCGGTTGACCTTAGCTCGGCTATCAACAAAACGGTGTCCCTTACCGTCCCTTCCGGAACGGTGTATACCGTAACTCCGGATACGGCCACAGCGAATACCGTCAACCTGGGCAGCGGCACCTTTGCATATGTCCGTTCTGCAGACGTTACCAGCATTGTTCGGTCGGGAGGAGCAGGCACTTACATAACTGGAGGCGTAGTCGGTACAATCGTTATTCCATCCGACCCTACAGGCAATCATGCCGGTTGGACGCTTGCCGTCATTTATTCGAATCCTTCCCTGCCGTTCCGCAACATGTCATTAAGGGCAGGAGCCATCCTGGTTCAATCCACTTCCGACCCGGTCAACACCACCATTACAGGGTTTGCTACCCCAACCTCAGGGCTGCTGAGCGGCAGGGCGCTGTTCAGTGCGCAGGAGGGAGACGCCAATCGTTCAGGGGACCAGGCCTTGTTTGGCCCAAATACCTCCTCGCTGGTCGCTTTATCGGGGCCTAACAATTTTGCCAACAACTTTTTTGCATCCCAGATCAATAATGATGCGGGGAGCCTCAACACCACAGGGACGTTCGGAACCCGAAACCAGACCAACGGCAGTCCGGGAAGCAATATTGTCGGGGGGCGACAGGGATGGGACATCACCAATGTGGACGTCTCTGCCCGCCTGCTTAATAATCAGAGCTCCGCTGTGCTGCAGCTGACTACTTCGGGTGACGCTTATGTAGTTAACGCTAATGCGATCCAAATCAATATCAATGCTCCAAACGTGGCTCTAACCAAAAGTGCAAATACTGCGGGCACCATTGTCGGTGACCTCATTACCTATACGGTCGTTCTAAGCAATACTGGCACGGCCTCGGCAAGCAGCGTCGTTCTTTCAGATGCGCTTCCGGCCGGTACGACTTTTGTAGCTGGCAGTGTGGTTGTTGCCGGCGTGACCAGGCCCTCTTATAACATCACGGCAGGCATACCGATCGGCACGCTGGTATTCGGGACCTCGGTAACCGTCACCTATCAAGCCAGAGTGACGTCGCTTCCTACCCCGCAGACCATTCCGAATCAGGCCAATGCGGCGTTCACCTTCCAGAGTGTTGCCGGCGGTTCCACGATCTCAGGGGTCATTCCTTCCAATACGGTTACGCTGCCCGTTTATTCGCCTGTCTTAGGAATGGTTAAGAGTGCAAGCACCGTCAATGCGACGGTTGGGGATACCGTCGTGTATACGGTACAAATCACCAATACCGGGAACATTGGCGCCGTCACTACGTTCACGGACAATATACCGGCTGGCAGCACCTATGTGCCTGGAAGCTTCACCGTGAACGGGACCCCAACTGCAGGAAATCCTGCTGCAGGAATTGCCATCGGTACGATTGCCGCCGGCGGTACAGCAACCGTGCAGTTCAGCGTGCTGATAGGCAGTCTTCCCAGCCCTCCTCAGCTCACCGACCAAGCGGCTGCCGCCTATACCTTTACTGTTCCCGATGGACGAACGGTGTCTGGCTCCGCATCGTCCAACACTCTGACGGTTCCGGTCAGCCTGCCTAATGTAGCGGTCGTAAAAAGTGCAAATCTATCTGACGCCGCGGTAGGCGAAACCTTGCAATATACTTCTGTAATTACCAATAGCGGAGGTTCAGCTATTACCAGTGTTGTGCTCTCCGACGCGGTTCCCGAGGGCAGTTCGTTTGTAGCCGGAAGTGCTGCGGTTGACGGGGCGGCAAGAACGTCCGCTAACCCTGCAACCGGAATTACGGTCGGATCGATCTCGCCCGGCCGAAGCGCTGCCGTTACCTTCCTTGTCACGGTTAATGCGGTGCCGGCTTCTTCCCAGCTCAGCAACAGCTCCTCCGTTTCCTATAATTCGGGAAGTTTCTCCGCCATCGTATTGTCCAACACAGTCAACACACCGGTCTATCAGCCGGTGATCAGTGTGGTCAAAAGTTCCTCCGTAACCAGCACGACGGTCGGCAGCAGCTTCTTGTATAATCTGACCGTCCGAAATACGGGGAACCTTGCCGCCTCTGTTACGCTGACGGATACCATTCCTGCCGGCACAGTCTTTGCGCCAGGTACGGTTACGGTAAATGGTGCCGTTCAGCCTGCTGCTTCGCCGGTTACCGGGATCGGACTGGGAAGTCTGCCTCCCGGAGGTTCTGCAGCGGTAGCTTTTCAGGTAAATGTCCAGTCGCTTCCTTCTCCTCCAGTACTAAATAATCAGGGAACCGCAGCGTACACTTATACCTTGCCAAGCGGCCGGAATCTTTCAGGCTCCGCGGTCTCTAACACGGTCAGTCTTCCTGTTTCCTCACCAAGCATTACGATCGTCAAAACCGCTAACCTGGCTTCTGCGGCGGTCGGCGAGAACCTGGCCTACACTTTAACCGTATCGAATCCCAGCAGCGCAGCGATCAGCGGTATTCTTGTATCCGATCCTGTCCCTGCCGGAGCTGCATTTATCCCTGGGAGTGTCCTTCTCAACGGAACTGCACTGCCAAACGCCAATCCGAATAATGGGATCAATATCGGAACGCTGGCTCCAGGAGCTTCATCCACGCTTATTTTTCAGGTGAATGTCTCCTCGCTGCCTAATGCTGCACTGTTTAACAACCGGGCGAGTGCGTCCTTTACCTCCGGCAGTTTTACAGGGTCTTCGATTTCCAATATTCTGACTACGCCGATTTTCACACCGGTCATCACGATGGTCAAAAGCGCCAATCTCCAGCAGCTAACCGTCGGAAACCTGCTGGCGTTCAATATCTTGATCAGCAATGCAGGCAATATTGCTTCCACGCTTGTTTTGACCGATACCCTGCCTCCGCAGGCGGTTTTCCAGGAAAACAGCGTGATTATCGGCGGTACACCGCTGCCGGCGTACAGTCCGCTGACCGGCATACCGGTAGGTCCGCTTTCGCCCGGCGAAAGCGTAAACGTCAGCTTTCTCGTTACAATAACCGGTCTCCCCCCGTCCCAGCAGCTCAGTAATACTGCGGCGGCGGCCTACAGCTTTACGCTGCCGGACGGCCGGAACAGGAGTGCAAATGCAGTCTCCAATACCTTAAACGTCCAGGTATCTGCCCCCAATGTAAGCACTGTAATGAGCGTTAACGCTCCCTCTGCCGTCACGGGCGATGTTTTGACTTTCACGACAGTAGTTACCAATAACAGCACTTCTGCAGTCAATAATGTTGTGCTAAGCGATCCGCTGCCCGCAAATACCGTTTTTGTTCCCGGAACCGTAATTGCAGGCGGCGTATCCCAGCCGTCAGCAGTTCCGTCTGCCGGCATTCCAGTCGGTACACTGGCCCCAGGAGCGTCGGTTACCGTTACATTTGAGGTGAATGTTACCATGCCAATCCCATCGGAGATTAACAACCAGTCACAAGTAAGCTTTACCTCCGGCGTCTTTTCGGGTTCCTCGGCATCAAACGTTACGACGACCCCCGTGACCCAGCCGCAGATTTCGATTGTCAAAAGCTCGACGGCAGATATAACCGGAACCATTACCGTAGGCGATACGGTCGTTTATAATGTTCTGGTCAGCAACACGGGCAATTTAGCAGCCAATGTAACGCTTACCGATCCTCTCATCCCGAATACCGCTTTTGTGCCGAACAGCGTAATCGTCAACGGAACACCCTTCCCCGGCGTAACTCCAGACGCGGGGATTAACATTGGCAGCGTGCCGCCGGGAACCGGTTCTTTCGTAAGCTTTTCCGTAGATGTCATATCCCTGCCTTCGCCTCAGCAAATTTCCAACCAGGTTTCAGCCGCTTATACTTATATACCGCCTGACGGACGGCTTCTGAATGGAACCGCCGTTTCCAATACGCTTACTCTGCCGGTCTCTGCACCGGATGTCTCGGCAGTTAAAAGCACCTCCTTTACGGCTGCTGCCATTGGCGACATTATTCCTTATACCCTCCAGATTACCAATGAGGGCGCTGATACAATTAATAACATTATTGTGAGCGATCCCGTGCCGGACGGAGCTTCTTTTGTTGAGGGCAGCGTTACCTTAAACGGCAGTCCGCTCCAGTCCGCAAATCCGGCGGTCGGATTCGCAATTGGCAGTCTCACCCCCGGAGCATCAGCGACGGTTGCGTTTCGATTTACCGTGAATGCTGTACCGTCTAATGCCTCACTCGACAATCAGGCGACCGTTACGTTTACCTCCGGTGTATTCGCTGGCTCCACCTTATCAAACGCCGTCGCGGTCCCTGTATTCCAGCCGAGCATCAACACCGTTAAATCTGCCAGCACAGCAAACGCCACAGTCGGAGACACGGTCAGCTATACCCTGAAAGTATCCAACAACGGCAACTACGGAGCAAATGTTACGGTTACGGACAACATTCCATCCGGTACCTCTTTTGTACCCAACAGCGTGCTGATCAACGGACGGCCCCTGCCCGCGGCGGATCCCACAGCGGGGATTCCCGCAGGGGTTGTGGCTGCCGGGACCACAACTGCTGTCACCTTCTCTGTGTTAATCGAATCCCTGCCTTCGCCTCAGTTTCTCAACAACCAGGCCGTGTCTGCCTTCAGCTTTACTCTGCCTGACGAACGTACACTCGCCGGCACTTCTTTATCCAACACGGTCAGCATCCCGGTTTCCGCCCCCAATGTATCGGTTGTTAAATCTACAATCAGAACGGCCACAACGATCGGGGACTCGATTGTATATTCCACCACGATAACCAATAACGGGATTGCGGCCATAAACAATGTCGTCTTCAATGACGCGCTGCCTTCCGAAATCTCCTTTGTTGCCGGCAGCGTTCTGGTAGACGGCACAGCGCGGCAGGGGGTTAACCCCGCAACCGGAATCACCATGGGCAGCATTGCGCCGGGAGCATCGGCCACGGTGGCTTTTACAGCAGCCGTCAACACACTTCCGCCATCCGGCCTGCTGAATAACCAGTCTTCGGCCAGCTTTACGTCCGGTGCACTTGCGGGTGCCGCCTTTTCCAATACCGTCACTACGCCTGTTTATTTGCCGACCCTTAACGCTAATAAAACCGCTAGCTTGCCGCGGGCTACCGTCGGGGACACCTTAACCTACACGATTGATATATCCAATACGGGTAACTACGGAGCTTCCGCTACTTTAACCGATACGACCCCGCCGGGTACAACACTGGTTCCGAACAGCGTCATTATCGGCGGGCTTCCTGCAGCCGGGGCAGATCCATCAGCCGGCGTGCCTTTGGGAACCATCGACCAGGGGGCCACGTTAACTGTATTATTTTCCGTAGTCATTAATACTCTTCCGGCCAGCCAGCTGCTCGCGAATCAAGCTTCTATCGCCACCGCCTATACGCTGCCTGACGGCCGGACCTTTAACCAGTCCATCGCATCCAACATTACGCAGACACCGGTTTCTTCGCCCAACGTTTCCATCGTGCTCAGTTCACCGCAAAGTGATGCGGTAGTAAGCGATACGGTTGCTTATACAATAACCGTTACAAATAGCGGGATCTCCGCTATCAATAATGCGATTCTAAGCGATCCGATTCCTGCAGGCTCAAGCTTTGTGCCGGGAACCGTATTCGTTGACGGCGCCCTGCGGCCCGGCGCAAATCCGGCCAACGGAATTGCTTTAGGTACGCTGGGGCCTGGCGCTTCGATTCCGGTTACCTTCAACACGGTGGTCAATACCCTGCCAAATCCGTCAGTACTGGCCAGCACGGCATCCGTAAGCTTTAATTCCGGGGCTTTATCCAGCGCGGCTTTCTCGAATACGCTGGTTATCCCTGTTTACCAGCCCATCTTGGCTATTGTTAAAAGTGCTAATACCGCAAATGCCACCGTCGGAGACACCCTTACCTATTCGCTAAGCGTGACCAATACCGGCAACTACCCGGCTGCCGCTACCGTATCGGATGCCGTTCCTGCAGGCGCCGTATTTGTGCCGAACAGCGTATTCGTCAATCAGGTTCCCGTTCCTGGAGCTGATCCGGCCTCCGGAATCGACATCGGGATCGTGCAGCCGGGGGATACCGTCCAGGTAACGATCTCGCTGCAGGTGACCGTTGTTTCTCTGCCAACGTCTCAGCAGTTGACCAACCAGGCGTCAGCCGCCTTTACTTTTACGCCGCCGGACGGCCGGACGCTGAGCGGGTCAGCACTGTCCAATACGCTGGTCATACCGGTATCCTCGCCAGATGTCTCCGTAGTCAAGAGCACTTCTTCCATAGACGCTGTTGTCGGAGACGTTATTACGTATACCATCGTTGTTACCAATAATGGTATTGCTGCGGTTGACAACGTAGTTTTGATAGACCCGATTCCAGCCGGCAGCCAGTTTGTTACTGGCAGTGTGAACGTAGACGGCAGAACACGGCCGGGTGCCAGTCCTTCCGCCGGCATCCCGATCGGGACACTTGCCGTAAGCGGATCTTCAACGGTTACCTTCCAGGTTGAGGTGGCAGCCGTATGAATGCCGATCCCCGCCGGATTCCTGTCGTGACGAATCAGTCTCGGGTGATCTACAGCTCGGCAGAGGGAACCAGTGGAGTCGCTTATTCCAATACGGTGAACACTCCTGTGACAGGCCCGGTCTTCTCATTGGAAAAAAACGCGGACAGCACCAGCGTTTCCCTCGGGGAGACGCTGGTGTACCGGATTGTTGTCCGGAATACCGGAAATGCCTCGGCTGCCGCGACTTTATATGATGCTCTGCCTGAGGGTTTAACCTTTATCCCTAACAGCGTTCTTAGGGACGGAGTTCCGCTTCCAGGCACTTCTCCTGTCTCCGGGATCCCCCTGGATACTTTGCAGCGAGAAACGAAAGTGGCGGTTCTATTCCAGGCGATGGTTGTATCCCTGCCCGAGAATTTGATCTTTGTGAACAGGGCAGAGCTGGTTTATCAATTTACAACACCTGAAGGACGCAGCATTTCAGGTGCTCTTTTATCCAACGAGGCAGCTGTAGACGTCCAGTCCCATCTGTTAGCTCTGCTGCTTAAAGTCAGCACGCCCGTATCTTTCCGGGGGGATATCCTTACGTATACCCTGCTTATGCAGAACGATGGGAATTACCCTTTAACCCAATTGACGGCGGTTATTCCTATCCCTCCGGGCAGTTCGTTTGTTCCCGGCAGCGTCATTGCAGACGGGGTTTATTATTATGATGCCGATCCCCTTGCCGGGGTCGAGCTGGGCGGTTTGGCAGCCGGCGCCGGCGCCGAGGTTTCCTTCCGGGTGCAGGTCGCAAACGTGACGGGGCAGAACGAACTGCTGAATACAGCTTCCGTTACCTATTATGTTGGTCATGTTGGTCAGGCTGGTCAGGCAGGCCTTCAACTGCTTTATGCGGAAAGCAATACCACTGTGGTCACCCTCATTCAGCCGCAGATTTCTCTTGAGAAAAATGTCAGCCTGCCCTCCGCCGTTCCGGGAGATCAGCTGCAATACCAGATTACCGTGAGAAATACGAGCCAGATCGCTGTAGACGCCGTGGTCCAGGACGCGCTTCCTTCAGGGACTCTGTTCGTATGGGACAGTGTACGGCTTAACAGCTCTCCCCTTTATGGGGCCAATCCTTCCACCGGAATTGCGGTCGGTACCCTGCTGGCGGGCCGAGCGGCTGTCGTTCAATTCCAGGCTGCCATACCTGAATCGACGGACGTCCATAAGACACCGATTCTTGCGAATCAGGCTTCCCTGCAGTACACCTACTTGATCCCTGACGGCCGGATCGTCAAGCAGAAGTCCCGCTCCAACCAGGCCGAAACAGCTCTCTTCTCTCCGGATATATCACTCACTTTAACGCCGGATACTGACGTAGTTGAACCAGGGGATTGCGTGAAGGTGGACGGGATCTTGATCAATTCAGGCAATATCGCCGCCGAAGTAACCTTGTTTGGGCTTGCCCCGAACGGAACCCACATCGATCCATCTTCTATTCGGGTTAACGGTACGCTTTTGCCTTCCGGAACTCCTGATACCGGTTATGCTTTGGGTATGGTTCAGCCGGGGGAAACCATGAACATACGCTATGTGGTCCGGATCAGCGGTCGTTTGCTGGCCCGGTCGATTCGGGCTTTCGGTGATGTGCGCTATTCGTTCTCGGTTGACGGCCGGATTTATTCCGGTCAGGTCCAATCCAATACGTACACGCTGTATTTAGAAGAGTTAAGTGAATAAACTCTTGATGGTAGAATCTAAAACCCCCGGAACAGTTATTGAGTGCACCCTTAGAATAGAGACATTGAATAGAATCTCTGGTGAATCCGATGAAAGTCTAGGGGTGCAATTTTATGCCCGCAAAAAAGGTCAAATAAAGGCCGCTTCAATGTGTATGAGTCAATGTGTATGAGTCAAACAAAAAATCCCACCTTAATGGAGTGGGATTCAGCTCTATTCAGTCTTTATATTCAATCTTTATTGGTATAGTTGTATTGTTATAGTGGATTACTTACCCCAATACTGCTCGGCAATACGTTGTCCTTGTTTAATTTTCGCCCATTGTTCCTCTTCTGTTAATTCATTGCCGCCATCACAGGATGCAAAGCCGCATTGGTGAGAGAGCAATAAGCGATCCTTATCAATAATTTTTGATGCCTCATCAAGCATTCTGACTACACGGGCTTCATCATCAAGCGTATTGGTTTTGGAGGACAACAGCCCAAGTACAATTTCTGTTTCCGGTTTATCTTTGAATACCGCAAGCGCTTCAAGCGAGCCTGCTCGCTCATCATCCCATTCAAGGAAAAAGCGGTCGTATTTAAGCTGCTTTAAGAATAGGTTAGCAATCTTAGCATAGGAGCCGCCGCCCATATTACGGGAATCATAGTTACCGCGGCAGTTGTGAGTCCACATCTTCAGGCCTAAATCATGACCAAAATCAATAATTGTATTGTTAATGTCAATAAACTCCGCTGCTAAAGCCTGCACTTCCTCTTGATTAATATTCTTGCCTGTATATGGAGAGTTCGGGTTATCATCTGCAAACAGCTCCCATAAGCAATCGTCAAATTGCAGAATTTTTCCACCCGCAGCAGCAAAATCCTCTACAAATTCCTTATAAGCTTTAACAAGGCCGGCTTTAAGCTCCTGTCTATCCTTATACACGGCTTCTTTGCCGCCAATGTTATCCGACCATGACAACTCACCAAAAATATGGGATGGAGAGGGTACGCACAGCTTCGTTTCACGGCCGCCGGCAAGGGATTGAAGCTTTTTGAATACCTCAATAAAATGATGGTTCTTTCCACTTAGTTCGCCGGTAATGCGCAAACCGATGTCTTTCCGTGTCTCATATTTTGAAGTTCCGTCTGTATCTCTGAAAAAATAGCCATGATCCGCAATATAGCGGCTAATACCTTGGAAACCCCAGACAAAGTCCAGATGCCACATCGATTTGGAATATTCTCCATCTGTAAGAACGGACAAGCCATTATTAATTTCTTGATCAACTACAGCCCGAATCGCATCAGATTCACACTGCTCGTACCCTTGGAAATCTTGGTAAAAGGGATAACGGATATCATCCCGGTGTTCAATTTCGTGCTTATATTCTAATAAATTTGATGGACGCAACAAGCTGCCTACAATTTGAAATCTATTGCACATAATTAGTCCTCCTCAATCCAGCACCTGTCATTTGTAATGGTTTGATTCTAGCATTAAGGAACCCATTATACCTAACACTTAAAAATAATATCCAGTCATAGCTAAAAGCTATAACTGAAATCTAAATTACCCCTATAGCATCTCATTTAATTGATCCCTCAACTTCATATACCTTTAAAAGAAACAAAACCCAACCGTCCAAAGGACTCATCCTTGGTCGGCCGGGCTTGATGCAACACCTTAACCTACTTAAATTTCTATACCATTTTAGTGCTAACCCAAACTGACATTTCACCGACTCCCCGATTGGCCCAAGCGAAATAAGGAATAAAGGAAAGCTTAATGCTTTCAGTCCTTTGAGAGGTACTAGGCCGGTACAAACCATCCCTCCACTGCTCTCCAGGCACCAATCGATAACCTGGAACAGAGATTAATTTCACGCCCCCTGGAATCCAGTTTGAAGCTTCACATTCATGACTGTCCACTCCGGACAGCCGCAATTGGTACAATCCTTTTCCGTTGTCGGCCTCCTCCAGACAATAGACGAATGGACCGCGCTGCAGTGCAGCCTTTCCAAAAGTTTGGCGGACGAGCGGATGACTTTCCATGGCCTTCACCGGCATGGCAAACCATACCTCTACCTGATCTCCTGCTTGCCAAATGCGCTCGAGTGTAATATAACCGTCTTCATCGCCAGCAGCGTATTCCTGCATCTCTCCGTTTACGGTAACTCTTGCCTGCTCGCACCAATCGGGCATGCGCAAAGCAAATGTAAATGATCCCGGAGATTCCGGATCAATGGTAAATTGTACACGCCCCTCCGAGGTATAGGACGAATCTTGGCGTACAGTTACCGGAATGCCGGCGAGCTCCGTTCGGATTGTTCCCCCAACGTACAGCTCAACGGATAATCGATCCTCTTCTTCAAAATAAATATACTCTCCTAATGAAGCCAGCAATCGGGCGACATTCGGCGGACAGCAGGCGCAGGTAAGCAGGTAAACCACCCTTGCCGCTCTGGCTTCACATGATCGTAATTCTTGTTCTTCCCGATGACATCCGGGTAAACCTCCAGCGGATTGACATAGAAGAATTTGGTGCCGTCCAGCGACATTCCACTAATCACAGTATTGTAGAGTGCCCGTTCTATAATATCCGCATATGTGCTGCTGCGGCGGAGTTTACGCATTCTCCGGGCAAAGAAGATCAAGCCAACCGAAGCGCAGGTCTCAGCATAAGCAAGATCTCCCGGTAAATCATAGTCAGCGGTAAAAGATTCGCCCTGCTCCATGGAGCCGATGCCGCCGGTGATGTACATCCGCCGATTCACAATGCTATTCCATAACCGGTCACAGGCGGCCAGCATTTCAATGTCACCGGTTTCGGCAGCGATATCTGCCATCGCCGTACACATATAGACGAGCCGGACTGCGTGGCCTTCCGCCTGGTGCTGCTCCCGCACTGGAAGATGCGATTGGTTGTACAGATGGTCATGAGCCATAGAGAGCTGCGGAAAGTGCACGGTCCGTCCGCGATTTTCCCACTCTTCTTCAAAGAAATGAGGCTTGGCACCACGCTGATCGAGGAAATAACGGCTGAGCTGCAAGTATTTTTCCTCGCCGGTGGCCTGAAACAATTTTACCAAAGCGAGTTCAATCTCCTGGTGGCCGTCATAACCATGAAGTTTGCCGGGTTCGGTCCCAAAAACCTTATCCATATAATCAGCAAAACGACAGACGGCATCCAGCAGTTTTCGTTTGCCGGTAGCACGGTAATAGGCAGTTGCCGCCTCAATCATATGTCCGGCGCAGTAGAGCTCATGACATTCTGCTAGATTAGTCCACTCGTGTCCAGGCTCTTTCAGTGTAAAATACGTATTTATATAGCCGTCTTCCCGCTGGGCTTTAACGACGATGTCGATTACACTGTCAGCCACTTCTTCCAGCTGCGGATCGGGCCGGGTCTCAAGCAGATAGGCGACCGCTTCCAGCCATTTGGCAACGTCGCTGTCCTGGAATACCATTCCATAGAACTCTCCTTGTTCTAACCCCCCTGCAATCCGGAAGTTGGCGATCGCATGACTCGGCTCAGCTCCTTCAACATTATCGTTAAGGGCTTCCCATTGATACGGAACCATTACCTCTCGCACCAGACGCACATATTCGGACCAGAACTCATCTTGAATGTGAATCATTTCATGGAACTCTCCTCTCTTTACTTGTTAGCAATTTTAATAATTTCACTTGATTGGAAAGCGCTTTACTAATAATATGACATGCGCTACCATTGAAAAAAACATCGTTATTCAACCGAATTTTTAATATTTTCAACCTATGGGGGTATCTTGAGTATGACTACGTCCATCCTTCATTTCATTTCCCCGCCTATCCCCTACTTTGTCGATTGCGGGTATGCCTCGTACAAGGCCGGCGATTATCATATCGACCGCAATTGCATCGGCGTATTTGATCTGATCGTTGTTGTTAAGGGCGTTCTTCCGATTGGGGAAAATAACCGGTTATGGAATCTCCATGAAGGCGAATGCCTGTTCCTCCTTCCGGACGGTCATCACTACGGCAGCGCTCCCTGCACCGTAGATACAGAGATTATCTGGATCCATTTCCAGACCTTTGGCAGCTGGCAGGAATGTCCGGATATGAACGAATGTCTGAGCACTCAGCAGACGCTGATAGAAGAACACAAACAAAAAGCATATCTCAATCACGCCGACGTCTGTTCTATTTTTATTCCAAAGCATATGAAGATCACCGTGAAAGCAATGGAACTGCTCGAGTTGTTCTTTAAGCAGGAATCGGAGCCGAAATCGATGCGAAACTGGCGGCGGCAGTTTACCTTTCAATCTTTCCTGCAGCTTCTCGATCGAGACTTAGCTTCACCGAGCGATGTAACCGCGATTCAGCTGGCGGAACAAATCGAACTGTACATCCGCAGCAACTATATGCACGATCTGACTAATTCCGTGTTGAAGAAGGAGTTAAATTACCATCCTAATTATCTGGCGAAAAGCATGCTTAAGGTCTTTGGCATGACCCCCATGGCGTATCTGCAAAATTTTCGCATAGAGCAATCCAAACGGCTGCTTCTTCAGACTTCTTGGTCCGTGGCGCGAATTGCTGAAGAGGTCGGATTCAACCATGTTTCCCATTATTCCTCCTGCTTCTCCAAGAAAGAAGGCCTTTCTCCTTCAGCCTTTCGTAATAAATTTGCCATAGAGCGCTAATGTTTGCTCAAGCGGGCGGATGATGTTCCAAGACAGCGCTCTAACCCTGCTAAAGGGGAACAATGAAAAAGAAAAATGGTACGGAAAAACATTGTTTTTCCCGTACCATTCTTGAATCTTACATGCTAGCCCTGTTCATTTTTAATCACAGTTACTCATCAAAATTTAAATAAATCTTATACAGAACTTGTGCAGCTTCTGCTCTGGTTGTCGAACCTGCAGGATTCAGGGTCATATCGCCCCGCCCGTTCATGAAGCCCATCATAACCATAGCAGCGATATCTCCGGATGCGTAGTTTGCTGCTTTGTTCGCATCTTTAAATCCTTTAATATCATCAGCTGCACCGTTCTGCACTTCTTTATTAGCTGCCCGTAATGCCCTCATCGTCAGGACGGCCATGTCCTGCCTTGTAATTTCTGCTTCAGGATTGAAATAGCCGTTGGAGCCTAGAGTTATACCAAGAGCTTTAGCAATTCCAATTTCGGTATAATACGGGTTGGTTTCCTTCATATCAATGAAGTTACCAATGAAGTTACCGTTGAAGTTACCGTTGAAGTTACCGTTTAAATCAGCTGAAAGTCCAAGTGTTCTTACCAGCCATCCCAGATATTCACTTCTTGTAATTTTGTTGTCAGGATTGAAGCTGGCAGATGATGTACCCTCTATAAAGCCCTTAGATGCCAACGTTTCAACTGCCGCTTTGTACCATGAATTCGGTGTTACGTCATTGAAACTCATTTTAGTGTAGGCAACAGCATATTTACCGGTATGAGTCGTTGTAAATACCACAGCTTTTTGGGCAGTGTCATATTCAGCATTCCTAATCCGAACAAGCTCTCCGGTTTCATCAATGTACCAAGCAGCGAGGTATTCGGAGTTTGCCTGTTCTTCAGCAGCTGGAGTATAAGGGATCTCTATCTCAACCGGTGCATTCAAGTTACTTTCTGTTACTTCCACTCCAGCTAGTTTGACACTAAAGTCTATGACAGGTCTGCTGCCTGCAACGCTTCTAGAGTCAGGATCAAGCTTTGAAATGTCAGCCATTCCAATCATCAATTCGACACTTTGAGTACCCGTTGATGCTGTCTTTAGAAGAAGATTTGAAGGTACTCGTATCGTTCCGAATTCTGTAGCCACTTCTATCTTCATATTGCCTTTATCCGAGATTAGAGCGGTTTGAGGAAGCTCAATCGCATAAGCGGCTGCTCCCTCTATTTCCGGTATTTCGACTAGTACCGTTTTTACACCAGCGCTGTCAGCTTTTGCATTCTCCAGCGCTTTATTTATTTCTTCCTGCGTGATCAATACTGCTAGTGCTATGCCGGTCTCCTTGTTCACCGTTGGCGGAGCCGTATTAATCTTAGCTCCTTCAACTATGTTGGTCACAGGAGCTGCTATAGACACAGGTGCATGAGTATGCTTAGGCTTAGGTGCTGATGTATGCGTTGGCGTTGGTGTTGGTTCAGGTGTAGGCGTTGGTGTAGGTCCTGGAGTAGGTTCAGGTGTAGGTTCAGAACTAGGCTCTGGAGTTGGTTCAGGTGTAGGTGTAGGTTCGGCCGGGTCTACAGCTGGGTTACTTATTATGATCGTCAGTGGTTGACTAGCGTAATGAACTGCAGTTTCTTTAAACCTTACATAGTAGGTTCCAACGGCAAGATCTGCAACCTCTGTTCCTGTGATGGCCGTCCAGTCGTCAGGATCAGCTCCTTGTACCTGGTATTCCATCAGGGAATTTACGCCTATGATCTTTCCATCATTAGCGCCGATCACACTGACATTCACGCCAATAATATCGGTGTCAGACGGCGGGTTCTGTTCCTGCTTGGTTCCGTCAGGTATAACAATAAGGATTGCTGGACTTGGATTCGTGGCATCAGTCTCAGCATACCGGATTTCGTAACTGCCGGCTTCAAGATTTTCTATGCTGGTGCCGCTGACTGCAGAGTATGTGCTTCCATCCAGCTTCCGGTACTCCATATCGGAAGTCACATTCTCAATTTTCCCGTCATGTCCTCCTGCTGTTGAAGGCGGCGTGACGACCAGATCATCCGCTGATGGCGCCTCTCTATCTTCCTTGGCTTCATTAATAATCTCGACGGTCACCGGCTGGCTTGCCTTTAACTCGTCAGTCGCTGCATACCGGATTTGATAGCTGCCAGGCTCTAAATTCTCGATCCTAGTACTGGTAACTGGCACATAACTCTCATCACCCAGCTTCCGGTATTCCATGGTGTCATTAACGCCTTCTATCGCACCCATTGTGCGGGTATCTGAATTGGCGTTTGTAATCGTCCATTGACTTTTATCCGGTGGCGTCTGCTCTTGTTCCTGTTCCTGCCCTTCTGGAATCACCACTACCTTATCCAGACTGGCGTTCAGTGAATCTGTCTTCATATAACGGACAAAATACTTGCCGGCGGAGAGTCCTGTCACCTCTTTCCCCGTGACTGCAGTATATTCATCCGCGCTTTCCTCCCTATACTCCATTTCAGTTGTCACACCAATGATCTTTCCATCATTTGCATTGATGGTTGTCGGCGCAACCCCAGTCGGTGTTGTCGGTGCCGGCCGATCCGTATTGGATTCGGATTGGACAACTTCCCATTCCCATAAGCCAACTCCATTATCACCTGTTGGTGACTGCTTAGTCATTGTAACCCGCAGCGCTTTAACATCCAGTGTTGGAGCAAACGGATATGGATTTGAGGACTCTGCCGGATTATGGTCAACTACGTTGATCCCTTCAGTGATAGGTTCCAACGTGACCCATTCATCGGTAACACTATTCATTGGAATGTAGGAGTACACATATTTTGTAGGCGCTGTTATACCGCCTGCGTCTGACCACAGCACTAAATTAGAGCTCTGGATTGCTGCGCCTTGCGGCCATTCATATTGCACCCATTCCTCTGCGCTTTCATTGCCCCATGTACCCCAATGGGTAATGTTGCTGCCTTCCTTATCTCCGTCATTAACCGCGGTGAGATTTTCCCAAGGCGAAGTGTAGCTGGAGGATACACTGGCTAGAAAGGCCATATTGTGATCACGCGGACTGAGCAGCCGCAGGCCGGACAGCAGCTGGTCAAGTGCCTGTGCAGCTTCCTCTTCAGTGGCATCCACATTTTTGATCACTGCGGAAGCCTCTGCTTTCGCCGCTTCGATCGGTGCAAGGCCTGGATCCATAAAGTTCGCAGGGTCTAATGCATTTGCATAGTTGTAAATCTTGATCAGCTCTGACTTGTCTGTCGCCCCCGTATATCCATATACCTTCCATTCCAGAATGCCAACTCCATTAGCAGAAGGTTTCATGTCCATCCGGACGCCCGTAATATAGGCAGGTTCAAAGGTAGTCGTGTTGTATTGATTCAGCTCATTTCCAAGTCCCTTCACGTTTCTAGGTGTATACCATTCTCCATCCTCATTACGCAGCATGAGCGTCATATCCTTGGGACGGAAATTACCGCCACCGTCCTGGAACACATATACATCCATCGATGAGGCCAGGAATGGCTGATCCCATTCATACGTGACCCATGCCGGATCTCCTTCTCTTCCCCAGTTGTGCCATGCACTGTTCGGAGCATTGCGGACCGGCGAGAAATCGCCTGAGCTTTTGGGTTCGAAGCCGTTGTTCATGGCCTCAGGGTAGCCGTCACCGCCGGAGAAACTAGCAGAAGGTTTTGCAGTCAGCGCCGCATTTTGAGGCTCCTCATCCACGACAAATACCGTGCCGCGCACCTCCAAATCGCTGTCTTTTACCTGACCTATGACTTCGAAAGTACCTGTGTCCGCATAGTTATCCGGATCTATTTCATTCCATTCAATTTGACTTTCCCTGTACCCGTCATCAAAGAGAATATGGATCTGGTCTGGAAGTGCCGGCGCGGTTCCCTTGTTTGTCACAACACTGATGGCCCGGTAGGAGTCAACGATGTTACCTTTGATCTCAATCGTTACATCCTTACTCGCCTTCTTATCCCCGTCAGCTGCTGTAAAGGTGAACACATAGGTGCCTGCTGTGCTTATACGAGCATATGCAGCTGCTTTGTCGCCGTTTACAAAAGAGATCTCTCCTGTATCGTCCGGTTGTTGCTTGACAGTCCATGTATATTCCAATTTCTGCTCAACATCTGCGCTGTACAGCGGATCCGGAACCGCCTCGCCGAATAGGACAAGAATACTGTTGTTTGTATCATCCTGGGTAACAGTCACTTGGCCAATCTCCGGAGGCTGTTTGTCCGGTGGTGCAGCCAGCCTGAAGGTCACTTGACCGGAGCTGGTCTTTTGCCCGTCATTAGCGGTGAGCTCCGCCGTGTAGGATCCTTCTTTTGTACCAACTGCCTGTGTGATGCTTGCCGTAGGATTTGTAAAGCTTAATTTGCCGCCCTCCGGGGTACTAATCACATCCCATTTGTAGGTGAGAGTGCCATCCGGCGCGCCGTCGTCGGTCACAATGCCGTTCAGCGTAAACGGAATCAGTGCTTGCGGGTTTTGCGCTGAAGTCTCTGCAGTTACCTGTGGAGCCTCATTTACGCCAGTATCTTCCTTTTCAATGGTCAGTTCAGCCGTTGGAGAACTGCTCATTTGGAACATAGCAACACCTTTATTATTTTTAACATAGAACTGACCAGCCTCAACATTGTTCAGCTTGATGGTATAGTAGCCATTCTTCATTCCGGCCCCGTCAAATGTAATCCTTGAAGCATGTTCCTTTTCTGTGGAGTTTAACAGCTGCAGGGTGAAAGCACTGCCGTCTTTCCGAATTTTCGCACTCTCCATTTTATCGCTTTCCGAGACCAGGTACATTTTCTCATCCATCAGGTTAATGCGCTTGCCAAAACCGTCTTTGGGCGTGATATGGTAGCTGCTGCCATCGTCAGTGACCAATGCTCCATACCCAAATAGTCCAAACACCGGATCTGTAACGATATCGGAACTGATACTCAACAGAGAACCATAAAGACCTTCTTCTGCTTCGCCGGAAAAATCATTCCAGCCGTTATTCATCACGCGGGAACCCCCGTCGTTTACGTTCTTGGTGCCGGTTCCCCCTTTGTACATCGAATATCTCCAGGAGGTGCTTCCTACAGACTGCGCTGCAATCTGGCCCATATTAATGGCGTTAAAGTTCGAGATCTTTGCCGCATAGCTGCGCTGCTGCGCGATTGCGGTCTGATCCCCTGATCTTCCGTCATCCTCATAGCGGAGCCAGTCATCCATAATATATCCTGCTAAAGAGGAACTGTATTGAAAATTCCACCAGCCCTCGCCGCCGCGGAATACCGGAACCGAGTAATGGTACCAGGTAGGCTGTATTCCACGCATGGCCCGGGTCTTCCAGTCAGCCATTTCCATGCTGTTCTCGGCTGCGGCTGCCCGCCCGTCCTCTGGGTAGTAGGACCGCAGTGCCTTGGATGCCGCATAGGCTCCTTCTTCGCCAGTATTGTCATATTCAAATTCGGACCCGTAAGGATAATCGGCGAAGGTCATATTCCGCCCTTTGTCCAGCGCGAACATCTTTTTCAAATTATCAGCCTCAGTCAGCATTCCTTCTTCTATCAGCGCTTCTATCATGTCTGGAATCTGCTGTTCCCCATAGAATCCGACCGCTCCACTGGAGGCACGGTTGTAATAGATTCCATAGGCCTTCTCCAGATAGTACTGCGGGGATTTGCGGTATTCGATCAGATTGGGATAAGCTTTTTGAATCCGATACATGTTGAAAAAGCCTGTGGCTTCCATCACCTCAGAGAATGTGCGTGTGTAGGGTTTGTCTTTGTCGGTGTAAGCTCCCGAATCTTTGAGCCAGTTCGCCACTATATAGCTGGCCTGAGTATTTTTCATATACTGTTCCCACATAAAGTCGATCAAGTACGTTTCAATGGATTTAATCTCATCCGGATTGGGATCCAGATAGTTCTTCATGGTCATGAAGTTAATGTTATCGTGGCTCCAGTCATCTCCCCAGTGGCTAGTGTTCTGATCAAGACCGCCTGTCAGATACCAGTCAAGATAGTTGCCGTAAGTAGGGCTGTCCGGATCCTTATCCTGCGTCTGCTCAACCATAAACTCGGAATGGGCTTCCGAAGTTTGATCAAGCTCGGCCAGAACATTAAATTCATATTGAGTAAACTTATCCACCCACTCATTGCCGACCTTAAGCTTATAATTCACACGAACGCTGTTATTGCCGATAGAGCCAAACTGAAGCGAATAGATATGATGCTGCTCACCGTTCACCGTCTTGGTCTCCACATACTGATAAGCTTCTGTGTATCCCGGATTCCCGTCAGAAAGTCCGCGGCCGGTACGGGAGTTGTTGACCATATCGTCCCTGTTCTCTCCAGGTTTGATATCCGGGATATGCTCTTCGTCAAACGGATCATTTTCATCAACACCTTGAATATCTATGGACTGTACATCAATGAGGCTGTCGTCATAGTGCAGATCCAGCTTGGCGGGCATATTGATGGCTGTCTGAAAGCCGGGCACCGCTACTGCATCAATCATGCCTGAGTTGTAGAGGATGGAACGAAGGTTTGTCTCGCGGTCTTCCATGGAAGTTGAAGCATTATTAGGGCTCTGAGCATTTTCCTGCGGCGTGTTGTCGCCTGCGCGAACCGCTGAAAATTTAAACGTATACGTTTTCTCCTGATCCGGTCCCAAAACCAGGCTGGTGGCATCGGTAAAATATCCGCGTCCGGTTTGTTGGATGTCCTTGGAATGAATATACAGAACATTAAGCCCTGGATACCAGCCTCCGCTGTCGCCAGTCCAGTTTGAATACGTATCAGCGGAACGCAGTTCACCATCTTCGTGCATCCAATAATCTACATATTCAATGCGTGCGTCACTTTCCGGCACTGGGGTAAACAGCATAAAGTTTCCTTCCCCGCTGGTGCGGATGGCATAGGAATACCCGCTGTCGGCGCCGGCAAAATTATGCACGGTAACCCGGTCGTCATAAGTATCTGATAGAGTCTGGTATTTATTATTCCAAGGCATAGGCAAGCCTATATCACCAAACTCCATATATTTGCTGCTTTTGTTCTTGACGGTAATTTCCCACAGCATCGAACCATCTGCAGTATCCATATCATATACAGACTTCACGTCAAAGCCTTTCATCGCCCGCTGAGCTGTTGAGTCAAGATTCTGTCCGATAAAGTCGACTTCTACTTTCTTGCCGTCCGAAGAAGCCGTTTTCTCAATATAGGGGTTATCAGGATTGATTGCAGAGGTTGTGGTTGATCCGCCTGCTGCCAATGTTTTATTGGTATCCACTTCTATGAAGCCATCCCGGTTGTCCGGAAATTGTCCACTGTCACTGGTGCGGTAAGAAAAAATCATTTCGCCCATCCATTGGTGCTGGATATCGTTCTGTGGGGAAGTATCGTTGGGCAGAACAAAATTGATAGGTTCGCCTTGTTTATTAGCAGGATTATTATTGATATATAGTTCTTCAATCTGTCCTAAATCACCGATCTTCGCTGAAAGACTGGGATTGGAAATATCATTTTTTACTAAGCTTACCGAAGGGGCCGCGCCGCTCTGGAGCGGCGACATTTGTAAAAGCAGCAGCATCGCGAGTGTCGATGACATCAGCTTTTTTATCCTCATGCTTTGTATAGCCTCCCGTTTACATATTTTGCAAATCCTCAAAAGCTCCCTCTTTAGTTGATCAATTGTAGATTGCGTAACATGAAGTCCAGGTGTTTTGGGTTAGGCATAAACTTATTTACGGCACCGCTTTCCGCATTATTTATCCATACTCCCTGCTCCTTTCTTTCTCATCTTCATTGGAAAGCGCTTACTTCACACTATATCACTCGAAGTTTTTTATGAAAAAGCGGTTATCACAACCTATATTTATAAATTTTCACTCTTTTTGGTGGCGTAACTAGAGAATAAAGAATCGCATGAAATAAAAAAAAGCCGTCAATGACGGCTCTGACTGCGAGAAAGCCTCGACAGACATATAAGGATAACGTGAAGCTTCTAGTGAGTTATTTGATTCTATAAGACAGATCGTCATGACTTTAATTCATAATGTAATGATCCAGGAACGTATTCCTGAACTTCCCTGCAGGATCGTATTTAAGCAGCAGCTGACGGAAATCCGTTAACCGCTCATAGCGGGCCTGTATCTGACCAGGCTCCATCGTAAACAGCTTTGCCCAATGCGGGCGTGCTCCGAACGGCTCCAATTCACGTTCTATAAGCGGAAGTACCTGGCGCACGCGCTCCCAATCCTGCTTCCACGTAAAATGAAAGCCGACACTGTCCTGCCCGCAGCACGGGCTCATCCAAAGGGTGTCTGCGGCAATGGTTCGGATCTCGGAGATGAAGAGCAAAGGCGCAATTTTGTCACTCAGTTTACCTAACGCACGCAGCGCCTCGACCGCATGCCGCCGGGGTACGAAATATTCACTTTGCAGCTCGTTGCCCGCGCTGGGGGTGAATTCCATCCGAAAATGGGGCAGCCGTTCGTGCCAGGGGCCAGGAGCGCCTAACTGCTCACTGCAGTTCACCACCGATTGGCCGGGAACCATATGCCGTTTCTCCGGAGCCGGCAATGCCCCGAAGAAATGGGAGGGTGCCTCATGCTCCCCGTCTATTCCCAACTTTCGCTTAACCCACACTTGATTAAATACGGGCTCTGCCCAATCCGTAAACAGGCTGACGCTGTATGCAGCAGAGGATATTTCGTCTATGCCGCTGTCCAGCACAGAAAAAGGAAGACGATCATAAACGGTCTGGCTTACCTGAAACGAGGGGACTACATCCAGTTCCAGCTTGGTGACGACACCCAGCCCGCCAAGTCCGACAACAGCGCCATCAAACTCGGGATCGATCCCGCGCTTCAGTACCTTGACTTCTCCATCTGCTTTCATCAGTTCGATAGCTCGTACCGAAGAGGCCAGGCTTGCATTCTGATCGCCCGAGCCGTGAGTGGCGGTCGCAACAGCGCCTGCCACGCTGATGTGCGGCAGCGATGCCAAATTATGCAGCGCATATCCATGCTCATCTAAATAGCGGCACAGATCGCCATACCGGATGCCGCCCTCTACGGTTACGGTTCTATGGACTCCGTCAAGATTGATAATCCGGTTCAGCTTTCGGAGCGAAAGCTGGCTCCCGCCTGTGTCGGCAATCCCGTTAAAGGAGTGACGCGAGCCAAGCACGCGGATGCTTGGACGGCTGGCGATAAGGTCTTGGATCTCTTCCAGACTTTCAGGCTCGAGCAGCTCCATCGAGCTATAGCGGTAATTCCCGGCCCAGTTCAGCTGTTCTTCCATATGAACGCTCCTTTTTTTAATAACGTTAACAAACACAGGCTATCACATCTTTATATTTAGTTTCCAGTACTTTCTAGGTTGACGGGGTCTAAAGGCTAAGCTGTCGGGCAGACTCATATAAGATAGGATATAATAGGAAGCAAGATTGTAATAAGGAGGAGCATTTCATGGACAAGGTAATACCCTTCTTAATGTTTCAAGATGGCAAGGCAGAAGAAGCAATGCAGTTTTATACCTCTCTTATCGAGGATTCTGAAATTAAAAGCATTGTTCGGTATGGACCCAACGAAGCTGGAGCAGAAGGAACCGTTTTTCAGGCTGTTTTTATATTAAAAGGGCAGGAGTTTATGTGCATTGACAGTAATGTCAAGCATGCATTTTCCTTTACACCTTCATTCTCGATCTATGTTACTTGCAATACCGAGGAAGAAATTGACCAGCTGTATAGGCAACTTGAAGAAGGCGGACATGCGCTAATGCCATTGGGTAATTATGGGTTCAGTAAAAAGTTCGGTTGGCTGAATGACCGCTTCGGCGTCTCATGGCAATTAAATTATGTCTAGATAGACGCCTCGCGCTATGCTGAACAGCCATTACAATTACAATATCTCGATATACCCTTCGGTCCCGTGTATACGAATGCGCTGCCCGTCCTTGATCCGCTTGGCGGCATTCTCGACTCCCACAACGGCTGGCAAGCCGTATTCACGTGCGATAACGGCTCCATGCGTCATCAGTCCGCCCACCTCCGTAACCAACCCTTTGATGGATAAAAACAACGGAGTCCAGCTGGGATCGGTAAAGGCGGTAACCAGGATATCGCCCTCTTCGAGATCAGCATCTTCCACCTTCAGGATAACACGTGCCCGTCCCTCTACAACGCCTGAAGATACAGCGAGGCCTGCTATGGCTCCGGCGGGGATATTTTCCCGTCTGTACTGACCGGTAATGATTTCGCCATCAGATGTGATCACGCGAGGCGGCGTCAGTTTGTCATAATTCTTGTATTCGACTTTTCGTTTGTCGATGATTCTGCTATCCAGTTGACGGGTGCGCATGACCTCTTGCAGTTCTTCAAACGTGAGATAGTAGATATCTTCTTTATCAGGAATCACGCCAGCTTGAACGAGCTGCTCCGCTTCTTTCAGTAATGCCTGCTTATAAATGAAGTAGCGGCTGACAATGTCGTATTTCGGATATTCCCGGTAACCGATGAATCTCCGGATCAGGTCGATCATTTGTTTGGTTTCTTTCGCTTTCTGTTCACCTTCCGGCAATGGTTTCAATCTGGCTAATAAATCCTGCTCTTTACTCAAAGCTTCAAGCCGGCCTTGTTCAAATTTCCGCTTGCTGCCGCCAGGCTCAAGGTTTCTGATGTTACTGAGGATCATGGGGATCAGTATACTCGGTTGTTCACTCCAGCGGGTTCTTGTAATATCGATCTCACCGGCACACCGCATCCCATATTTATCGAGATAAGCAGCCATTGCATCCTGTACCTGCCGCCCGCCTTCGAATTGAACAAGCTCATCAAGAAAATGTTCATCCGTCACCTGCTGCAGAAACTCGATGATTTCCGGATAAGGACGGATGGCATCTGCAACATCCAACAGCTCCATGCCCATTTCGGATGTGACGTTGTTGGGTACGGAGAGAGAAAGTGTGTCTGCCGCATTCTTCTCACCCAACCAGTCATTCATTTTATCGTTGATCCATGCGGAGGCGTGCATGCCGGCCATTATCACACTAAGTTGATTCAGATCTGATGCACGCTGCCTCCGCAGCTGCATATCTTCCAGAATACAATCCATTACCTCTAATCCTGATTTCGATTGAATATTTTGTTTTAACGCAGCTAACGACGTCTTACTGCTCTTGATTAAGTCGGCAACAATGTCCGGATTGCTTCCTGCCTCTGCAAGGATATCCGCAGACGACATCCCCTTATGGCCTTTAACTGGCCCTTGTTCGCTGTTGTCATTGGGGTTCAATTGTATAAAATCCCGCTCTATGACGGTCATAAGCGCATCTTTGATGAGCGGATCGGAATGCCCAAGGACATCCAGTAAATTCTGCCTGCCGGCAGTTGTTCCCAATCCCATCGTAATATCCACGAACAGCCTTCCACCACCGACTTTAAACATGGGAGGGGCACCCGTTAATTTCCAAACCGATATGCCCAGCGGCTTAATGGGGTCGGTCATCATTTGCTGATGCCCAACCGAAACATACACGTGATTATCCTGGTCATTGGCTTCAGGGATTGGAAATAAAGTGGTAATCGGCCGGCTCTGGACTATATAGAAAGCACCATCAGCCAAACACCATTCGATATCCTGGGGACAGCCGAAGTGTCCTTCGATCTGCCGTCCGATGCGTGCCAGCTGCAAAATCTGTTGATCCGTAAGGGTTTGCGCCGCTTGCTGATCAGGATTGATCTTCTGCGTATCCGTTCCGCCTTCCTCACGTCCGTAAATGGCTATTTGTTTAGCTGCTATCCTCTTGTTGACGATGGCCCCATCCTTGACTTGGTAACCGTCGGCAGATACCAAACCAGAGACCAGTGCTTCGCCAAGTCCGAAGCCGGCATCAATCGAGAGCACTTTTCGGCTGCCAGTGATGGGATCCGCAGTAAATAAGATTCCCGAAGCGTATGGGAACACCATCTTCTGAACAATGACGGATAAATAAACCTGTCTGTGATCAAATCCGTTCAATATTCGGTAAATTACCGCGCGTTCCGTAAATAAAGAAGCCCAGCACTTACGGATATGGTCCAGGATCGACTGTTTACCGATAATATTCAGGTAGGTGTCTTGCTGGCCGGCAAAAGAAGCATGCGGCAAATCCTCTGCAGTTGCACTGGAGCGCACAGCATAGGCATGTTCCTCGCCGAACCGGGAGAGATGGTGAGTCACAGCCTTTACAACCTCGGAAGGAATGGCTGCTTCCAAAATGGCCTGGCGAAGCTTTGTGCTGATTTCATGAATTTGATCTCGATCTTCCGCACGAAGCACAGCCAGCCGCTCCAACAAGGAATGAACCCATTCGTTCTGCTCAATGGCTTTCCGGTAACCCGCCGTTGTCACGCAAAATCCTTCCGGCACATGAATTCCTTCCATTTTGGATAATGCCCCTAAGTGCAGCCCTTTACCTCCGACAAGGAACAGCTGAGTGTTATCCATTTCCTGAAAATCGAGAACCAGTGTATTCATTCCACATCTCTCCTAATCACTGCAGTTTGTTTGATCCTGGCCTGTTTCAACCGTTCTGTACCGGACGCCGACCTATTGCTTGTTTTTCCCTTGGACACAAGATTATAACATAGTGATTTATTCTGTGTTCCATTATTTGTACCAAAAAAAAGAGACGGCCCTTTCATTATTCAGGGTCATCTCTTTGCGTATTCGGCCTAAGCCTGTTGTTATTCCAAACCTTTCTTTCCGTACCCGGTAAGGAACTCCACGGTTTGAGGATCATAATGGGAGAAAAATAAGCTTTCGCCTGTGTCTAGTGCAGCTGCCTTTTCCATATCCTCCGGGCTCAGCACAAAGTCAAAGACATCAAAGTTCTGCTCCATCCGATCCTTATTGACCGTCTTCGGAATGACCACCACGCCTCTTTGGATCAAGAAACGCAAGGCGGCTTGGGCAGTCGATTTGTTATATTTTGCGCCAATTTCCTGCAGGGTCGGATTAGTAAAGAAGTCGTTCTTCCCTTCTGCAAACGGCCCCCACGATTCGATCTGGGTATTGTACTTCTTCATAATTTCCTGTGCTTTGACCTGCTGGTTAAAGACATGCGTTTCGACCTGGTTAACGGCCGGAACCACTTCGCTGAACTGAACCAGATCGATATACCGGTCCGGGTAAAAGTTGCTTACGCCGATCGCTTTGATTGTGCCCGCCTTATAGAGCTCTTCCATCGCGCGGTACGTTCCGTAATAATCATTAAATGGCTGATGGATCAGAACCAAATCCAGATAGTCCAGCTGCAGCTTTCTCATGGATTCCTCGATGGAAGCCTGTGCTTTGTCGTAACCCGCATTGGAGATCCAAACTTTCGTCGTAATGAAAAATTCCTCTCTGGCAATTCCGCTGCGCTTAATTGCACGGCCAACTGCTTCCTCATTCCGGTACGCTTGGGCCGTATCAATGGAACGATAGCCAACATCAATGGCGTCCAGTACGCATTTTTCACACTCTTCCTGGTCAGGGATTTGATAAACCCCATAGCCTAAAATAGGCATCTTGACGCCATTATTTAAAGTTACGTATTCCATTTGTTTGCCTCCTCTATATCTATTAATCATGACTGCTAATCCTTACTGCGCTCCGACTACCCGGTGAGGAACATACGGTTCCTCCAGGAATGCAACCTCTTCTGGAGTAAGCTTTACGGATAATGCCGCTGCCGATTCTTCGAGCTGGGCCATTTTTGTAACGCCTACAATAGGGGCAGCTACCGAATCCTTCTGCAGCAGCCAGGCAAGCGCAATGTGACTGCGCGGAACGCCGTGTTTCTCGGCAACCGACGCTACACGCTCCACAATCAGCCGGTCGACATCGGCAGTTGCGTCATATTTCGATTTTTGCACGGCATCTGTTTCGGACCGGTGAGTGGATTCGGACCAATCCCGGATCAGCCGGCCTGAAGCCAGAGGGCTGTAAGGCGTTACCGCAATCTTTTGATCCTTGCACAGCGGCATCATTTCTCTTTCCTCTTCGCGGTAGATCAGATTCAGGTGATTCTGCATAGATACAAAGCGGGTCCAGCCATGCTTCTCCGCTGTATACTGCGCCTTCTGAAACTGCCAGGCATACATGGCAGAAGCGCCGATGTATCTGGCCTTGCCGGATTTCACCACGTCATGCATAGCTTCCATCGTTTCTTCAATCGGGGTATCATAATCCCAGCGGTGAATGATGTAGAGATCCACATAATCGGTTTCTAATCTTTGCAGACTCTTATCAATCTCGCTCATAATCGCCTTCCGGGACAGCCCCGCCCCGTTAGGACCTTCATGCATCCGGCCCCATACCTTGGTGGCGAGAACGATTTCATCCCGATTCGCAAAATCCTTCAAAGCTCGTCCCACAATCTCTTCGCTTGTCCCGCCTGCGTATACATTCGCTGTATCAAAAAAGTTGATGCCGAGCTCAAGCGCTCTCTTGATCAAGGGACGGCTTTGCTCCTCATTCAGCACCCATTGGTGCCAGCCGGGCCGAGCCTCACCAAAACTCATACAACCCAGACAAATACGCGAAACGTCCATACCGGTATTTCCGAATTTGATATAATCCATAGCCAAAACCTCCAATTCTAATTAGAGCTTGCCCTTATTCTCCCGGAGGAAAGTCCGTGGAAGCGGCCAGTTCGGTCTGCTTCTCGAAATCGGCCACACGGGCTTTGAGTGCTGTAAGGGTGACGGCCAGTGCTTGGGAACCAAGAACCATACGCATAGGAGCGGGTTCCATATCGGCGCTCTCAATGATTCGTTCAGCCATCCGCACAGGGTCTCCAGGAGCCAGGCCATTTGAAGCGTCCAGCATTTTCAGAAAGCCGTGAGCAGGATTCCCCTCATACTCGGGCATAAGCTTTGCCACCTTTGCGCTGCCGCAGCGGAACTCCGTACGGGCTCCTCCAGGTTCCACCAACGTGATCCCAATGTTAAATGGCGCGACCTCCTGGGCGACTGACTCACAAAAACCCTCTATGCCAAACTTGGTGGCATGGTACATGGAGTTGCCCGGAAAGGCGACCTGCCCGCCATAGGTAGACAGCTGAATAATTCGGCCCCCGCCCTGGGTACGCAGATGAGGAAGGACGGAGCGGATGAGCTGGATGGAGCCCGTCAGATTCGTAGCGATAATATGATCGACCTGCTCGTCGGACAATTCTTCAGCTGCTCCGAAGAGACCATACCCTGCATTGCTGACAATGACATCAATACGGCCGAACTGTTCAAAAGAACGGTCGACTAATTTCCGGATAGCGGGAACATCCGTAACATCAAGCAGTTCGCACATAAAAGTATCCGGATACTGCTCGATCAGACCGGAGACCTTATCCCTATTACGGACCGTTCCAATGACCTTCTCCCCCTTCTCCAGCAGCAGCCGGGTCATCTCATAACCAAATCCGCTGCTAACCCCTGTAATCAGCCAAGTCCGTGTTCGCATGAAACTTCCCCCCTTATTCTGACTTTGCCGCTGCCTCATTGACACAACGAAGAGCATTCAAACTTCTCGGATATCCGATAAAAGGCAGGCATTGGGAGATGACTTTAATCAGAAACGACTTGTCATTGCCAAGCCTCATATTGGCAGCAGCATGGCTTGTTAACTGCGGCTCACACCCTCCCTGGGCAAGCAAGAAGCAAAAGGTAATCATTTCTCTTTGCTTGTAGTCGAGTCCTTTGCGCGTATAGTAATCGCCGAAGCAGTTCGCTGCCAGCCAGTGATTGATGTGACGGCTCTCCTCGGGTCCGGACTTCCAGAAGTCACGCATGCTGTCTCCGAAAATATCTACCTGGGCCTGAATTCCGGCTTCCAGACGATTTTCCATCGTGGTCGTCGCTTGTCCTTCCAAAGGCAATTTAATGCCTCGGGCAGTCAAAATCTCGTTCACCGCGTGGAGAAAAGGAAATACTCTGCCTATGCCAAGGTAAGCAGCAGATTGATACACAATCTCTTTCACTTCTACCGCAGTAACGCCAAAGTTGAGCGCGGCCGGCAGCATCGCTTTGAACTCGTCAATCCCTTGACAACCTAGAAGAACCGATAAAATGGCCATCATCCGCGTCCGGTCATCCAGGTCATCCTGACTGACCACCTCATCAAATGCAAAATTGTCAAAACGCTCAATAAATTCAGGATCAGTCTCGAGAAAAGTGGATTGATAGCCCGGGAACAATTTTTCATGGTAGTTCTGGGCTGCCTCTGTAATTTTCATGGTTTATTCCTCCTGCTTTATATTAATAAAATGCCGTTTTAGAGCCAGAAGTATTACAAAGTGGCCATATCAATAACAAGTTCGGCAAGCCGTATTTCAGAGCTTGTGCGGAGCTTAATTATTCTGTATTATTTTATTAGACTCATGTCTATTATTATAAACAGTTCTAAGAAATTTACTATTGTTGATTTAGGATGATTTGTTTATTAATGAACTTTTGAGGCAAAATTGTTTAATATTTCAGAGGAAAGCAAGGTGAATGAAGTGCCCAAGATAGATCGAAGAATTTTAAAAACACAGGAGGCCCTGAAGAAAGCTGTAATTGAGCTTATGTCCGAAAAAAATTTCGATGAGATTACGATTCAGGATCTCTCGGATCGCGCTAACGTCAGCCGCGGAACGATTTATCTGCATTATTTGGATAAATACGATCTGCTCGATAAGCTTATTGAAACCCATATCAATGAACTTCGGGAAAGATGCGAAGCTTCGGCAGATTTAGATTTTGTGACTGGCTCAGAAGTTTGGACCGAATATTTTGAACAGAATTTCGCCTTCTTCTCCATGATGCTCGCAAGCAAAGGAGCCCCCCATTTCCGCAGCCGGTTTCAGCAATTTCTTATTGAAGAGTTTAACAATGAAGTCGACATTACAAAGGGAATCAATCAAGGTCTAAATAAGGATTTGATCGTTCAGTTTCTGGCTTCCTCCTATGCCGGAGTAGTGGAATGGTGGTTTACCAATGACAGACCTGTCAGCCATCAAGAGCTGGCCAGGCAGCTGGGAACGCTGCTGGAAAGGATTTGTGAGTAAGAACCAGCGGTCTATTGATTTATGTCATGCCTTTATCATACTAAGAGTTTTAGAATGGAATAAGCTGGCATAATGATGGAGGGTAAATGGATGGATGGTCATATGAACGCACTTATTCCGAATTTGGCTGCTGAATATAAAGAAGATCAAGAATCTGTTTATCAGATATGGTTCCTGAACAATGAAGAAAGATTAGCCGAATTGGCCAAAACAAACCGCCCAGACCATTGCCCTGATTGACGTTCTGTGGGTCGATGAACGAAACCAAATTGTAAGTGCGTTTGAAGTTGAGAAAAGCACTTCGATTTATTCGGGAATTCTAAGACTGCATGATCTGTCGCTTTCGGTTAACAGCCATGAAAGCCGCTTATTTCTTGTCGCTCCTGATAAGAGAGAGAAAGAAATCATGGCCCAATTATTAAGACCATCCTTTCAACAAGGCGTTCATTTTCTGGTCTCTTATATCTTATTTTCCGAGCTTCGGCAAAACTGCGAAGCCATTTGCAGGTTTGGTTCCGATTTGAATGTGCTGGATAAGATATCCAAGACGGTGCAGCCTTTAGTCTAGTAAGTAACGAGAGGGAGCCCCCTATTTTTTTGGAAAATAAAGGACTCCCTCATTATGATCTATTCGTGAATCTTATTATATTCCTCGTCCGATACTGGCTCGAGCCATTCCGGTTTGCCCGCTGTGATGGCAATGTGTTCAAACCAGCTGTCCTTGGCTGCGCCATGCCAGTGTTTAACTCCATCGTGAGTGACAACAACGTCGCCGGCTTTCAGGAACTGTGCGGGTTTCCCCTCCTCCTGGTACCAGCCCTCTCCACCGGTGACCAGCAGCAGCTGGAATCCATCGCGGTGGATATGCCAGTTGTTCCGGCAGCCGGGTTCGAAGGTTACATTGCCCACTCCAACGTTCACGGAAGGGTCTGCAACTAAGGTCTGGAGATAGCTTTGACCAACAAAATATTGGGCAAAGGCTTCATTTTTATTACCAACCGGGAAAATAACGCCATTCTTGACTTCTTCATGCTTTGCCATCTTTATTCCTCCAATTTATTTATTTGTCCGCCTTATTTTAATTTTCCGCCGAATACCGGGAAGAAGCTGTGCTCGCCGTAATCCTTAATGTGCTCTATCTTCTTCAGGGTCTCCATGTCTGCATCGCTGATTACAAAATCAAGCTCGCCGTTGATTCTCATGTGCTCAGGATTTGCCGTCTTAGGAATGACTACAAGACCAAGCTGGAGATCATAGCGCAGGCACAGCTGGGCAACAGAGACTTCATATTTATCAGCGATTACCTTGACCTCAGGATGATCAAGGACAGCTCCATGGGCAATAGGGGAATAGGCTTCAACCAGAATGTCCTTCTCCTGGCAGAACGCAATCAGCTCATGAGGAGTATTGCTCACATGGGCCAGGATTTGGTTGACCATAGGCTTGATCTCACAGCTTGACAGAATATTTTCCACATCGTCCTGCAGGAAGTTGGATAGGCCGATGGCCTTAACTTTGCCTGCCTTATAAGCATTCTCCAGTGCTCTCCATGCTTCTTTGTTTTCCTCGAAATAACGCTTCTCCTCCCGGAATTCGTTCCAAGGCTGCGGACTGTGGATGATAATCAGGTCGATATAATCCAGTCCGAGTTTGGCCAGAGACTCGTCAATGGACTTGGAAGCTGCTTCGTAGGTCTTCAATTCGGCAGCCACCTTGGTCGTGATGAACAGCTCCTCTCTTGCGATCCCGCTGCTGCGGATTCCTTCGCCTACACCTGCTTCATTCGCATAAGCCTGTGCAGTATCAATGTGACGATACCCGAGCGAAATCGCGTCCTTCACGGCCTGTGCGGCCTGTTTGTCATCAAGCAGCCATGTACCAAGTCCTAATTTCGGAATTTCTAAATCATTTGACAATTTAAAGGTTTCATTAAACATGGTTAGTCTCCTCCGTATAGTGTTGATATTTCGATAAGGTTTTATTTTGGGCAGGAGCTTGTCCGCAATAAACGGCCCGAATCACCTGAAGATTTCGGACAACTCTTTCTCACGCATTAAAAATACATATTGATACGTTATCGCACACGTGTATAATATAATACAAAACTAGCGGTTTTCAATAAACAAAGGTTATAAATGTGATCGATACCGCACAAATCCGCAAAAATGTACGATTACTTAAGGGAGTCTGGTAAATATGTCCGTGTCAAAGTCAGTACCCAAATGGGATCGAAGAGTACAGAAATCGCAGCAAGCCATTAAAAATGCCTTCATTGCTTTATTATCCGAGAAAAATCTGGATCAAATCACGATTCAAGACATTTCTGATCGCGCCAACGTCGGCCGCAGAACGATTTACGATCATTATGTGGATAAATATGACCTGCTAGACAAGCTGATCGAAGAGCATATCCAAGAACTAAGAAAGCTGTGCGAAGCAGCAGCTGATCTGACTTTTGCGGAAGGAAATCTGATGTGGTTCAAATACTTCGAGCGTCATGCTTCCTTCTTCTCCACTCTGCTCTCCAGCAAAGGAGCCCCGGTATTCCGGCAGCAGCTGCTTGAATTTGTCATTGAAGAATTAGAAGGAGAAATGGATGTTAGCCAAGGCATAAATCAAGGCTTAAGCAGGGAGCTGACCCTCAGGTTCTTTGGCGCAGCAATCGTAGAAATTGTCGCAGCATGGCTTACAAAGGGATTAACAGAGCCAACCGAAGTGATTGCTGAGCAAGTTGGTATTTTGCTGGACCGGAACTTCTAGTCCTGTTTATCCTCAATCTTGTTCAGGAATTTGGCCGGTACTCCCGCAACAACGGTATTTTCAGGAACATCCTTGGTAACGACTGCTCCAGCCGCTACAACAGAATGATCCCCAATCGTCACACCGGGGAGAATCGTGGCACTGGATCCGATCCATACATTCCTGCCAATCACCACGGGAGACGGATAGGTTGTGTTTCTGGTTTCTGCAGGTAAACCATGATTAAGGGTAGCAATGGTAACATTCATCCCGATCATAGTCCCGTCTCCGATCATGATTCCCCCTCGATCCTGGAAGGAGCAGCCCGTGTTCAAAAATACATTTTTCCCAATTGAAATATTCTTGCCAAAGTCTGTGTAAAATGGCGGGAAACACATGAATGACGAATCTACCTCTGCGCCAGTAAGCTCACTAAAAATCTGTACAATTTCTTCTTGTGAATGGCAGGAGGTATTCAATTCCATTGTGATCCTTTGAGCTTCATAACTGCACTGCACCAACAGCCCATGCAATTCTTTATCTTCGCCTGAAATCGGGTTGCCCTGCCTGCAAAAATCTATAAATTCACTCATGTTCATGAGGAAAACCGCCTTTCGTTAAATCATTCTCATCCGTATATTCATGCTAATCCTTATAGTTCACTCTAAGTCAAGCTGCTTTATTTATCTATTTTGCACGTTTAAGTTCTCGTAAATTCCTTCTTCTCATGAAGGCAAGAAGGTTCCGCATACTGTCCTGGCTGAGCAATTAGGGACGCTGCTGGAGCGGGTTATGTAGCAAGGCTGCCATCCGGCACGGTATGAAGAGCAGATGGCAGCGGCTGTTCTCTTTGAAATCTCTGGGCGCTAGCTGCGCCATCAAACCCTTATTTTCCGGTCTCAACAAACTGGGCAATCCGGTTCTTGATAGCATCGCGAACTTGATTAAACTGAGCCGTAATTTCCTCCTCGGTGCCTGTGGCTTTCGCCGGATCCTCAAATCCCCAATGCCACTTTGTTACATTTGGGCTGGTAATCGCCGGGCAGTGCTCATCCGCATGGCCGCAGAGCGTAACCACATAATCAGCGCGATTTAGAATATCAGTGTCAATCACATCCGAGGTATGGCTGCTGATATCAATCCCGGCTTCCTTCATCGTCTGCACAGCCCGCGGATTTAACCCGTGAGCTTCCAGACCGGCGCTTTTCACTTCAAATTTGTCTCCGCCAAGCACCTTTAGAAAGCCGTCGGCCATTTGGCTCCGGCAGGAATTCCCCGTGCAGAGAAAGTAAACGAGCGGTTTCTTTTCCATGATGTTATAAATCTCCTTTTTAAATATTAGATTTAGCTTTAAATTTGGCGTTTACCCTTCCGGCTCTGTCTATTCGTGAGTTTTATTAATCCCCACCCTGCTGCCAAGAGACCGATAGCAATCCCCGCGATGACAAACCAAATATTGACCGAAGTGGAGCGGATCAAAGACAGCCACAGATAAAGACCAGACAATGTAATGAACAGCGTCGGAACCGTTAACAGGATGCCCGTCTTGAAATAGGCTCCCCAGCCGATTTTGACCCCCTTTTGAACCAAAACATGCAGCCACAGCAGAGTTGCCAACGAACCAATCGGCGTAATTTTAGGTCCCAAATCTGAGCCGATCACGTTTGCATAAATAAGCGACTCCCGGATAAAGCCCTCCGCTGACGCGGATTTGATCGCAAGGGCATCAATCATGACTGTGGGCAGATTATTCATGATCGAGGACAGGATGGCTGCAATAAAGCCGGATGCGATCGTCGAGATAAACATTCCATGCTGGCTGACTGCTTCAAACAGCTTGCCCAGTTCATCTGTCAGGCCGACATTTCGCAGCCCGTACACGACGACATACATACCGATGGAGAATACGACGATGGCCCATGGGGCTCCCTTAATAAGCTGCCAGGTTTGGATGCGAGGGCTGGCTTGGGCGAATACGATAAAGACCACAGCGGCAAGCCCGGCGATGACGGACACCGGAATATGCATAAACGGACTGCACATGTAGGCGACGAGCAGAACACTAAGAATAATCCAGGATATGCGGAACAAGCGCTGGTCCCGGATGGCCTCCGAAGGAATCTTGAGCTGCCGGACTTCATAGTGGGCAGGGATACTTTTTCTGAACAACAGGTACAGCATGAACAGGCTTCCAGCTATGGAAAATAAGGTTGGAACGATCATCCTGCCGGCATAATCTGCAAAGGAGATACCAAAAAAATCCGAAGAAACGATGTTCACCAGGTTACTGATGATAAGAGGCAAGGAGGCCGTGTCAGAGATAAAGCCGCTTGCCATAATAAAAGGCAGGACCATCCGCTCGTTGAAATGAAGTCCCCGCACCATCGCCAGTACGATAGGGGTCAGAATCAAGGCTGCGCCATCGTTGGCAAACAGGGCGGATACGGCCGCTCCGAGCAGTATGACGCAGACAAACATCAAGCGGCCATTGCCTCTTGCGAGCCTGGCGACATGCAGCGCTGCCCATTCAAAGAATCCAATTTCATCTAGGACGAGTGAAATCAGAATAATGGCCACAAAGGTCAAGGTAGCATTCCATACGATCAGGGTTACGTCCCATACATCTGAGAGCTGAACAACCCCAAAGCCTAAAGCAAGCAGGGCTCCTCCTGCTGCAGACCAGCCAATGCTTAACCCTCGAGGCTGCCAAATGACAAAGGTTAGCGTAACTAGAAAAATAGCAATCGCAATAATTAACATAATACCCTCCGGAGATTAATCGCATAATAACCCAAACTGCCTGATTAAATTTTAAATATTATGTTGACGGCTTCCGTTTGGATGAGTATAGAGACAAGCAGTCTTATACTAAAGAACCTGCTCTATTATATTGTTTTTACTATTGATTACTTCATTTGTCCAATCAGTTCTGCCATTAATCTTTATATAAGATTGTAGAGATGAGTCCGGCTCTCCATACTTTCTACACACATTTTTCGTAAGATTGGTTCTGTAATAAATACAGGTATTGGGGGAACCAATCGATGAACATGACGCATTACATGTCTCTTTTAGCTGACAACCAGCCATGGAATCTCATTATATTCATGGCGATCCCCGTGATCTTTGCAGAAACGATTACGGTAACAGAATTCATCATTCTGTTCAGCAAGAACACTCACGGAAGTCTGAGAGCATTCAACCGGGCTTGCAGCATTATTGCCGGTCTGTATTTCACTGGCATCTTCCTGTATCTCTTTCCAACCGCTTTCATGCCTCTTACGGTTAACGGTGGATGGCATACCTGGGTGGATGTTGTAGCCGTGGGCTTTTATCTCAGCGGAGTTATTTTCCTTCTCCCTCTCGCCCTTCTGGATCTTGGCATTATCGGACGGAAGCGTACGGAAGAAGAGAAGATGAAGCTGCACTTTATGCTGGTCAGCGGCTTCCTGGTCGTCGCTCACATTGCTATGATTTTCGGTATGGTGAATCCCGAGATTATAAGCGGAATGTCTAACATGCCTGGGATGTAAACTCCAACACAGAAACACCTTCAAGGCTGCCGCCCTATCGTGAGGATTGGCAGCCTTGAAGGTGTTTCTGATTGGTCAGATTTGGGGACTCACCAAGCTTCCCCTTTACTGTTTTCTTCTATTTATGAACCAATAAATGCCCCATACAAGAGCTCCAAGGACAGGAATAAGGAAACAGGCCCAGCCAACAGAAATACCCATACCTATTCGAGACATAAACATCCCGCGGAATGAAGCAGCCGAGATTAAACAGGCTATACCCATCATCATAAGAACGACAACAACGAACCAATCCGCCCTTTTCATCTTTGCACCTCCTGCTCCTCAGGTACAAAACGGATTTCAAATCGGGTTCCTTGGCCCAGCCTGCTAAAGACAAGCAGTTCTCCACCCTGCAGCTCAACCAGCTTTTTAGCGATTGGCAAGCCCAGCCCTGTTCCTCCGTGCAATCTAGACCGTGATTTCTCCACCCGGTAAAATCGCTCAAAAATATAAGGAAGCTCATCTTCCGGAATACCAATACCTGTATCTTCTACGGATAAGAATACATAAGAAGTGTTTTGATCGAGTTCCATCGTGATCCCGCCCTGCTCTGTATAACGCACAGCATTTTCTAATAAATTCAGCAGGATCTGCTCTATCCTCAGCCCATCGCCGTAAATTAACGGGATTTCACGATTAATTTTTGTCTCAATAGACAATTTCTTGTTAGCTGCTTTAAGCTTAATTTTTTGAGCCACATGATCTGCGATATCAGATAAATCAATCCACTCCAGTGACAAGGTAATCTTGCCTTCCTCCATCTTGGCCAATTCGAATAAATCGTTAACCAAGTGCTGTAGCCGAATAGCCTCCTCGTGAATAATGTCCAAGTATCTGTTCTTCTCTTCTTCAGTCTCAAACAGTTGGTTTCTAAGGACTTGAGCATAGCCTTCCAGGTATGTGATAGGAGTCCGCAGCTCATGGGATATATTTGCAAAAAATTCCTGCCTGGTATCCCGATACCGCTGTAACTCAATTGCCAGATGATTGATCGAATCAGCCAAGAGTCCAATTTCGTTATCACGATTTATGTTTAATCGGGTCTCCAGCTCACCAGCGGCAATTCTTCGGGTGGCCGCCTGCATCTGTAAAAGCGGTCGTGATAACAGATGCGCGATGATCCAGGTAATTCCTATTGCTAATAAAAATGCCCCTATTCCAGCCAATAGTAGGACGCTCCGGACAGCTGAAATGGATTCATCCATGTGCTGAGCAGAGGCGAGTACATATACAGCAGCCTGTATGTCTTTTTGTCCAGGGCTGATTACAGGCCTTGCCGCAATAAAATAGTGATTCCGCTTCAAATCGGTATACTTTTGCTCAATATTCTTTCCGCTGAATAAAACTTGCAAGTCCTCAGCTTTTATAAACGTTCGGTCTAAAAATTCATATCCCCTGGAGCTTGCCAGAATCTTTCCCTGCCGGTTTACTAATAAAATACTCACATTGGAAAAGTCTGCAAATTGAAGGAGCGTTTCCCTGGATAACATCTCCGGAGATTCGCTCATAGTTGTCAAATGTGTGGTAAGCTCATCTACCTCCATTCTCGTTTCCGAGTTATAAAAATTAGTAAACATACGATCAATCGTCAAACCAAGGACACTGATAACAACAACAAACGCAATCAGTATAACCAATCCAAGCTGGAAGCCGATTTTATTTCTAATCATGCGGGATCCCAGCTCCAGTAAACTTATATCCAACTCCCCACACGGTTTGAATGGGGTTATACCCGAGAGCAGCCTTTAATAATTTGTCCCGGATATTTTTGATATGAGTGTCTACCACCCGTGGCTCCCCCTCATAATCGGCTCCCCATACTAAAAGTACGATTTCTTCTCTGCCAAACACGCGTTGTTCAGATTTAGCAAGCGTTAATAAAAGGTCGAATTCCTTGTGTGTGAATTCAACAGACTGATCGTGTATATAAACTTCTCTGCTTTGCGGGAGTATTCGCAGGTTTGGAAACTCAAGGACAGGATCTTTCTGAATTTTAGATTGTGTAATCACCGAACGGCGGATCAAGGAGTAAGTCCTGGCAAGCAGCTCGTCAGGCTCGAATGGCTTGGTGAGATAATCGTCGGCTCCGATCCCTAGTCCATAAACTTTATCCTTCGTTTCCGATCGAGCGGTAAGCATCAAAATCGGCACTTGATTCTGTTCCCGGATTTTCTTGCATACCTGCCAGCCATCCACATCCGGAAGCATAAGATCGAGTATAATTAGATCGAAATGGTGTTGGCCAGCTAGTTTTAAAGCCTCTGTTCCGTTCGTAGCCTCCTTGACTTCAAAACCTTCTTTCGAAAGGAAGATCCGCAGCAGATTCCGCATATTCCATTCATCGTCTACGACAAGCACCTGTAGTCTGGACATACCCTTACCACCTTTATCATTTTGCATAGTATCCCTATGGAATAATTAATATCACAAAAAATGCTGATTTCAGTCAGGATTACTTAGCAATCTTTTGAAGTTCCTGTCTCAATTCTTCATTTTGCATTTTTAATTCGTTGATTTGTGTTTGAATCTCATGATCATCCTTTGAATGTTTGGAATGGGAAGCGTGTCCGTGTCCGTGTCCTTTCATTCCAAACACCATCATAAATACCATCATCAATGGACAAACAAGTACTAATAACCAGGACCAATCCATTTTCTTTTCCTCCTTAGCTTTGATATTAAGAATTGTAAGATTAATTTGTGGAGAAAGCATGTGGGAAGCATGAGCTGCAGCAGAAGAAATGAAAAACAAGCCGGTTGATCGGCTTGTCCGGTATCATGATGGATTCTGGTTATTTTGCAGATAATTCACTTTCTATTAACCACTTATGATTTTTCACTGGTTCCCCTCCGGTCGTAGGTGTGTAATCAACCATATAGGCGATAGTCTTCTCAGCTGAATCAATCGTAGCTTTAGCGCCTTTCATACCTTCCATATGGTTAGCCGACAGGGTTACTTTGTCTCCTATGGAAAGTGGCTGATCACCTGCATCCTTGATGTCTTCTTGAACTACCCATTTGTGATTGGATACTTTATCTCCACCCGTAACAGGCTCATAGGATACCGCATAAACCATGGTATCATAAGCACCAACAATTGTTGCATCAGCTCCATTCATTCCTGGCATGTGGTCAGCCTGAATCAAAGCATGACTCCCAACAGGGAATTTAGGATTTTGGGCATTTATCATCCCTTTAGGCAGCTCTTCAGAATCCGAATGATTCATTTCTCCAGAATTCATTTGAGCAGAAGCCATTTCTCCTGAGCTCATGTTTCCTTGACTGGCGACAGTGGCTTGGTTTTGCGCATTTTGATTTCCTTTGCTGCACGCACTTAGAATCAAAACAAGTGACAACATAATGATAGGCAAAGATTTTTTCATTTGTTATTCCACCTTTCTGTTTAGAACTTTTTTTGAGTAGTATTTCTTCAGCTGCCGATTTTATCCATAATAATTTCCACTAAAAAATAAACTTAAATTGTGTAGAATTTATGAAGAAATCAGAACTGGGCGGGTTCCTTATGACGCTAAAACAGCCAAAAAGCCTCAAGAGCGGCCTTTTGGCTGTTTCTTTTCTTACACGGGCTCGGCCATCTTAAGCGGCTCCAAAGGCTGGACATTCCCGTAAGTCACCGTTACGCCCTGTGCCGGAGCGGCCCAATGCACCGCGTTGTTCAGCACCTTGATGATGTCCGGGTGGTGATAGGTCGGGAACGTCTCATGTCCTGGACGGAAATAGAACAGCTTGCCCTTGCCTCTCCGGTAACAGCAGCCGCTGCGGAACACTTCTCCTCCTTCAAACCAGGAGATGAATACGAGTTCGTCCGGAGCCGGGATTTCGAAACGCTCGCCGTACATTTCTTCATGAGGGAGCTCAATATATTCACCCAAGCCCGCGGCGATTGGATGATTGGGCTCAATCACCCACAAGCGTTCCTTCTCTCCGGCTTCCCGCCATTTCAGCTGGCCGGTGTGCGTGCCGAGCAGAGCTTCAAAGATTTTGGAAGCATGGCCGGAATGCAGGACAATAAGCCCCATGCCGTCAAGCACCCGGTTTCGGACTTTCTGTACGATATCGTCCCGAACCTCATGATGCGCAACGTGTCCCCACCAGATGAGAACGTCCGTATCTGCAAGCACCTCATCTGTCAGTCCGTGCTCCGGCTCATCGAGCGTAGCCGTGCGGATTTCAAGCGTTTGATCCGCTCCCAGATAACCGGCGATCGCGTTATGAATGCCGGAAGGATAGACCGCCGCCACCTTCTCGTTATTCCGTTCGTGACGGTACTCGTTCCAGATGGTCACTTTAATGTTCGCCAATGTAAAAACCTCCATTGTTTATCCTAAGTTGATCTTCCATAAAGACAAAACCGACTGTATTCGTAAAATAACTGGAGCCTTACATTTATTATCGACGGTTAACAGCGCTTCAATTAGCAGGAACAAGCAGCAGGAAGAAGCAGCAGGAAGAAGCCTGACTAAACTCAATTAGCCAGGCTTCTTGACAGGAACGGTGATCACCCGCGTTCTTTGGCGCCTTAACCGCCACTTCACCCCTTCGCTGCCTGCCATGCTTCCAAGGGAAGCGATCAGCAGACTTGAAGTCATTATCTTAGCTGCAAAATAAAAGCCGGTGCCCAGGAGAAGATCAATCAAAACCAGTGATTTCACAGACTTGAGGGTTTTTCCGTTTATATACAGCACAAATACCTTTCTGGGTTTCGCCACACCTAATCACTCCCCTATTACCAGGTATTCATGCTGTAAGTTGTCTTAGCACACTTTTTCAGAGCGGCACCGGAATTTCGCAAGTCTCTAGTTCCTGGTCTCTAATTCCCGGTCCCTGATCCCTGCTTCCTGCTTCCTGGTCCCTAAAGAAGCGGGTTCTCGTGTTTCGCTTTCAGGATGGACCAGCGCCGCTCGACTTCGCGTTCGAATTCGCCAAGCAGCTCTTTGTTCTCTTCCTTCAGCAGGTGTCTCGATTTGCCCATATATTTCAGCCAGTCGCCAAGTGCGACCCGTTTGTTCTTCCCATCCGGATCATACGTGATGTTCGTTTGTCCCTGCTCCACTTCATAAAGCGGGAAGAAGCAGGAATTTACGGCCGCGCGCACGATGTTCTCGCCTTCCTTGTCATCGGACTTCCAGTTCAGCGGGCAGGTAATGAGCAGCTTGCCGTAGACGGTCCCGACATTTTGGGCGTACCACTGCGCTTTCGCCGCCTTCTTCACCAGATCCTGCGGGAAGGCTTCTGTCCCTGTAAACACATACGGGATATGCGCTGCCGCCATCATCTGCACTGTATCCTTGTGGTGGAACGGTTTGCCCTGCTGCTGTTTGCCGACGCCGGATGTGCTGGTCATATGACCTAATGGCGTGGAATACGAAAGCTGAGCGCCGGTGTTCATATAACCTTCATTGTCGTACTCCAGAATAATGAGGTTATGGCCCCGCAGCGCTGTGCCGATGGCCGAGCCCATTCCGATGTCCATGCCGCCGTCTCCGGTCACCATGACAAACGTGAAGTCCTCGGGAACCTCGATCTCCCCGCGGCGTTTCCGCTCAAGGAACGCTTCTACTGTGCCGGATAGGGTAGCCGGTCCGTTCTGGAACAAATTATGAATGAAGCTCTGCTTATGCGAGTTGTACGGATAACCGGTTGTCGTAATATACGCGCAGCCCGTATGGAACAGCGTGACAACATTGCCTTCAATCCCCTTGAAGAAGAGCTCCAGCCCTGGAAAAATCCCGCAGCCCGGGCAGGCGCCGTGCCCGGAAGCGAACCGCTTCGGCTTGGCGGCAAGCGCCCGCATCGGCGGCACCTTCACGGACAGCTTGCTGGTCGCCTCATCCACCTTCACGGTGATCAGGCCGGATTTGAAGCTGTCTCCATTCATCGGCGCAATGACCGGCTGCAGCTTCTGCGCTTCATTGCCCGGCGTTTGGCCGTAGTAATCAAACGGCACCTTGGCATAGCCCAGCTCCATCGCCTCAAGCGTCAGGGCGAAGAAGGCTTCCGCGTCATCTGCGTAGAAGTCTTTCCCGCCAAGTCCGAAGATGCGGGACAGGACAATCGGCTGCGGGCCGCGGATTTCCTGCAGGGCGGCTTTGACCTCATGCGTCAAATTGGCCCCTTCAGCGCCGTAAGAATCGGCGCGTTCGCCGACCAAGAGCGCCTTGACGCCTGCCAGCGCTTCGCGGATCTCCTTGGCCGGGAACGGCCGGATGATATTCGGGCTGATTACGCCCGCTTTGATCCCCTGCGCCCGCAGCCGGTCTACCACATCCTTAGAGGATTCGGCTGCCGAATTGAGCAGGAACAAAGCGACCTCTGCGTCTTCCATGCGGTACAGATCAAGCGGCGAATAGGATCTTCCGGACAAAGCCGCATATTCCTCGGCCACTTCCTTGAAGACCTCGCCTGCACGGTACATGGCGTTCGACTGCTGGAAGTGGTTGTTCATCAGGTCCTCGCCGTTCATATAAGCACCGACGACGATTGGTTTATTCTCGTCCAGCACATGCGGGAACTCGGGCTGTTCGCCTACAAAGTCGCGGACGGTGTCCCGGTCCGTAAAGATCTGCACCCGGCGTTTCTGGTGCGACGTGAAGAAGCCGTCATAAGCCACGATGACCGGCAGACGAACGTCTTCATGCTCGGCAATGCGCAGCGCCATGATATTCATGTCATATACGGCCTGCGGTGAACGGGCGGTCAGAATGACCCAGCCGGTGTTCAGGCCGTAGTACAGATCCGAATGGTCGCCGCGGATATCGAGCGGGCCGCTGACTGCCCGCGTTACCAGATTCATGACCATCGGGAAGCGGGTGCCTGCCTGCACAGGAAGCTGTTCGATCATATATAGGAAGCCGTTCGCGCTGGTGGCGTTAAATACCCGCGCGCCGGCAGCGGCTGCGCCGTAGCAGATGCCCGCCGAGCCGTGCTCGCCGTCAGCCGGAATCAGTTTGATGTCGTGCTCGCCGCGCGTACGCATCATATCGAGATATTGGGCGATTTCCGTAGATGGCGTAATCGGGAAATACCCCATAATGTGATAGTTAATTTGGGCAGCTGCCATGGCTGCCATTTCGTTGCCCGATTCGAAGACGGCCTGCTGGGCGGCCATTACCGGTACTTGTTCCTCCGTTGTTTCCTTGATCTGCACGTTCATGATCTGACCCCCTCCGCTGTTATATAAGGAAATGACTGCGGCACCCGGTGCTGCTCTGCATACTGCGCTTCCTCCAGCATGGCGGCCAGCGCTGTGGTCGGGCAGGCTTCCACACATTTCAGGCAGCCTTTGCAGTACTGATAATCGATGCCTTTCATAAACATCTGCGGGTTGCCGCGCTTATCCGGCTTCTGCTCCCAGACAATACAGAAGTCCGGGCATACCGTATCGCAGGCCGCGCAGTGTATGCAGTCCTCCATTTTATACTGCGGCAGATACCCCTGCCGGGAGCCGCTGAGATCCTTCAGCACGCTGTTGGCCGTAACGGTCAGAATCCCGCCCGGCTCCTGCGTTTCATAGCCGAGAAGCGGCTGCGGTCTGGAGAAGGCCGCCTGGCTCATAAGCGCTGCGGGATTTTCTAACGTAAGGAACTGCACTTCATTATAGCCCCGGTCAAACGTCCGCAGGTTCGCTTCTACAAGGTGAGGCAGTTTCTTCTCAAAGGTTTTGCGGATGACCTGCCGCATATCGTCCGGATTAAGGAAGCTGCAGATCCGGAACAAGGCGCCAAGCATCGCCGTATTGACTTTGGTTTTCTCCTCGACGGCTATCCGAAGGGCATCAATCGCGGCCAGGGTCCCCTGCGTCATGTTCAAATCCGCGGCAACTTCATAAAGATCCCGGGCTGTATTCACAAGCACAGTCCCGCCAGGCCGCAGCCCGCTTATAACATCAATCGTCTTATATAACGCTTCGTGAAAAACACCGACAACATGCGGCTGCTCAATAGGGCTGTGATCGCGGATTTCCACCTGGGAATCGCAGAACCTTACGAAGCTCTTCACCGGTGATCCTTTTTTCTCCGAGCCATAGCTTGAGAAGTTAGAACCATTAAGTCCTGAGCCGGTCACCCCGGCTTCGGCCAGCATTTTTCCAGCCAAATTGGCACCAAGCCCGCCGATGGATTCGAGACGGATCTCGTAAAATCCCAGTTCATTTTGTTGAGGTAAAATCGACACGTTCACTCCTCATTTCTTCTTGTTCTATAGAGTAATAACTCCAGTTTAAAAGAAGTAACGAACCTGGTTAGTGATATTTCTCACAGCCCTTTAAAAATGTGATTTCAATCACAAGTCCGGCGTCTGCACCGGGTTATACTGCGTTCTAACAGTCTAATTGCAAGACGGACTTGTGCTGACTTTTTTAATAATAACGAACTCTAATGACAAGAACACAAGAACACAAGAACACAGGAACCGGGAGGAACAAGAATGAATAACAACGCGACCGAACAGACTTTAAGCCAACAGCCGTCCATGTTCTGCTTTCAATGCCAGGAAGCATCCAAAGGAACAGGCTGCACCATCGCCGGGGTATGCGGCAAGCCGCATGACGTGGCCAACCTGCAGGACCTGCTGATCTATCTGCTGAAAGGAATCGCTTATCTGAGTCTGGATGTCCGGCTGCCGGAAGTGCTTGAACAGCGCGTATCGCTGTTTATCATGGACTCTTTGTTTGCTACCATTACGAATGCTAACTTTGACCGCGAGGTATTTATAGGAAAAGTCCGGGACGCCATCGCGCTCCGCGGCGAGGTCCGCGCTTATTTTAACGAGCAATTCCCGGAAGGAACGGCCAATCTGCCTGATGCTGCGGTTTGGGAAGCGGATACCGAGGCTGAATTTGATCAAAAAGCCCGCACCGTCGGTGTTCTCTCCACCCGTGACGAAGACATCCGTTCGCTCCGTGAGCTGATTACTTACGGCTTGAAGGGGATGGCGGCTTATACGTACCATGCGCTGCACCTGGAGAAAGACGACACCGAACTGAACCGGTTCATGCGCCGGGCGCTTGCGGCTACACTTGACGACACCCTTGAGGTGCAGGATCTGGTTGCTTTGACGCTGGAGACCGGCAAGTACGGCGTGAATGCCATGGCCATGCTTGATAATGCGAATACCACAGCTTACGGTAATCCGGAGATTACGAAGGTGAATATCGGGGTTCACAACCGGCCCGGCATTCTTATCAGCGGCCATGACCTGAAGGATTTGGAAGAGCTGCTGAAGCAGACAGAAGGAACCGGCGTGGATGTATATACGCACAGTGAAATGCTGCCAGCCCACTACTATCCGGCGTTTAAGAAATATGATCATTTTGTAGGCAATTACGGAAATGCCTGGTGGAAGCAGAACAGCGAATTCGAATCGTTTAACGGCCCGATCCTGATGACGACCAACTGCATCGTACCGCCAAGAGACAGCTACAAGGACCGCATTTATACAACGGGCAATACCGGCTTCCCGGGCGTCCGCCATATTCCGGAGGGCAAAGACGGCGCTGCCAAGGACTTCTCCGCTGTGATCGAGCAGGCCAAAGGCTGCCAGCCTCCAACCGAGCTTGAAACCGGCGAAATCATCGGCGGCTTCGCTCATGCGGCTGTAATGAACGTGGCTGACCAAGTGGTCGATGCTGTGAAAACCGGCGCGATCCGCCGTTTCTTCGTCATGGCCGGCTGCGACGGACGGATGAAGTCCCGGAACTATTACACTGATTTTGCGGCCCAGCTTCCGCAGGATACGGTTATCCTGACTGCAGGCTGTGCTAAATACAAATACAACAAGCTGGATTTGGGCGAAATCGGCGGAATTCCGCGGGTGCTGGACGCCGGTCAGTGCAACGACTCTTACTCGCTGGCCGTCATTGCCCTGAAGCTGAAGGAAGTCTTCGGCCTGGAGGACATCAACGAGCTGCCGATTTCCTACAACATTGCCTGGTACGAGCAAAAAGCGGTAATCGTGCTGCTTGCCCTGCTCCATCTCGGCGTTAAAAATATTCATCTGGGACCAACGCTCCCTGCCTTCCTTTCGCCTAACGTCGCCAAAGTGCTCGTAGAGAACTTCGGCATCGGCGGCATTACCACTGTGGAAGATGACATGAAAATGTTCCTGGGTGCTTGATTAACTTATAAACACTTAAACGGGGCCGTCCAATGAGACGGCCCCTGATTTTGTTTAAGAGTTCAATTTGTGCTGCCGCTTGTACGTAAGTCACATTGCCTCCTAAAACTTACCAGCGTTCACTGGGATGCGGAGAAGGCTTGGTGGCCGGTCATCCGGGAGCACTGGCCCGCTTACGATAAGGCGGTTACCAGCCGCGTGGATGGAGCGCAATCGGGTGTAAGAGCCTTTCTGAACACCTTCTTGTTGACTATGATTACGACAGCCAATAGAAAGACCGCCAGTCAGCCCTGCTGATCGGCGGTCTTTCATGTCTCCCATAGATGCACAAAATGACAAAATGTCTATACAAAAGTGGACAATTATAGATAACCGGCTCGAACGGGTAAGCATTCGGCATGAGCATCCAGCATGAGCCTTCCGTATAAGCCTTCAGGTTAATAAATCCGGTTCCCGACTTCCTTGGCGGCCAGCTCCTGGGTGAAAATATCTTCCGCAGGAACCATGCGTTTAGGAAGGGTCCTTCCGGCCATAATTTCCTGGGCAGCCTGCATTAGCAGAGGACCCAGAAGCGGATTGCATTCGACGACCGCATTAATGCTGCCGGCAATCATTTGCTCAAAGGCCCGCCGCGTTCCGTCAACAGAAATAATGATAATATCTGTACCCGGCTTCAGCCCTGCCTCTTCAATTGCTGTTACCGCGCCAATCGCCATGTCATCATTATGGGAGAACAGCACATCCGGCCACTCGCTTTCAGGAAGGCTTAGAAATTCCTGCATGACCTTGTATCCCCCTTCCTTGGTAAAATCCGCCGGCTCGGTCAGCGTAATTTGAAACTGATTCCGGCCCTGAATCGTATCCCGAAATCCGCGGCCGCGGTCAATCGAAGGCGTCGATCCGATCGTCCCCTGCAGCTCAGCGATTTTGATCAGGCCTGATTGGCGGCGCATTTTGTCCAGCATATATTTGGCGGCCTTGACCCCTTCTTCAAAGAAGTCAGAGCCGATGCAGGTCACATATAGGGACGGATCTTTTACTGCGATAGAGCGGTCAAGTATGATGACGGGGATGCCGGCCTGCTTGGCTTCCTCCAGAATTTCATCCCAGCCGGTCTGCACGACAGGCGCAACGGCGATGATATCGACTTTGCTTTCTATAAACGAGCGGATGGCTTCGATCTGCTTGTGCTGGGATTGCTCAGCATTTTTGATAATCAGTGTAATGCCTGCCTCCTGTGCCGCCGATTGAATGGATTCCGTATTTGCCTCTCTCCAGGTGCTCTCTGAGCCAAGCTGAGAGAAGCCGAGCACAAGGGGTTTGGCGGAAGGCAGGTCCGCTGACGAGGGAGTATTGGTATTGAGCGTGGTATTGGTGTTGACCGTGGTATTGGTGTTGACCGTGATATTGGTGTTGACCGGGCCTTCAGCAGGTTTAGCCGCAGGCTCGGCATTCCTCTCTCCTGAATCGAAACAGCCGCTGAGCAGCACGATCAATAGGCAAATTAAGCATTTCGCCAGCTTCAATGAACTCCCCCCATCATGATAACGGTTACATAGAGAAATAAAAATATCGGGAGTCCAATTTATCGGATTCCCGAGAGTATTGTAACAACCTTTTTATGGAAATGGCAACTGTTACTCTTACCGTTATTTCTGCTGCTATTGCTTCAAAACAGAACGTCTTGCGCTCAGCACCCGCTGGAAAAGGATAAAGGTGAAGAGCAGCAGGCCGATAACAATTTTTGTCCACCAGGAGCTGAGTGTCCCGTTAAAGCTGATGATCGTTTGGATCACGCCTTGAATCAGCACACCGAAAAAGGTTCCGAGGACATAACCCACTCCTCCGGTAAGCAAGGTACCGCCAATGACAACTGCAGCAATGGTATCCAGCTCAAAACCGACTGCATGCAGCCCGTATCCGGACAGCATATAGAACGTGAACACAACTCCGGCCAATGCCGAGCAGAATCCGCTGAATGTGTAGACCAGGATTTTGGTGCGCGCAACCGGAAGCCCCATAAGGAGCGCTGAATGTTCATTCCCTCCAAGTGCGTACACATTGCGGCCAAACCGGGTATAATGCGCGATGAAGATGGCGGCAGCTGCGACTGCTAAAGCTATAATGGCGCTTATGGAGATAAAGCTTCCTCCCGGGAGTGTGATCTTGGTTTGAGCCACATTCGTATAGAACGCATTATCGATTGTAATCGTATCAATGCTGATCACATAGCAGAATCCGCGGGCCAGAAACATTCCTGCCAAGGTCACGATAAACGGCTGAATTTTAAAATAGTGGATCATGGCTCCCATCCCGGATCCAAACACGGCTCCCATCAGAAGCACAAGAGGGATAACGACCGCAGGAGACCATCCCTGCTGCTGAACTAGGCTTGCGGACACCATTGTAGTAAGCGCAATCATCGAGCCGACAGACAAATCAATACCGCCGGACAGGATGACAAAGGACATGCCGATAGCAGTGATGAGCAGAAAGGCATTATCTACGAAAAGGTTCATCAGCACCTGCAGCGAGAAGAACCCGGTATAAAGGAAAGAACCCGCTGCAAACATGGCCAGAAACAGCGTAATCGTTACTAGAATCGGAACATACTTGTGTTTAAGAAACATGGCGCGTAATCTCCTTCTCTCCTGGATAATGCCGCGTCTTCCAGCGCGAAGCTATAGCGGCCCGGAAGGCAGACGACTGAACCAAGCATACCGCAAGCACGACGAAGGCTTTGACAACCAGCGTAATCTCCGGCGGGACGCCGATCATGTAGATCGTTGTGGTCATCGTCTGGATGATCAAGGCGCCGACAACGGTTCCGAGCAGATAGAACCGCCCGCCGTTTAACGAGGTTCCCCCGATCACGACTGCCAGGATGGCGTCGAGCTCATACCATAGTCCGGCATTGTTGCCATCTGCGCTGGATACGTTTGAACTCAGCAGCAATCCGGCGATGCCGGCGCACAATCCGCAGAACATATATACAGATATTAAGACCCATTTGGCACGTATGCCCGACATCAGACTTGCTGCCGGGTTGCAGCCGACTGATTCAATGAACAGCCCAAGTGCTGTTTTGCGGGTAACCAGCGTTACCGCAATTAGAACGGCTGCGACTACGAAGATGGAGAACGGCAAAGCCGCCAATGAACCTGAGCCGATATAGGCATATTTGTCACTCGTCACTGTAATAATCTGACCGCCGGTGATGAGCTGGGCTATTCCGCGCCCCGCCACCATCAGAATCAGCGTGGCAATAATCGGCTGAATGCCGGCGGCTGACACCAGCAGCCCATTCCATACTCCCAGGAGAAGAGACAGCACGATGGCCATCAGGACCGACAGCAGAATCAAGGACAGCATATTCTGATCCGAGGCTTTGCTGATAGAAAGGCAGGCCACCGCACCCGATATAGCCACAATTGATCCGACGGACAAATCAATCCCGCTTGTGGCTACCACGAGCGTCATCCCGATCGCCACCAGAATCAAAGGGGAGCCAAAGTTGAGAATATCGATCAGACTGCCGTATAAATGCCCGTCCCGGAACGTAATGGAGAAGAAATCAGGCGAATAAAACAGATTGAACAGCAGCAGTGCAGCCAGTACGCACAGCGGCCAGAACAGATGATGCTTGTATATGGACTTCATAAATCTCAGCTCCCCGCTATCGCCTGCATGATAGTATGCTGGCTCATATCCTTGTCTGATATTTCCTTCACCTTGTGCCGGTCGCGCAGCACTGCGATTTTGTCGCTGACCCGCAGCACCTCTTCCAGCTCGGAGGAAATAAACACAAACGACATTCCCTGGTGTGACAGCGACAGCACCAGCTTCTGAATTTCGGCTTTCGCTCCGATATCGATCCCGCGGGTCGGTTCGTCCAGAATGAACAAATCCGGCTCTGTGAGCAGCCATCTGGCGAGCAGCACCTTCTGCTGGTTCCCCCCGCTTAAATTCCTGATCAGCTGTTCGGGATTGGGCGGATTAATATTGAGCAGCCGGATATACTGATCCGCAATTTCTTCCTGGCGCTTCCGGGGAATGGTCTTGAACAAGCCTTGTTTGGCCTGGAGGGCAAGGATCATATTTTCCCGGATCGTAAGGTCTCCGATAATGCCTTCCGTCTTTCTGTTCTCAGAACAAAATGCAATTCGCTGCTGAATGGCATCACGCGGCGAATGTATGGTTCCCCTGCCGCCACCCAGGGTCAGCTTGCCGGTGTCCGGCTTATCTGCTCCAAACAGCAGCCGCGCAATTTCAGTCCGGCCGGATCCCAACAGGCCTGCAAGACCAACCACTTCCCCCTTCCGGATAGAGAGATCAAACGGCTCGATTGCTCCCTTCCGGCCAAGGCCTGCCGCTTTGACGAGCTCCTCCCCTGCTGTGTCCAGCTTCCCTTCTGAGAGGACAGGCAGCTCCTCCAGCATATTGAGGTCCTTGCCGATCATTTTCTGGACGAGCTCCAGTCTGGATAAATCTTTTGCCAGATATTCGCCTGCAAATTCCCCGTTTCTCAAGATGGTCACCCGGTCGGAGATTTCATACATCTGGTCCAGAAAATGAGTAACGAACAGAATGGCAAGCCCTTCACTCTTCAGCTTCCTTACGACCTGGAACAGCTGGTCGACTTCATTTTTGTCCAGGCTGGAGGTTGGTTCGTCCAGAATCAGCACCTTCGAGGAAATATTGAGTGCTCTGGCGATCGCAATAAGCTGCTGGACTGCAACGGAGTACATGTGCAGCGGCTGCGTCACGTCTATATTCAGATTCAGGCGGTCCTTCAGCAGCTCTTCCGCCCGGCGGTTCATTTCTTTCCACAGGATCCGGCCCAGCCTGCGGGGTTCTCTTCCGATAAAAATATTCTCTGCCACCGTCAGATTGGTGCACAGATTGACTTCCTGATACACCGTGCTGATCCCGGCCGCTTGTGCTTCCAGCGGACTGTGCACCGTGATGGGGACCCCTTCCAGTTCAACCGTTCCCTCATCAACGGAGTACACGCCGGTCAGCACCTTGATCAAGGTTGATTTGCCCGCGCCGTTCTCTCCCATAAGCGCGTGCACCTCTCCTGGATAGAGGCGGAGGCGAACATCACTAAGCGCTTTAACTCCCGGAAACCGTTTATGGATGCGGGTCATTTGCAGAATGGGCGCTGCATCGCTCATATCATCATCCACTCCTTGTTGTAAATGAAACCGCTCCGCAGCCTAACCCCGCCTGCAGAGCGGCGGTGTCCCTTAATATTGACGGTTCGGCAGGGCTTCCTTGGCCTGCTCGGAAGTAAACGTGGTTTCTTCGGTCACAATACGGGTCTCGACCGTTTTGCCGTCGACAACATCCTGAACCACCTTCATGAGCTGAGGTCCCAGCAGCGGGTTACACTCAACGATGAAGTTGATTTTCCCTTCACTGGCCGCCTGCATGCCGTCCTTAACCGCATCTACAGATATGATCTTGATGTCTACTCCAGGTTTCAGTCCGGCAGCTTCGATTGCCTGAATGGCGCCCAGTGCCATGTCGTCGTTATGCGCATAAAGAACATCAATATCCTTGTGGGCTTTCAGGAAAGCCTGCATGACTTCTTTCCCTTTGGCCCGCGTGAAATCCCCGGTCTGGGAAGCGATAATCTTCAGATGAGAATTGCTGGAGATGGCATCCTTGAATCCCTTCATCCGGTCATTAGCCGGAGCAGAACCTGTTGTTCCCTGCAGTTCGACAATATTGACGTCTTCGGATGTATCCTTGTACTGGTCCATCAGCCATTGACCGGCTTTCTTGCCTTCTTCCACAAAGTCGGAACCGAGGAACGTCACATAGAGCGAGGTGTCCTTCGAGTCGACGGCACGGTCAGTCAGCACTACCGGAATGCCTGCGTCCTTAGCTTCTTTAAGCACCGTATCCCATCCGGATTCCACAACCGGCGAGAAAGCAATGACATCCACTTTCTGCTGAATGAAGGAGCGGATCGCCTTGATCTGATTCTCTTGTTTCTGCTGCGCATCCGAGAATTTCAGAGTAAAGCCGGCATCCTTCGCCGAATCCTGGATCGATTTCGTATTCGCGGTCCGCCAGCCGCTTTCTGCCCCTACCTGCGAGAAGCCGAGGGTGATGCTCTTGGCAGGCGCCGCTGCGGAATTCCCAGCGCTCTCCGACGGGGCACTGCTGTCTCCTGCTGAAGCCCCTCCTCCGCTGTTGTTACCGCCGCAAGCTGCAACCATCATCATGGACAAAGCTACCATGAGCACTGCACCCATTCTTCCAAATCTCTTCATGTCCTGTTGTCCTCCCCTTTATCAATCACCATCGCCTGGTGTTGCCTCATTATAAAACGCTTACAAAATAACTTTACATGGGGAGTCTTTGGCGTTTGTATTCTATTTTTTTGGATTTTGGCGCAGCTCCGGTTTCTTTGGTGTACTTTTTTAATTAAAAAGTGTGAATTTTGGCTGCGCTTTCTTTTTTAGCTTCCGAATAGGCCCTGGTTGGTTTAAACTAGAAGCTGCACGACCCATCGTAAGGGAACCATATTAGTCATGAGAGGAACATGCTGATGAGGATCAAGCGCTGGATTTCGTCCAGTCTGAGGGCTAAGCTGCTGGCCTTGTTTATTGTACTCACCACCATACCGCTGATGACTGTGGGAGTCATTTCCTATCAGAAATCCTACAATTCGGTGTCCAGCCACGCTAAAGCCTCCAGCATGCTCCAGGCGGATATGCTTGGAACGAATATCGATAATCTGTTTAAAGATACCGAGAGGCTCCTCGAGTTAAGCAAGAACCCCGTGGTTATTCATTTTCTCATCTCGCAGTCTGAGACTTACGAGGATGCCAAAGACATTCTCCGGACTTTCGCTCTTTACAGGGACACATACAAATATGAGAACGTGCTCAACATCAGCCTTATTAATATTTATGGTAAAGGAATCAGCGAACGCAGAGGGATTTTTCAGACCCAAATCAATCCTTTGCGGAACCAGCACTTTCAGACACTCGCCCAGAACCCTGACTCTGTACTTCGGATTCCGCCTGCGCTGATTACCAGTCTGGATCAGATCGACGGGTTCACCTATGAAGACCGGGGTGTCATTTCGATTATGGCCGCCGTCAAGCAGCAGATTACCCATGAAGTCATAGGCTTTATTACGATTGATCTGGATGATGCTTTTATAAAAACGTTCTGCGATCAGGTCAAGATCGGCAAGACAGGCTTCTTCTACATCCTTGACCAGAACGGCAGCGCGATCTATGTCCCGCCCATTGACAGCGATGACCTGAGCATCATTCGAAAGACTGCGCTCCCCTCTTCCGGCCCGTCCGGGGAGGACGGATTCGTTCTGAAGACACACGGGCAGCCCAAATTCATTGTCCACACCGCCTCTCTTGCCACCGGCTGGACGATTATCGGAATGGCTCCGCTGCAGGAGATTGTGGCCGAAGCGAGCAGCATCAGGCAGCTGATCATTGTAAGCGTGGTGCTCAGCATCGTATTTGCGATTACGCTTCATTATCTGCTCACCAAGCGGCTTACCCGCCCGATCCAGCTGCTGCAGCATAAAATGAGGCTTACCGCCGGCGGTTATCTTGAGGCCAAGGTCAAGCCGGTCGGGACGGATGAAATTGCGGATTTGGGCCAGAGCTTCAACATCATGGTTGAGAAAATTAAAGAGCTGCTGGAGCAAAGCATAAGGAAACAGCAGCAGCTGCAAAAGGCGGAGCTGCGCACGCTTCAAGCCCAAATTAATCCGCACTTCCTCTACAACACGCTTGACTCCATTATATGGATGGCTGAAGCAGGCAAGAGCGAGGGTGTCATTCAAATCGTGAAAGCGCTGTCAGATTTGTTCCGGATCAGCTTAAACAAAGGACGGGACTGGGTGATGATCCGCACGGAATTGGCTCATGCCCAAAGCTACCTTGTCATCCAGCAGATGCGCTACCGGGATATTCTGGAATACCGCATTGAAGTCGATCCTGAGCTCATGGAATATCCGATTCTGAATATGACGCTTCAGCCCCTAATAGAAAATGCCCTATACCACGGAATTAAAAATAAAAGAGGCAGAGGTTTAATCGTCATTAGCGGATATGCGGAAGCCTCGGCCGTTATTCTTACCGTTACGGACAACGGTATAGGCATTTCAGAAGACCGGCTGGCCTTGCTTAGGCATCAGATCATGCAGCCGATCCAGTCTCAGGAAGAGGAAGCTCAGGGAGGCGGTTTCGGGCTGCAGAATGTGCATCAGCGGCTGCAGCTTTATTTTGGCAGTGAATATGGAGTCCGCTTGGAAAGCACTGCAGGTTCCGGTACGACAATCTCTGTACGGATCCCTAAGAACAGGAGGAATTCGCCATGAAGAAGGTTGTGCTCGTCGATGATGAAATACTGATCCGGGAGAGCATCCGGGATTCGATTGATTGGGGCAAGGAGGGCTTCTTGTACTCAGGCGATGCTCCCGATGGAGAGCTCGCACTCCCGCTTATCGAAGAACAAGCGCCCGACATTCTGATTACAGATATTAAAATGCCCTTCATGAACGGTCTTGAACTGACTTCCATTGTCAGGCAGAAATATCCGGATATCAGAATCATCGTTCTGAGCGGCCATGATGATTTTCATTATGCCCAGACGGCACTCCGGCTCGGCGTTGAGGATTATTGCCTCAAGCCGGTCAGCGCAGCAGAACTGATTCAGATGCTGAAGACGGTCAGCGCCAAAATGGATGAAGAGCACCGAAGGAAACAAAAGAACACCTTCACCCCGGATAAACTGTATGCGGATCTTTGCGGCGGGCTGATTGGCACCGGGGCTGCTGTCGAGGCGGCGGCTCAGCTGGGTCTGCAGCTTATGGCTCCTTATTATGCGGCCTTAATTCTGTCTGTTGTTCCCTCAGCTTTGAACGAATCCGAAATTGCCCAGTCTCAGGTTCAGGCAGCCGAGCTGTTACTGGCAAATGAACTGACCCGGTATCCCGAGCTGTCTCATTTCAGGAGAAGCCGCACCGAAACGGTAGTCCTTCTAAAGGACAGCCATCCGGATCAAATCGCTGCCAAAATCGAAATGCTGATCTCGGGGCTGGAGCAGACAGCTCCCCCTTTCGGCCTGCAGCTGTCTGTAAGCCGCGGAGGTATCCACGAACGTCTTCAGGGGATTCATCTGTCCTTCCAGGAAGCCGAGAACGAACGAATGCTAAAGATGCTGGCGAGGCAGAACAAAGAGGCATTAATCCAGGCCTCGATCGACCACTCTCCAGACAGCGTGCTGCTCGACCGTAATCGGTTGATTGATTTCCTCAAGCTCGGCACTCCTCAGGAGGCTCCCGGCTTTATCCGCCAGTTTGCTGCCGGACTTCACAAGGTAAGCTGGAATTCCATGTATGCCTACTATCTGATTAACGACATTACACTCGAACTGGTCCAGACGGCCAAGCGGACCTTTCGTTCAGATGGCAATCAGGCGGAATTGATTCAGGAGCTGCAGAAGAAGATCCGGAGAATTTCAAATGTTGAGGAGTGTCTGGATTATTGGCTTGAGGTTTTGGAGCAGCTTTGGGTATGGCGGTCTGAGGGATCTGACAAATATGGAGAGTTAATCGAGAGAGTCAGACTGTATATCCGGGAAAATTATCATGATGACCAGCTCTCCCTTCATGAAATTGCCAAACAGATCGGGGTCAGCTCCAGCCATCTCAGCAAAGTCTTCAGTCAAGAAACCGGGCAGACGATGACGGAGTACTTAACAGCCGCACGGATCGGCAGGGCAAAAGAACTGCTTAAAACTACGCGCTGCAAAACGTTCGAGATTGCTTACCAGGTAGGTTACAGTGATCAGCATTATTTTTCCAACCTCTTCAAGAAAGTGACCGGCATGACACCCATGGAATACCGTAAGCACGGACATACAGGGGAACCGGCAGTGACTATCGCCAAAGGAGGACAGATTTAGGTGACTTCCCGATTCCGAGCCCGGGCCGTTAAGCTGGCGGTGTTGATAGTGGGAGCTGCCATTATTCTCAGTATCAGCCTGAAACCCGATAATGAAGGAAACGTCCACCAGCTGAATGAGGCGGCTCCCCTCCCCCACGCTTCAAATGACGGAGCCCCGCTAACGTTTGGCATCATCTATCCAATGGTGAACGACACTTACGAAATGGTAACGCAGAATGCCGAAGCCGCAGCCAGCGACCAAAACATTAAGCTCATTGTTCAGGCACCGGATGAGGCCAATCTGGAGCAGCAGATCCGGATTGTGGAGATGATGATCAAGCAGGAGGTTGATGGCATAGCGATTGATCCGATTGACTCCGAGGCGCTGATTAATGTAATTAACAAAGCGGTATCGAGCGGGATTCCTGTCGTATGTTTCGAGTCTGATTCACCATCCAGTGAGCGGAACTCGTTCATTGGGGCAGATAACTACAAGACCGGCACGATGATCGGTCAGGCCGTAGACTCGCTGCTTGGCGGCAAGGGCATGGTCCTTGTCCAAACCGGGATGCCGCATATGCTGGGATTAACCCAGCGGCTCCAGGGATTTCAGGATTATGTGGCTGAGCACACCGGCATAGACATACTTGATGTCCGGCATAATGATGGCAGCGAAGGAGATGCCATTGTGCAGCTGGAACAGATGATTACGGCTCACCCCCATTTCAGTGCGCTGATCAACTTGGATTACGTATCGAGCTCAAGCTCTGTTCTGGTCTGGAAGGCTAAAGGGCTCAATCGCTATAATGTCTCGCTTGGTCTTACCCCCTATGTCAGTCAATCCATCGCAAACGGCCAGATCACCAGCGTCATCTCCCAGAACGAGCAGAACTGGGGCCAAGCTGTCATCAACACCCTGCACAATTTGGTTCAAGATAAAACGATGCCGGAGTTTATTAATACTGAAATTACGGAAATTACGGAATAGTTGAATTAACGAAAAATAAAGGGCATTCCTTATCGGAACCGCCCTTCATTTTTGTTCTATCAAACTGCGTGATCCATGACTTATTATGGTTAAAGGTCACGTAATGATTTTTCTAGTCACTCGGCAAAATGTGTTCTCCTTTAAGAGGGATTATCCTTTATCCTGTTCCCTTCTTCATTAATAGGATGCGAACTTCCTCCAAATTCCCAGCCGTTCTCCTCAAGAAAGTCGATAAATTTATCCCAGAAATCGTCGCTGTCAAGATCGCCCTCTGCAGCAAATACCGAGCCTTGCAGTTTTAATCCTTTTTGCATGTTCCCACCCTTTCAATCCCTTCTAAATTATCAAACGATCATCCCGGAAAAAGCCCTTTGCCGGATGGCGGCCCAGCCCTCCAAAATCCGGCGTTTAGCCAATGCGTAGTCGCCGGCCTGCAGCGCTTCAAACAGCAGCGTATTTACGTCAGTTCCGGAATAATGCTTATGCAGGGGCGTGCGCTTGTAATTCACGACAGCGGCCCACATTAATTTTTCCTTGTAGCCGTCGATCATTGCCAGCATGGCCTCATTGTGCGCAGCCTCGATCAGCAGTCGGGTAAACTCCAAGGAATGCCCCGTGTACGCTGGATAATCCTTCTCTTCCGTCGCTTCGATTTGAGCTTTCAGCACTCGTTCCAAAGCCTGCAGATCGAGGGTCACGAATCCCAGAGACGCAGCCTCCATGATAAAGACCTGCAGGGACGAGATCACTTCGAACATGTCCAGAATTTCCTTGCCGGATAATTCTTTGATCAGGATGCCGCGGTTCTTCAAAGAGACAACATAGCCGTCGCTCTCCAGACGGGACAACGCCGCGCGCACCGGCGTCCGGCTCATGCCGAACTCGGCCGCAAGCTCGTTCTCAGACAGCAGCATGCCCGGCAGGTAATCCCCCTGCGCGAGCTTCCGCTTCATCCCCGCATAGATCTGATCGGACAAGGAGGAGGTTGTCATTGTCATCGGCGTCAATTCCCCATTCTACCAAGTTTAGATAAATAAATTGTAAAATGAGCCGTCCTTCCTTGCAAGCAAGGCCGGAATCTTAACTGACGTTTAATATACGGTTAACCGGCAGCAAACAAATGGATTCTATAATTTTAGTTGTACTCAAGTTGTATACAAATAGAATCCTAAGTCGGAGGTCCATCATTTATGTTGAAAAAAGCCATTCTGCTCACCGCCGCCGCTGCGGCGATCGGCAGCCCTCTTTCCAGCTATGCAGCTGCAGGAAGTTCCGCTTCTTCTTCAAGCGTTCAGTCGGCAGCCTTGAAGCATGCCAGCTTCACAGATGCCAGCGTGGTCCGCAGCAGCAGCGGTACACTTGTTATTAAGTGGTCGGCGAGTCACGATCTTGGCGCTGCCAAGGTCTACTGGAGCACCCAGCCGGACGGAGGCTGGACCGAGCTTGCGAAGACCTACAGCCGGTTTAACGGATTTGTGGCCCAGGATCCGGAGCCGGGCAGCCGCGTATATTTTATGATCAAGGGAGGCGACGGCTCGACGGTCGTAACGGCGGAACGCAAGCTGCCGCTTAAAGGGGCAACCAACTTCCGCGATCTCGGAGGATACAAGACAACGGACGGCCAATCCGTCAAATGGGGCAAGCTGTTCCGTTCCGACGAGCTTGCCGGGTTGACCGAAGAAGACAAAGCCTATTTGCAATCGGCGGGACTGAAGACGGTCGTCGACTACCGGACGGACAGCGAAGCCGAGGCCAAACCTGATCCTACTATTGCAGGAGTTACCAACTTACATATTCCAGCCTTCAAAGATACGGGAAGCGGAACGGATCTTACGTCCTTGCTGAGCAGCGGCGGCCTGGATCAGCTTGGCGAACCAGGAGAAATGCTGGAGGATGCCAACCGCCAGATGGTGCAGTCCCCAGAGGCTTTTAAAGAAATGTTTGATCTGCTTCTGGATCCTGATACAGCCGGACTTGTGCAGCACTGCACGGCAGGCAAAGACCGGACAGGATTTGGATCGGCGCTCGTTCTGCTGGCGCTGGGTGTGCCCAAAGAGACCGTCGTCGATGACTTTATGCTCAGCAACGTCTACAGGGAAGCCTATAACCAAGCTGCTCTTGACAGTGTCGTGAAGCAAATGAACCTCACTGATGAGAAGACGATCGAGGTCTTTAAAGCACTTATGGAAGTGCGCAAGGAATATATTGAGGCTGCTTTTAACGAAATGGAGAAGTCATACGGGTCTATCGATTCCTTCCTGGAGAAAGGGATTGGCCTGACGAAGGAGAAACGCGACCAGCTGAAGAAGCTGTATCTGAATTAAGTGACTTGTGGGGTCAGATAGAACTAATATCAGGTCAATCAGAAGCAGGCTGCCGCGGCAGCCTGCTTATTACTGTGGATGGAGCCTTGTTCTCTCAAAAAAGCCCAAACGCTCAAGAGGAAATCCAATGCTTGTCATGCCCTTTTCCGCCGTCCAAATGCCCACTGCACGAAACCGCCTAAGGAGTACAGCATAAGCAGGAACAGTAGGATCCCCCCTATAATGGGGACATTAGCAAGTGCCGCCAGAAGTACAGCGCCAGCGATGAGCCGAATCCACTCATTTGCAATCCATTTCTCTCGGAAGAGACCGCCGGCTAGATAGCTCATGGAGGTTAAGCCGCAAATTAAGGCGGCCAGCAGAAGAAAGAGAACTACGATTAACAAGGGGATGCCGAATATAGATATGATGCAGAGCAAACTAAAGGCTGCCAGAACAACTGTGCTGACCGCTCCCAGATAAATATTTTTCCTCCAGGAGGTCTCCTCACTCTTCACCAGCCACTTTGCCGCTTTGTTTCGGCCAATCAGCCTTACCAGTACCGGAAGCAGAATCAATAATAAGCTGCCGCACAGCTGGATCACCCATAAGCCCGCAATCATGCCGCCTCCAATCAGGAGGCTGGTTTGCGTCCCGGTATCTAATGCAAAGTTATAAATTTCATCCGAGGCGGATGCACCGGGTTCCTGCTCCACCCGGCCGCCAATAACAACTACAGCGCCATCAACGCGTGAAGCTGCTCGAAGATGGAGATTGCCATTAATGACCACAAGGACGCCGGTAATATGCCCCTTGATGTCTGCATCTCCGCCTATGACATAAACATTTTCGGCAGTCTGTCCTGCTGGTACTTCTGTCTTTGAATGTTCAAACAAACTTTTGGCTGATGCGCTTTGGGGTAGCAGAAACAGCAGCATGGAAGCCAGCAGCCCGATCCAAACGATGAATGACTTCATCACCAGTCTCCTCTCATTTCCGAACCGGCCGCAGCGTGCAGTAACCGGCGTAGCATGAATAGCGATCCCAAAATAATGGCCAGCAAGAGAATCATAGAGGAGACTGCAATAACAGGCATATCATTCAGTGCTTGAGATAACGTATATAACAGCGCTCTTCCGACAACCCAACCTCTTTGCAGAATATGAATAAGGATTGGCCCCACTGAAATGGCGAGCAGGATCAAGATCATGCCGGCAATGGACGGGATCAGTATTCCTAACTTTTCAATTCCTTTTCTCGTATTCGCTGCTGCAACCGCCTGCATAATCTTCGTTTCAAGATGGTCTGGTTCGGATAAACTGAACATCTCCATGGAGAAAGCAAGCTGAAGCTCTTTCATTTCCTCCAGCAGCGATCTGCAGGAAGGACAAATCTGAAGGTGCTTCTCTACCAGCAGACGTTCTCCAGGGTTCAATTCTCCGTCAAGGTAGGCCGACAATTGTTCTTCTGGATGCATATCCTCATCTCTCCCCTTTGTTCCAGATTTTTCGAAGCGACATTCGAGCCGAAAATAAACGGGACTTCACCGTTCCCATCGGAATTCCTGTCAGCTCTGCGATTTCTTCATAGCGGAAGCCCTGCACATCATGCAGCAGCAGGATCTCTCGGTGGTCAACGGACAGTTGGGTTAACGCTTCTTGCATCGAGAGCCTGAGAACGGGATCGGGAGACAACAGATCGGGAAGCCTCTCATCCGGCATGTCATCTGTTTCTACCTGTTTGGCCCGCTGCTTGAGCTTGTCTTTGCACAAATTAGAAGTAATGCGCATGAGCCAGCTATAGAAAGCATAAGCATCCTCCAGCTTCCCGATGGCCTGATAGACCTTCACAAATATGTCCTGCGCTGCGTCCTCCGCCTCTCCCCGATCTCCCAGCATACCCAAGGCATGGCGATAAACGGGCCCTTTGAAGCGGTTCACAAGCTGTCCAAAGGCTGTCTGATCCCCTTGCCTTGCCCGCATAATGACTTGTCTTAGCTGCTCATCTACCACCTTCATTCAACTCCAACTAAACAGATACTCGTACCATTCGAAATTTCCGCAGAATCTCCAGCAGCATAATATGAAGGCTGAGCCATACGGCTCCAAATACATATCCTGCAGCAACATCGCTTGGATACTGGACTCCCTCATATACCCGGCTGATCCCGAGTCCCAGGCAGATAAGAGGCACACCCAAACTGGCAGCGATTCGGATAAAGGGGTTCTTATAATATCTCACCAGCAGGAAGGAAGAGAAGCCATAGATCGTGAGGGAATTGAGCGTATCCTCGCTTGGAAAAGTGTTGAGCAGCTGCACGCCGGCTGTTATAGGCCCGGGACGGTGAAAGAGGAAACGCAGGAGCTGATCCATCCATACTCCCCCCAAAGCAACCCACACCAGAAAGCTTAAATCCAGCCTCCTCTCCCTGCTGTGCCGGATAATCCAGATGGCTGCGAAACCAAGAATAGAGGTATAAAGAAGCGGACTTCCGAGCTTTCCCAGCAGCTGTATCAACATGTGCCCCTCTCGGCTAAAGATGTTAACCACCAAATAAGAGGCAATTTCATCAAACTGACCGAATTCCTGGGCCAGAAAGTCTTGAATAACACCGAGCATCAGCGAGAAGCTCAGCACAAACACGGAGAAGGCCGCCAGCATCAGCAGCCGTACTTTGCCGAAAGAATTGTACCTTCGAACCCCCTGTTTAAGAAGATTCATAATGAATCCAATGACTCTTACTTTATATTTCCGGTAGCAGTAGATCACTATAGTCAGCAAGGCAGATGCAATTCCAAAAATAACCATATACCGGTTAACGGTTGAATGGTATTGCTCCCATTTCGGGCCAAGCACTTTGCCCAGGGAAATGAACAAGCCCACCCAAAAGACGGCGCCTGTGTATGCAAACAGGACATAACGGCGGAACGGCATGCGTGTAACACCGCAAAAGTACCCCGTTATATGCCGCACTCCAGGAATAAAATAAGCGATAAACAAGAGCTTGTCCCCATATTTTTCAAACCACCGGGTCATATGCCCCATCCGTTCTTCGGTCAGGTGAACTTTTGGGCCATGCCGTTCAATGAACGGCCTCCCCAGACGGCGTCCGATCCAATAGGAAAGGGTAACTCCGGTCAAAACTCCTGCTCCCGCTGACAGGATACTGCTCAACCAGCCCAATTTCTCCTCATAAACGAACAGCCCGATATAGCTCATCATCATTTCGCCCGGCAGGGGCAGAGCCAGCATTTCCAGGCAAAGGAACAAGAAAATCAGCCCGTGCCCGTAGTGCTCAAGCAAGTTTGTTAATAAATCCAAGTTCCCCGCCTCCTACTTTGCCTGGTACAGATAGATTTTCCAAGCGGATTGTGAATCATTAAAGCTCTTCAGAAGATGGAGTCGGTCCTCCTCTGCATGATTGACAGGTACGGCTGAAAGGATATATTGCCCTCCCATCGCCTTAAACGCATCAATAGTCAGCTGCAAGCCCGTAATGAAGAAGAAGGCTGATTAAGATTCCGAAACAGGCGCCGGCAAACACCTCGCTCGGCCGGTGACCGAGCAGCTCTTTAAGCTTATGTTGTCCCTGAAACGGATGATTAGGAAATGTGCTTGCCAATTGATTAAGAAGGGATGCATGCATTCCGGCATGCCGCCGGATGCCAGCCGCGTCGAACATCGTGATGGCGCTGACTATGGCTGCTATGGCAAAACTGCTGGAATCGAATCCATTTCGGAGCCCGACAGCCGTAGCAAGTGAAGTTACTGCTGCAGAATGAGAGCTGGGCATCCCTCCGGTGCTAAACCCCAAGCCGACATTCCATGTACGATGAGTGATGAGATAAATCGGAACCTTGATGATCTGAGCCGTGACAATGGCACACAATGCAGCAATAAGCGGAAAATTATGCAGAAGTTCCATATCCGAATTTCCTTTCTGAATCACGTTAATTAGAAGTTAAAATACCTATTTAATATGCTGCCATTTAACGCCAAATATGCCCCACTTTATGCTCAAGTCTTTCGTATTGATTAATTCCCCGGGATACCGCACTTTGAATAAAAGGAAGCTTTGAGAACAGGAAGTGCGAGGCAATTGCACACAAAATGCCCAGCAAGGCACCGCTGATCACGTCAAGAGGATAATGGACACCTGTCCAAATCCGCGATACGGCTATTCCCGAAGCGAGCAGCAGCCAAAGCCAGCCTTCTCTGCGCTTGCTGCACCAGATGGCAGCTGCCACGGCAAAGGCTGCGGTCGCATGGTCGCTTGGGAAGGAGGCATTTGCCGCATGCGCAATAAGCTGATGGACATGATGCTGGACAAATGGGCGGTCCCGGTAATCCAGGCGGCCAATTACAGAAGCTATACCTAATGCTGCGCAGGCGGCTATCAGCAGTTCAACTACCATTTGCCGGCTTCTCGCAGAACGTACAAACCAATAGAAAATGACACCGATAAAAAAGACATATTCCCCGTCTTTAGCCAAAAACGTCATCAGGTTATCCCAGAAAGGATAATGCCCGGCCAAATTGTTAATCCATTCAAACATACGATAATCGAAGTTCATCATGATGTTGTTACTCTCCTTATTATTTTGTAAATTATTTTGTAACTTAAAAGACTGCTATTCTATCTAAATTGTTCATCTATTATTCATTTAAAATTTTGCGCATAAAAAAAAGCCCGGGTTCACGGGCTGATCATAAGCAGGAAGTTTATTCCGTTTCCGTCTGCTTTAATATTCTCCTTTAATTACGAAGAAAGAACCGCGGATCGTGCCGGCCAGTTTGGACTTCTGCCTTGCAAATTTGAACTTTCCTTCCAGCTCTGCCGGGACCTCCATCCCCTCCGACAGCTTAAAGCCTACGGCCCGCTTCTTCGGATCATCAATCGTATACATCACGTTGACCGCAAGGCCGTCTTCATAGAAGATGTAGGCCATTTGGATATTTTCCACCTGAAAACGCGACGTTTCCAGCGGCTTGGCTGACAGCTCGATATTCCGTTCATTTTTGAGAATCCGGTTCACGTAGTCAACGGTTTCCTGGCTTTCGCCGGCAGGTACAACCGTAAATTCATGCTTGTATTTGTTCATATTATAACGGGCTTCATTTGCGCGCAAGCCGGCAAGCGCCTCTGCTGCAGGTGAAGATTCCAGGCCGGCTGCAGATACCTCTTTATAATCAACAATATAACTCATGCTCTCATCCCTCCTCTTCACAAGCTATCTTCTTACAACCGGAATCCACATCTCGCCGACAACGAGTCCGTCTCGCTGCCCCGTCTGCACCGCTGCATTCGGGCCGCCGACATAGGCGTAACTTGCGGCATCCGGCAGGGCTTGGCCAAAGGCCAGACCGGCAAGGGTGTTGCCCAGCTCCTCAAGCGAAGCCCCTTCCCCCTTAACAACCAGGTACTCCCCTTCAGGAAATTGAATCATGCGGGTAGCCCCGGGTACAGCAGTCCCGGTCAGGACACCGGCGTAATGCATCATTTTGTTATTTACCGCTTCATTTACGGCGAAAATATAGTCATTTTCAGCAATGCTCTTCAAGGTGTCAAGTCTTCCGTCTTGTCTGACGGCCAGCCAAAAGTCCGCCTTCTCCTGATTAATACCGGCATAGTCGGTATAATCGCTCTTTAGCTCCGTTCCAAATCCAAGTACCGTGAAGCTGTCTTTCTCTTCCAGGGTATATTCCGCCATGGTTCATAACCTTCCTTCATTCAGATTTCTCAAGTGATCTATCTTCTAAACTTGATTAAGTATATGATAGCTTTAAATCATGTCAAAAAATGAACCTGTTTAGGAGCGCCGATGAAAAAAGTTGAACGGATCAATGTCATCATGCGGTATATCAACAACCGGGCCCGCTTTACTATTTCTGAAATTATGCGGGAATTCAATATCTCGCGTTCGACAGCGGTGAGGGATATCCGGGAAATTGAGGCTCTGGGGATGCCGCTTGTGGCTGAAGTGGGAAGGGATGGGGGATATTCGGTCATGCGCAATTCCGTCCTTCCCGTCGTCCGCTTTACGGATAATGAGGTCAAGGCTCTGTTTATTGCCTTTATGGCTACCCGGAATCAGCAGCTCCCTTATTTGAAGAGCCGTCAGTCACTGGCTGAGAAGCTGCTGGGCCTCATTTCGGAGAATCAGCAGGAGGAGCTTTTCCTTCTGAATCAGCTCTTGATCTTTGAAGGAACCAACCCGAGCAACCCCGACCTGCTTGATCTCTCCGACCTTCCCCACCCGATGTTGGAAAAACTGATCCAGCTCCTGCTTTCAGACCGCTGTCTGCTGATTACCTTTCAGGACGACGCGGGAATAACCGCATGTCCGATTTATCTGCTGCACCTGTACCGGGAGAAGAGCCTCTGGATGATCGAAGGCTTTGATCTGAATGAGGACAAGAAGCGGCTCGTTGCTGTCGACACGCTCCTGGATGCTGCGCCTTTACCCGAGAAAGGCAGACTAACCAGAAAGAAGATTCTGGAGAAAATAAGCAGGCAGCAGCAAGTAAGCAACGTTGTCCTTGAGCTTGGTCCCAAAGCGATCGCCCAGTACAGAAAATATCACCCTTGGATGGTTACCATTTCCTACACTAATCCATACCAAACTACAGCCCTACTTCGGACTTTTGTCGATGTTAGCCAGGCTGAACAAGTAACAGAGCTTACCAATTGGCTGTTATTTCTCGGTGAGGACATCAAGATCAAGGAAGCGCCGGAAGAAATTTTGGACGGCTTGCACGGCAGGTTAGGCAGATAGCCGGGCTTGCGGGTTGCGTCTGGGTTGCGTCTGGGTTGCTTCTGGCTACTTCCGGCTTCTTCTGGGTTGAGTCTGGGTTGCTTCTGGGTTGCTTCTGGGTTGCGTCTGACTTTCTCTCGGCCTTCTTGCTTCCTTCTTCTTTTGTCTTTCTTCTTTCGTCTTTCGTCTATCTCCTTTCTTCAGGCCTTATTGCGATTTCCCGCTCTTCTCCTTCAACTGTGTCCTCATAAACAGCCAGCTAAGCACAGGTGCAAAGCCCAGCCCGACAATCAGCCAGGTTACCGTTACAGGAGCATCGCTGATGGACAGCACGACGACAAACAGGAGAATGCCAGCCAGGCGTCCGCACATCAGGCACAGCTCGCGGAGCACCATCAGCTCGACCCTGTTATTGGCACTCTCCTCGCTTGTTCCCATCAGGTCGAAGCTGACAGAGACCATGGGAATCAAATAGAGCGGCATAAAGACGGCAGTGCCAATTCCCATTACGAGCAGCATGCCGTATTTTAAACTCCACAGCAAGGGAATCATAAAGCCTGCGAGCAGCAGCGCGCCCACCAGCATTCCTGCATACCGGTACTTGGGTTTAAGCCACCTGCCGGCAAGCCAGAAAGTCACTAGGGAAACGGCCGAAGTAATGAGCGAGAACTGGCCGAGCTTCCACTCCTGGCGGGTTGCCTCATAGACCAGCAGCCCGATCAGGAAGGAATATACTCCCTCACGAAGCCCTTGTGAGACCAGGCCGAGTGATACCCGCCGCCAGGGGCTCTCCGGACGCATCAGCTCCCGCCAAGGAGTGCCCCACTGGTAATGGCCTTCAAGCTTTCTCTTCTTCAGAAAGAAGCTGAATACGACGGCCACGCCGTATATCCCCAGCGAAATGGCAAAAATAAGCCGGTACCCTGCGTTATCCTGCATCCGCGAAATAATCCAGCCCGAGAACCACGGCCCGACGATGCCGGTTACCGAGCCCAGCAGCCCGATCCAGCCGTTGAACAGATCCCTGCTGCCTGCATCTGTCACTTCAAAGGTTACGACATTGAAGGCGAGCCAGAACAAGCCAAGCGCCGCCCCGAGCACCAGCCCCAGCGGCCAGATATAAAATACGGCGTTCTTGCCCGCCAGCAGAACCACCATATAGAAGATACCGGATAAGGCCGTACCGGCGCGGAGCGCATTCATCTTGTTGTGCTCCTTCACCCATTTTCCGGCAATCCAGAAGGTCAGGCCGAGTGCAAGCTGCTGGCTGACGGTGAACCAGCCGATCATGGCGTAGTCCTGCTTGCTTTTCCATAAAAATACATTCAGGAATGTACCGGACAATGCTCCGGATAGAACAAACAATCCGTTCACTGCAAGCAGCAGGATGGATTGCCTGTCAAGAGCCTTCTTCATCCTTCTTCCCCCTTAAACCGATCGTCCAAAATGCACAGCCTCAGACTAGAATGCCCCGCTTAGGGAATAAAGATGAATTTATTAAAAGTGCGGATGGCCGTCTTAGTCGGCCGAAGGAAGAGCAATATTTTACAACTTCCGCAATTCTTTAGGATTGCCCGCGCCTTCTTGTTCTTATAAGATTAAGCCAAAACGTCCTGGATGACGAAAGAGGAGACTGAGGAAATGAATCACCAACATTTTGCCACCACGCCCCCAATGGGCTGGAACAGCTGGGATTGCTACGGTGCTGCTGTCTGTGAAGAAGAAATCAGAGGAAATGCCGAATATATGGCGGAGCACCTCAAGGATTACGGCTGGGAGTACATCGTTGTTGATATCCAGTGGTACGAGCCTGGAGCAATATCTTCTCAATACCGGCCTTTTGTTCCTTTGGAAATGGACGCCTGGTCAAGACTGATGCCGGCTGTTAACCGGTTCCCTTCGGCGGCGGACGGGAAAGGGTTCAAGCCTTTGGCGGATTACGTGCACAGCCTTGGTTTAAAATTCGGCATTCATATTATGCGCGGCATTCCGCGCCAGGCGGTTCATGCAGCTGCGCCGGTTCGCGGAACATCGGCTACTGCGCGCGATATCGCCCATCCCAATTCGATTTGTCCCTGGAATACGGACATGTACGGCGTAGACGCTTCCAAGGAAGGCGCCCAGGCGTATTACGATTCGCTGTTTGAGCTGTATGCCTCATGGGGCGTGGATTTTGTCAAAGTGGATGATATTGCCGCTTCTCGCCTGTATCAGATTCATGTGCCGGAAATTGAAATGATCCGCAAAGCCATTGACCGCTGCGGAAGAAAGATGGTGCTCAGCCTGTCGCCTGGCCCTGCTCCGCTTGAGCATGCAGCAGAGCTGAAGGCTAATGCCAATATGTGGCGGATGACGGACGACTTCTGGGATCTGTGGCCTCTCCTGCTCGGCATGTTCGAGCGCTGCGAGAAATGGGCGGAGCACACAGAGCCGGGCAGCTGGCCCGACTGCGATATGCTGCCGCTCGGACATCTGGGCATCCGTTCCGTAGACGGCGGCGGCAGCGACCGGTGGACCCGGTTCACCAGAGACGAGCAGCTGACGATGATGACGCTGTGGTCCATCTTCCGGTCTCCTCTTATGTTTGGCGGTGAAATGCGGGATAACGACGAATGGACACTTTCCCTTCTTACGAACCGGGATGTGCTCTACCTGCACCGATACGGATTTGGCGCGGGTCAGGTATTCCGGAACATGGAGAAGGTCGTCTGGAAGGCGCAAGACAAAGACGGCGCGGTGTATGCGGCTTTGTTCAATACAGGTGAGGAGCCGGCAGACGTTACCGTCCGGCTTGAGCAGCTAGGCTTGTTTCGGAACGATTCCATCGCGGATTCCATCGCGGATTCCATTGGTGGTGCCAATGAAGGCGACACTACAGGCGTTGCTGCAAGTGTCGGTGCTGGCGTTGCTGAAGGCATTGCTGAAGGCATTGTTGGAAAAGAACTTTGGACGGGCGAAACGGTAAATATAACTGGCGGACAGCTCTCCGTGAAGCTGCCTCCCCATGGGGCTGCATTGTACCGGATGGAGCTGTAGAACAGGATGAAGCCTAAAGCCTTGATGAAATCTAAAGCCTTGATGAAATCTAAAGCCTATCAATCGCAATCGGAGTATTCGACGATCGGGTTCCGTTTTTCAGAAGCTGCCTCTATGGGGTTATATGAATTGTTTGCTGTCGGCGGTGACCGGGTTGCCTCCTCCTCTTACTGCTGGGAGGGGATGCAGCGTGCCGACGGGCCGCTGTTTCTGTTCCAGTACACCCTGTCTGGTAAAGGCCGGTTCCGATTAGGCGGTGAGGAGAACGTGATTGCTGAGGGAACCGCCTTCCTGGCTGAAATTCCAGGCGATCACTGCTATTACTATGCAGAGAATGATGAGCCCTGGGAATTTCTCTTTCTGCTGTTCCGTCCCGCTGGCCTGCAGGACCACTGGAATGCCGTCAAGCACCAGTGCGGTTCGGTTATGCACCTCCCCAGGGAACATCCGGCGATCCGAACGCTGGAGATGATCTATTTGGACGCGAGGGACGGGCAGCTGACCGACGCCTTTCAGGCGTCATCATCGGTGTACCGGTTCATGATGGAGCTTAGGCGGTACGCAGAGGAAGCCGGGGTTAGCGGAGCCCGTCCGGAAGCAATTCAGAAGGCCATGGCCTGGATGGAGAAGCACTACGCAGCCGTTTCCGGCATAGATGCCTGTGCCGAAGCGGCAGGCTTGTCCAAATACCATTTCATCCGGCGCTTCACCGCAGCGGCAGGGATAACCCCTCTTCAGTATCTGACCAAAATCCGGCTGGGCCATGCGATCCGCCTGCTCCGCGAAACCGATCTCAGCATTGAGGAGATAGCCCTGAACGTAGGCTTTTCGGGTAGCAGTTATTTCATTAAGGTCTTCAGCGGCATCGTGGGCTGTTCGCCCGGGGAGTTCAGGAAGGAGAAGAGCTATTTGGCGTTTCACCGGTTATTTTTCGATTAACTAATTAACAAATAATCATTTAATCAATTAATCATAATCGTGCCTTGGGGCAGCCGGGGCATTTAGACCGCAGAACAAAACCGTTGAATCTTCAAGAAGATCAACGGTTTGCCGGTTTAAAAATATCCGATTATTCCTGGATGTAAGAGCAGCAGTAGTCGGTTACAGCCGCAACTTGAAGTTTGAACTTCGTGTTCGCCGGAACGGTAAATTCTCCTTTGCCTTCAATGTGCAGCCATTCGGTCTCACCAGGGAGCAGCACTTTCAGGTCTCCGGCCAGAATCTCCATAATCTCGATGCTGTCGGTGCCAAACTCGTAGTCGCCGGGAAGCATGATGCCAAGCGTCTTCTTCGTTCCGTCTGCGAACAGGACGGCGCGGCTTGTTACTTTACCGTCAAAGTAAATATTTGCTTCTTTAATTACCGTTACATTTTCAAATTGCGACATCGTCTCTTTAGCTCCTCTACACCAAAAAATATTTGTCTATCATTCTATTATGATTTAATAGATAAGACAAGCCGGAATAGAAAAGATTTGATTATCGTAAATTTGATGACTTAACTGCCGGAACGAACCCGGGATTATAACCCGCGATTCTTCTTCGAGAACCATTTCACCGTATATTCTCTTAAGACGGCTGCAGAGGGTGACAGTTTTCTCCCATGCGGAAAAACAATCGCGATCGAGCTTCTCATCTGCTCTTTCAGCGGAATAATTGCAATCTCCCCGCTTTTAAAGCATTCAGCTCCCCTTCTCATCATTAAGGAAACTCCCAGCTTTTCGGCAACAAAACTGAGCGCAGTCTGTGCATTAACGTTATTAAGGAGGAGCTTCGGCTGGGTCCCCGTCTGGCTGAAAGACTGCACAGCCAGAGTGGGCAGCCCGCTGTCCGAATCCGGTGTAATGATATACTCATGCTCGAGATCCGAAGGATCTATCTCCTTCTTCCCCGCCAAAGGATGGTCCTTATGAACGGCTAAGACCATCACATCCTCCAATAAAGGCACAATTTTATAATTATTATCCGGCAGAACGCTTGTCCGCACAAAGGCAAAGTCGATCTGCGATTCACTCATAAGCTCCAGCAGCTTATCGGCCTTCTCTTCCAGGACCTCCAGGTGGATATCCGAATGCTTCTTTATAAAAGAAAGCAATACGGTATGGAGCCCATATTGGCTCATTTCAGGGATCATGCCAATGGTGATGCTTCCCTCATTGACATCTTTATATTGATTCAAGCTCGTCCGAAGCTTGTTGTAGCTAGCTACCACTTCTTTGGCGAACACAAGGAAATCCTGCCCAGCAGAGGTGACATGTACGGATCTTCCGCATCTGTCAAACAGAGATACGCCCAGCTCGCTTTCCAAAGCGCGGATGTGCTTGGATAAGGCAGACTGGGAAATACAAAGCTGCTCAGCAGCCAGCGTAAAATGTCTGTACTGTGCAACCATCAGAAAATAATTGAGCTGTTCAATTTCCATTGCTATCACCAGTCACCTTGTCAGATTTCTAAGGCTGAGCTCCAGCCGGCCCTTCGCTGCGCGGTCTGATCTCTTCCACTCTCAGCCCTCCCACCGTTTATAGCCGCTCATCTCGATGCCGAACACATCGGTTATTTTCCCCACAATGTGCCGGACCATATCCTGAATCGTTTCAGGATGGTTATAGAAGGTCAGCATCGGCGGCATAATCGTAACGCCCATATCCGACAGGGTCAGCATGTTTCGGAGATGAATGGAGCTGAGAGGAGTCTCTCTTGCCACCAGCACCAGCCGCCGGCGTTCCTTGATTGTAACATCGGCTGCGCGCAGCAGCAAATTATGGGAGAAGCCGTTCGCTATGCCGGCAACCGTCTTCATACTGCAGGGAACAACCACCATTCCCTCCGCTTTAAAGCTGCCGCTGGCAATGCTGGCTCCGACATTTTCAAGTGCATGGACCTTGGAAGCCAGTGCTTCCACTTCGGCAGCCGAATATTTGGTTTCGTGCTCAATAGTCCGGCGGGCGCCCTCTGAAATGACCAGATGGGTCTCCCAATCTGTGAAATGCTGCATGACCTTCAGCAGCTCAATACCGATTTCAGCGCCGCTGGAGCCGCTCATGCCGACGACCAGCCGTTTTTTTGCAAAATTCATGTTAGGATTCTGATTGGTGAGCATAACGGCTCCCTCCTGCCATATTCATATTTAATATTTTATATTTAACCCATTAAAACCGACCACAGATGCGAGATTGGCATGACCAGCACGAGTGCGGGCAGCATATTCGCCACGGGAAAAGCTTTAATTCCGCAGATCCGGAAACCGGTTGCCAGCATGATAATACCTCCGACAGCTGTAAAATCTGCAATCATGTGCGCATCGGTCAATGGGACGATAAAGCTTGCGCTAAAGAACAATAGAATGAGGATAAGCACCTGCGGAACAAAGATGGTCATGACAATATAGCCAAGCGCAGTAGCAAAGATTGCTGCTGTGAAGAAGTCCAGTAAAGACTTGGTGAAGAGAACGGAATGATCCCCGGTCATCCCTTCGGTAAAGGCGCCGAATATGCCCGTACCGCTGGCGCAGAACAGCACGACAATCCCCACAAATTTCTCCATGAACTCCTTCGGATCCTGAATGCTTCCGCTGTCATTGAACAGTCTGCTGATCGGTTTGCGGACAATCGTTGCGCAGTATTCAATCCCTTTCTCCAATTTGCAGGATTCGCCAATAATGCTTCCTAAGATTAACGACAATACAACTGCCGGAAGCGTGGCTAATTTAACCGTATAATTAATCCCCATTGCCATGGAGGCAAGGCCGAAAGTCAGCGGCAGCGCAATCCGGAGACGCTCCGGGACTTTCTTGCCCAGAAGCGCTCCAACCAATCCTCCAAATAAGACAGACAAACTGTTAACGATAACACCTATCGGTAAATGCATTTCAATTCCCTCTCTTTCAAATTCACAAGTCGGCCCGGCAGTTATTCAAATAAGGAGGGAACAAATCTCCGGACGTCCACTTCTTTGAATGCAGCCCTCTTGAAGCGGTCCTTCAGCGCAAACGGAACTGTGCAGTCATAAATCGTCTTGCAGGAAAGACCTCGGTCCCGCAGCATCGGATTGAAATCCGGTGATTCCGACGGATCCAAAGGATGGCAGCGTACGCCTGGAATGAAGATCGTGTCGATGTCCCCCTGATAACGGGTATTCAGCGCCCATAGAACATCATTCGTGTCGAACAGATCGACGTCCTCATCCACAAGAATGACATGCTTGAGTTCTGAAAAAGCGGAGAAAGCTAGCAAAGCAGCCTGCCGCTGGCGGCCTTCATCGCTCGGCACACTCTTCTTGAACTGCATGACGGCCATATATTTGCCGCCGCCTGAAGTATGCGCATATACATTTAACAGCCGGCCTGGCATAGCTCTGTCCACCATATCGAGAATGCTGGCTTCCGTTGGAATGCCGGCCATGTTGACATGCTCTTCGCTTGGGCCAATGCAAGTCTGCATGATCGGATTTTTACGGTGAGTTACAGCTTTAACTTTAATAACCGGCATGGATGAGGCAGCAGGTCCGGTGTATCCCGGGAATTCCGGCATCGCCTTGCCTGTATGAGTATTTTGGTCCTCCCGCACACGCACGAACGGCAGAATCTCTCCTTCGATCACATACTCCGCATTCGCGATGGCTCGCTCGCCGATGGTCAGGCATTGGGCCAATTCCACTGGTTTGCTGCGAATGGCACCGGCAATGCTTAATTCGTCAAATCCAAGCGGTGTGGTAGGCGGCTCAAAGCAGGAAGCGATGGATACCGCCGGGTCAACACCGATACTGATTGAGATCGGCAGCGGCTTGCCGGCAGCTTCTGCTTTCTCATAGAAATCCCCGATATGACGGGCTCCCGGAGTAATCCAGATGGACAGCTCATCCTTCCCCTGCAGGCACAGCCGGTGGATGGTAATATTGGATTTGCCTGTTTCCGGATCGGAAGCGTAACACATGCCCAGAGTAATGTAAGGACCCGCATCTTCCTCGGTGTTTGTCGGCGCCGGTACCAGCTTTCTGATGTCAAAGCCTTCTTCGGTCGCGTAGTGCACAACCTCCTGGCACAGGGCTTGTTCGGCCGGAACGGTTACGGGGTCAATCGCGTGCTTAACAGCGCTTCTCAGCAGCTGGCCAAGCTGATCTGGTTTGGTCCCGAGCAGCATGGCGACTCTTTCACGGCTGGACATAAGTCCAATGGCGACTCTTGCGTCTTCATGACCTTTGACCTTGTTAAAAATCATAGCCGGCCCGATCTTCGTCGGCCGTTCCACCGTTCCACCCGCTCCTACATAGCGGTAAACCCCGGATAACTCAGCATGCGGATCAACCGGCTCTGAGGTTTCAATCAGCTGTCCCGGAATCGTCTTAAGCAGTTCTATTGCAGAACGTAAGTCTGTAACTGGAATTTCTTTATTAGTGTTCATAAAAGTCTGCCTCCAAGTTCGTTTTTTCACAATCATTATAGCAATGCCTGAAATTCCGAAACAATTCTGATTTCGAAACGTTCGATTACGAAATGGAATCATTCATGGAACTTCATCAACGATCGGAGCCAGCCTAAGCGTAACCTCAAGCGAAACCTGTGATTACTGCCCAGACCAAACCTCCCGTGGACACATACCATGTACATGACTCATAATTCGTACGGGGAGTTGAGGGAATGCAGGATTTGCAGGAAGCGCGTTTGCATCATGCACCGTTGATTGATGTTCTTATCCCTTGTATTGAAAAAGATTTGGGCACCCTGCCCTACGTCATTGATCATATCCGCCGTTACGTCCAGCACCCGATCGGTCAAATTTATATCGTTTCGCCTGAGAGCAGCAGAATCCGGAAACTGTGTGCCCGGAAGAAATGCGTATTCGTCAACGAGCGCTCGGTCCTTCCGATCACGAAGAAAGACATTCACTACAGCTCGTCCCGCTGGAACCGCTCGGGCTGGCTGTACCAGCAGCTGCTGAAAATGAACGGCGACCGGATCGTGAAAGCGCCTTATTTTCTGGTGATGGATGCGGATACCGTATTGATCAGGCCTCATACCTTCGTTAAGAATGGCAAAACCGTCTTTTACTGCCGGGATTGGAGCCAGCCCGAATACTTTCAAACTTACCGCAAGCTGATGGGGATGAAAGCCCCCCGCCCCCGCTCCTTCGTCACCCATTACATGCTGTTTGACAAAGCGCGGCTCTCTTCCTTGAAGAAGAAAATAGAAGCAATCCATCATCTCACCTGGTACAAAGCTATTATTCAAACCATCGATAAGAAGAAACAGTTCGGTTTCTCCGAATACGAGACCTACGCCAATTACCTGTATACGCTGAATCCGGAGGCCGTGATCCTCAAGAGCGCCAAGAACAAGAGCCTGAACATGAACGCCAATTCTCTCAGCAAGCAGAAGCTGAATGAATTTGCATTGAAGTACAGATCGCTCTCATTCCATAAACGAAAAATCTACAGTAAAATCCGCCGGGCGTGATTGTCCAGCCAGGCTTGAAGGCGGTCTTGCCGCGCTCTGCCTGACGAAGCGCGCGGCTATCCTGCAGCTCTCTCGCAGAAGGAGCTCGCGGCAATGCTGCGGCCGGCCGCACAGCAAAGAGGTCAAGCCTTCGCCGCCTGCAGCGGACGTGGCTTGACCTCTGTTTTGATCCATTAACGGCACAGATGCTGCTGTGCTGAAATTTCTTTTTCCATAATAAAATCATCCATGACGAATCCGTTCCCGATATCCGCAGCCTGCTCGCGTACGACGCGGAAGCCTTTCTTCTTATACACCGATACACTTGAATCGTTATAACGGTTGACCGTCAGCCAGATATGGCTCAGGTTCCGGTCTCTGCACAGCTTCTCCAGCACATTCATCGCCTGGCTGGCATAGCCTTGTCCCCGGTGCTCCTTGCCGATATAGAACTTGCTCAGGAAGAGTTTGCCCTCTTCAGGCTTGACGGCCATATAACCGGCTGAAGCGCCGCCGTGCCGAAGCCTATAGTATTCGTAACCTTGGCTCTGGATCTGATCGGTAATGGCGGATACCGACTGGAATTTGCCGACCATGTATTCTACCTGTTCAGTACCAATAAGCGATACATAATATTCACGCCAAATTTCTGCAGCTAACCGGGCAGTCTCTTCAATCTCCTCCGCTGTATGTACGCGCTCGATTTGAAGTTCCATCTTAAGCTAAACCCCTCTCCTGTTCTTGGTTCTGGTTCTGGTTCTGGTTCTGATTCTGATTCTGTACTTATACCTATATACCTGTACCTGCAGCTGAATCTTCCTCTTAATATTATGGGACTCAAAGGGAGGACAAGCAAGACCAGCAGAATGAAGCTGATTTCACTTCTCCTGGCGGGCTGAAGCAGCAGAAGCTGTTATGATATTTGATATTGCTTAATTCGCTTTAATACATTAAAGTATATGAGTAATTAATCCTGAGCGGAGCGTTTTTTGTTATCTTCTTTCCCATCACTGGTCCTTAGGAATATTGGTCCTTAGCCTTCCTCGTCCTTGCCATTCCTTCTTCTCCCCTCCCTTCTTCTTCCTTTCCCCTTCAAAAATCATTCTATTGACTTCTTTTTCTATTGTTTTTATAATCAACTAAAGTTACTTATTGTGTGAGGAGACCTGACATGGTTATTGTCGATGAAGTTTATCAAAATGTCATTTTTGATCTTCCGGATTCCGAGCTGGTTCGTTTGGTTGAACGCCTCATTATAGTCAAAGAAGAAGACATAGAAGGCCTGAAGGAGAAAATTAACCAGTACGAGCAGAAGAGACGTAAAGAAAAAGCGCTCTACCAGTCCATGTCTCCATTACGCCGGCTGTTCACCGGCCGCCCCGCCTCCCACCACCAGGCTGTGGAGTATATGGTGCATGTGAAGGAGCGTTTCAAGAAAATTGATACCATTAAGAGCAGCATTCGTGTGCTGGAACGGGTTCTCGAGCAAATGAGCAGGCCTGACCGTGAAGTGGAACAGATTTCTCTATCGCCGGAATTGATCCGTGAGCTGAGATTGCTGCGGGAAAGTGAAGTGATGCCGCAATGAATCCATCAATCGACACGCTGGTCACCGGGATGGACACGGTCTGGATCGTGCTTAGTGCAGCGATGATTCTGCTGATGGAGGGCGGGTTTGCCCTGCTCGAAGCGGGATTTGTCCGTTATAAGAACAGCGTGAATATTATTATGAAGGTGTTTGCCGACATTACTATCGGTACTCTTATGTTCTACATTCTTGGCTTTGGACTGATGTACGGCAAGGATGCCGCCGGCCTTATCGGTTCATCCGGATTTATGCTGAGAGGGGATCTCGGACATTTGAAGCTTCCGGTATCTCTGGATACGTATTGGCTGTTTCAAGCCGCCTTTACGATTGCGGTGATTTCAATTGTATCCGGTGCCGTGGCCGAGCGGATTAATTTTAGGGCTTATCTTCTTTATATCCTGCTGATGACCGGACTTATTTATCCGATTGCCGGCCACTGGGCCTGGGGAGGCGGCTGGCTGACGCAGCTCGGCCTGCAGGACTTTGCCGGCTCTGCCGTCATCCATGCGCTCGGCGGCTTCTCTGCTCTCGCAGCCGCGCTGATCGTGGGCCCGCGCAAGGGCAAATTCAACGCCTCGGGCATCAGCACCATCGCCCTTCCGAGCAATCTGCCGCTCGCTTCCGTCGGAGCCTTCCTCTTGTGGTTCGGCTGGTTCGGATTCAATGCCGGGAGCACACTGAGCGCCACAGATGCCCGGATCGGGCATATCGCCCTAACGACGATGCTGTCCGCAGCAGCCGGCGGAGCAGTCACTTTGGTCTATACCCTGTTCCGCTACCAGCGGTCGGACGCGCCATCCGTCATTAACGGTTCTCTTGCCGGGCTTGTCGGCATTACGGCCGGATGCGCTTTTGTCAGCGATGGTACAGCCATCCTTGTCGGAGCTGTATCCGGTATGCTGATGATGGCGGCCACCAGCTGGCTGGAAGCGCGGAGAATTGATGATCCCGTGGGCGCTTTCCCGGTTCATGCCGTGTCCGGCGCCTGGGGCACGCTTGCAGTCGGATTGTTTGACACGGAGAAAGGGCTGTTCTACGGCGGCGGCGCTCATTTGCTTGGCGTACAGGCCCTTGGCCTTGTAACTTTGGCCGCATGGGGATTTGCCGTTACCTGGGTCGGGCTGAAGCTGATCGGCAAGCTTGTGCCGGTCCGTTCCACTGAAGAAGAAGAGGAGATCGGACTGGACATCAGCTATCATGGCATCATGGCCGCTGACCGGTCTCATGAGTTCATCGACCAGCTTGATCATCTCCTCTCGGAGGCAGACGACGAGCATAGGAATCATTAATAAGAATAGGAACGTCAAAGCGGCAGGCTAAAGGGGAATCCTTCAGCCTGCCGCTATTATTTTTATTGGGCACTAATGTGCTGTTCCAGTTATTGATCTGCTTGCCGCTTACTTTACTCTATCGCTACTCTCCATCCGAACGGATCTTCCAACCGTCCGGTCTGGATGCCTGTCATGGTCTCGTATACGCGCGCAGACAGCTCGCCAGTCGTTCCTTCACCAATCGTCAGCTTCTCGCCGTTCCAGAACAGGGAGCCGACCGGGGAAATCACCGCCGCTGTGCCTGTGCCGAACATTTCCTTCAAGCTGCCGTCCTTCTGAGCCTCCACGAGCTCATCAATCGAGACGAGACGTTCTTCCACTTCCAGCCCCCAATGACGCAGGAGATGAATCACCGAATCGCGTGTAATACCCGGCAGCAGTCCGCCTGTCAATGCCGGCGTTACAACCTTGTCGCCGATATAGAAGAACACGTTCATACTGCCGACTTCCTCGACGTATTTCCGGTGAACCCCATCGAGCCAGAGAACCTGCGCGCAGCCTTGGGCAGTCGCGCCTTCCTGTGCCTTGAGCCCCGCCGCATAATTGCCGGCAGTCTTCACATGGCCGACGCCGCCTGCCACCGCGCGTACATAATCAGATTCCACATAGATGGAAACCGGCTTGATCCCTTCGGCGTAGTAGCTGCCGACCGGCGACAAAATAATCATGAACTTGTACTGCTGCGAAGGCGAGACGCCTAGAGCCGCTTCCGTCGCGATAACAAACGGCCGCACATACAGCGATGTCTCAGGCGCATCAGGAATCCAGTCCTGGTCAACCGTGATCAGCTGGCGCAGCGCTTCAATCCCCAGCTCTTCATCAATGGCTGGAATGCTCATCCGGTCATTGGAGCGGTTCAGGCGCTTCATGTTCATGTCGGGACGGAACATGACGATTTTTCCTTCCTGAGTTCTGTATGCCTTCAGCCCTTCAAAGATCGTTTGGCCATAATGGAATACTTTGGCTGCCGGATCCAGTGTAATCGGCTGGTAAGGGACAACACGCGCATCGTGCCAGCCTTTGTCGGAATCATAATCCAGAATAAACATATGGTCTGTAAAATATTTTCCAAACCCCAAGTCGCTTGCCTTCGGCTTCAGTTTGGGAGCAGTGGTGCGTTCAATGCGGATCTGATGTGATTGTGTCATTTTATGTCACCCTTTTTTGGAATAAGATTGATAATTGAATCTTACCCTATCGAAGGGTATATTGGAAATATCTATTTTGAAGAAAGAATATACTCCAAGGGTATGGAGAAGGAGTTGACCTGTCGCATGGATCTTCGCCAGCTGCGTTATTTTCTTGCTGTCGCCGAGGAAGGCAAGGTTACAGGGGCGGCCAGGCGCCTGAATATGGAGCAGCCTCCGCTCAGCCGGCAAATGAAGCTTCTCGAGGAGGAGCTTGGCGTATCCCTCTTTGACCGCAGCGGCAAGCGGCTGAACCTTACGCACGCGGGCGAGCTTCTGCGGCGCCGGGCCGAGCTGCTGCTCCGGCAGTTTCAGGAGACGATCGAAGAGGTGCAGGAAATGGATGACGGCATCCACGGCACGCTTTCAATCGGCTCCGTTGTCTCCTGCTTCTCGCTGCTTCCGCAGCGGATCGAACGGTTCCACGAGCTGTATCCCCGTGTGACCTTCAGAATCCATGAAGGCGATCATTTCCTTCTCGGGGAGCAGCTTGAGAAGCGGAATATTGAGCTGGTCGTCGCGCGGCTTCCGTTCGAGGCCGCTTCCGAGCCGGACCGCTACGCTGTCCTGAGTCTGCCCTCGGATCCTTATGTAGCGCTTCTCCCCGGAAGCTGGCCGCAGATGGCAGAGGACAGACGAATCGAGATCGAAGCGCTGGCCGAATATCCTTTCCTCAGCCTAAAGAGCGATCTGACTATCGGCATGCACGAGCTCGTGCTGAAGACGTTTCGCGAAGCCGGCTATGAGCCAAACATTTTATGCGAATGTTCCAGCGTTGCCATCATCCTCGCCTTAGTTGCCGCCGGCATAGGCGCAGCGATTTTGCCAAAGTCAGTGATCGCATCCTTTCCGCTGACGAGCATTGAAGTGTACGAGCTGACCCACACTCCGCTGTACTCCGAGGTCGGCCTGATCTGGATCAAGGACCGCTACCTGTCCAGAATCGCGCGAAATTTCATCGAAACCTTCCGGAATGAACCAGTCGGTACGATTCAATCCGAATGAGCCTGCCGGAATGAGTGCTCCAGTTTACGCTTCAGATCCATGCAAATTGGAGCAGTTTCCGGCTCACCGGCTGCTGCTCCAGCATCTTTTTTCACTTATGCAAAATATCACTTCTCAGCGTATCCACCTTATCAATAGCCGCGTCAATATCATTGGCGCTCGCGCCGTTCTGTTCCAGGGCTGTGCGCAGGTGTCCGACTATGGAATTAAAATGCTCTGACTGCAGATTCATGCCGGAGTGAGCCTTTGTCATCGCCCCTCCCGTGTACTGGTTAGGACCTCCCAGCGCATAGCTGATGAATTTGGTCTGGTGCTGCCTCTGCTTGTCCATGTCCGTATTCTTGAAGTACGAGTTCACCCCGTTATCCGCCAAGACCAGATCGTAGAAATCGTTAACTACATTTGCGATCTTCTCTTCGCCGCCCAGCTTCTCATACAAATTCATATTACTCATTGGCATCACCCCATTATTTGGTATGCTGACATTTTACCCAGATTCCCCCTTTGCAATTCAAAATTATTTGTTCTTCTTATCTTCTATCCGTCCTGGAAAAAGATAGAGACGCCCGAGTTGAAGCGCCTCTCCATCCGTATATGAACTGCCTGATCCTACGTATTAGGCAGCATGCTTGAAAGTACAAATACTGCAGGCGAATTCCAATAAATCGCTACTTCATTGGTCGCGTAGCTCTCCATGACATCGGCAAAGCTTGCCGCCGGTGCCCTGCCGGCCAGATGGCTGCGGGCGTACTCGTCCTGAATACCTTTGTTAGGTCCGCCTGACACGAGCCCAGGTACAGGTTCATCGACGCCGTCTCCATAAGATGGCCGGTGGTGAGGATGAAGTATGCTATGCGTTCCAAGTCCTGATACATAGCTTATGGCCATGACGTTCGCTCCGAATAAATAGTGAACATGCTGCTCCACATGGGATTGGTACACGTCCGTTTCGAGCAGCCGGCCCGCCGCCAGCATCAGCATGGCGTGATTCATCACCAGCATATTGCTGCCCCAGATGTACTGGTCCGGGCGGAGGGAAATGCCGTAGCCGTCCCGGCTGCTGACAGCGGCAAGCTCGTCTGCGCGCTGACGCAAGCCGGCTTTAAGGCGGTCAGCCAGCGCCGGGTCTTTATCGCGCCCGGAGAAGAGATAGGCGAGGGTTCCATAACCGCCCATATCCGCCCAGCCGAGCTCGTACAGGTCGAAGATGCCAAGATTGGCAAAATGCCGCAGCGCTTCGTGGTAGCGGGCTTCGCCCGTCGTGCGGTACAGCTCCGCGGCCGCCCAGTAACGCTCATCCTTGTCCTGCGCATCCCCATATTCGCCTGTGGCGATATCGGATGGATTGCGGAAGCCGGGCACCTCCGGATGAGCTTCAAGCCACTGCCAGGCGCGCTCTGCCGCCTGGAGACACTTTGACGCATAATTCGCGTCATAGGTCTTATATATACGCGCCGCCAGTGCCATCACCGCGGCAAAGCATCCTGTCGCCGCCGCTGACACCGGCGAGAGGAACAGATCGGAGGTGTCTGCCTCCGGCATCACATCCGGCCCTGGAAACTGCTTAGTCGTGAGCTTGTGAAACGCGCCTCCATCCTCATTCTGCATCCGGAGCATCCAGTCCAGCTCGTACCGGCATTCGTGAAGCACATCCGGCATGCCGGCGCCGCTCTCCGGCAGCGGCAGCGGCTGGCTGAATGAGGCCGGATAGCACTCAAAAGCAAGGAGAAGGTCGGCGGCCGCTTTCGCGCCCGGCACGACATATTTGCCGTAATCCCCTGCATCATGCCATCCGCCGCAGGCATCTATCTTGCGATGCGGTTCCCCGTGTACAGATGCCGGAGCAAGGTGACAGGCCGCATGCTTCCACGGCCCGGCGTATTCCTCTTCCAGCTCCATTCCGCAGCGGAAATAATAGAACGCTTTCAACATTGCGCGCTGGGCTTCCCCGTACACCGAATCCGAGATCTCAAACGGCTCCGAAGCATGCCCATCCTCTCTTTCAATCCGGTAGACGCCCGGCTGTGTCCATGCGGAGAAATCGCCGCGGCTCAGGCTTTGACCGCTTGCTTCATCCGCAGCGGATGCTCCGGACTCCCCTTCCCAAACGGCTTCGCCGCTTGAATCCTGAACCAGCCGAAACCGGCCTGTCCACCCGGAAAAAATAGCTGTCTTCCGATCCTCTCTTCGGTATCCGAGCTGATTCACGGCTATTCCGCTTTGCTGCTCATTCTTGATTTCGTTAACCATAGCAACAGCTTCATCCTCTCTCTGCTTAGTCCGGCCCGCCGAGCCGGGCCTTGTGAATAATCCCTTGAGTAAGGGGTCTCTCCAGATGAATTTCCCTTCGGTAGAATTTCCCTTCGGTAGAATTTCCTATCAGAAATTAATTTCTTCAGCCGAACAGAGATTCCTTCTTCATCTTCCCGGCACAGAAGGACAACCCTTGAACGATGGGCTCATTTGCTTCCCGGAAGTGATAGCCCGGCCATGCAGGTAATGCAGGTACAAATAATCCATCACAACGAAAAAAAGACGAACGCCCGTTAACCGCGCATCCGCCCTTTTCCAGTCAAGTACTGCTGCTACTGCTGCTGACTCGCAGCTATTGCCTGTTCCAGATCGTAGAGAATATCGTCAATGGACTCGGTGCCGATGGACAACCGCAGCAGCTCCGGAGATACGCCGGCTGCAATTTGCTCAGCCTCTGTGAGCTGCTGGTGCGTCGTGCTCGCCGGATGGATGATCAGTGATTTCGAATCGCCGACATTCGCGAGGTGCGAGAACAGCTTGACATTGCCGATCAGCTTGACCCCTGCCTCGGCACCGCCCTTGATTCCAAACGTCAAAATGGCACCCTGCCCTTTTGGCAAATATTTTTGCGCGAGGGAGTAAGAAGGATGACTTGGCAGACCGGCATAGCTGACCCATTCTACCGCTTCATGAGCTTCAAGGTACTGGGCTGCCTTCAAAGCATTCTGGCTGTGGCGTTCCATGCGCAGATGAAGGGTTTCCAGTCCCTGCAGCAGCAGCCAGGAGTTGAACGGCGAGATTGACGCGCCCAAGTCGCGCAGCAGCTGAACTCTGGCTTTGATAATGTAAGCAACAGGGCCGACCGCCTCTGTATAGACTACACCGTGATAGCTTGGATCTGGTTCGGTCAGGCCCGGGAACCGGCCGCTCGCCTTCCAATCGAATTTGCCGCTGTCTACGATTACGCCGCCGATGGAGGTTCCGTGGCCGCCGATAAACTTGGTAGCCGAATGAACCACAATGTCAGCGCCGTGCTCAATAGGACGAAGCAAATAAGGACTTGGAAAAGTATTATCAATGATCAGCGGAAGACCATGCTCATGAGCAATGGAAGCAGCAGCCTCGATGTCAAGAACGTTCCCCTGCGGATTGCCGATCGCCTCGGCAAAGACGGCTTTTGTCTTACCATTAATGGCCGCCCGGATATTCTCAGGATTGTCGGAATCCACAAAATGCACCTTGATCCCGAGTTTAGGCAGCGTTTGCGCAAACAGGTTGTACGTTCCGCCGTAAAGGCTGGAAGAGGACACAATTTCATCGCCTGCTCCGGCTATATTCAAGATTGAGAAGGAAATGGCCGCAGAGCCCGAGGCTGTAGCCAAGGCGCCTGCGCCTCCCTCCAGAGCCGCAATCCGCTGCTCAAAAACGTCGGTCGTCGGATTCATGATACGCGTGTAAATATTCCCGAATTCTTTCAAGGCAAACAAGTTTGCGGCATGCTCTGCATCCCGGAATCCATAGGATGTCGTCTGATACAGCGGTACGGCACGTGAATAAGTCGTCGGGTCAATTTCCTGTCCGGCATGAACGGCTAACGTTTCGAATGACAGCTTGCGGTCTTCTGGCATGGGCAAATCCTCCTTTAAATTCATAAATGAATGATAGAAAGAGATAACTGGAATTGAACCCATTTTCTCACAAACCTTGTCATTTGAAAAGAATTATTCTTAGTTAACAGGTCTGTTTTATTTGAATTTATTATTGACATTGTTTTAATAGCATTTTTTTATTGGAATTGTTTATTGACTATGCTCGGAAAAATATCCGGCAGCAACCTCGCGAAACTCCGCTGCGGCCCGCGAAATGTACCGGCTCTTATGCCACAACAAGGCGATTTCGCGCACTAATTGGTGATCCTCTATCGGGATGTACTGTATAGGTTCCCGCGGGTTTCTCGCCGTACTCGGTAAGAAGGCGATTCCGATCTCCGCCTCTACCAAAGCGCTGAGCCTTGCGGGTTCATCCCCCTCATACACATATCTGGGCTCGAATCCGGCGGTCCTGCAGACAGTATCAACAAGATCGCGTGTACCGAACCCCCTCTTCACGCCGACAAACCATTCCTCCCTTAGCTCAATTAAGGACAGGCTTGTGCGGCTGGCCAGCCGGTGTCCCAAGGGAACAGCAGCAAGAATCGGGTCGGCGCATACAATTTGACATTCTATATCCTCTTCATGAATTGGCGGGGAGGATAAGCACATATCCACCTCTCCTCGGCGAAGCAGCGTAACCATTTCCTGCGTGGTGAGCATTTGAACATGCAGCTGGACATCCGGCAGCCTTCTCCGATACTCACGAAGAATGTCGGGCAGCCGGCTTGCGGCCGTCACTGCCAGTTCAAGCTGATTAAGCTTCAAGCTGGACAAATCCCTGATCTCCTGCCTCCCCTGCTCCAGTTCAAACAATGCCCTCTCGGCGCGTTTGAAGAAGCATATACCAGCCTCGTTAAGCTTCAAACTCCTGCCTGTCCGGTCAAACAGCGGCACTCCGAGATCCTCCTCCAGGCGCTGAATGGTCTTGCTGAGCGAAGACTGCGTCACATGCAGGCTTTGCGCCGCCTCAGTGACATGCTCAAGCCGCGCAACCGTGAGAAAATACTGCAATTGAAGAAGCTCCATTTTCCGCCTCCTATCCATTCCTTCTAGTCAATGAAATAATAACATAAAATGCGTTGGAGTAAATGAATCTTCTTAGGTACGATATTATTTAAACAACACTTAAGGAGGAATAAATAATGAACGCACGCAGCTGGTTGCTAATGATCTCCGTTGGATTCGGCATACTCCTGAACCCGCTAAATTCTTCCATGATTTCTGTGGCCATTCCCGGGCTGCAGAAGGATTTTCAGCTCGACTATACCTCGGTTTCCTGGATCATCTTCTCCTTCTATATGGCAAGCGTCGTTGCTCAGCCCGTTATGGGCAGGGCCAGTGATCTTTTCGGCCGGAGGAGGATCTTTCTTGCCGGTCTGGGCGTTGCCTTCACCGCGTCCCTGCTGGCCCCCTTATCCGCAAGCTTTGGCTGGCTGATCGTGTTTCGTGTCCTTCAATCCATAGGAACAAGCATGATGTCTGCGGTAGGCATGGCACTTGTGCGGATTCATATTACAGAGAAGCAGGCGTCAGCACTGTCGGTCTTGTCCATCTTCCTCTCCGGAGCGGCTGCCATTGGTCCTTTTGCAGGCGGCGTCTTGATTCATTGGTGGGATTGGCATGCGATCTTCTTCGTGAACATTCCTTTTGTAGCGGTCAGCTTTATATTGGCTTGGAAAATAATCCCCAAAGACGAGCGGCCAGCATCCGCCCGCCGGGGCTTGCCTCCGCTCATTTCCTTGCGGACCTTCACGAAATACCCGGAGATGACCTTGGTGAATTTTGAATTCATGCTCGTTAACCTTCTTTATTACTCGATCTTCTTTGGATTTCCTTCTTACCTGCAGCTCGTGCGGCATGTCAGCGATTATCATACAGGAATACTGATGCTCACTCTTGGAATATGCTCCCTTGTCTCTTCACCTCTAGCAGGCCGGTGGGTGGATCAGTCAGGTCCCCGGCCGGCATTCATGCTATCGGCGGCATTGATGACCTTCGGCTCGGTCTGGCTAGTCCTCTTAAATTCGCATTCGCCGTTAATTCTTGCAGGCTTGGCTTTAGCTGCATTCGGCGTCAGCAACGGGCTGAACAGCGTAGCCATGCAGGCCGCCCTGTTCAACAGCTCGCCGAAGGAGATTATTGGAGCCGCCTCAGGACTTTTTAATACATCCAGATATATTGGAACCTTACTGTCGTCCCTGCTAATCAGTATGATTATGGGAGGGCAGTTCAGTTCTGGCGGATTTCGCATTCTCGGTATATTCCTGATCCTGACAGCTTTATCCCTGCTGGGGTTAAGCCTGCAGCGCCGGGGAGCAAAACAGCCGCAGTAAGGCTTATGGCGTACTTTGATCCTAGAATGCAAGAAAGCGAGCGTGGCCTTGGTTTGCTTGCTGCTCATCTTTTTCTATCTTGCTGTTTCAAGAAAATAAAGATTGGGTAATAATAAACGTTATTTCTGTATGTTATCGAAGTGTTAACCAGCCAGATTTCGTTTAACCAATGGAGGGCCGCTATGCACCGTGTAAATCTCAACCAAGTTACCTTCAACCAACAAGTATTTGACCATGCTTCTTTTGGGATCGCTCTCGTATCACCCGAGGGGCTTATTTTGACAGTAAATCCTGCCATGGAGAAGATGTTTGGATATACGAAAGAGGAGTTTGACAGCAAACCCGTCGGCGCTTTCTCTCATCCTGATGAACCCCGCATAGGGCTTGAGGAATTGCAGAAGCTGATGAACGAAGACAATGAGGCGCAAGTTGAAAGACGCTATCTCACCAAAAACGGTGAGGTGATTTGGGGACTGGTATCCTTCAAGCTCTTTGTTAACGAGTCGAACAAACCTTTATATTATATCGCCCAAATGATCAATATTACGAGACAGAAGGAATCGGAACGGCGGCTGCAGGAATCCGTCGAACGTTATACGTCGCTCAAAAAATATAACCATGATGCCGTCATTTCCTTCGGGCTTGATGGCCGGATTATCAATACCAATAAAGTGGCCGAGAAGCTGACCGGCTACGTAACCGAAACCGAACTGATCGGGATGAAGCTGTCCCGGCTGATCGGCACTGAGAATGTGAACAAGATTCTCGAAAAGTCCCTGTACGACAATTCAATCGAGCATGACATTGGCCAATTGGCGACTAAAGAAGGCAAATTCGTCGAAGTGCTGGCCAGCATTGCGCCGATCTTTGTAAGCGGACAGAACATCGGCTTCTACTTGATCTGCAAGGACATCTCGGAACAGAAAGAATTGCTGCTTGCCAAGGAAGCTGCTGAGACTACCAACAAAGCAAAGAGTGAGTTTCTGGCCATGATGAGCCACGAGATCCGCACACCGATGAACGGAGTGATCGGCATGACGGATATTCTGCTCGATATGAATGACCTGAATGAGGAGCAGAGAAGCTGTATTGAGGTCATCCGCCAAAGCGGTGAAACCCTGCTCAATATCATTAATGACATTTTGGATCTCTCCAAGATCGAAGCCGGCCGGACGGAGCTGCAGGAGGAGAATTTCGATCTTCGCCTGTGCATTAAGGAATGCTTCTCCGTCGTATCCAGCAAAGCTGAAGAGAAGAAATTAGCGCTGTCCTACACGCTCAATCACGATGTTCCCGACTATATTTACGGCGATCACGAGCGGCTCAAGCAGGTGCTGTTAAACCTGCTCGGCAACGCTGTAAAGTTCACGTCAAAAGGCAGCATAGCGGTGAAAGTCGAGCGCACGAAGAACAACCCGAATCAGTTAATCTTTACAGTTAAGGACACAGGGATTGGAATTAATCCTGACCGGCTCGAGGATATATTCGAACCTTTCTCCCAAATTGACAGCTTTATGAACCGCCGGCATGAGGGAACAGGTCTGGGCCTTGCGATCAGCCGCAGAGTCGTTCATATGCTGGGCGGGGAAATTCATGCCGAGAGTGACGGTACGGACGGATCTGCGTTTATTTTCACCATACAATACCAGGAAGCATCAGAACCTGTAAGCGAGAATGACTCACTGGAGCTGGCTGATATGATCCAATCCAATATCCTGCTCGCTGAAGACAATCCGGTCAACCGCCTGGTGATGAGTAAAATGCTCGAAAGAATGGGTCAGAAGGTCACTGTTGTTACCAATGGCAAAGAAGCCATAGAGGCGGTTCAGAGGGAACCTTTCGACATCGTCTTCATGGATCTTCATATGCCTGTGCTGAATGGTCTCGACGCCAGCCAGATCATTAAGAGGAATCTTAAAGAGAAATCCCCCCGAATTGTGGCCGTGACAGCCAATGCCCTAAAGGGCGACCGGGAAAAATGCCTCGACGCAGGCATGGATGAATATATCAGCAAGCCTGTGAAGCGGGAGGCCGTCCTTAAGCTGCTGCGCCAGTTTGCTTAAGCACATCCTCTGCTGGAGCAGATTGTTATACAAGAAAGGTGCCGGATGGGAGTCCGGCACCTTTCTTTATCATGCATTTTAAGCCTGAATAAACAGGCTGAATTCCTGGCCGTTCTTTACAGGTTCCTGTGCCATGACGTAGCCGTGCTTGACAACCTCCTCCGGCACGTTCCGGAATGCGGACGGACAGTCGGAAATGACCTGGAGCGTTTGGCCTTTCTGCATACCGCGGAGGGTTTCAAGCGTATAAATGACTGGATAAGGACAAGATTCCCCGCGGATATCCAAAGTGAAATCAACGGACATGGTTGGTTGTGCCTCCCTTCTTGAATCCCGCACCAAAGCGGTAGTTCTTCTGCCAATAAGCAGCACCGGCAAATCCCAGGCCCAGCACAAGCAGCGTAACAATTAAGGCTGGCGCCTCGCCCATTACAGTGATGAGGTTAACCGGGGAACCGCTCTTGACAAGCAGATTGTATACGCCCATATGGTCCCAAGCGTACGCGAGTACGGAAGCTCCGATGATGTTGCCGATAAATACCGGCAGGAAGACCACCTGGCCCTCCATGAGACGGTACATCATACCGGTTTCGCAGCCGCCGGCCATGACGATGCCCAGCCCGAACAGCAGTCCGCCGATTAATGTGCTCGGAGCAGCAATTTTGGTAATCGGCTCCATTCCGTATGCGGCTATGATGATGAGCGTCGCAACAGAGCTGACCGCCATGCCGAGGGCAATCGCTTTGGTCATCGTTGCGCGGCCGCTGATCCACAGATCGCGGAAAGCGGAGGTGAAGCAGATTTGCCCCCGTTCAATCAGGATGCCGAATGCGGCACCGAACAGTGCGGCAGTTCCCAGCATCGGCCGGTCCATCAGGTATAAGGATTCAATCAATGCGATGTAAGCAAGGCCTATAGCAGCTCCGACAAGGGGCTGTCTGCTCTTCTTCGGCTCGGAAGCCGGTGCGGTGCCGCCCGCTTTAAGAACAGGTTTGCCTTTCCACCATTTTGTATTGACAAGCTTGGCTCCGAGAAAGGTGCCTGCTGCTGTTGCGATGATGAACAGCCAGGCATGAAGGGAGAACTGGGGCACACCGGTAAAGAATGCCGCCAGATTGCAGCCAAGCGCCAAACGGGCTCCAAAGCCAGCGATAATTCCTCCCGCAAAACCCTGCACATACCGCCGCTTCTGCCGCGGCTTGCGGATCTTGAAATTGCTGCTCAGCAGCACCGTAATGAGAGCTCCGATGAACATGCCCCATACGATCCAGCCGTCCGTTCGCGTCCATGTTGTTCCTTTCATATGGACAAGGCCGAAATAGGCCCAGCCGGAAATATCGACTCCGAAGAACTTCAGAATATGCCCGCCCAGCCGGGTAAATTCACCGGTTACGGCCCATACGGTGTTGGTGATTCCGAAATAGACCGCGCTGAGGACCCCCAGCAGTGCCATGACCAGATAGGGATTCCAGAAGTTCCCGAACATTCTTGAATACAACCTTTTCACTTGTGCAGATCTCCTTCTATTAGAATCTGGAATTTGCTGCAAATCCCAGCATTCCTCATTTTACTATAAAATCTCCTCTATGGGATGAATTGTTTCAATAGATTGAAATAGTTTCACAATATTGAGATTCTTCTGAAAATAGAAAAAAACCGCGGCAGGCGCGGTCTTCATCTCATGCTTTATTCGCTTGGTGTGATTTGCTTGGACAATAGAACCGAACGATGCTCGGGAGGCGGCGCCAAATTACCGCTTGACCCACGCCCGCTTCAAATCCATCTCCTGAATGCATTCATCCGTGTCATGTCCGTACACGTCGATCATCGGTGTAACCGCATAGGCGTGCATCTCGTCTGCCGAATGAGGCCGCAGAATCGGATGAAGGGCATCCAGGCTGCTGGTCCCCTCGTCAAGCCACTGAGGAATATCTTCCGGGGACAGCATCGCCGGCATCCGGCTCTCAAATTCTTCAATCAGAGGATTGGCCTCTGTCATCACCAGCGTGTAGGTGCGAAGCGGTTCCCCATGCGCATCCCGCCAAATTTCATACAGCCCGGCGAGTCCGAACATCCCCTGGTTCTTCAGAACCACCCGTACCGGATAGGATTTCTTGCCTTCTTTCCTCCAGTAGTAGAATCCGCTGCAAGGAATAACGCACCGCTGCTTGTCTACAATTTTGCGGTAGCTTGGATTCCCGTGCACATTTCTAAGGTCTGCGTTGACAGCATCCTTGCCCCAGTACGGAATGAAGCCCCAGCGGAACTCATCCAGAATCCGCTCCCCGTTCTGCTGAAGAACGATCGGCGTACTCTGCGTCGGGTTAATGTTATATCGCACTTTATAGTAGGTCATCACCCGGTCAATTTGAAAATAATCCTGTACCTCCGGCAGTTCGGCTGCAATGGAGAAACGTTGACACATGAGCACCAGCCCCTTTTTTACAACTATTGTTTGTAAAAAAAGGAAAGTTATTCATGCAATTATGGAATTACACTCCATTTAGCAGAAGGTCATCAACCTCGGGCGCTGACATCGGTTTGAAGAAGAAGTAGCCCTGCGCCTGGTCGCATTCGAAATTTTTAAGGAAATCCAGCTGTTCCTGCGTCTCCACGCCTTCTGCAATGACTTCGAGCTTCAGATTATGCCCCATCGCGATGATGGTAGCAACAATATCCTTGTCTTTCGAATGACTGATTGTAATGTCCCTTACAAAGGAACGGTCAATCTTCAAACGGTCGATTGGCAGGTTCTTCAAATAATTCAAGGAGCTGTACCCGGTTCCGAAATCATCAATCGCCACTCTTACACCGAGCTTCTTCAATTCACTGAGCAGGGTTGTAGCTTTCTCGATATCGCTGGTCATTGACTCCGTAATTTCCAGCTCTAAGTATTCAGGTTTGAGGCCTGTCTCAGCCAATAGATTGGCGATATTGGGAAGCAGGTCTCTTTGGTTAAATTGGCGCATCGACAAATTCACCGACATGATTAAATCCGTAAAGCCCATTTTATGCCAGCATTTGAGCTGTTCGCACGCCTTTCTAAGTACCCATTCGCCCATTGGAACAATCAACCCGGTTTCTTCAGCGAGCGGAATAAAGTCTGAAGGCGAAATCATGCCTCGCACGGGATGATTCCAGCGGATGAGCGCCTCAAATCCTGTAATCCTGCTGCGGGCCAAATCCATCTGCGGCTGATAACACAAGGAGAACTGGGACTTCTTGACGGCATTGCGCAGCTCCATTTCCATCTCCAGCCGCTGCGGCGATAAGCCGTCACGTCCGCTCTCATAGAAGATGTATTGGTTCTTCCCCTGGCCTTTGGCCCGGTACATGGCGGCATCCGCGTGACGTATCAAGTCATCGACGTTATCCGCATGGGAAGGGAAGAAGCTGACGCCGATGCTCGGGGTAACAATAAATTTGCTGCCTTCGAGATCGTAAGGCTCCGAAATAACAGACAGCACGCGGTCGACAATCTCTTTGGCCTCTTCCTGCGTCACCTGATTAAGCAGCAGCAGAAATTCATCCCCGCCCTGCCTGCAGATCGTATCATGCTGCCTCAGGCAGTTCTGCAGTCTGGCCGCAATCTTGCGGAGCAGCAGATCTCCGTTCCGGTGTCCGAAGGTGTCATTGACGGTTTTGAAACGGTCCAGATCCAGAAAAGCAATGGCAGCCTCTTTACCGCTCTCATCCGCAGAACGGAGTGCCTGTTTGACGGATTGCTCAAACAGAAGTCTGTTGGCAAGTCCCGTTAAGGGGTCATGAAAGGCCAAGTAGTTCAGTTTATCCTCAACGCGCTTCTTCTCGGTTATGTCTTTAATGATACAATGGATTCCCGTAATTTTCTCTCCGTAATAATAAGGAATCACCGCGGCGTGCAGGTCAATAATCTCGCCGCTCTTGTTAAAGATCCGCGTTTCGTATTGCTGCGGCACCCCTTCAGAAACTTTATAGAACTGATTTCTCACTTTCTCTCTCTCTTCCGGAATAACCAGCGGAATGCAGGAGCTGCCGATAAGCTCCTCTGCCGAATAACCGGTGATCGTCTCTGTGGCCGAGTTCACATGAATAAAATGACCAAACATATCAAAGGTCGCCACGCTGTCTATATTGTAGTCAAACAACGATTTATATCGCTGTTCACTCTCTTTCAGCCGCTGTTCGATTTCGCTCTCCTTCGTAATGTCTCTGTAGATATGCAGATAGCCTTCAAACTGGCCGCAGTCTACGATGGGAACAGCATCGAGCGTCATGATCCTGCCATTTTGCAGCTGAACCTCTTCAATGTGAAGGCTCTGACGGTTAGGAATCGTATGATTCCATTTTTCATTAAGGGCCTCATCCTGCCGGATAAAGCTTTCTTCCCCGCCGCCGGTCTCTATCATTTCTTTGTAGATTTCATTGATCAAAATGATTTCTTTATTTTCGTTCTCCAGCTTGATGCCGTAAGGAATGGAGTTAATGAGCGTTTTTAATTTATTTGAGGTCAGTCTCAGCTCCCCCTCCATTTTCTTCCTCAGGGAGATGTCACGGCTTACCACGATGACCTGTATTTTACCGTCAGCGCCTGAAATCGGCTTGCCCCTCATCTCGATATCAATCCATTGTCCGTTGCTGTGCATATAACGATATTCCGCTACGAAAACGGTTCCATTTTTTACCGATTCTAAAAAAGCATCAAAGACCCGCTCCCAATCATCAGGATGCATATTCGTCATAGGGAAGCTTCCGATATACTCCTCAAGGCTTCTGCCTAAATATGTCGTATGGGAAGGAGAAGCAAAGAGAACCAGCCCGTCTTCTGCAAGAACCGCGAACATGTCGGTTAAATGATCGGTTATAAAGCGGAAGTTGGCTTCGTTGGCGCAGAAGGCGTCAATGGCCGGCTTTCTCGAAGCCAGGTCCGTCAGCGTACCGGAGAACAGACTGGCCTCATGGCTCCCGTTATAATCAATTGTCAGGAACAGATGCGCTTTCTTGACTTCATTCTGGCTTGTAAGGATACAGATCTCTTTATGAATGCCGGTGCTGCCGGAGAGCAGCTGGTTAAAAAGCCCGGAACACATATCTTTGTATTTCCAATCTACATAACTCGAAAAAGGCTGGCCGAGAGACTCCGCTGGCGGGTAACCGGTCAGCTTCTCCCACTCTTCGTTCAAATAAGTGAAGTTCCCCTGCATATCAATTTGAAAGACTGCGGCGTTCTTCATACTGTGCAGCTTGCGGTAATTAGTGGCGCTGTTCATTAAGTAGGGTTTCTCTGTGCTCATTTCGCTTCCACCTCAATTAAATAACTGAGAACCTGAACAAATAAGTCTTAAGTCCTCATTATGTACCAGTCTTGATTTCTAGAATAAATCCTTTTGCCCATAAATATACCATATGGATTCTGGAGCGTATAGAAAAACTACTAGCATTTCGGCAACCTGAATAGTGTGGCCATTTTGAGAAACTTCATATTCTCTAGTAATTCGTCCATGCCAAACCGGTCTCTTCTTCATACCTTATAACCTACCAGAGTAGAGATTTACTTGATGGACTATTGTTAAAAAGGGTGATGAAATGGACAACTATACGGTCATTATGGCAGGCGGCGCTGGACTACGGCTTTGGCCGCTTTCCAGAGAAGACAAACCCAAGCAGTTTCTGTGCCTGGATGGAAATCGTACCATGCTTGAACAAACCTTTGAACGGATCGGCGAGCTGGTTCCTCCGGAACGGTTGTTTGTCATTACAAATGCCAAATACGCCGAGCAGACCAGAGAGGTGTTAAAGGACCTGCTTCCGCCTGAAAATATACTCATCGAGCCTCTGCGCCGCAATACCGCAGCCTGTATCTCTTATGCCGCTCTATGGCTGAAACACCGTTTCAAGCACGGGACCGTATGCTTCATACCGGCGGACAGCTTTGTTCCTGATAACGAAGAATATCTTCGCTCTATCCGTCAAGCCTACTCCGAAGCAGAGAGAGCAGCAGGTTTAGTCGTGATCGGCGTGAAGCCTACCTTCCCATCCACCGGATACGGATATATTAAGATCAGCCCGGCGGCCCAATGTGCGGGCAACTCCAGCTTCGCAGTCTCCGAATTTAAGGAAAAACCCGACCTTGCTGCTGCCGAGACCTACCTGAAATCCGGAGAGTACCTGTGGAACAGCGGAATGGCCGCCGGTTCCCTTGACAGCTTCGCCAGCGAGATCAGGCTGAATCTGCCTGAACACTTCTCCCACCTCTCTGCTGCATTAACAGCGTTAGGCACTCCTGAATATGCCGAATCCTTAGAGCTGGCCTACAGCAGGCTGCCTGATTTGTCCTTTGATAACGGAGTGCTGGAGCGCAGCGGCAAGCCGCTCAGAAGCATTGCAGGCCGGTTTGACTGGAATGATATTGGAAGTCTGGATGCCCTCGAGCAAGTGTTATTGACGGATCAGGCGGATAACGCTGTCCGGGCTTCTTTTTACGGGATGGATACAAGCAGCTCGATCATCTTCAGCACGGACGATACGCTGATCGCCGCGATCGGTCTTACCGATATGATCATTATCAACACCGGCGATGTGGTCCTAGTATGCCCTAAGGATAAGGCGCAGGACATTAAAGCTGTCGTCCAGCAGCTCAGGAATACGGCATTCAGGGGGCATACCTGATTCCTGTAATGGAGATGGCTAAGGTGACAAGGGGGGAGTGTGCCCCTCTTGTTCTGTTTTCTTCATTTATCCGATCCTCCGATCCTCCGATCCTCCGTTTCTCCCGTTCTCCGATATCGCTCTTCTAAACCAAATCTAAATATGATATACTTTGACCGGTTTATAGAACGCTTTCATAATCAATCTACCAGTCCAAAGGAGAGCTAACGATGTTGAACGTACAAGGAAAGTGGGCATTGATTACCGGAGCAAGCCGTGGTGTAGGCCGCGAGACGGCTCTGTTTATGGCCAAGCAGGGCTGCAACCTGATCCTGCACAGCAGAGATTTGAAGCATACCGCTGCGCTTGAAGAGGAGATTCGTTCCATGGGCGTGGAGACATACAGCATCAGCGCCGATCTCGGCAGCCATGAAGAAGTTGTTTCCATGCTGGATGCGATTGAAGCCAAGGGCACTCCTGTCGATATTGTCTTTAATAATGCAGCCGTGCAGATTGCCTATCGGACGGATTATTGGAACACTCCTGTTCAGGATTTTGAAGCAAGCTTCCGTATTAACTTTAACTCAGTGGCAGCGATCTGCTTCCGGCTGATTCCCAAGATGATCGAACGCGGCTTCGGACGGGTTATCAATACTACCAGCGGCATTATGAATGAACCGGAGCAGTCCGCTTATGCAGCCAGCAAGGCAGCGCTTGATAAATTCACGAAAGACCTGGCTTCCCGGCTGGAGGGCAGCAATGTCATCCTCAGCCTGACAGATCCGGGCTGGTGCCGCACAGACCTCGGCGGGCCGCAGGCACCAAATCCGGTGGAAAGTGTCATTCCAGGCATCGCTGTAGGCGCCTTTGTGAACGACGGCAAGAGCGGCCGTTTCTTCCATGCCCAGAATTTCACAGGATTAAGCCTCGAAGAAGCTGCAGCCAAGGCAGAAGCCCAGGAAGCGCAGCGTTATTTGATATAAACAGAAGAAGCCCCCGCCCGATTTCTCGGACTGGGGGCTGTTTAATAGGGGAATATACAGGCATTAACCTTCAATTCACCCAATGAATCACATCTTCCGCAGGTCGTCTTGTCTTTGGACGCGGCTCCTGCACCCGGTAGCCAAATGCGCCCATTACGCTGACTCCGTAGGCTCCGTTTGCAAGCAGGCCCTCCTGCTCCAGCAGCTCATTCATGCCGGCCTGATCAAAGCCTTCAATCGGGCAGGAATCAATGCCGAGCAGCGCCGCCGCTGTCATCATGTTGCCAAGGGCAATATAGGTCTGCTTGCAGGCCCAGTCGAACAAAGAGCGCTCGCTCTCGAACAGATTGAAGTCCTCACCCTGGAATTCAGCATAACGTCCCATCATTTGCCGAACCGTATCTTCCGGAATCTCTTTGATTCTGGTCATCTGGTTCCAAAAATATTCCGTATCATACCGGCCGTTCCTCAAGGCCAGCAGAACAACAAAGTGGCTTGCCGTCGGCAGCTGGCCCCGCGCTCCCCATGCCCGTTCCCTCATCCGTTCACGGAGTCCGGCATTTTGGATCACAAGGAATTTCCAAGGCTCCAGTCCGACCGAACTTGGAGACAATCTTCCCGCTTCGAGAATGGTATGAATATCTTCCTCTGATATTTTGCGGCCGGCATCAAAGGTCTTGGTTGCATGTCTAAACTTCAAAGCCTCCAAGATTTGTCTGATCACGGTATTATTGCTGCTCATTGCTTATTCCTCCTGCTCTCTATCGATTATTCTGCATAAAATTGTAAGCGGATAACTGGAAATCACAGGTTTTCTTTTCGCTTGATCATATTATTACCCGCTAATGGAATTGTCAATTTTGCAACCTTTATCAATCTGATTTGGATTATGATTAGAGGTGGTATTTATTACCAATCCTACAATATGGAGGCTCCTTCCTATGACTAAAAAATGGATTACGGCCGCCGTCCTGCTCTCCTCTCTCTGTGGTTTGCTGCTCCAAGGCTGCAGCCGGCCTGCCAATACCATGAATGCTGCTCAGTCATCAGCGCCTGTATCCGGCGATTCCTCTGCTCCATCTGAATCAGCATCATCTTTTGCTTCATCCGCTGCTGCCCCTACCTCCTCTGCTGACCAGAAAGACGGACCGGAGAAGGCGGTTCTTGAAGCTTATAACAGCAGCTTGGACAGCAAGGAGAAGGTTCCCGCAATTATCAAGCAGCTTGATGGTCTGGATTGGGGCAGGCTGGACAAAGTGACTTCAGAGCCAGGCAAGTCGTTAGAGATCATCGAGTACCTTGCCAAGAACGATAAAGACATTCCTATTGAGCAGTACTCTCTGCTCTTTCAGGCTGTCCAAGGCCTTGACGGCGCTTTGGCAGAATCGTATTCCGCTATGGCCGGTGATCTGTACACCCAGCATCAGAAAGCGGCCGTGAAGGCGATTTCCGAAATAACGGATCAGGCGAAGCAGAAGCAAATCATTTCGCTGCTTGCCTATGCCCTGAGCTATAAAGACATTAATCAAGAGAAGAAATCGGTCCAGGCCGCGCTGAAAGCCAATGACCTGGACGAACAAGAACAGGCGGTGCTCGCCGCTCTGCTGGACAATCTGGACCACCCCTATTAAATAAGAAAGGCAGAAGGTGGACTTTATTGTGCGGCGGGTTTTATTGTGCGGTCAGCAGTGAACTGGTAAAATGAGGGCAGCAAAATAGTTAACCAACATTACGCAAGAAAGGAACCGTATAATGGCTCATCTTCCCGCTGCCTTATACATAGGTGAATGAAATGAAGTTTAACAACCCTGTTATCAAAGGCTTTTATCCAGATCCAAGCGTCTGCAAGGTGGAAGACACCTACTATTTGATCTGCAGTTCATTTCAGTTTTTTCCCGGCGTACCGATTTTTGAAAGCAAGGATTTGATTAACTGGGAGCAGATCGGCCACTGTCTGACTAGAACGACTCAGGTTCAGCTTGAGAAGGTGAACAGTTCCGGCGGCGTATTCGCCCCTACCCTGCGCCACCATAACGGCCGGTTCTACATGACTACCACCAATGACACTACCCGCCAGAATTTCTATGTTTGGACCGACGATATTTATGGGGAATGGTCGGAGCCTATTTATGTGGATCAAGGCGGTATCGATCCGGATTTATTTTTCGAGAACGGCAAAACGTACTTTATGAGCAATGGACAGGACGATTACGGGGTCAGCGGGATTGTTCAATGTGAAATTGAAATCGATTCCGGGCAGAAGCTGTCACCAAGCCGCACCATTTGGCAGGGCTCAGGCGGGCGTTATCTGGAGAGTCCTCATATGTATAAAATAAATGGCCTCTATTATCTCTTAGCGGCTGAAGGCGGCACTGAATATGGCCACATGGAGACGTATGCCCGCAGCTCCTCCGTATCCGGACCCTTTGAAGCTTATCCTCACAACCCGGTTCTTACGAACCGTAATTTGGGCGGCTACGAGCTGCAGGGTGTCGGCCACGGCGACCTTGTTCAGGATAATAAAGGAAATTGGTGGCTCTTCCATTTGGGATTCCGCCAGACAGGCCAGTATATGACCTACCATCATCTTGGCAGAGAGGTCTTCCTTACTCCTGTAACCTTTGGAGAAGACGGCTGGTTTACGGCCGGACATAACGGGACTACGCTGCTAAGCTTTGATACGGACCGGATTCCGGATACGGTTGTCCAGAACGAGAAGAAGATTTTTACTTTTGACAACACGGATTGGAATCTGGATTGGTGCTATCTGCGTCATCCGCATTACGAGAACTATCTGCTTGAATCTGGCCGCTTAAAGCTGAGAGGAAGCGAAGTTACGCTGGATGAGCCGGGTTCGCCTACCTTCATAGGCATTCGCCAGAAGGATTTTAATGCGGTTATTTCCTGTGAGGTTAGTGTGCTTGACGGAGAAGCGGGCATTACGATTTATATGGACGAGAATCATCATTATGATTTGGCGGTTAGAACAAGAGAAACCGGGTACCAGGTCATCGAACGCCTGAATATTGGAGACATCAAATCGGTCGAACATACTTTGGATTTGACCAGCCGCAATCATGCTGTCCTGCTGATTAAAGCCAGCGCAACCCAATTCAGCTTCTTTGTTCAGTTGGAGGACAAGGAAATTCCGCTCGGGACAGCACAGACGAGATACCTGTCCTCTGAAGTCGCCGGGGGCTTTACAGGCGTTGTGATCGGGTTATATGCTGCTGGCGGCTGCACGGGCCACGATGCTGCATTTACGAATTTCAGGTGTGAATATCTTTAATCACTGCTAACCCGGTACTGGCGGTACCCTTCTCTTCACCGATAAAAAAGTTTAAAATTAAACAACGCTGCTGACGTTTAAGTCAGCAGCGTTTTAAGTTGAGAACAGCCTCGCGTTCGCGAACGGTTAATTTTCGCAGCACAAGACCGTATGACTCGTCGATCATTTCAAGCAGGACGCGGTCAGTTATTTTTCCGTTTAGAAGCACGGTATTCCAATGCCTTTTGTTCATATGATAACCGGGCAGCACGGTGCCGGCGTATTGCTCACGAACGATCCAGGCTTCTTCCGGGTTTGTCTTCAGCGTCATGCTTGGATAACCGAAGTTCGATCCGAATAAGGCAAACATTTTGCTTCCTACATACAGCACGGGGGTATCCGGATGAAAAGGATATTGAAGCCTTGCCCCCTTCAGGCTCAATCCATATTCGATTAACTGACTGTGATTCAAAGAACGGACTCTCCTCTTGTCTTTCTAAAGCCCTTTACCGCCAACAGGATTCAGGGTGATTTGTTCGACTCCGGTGATCAGCGGCTTTGCCTTTTGAATCAGTTCTTTTGCCGATTCCAGGGATAAGGAGGACTGGTGGGCAGCCCGGTCATTCCAAATCTCCGTAACCCAAACCGCATTCTGATCTCCGTCCGGGACGTTAATGATATAATGGACGCATTCTTTAACAAATTCCATGCTGTCAGCTGCAGCCAAAAGGATCTCAGCAAGTGTGTCACGCTGGCCTTCACGGGCAGTGAATTTCGTATAAAGTCCGAATTTCTCCATCTTTAACCTCTTCCTGGCAGAATCCGCATGACCGGCAGCACTGCCCTTAGCTGTATTAAAGTGATTGCTTTATGGTTTAGCCTGCAGCTCAGTTTAGCTCCAAATCCGCTGCACGGGCGTTCGCTTCCACCTGCTCCGGGCTCTTGCAGCCTGGAATGACGCAGCTCACTGCCGGATTCTTCAAACACCAGGCCAAGGCCCATTCCGCCATACCTACGCCTTCAGGCACCTCGTTCTGCTGAATTTGGAGGACAAGCTTCAGCTTCTCGTCGATTTCTTCCCTTTGACGTCCCTTTCTGACGTTGTCCTCAAACACAGCGCCAGGCTTGTATTTACCGCTCAGGTAACCGCTGGCAAGCGGTACTCTCGCCAGAACGCCGAGATCCTGCTCCGCGCAGGAAGGGAATACCCGCTCCTCCGGCGTACGGTCCAGACGATTATATACCACCTGTATCGCTTTAGCATTCAATTCAGTCGCTTTGCTGGTCTGATAGAGATTGTCGTTGCTTCCGATCGAAATCCCGAGATTCCGGATCTTGCCGGCCTGCACCTGCTTGTCCAGCATCGTCCACAGGTCATCGTTGTTAAAGACCTCGTCCGGACCGGAGTGGAACTGGTAGAGATCAATATAGTCCGTTCTCAGCGCCTTCAATGACTCGTCCAGCTGTATACGAATCTGCTCCACGCTCCAGGCATGCTCCCAGTGGTCATGCCACTGATGGCCGAATTTCGAGGCAATAACCCAGTCCTCACGGCGGTCACGGGCTATAAAATCACCAATAAAGCTTTCAGACATATGATGCGGTCCGTAGCATTCGGCCGTATCAATCAGGTTGATGCCCAGCTCTTTCGCCCGGTACAGAATCGCGTCTACTTCATTCTGCGTGTAATCCTTGCCCCAGTCACCGCCGAACTGCCATGTGCCTACACCAACAACAGATACGTTAAGCTCGGTCTTGCCAAGTCTTCTGTACTTCATTCTTTCCACCTCTTAATCCTAGTTTGGGAATACGAGTTTGGGCCAATCTATTCAACAGTAAGACAACAACACAACAACACAACAGATATCGCTTTCATGATAGGCGAAAATGATCTTAAATTCAAATTCCCCCTGAAGCACAGCACAAAACCGGCCGCTGCCGGCCGGTTTTGCGTAGGATTTTTCTGTGATTATTCTATGCTTCTTCTATCCGGATGAATGAATTCCATTTACAGCTTGCCGCCCTGGCTGGAAGTCTCCCCACGCCTCCCCCTGCGTTTCACTTTATACATCGCTTCATCGGCCAGGATCATTAAAGTGTGAATGTCCGTTGCATCTCTTGGATAAACACTTAGCCCCGCGGAGAAAGAAATCGGTATTTCCCTGCCCTTATAGACAAACGGATTCTTCTCCAGAGCAGAAAGCCGGCCTGTTACCTCCTGGTCCATAGTATTGCCGGAAGTGTAAGGAAGAATCAGCAGAAACTCGTCTCCTCCGATCCGGCCGATGAAATCCCCCGGAAGCTGAATCTTATAGGTAAGCAGATTAGCGATATGCTTTAAATACAGGTCGCCGACAAGATGCCCGTAAGTATCATTGATCGGCTTGAAATGGTTCAAATCAACCATGACTAACGCAAAAGGCTCCTGGTCCGCTGCTTTCTGCAGCAGCAGCTCCTGAATAGCCGCACGATTATACAAATCGGTAAGCGGGTCGTGATGGGCGATATGCTTGTAGCTCTGCTCGGATTCGAGCAGCTTCCTTTCCGTATCTTTTAACGAGGTGACATCCGTAAGGTGCATGACAAACAATTCCTCGTTCGCTCCTTCGATGCGGTCAATGCCCATAATCAAATCCAGGTGTTCCCTAGGCGGATTGTGCATCTGAACCTCCATTTGAGAGACCTGGGTCTGGCCTTGTAAGAACAAATGAAGCAGCTCTTCCACGGTGATGCCTTCCTTAAATTCAAACAGACCCGGAATATCCTCAGCAGGAATTCCTTCGAACCATTGCAGCGCCCGCGGATTCATTTCTTTAATCGTGCCCTTGGTATCCAGCAGGAGAATCGCATTTGGCGCAGATTCAAACAGAATATGGAACAATTTGCGGTATTCGGGCATAATGTTGTGCTTGCCGATCAAATGCCGAAGGATGGCCGCCCAGAGAAAGTAATTAATAAAATAGAAGATCATCGCCACACGGGTTGTAAACAGCCCGGTCTGCTGCAGCGCAGTAATGATAATGAACCAGACAAACAGCATAAATAAGTTAAGCAGCAGCGACCGGTAGATTCTCTTTCGTTTAGTCTCCTCGGAACGATACCAGCAAACAGCAAGCAGTACCGCCGAGAACAGGATATAACCGGCCACAAAGATCAGGGTAAGCAGCAGAAACAGCGGGTCGAGCGGGCTGCGTCCGTCCGTCACATTGACATTGTAGAGCTCCCGGTGATCCTTCATCACCAGAAAGACAGCCCATAGCAGGTAAGGGGCCGCATAAACAGCAGGCAGCCCTCTTGTTAATGGTAAAGTTATCGTTCCGCCCATCAGGATACTAAGGTGAACTAACGTGCAGATGACCAGCAGGAGCGTGGGTGCGCTTCCATAAAGTACTAGCTGCATTTGATATTGGGGCAGCAGCGAAGTCTTCAGGTATTCAAAGAGAAAATAGAACAGGAAAGCTGTCATCAGTAAGGCAGCAATCCGGTTAATCATACTCTTTCTGTTCCTATGAATTAAGGTTATAGCCATGTAGAAGAAGAAGTACGTAGGCAGCAAAATCGTAATAAAGTCCAGGAATAGTTCATTCATCTGCAGGTCCCTTTCTATGATGTCAACAGCAACAGTATAGTCCTCTTGCCCAGGACTTACAAGCATGGGGAATGTTAGAAATTATGCAGGGATCGCTATTCGGACCGCAAGATGACTGCCTCTGGGGTTAATCCACTCCGCTTGAAAAAGAAAACCGTCCCTCTATCAGGGACGGCAAGATCTATCAGAAATTAGACTGCCGGAGCTGACCAGCTCCGGCTGCAGCCTGCCTTTAGCGCGATCGGTTCCATTCCTCGGTCCCGTATTTGGTCCGCACCAGCTCTTCAGCCAGCTCCTCTTCGTAGGCCGTAAGCGGCTCAGCGGCAAGCGGTACGCCAAACGCTTCAGCAAAACCAACCCGAAAGGCCTCTTCCGCTTCTTCAAGTGAAACCTCCCGGCCGTTCTTAAGCCGAAGTGCATCGTTAATGGCTACGGCTTTCTCCTCTACAACCTTCTGCCAGCGTTGTCTGGACCGGCTGTCGGCGAACTGGAGCAGCTCAAACAGCAGCTCCGTCTGGTTGTCTACTGGAATCGAGCCGTGCTGAAGCACGATGCCGCGGGAGCGCATCTGTGCGCTGCCGGCGATCTTACGCCCTTCTACCGTCAGCTCGTAGCGGGAAGGCGAATCGAAGCAGGCAGCGGAACGGGACAGGCGGGCCGCCTGCGGTGTTTCCCCAGCGGCCAGCTGATAGCCGCCGGTCATCTCCGCTTCCAGGCCAAGGCGTTGAAAGCCGTATAACAGGCCTTCGCTGAGAACTCTATAACCCTCGTCTACGTGCTTCGGGAGACCCGGGTAGGTTTCCGGTACGACCAGCGAATAAGTGACCTCGCGGTCGTGAAGGACGGCCCTGCCGCCGGTCGGCCGCCGCACAAAGCCGACGTTATGCCGGCCGACAGCGTCAAAGTCGATTTCTTTCGCGGCCTTCTGGAAATAGCCGACCGAGAGCGTGCCGGGCAGCCAGTTATAAAATCTTACGGTTGGCGGAACCCGTCCTTCGTGCTGCGCGATCATGATCGCTTCATCAACAGCCATATTCATGACGCCCGAGCGCCGGCCCGTATGAACAAACCGCCAAGGGTTAGACATGTCAACAGGCTGCTGGTTTTGGGCTTTATCCTGATTCATTCCTGGCACCCCCTGTTATTCCGCCGCAGCTGGTTCCTGGCGTTTCTTGGCATGCTCGGCCTGTTCATGTGCATGATAAGAGCTGCGGACGAGCGGCCCGGCTTCAACATGGGCGAAACCGATGCGCAGCCCTTCCTGCTTCAGCTCGGCAAATTCATCAGGCGTATAGTAGCGCTGAAGCTGGATGTGCTTGAGGGTAGGCTGCAAATACTGCCCGATCGTAATAATATCAACCCCGGCTTCGTGAAGGTCGTTCATCGCCTGAATCAGTTCTTCCTTGGTCTCACCCAGACCGACCATAATCCCCGATTTGGTCGTTTGTTCCGGCCGCAGCTCCTTTGCCTGACGGAGCACACTGAGCGAACGGTCATACTTGGCTTTGGCTCTAACTTTGTCGGACAGTCTTGCTACGGTCTCCAGGTTATGGTTCAGCACATGAGGCTTGGACTCCAGAACAATTTGCAGCCGTTCAGGTTCACCGCCCAGGTCAGGAATCAGCACCTCGATGTTCGTCAGCGGATTTAGTTCACGAACCGCCTGAATCGTTGCCGCGAACATGGATGCCCCGTGATCATTCAAATCGTCACGCGCTACCGATGTAATGACTACATGTTTAAGTCCCATATCCCGTACAGATTCTGCCACATTCTGCGGCTCTTCCAGATCCAGCTCTGTCGGCAAACCGCTTGTTACAGCGCAGAACCGGCAGGCCCGGGTACAAATGCTCCCCAGAATCATAAAGGTTGCCGTCCGCTGGCTCCAGCATTCGTAAATGTTCGGGCATTTCGCCTCTTCGCATACGGAGTGAAGCTTACGGCCGCGCATCATTTTCTTCAGTTCCTTGTACTCTTCACCAGTATTCAGCGAAATTCGAAGCCAGTCTGGTTTTCTTTCCATTGTGCGGCGCATGATTGTCCTCCTTGACAATTTGTGATCGCTTTAATAGTCATTCATTTCCATATTGTAGACGTATGACATCAAACCTTCAAGTCCAAGGTCCGGTCACTGCACTGCCCCTTCCCCTTCCCCTCCTATTATTCTCCTATTAATGAAGGTTTTGATTGATATGAAAAAAATAAAGCGGGTGCCCCCCTCATCTTAATGACATTCGGGGCACCCGCTTAGTTTCTATTAGTCTTTAGTTCAATCAGCTAGTCTTTAGTTCAATCAGCGGTTTACCGGCTTTTGCTTCTGTCCCGGATTCACTACATAAGGTTTTGAGCCGGGAGTGCTGTGCTGATGATCCGCCGGAGGAGATAACACAGGAGTCTGGCCTTCAGCCTGTGGCTTGGCTACATATTCGAAATTCCCTGTCCCATCCGGCAGCGGGCCGCTTGCCCAGCGCCCTTCGCTGCTCTCCTCGCCTTCGGAGAAATTCAGGAACTGCCGGGTTGCTGGTTCAACCGTCAGCTCTCTCGGGAACGAGGCTGGAACGATTTTGCCGTCAAGCTCCTCAATTTCTTCGATCGCGGCCATCCACTGATTCTGGTGCATAATATCACGGGCAATCATAAAGGACAGCATGTCGCGGATGCCCGGGTCAGTCGTTTGTTCATACAAACGGACCACCTGCAGCAAGCCTTGGGATTCTGCGTTCAGGTTAGCTCTGAAATCGGCCAGAAGGTTACCGCTCGAAACAATATATTTGCTGTTCCACGGATAGCCATTGCTGTCAGCCGGTGCAGCGCCCAGCCCAGTTACAATAGCGTGCTGAGGATTCATCCCGCCGAGCGCCGCTGCGATTAACGGATCCTTCGCCGCTTCATCAACCTCGGCAGCCGGAGCGCCGTCAAGCAGCTGTGAAATCATGGTACAAAGCATTTCGACATGGCCGATTTCCTCTGTTCCGATGTCCAGAAGCATGTCTCTGTATTTTTGCTCAGCCCGGCAGTTAAAGCCTTGGAACAAATACTGCATCATGACCGACATTTCACCGTACTGCCCGCCTAATACTTCCTGCAGCTTCCTGGCGTAGACAGGGTCCGGTTTCTCCGGCTTCGCGCGGTATTGGAGTTCTTTAATGTGAAAAAACATGTGATCACTCCTCATTCGTAGTAGATTGCGGCTTCGGTAATATCTATAACCTGGAATTTTTTATACCAAACAGCAAATTGAAAACCGATTGCGCAATAAGCCCTGTTATCAGCGAACTTTCAGGAAGCAGCCTTTCTCATTTAAGGTTCATTAAAGATTAGTTCACTATTCTTAAGGCACAAGATCTTTCAAGGAGTGAACTTTAGATGACTCAAAAGAAGAAGAAAACCAAACAAAAAATCATAATCAGTGTTGCACTGTCTCTTACTGCTGTTGGCGGTATCTTATATGGTCTGGCGGATCGTTATTTAATCGAACATGTGGATACAGTAGTTGCTGCGCCCGTTACGGCGTCGAAATCCAGCACGGTTACGGCCTCGGCGACAGGTTCCGGCACAAGCACGGCTTCAACTACCAGTACCACTTCCAGTTCGTCTGCAGATTCAAGTTCAGCGGCAGGAACCGTGACCTCGGACGATTGGAACTATAACAGCAGCGATATCAACATCTCGATTACAAAGAATGAAACCGGCAGCGGTTCGGACAAAATCACCTATTATGTTGCGGATATCCAGCTGGCAAGCTCCTCCAATCTGCTGACTGCTTTTGCCAAGAATGAATTTGGCACAAACATCACCCAGGACACGTCGACGATTGCCTCTTCCAATAATGCGATCTTTGCCATCAACGGTGACTACTACGGCTTCCGTGATGACGGCGTAGTCATCCGCAACGGCGTCTTGTACCGGGATGAGCCTGCCCGGGACGGGCTTGCATTGTTCAATGACGGCACAATGAAGACTTATGACGAAGAAGAAACCTCCGCAGACGAGCTGCTGGCGGAAGGCGTTACAAATACCTTCTCCTTCGGCCCGATTCTAGTGAAAGACGGCGTTGCCGTAGACAATTTTGATAATGTCAGCATTGATACCAACTTTGGCAACCGCTCGATTGATGAAGCCAACCCGCGTACGGGAGTCGGGATCATCTCTCCGAATCATTACGTATTTGTCGTCGTAGACGGACGGCAGGAGAACTACAGCAGAGGCATGACCCTGAACGAATTTGCCCAGCTGTTTGAGGATTTGGGCGCTACTGATGCTTACAACCTCGATGGCGGCGGCTCTTCCACCATGTATTTTAACGGCAGAGTGGTCAACAGTCCTGGCAGCAAGGGCGAAGAGCGCGGAGTCAGCGACATTCTCTTTATCGCCGAATAATGAAGACAACAAACGGAAAGGATGATGAGCTTTATGACGATCTTAATCCCGGCCTATGAGCCCGACAACCGGCTCCTTTCGCTTATCGAGAAGCTGAAGGAGGCTCGTTTCAATAAAATTGTTGTCATTGATGATGGCAGCGGAGAAGCTTACCGAAAAATCTTTGATGCCGCCCGCCAGGCGGGCTGTACCGTGCTCAGGCATGCCACCAACCTCGGCAAAGGCAGAGCTCTGAAGACAGGATTTAATTACCTTAAAGACACTGGTGAGAGAGAAGGAATCGTCTGCGCAGACAGCGACGGACAGCATCTGCCTTCCGACATTAAGCGGATTGCGGAGGCCGTTGATTCCCATCCGAATGAAATTGTACTGGGATGCAGGCATTTTACCGGAGATGTCCCCCTGCGAAGCCGTCTAGGCAACAGCGCTACCCGGTTAGTGTACAAATTAACAACAGGCATCCGGATCTTTGATACCCAGACCGGCCTGCGCGGCTTCTCGGCTCCCATGCTGGATTGGCTGTGCCAGCTTCCCGGAGAGCGGTTCGAGTATGAGATGAACATGCTGCTCCAGGCAGAAGGAGACGGTTACGCCCTGCATGAGGTGCCGATTGAAACGGTTTATCTGGAGGAGAACAAATCCTCCCACTTTCGTCCTATAGCTGATTCGGTCAAAGTCTATGCACCGATTCTAAAATTCTGTTCCTCGTCGCTGCTGTCGGCACTGCTTGACTTCCTGCTGCTGTTCGTCCTGCAGGCGCTGAGCGGAAGCCTCCTCTTCTCTGTCGTCGGCGCGAGACTGGGCAGCTCCATTTGCAACTATTTGATGAACCGGCGGTTCGTATTCGGCAAACGGAAGCAGACTAATGGCGCTTCAACCTCCGCTGTCCAGTATTTCTCGCTGGCTGTAGGGATTCTGATCATGAACTATGTGCTTATTGACGTATTTAACAACGTCCTGAACATTCCGCTCTTCATCGCCAAGCTGCTGACAGAGATCACTCTCTTCGTAATCAGCTACTGGGTTCAGCGTAATGTGATCTTCAAATCGAACAAAGGGAGCAAAGTCAGCACGACGAGCAAGGTGAGCTAGGAGAACGGCCCAAAGGCCGACTTGAATAGCCTTGATATCCATGGAGCAGCTCTCAATCTAGGTCCATTATCCCGAAAAATCAAACGGCCCTCCGCTCCGGAGGGCCGTCATTTTATGCTTGGCTGCCGCCTTACTCAGCAGCGCCTGTCACTTCGGCAGGAATTTCAATGCTGCCGATTTCGTTCGCTTTAGAGACTTTGCCTGCCATTTTCATGATCATAGAAACCTCTTGTTCCTCTACGGTCATTCCCATCTCCATATTGACATTTATATCAACCGGATAGTAGGTCTTCTTATCCACGGTGTAGGACATGTCCAGGCTCTTGATATCCATTTGCTCCAGCAATTGTTCCGTCTGCTCATTCGCTCCTTCGTTCTGCAAAAGGAAGCTCTTGGCCAGCTCTTTCACACCATTGCCCGACAGATTCGCTTTCAGAAGATATACGTCGCCTTGATCCGTAACCTCAGCCTTGTCGGCAATGGATTCAAACTGCTTGAACTGCTGCTCGGGACTGCCGGCATTCTTCATTTGCTCCAGAATCGGAGCCGCGCTTTCATCCGGAAGCTTCATCCAGCTTCCATTGACCTGCGAATAAATTCCGTCCTGCGTAATGTACTGCTTGATGGTTCCGCCGCCTTGATCATCAGGCAGGTTCGATGTAACCTCCTGATAGATGGCGAACGGCTCCTTGACCATTTCCTGCTTGGTCTTCATGGAGATGTTCTGGGTCTGCTGCTCACCGTCAATGGTCATCGTCACATTCTCATCAATGGTGCTGTCCATGGCAAAGCTCTTCAAGCCAGTGCCTGCTTCGGTCACCTTCTGGATCAGTTCTTTGACTGTTGGGACTCCGGTGTCCGTTTCCGCTGCTGCTGCAGAGTTCGTGCTTGCCGTTTCGACGGCCGCGTTCGAGCTCGATTCGGCTGCTGCCGCCGCGCTCTCCGTCTCCTCTTTGCTGCCGCATGCCGTAAGACCTGCTGTTAACATCAACCCTGCTAAAATAACTGCCAATTTCTTCAAAACGATGCCCCCTAATGATGTAATCCCAAAAATCATACCCCAATTCTAGAGGTTTGAAATCATTTTACTCCAAAATTAAGGCTATATTCCTAGAAATTAGGTAGTACAAGCATGTGAGTTATAAAAAAAACAGAGCCTCTCGGAAGAGACTCTGCTGCACATTCTACACTGTAAAGGTCGTGCTGGAGTTAAACCTGCAGGCCATTTGCTTTGCTGCGAAGATCTTTCACTCTGACATTCGTACTATACAGAGAAGCATCGCTGCTCACTTTGAAAGAGGGGAACTCGCGGTCGGCTTCGATGCGCATTGTTTCGTCAAACTGCTGGTGCTGCTGGCGGTCTACAACAAATTTAAAAGGCTGCTCCTGAACCAAAATGTCCGTTGGCAGCGGGGAATCGATCAGCTGAATCACCAGTACGCCGTTGCATCCGCAGTCCTGCGTATCATAGAACAGCTTGATGTATCCGGAATCTGTACCTATATCATTCTTCAGCTTCTGTTCTGTCCATTCATTCAGTTCAATTCTCATGGGTGTTCTTCCTCCTTATCCTGTCCTGTTATGCCATGTCTGCCCTTCCATCATACCAAAAAAAACGGAAAGATGACGCTCTATTCTTAGAGCGCCATCTTCAGCAAGACTGTTCAGCTGCAGCTGTTACAGACGATTCGGCTTCTGGCCGTTAAACCAGCACATACACCTCTTCATTTTCAACCACAGTCTCAAATGTGGCTACAGACCCATGGTCCGGCTCCTGGACCTGGCCGTCCAGCAGGGAGATTTTCCAATCATATAATGGGTCATAAATGTACTCTCCGGACACAATTCCCTCGGCAAGCGGCCCTTGTCTGAAGGGACTGACATTCTCCAAAGCCTTGATCCGGCCGTCACTCAAGCGGAATACGGCAATCTTGGTATCTCCGGCAACAACGCTGTGTCCGATTCTCGGCAGAAGCTCTTCAACTTTCGCAACAAATACCTTTGTCTTTACCATCTCGATTACCCCCTTACAACCTCGTACAATTCTTTCTGAATCTGTTTATCTTCAACAACTTTCTCCCAAGGGTTGCGGCGTTTGCCGGCAACAGCCTCGTCCAGGCGTTTGTTCAGCTCGGCACGCTGCTGCAGGTCCAGCAGAATTTCTTTCACATGGTCAAAGCCCATCCGGTTAAGCCATGGAGCCGTACGCTCGGCATAGGTGCCAGTCTCACGGTAGTATTGAATGAATGCGCCGCAGATATCAATAACTTCCTGCTCGGTTTCAACCGTGGTCAGCAGCTTGCCTTCCTGTACTTCCGTACCGCCGTTGCCGCCGATATAGATCTGGAAGCCGTTCTCGACGCCGATGACGCCAAAGTCCTTGACTCCGGTCTCTACGCAGCTGCGCGGGCAGGCCGAAACGCCCATTTTGAATTTGTGCGGTGTATCAATAAACTCGAAACGTTCCTCAAGCTTAATGCCAAGTCCCATCGAATCCTGGGTACCGAACCGGCAGAAGGCAGCGCCGACACAGGTCTTCACGGAACGGACCCCTTTGGCGTAAGCGGAAGCGGAAGTCATATCCAGCTCTTCCCATACATCCGGCAGATCCTCTTTCTTAACGCCGTACAAGCCAATCCGCTGGCTGCCTGTCACTTTCACCAAAGGCACTTCATATTTCTCGGCAACCTGAGCGATCTTCATCAGCTGCTGAGGAGTGGTTTGTCCTCCGCGCATTCTTGGAATGACAGAGAACGTGCCGTTGTTTTGAATATTGGCATGCAGACGTTCGTTGACAAACCGGGATTCCGGCTCATCCTCATGGTCTTTAGGGAATGCCACATTCAAGTAGAAGTTGATGGCAGGGCGGCATTTCGGACAGCCTTCCTTGTTGCGGAAAGCAAGCTGCTCGTATACTTCCTGCGAGGATGTGAGCCCTTTTTCATGGATTTGCAGCACAATTTCATCTCTCGACAGATCCGTGCAGCCGCAGATACCGGTTGGCGCGCTTGCCACTTTGTCACCCAGAACATAAGTCAGCAGATCGCCGATCATGCCTTTACATTTGCCGCAGGAGCCGCCCGCTTTGGTGACCTTGGTCACTTCAGCAACCGATGTGAGGTCCTTCTCACGGATCGCCTTCAGGATCGTTCCTTTGGTTACGCCGTTGCAGCCGCAGACGGTTTCGTCATCCGTCCATTGGGTTACATCACCTGCAGCAGCTGCGCCTCCGCAGCAGCCTCCTGCTGCCGATAACAGGGAGATCGAAGTGAATTCGGAGATGTCCTGTTTCTGCTTCAGCATTTTGAAATAGCGGTTCTCCTCGGAAGTATCGCCATAAAGCACGATGCCTACCACCTGGTTATCCTTAATGAACAGCTTCTTGTAGCTGTTGGCCAATCCGTCATAGGCTTCAATGCTCTTGACGCCTTCCTGCTCCTTAATCTCACCGGCAGAGAACAAGTCACAGCCAGATACTTTAAGGGAGGTGTAGGTTGTGCTGCCGCTGTATGGAGCGGCTGCCTGGCCTGTCAGCATATCCGCAAGCACTTTCCCCTGTTCGAACAAAGGTGCAACCAGACCATAAACGGTCTTGTTATGCTCGGCGCATTCCCCTACTGCAAAAATATCTTTAACCGACGTTTCCATCCAGTCATTGACTACGATCCCCCGGTTAACCGTTAATTCTGCTTGACGGGCAAGAGTAGTCTCCGGGCGAATCCCCACCGTCATAACGACCATATCAGCTTCCAGCTGAGTGCCGTCGCTGAATTCCAGACCCGTAACTCTTGTATCGCCAAGGATCCGTGCTGTTTTCTTCTCCATCAGGAATTTAAGGCCCTGCTTCTCCAGGTCCGCTTTCAGCAGCCCGCCAGCCATCTCGTTCAGCTGGGTCTCCATCAGCCATTTCTCCAAATGAATGACAGTGACGTCCATCCCTTGATCGACCAGCCCTTTAGCGGCTTCCAGCCCGAGAAGTCCTCCGCCGATTACCGCGGCTTTGCGGTAGGATTTGGCGATCTCCAGCATTTTCAGCGTGTCATCAATGGTGCGGAAGCCCATAACACCTTCAAGGTTCGAGCCTTCGATTGGCAGAATGAAGGATCTCGACCCTGTAGCAATGATACATTTATCAAAGCTGATTTCCTTGCCGCTCTCTGTCCGTACGATCTTGGCAGCCGCGTCCAGCTCTGCAGCCGGATCGTGATGAACCAGCTCAATATGCTGCTCTTCATACCAGCTCTGCGGATTCGTAATAATCTCTTCAATTGTATTCTTGTTCTGCAATACATTGGACAGCATGATTCTATTATAATTGGTGTAGTTCTCTTCACCGATGATAGTTATGTCAAAACGATTCGCGTCACGTTCCAAAATTTCTTCAATGGTTCTTACGCCGGCCATTCCGTTCCCGATCAACAATAGCTTCTCTCTAGTCATGATATTCCCTCCAGATTGTGAATTTGTTCACTTATCTATGTGTTAAATGTATCACAGGTGGCATCTCTAAACCTATTAGGGAAATACCTGAATAATGGATCAGGCGGCAGGCTTTCCTTCGGGCAAAACGCTCCTTCTATAAGGGAATTCCCTACATAGAAAAAAACCTTGAAGAAAAAGCGCTGAAACCCCGGCTTTTTCTTCATTCCGGTTAAAAATCCAGCAGCTTCTTCTTCAAGGCATATTCGACCAGCTCAGGACGGCTCTTTAATTTCAGCTTCTCCATAATTTTGGATTTGTGAGCCTCGACCGTCTTGACGGAGATAAACAGCTTCTCCGCTATTTCTTTGTTCCCGTATCCCTTGGCGATCAAGGGCAATATTTCGATCTCCCGCTTGGACAGAACCTCAAGAGGATCATCAGCAGGGTCGGCCTGCTCCGCTTTCTTCCAATCCCGGACGAGGGAATTGGCCATTTTGGGATGGATATACGTATCACCGCTGTAGACAGTCCGGATTGCGAACAGCAGCTCTTCTTCCGGCGCATTCTTCAGGACATAGCCGCTCGCGCCATTTTTCAGGACATGAAATAAATATTCCTCATCATCGTACATCGTCAGGATCAGGATCTTTGTACCCGGAAAATCCTCCTTGATCCTCCCTGTGGCCACCAGTCCCCCCTCGCCCGGAGGCATGCTGAGGTCCATAATCAAAATATCCGGCCGGAGCTGCTCCACTAAGGAGTACGCCTCGATGCCGTCAGCCGCCGTTCCGACAACCTCCATATCCTTCTGAAAGTTCAGGATCATGGAGAAGCCGCTCCGCACGATCGCATGATCGTCTGCAATTACGATCTTCATCTTCTGGTCCACCCTTCTCTCACTCCCCGCTCGGCACCGGCACTTGGAGGAATACGCGGGTCCCCTCGCCGGGCTTGGACAGGACGCGGAGCACACCGCCCACCAGCTCAGCCCGCTCTTGCATGCCGAATAATCCTAAGCCGGTCCCGATCGGCTTGCTTCCCGGCTGGAAGCCTGCCCCTTGATCTTCAACCACCAGCTGCAGCATGCCTTCTTTCTCTTCAAGCACCACTTCCACCCGGTCTACCTGCGCGTACTTCAGCGCATTCATGACCGCTTCCTGGCAGACCCGGTACACAACCGTTTCGATTTCGCTGGAATAACGCTTCTTGTCCAGAGAAGAGGTGAAATCCACGAGCAGGCCGTAGCTCTGCTCCAGGCGCTTGAAATGGGTCTTGAAGGCTGCCTCAAGGCCGAAATCATCCAGTGTCGCCGGCCGGAGCTCGACGGACAGATTGCGCACATCATCCAGAAGGCGGGTCATCAGCGCCTCGGTCTGGTTCATTTTGCCCACCAGCTTCTCGTCATCCGTCAAATATTTAAGGACGCGCAGGTCAACCACCGCGCTCATCAGCTCCTGCGCCACGCTGTCATGCAGTTCACGCGAAATTCGTCTGCGTTCGCTCTCCTGCGCCTCAATAACATGCTTCATGACCTTGTTCTGATAGAGCTTCTCCTGGGTCTGATATTGCTTGATCATACTTCTGAGCATCAGCACCCGGGTCCCCTCTTCCGGATCAATCGTCTGAAAGGAAGCCGTGTAAGGAACGACCTCCTTCCCCTTCGTCTCCAGAAAGATTTGAAAGGAAGTGAATTCCCTCAGCTCAGGGTTATGCATATAACAGTTCGTGCAGGTCATTTGCTCCGCCTCGCTTGTGAACCCCCTGCAGACCTCGCAGATGCCGTGTCCGTCCCCCTGCAGAATCCGTCTGATCTTCTCCGGCGTCATGATGGCCTCTGCTGCCGGATTCATCGCAATGATTTTTCCGTGCCGGTCAAAGAAAATAATCACTTCCGAGCTTTGCTCAAACAGCTTGATCATCAAGGAGCCGATTGGATTGTTCCCCGCACTCGTCAACTTGGCATCATTTCCTTTCCGTTTAGATCATGAAGTCCACCTGAGACGAGCTTCTGCAAATCCTGCATCGACTGGACCGTTACCCGTCTGTCATCTCTGTACCCGCCCAGCAGAATGCCGGCAACGCGGCCGTCGTGCCACACCGGCACCGCAACGAGACTGATTAAGTCTTCCAGCTTGATAATCGGATATTGAAAAATATTTTCCGGACCGACAAAGTCGGGTACATATGGAATAAGGAGCGGTTTGCCGGTCTTAAATACAATCCCAGGCACCCCTCTGCCCGATTTGAGCAGAATCCGTTTGTAGCCATCATTCAGATTGCCGGAAGCGAACTTCCACTTTATCACATAATTAAACTCAGCCGGCTCAACCAAAGCCAGCGACATAAAGTCATAATCGAACTGGCTGCGCATTTCATCCAGTATGGCCTGATACTGTGTATTGTTCATCGTTATACCACCTATTTCGCCGGCAAAAGAATCTCTTTTGTCCCAGGCTGTTTCTTCTCTTCTGGTATAGCATAAACTTAACCTTTAGATATTTCAATGAACTTCATTCAACGAATGAACACGATCGGACTGCATTTCTATTGAGAATATGTACAGCAAAAAGGGACAGCCACAAGTCTGGTAAGACTTGCCGGAACTGCCCCCGCTGATTTTCTTCAAAGCTGATTATTGCTGGTAACCGGTTCCGTGAGAAGGATTACCGGAGCTGCCCATCCCTGTATGACCCATGCTCTGGCTCATCCCGCTTTGTCCATAGTTCTGCGTGCCAAAGGCCGGCTGATTAAAGGCGTGCTGCATGCCCTGGTTCATCATGGAGCCTTGAATAGAGCTTTGAACGGAGCTTTCGATCTGGTTAACGAGGCTTGAAATCTGCTGGTACTGCTGCATAGCCAGCTGATGGCCTTGAAGCGCCGTCTGGATCGTGTGCGCCGCTCTGCGTTCACGCTGTGAAAGCTCTTCAAGGCGCATGGCATTCTGCTGCTCCTGTTCCAGCATCTGCTGGTACGTATTGGTCGCCTGGCGGGTTTGCTGCTCCAGCTGACGGATGGCCTGCTCGATTTGGCGGATTTGCTGGGATACGTTCGAATTGTACATGGTAAATAATTTCCTCCTAAAAATGTAGGTTGGTAACGGAAATAGGTTTACCTTAAAGTGGAGATCTATGCACGCTTCCCCCGCTCCCTTACTCCCTGCTCATTCCTTGCTCTCAGCGTTCAACTCTCAGTGTTTATTCGTTGCCAAAAGCCTTCCGAACCTCGTAGTCGCTAAGCTCCAATTCCGGGTCCGGCTCCAGATTCAGCGCCAGCCTGGCCAGCTGGCTTCCGATATAGGGGCCGACAGTCAGGCCGGATGCTCCGAGGCCGTTGGCAGCAAGCAGCCCGTCCCATCCGGGTACCGGGCCAAATACGGGCAGAAAGCCGGGCGTGAACGGACGGAATCCGACTCTTGTCTCTCGGAAGGTGCATTCCGCGAGCGCCGGCGCCAAATCCAGCCCTTTATTCAGCACTTCCTGAATGCCGCCTGCCGTTACTCTCGTGTCGAAGCCGGTGTCGTTTTCATGAGTGGCTCCCATGACGATGCTCTGCTTATCAAAAGCGAGCAAATACTGGTCGGTAGGCGGCATAAGGACAGGCCAGCTGCCGGTATCGGCCGAGCCCGGAAGCTCCAGATGCACGATCTGCGCCTTCTGAAAGCCGACGATCATCGGGATACCGAGCGGCCGCAGCAGCTCCCCGGCCCACGCACCGGCGCACACCATGACTTCATCCGCCTGATAAGCTTTGCCGCCTGCGGCAACTCCCGTCACCCGATTCTCGCTAAAGGTAAGCTTGGCATCATCGTGTATAAGTACCGCCCCGTTCCTTTGTGCCGATCTCAGCAGGGCATCCCGCAGGGCCCGCCCGTCAACACGCGCAGCACCGCTGATATGCACGGATTGAAACCCTTCTCTGAGCGGCGGGAACAAATTCCGGGTCTGCTGGTCATCCAGACTGGATATCATCCCGATTTCCGGCGCATCGTGAAGGCGCGCATAGGCCCGTTCTTCCATCTTGATGATCTTAGCAGGATCTTCATGAATGTTTAAAGCGCCGACTTGGGCATAACCCGTGTCTGTCTCTCCTTCGTCCTCCAAGGCTTGAATCAAATCGGGATAATACCGCGCCCCGGCTTTAGCCAGACGATACCAGGACTTGTTCCGCCGCTGGGAGAGCCATGGGCAGATAATGCCTGCCGCCGCATCTGTGGCTTGTCCTTTGTCCTTCCGGTCGATGATCAGCACCTCTGCCCCCAGCTTCGCCAGATGGTAAGCCGCCGATGCTCCCAGAATCCCTGCTCCGATAACAATGAATGTCTTCATGATGCTCTTTCTGCCTCTTTTCCTATCTGCGTGCAGCAGTACAATTTATTTTAAAGGTCTAAAAATGATTAGAGCTGCTCCCCCAGCTCCTTGCGGTGCAGCAGCGCGAACTGCTTAGCCAGAAAAACAGGCGTATACGGCATGTCATTCCGCAGCCAGGATACGATGGTGCCGATCAGCGCGGAGGAGCCGTGCCAGATGGCAATATCCTTTTGAATGCCGGCTCTGGCGCCATAGGAATCACTGCCCTGGGATTCGATTCTTTGGGTTATCATATCCGTCAGCAGGCGGAGCAGCCGCTCTGTGAATATAGGGGTGCGCCTTGAGCCCAATATGACTTTATAAAATTTAGCATGCTGAGCAATATGCTCAAGCAGCTTCACGAGCATTTTCCACTCAGGGTCTATGGCTGCATTCGCCTGTTCCCGGGGAATTTTAATCGCCTCCTGGAGTTCCTCGATCATTTCCTCGGCCATTTTCTCGAGCATATCCGGAATATCCCTGTAATGCAGATAGAAGGTTACCCGGTTGATGGTGGCGCGCTCTGCAATGCGGCTGATCGACATTTTCTCGATATCCATTTCCTGTACCAGGTCGACAAAGGCCGTCTTGATCAGCTGCCGGGTACGGATCACCCGGGGATCGGTTTGGGATTTGACTGGATCGGTCATACTGCTTGCTTCCTCCCTTCGCGGATCAACAATATAGAAGATCAACAATATAGAAGTTCAATAATATAGAAAATCAACAATATAACTAAGATTTGAAGTATTTTTCTCAGCTGGACTACAAATGTAAGACAAAGTGTAAATTAAATTACAGTTTTATGAAAATCGTAAATTGTAAGGCAATGCCTTCCTGACTATAATCTAATTTATGCAATGTTTATTATTAAACACATTGTAAATTAAGTACAGAGATGATTACAAGGAAGGAGTCTTTGAAGAAACCTATGGATGCTTCTATTCGTTCCATCAAGAAAGGGCCGATTCTGGTCATTATGATTCTGGGCGCCTTTCTGGCAACCCTGAACCAAACCGTAATGAGCGTGGCGATCCCTGAGCTCATGACAGATTTTAACATTACGGCTGCAACCGCGCAGTGGCTGACAACCGGCTACATGCTGGTGAACGGGATTCTGATTCCCATTACAGCCTATCTCATGCAGAGATTCACGACCCGGCAATTGTTCCAGGCCTCGATGTTTATTTTCCTGGCTGGGACGATTGTATCCGCGATCTCAGTCAGCTTCCCGGTTCTGTTAACCGGACGGATGATCCAGGCAGCCGGAGCCGGCATTATTATGCCGCTGCTGACAAACGTCATTCTCACTCTGTTCCCGCCTGAAAAAAGAGGAGCGGCCATGGGCACCATGGGCCTTGCCATTATCTTCGCGCCCGCCATCGGGCCGACTCTGGCCGGCTATATTCTTGAGAACTACAAATGGGAAACGATGTTCTACGGCATGATTCCGCTTACCATCCTGGTCATTATCAGCGGATTCGTATATTTGAAGAACGTGTCCGAACCGGTCCGCGGCAAAATCGATCTGCTCAGTGTGCTTCTGTCTACGATCGCATTTGGCGGGCTGTTATACGGCTTCAGCCAGGCGGGAAGCGCAGGCTGGTCTGACGACGAGGTGCTGATTGCTTTTGCAGCGGGCATCGTGGCTCTTGGGCTGTTCGTATGGAAGCAGCTGACATCCGGCAATCCTCTGCTGGACCTGCGTGCCTTCAAGTATAATATGTTCTCCCTGACAACGGTCATCAATATTCTGATCACTATGGTTATGTATGCCGATATGATGCTGCTGCCTCTGTATCTGCAGAATGCTCGCGGTTATACGGCGCTGGAATCCGGCCTGCTGCTCCTGCCGGGCGCGCTGGTCATGGGCTTCCTAATGCCTGTAACCGGGCGGCTGTTTGACCGCTTCGGCGCAAAATGGCTGTCCGTCATCGGCCTGATCATTACAATCGGAACCACTGCCGGGTTTATTAACCTGACGGATTCCACCAGCTACACTTATCTGATTCTCATGTCAACGGGCCGCCGGATCGGGATGGCGCTGCTGCTGATGCCGATCCAGACTGCAGGCCTGAATCAGCTGCCGAACCGCCTGAATGCGCATGGCACAGCGATTTCCAATACGGTGCGGCAGGTGGCCGGAGCGGTAGGTACTTCCCTCCTCGTAACGGTTATGACAGACCGTACGAAGACGCACCTCACCAAGCTGATGACCAGCGGCGGAGCAGGCAGCAGCTCACAGCAGCAAATGATTAATGATGCCACCATTCAGGGGATTAACGATGCGTATGTTGTCATCATCGGCATTGCCGTTCTTGCCCTGCTGTTCTCCTTCTTCATCAAACGGGTTGCCCACAGCACGGAAGGAGCATCCGACGCGGCATTAAAGAAGACGGTTGCTAAAGAGGCTTAAGCTAGAATAGAAAAAGATGGCCGTGCGAAGGAGGTTATCCTTGCACGGCCATCTTTTGTTTTTGCTGGAAACTACAGCTCTTCGCCGTTGCTCTCAATCACCTGCTTATACCAGTAGAAGCTCTTCTTCGGCTTGCGGTCCAGCGTGCCCTTGCCCTCGTTATCCTTATCCACATAGATGAAGCCATAGCGCTTCTTCATCTCACCGGTGCCGGCGCTGACAAGGTCGATGCAGCCCCAAGGCGTATAGCCGATGAGGTCGACACCGTCGAAGATCGCCTCTTTCATCGCTTCGATATGCTGCTTCAGGTAGTCGATCCGGTAATCGTCGTTGATCGAGCCGTCCTCTTCCACCGTATCCACCGCGCCAAGTCCGTTCTCCACGACCATCATCGGGATGCCGTAGCGGTTATAAATGTTGTTCATCGACCACCGCAGGCCCTGCGGGTCGATCTGCCACTCCCAGGCGCTCGCTTTCAGGTAAGGATTCTTGAGGCCCATCGACATGTTGCCGCCGATCTTCTCCTGATCCGGGTCGGCGCTGACGCAGGTGGAGGAGTAGTAGCTGCAGGTGTAATAGTCCACGCAGCCTTCGGCCAGAATCTGCTCGTCGCCGGCTTCCATGGCGATTTCAATGCCTTTTTCCGCAAAATAACGCTTCGCGAAGCCTGGATACGCCCCTCTTACCTGCACATCGGAGCACAGGAAGTTCGTCAGGTTGTCCTTCTGCTGCGCCAGGATCACGTCATCCGGGTTGCAGGTCAGCGGATAGGAGCACAGGTAGGCGATCATGCAGCCAATTTTGAACTCCGGGTTGATCTCGTGTCCGAGCTTGACGGCTTTGGCGCTGGCGACAAACTGGTGGTGGAGCGCCTGGTAGCGCTGCTGCTCGTTATCCTTCATCGTCGTCAGATCGGCTTCGGCATCAGGCAGAATGGCTCCTGCAAAGATCGAGCCGAATGGCATCGTCAGCATGTTGATTTCGTTGAACGTCAGCCAGTATTTGACAGTGTCCTTGTAACGGTTAAAAATCGTCTCGCAGTACTTCACGTAGAAATCGATCAGCTTGCGGCTGGTCCAGCCGTTATATTGCTTCGCCAGATTCAGCGGCGTCTCATAGTGCGAGATCGTCACGAGAGGCTCGATGCCGCGTTTCTTCAGCTCGGCGAACACCGAGTCATAAAATTTCAAGCCTTCTTCATTCGGCTCCGCGTCGTCGCCGTTCGGGAAGATCCGTGACCACGCGATCGATAAACGGAACACCTTGAAGCCCATCTGGCCGAACAACTCGATGTCTTCCTTGTACCGGTGGTAGAAGTCGACCGCTTCATGGCTCGGATAGTTCAGGCTCTCATCCAGCTCCAGCGTAATTCTTCTCGGCGTCGTATGTGTTCCGGCCGTCATCACATCGGCGGTGCTCAGTCCTTTGCCGCCTTCGTTGTAGCCGCCCTCCAGCTGATTGGCTGCGGTCGCGCCTCCCCACAGGAAGCCTTCCGGAAATTTGTTAATGGCTTGATTCTTCATCACTTGATTCATAAGTTCATTTCCTCCTTTAAAGTTCCGGCCCGGAACCGGAAGCTTGATGTTGCCGCCGGCCCGGACCGATCAAATATTTTTAGATGACAACCGTCAGCAGATCTTCCTTGAAATTGACCGATTGTTTCTCCGTTTCGATGACATCCAGATAGTTCCCCGAGTTGGTCACGATCACTGGAGTCGTCAGGACAAAGCCCTCACCGCGGATGGCGTCCATATCGAATTCAAGCAGCAGGTCGCCTTTCTTCACATGCTCGCCCTGTTTCTTCATCGGGGTAAAATGCTTGCCTTTCAGCTTCACGGTATCCTTGCCCACATGAATCAGTACCTCGACGCCGTTGTCGCTGGTAATGCCGATGGCATGACCGGTAGGGAACACGTTTGTCAGCACCCCGTCGACAGGGGAATACACTTTGCCTTCGGCCGGTTCAACCGCGATGCCTTTACCCATCGCTCCGGTAGAGAACGCTTCATCCGTTACATCGCAGAGAGCAACAACGCTGCCTTTAACCGGGCTGGCTACAGTCTCCTGCTTCACCAGCGACTCACTTTTGCCGATACCGTTGTTCTGGTTCTCAGTCTTGATTTCATCGTCTTTGAAGCCTGCGAACAGCATCACCAGGAAGCCCAGCACAAGGCAGCCGAACATACCGATAAGCATGCCGTAGAAGCCGGTGTCCATACCGTTCGGTCCGATATAGCTCGGGATCGCAAAGACACCCAGACCGCCGATCATATAACCTCTGGAACCCATGCCTCCAATAATGGCGCCGCCGACGGCCGCTACGATACAGCTCAGAATGAACGGCTTCTTGCGCGGCAGCGTGATGCCGTAAATCGCCGGCTCGGTTACACCGAAGATACCTGAAATAAACGCCGGTACAGACAGAGATTTCAGCTTCACATTCTTCGTCTTAAGCAGGATGGCCAGAACGACACCGGTTTGTGCGAAGGAAGCGCCCATTACGGTGGCAAGCACCGGATCGTAGCCGAGTACCGTCAGGTTGTTGATAGCGACCGGAACGAGACCCCAGTGCAGTCCGAAGATGACAAATACCTGCCAGAATCCGCCAAGCAGCGCGCCGGCAACGAGCGGACTCAGGTTATACAGGAACACGGTTGCTGCGCCGAGCAGCTGGCCGGCCCAAGTGGACACAGGTCCAATAACAATCAGTGCAAGCGGTACGGTAACAAGCAGGGTGCAGAACGGCACCAGGAAGGTCCGGACGACGCTTGGAATAATCTTTTTGAAGCCGGCCTCAATCTTGGAGCCTACATATGTCGATACGATAATCGGAATAACACTGGATGAATAGCTCATCAGGATGACCGGAATGCCCAGGAACGTCAGGTAGACCGGCGATTCGAACGTCGTGCCGCTAAACAGCGTGTACAGCGGTTTGCCGGAAGCCGTTAAGCTTGAGAACGTCGGGTAGACGAGGGTCGCGCCGATCGCCATGCCGATGAAGATATTCGCATTAAACTTCTTGGCCGACGTATATCCGAGGAAGATCGGGAAGAAGTAGAACAGACAGTCACCGATTGCGCTCAGAATCTGGTATGTGCCCGAAGTGCTCGTGAGCCAGCCCAGTGCCAGGAACATGGCCGCAAAGCCTTTGATCATACCGGTTGCAGCCAGCACGCCCAGTGTCGGCGAGAATACGCCGGAGATCATATCAATAAACGCGTTGAGCAGTCCCTGCTTCTCCTTGACAGGTGTTTCTGCAGCGGCCTGGAAGCCGCCGATGGCCGCAACCTCTGCATAAACCTCAGGCACATGGTTGCCGATAACAACCTGATACTGTCCGCCGCTCTGTACGACCGTAACGACGCCGTCCATATTTTTCAATACATCCGTATTGGCCTTGCTCTCGTCTTTCAATTTAAAGCGAAGGCGTGTAATGCAGTGCGTAAGGCTGTTGACATTTTCTTTGCCGCCGACATTCTTGATCACGTCTTTCGCCAGCTGTTCGTATTTCATCATGCTCTCCCCTTCGTTCGTACAAATTTCTTCATCGTAGTATCCCTTGATCAGCCAATTGCTTATACAACCAGTTGTTTTATACAAAAAAGGCGAGACCTTATAGACGCAGCACATCTGTGTGCACTGCCGCTATAGTTGGTCTCGCCTGCATTACCAGTAACAATCCAAAGGTTATTCAGTTTGTCTGTGCGTTACCCGGTGAACGTGAATCGTTAAATACAATTTCTCTTCATCGGACAATTCGGTGCCCAGGTATTTCTCGATCTTCAGCATACAATCGTAGGCCTTCTTGTACTTCGCCTTGACCTGCCTGAGCAGGAAGTCATCTTCCAGCGCCGCCGGGACATCCCGTTTGTGCAGTCTTTGGAAGAAGAACCGCAGATGGGTGATGAACCTCTCGTAGCTGACCGATTTCTCATCCGGCGTAATATTGTAAGTGTACTTGATGATATTCATAATATCCTGGATCTTCTCCGTCAGGTGAGCCACATCAGCCACCTTGCTGCCCGGGCCGTTCACCTGGGCATTGATCAGATGGAGCGCAATATTGCCCGCTTCATCCTCCGGCAGCCGTCTGTGGACCGTCTCCTCAATGAATTCCAGCGCCTTCAGGCCGATGGCGAATTCCTTGGGGTAGAACTTCTTGATCTCCCAGATCAGCGGGTTGACATTCTTGACCCCTTCATCATACATCCGGAAGACATTATTCATGTGATCCGTCAAGGTTACGTAAATGTACTCGCTGAGCGGGACCCCCAAATTATTCTTCGCGTACTCAATAATATCGTAGCACAGCGACACATCGTCGGAAGGCACATCCTCCAGCAGCAGCTTGAATTTCTCGGAAGCATCCTTCTGCTTCAGAATGAACACTTTCTCAATCAGACTTTCGTCAACCGGATCTCCGACACTTTTCTTAAAAGCGATGCCGCAGCCCATCACAACAAGCTCCTGCCGATGCGGGTCATTGGCTACAATGGCATTATTGTTGAATATCTTCTTGATAATCATCCAGGCTGCTCTCCTTCACCGCGTTTGCGATCGTATTGGTCACCCAGGATTAAGTCGCCGGATCTAAGCGCTTTCATCTTCGTCAAAACCTTTGCCTTTCTTGGCTCTCTCCTTCCTTTCTGCATTGGAGTTTGAGTGACGGAAACGGGACATGGAGACTAAAAAAGGCAAAACCCAAAACATGTCTCGTGCATGTCCTGGGTCTTGCCTTCTTCAGTAACAATCCCAAAGTCATAATAACATGGAGATTCTCATTTAGCAAGCGCTTTCTTTTTGCTAAAATTTCTTAAAATAGCTCTGCTCTTATAACAGCTCTCTAATCACCCGGTTCATGATCTGCCCCGACCGGTTCCAGGACTGCTTAAGCGCATCCTGCCGGGCCTGCTGGCCTTTGCTCCTGCACAGCCCAGGATTCTCGTAAGCCTTCCTCATCTGCCGCTTCAGGCTGGACAGCTCGGCTTCGGCCCACAGCTGGCCCTTCTCGGCGAACAGCGAACGGAAACTCCGCGCAATCGCATGCGGACTGTTCATACTGATTGCGGGATTACGCAGCTGGTAGCTTACCGGGAAAGAGTTGCGGCTGTTCAAAAAATCCATATGCCCGCCCCAGCCCGTGGCGATCACAGGAATTCCGCTGGCCATAGCCTCCAGGAATGGCAGTCCGACGCCTTCTCCTCTTGTCGGGAGCACAAAGGCATTGCCGAGCGTGTACAACCCTCTCAGCTGGCCGGGCGCAAGAGACCGCCCGATGACCTTGACGGGAGCCGTCTGCCTGCCAAGGCGAAGCCGCTCCTTGTAGTGCCGGATTCTCGCCTTGATCCAGGCCTCTGTTTCATAAGCAGCGTACCCGCTGGTCTTGATCACCAGCATAACGGGATCCGAGGCCGAGAATTCCTCCCAATAGGCGCGCAGCAGCGTCTCCGGATTCTTGCGGTGCTGAAAACCGAAGACAGAGACGAAGACAAACCGGCCCTGAGCCCCAGATATGCGCAGCTTGGGATTGCCCGGGTTGTACTGCCGGGTATCGACACCGTGCGGCACGATGTGCACGGGAACCTTGACACCGCTCCGGCGCAGAGCCTCCTTATTATGGCGGGACGGAACAAATATGGCGTCAAACTTGTTCATATGCGGCTTCCAGCGCATCGGAATCCGGGTCGTTTCCCACACCGTGTTCAGAATCACCCGGTCATAACGGCGTTTCTCGGCGGCAGCATGCACACGATACGGAAGCGTGTGGCAGATCAGCACCTTTTTCGCCGGGCCTTGCGCTTGCCTGTTCACGCCCAGCGAACCGGAACGGACGCTGACCGGAACGCCCTGCCGCCGAAGCGCCCGCACATACGCCCGGCTGGCTATGCCCAGCCCGCTGATTAATCCGAGCGGCCCCCTCCATTCGCACCGATAACTTTTCACTTTCGGATCCTCCCTCAGCAGCGCTGCCTTATAACTGAATCATGCAGATGCTATAGCATATGCAGGCTTTTTCGGAAAGGGAATGAAAAGCAGCAATAATTTCTGCAATAATAAGCCGCGCGGGCAGCCAGTACCTGCCATTCTATCACCTACTGCGCCGAATAGCGGCTGCAGCGTTTATTGACTAGAGGACCACCTCTCCTTCAAGTAGTGCTCGTACCAGCCGATGTTTGCTGTGAGCCATACAGCGCTCATCAAATAACCCCCGATTACGTCACTAGGATAGTGCACGCCAAGATAAATACGGCTGACTCCTATCATTAGAACCATAAATGTTCCCAACAATAGGACAAGCATTCGAGCCCCAAAACGGGGGATATGCCTCCACAGAAAATACACCGTAATCCCATAAAGGGTGAAAGCAGCCATGGAGTGACCACTTGGAAAGCTATACCCGCCGGCTTGAATAATCCGATGTATATCCGGTCTGGTTCTATGGAACATAGATTTAAGCAAAATGTTAAGCAGGCCAGAGCCGCTGATGATCCCGGCTAATAATAGGAGCTCCCGGCGATAACCTATTCGGAACAGAAAGAATGCGAGGACTGCAGCTATAATTACTACAAAGAGCCCGGAGCCTATTGTGGTGAATCCCTTCATGATTATTGTAAGGATATCCGAATTCACGCTTTGTATCCTGCTCATAACGGTAAGGTCAAAGCCGGCGATATGCTGAAATTTAACGGATAATGCTATTCCTATGAAGAAGCTTAAGCAAACAACGGATAATAGCATGGAACGAAATAAAACCTTGCTCATAAAGCTTATTTTCATCAAATTACCTCGTTTTAAATTATTAAATTGGAGGATCCTTTTGAATTGGCCGTTGTACATATTCTAAGTTTGGCTTAGTTAATAATTTTTTAATAAGTGAGGGGTAGAATAAGCATGTTCCCGAGGCATTGAATACACAATTAGATAGAGGGGTAAACATGATTAAATTCAAACTCATATTAGCCGCCTTAACCATGATTGGCGTAATTGGAGCAGGAGTCAGCTCTTATGCTCCAACCCGTGTGGAGAAAGGGACTGTTTCAATTCAGCAAGGAGAATGTTCATTCTAAATTCCACCACCAATTGAGTAATACGATTATGCTATCAAAGAATAATGAAAATTCAGTAAAACTTCCTCAACATAGAGTGAATAGCAAAAAAACGGACAGCGTCTGCTGTCCGTTTATCCATTTTGCTCGCTTCCGCAGCCTATGCTATTTTCATGCGGAACCTATTTCAAATCCTCGTCGCCCTTGACGGTCGGATTGCCGGTCTGCTCCAGACGGGCTTCTTCCTTCTTCAAGGTATCGCTCACATGCTCTGTGTCCTGCACCTGGCGTTTGTGAATCTCCACTTCGCCGGTGACTACTGGACGCTTGCTGACTTCCACCCGTTCCTCCGTAACCGGGATGCGGATGGTCTCATCCTTGCCAATCGGTTCGCCGGTAGCTTCGTCCTGAACCGCCTTCTTCTCGATGACTACTTCCTCACGGGTTACAGGAACATTAATGGACTGCTCCTGCTCGATCACCTCTTTGCGGAGGTTCACCTCGCCAGTGGTTTGGCGTGTCTTGGAAATGTCCAGCTGCTCTTCACGCAGGCGCATCGTCCGGTCCTGGCTTGTCCCATCCGTAATCGTATCCTGCGGACGGTCCATAGTGGCCAGCTCCTGATAGAAGACCGGTTCTCTCGTTTCGCTCTTCCTGATGTCAGCTTCTTCCCGGTTCAGAGTGCCGGTACCCATCGGATAATGGCTCGAATTCATGGAATGATGATCCCGGAACAGCGAGTAAACCTCATTCTTCTGGATTTCATTAGCATCGACCATGACGAGGATGCGGCCGCTCTTCACGTTGGCATTGTACTCCTCGGCTTCGTCCTCCGGAATACCAAGGCCCACCAAACCGCCGACAAGTCCGCCTGTACCTGCTCCAACCGCGGCTCCTGTGAGCGTAGCAGCAATTGGTCCGGCTGCAAGGATTGGACCGATGCCCGGGATTGCCAGCGCGCCCAATCCTGCGAGCAAGCCTGCAATCCCGCCGAGGACACCCCCGGTCGCTGCACCTGTAGCCATGCCTTCCGGCGCCTTCGTGCCTGTTTCTTCATGGATGTCATTCAAGTCGTCTTTGTTCTTTCCGATAACTGAAATATCTTCTGCTCTGTAACCAAGGTTCTTCAAATCCTGAATCGCATTCGTCGCATCTTGTTCGGTAGTAAATACGCCAACTATTTTCTGTGTCATTATCATTACCTCCAGATGTGTTGTTGGGTTCATTTGTTACTTAACCACTACTTCCGCATTCAAACGCCGCTGGTTATATTTTCTATATCCTGTTCAGGTATCCTCCGGCATCCGATTATGATGAGTCTGGGCCATAGACTAGCCAGTATTATGCAGAAAAAAAACGCCGCACAGCTGTGCAGCGCTTTAGCTTAATTTACAAGATCATGAACAGCGAGGAGGCCCATTTCACGGCATTTGCCTACGACCTCCAGCCGGGATTTCACGTTTAATTTGCTGAACAGCTGTGTGAGCTGATACTCGAGCTTTCTTTTGCTGAAAAATAACTGATCGGCTATTTCCCTATTCGTCTTGCCTTCCGCGATCATACGAATGATGTCCAGCTCATCAGGAACGAGCGGATTCGTGCTGCTCTCTGCGGCAGGCTGCGCCATTTCAGCTCCCTGGCCGGCCCTTAATCCGCGAAAGACGGAAAACGGGAGAACAACTTCCCGCCGCAGCGCCGCCCGGATAATTCTGAGCATCTCTTCCTGGGTCGAGGTTTTGGAGATAAAGCCGGCAATGCCTGCCTCGATCAAATGGTTAAGATGCGGGGATAAGTCGTTGCCGGTGTATATCAGAATAATAGAGTCAGGTTTGACCCGGATGATCCCTTTGCTTAACTCGATCCCGTTCATCTCGGGCATAGTCAAGTCAATCAGGATCAGGTCAAAATGGCCGGACCGGACCCTTTCTACCGCTTTGGACGGAGCCTGATGATGAGCTGTGACGCTAATATCCGGCTCCTTCTCAAGCATTACCTTTGTCCCTTCCATGACCGATGGATGATCATCAATGAGCAGAATTTGTACCATAGCCCTTTCCCTGTCCTTTCTCTTCGATGTTGAATGGTTCTCATGCTGCTGACGGAATCCGGATGGTGACTTCAAACCCCTGATTCATTTCTGAATGGATGGTGATTTGTCCCCCCAGGCTGCGGACGCGGTTGCAGATGCCCGATAAGCCGATGCTTTTAAACGAATTCTTAATACGCGCGGTATTTAACCCTTTTCCGTTATCCATATACTTAAACTCAATCGTGTCGCCGTCATTATCCAGCTCAATCTGCACCCTTGAGGCGTTGGAATGCTTGCTCGCATTGGCCAGAAGCTCCTGAACAATACGGTAAATCGAGATCATTTGTTCCTCGGTGAAGGCGATGCTGCCCAAAGGATTATGCTTGAATTCAACCGTATAATCCGCGTATTTCTGCGTGTATTCAAACAGCTGGTTCAGCGATTCGGCAAGCCCGAATTCGAGCAGCAGAGGCGGCCGAAGCTCGTTGCAGGTTAGCCGGATCTGATGAATCACATCCAGCAGGCCCTCTTCAATTTCAAGCAATTCGCTCCTGATCTCCGGAGTTAAAGCCGTGTTCTCCGGCTGTGTCAGCAGGTGAAGCCGCCGGTACCACCGGATCTGTTCCTGCAGGGCGGAATCGTGCAGATCCAGCGAAAGAGCCGCCCTTTCTTTTTCCGACAGTTTAAACAGCAGCCTTAGCAGCCAGACCGAGCCGTGTCCCTGGGAACCGTCCTTTAACTGCTGAATAAGGTCCTCCATCGTTTGAAGATTGTGATACAGAACCGAGGCGTATCTGACTAGGGTTTTTAACCAGGCCTGCATGGGCTTGCTGATGCTGTTATCCGGCGAATTAGGCTTAAAATGCAGGAAGCTCGCATGGGTCTTGCTGCTCCAGAGCTTCATCACATATTGATCGTCCAATAAGTGAAGCTGCCCGATTTCAATGGAGAGCTGCGGAGCCGGGCAGGCATGCTCAAGCTCCATGATCCCGATTTGGCGGACCTTCATCATGGTACTGATTTCGCTGATGAGCCGTTTATCCAATTCTGCTGCCTTCATCACCCGGAACAGTTCACCGGAGAACCGGTCCAGGCTGCGCTGGAGCTCATGGTATAATTGCTGATTCTGTCTCAGCTCCTGCTCCATGTGCTTCTGCTTCGTAACATCCTTGATGATGACGAGCATTTGAATCTGATTATCCTTCTGGAGGGAGATTCCTGTCGCGAGTACATCCAGTATTTTGCCATCTAAGGTAAGTATCTTCTGATCCTCTGCTGCAACACTTGGAAGCTCTGCTGTCTGCGCGCCCATTCTTCTCCGCACGATATTCCGGTAATCCGGATGGACAAAATCAATGCAGGCCTTGCCCAGCAGCTGATCCGGATGGTCCGCTCCAAACAGCTTCATGCCGGATGGATTCACATAGGTGAAGCGGCCTTTTTCAAGAATGGCAATCGGAATAGGCGACAGCTCAACAAGCATCCGGTACCTCTCTTCGCTTTCCTGAAGCCTGCGCTCCGACTCTTTCCGCTGGGTAATCTCTCTGCCGATGATGATAATGTGCTTTACTTCACCATCACGGCTCAAGGCCGGATTTCCCTGGCATTCGATGTATACGATTTTCCCCTGCTGGTCAATATAGCGGAACTCGATTTTCCGGCTCTCTTTGGAGATGGCGATTTGGGAGAACGTGTCAATGACAAACGGTTTATCATCAGGATGGACAAACTCCAGAACAGAACGGCCCTGATAGCGGTGATCGCCCAGAACGGAGCAATGGGAAGGCGAAGCAAACAGCATCCGGCCATCCATTTCGAGAATGCCGATCAGGTCCGTGCAATGATCTGCAATCAGGTCCGCAATCAGCTCCATTCTCTTCCACTTCTCCGGGTTCACAGGGCTGCTCAAGTCCATGGAATTGTCTGCTAACATGAATGCCGGCTCCTGGCGCTTCTCCTGTCTCACTTCAAAGCGGATTACAAAATAATCCTGGCGATCGGCACGTCCTTCCCCGGCCGGCACGGGAATGATTGTGAATTGTCCCCATAACGGACTGCCCTCTTTCGGATAAATCCAGCGCTCTGCGGAAACTTGGCTGCTCTGTCCCTTCAGCATTTGCAGCATCGGGAATTCGCGGCCGCCTCTTTCCAGCTTCAGGTCTGCCCTATTCAGCAGCGTGTATAAATTTGTCTTAAGGAGCTCCTGCTCCGTATATCCAGTTAAAGCACACAGCGAAGAATTAACCCTTATCCAGTTCCCGTTAATGTCAACTACTCCGATCCCGGCTTCTGAACGCTCAAAAGCTTGCAATAAAAGGCTGTCTGTTAAATTCATAGGTGTCTTATCCTTTGGAGTGAAATCTGAGATATCAGTAGTTATATCGACAATTTTCGGCAGAATTGAAGTCGGATTGGCGGAATGCCAAATTTTACTTAACCTCTTTACCGGTAAACAAGGCCACCCTGCTCTTAACCAGCTGCGTATATTCCTGCTCCATCTTCTCAGCTCCCGCTTTGTTCAGCTCGTCTATAAACTGGTCATATTTCTTGTCAAAATCATCCGGATTGGCCAGGATAGCTTCGGGAATCCGTTTGCGGACGATGTCCTGAGTCTTCTGGTAGATGACCTGATAGTCTCCATCCGTAGGCACCTGCATATTATAGAGGGCGCCCCACTCTTTGACCGGGAAGTCTTTTTCACTGGGGAACAAATCCTTCCAGGTGGTGGCATGGTAGGATGCCAAAGCTTCCTTCTCAGCCTTCGAATAGCTGGCGGTAATTTGCTCGGGATAGTTGGTCGTATAATAATTGCCGGTAGAGTCCTTAACGCCGTCCCCATAATGAACGCCAAAGATATTATACAGGCCGATGCCCGTTTCTTTCGTAAAGTTGGCTGCGTCGTTAACCTTTCTGTTCAGCACATCCTCCGGAATAACCCGCTTTCCATTTTCCATTTCGTACTGCCTGCCTTCAATGCCCCAGTTCCGCAGAACCTGGCCTTCATCCGATGACAGCCAGTCGAGGAACTTGATCGCACGGACCGGATCTTTACAGGCTGTTGTGATGCTGATTCCGTAACCGTCCACGCCGAAAGCCTGCATGGCATGATCTTTATACTGCTCACCCATCGTAACCGGAAAATGCCCATACGTATATTCGTCTTTGCCTGCTGCCTTCAGGACATTCTCGGCATCCGCATATTCCCATTCTACTGATGTAAGGCCGAGAACCCGTCCGCTGGCGATCTTCGCTTTGTATTGATCTTCTTTCTGAACGAAAGAATCTTTATCGAGAAGCCCCACGTTATACATATGGTTCAGCCAGCGGAAGTACTCTCTTTCCTCAGTGCGCTTGTAATGAAGCATGGCCTCATAAGTGTCCGGGTTAACGTAATATTCGCCGTCATTTGTGCCATTGGTTGTATTGTTGGCCTGATTCGTGACCGTAATCATAATCTTCCAGTCGTCCGCATTCAAGGTCAGAGGAATGGTAGGCTGACCGTCCGTGGTCGGATGCTTCGCCACATACTGTTTGAGTACGTTTTCAAAATCCTGTACGGTTTTGATCTGCGGATAACCCAGCTCTTTCAGAACCCGAAGCTGAACTTCAAAGCCGCTGTCCGCATCAAAATACTGCTGATCAACGCCCACATTGGTCGGGATGGAGTAGATAGACGGATCATCCAGACTGTACTTCATGCGGTTCATATTATCCTCCATGACCTTCTTGATGTGCGGCGCGTATTTATCAATCAGGTCGGTCAGGTCGATGACAGCCCCGGCATCCACCAGCTTGCCCAGCTCGCCCTTGGCATAGATCAAATCCGGATATTGGCCGCTCGCCGCCATTAAAGCGATTTTGCTCTGGCCGCCGCCGCTTCCAACATCATATTCCGCATTCAGCGTCACCCCCGTCTTGGCGGTTATTTCCTTCCCGATGTCGTCCTGCATATTGTTCCAGTTCGGGCTTGCATCCGCCCCGAAAAAGGAGAAGGTAATCGGGCTCGTGTCCTCCGTATGACTGCTGTCTGCCAAATTCGCAGAAGCACTGCTGTTTGAACTGCTGCAGCCTGCCGTGACCAGGAGCAGGCTGGCCAGCACTGCAGCGCCTACCTTTTTGGCCGTGCGTCTCTTCATATTCCCATTCCTCCCCTTTAAATGTACTGTTAAGCTCTCCTAGCTGCGTTGAATATGTTGGCTGTGTTTTAATTACATTCCAAATTTTAACGCGGCCGGTGTCGGTTAACCTTGATTTTTAAGTCACCTACTAGCATGATATAGACATTACATAGTAAGTTAGGCGGGAGAACGAATGAGCGACGTTTATTTAAGCTGGTTTACAACGGACGAGCATTTTCCTTTCTTTATCCAGTATGGAGGGCATGATGAGGATACGGCCTTCCATAAGCATGTAGATTTTTCCGAGCTTGTTATCGTCCTGAACGGCCATGCTTCCCATATCGTTAATCACGAGGAAGCGTTTATCAAGAAAGGCAATGTGTTTGTTATAAACGGGGATACCCCTCATGCTTATAAAGATCCGTATGATTTCAAAATTTGCAATATCATGTACAAGCCTGAAATGCTTAAATCCGCCGGTCCGGATCTGAAGACGCTGAACGGCTTTCAGGCATTATTTATCTTGGAACCGTTCTACCGGAGCATCAATGTCTATAAGAGCAAACTGAACCTGTCCATTGCGGGCCTGGAATACGTTTCGGCGCTCATTTCGGAAATGGTGGAAGAATATGAGCATAAACAGCACGGCTATCAAACGATGCTCGCCTCTAAATTTATGGAGCTCGTCGTCTATCTGTCCAGACAATATGATCACCAGGAAAAAGGCATCGACAGCAGCCTCATGCACCTGGCTAATGCGATATCCTATATCGAAGATCACTACCTGGAGCAAATTACGCTTGAGGACATTGCCGAGAAATCAGCAATATCCGTACGGCATTTGAACCGCATTTTCCGGGCCTATTACCAGACCACCCCAATCGCCTATTTGCAGCGCCTGCGGCTGGAACGCGCCAGCACCCTTCTTAAACAGACGAATTTGTCTATCACTGAAATCTCTTATGAATGCGGATTCAACGACAGCAATTATCTTACTCGTCTGTTCAAGAAGACCTATGGCATCTCGCCTAAAACCATGCGGAAAAAGTTGTAAGAAGCTAAACAGACCGGTTCTGACGAACCGGCCTGCCTCTCTCCCGTCTTCTTCTATACAACTAACTAAGTCATTGCTCAGCCTCGTAATCAAACCACTCAAACGCCGCGGGAGCAGCTGCGCCTCTTTCGCTGACCGCATACATGGCAATATAGACGCCTGTAAAACCTCCTGTCATCTCTGTTGAAAGAAAATGCGTTTCTCCCGTTCCCGCTAGAGTGGGCCCGGCATCCGCAGTTTGAACGTAGGCCTCGACCTTCTCGGGATAAGCCAGAATCTTGAGCCGTACCTTCCCTTCCGGACAATCCATAATCTCTTCCGTCTTCATGGAGCCTACGGTCCGGCGGAACAGAAGCTTCTTGCAGCCCTGCACTTTTCTCACGGCAAGGTCGTAATGGAATTTTTCATTCTTAAATACGGTTAATCCGGCTTCTTCCTGTTCGCTCAGCGGTTCGTAGTCCAGCTCTGCTTCTATTCTTGCGGCAAAGTGGCAGAGGCGACGGCCCACAAAGGCAGGCGCTTTCGGTTCATCCAGCGTCTCTTCATGTCCGTGCAGCACCAAGCATCCAGGGCGTTCCTCCAATGACCAGCTGCCCGGCTTGGGATTGCGCAGGAAGTTCCAGTCCATCCCCAGCTGAAGGTCATTGAAATCGTCTCTGACCGGTTTCTCAGGCCACAAAATTTCGGGAAGCTCCGGCCCGCCCATATCCGGATCTATATGTGTCTCCCTGCCAATAACCGGCCAGCCCTCAGATGTCCAGGAGACCGGAGAAAGAAAGACTTCCCGGCCCAAATGGTGGCCCATTGGATAGGAGACCGGCCTGATGCCGAGGCACACGGCCCACCAGCTGCCGTCATGCGCTTCTACCAAATCGGCATGGCCGGTAGCCTGAATACTGCTTCTCATGCTCCGGTTTGAGAGAATGGGATTATCCGGATTGGCTTCAAATGGACCATAAGGGCTGGAACTGCGCGCAATGGTCTCCATGTGCCCATACTCGGTTCCGCCTTCGGCAATCATCAAATAGTACAGCCCGTTGATTTTATATAAATGCGGAGCTTCCGGATAGGCGCCGCCCGTCCCTTTCCAGAGCAGGCGGCTGTCCGTCAGCCTTGTGCCAGTCTGAATATCGATCTCACACTGATAAATGCCGTCCCCTTCATCTCCGGTTCGAGAGGACTGAAAATAGACCTTACCGTCGTCATCAAACAAAAGGGATGGATCGATGCCATCCTGATCAACCGGGAACGGTTCAGACCACGCCCCAGCCGGGTTCTGCGTTCTAACGAAGAAGTTCCCAGCTCCGCCCAAATTTGTTGTCACCATATAAAACCATCCGTCATGGTAGCGGAGAGTCGGGGCGAAGATCCCCCCGGAGCTCCAGGCATTGCCGAGCGGAAGCTGCTCCCGGGTCGTCAGGCAGTGCCCGATTTGACGCCAGTGCACAAGATCTCTGCTATGAAATACAGGGACGCCGGGAAAATATTCAAACGTACTTGTCACTAAATAATAATCCTCGTCTACCCTGCAAATGCTCGGATCAGGATAGAAACCTGGTATAACGGGGTTGGTAATCCGCATATCAACTGCACTCCTGTCTGATTCGCTGCTAGCGTTCTCTTATCAAATTGTATGCTTTCGGCAGATGCAGAAACCTTCATTTTTAAGTCACCCGTCTAGCATTATTTAGCCATTCTTGAGCGGGCAGCCAGGCTCACGCAGACTAATCAACCGGCTCAAAACGCTGGCTTCCTCAATAAGTTACGGTGTATGATAGATTTTAAAATATCTTCTTCCCTTAAGAAGAATGAAAGCAGAGAGAAGGTAAGTCAGCATTATGGGAGAGAAAATATGGGAAGGCACCAAAGAAAGCGAGTGGACAGAAGACAGCTTCCTGCAGGGAGTCAAGAGCTGTATTCCTACTCTGCTGGGGTATTTAAGCATCGGCCTTGCTGCAGGTGTGGTTGAGAAAACAGCCGGGCTCACCATTCCGGAGATTCTGCTGATGTCGGTGCTGATCTATGCCGGATCCGCACAATTTATTGCTGCCGGCATGCTGGCGGCCGCAAGTTCCCCCGCCGCAATTGTGTTCACCATCTTCTTTGTCAATCTCCGCCATCTGCTGCTCAGCGCAGCTCTGTCGCCCTATTTCCGTCATCTTACGCCTGTCAAGAATATGCTGATCGGCATGCTGCTCACAGATGAGACCTTCGGCGTCGCCATCCAGCAGGCAGCCCGAAAGAAGCAGCTGTCCGAAAAATGGATGCAGGGCCTCAATATTACCGCCTACATAAACTGGATTGCCGCCAACGCTGCCGGCGCTTATTTCGGCAAATGGATTGCAGATCCTGAACAATACGGACTTGATTTTGCCCTGCCCGCCATGTTCATCGGGCTCCTCGTGCTGCAGCTGTTAAGCCGGGGAAAGGCAGCAGCGGATCTCGCAGTCGCCTTATGCTCCATCGGACTTGTAATCGGGCTTAGTTACGTCACTTCCGGCAGCTTCAGCGTCATATTGGCGACCGTAATTGCCTCAACTCTCGGAATGGCGGTGAAGAAATGGAAATAAATCAGGATGTTCTGCTGATGATTATCGGTGCCTCGATCGTTACCCTGATCCCAAGAATTGTTCCGCTTATGCTTCTCAGCCGGATCCAGATTCCGGAATGGGGCATGCGCTGGTTAAACTTCGTGCCCATCGCGGTGATGTCTGCCCTGGTAGGGCAAGAGCTGTTTATCTCTGACGGGAAGCTGTCGTTTGACCCCGAGATGCTGGCTGCCCTGCCGGCTCTGGCCACAGCGTTCTGGACAAGAAGTTTACTCGGAACTGTTATTGTTGGAATCCTATCCATGATGGTGCTGCGGTATTTATTTTGAATGATGTAGTGATAGAAAAAAGCCCAAAGCAGAGATTCTGCTTTGGGCTTTGCTTTTTGCTAAGGGCTCCATTTAAGCTCTAATTTCCATTTCGCCGTCAGGATCAGCCGTTTACTTCAGTGCCAGTGCCAGTGCCTGTACCAGTGCCCGCTGGGTCCTGACCGTCCTGGGTGCCTGGCATTCCGTGCCGTCCGCCGCCTTGGCCGCCTCCGCCAAATGAGCTTGGCTGTGTCGTTACGCCGGATTCATTCACATAAGTGACTTTATCTCCCATGGCGAACGTTACGACTTTGGTGCTGCCGCTTGTCGAACCGTCTTTGTAGAGACCGTCTGCCGCCGTTCCGGTGGAAGTGCCGCCGGTAGAGATCGTGTAATTCTCTCCGGACTTCAGATCAGGCGAAGAGATGACGATGCTGCTGAACGTTTTGGACGGTGCGAAGGCTGCCACCGTTTTGCCGGTGCTGTCTGTCAATGTAACCAGGGTGCCTGCTTCCAGGGTATCCGGGAAGGTCATCTGGATGGCAAGCTGCGTAGAATCCTCAGACGGCGCTTGTGCCATGCCGGAGCTGCCGGCTGCGATCAGCGTACCGCCGGACTGCTCGAATGTGCCGTTATAATCGAGCGGGCCGTTGCCGGAATCGGTTGGGCCGTTCACAATAGCCGTACCGCCTGTCATGGTCATCGAGCCGTTTGAATCCAGGCCGTCACCCTGCGCATCGACTACAAGATATCCGCCGCTGATTGCCAGTGTTCCGTCGGTTGTGCCGAAGGCGTCGCCTCCGCCGCCAGGTGCGGCTGCAGAGGAATTATCGTTGCCGCCGCCAACGTTTACGCCGTCATCTGTTGTCGTTACATGAATCGTGCCGCCCGAAATTTGAATATCCGAGCCCTCAATGCCTTCATAACTCTTGACCACATCAATCGTACCGTTAGAGATGGACAGTCCGTTGTCGGCATGCACGCCATCATCACCTGATGACAGGGTGAATTGTCCGCCCATAATCGCCGCGTCTGCGCTGCTGTGAAGGGCGTCATCAGCTGCGTCAATCGTAAATTTACCGTCCATAATCGCGATATCTCCAGCCGCTTTCAGGGCTTTAGCACTTGTAGACTCCGTCTCTTCTGTGGAGCTGGTCGAGCTGGACGAACTGGACGCCGAGCTGTCTGCCGATGAGGCAGCCGCTGCTGTATCACTGGACTGGCTTGGAGCGGTACCGTCCGACGGGGCTTGGCCTCTGAATCCGCCCATCTTCTGATCTTCATGCGTCTTGGTTGAGTTCGCGCTGCCGCCGCCTGTAACGATGTCATAGGTGCCGCCTGCAATATACAGGGAAGAAGCTGCCTGAATGCCGTCATTGACTGACGTGATATCAAAAGTTCCGCCTGCAATGGCTACATATCCTTTGTCGTCTTCGCTGTCATTGGTGGACTTCATACCGTCGCCTCCGGCATCCACGGTGATCGTTCCTTCTTTAACGGCTACCAGATCACGGCCAATAATGCCGTCGTCGGCTGCTTTGACGTTGATCGTGCCGCTCATGATCTTCAGGTCGTCTTTGCTCGTAATACCATCTTTGGCATTGCCTTCTACATTAAGGGAGCCTGTACCGTTAATGGTCAGATCGCTCTTGCTGTAGAATGCCGCGGTAGGCGCTTCTTCTGAGGTATCTGAATAAGTCGCTCCGTCCGCCAGCGTGTTATCTGTTCCTTCCTGCAGTGTTACGATCGTTTTATCGGACTGCTGGATATAGAAAGCAGGACCGCTTGCATTGGTGATTTTGGCACCATTCAGCACAATATGCACTTCCGCATCTTCCGGCGCATTCACGACGAGCTGGCCGTTTGTCAGCGTTCCGCTGACCACATAGGTCCCGGCTGCAGTGATTGTAACGACACCGCCGCTGGCTGATGCGCCTGAGCCTGTTACAGTGGCGCTAGTTGAATTAAGCGTGATGGCCGTTGAGCTGCCTGCATCCCAGGTCGTCAAGCTGTCATTATCGTCAAATCCGGTCTGCTTGGAGATGTCCACACTTGCCAGCTTCACGGCTGCCGCCGAAGCGGCGCCGCTTGAGCTGACTGCTGCAGCTGTCTGCGAGCTGTTTGCAGAGGTGCTCGCAGAGCTGGAAGAGCTGGTGGAATTGGCGCTGCATCCTGCAGCCAGCAAAGCGCTGATCATCATGATTCCGGCTACTTTAGACTTCTTAAATCGTTTCATATTTATCAACCTCTCTTGTATGAATTAGTATTCCTGACCCGAAGGGTTCATCGTTAAAGTGATATCGAGATTACCGTTCCGTGTACGCACGGCATCAAGCAGTTCTTTCTGGTTGGTGCCTGCAGGAAGCTTCACGGCATAGACGACTTCGTACAAGCTGCCGAGTTCGGTTGTCCGCACCTTTTTGAGCTCGTAGTTGATGTTGAACTTTTCAAAAATTTCTGCAAAAGCTTCTTCGTATCCGAGATTCTCGGGAATAGTGACCTTCAGCTGTCTGAGCGAATCCTTACGGGCGCCAAATTTCAAGGCCTTCAAGACAAACATCAGACCGCAGAGCAGCAGTGTGAACAGTACAGCATAACCATAAGCACCTACTCCGCAGGAAAGGCCGGCCGCCATGGAGAACAGGACATACGAGATATCCTTGGAATCGCCGGGGGCACTGCGGAACCGGATGATCGAGAAGGCTCCGGCAAGGCTGAAGGCGCGGGCGACGTTGCTGCCAATCAGGAGAATAATGACGGCTACAATGGTTGGCAGCACCATCATGGTCAGCGCAAAGCTCTGCGTGTAAGTATTCTGCGTCTTCATATATGTCAAACTGATTACGGCACCGACCAGAAGTGCAGCTACAAAGGTCAGCAGCGCCTGGGATAAAGTTAAGTCAGCATTAGCTGCATAAGAGTTAAAAATAGAATCGATCATACGAGAATTCTCTCCCTTTCTGTATTCGCATAACGAATGGATTTTTTGTATTCATTTCCGTATTTGGAGAAGCCCGTCCGGTACATCTGATGCTCGGACAGCAGCTTGGACAGCCAGACCGGAATGGTCTTCTCTGCCTTTACTTCCATGAGCCATTGACCCTGCTCCATCAGCTGCTCGCCGTAATCGCCGGCCTCCAGCTTGAGATCGTACCGCCGTGACCGGATGTTGGTATCAAAGGTGATCCGGAGGTCACGATTGCCTCTGCAGAACATGGCGATCCGGTCATATGCCAGATAGACCATCGGCTTAAGCTCGTACCGTGACAGAAAATATTCAATCTCCTGAATGACCTGCTGGTTCATGCCCTCCCTGTAGACGGGCGGCTGTCCGGTCCGGACAAATTCATACGCTTCCTGAAGCTTCAAAGAAGTGCGCCGTTTGTTCACCAGGCCGAATACTTTCTTCTTTAGCTCGAGGTATACTTTCGCGTCCGGTGCAGGTACACCGTAGGCCCGCAGCCGCAGCTTTTCCTTATACTTCGGTTTTGAAAGACTGCTGCGGATCAGTGTGTGCTGGTCTGTGTCATAGTACAAATTGCTGATGGCGTAAAACTTGTTGTCCTTGTTGTTGGCGTCCAGCTCCATATATTCCATCAGACGGCTGTAAATACCGTTGAAGGCTTGGGTATCCATCAAGTATTTGTTCTCATACCGGTTAAATACTTCAATTGCCATTTTAAATCTCTCCTTCCCCGGCGGCTTGCGTTCCGCTCTTCATGTTTCTATCTTATAGGGCGAACCTTTAATGAAACTTAAACAATTAAAATCATGTAAAATTCGTGTTAAAATTTCTGCACTTTTGTAAAAACCCCAAAAAAACAGCGGCTGTCTGGACCTCTTTCGTCCAAGACTGCCGCTGCTTCTTCTCCCGGGCAAATGCCCTTCCGTTTCCGAATTCAAATAGACTTAAAGGACTTAAGGTTAACCGAGCTGCACATAAAAGGTTGTCGTCTCATTAGGCACGCTTCTCGCGTAAATCTTCCCTTTGTGCTGCTCTACAATGGATCTGGCAATGGCCAGGCCAAGGCCGTAGCCGCCCTTCTGGCGGGAACGGGAAGCATCGACACGGTAGAAGCGGTCGAAGATCTTATCCAGATGATCGGCCGGAATCCCCGGTCCGGTATTGCTGACCGACAGCAGGATATGCCCTTTCTGTCTTTCCAAGGCAATGTTAATCGAGCCTTTCGGATTCGAATATTTGGCCGCGTTATCCAGCAGAATCATGACCACCTGCTTCATTTGCTCACTGCTGCCTGTGACTGACAAACCGGGCTCTATTCTGTAATCCATGACCAGATCCTTCTCGAAAATAACGGCTTCCATCGTCAAGATTACACTTTCCACGGCTTCACTCAGGTTAAAAGGAACCTGAATGGTCCGTTCGCGTGCATCATCCATCTCGGTGAGATAGAGCAGGTCGTTCGTGAGCGTCTTCATGCGCTCGGTCTCCGATTTGATATGGTGCACCCACTTGGCCTGTTCGTTGACGGTATCTTCGCCATTGGCCAGCAGCACATCGGCGTTCGTGTTAATGACCGCAAGCGGTGTCTTCAACTCGTGCGAGGCATCGCCGATAAACCGCTTCTGCTTCTCAAATGCCTCTTTGACCGGCTTAATCGACCGGTTAGCAAAATACCGGCTCACCACATAGATGACGCCCAGCATCACAAGGGCGACGGCTGAGAAGGTGTAGATCAGATTAGTCAAAATCTTCTGCTGTGAGCTTACCTCCATAAAGGTGATCGAATACCCGCTCGGGGTGGTTAAAACACTGTATGCCCAGCGGGTGCCGCTGATTGTGATCTTGGCGAACTCAGCGGGGTTCGAAGAGGCTTTGCTGACGGCTGTCGTGTAGAAGTCGCTGTCAATGTCATAGCGGGAATTAGTAGATGTAATATTCCACTGTTCGTCGGTCTCAAGCTCGAAGTAGACCGACCGGATGCGGATGTCATCGTTCTCGTTCATTCCCGGGTGCAGATGACCTGACCCTGAGCCTGAGCCTGCCCCCATCCCCATTTGGTCCATGCTGCCGCCATCCTTCCTCGTCATCTCAGCGGCTTGACGGAGCTGTCCCTGCATGTCACTCTGGACATTTTGATAAGTGATCGTATAAATGGTTGCGAAGGCAACCAGCATGATTACAGATATGATGATCATATTCATCAGCAGGAACCGATTGCGCAGTTTGTTAAACATCAGGAAGCCGCCTCCAGTACATATCCGACGCCCCGGATGGTGTTAATCTTCACGGAGGACTGCAGGAAGGTCAGTTTCTTTCTCAGAAAAGAGATATAGACCTCCACGTTGTTATGCTCCGCGTCCGAATCAAATCCCCACAGCTTCTCAATGATCTGCTCCTTGGAGGTCACAGCCTGCTTTCTGCTGATCAGCAGCTCCAGGAGCTCGCTTTCCTTCAGAATCAGCTTCAGCTCCTTGCCCTTGCAGGTGAGCTTGAGATGAGCCGTGTTCAGCTCAATATCCCCAATGCGGAGGGCGTCCTCTGGTACGACCTCGCCCTTCCGGCGCAGGGCGGCCCGGATGCGGGCAAGCAGTTCTCCCGTTGAGAACGGCTTGGCGACATAGTCATCCGCGCCATAATCCAGGCCGGCGATCCGGTCGGGCACTTCCCCTTTGGCCGTGAGCATGATGACCGGGGTGGCAAGGCCTTCGGCCCGGATTCTTTTTAATATAGAGATGCCGTCCATGCCGGGGAGCATGATGTCAAGCAGCAGCAGATCATAAATATCGCTCAGCGCATTGTCCAGCCCCTCTTCCCCGTCGTTAACGACATCAACCGAATAATTCTGCTTCTTTAATATTTGAGAGAGCGCCTCCGCCAAATTCTCCTCATCTTCTACAATTAATATTCTCATTACTAGCAGCCCCTTTAATTGTCATGTCTTGATGTTAGGTCCAAAACCTTTAATCTACCTTAATTAAATGAAACCAATTTTCTGATATCACTTTCTTCCATTATAGCGGTTCACGGCGCTCAGGCCAGCCTCTTCTTTTTTGCCAATAGTTCAAACAGAGACCAAGCATTTAAGCTTCATTAAAGGTTCCCGCTATAAGCTATAGACATGAAGAGGACGGACAATACATTCGGGTACCTCAAAATCATGAAGGACGGAGACGAAGGAATGAAGAAGAAAATCCCTTATGTAAAACTTACGCTGGACATTCTGATGGGAATCACGTTTGCGCTGCTCTATAACAAGAACGTACTGGGCGGGCTGGCTTTCCACGAGATTGCGGGGGCAGCGATCGGAGCTGCTTTCATCACCCATATTCTGCTGAATTTCAAATTCGTGCAGAAAGTGACTGTCCGCTTGTTTGACAAGGCGCTTCCGGCCAGAACCCGTTTCAGCTATCTGCTGAGCTTCCTGCTCCTCTTGTCGATGGGGCTTGTGATCTTCAGCGGTCTGGTCATCTCGAGAGTCCTGCTGCCAAACTTCCAGCTCGGTAATGAGAACTGGTTCAAAATGGCGCACATGGGCTCTGCCTATCTGGGACTGGCCCTGATCGGTGTTCATATCGGGCTGCACTGGCATTGGGTCATTAAAATGTTCCAGAAGATTCTGCACCTTAAAGTCTCCAAGCGGCTGTCCCGAGTTCTGATGACCGGCGCTGCCGTAATTGTGCTCGGCTTCGGGGTTTACCAGTTCTATACCACGAGTTACTGGTCCAAGCTTCAGATGGTTCAGTCCATGTTCACCTCTACGGCAGGAGCCTCCGGCAAAGGCGGCTTTGAGCATGGAGGCGGATTTGACCGCGGAGGCGCAGCGCCAACAGATACAGGCTCAGCTTCGGCCGATACAGGCTCTTCCTCAACCGCAGATACGGCAGGTGCTTCCGGCACAACCGCTGCTGCTGCGCAGGCAAACGGAGCTTCTGCAGACAGCAGCGGCACCGTGCAGGCGGCTTCCGGAGATCAGAGTTCAAGCTTCAAGGATGGAGACTCTTTCGATTCGGATGAAGGCGGAATGCGCGGACAATTCGGCGGTGAGGGTGTTAAAGGCCGGGAATCGGGAAGTTCCAGCTGGTATCAGGTTCTCCTGACCTATTTTGGAATCATGGCTGTCTTTGCCGGCATCACCTACTATCTGGATAAATGGATCACTTCCCGCAAGAAGCGGGTACGCAAAACCGTTCAGCAGTCTGCATAATGCCGCTGATAAATTCAAGTAATAAATTAAGGGGCGAAAGCCCCTTGAAAGGAGGTGAAACAAATGAAACGAACCAACGACAAAAGCTTTAAAGGCCTTCTCATCGGATTAGCTGCTGCTGTGGTGATTATTGTCCTCGGATGTATGTTCTGGGGTAACTCACAGTCCATGCACCATGTATCCCAGCCTGTACAGAACGGTTTCGGGAAACACGGATTTGCCCAGCGCGGTTTCTTTGGACAAGGGTCCATGATGATGATGGACGGCCGCAGCAGTCTTCAGTCGGAAGCTTCCAGCAGCAATTGGGCGTTGGTATTGATTAAGATTGCATTTATACTTACCGGCCTGATCTTGTGGAGCTGTGCCAAGAAGACTTTAAAATGGTTCGGAGCAGCCGTGTTTGTGATCGGTTTGTTTACGCTGATGCCGTTCTGGCTCGCTGCTGCTGCAACTGCTTTGATTGCATATATTCTATATCGGATTTATCGAAACAACCAGGTTCTGCCTGTTCAAATCGAATCCGTCTCCCGGGTTGACCGCATGCCGATTGGCAGCGAAGCCGACCTGCTGGACGAATGGGAAAGAAGTATAACAAAGGAGGATAAATAATATGGGAATCTTTAGTCGTGTTAAAAATATTGCCGTCGCCGATATCAACAATCTGCTCGATAAGGTGGAAGACCCGATCAGCATGCTGAAACAGTATATCCGCGAGCTGGAAGACCAGATGGATGAAGCCCGCCAGGCGCTTTCGCATCAGCTGTTTGTCGAACGCAAATATGAAGCGCTTGTCAGCGACACCAAAGCTGTGATCAGCAAACGCGCCCGTCAAGCCGAGCTTGCCGTTGAACGGGGCGAGGAGCAGATCGCGCAGATGGCTTTGCGGGACAAGCTCCTTCATGAGAGCAAGCTCCAGAATTACCTGAACCAGCAGCACGAAGTCAAACGCCAGACCGCAAATCTGATGGAGGATATCCGCCATTTGAAAGAAGTCTATGAGGAATTGAAGGTCCGCAAGGATTATCTGATCTCCCGGCTCAATGCGGCACAAGCTCAAAGTGAAATCCACTCCACTCTGAGATCCTTCAACCCGGATCAGATCAGCCGCGGCTTTGCAAGAATCGAGGAGAAGGTTTGGCAGCTGGAAGCAAACGCCGGCGCAGGAAACGCAGTGAACCGGATTTATAACGTTCCTGCGTCCTATGGACAAGCCGATATGCTTCAGGCTCAGGTTCTGGAAGAGCTTGAGAAGCTGAAGGAGCAAAGAAAAGATAAAGTTCAAACGGTTTAACCGGGACGTTCGAGACGAAAGGTCGGGCTCGGCGGACAGAAATAAGGACAGAGGAGCCACTCCCTCTGTCCTTTTCCTCTTGTTTAAGAAACCTCGGCCTCCATAGCCTGCTTAAACTGACTGTTATAAAGGTTAAAGTATACACCCTTATGCTCCAGGAGCTGGTCATGGTTCCCCTGCTCGGCAACGGCACCATGCTGAATCACCAGAATGCGGTCAGCATCCTGAATCGTGCTGAGCCTGTGGGCAATAACGAAGCTTGTACGTCCCTTCATCAGGGTCTTCATGGCTTGCTGGATGTGCATCTCGGTCCGCGTATCCACGCTGCTGGTGGCTTCATCCAGAATGAGAATCGCCGGATCGGCAAGAATCGCCCGTGCGATCGTCAGAAGCTGGCGCTGGCCGTGGCTGAGATTGCTTCCCTCCGGCTCCAGCATCGTATCGTACCCGTGCGAAAGTCTTGCAATAAATCCGTCAGCATTCGCAAGCCTTGCCGCTTCCTCGACTTCCCGGTCTGTCGCATTCAGACGGCCAAACCGGATATTCTCGCGGATGGTTCCGGAGAAGACATGCGCATCCTGCAGCACGATGCCAATCTGGCTTCGCAGGGCATTTTTATCGAGCTCACGAATGTCCTGCCCGTCAATCCGGATACTCCCTCCGCTGATTTCATAGAAACGGGTCAGCAGGTTGATGATCGTCGTCTTCCCCGCTCCCGTCGGCCCGACCAGCGCGATCTTCTCGCCTGCCCTGGCTTCAAAGGTCACCCCGTTCAGAATCAGAGTATCCGGCTTGTAACCGAAAGATACGTCTTCAAACGCCACATCTCCAGTCAGCTTATCAGGCCGTTTATCCCCCTGATTCTCGTATTCAGAGTTCAAATCCATCACCTCGAACACACGCTCCGCACCGGCAATCGCCGACTGAATCAGATTGTACTGGTTAGCCAGCTCTGCAATAGGGCGGCCAAACTGCTTCGAATAGTTCAGGAAGCTGACGATGACGCCGACTGTAGCAAGCCCGTGATAAGCCATCCACCCTCCGGCTCCGGCAATGAGCGCGAAGGAGAGATTGTTGATGGTGTTCATGACAGGGCCGACAAGCCCGGATACGATCTGGGCCTTGATCCCGGCTTTATTCAAATTGCCGCTGATGACACGGAACCGCTTCGCTTCCGCTTCTTCCCTGCGGTACTGCTTCACAACCTTTAACCCGGTGACCGTCTCTTCGATGAATCCGTTCAGTTCCCCCAGGTGCCGCTGCTGAGTTTTGAAGTAAATCCGGCCCAGGCCCGATATTTTGCGGCTGGAGAGGAGAAACAGAGGGATGGTCAGCAGCGTGACGACTGTCAGCGGAACGTTGAGCGCGAGCATAATTACAAGCGAACCGCTGAGCGTAATCAGGCTGTTGAGCAGCTGGGTGACGCTTTGGCTCAGCGTATTGGATACATTATCAATATCATTGGTTGCCCGGCTCATCAGCTCTCCGTTTGCGTGGGTGTCAAAGAACTGCACCGGCAGCACCTGATACTTGCCGAACAAATCCCGCCGCAGCTCAAAGACCGTCTTCTGTGATACGGCCGTCATGATATAAGCCTGAACCCAGGCGACTACACTTCCCAGCAGATAAATGCCGAGCAGCAGCAGGCAAAAATGGACCAAAGCCCCGTAATCACCCGGGATGACGGCAGAATCAATGGCTTTTCCCAGCAGGAAAGGACCAATCAGGGAGAAGATCGCATTGAGAACGGTAAACACGTATACGAGAATGAGCGCGGATCTCTGACGGTTCAGGTAGGACCAGATCCGTTTGATCGTGGCTCCGCGGTTTTTGGCCCGCACCTTGGCTGGGGCGCCGTGGCCTCCTCCCGGTCCCGGACCGCCGGGCCCTCCGCCAAAACCGCCCGGTCGTCCCGGCATCGGGAGCGGCATGCGGTTGTTAAGATTCGACATGGGCAGCTTGCTCCTCTCCTTTAAGCTGAGACTGGCGGATATCCCTGTAAATTTCGCTGCTGCGCAGCAGCTCCTCATGAGTGCCCTGGGCCGCAATTCTTCCATTCTCCAGAATGAGAATGCGGTCGGCTTCAATTACGGAAGAAACGCGCTGGGCGATCATGATCGTTGTACAGGCTCGCATCTGCTGTTTAAGCTGCTGCCGCACCCGGGAATCCGTGGCGGCATCGAGCGCGCTGGTGCTGTCGTCCAGAATCAGCACCGCGGGCTGAATCAGAAGAGCTCTGGCGATCGACAGCCGCTGCTTCTGCCCGCCGGATAAATTGATGCCCCGCTGTCCGAGCAGCGTATCATATCCGTCAGGAAGCGCAGATATAAAATCATGGGCTTCAGCGATCCTGGCAGCCTGCTCCACTTCCTCATCCGTCGCCGCCGGACGCCCAAACCGGATATTGTCGCGAATGGTGCCGGTGAACAGAATCGACTGCTGCATGACAAAGCCGATCCGACTTCGGAGATGGTCGAGATGAATATTCCGGATATCCGTACCGTCAATCCTAATGGAGCCGCTGGAGACATCATACAGCCTTGGAATCAGGCTGACGAGCGTTGATTTCCCGGCCCCTGTGGCGCCGAGGACGGCAACCGTTTCGCCTGGATGGACTGTGAAGCTGATGTCCTCCAGCACCAGGTTCTCATCCTCCTCGTCATAAGCAAAGGAGACCTGGCTGAATTCGATTCGTCCGGCTTGAACAGCCTCATGATCTGCACCCGGCGCCTGATCGATTTCACTGGTCACCGCCATCACCTCCTCCACCCGGTCTGCGGATACCTTCGCACGCGACACAAAGGTGAGCATGTTGCTGAGCATCAGCATCGACATGAGCAGCTGAGTGACATAGTTGATGAAAGCGATCAGATCGCCGACGGGAAGTCCGTGATTCCAGCTTTGCAGCCCGCCAAACCAGAGAACGGCAGCGATGCTGGCGTTCAGAATCAGCATCATCAGCGGCATGTTCAGCGCCATCAGACGGTTGGCTTTAATCGCGGTTTCAGTATAATCCTTATTGGCCGTCTGAAACCGCTTCTGCTCCTGCCTGGCGCGGACAAAAGCCTTGATGACCCGGATGCCGGACAAATTCTCCTGCAGCACGGTATTGACGCCATCCAGCTTGGCCTGCATTTTGGCAAACAGCGGAAAGGAGAGCTTTATCAGTACAAATAAAATCAGAAACAGCAGCGGCACGGAAACGGCTAAGATCAAAGTCAGCACAGGGCTGATCCGCAGAGCCATCACGAGGCTGCCGATGAGGAGAAGAGGGGAACGGACAAACGAGCGCAGGATCATCTGCACAAAGGTCTGCAGCTGCCCAACGTCATTCGTTAACCGGGTAATCAATGAACCTGTCTTCAGACGGTCCAGATTCCGGTTGGAGAAAGATTCAATATGTTCAAACAGGCGCACACGCAGATCGTTGCCGAAATTTTGCGAAGCAATGCTTGAAAATATCGTGCAGCCCGCTCCGCCGATCAAACCGATCAGCGCGATGCCCAGCATCATAAGGCCGGTTGAAACAATGTGCGGCAGATTATTCATCATAATTCCCTTATCCACAATACTGGCCATCAGCGTTGGCTGAAGCAGATCCATATAGACCTCTACGATCATCAGCAGCGGGGCAAGCAGACACCACAGCCAATAAGGCTTAAGAAAGCTCTTCAGTTTCCACATTCTATTACGTCACCAGCCCAATTAACTCAGATAGCTGATCTTGGATGAGATCGGCGTTCTCGGTTTCATTGCGGGAATCTCCTGCGGATATCCGATTCCGAACAGGCCAATTACATCGTAACCCTCTGATACGCCAAGGATTTCGCGATTCTGCGGAAGCGCTCCCATTGAAGCCCAGTAGACGCCAACTCCGGCTTCATACGCGGCCAGCAGGAAATTCTGCACATAACAGGAGACAGCCATCACATTCTCGTCGCGTTCAAACGGCGTAGCGCCCGGTTTGGATAACACGGCCAGCACGACAGGCGCGCTGCCGAAATCTGTCTTGTGATTTAATCTGGCTCTCGTCTCCGGCCCCACCATCTTAATCTCCCAAGGCTCATTCAGGCGGTGGTTCGGCGCATAACTAGCGGCTTCCAGCCAGGACATCAGATCCTGTTCTTGAATAGGATCCGGTTTAAATGCTTTTACACTTCTGCGTGATTTGATAGTTTCAATGATTGACATGGTCATCGTCCTCTCCCTGTTTGTTATTCTCGCTTGCAGTTTCGCCTGCAGTTTCGGCGGCAGATTCACTTGCAGCTTCGCCGGCTGCCCCGTTAACCGCTTCATTAACTGCTTCATTAACCGCTTCATGGAGTTCAAAGGTATGAATAAACTCCTGGATAATCGCATCCGTCGCTTTAAGCTCCCCGCTGATCACCTGCTTGACGGCATCAAACTCCGGCTGGTTCAGCTGCTGCTGCAGCGTGGAACGCTTCACGTTCAGCCTTTCAAGAAAAGCAATCGCCCGTCCGCGGCGGAACGTCTGGACCTTGTGAAAGTCCTTCTTGCCATGATGATCCCGGCAGTGCCCGCGTCCTTCCTTATCAGGCCCATGGTGTTCATGTCTTCCTTGGTGTTCATGTCTTCCTTCCCGCATGTGTATCTCTCCTCTCGCGTATACAAAAGTATACGAATATTTTCTTGTATACAAATGTATACCCGCGATGATTGCCCTGTCAATCTTTTCTTTGTCTGTCTATTTGACATGTCCTGCCCGGGACAAACATAAACTTGTACAAATTGCTGTACGATTCCTGCACGAACGAAGGATGGGGCACGTGAACCGACAAAGCATTCGTTATCCGAACTATTGGCTTCGGCGCTTATCAAGAAGAATCATTCCGATCACCGGCGGAGCTTTACTGCAGGGCTATGCCATGGCCGTATTTCTGTTCCCCCACTCCATCCCTTCCGGCGGCGGAGCCGGGATCGCGGTCCTGCTTAACTACTGGATTCAGCTGCCGATGAGTTTCGGCTTTTGGGCCGTGAACATCAGCTTTCTCCTGTTCGCGGTTAAATACCTGGGCTTGTTCAGCACTGCCGGGACGGTCTATGTCATTACGGCGACCTCCGTGTCAGTGAAATACTTTGAGCTTTATTTAGGCTCTCCATTCAGCAACATTTGGCTGGACCTTCTCATCGGCTCGATGTTCCTTGGAACCGGGGTTTCGCTTCTGCTCCGGTCCGGCGTGTCCAACGGCGGACTCGGATTTCTGGCACTGGCAATAGCCAAATCACGCAAAATGAATCCCGGCACTGTCCTTTTATGGCTGAACATCCTTATCTTCTCCGTTGCCGCTTATGTCATCGACTGGAAAATCATCATCCTGGCCCTGATCTGCCAGTGGATCTCAACCCGGATTATCACCTGGGTCTACAAGCTTCCCGTCCGCCGCAGGAGTTTGGCTTACACTTTGGGATGGCGGAAGAAATGACCGGCACATGATTTTTCCCCATAAAAAAAAGACGAGCCGTGACAAGCACGATTCGTCTTCCGGAAGCCTTAACGGCCTCCAACCGGTTTTAAGTAATGAATTTGACGCTTCTTGTTCTTCTTGGAAGGCTTCGGCTGCTCCCGCCCTTCCTCCTGGTTGCTGCTGACCCGGATGAGGAACAGCGCAAGCACCCCGACCACAAATGTAAAGCCGGCAATACACAGGAACATGCCAACTCTCGACCAGTCCATCAGCCAGCCGAACAGAGGAGGGCCGACCGCGACTCCAAAGAAGCGCACGGAACCATATAAAGAAGTAACAAATCCCCTTCTCTCCTTGCCCACCGCGCTCGTAATAAAGCTGTTCAGGCAGGGCAGCGTCAAGCCGGTGCCAACACTGCCGACAGCAAGTACGGCAATAAAGAAAGTAAGGTTGGTAATAAAGGACAACGCAGCATCCGATACCGTTATCAGAACAAAGCCTGTAACAATGAGCCGCTTCATCAGCTTCTGCTTCTGGCCGATTTTGCTGCCCGTTATATAAGAGGTTGTACACATGACGAGGAGCGGGATCGCCAAGACCAAGCCTTTGACTACGCCGTCAATATTGTATACCTTCTCCAGGGTGTCAGACAGAAAGAAGAGAATCCCGAAGAGGGTCACGAGGCAGGTCGCCCCCGCCAAATAGGCGGTAAATAACCATCGGCCTTCATGCTTGAATACACTGAACAAGCCCTTTACATATTGATTTAAAGCGGGCGGCTCCTTGTCCCGCTTCTTCTCCTTAATCCAGATCCAGGACAACACAATGGAGATCAGCACCACGCCGGGAAAAGCATAAAAGACACCGTACCAGATCAAAAGGGCAATCGCAGCGCCCAGAATCGGCGACAGCACTTTGCCAAAGCCGTTGGAGGCCTCAACCAGGCCGAGGACTTTACTCTCTTCAGCGCCTTTAAACAGGTCTCCGGTTAAAGCCATAGCAATCGGCGCCGTTCCGGCAGCGCCCATTCCCTGAAGCGTCCGGCCAACCAGGATCCAGGCATATGCGTGAGGGAACATGGAGGCCGCCAGCCCTGCAAGCAGCCCTCCGATTCCATACAGAATCAGCGATGGAATTATGACCGCTTTCCGGGAGTAACGGTCAGAGAGATAACCCAGCACCGGGATGAAGAAAGCGGCGACTAATGAGAACACGGTAATGGTTAAGCTGACCTGCATGGACGAAATGTGCAGCTCTGATTTCATGGTTGGCAGAATGGGAATCAGCATGGAGTTACCCAGCGTCATAATGAGCGGAATGGAGCCTATGGCAACGATTGTTTTAGCAGAGGGTTGACCTTCAGACACTTCACATCCTCCTTCAAAAGCCATTGATTGTAGAATTATCGTCCCCCGCCATGGTCCAGACTATCCCGAAGCAGCCAAATTTGATCCTTCTATTGATTCCCAATGCTTCCTGATTCCCATTTCTTCCCGATCCCCATTCAATCCCAATTCCCGTCCTTCTTGATTACCGGATCATCCCGGTATATTTGATGTTAATACGAACTTGGGCTTTAAAATCGAGCTGGGGATAGATATCCTCCCAGGCTTCTTTCTCCGCTGTCAAGCTGTTCCAGTGCCTTGACCGGTAGTGCAGCCCCCAGCCCAGCGGGTCGGTTCCGGTCTTATGGATTTTGTTAAGCACCTTCTCGATTTGTTCGCCGAGCTGCTGCTCCGCGGCAGCAGATAGCTCTTTAAGACCCGCCGAATCGATTGGCGAGCCGCTGGAATTTTCCTCAATACCGGCCTGAATTTTGATTTTGTATTCCAAATTAGGGGAAGAGGCGTCTGCAAGTTTCATTTTATAAGAGGAGCTGCTGCGCAGGAAGGTATAGGCATATTTTACCCCTTCAAGCTTGAAATTCAGGCTGGTTTTAAGATTGCGCCCCTCGAGAATGTTGTAAATTCTCACTTCATCAGGCTCCAGCGTCATAACTGCTTGCTTCTTGTTAAACAGGATGCCCTTGCTGATGTTCAGCTCGCTCTCCCCTTTGACTTCTATTAAGGGCATAATCGGATCTTCGCCGATTTCTTCGGCTTTGCGCTCCAGATTGTAAGTGAACTGTGGCGATATAATGAACGGAGATTCCGTTCCATCCATACTTAGCGCCTGAAGCAGCGAATTTCCGGGCAGTCTTTCGGTAACCGGCTGAACGTTCAGCACTTCTTTCGCTGACGGGCTTCCCACAGCTGTATAGTTAAGAAGCTGCATATCTCTTCTGCGGAGAACCCAATCCGTCGCCTGCCTGATGTCCTTATGGGCATAGGACTCGCCAAAGATAACGGCTTTACAGTGGCCGAAATCCAGCTCTTTATCCGTCCGGGATTTCATCAATCTGACAGCCTCGGCAATGGTATTCGCTTTTTCGGTCATGATCAGCACCTTCTCACTCGCCTGCTTCGGATCGCCCATCGGCACGGCCGCCTTGATGGTTACGCTCAGCTTATCAGGGTCGCTCTCGGAAAGATCCACGCCCATCGCAACGACAAAGAGCTTAAGATCCAGATCCTTGAATTTACATCCCTGCACAGGAAGGAGCAGGAGCAGTGTACAAATAATAACTCCCCATCGTTTCATGCTTGTCTCTGCTTCCTCCTTCTGTAAGCAAGGTAGACGCTGAGGATCAGAATGCCTTCGCCGCCGAACCGGACATCAAGAAACAGCTGGCCGAATTGATCCAGTTTAAACTGATTCGCCGTTTGGGCGGCGAACGTAAATCCGCTGAAGAGGATGATCACCCACCAGTCAAACGAGCGTTTAGGCTTCTTCCTCTTCTTGGAGGCGAACATCCCCTTAATCATATTCAGAGAGATATGCCAGTGCAGAATTGTACTTGCAAGAGATAACATCAAGTAGTTGAAATAGAATAAGAAGAGAACCCGCTCAATGACGAAATTTTTGGTTCTTAATACATCGGCGGTAGAGAACCAAGGATAAACGTGTCTGTCCACATTGATCGTGCCAAGATACCCGATCGGGATCAGGAACGAGGTCAAGAGAACCAGGAACCCAGATATTCCGAGTAGCCATAGCAGCTTGAAGTTTACATTCTTCAGAACCCGGTTAAAGATAGCCAGATTGGCATAGCCAGAGAAGACAAAAGTGGCTGTCGCAACACCTCCAAATGAAGGCCAGTGAGCGGAATGGGTAACAATTTCAAGAACAGCGTTCCAGTTAAACTGCGGATTCAGCAGCGATTTGAACAGAATATAACCGATGATCGGAAAGTTGAGGAACAGCAGAACCTCCAGGCCATACAAGATCGACTCCGTATTTATCCGCATGCTGATACAGACAACCATTAGAAATAAAACTAGGACCGTTAATGGCTCTACATCCATGCTTATATAACGTAGAGTAATTTCTACAAAGGCAAGCAAAGTAATTAAACCTGCGATAAACCATAAAACGGCAAACATCAGCAGAAGTGGCAGCGACAACGGTTTAGGGAGATATTGATTGTAGATTTCGGGAACTCCGGTGGAAGGAAACTTCCCCATTACTTTTCCAAATAAATAGGTAAAGAGGAGTCCCAGCGGCACAGCGACCATGATGGACGCCATCGAGCCGTCAAACCGCCCGTTGATAAGTCCTTTGGGCACGAAATTCACAATATTCAGCAGCGCATTGATCAAAAAGAGATAATAAAAGTAGCGGTCTTTAGCCATTGTTCTTCTCTCCCATCGATGTCCGTCCAAGCTTCAGCCGATCCAGAACAAAGATGCGGAAATAGGGCTTGCCAAAGCTGCGCAGGCTTGTCAGATACATGACTAATACAAGACAGCCGCAGATAATCCCGAGCAGCCCATACAAGGTTGCAACAACAATTAAGGCGTATTTAATGACACGCACCGTGAAGCCCATCATATTTAACGGGATGACAAAGTTCGATATGGCCACTACCGAAACCAGGATAATCATGATGTTGCTCACCAGACCGGCCTCGGTTGCAGCTGTACCCAAGATCAGCCCGCCTACCGTGGTGGCAGTCGAACCAATGGCTTTGGGAAGCCGAAGGCTGGCCTCTGTCAGAAACTCCATCATCAGCAGCATCAGAATGACCTCAACAAAAGAAGGATAAGGGACCGTAGCCCGGCTGCCTGCTACCAGAAGCGCGATCTGAATTTTCCATACCTCGGAATTGTAAGAGGAAAAAGCGACATAAATCGCAGGAAGAACGGTAGTCAGCACCAAACCCAAATAGCGGATGCCCTTAAGGAACCAGCCAACCAGAGTAACCTGAAGTTTATCGTCCATAGCCGTGAAGAAGTCGTTAAAGATGACCGGGACAATGACCGCATAGCCTGTGGTATCGACCAGAATGATCACTTTACCTTCTGAAAGATTAAAGACTGCCCGGTCCGGACGCTCCGTCAAAATCGTTGTAGGAAACAGACGGAACTTGGTGCTCGCCAAATATCGGTCGAGTTCCGCCGCCCCCTGCAGGATATCAATATTGATGTTGTCCAGCCTGGCCATTAATTCCTTCAGAACATTGTGATCGACCCGGTCTTCGTCATAAATTACGGCTAATTTGGTTTTGGACTGGGCGCCGATCGTTCTGGCTTCGGATTTGAGACTGGCGGATTGATACCGTCTTCTGATGAGATTCAGACTTACATCCAGGCTTTCGTTAAACGAATCTGAAGGCCCCTGTACAATGGTTTCGGACTCCGCCGGAGCCACTCCGCTTGCTTCGACACGGGCGGCATCAAAGAGATATAAATTTCCGCTGTCAAAAGCCAAAGCGGCACAGCCCTGCAGAAGCTTCGCGACAATCTGCGGGGGGGCTTCAAGCTGCTGGCAGCCGGGAAAGGAAGCAATATACAATTCGTATTCCTTATCATCCCCCATTTCATATAAAGGGGCGATCAGGGAGCGGTTCACGATTTTGGAATCACAGAGACTTGTCAAATAGATAAATTGAACCTTTTGCCCGTGAAAACCAAGCGTTTGGTGCTCCAAATCGCTCATTTTAGCGAGCTGCTCCTTAACGCATGAAATCGTGTTTCCCTTACTTGCTTGCTGCTTGCTGTCCGCCATTGTTCTCCCCCTTGCCGGCTGTCCTAGATAGTTCTATTGTGGTTCTGCTTGACTGAAATTATGTACAGTTTCACTAAACACTGGATGGAGGAGCTCTGCTATCCGGCAAAAATAAAAAAACACGCAGCAGACGAATCTGTGCGTGTTCCAGTCGTTTAGCCCTGCTCCGTTAAGGCATACAATGGTACTTCCCTTTCTTCCTCCGGGCTGCCCAGCGGGTAAATACGGGCGGTTTCCTTCCGCTCGTCCACATGCTGGATATAGACCGGCGCACCTTCACAGGTTACATCAACCATAACTGGAGAAGAGACAATTTCCTGCGCTCTTTGTGCATTCACGGGACAGGCCTCCCTGCTTGTTAAGATATAAGATTGGATTTGAATTGGACTTGGATTGGATAAGGACTAATTAATACGTTTGGGCCATGTCACGGGCACGCTGGATCGCTTTTTCCTTAATGGACTCCGCCTGATCCGGCGCCGCTGCCATCCCTTCTACAAACAAGGCTTCCAGAGATGGAATCCCGATAAAGTTCATGATGACCTTAAGGTGGCGGTGCGCCATTTCCAGGTCACCCATCGGCCCTTCGGTATAGACGCTCCCGCTCGCCTGAATATGAAGCGCCTTCTTGCCGCCGAGCAGCCCGACCGGTCCATTTTCGGTATACCGGAACGTTTTGCCCGCAACGCAGATGGAATCAATATAAGCCTTCATAATCGGAGGATAGGAAAAGTTCCACATCGGCGTTACAAATACATATTTGTCAGCCGCTGTAAATTGATCCGCCAGCTCGTTCAGCCGGCCCACCTTCGCCTTCTCCTCAGCGCTCAGCTGGCCGAATTCACTCCCTGATCTGAGCTTGCCCCAGCCGCTGAACACATCGGCATCAATGTAGGGGATGTTCTGCTTGTAGAGATCCAGCTCAACAATTTCGTCATTCGGATTAGCTGCGCGGTAGGCGTCAAGAAATTCCTTGCCGACAGCCATGCTGTATGAAGTGCTGTGATCGTTGGGATGAGCTGTAATGAATAGCAATTGGGCCATGGATGCAGTGCTCCTTTAGTTTAAATTTGAGGATTGCTTAATGCGCCGAATCGACAAGTATTATGTCCTCAGGCGTACAGATCATGCAGCCTGGCTCATTGGCATTTTTGTATATCCGCGGCACCCTGCTGCCAATCAGGCAAGGGATTTCATAGTTTATCGTTTCAAGCTTATCCGCGATTTCATTTACCGAGATCCGCCCTGCTCCTTGACCGCCGATTAAAGTGACTTCGGTTCCAGGCTCCGTATAGCCGGGAAGCCGGACCATGCACTGATCCATGCAGATTTTGCCGACAAGCGGCGCCCGTCTGCCGTTAATTAGCACTTCCTGACCCTGAAGCCGCCGGATCCAGCCGTCCGCATAGCCAATTGGAAGGGTCCCGATCCATTCTTCCTCCGCTGTTTCATAGGCAGCGCCGTAGCCGACCTTCTCCCCTTTAGGAAGCTTCTTGACATGGATCAGCCGGGAATGCAGAGAGAAGGCTTCTCTTAATGGCAGCGGCACCTCCTGCTCTACCGTGCTTGAAGGGGCGAGGCCGTACATGGCAATGCCGATCCGGACCGCATTGAAATGCGCAGCGGGGTAGCGCAGGGCGGCCGCACTATTGCTGCAGTGGATATATTTCGGCTTCCCGCTTAACAGGCTCAGCCTCTCCTGAAACAGAGCCAGCTGGGCTTCGAAATACGCGGGATCCGGTTCATCTGCGGTAGAGAAATGGGTATACACCCCTTCAAATTCAAACCGGCTGTCAGCTCTGAGCAGCTGCTCCAGCACAATAAGCTCCGCGCCGTCCCGGACGCCGATACGCCCCATGCCGGTATCCACCTTCAAGTGAACAGCCAAGCGGTCTTCCGGCTGCAAACAGGCCGCAGCCTCCTCAAGCCATTCCTGCTCATACACCGTTAACGATATATGATGGACGGCCGCAAGCCGCGCATCACGGGCACGCGTCGCTCCCAGGACGAGAATCGGCGCCTGAATGCCCTTGTCTCTCAGCGTGAGGGCTTCATCGAGAAAGGCGACGGCCAGAAGAGACGCTCCTGCCTTGAGAGCTGCTTCGGCCACCCTGTAATCCCCGTGCCCGTAGGCATTCGCTTTAACCACAGCTATTACGGCTGTCTCGGCCGGCAGCTGCTGCTTGATCCTGGCTAAATTCCAGGAAATACTATCCAGGTCAATTTCCACCCAAGTATCTCTATAAAAAGGACGATTTTCATATTCCATTAATAAACACTTCCTGTTCATGACTTTCTATGTGAAGAGCTTCTTCCTTTATCATCATGACATATAGATGGAAGGCGGATAAAGAACCACGGACGGCTCTTTTCTCCGTACTAGCGGTTCCTTGTTCATGCAGCATGTCATACTTGCAAAAAATGCTATAGCGCTTTACCAAAAGAAAGTGTATCATAGATAACTGTCCGTTCACTTTGACGCTTTATCAATCTAATTAACAGAAGGGGTTTCATCCATCATGACTAAACATCCATTAGGCTTCTGGATCCTGACCGCCCTGGTTGTAGGCAACATGGTCGGTTCAGGGATATTTATGCTGCCCAGATCGCTCGCGGAAGCGGCAAATCCGGCGGGAGTGCTGGCGGCATGGGGAGCCACCGGATTTGGCGTTCTTTTGCTGGCGCTTGTCTTTGGCAGCCTGGCTGTCCGCAAGCCGGAGCTCAGCGGCGGCCCGCAGATTTATGCCAAGGCGCTGTTCCGCGAAGGCTCGCAGAGCTCGGTTCTCGCCGGCTTTATGTCCACCTGGGGTTACTGGATCGGGAATATTGCCGGCTTCGTGGCTGTAATTACGACATTCACAAGCTATTAATCCACCTTCTTCCCGGTGTTGACCAGTGATAAAGCATGGCTTTCGCTTGGAGATTTTACTTTGAAAGCAGGCAATGTCCTCACGTTTCTGGTCAGTTCGCTGCTGCTGTGGGGCACACATGCCATCTGCCTGAAAGGCATCAAGGGAGCCGGGCGCTTGAACTTTATCGCAACGGCGACCAAAGTCGTCGGCTTCGCGCTCTTCATTGTAATCGCCCTGTTTGCCTTTCAGCAGAGCAGCATAGGCCCGTTTCTCGCTCCCCGCACCAATGACAGCGGAGAAACGATCGGTCTGCTCTCCCAGATCAACGCGGCTGCCGTCGCAACACTCTGGGCCTTTATCGGCGTGGAATCCGCCATGGTGTTTGCTTCGCGCGCCCGCCGCAAGCAGGATATCCGCCGGGCCACGATTGCAGGTCTCTTGATCGCATTAGTGCTGTACATCGGGATCAGTGTTCTGACCATGGGACTGCTGCCGCAGGCCCAATTGATGACTTCCCAGAATCCGCTCGTAGACGGAATTTCGACCGTGCTTGGTCCGGTTGGAGGCAAGCTGCTTGCCGGTTTAGGATTAATCAGTCTGCTCGGCTCGACAGTCGGGTGGGTGCTGCTCAGCGCGGAGGTACCTTTTCAGGCAGCCAAAGTCGGGGTATTCCTGCCTTCCTTCGCTAAAGAGAACAGCAAGGGAATGCCGAATGTGTCTCTTTGGATCTCCAACGTGCTTGGCCAGATCTTCCTGCTGTCTACCCTCTCCAGCTCGATTTCGGCAGCCTTTGACTTTATTATCTACATTGCAACGCTCGCTTATCTGGTGCCTTACCTGATTGCTGCGGTTTATCATTTGAAGCTGACCATGACCGGTGAAACCTTCCTGCACCGCCGCGAACGGGTCACCGAGGGAATTATAGCCGGATTGGCGGCCATCTACTCTTTATGGGTCATAATTGCTGGTACAGCCGATCTCAAAACCTTCCTGCTCGGGCTTGCGCTCATTGCGGCCGGAATTGTCCTCTATCCGCTGATGCTGGCCGGATCGTTAAGAAGACAGAAATAAAATTTAAGAAGACAGAAATGACTCTCTCTATCTGAAAAATAAACCCGCCGCACACCCGCGGCGGGTTATTCTTTGTCCTTTAACCGGAAGCTCTCTCCAGCAGGGACAGCTCAATAATGCGGTCCAGCAGCCTGCTGAAGCTGATGCCCGCCGCCGCTGCGCTCTTCGGGAGCAGACTGGCGGGGGTCATTCCGGGCAGCGTATTGGCTTCCAGCACATATGGAATTCCATCCTTCAGCATCATATCAATCCGGGCATAAACGCTGCATTCCAGAACGCGGTAAACGTCCAGCGCGGTCCTGCGGACCCTCGCTTCCAGATCAGCCGGCAGATGAATGACCTGTTCCTCCGCTCCTCCATCCTCGTATTTGGCTTTGTAATCAAACCAACCCGCCGAGGTCTTTGAACGGATTCCGAGGATCGGAAGCAGCTCACCGCCTAGGATGGAGCAGGTGATCTCCTGCCCTTCGATATATTCTTCGATCAGCACCGATGAATCCCAGCGAAGCGCTTCCTGGAACGCCTGACGGAGCGAGGCTTCATTCTCAGCCGGCAAAGTGCCGACGCTTGAGCCGCCGGCATTCGGCTTCACGAACACCGGATAGCCGAGCTTCCGGACATCAGCTGGAGATACCTCCTTCAGCCCGTGCGCAAGCAGCCACTTCGGCGTCGGAATGCCGTGCGCGTGAAGCCGGGTTTTGGCAGCGTGCTTATCCATGCACAAGCTGCTGGAGGCCGCTCCGGAGCCGGAATAAGGAATTCCGAGGCTCTCCAGCTCGGCCTGAATCGTTCCGTCTTCCCCGTAGCTGCCATGCAGCGCCAGCAGGGCAAAATCGATTCCTTTCAGCTGAGCGGCAAGCTGCTCCCGAGGATGGAGTTCAATCCGGCAGGGTTCATATTTTTCGGTATCCAAGCCCTTCAGCATTTCTTCTCCAGACAGCAGGGATATCTCCCTCTCCGAAGAAGGTCCTCCCATAATCACGCCTACTTTCATCCTGGTTCCCTCTCCCTCTTCTTTATTGCTCTTCCCTATTGCTCTTCCCTATTGCTCTTCCCTATTGGAATCGTTATCCTTCAAGCAATTGTTTTGCCGCAAGCTCACCTATAATACGCAGCCCCTTCGCAATCTCCCCGATATCCAATCTTGAGAAGCCGATCCGCATCGTATTCCTGCCGCCGCCATCCGTAAAGAACATCTCTCCCGGAGTAAAAATCACCCCTTCGCTCAAACAGGCATCCAGCAGCCGGTGAGTATCAAACCCCTTCTCAAATTCAAGGAACAAATGCAGTCCCCCGTCCCCTGACAAGCGGGCAAAAGGAATAAACTGCTCGCAGCATTGGCGCGTCCACTCGTATTTCTTCTTATATTCCTGTCTTGCTTTCTTTAAATACTTATCCAGATGCCCATTGTGAAGGTATTGGTACAAGACTGCCTGATCCAGCGTCGACGTATGAATGCTGCGGGCCCGCTTGATGCTCTCCAGATAGTCAATAAGCTGTTTGTCGGCAAGCACCCAGCCTACCCGCAGCCCTGGAAACAGCACCTTGGAGAAGCTGCCGAGATAAATGACGCTGTTCCCTCCGCCGGCAAGAGACATCAGCGGCAGTGCATGGGAGCTCGAGTAGCGCAGCTCCTCGTTGAATCCGTCCTCGATGACCGGAATTTCGTAATCAGACAGAAGCTTCATCAGGGCCATTCGTTTGCCCGGGGAAGTGACTATTCCTGTCGGGTTGTGGTACGAAGGGATTAAATAAGCGCAGTCATAAGACCGTTCGCTCAGCGCCTGCTTCAATTTGCCGAGATGGAGGCCGTCCTGCTCCATGTCGATTCCGGTAATTTGAAAGCCGTTCAGCTTCAAATTCTTAAGTGCTGTCTGGTGGGTCGGATTCTCGCACAGAACCGCCCCGTGCTTCTTCCCAAGCGCAGCCAGCACAATGTCAAAGCCTTCCGTAAATCCGCTGGTGATCAGCATATCCTTACCGGTCAGATCGACGCCTTTTTGCTCCATATAGCGCATTAGAAATTCAATTAAGGGTTTGTATCCCTTGGCATAGCCATAGTTAAGCAGGACGTGCCCTTCAAGAGACATCCGGTCCAGAAAAGCTCGTTTGACGTTATCCAGATCAAACAGGGACTCATCCGGCGCGATGCTGGTGAAGGAGATCACTCCTTTTGCCGCCCGGATTCCATTCTTCATCCGGTCAAGCTCCACAGCCTGCCTGGCATAGTCATTAACCCTGGACGCCCAATCGGTCTGCCAGGAGGCTGCGGGCTCGGCGGACAGCTGCATATCCGCGACATAGCTGCCTTTGCCCTGTACGGCATAAATCAGGCCCTCATCCTCCAGATCGGCATAAGCGGTAATTACCGTGTTCCGGCTCACCCCGAGCAGCTTGCTCATCTCCCGGGTTGCCGGCAGCTTCTGGTGCGCCTGGAGCGCCCCTCTGACGATCAGCCGTTTGACATAGTCTTTCACCTGGATGTGAGCCGGACGATCCTGATCCAGCAGCTTGAAATCGTTATACATCTGATCGACCTCCTCATTCATCATGACATATCCCCGCCGAATATGAAAAGAACCACGCCCCGCTGGTTAAAACGGGGTCGTGGCTCAATTGCTGCGGATTACAGCCGGATGATCTCTCCCGCCTTTATCTCCACAGCTTCACCATCCTTGCTCACCCAGATCGCCTGCGCGGAAGGATTATGAAGCAGCCGTCTGTCAGCCGACAGGCGGAGACGGTCCACAGCTTGGCAATACGAGAAGATTTCCGCATTTGTCGCATACCAGATATCTTCACGGCCGCCGGCCAGCTCTCCAAACCGGTCCAGCAGCTCCCAGTTCTGATCCTCCTCAAACTCATAACTATGGCCCCATACATAGAAAACAGCCATGCCGGGGTGACTCTGCTCCAGGCGGATATACGGATCCGCATACTCCAGCATCTCTTTATGATGACAGGTCGGATGCCAGCGGAGCCAATCCTCAGGCTTGTGGTACGAGCCATGGCTGTTTACGGTGCGGGCATATTCCATTCCCGCCGCCTGAACCAGCACGGCCACTTCGTCATTATAAGCCCCGTAGGGATAGCTCATCCCTTTAACCGGGTAATGAACAAGCTGCTCCAAAGCCAGACGGTCTTTTCGAATCTGTTCCACAATTTGTTCAGGCGGCAGGTCAGGCAGTGCCGGATGATCCACCGTATGGGCGGATACCTCATGCCCCTGATAGAGCGGCTCCACTTCCTCTCTGCCGATATATCCCGCCTTGCCGAGATTGCCGCTGTTCAGATGAAAGGTGCCCCGGATTCCGTATGTATTTAGTTTCTGTACCAGCTGACGGTCATAATCCCGGCCATCATCGAAGCTGACCGTCAAAGCTTTGTTCAGTCCGTTCGGAAACCTGTCGAAATGTAAGCGCATTCCAATATTCCTCCTCTAATTGACTTCACAGGATTCAGTTCTCTCTCCAGTTTAACGCGAAAAAAAGGAATGTGCACTGCTGCGCGGCACATTCCTATCCAAATGCTCAATTTATTGGTTTGATAGAGCAGATCAGATGCACGTAAACTCCTCTGATTCTATCTGCTTCTATCCGCTTTTATATATCTCATTATTTTCTTGAATACCTTTGGATCGGAGTGCTTCCGGAAAATATATGGGTCAGGACTGGTGTTCACTTCCAGAATCCACGGATGAAGCGTCTTATCCATCGCAATATCCAGGCCGATCTTCGTAACGCCCGGGAACGCCCGCTGCATCGCTGCTCCAGCCCGGACACCCATACTAGAGAGCTGGCGCAGCCGGGATTGAACCTGGTTCGTATGCGTGCTAAGCAGCTGATCTGCGTTCACGATTGTTCCGCCGCTGTGATAATTCGTAACTATTTTGCCCTTAGCCGCCGCTCTTCCGATAATTCCGGTTGTTTCCCATACATTGTTAGGCGATAACTGGACCATCACCCTCAAATCAAATTTCCGGCCGTTATGCTTGAGAAGGTGGATTCCTTTTTGAACCAAATAACGCTTGCCCTTTGTATGCTGCAGAATAGACTGATACATCGAATCATAGGCTCTAAAATTACGGGCTTTCGTGCCCAGCTGATAACGGTAGCCTGAGCTTGTCGTTTCAACACGCATCACTCCATTGCCATAGGAGCCGTGCTCGGGTTTGATATAGACCATTTGGTAGCGTGCCAAATACTCCTTTAAGGATTGTCTGCTCATTCGGCTGGTAGAGGGAACATTAACAGCTAAAGAGGAATTTCTCATAATAGCAGCGGTCTTCTTCCATTTGCTTCCTACGTAACGTGGCATTCTAAGTCCTCCCAAACTATTATTAAATAAGCCGGGGCATGGCGAATAGCCGATATGAATTAGGGTATTTCCGCTTAGCTCCGGTTAAAGCTCAACCCGGCTGCATGATTCTTCTGCCGCTAGACCATCATACGAGTGACGATCATCATCAGGAACGGACACTTTGACCGGATACTAAGCGGAAAATAGGACCACAGAACTCCCGCGTAAGTGCGGCGAGAGGCAATATAAAAATCCCCCCGGCAATTGAACGGTGACCCGCAAGATCTCAAATCTGGGTCACCATTCAAACTGGCGGAGGGATTTTTGGAATAAAACGGCTATTTATTTGGGATCGAAGGGATTCCCGGTCATTCCCCAAGCGTAATGACTTCGGTTTCGAGCTCGACGTTAAATTTCTCCCGGACTCTCTGCTGAATCAGCTTGATCAGATCCAGATAGTCCTGTGCGGTTGCGTTGTCGACGTTCACAATGAAGCCGGCATGCTTTCTCGACACCTCTGCGCCGCCGATCCGGGTACCCTGCAGCTCGCAGTCCTGAATCAGCTTTCCGGCAAAATGCCCTTCCGGACGTTTAAAGACACTTCCGCAGGAAGGATATTCAAGAGGCTGTTTGGACTCTCTCGCATGGGTGAGCTCTTTCATCTTAGCTTCAATGCTGCCATAATCTCCAGCTTCAAGCACAAAGACGGCGTCCAAAACGACATATTCATCTCCGCGGAAGATGCTCTTCCGGTAACCCAGCTGCATTTCATCCTTGGATAAGGTCAGAAGCTCGCCTTCTTTGCTCAGGACACGCGCGCTTGCCAGCACATCCGAGATTTGCCCGCCGTAGGCGCCGGCATTCATATACAAGGCCCCTCCTACACTCCCCGGAATGCCGCAGGCGAATTCCAGCCCGGTGAGCGAATGCTGCAATGCGCTTCTCGAGACATCAATAATATCGGCGCCGCTCTGGGCCGTGATTTCGAGTCCGTTAACCTTAATCTGATCAAAATGGCTCAGCGAAAGGGTTATGCCTCTTATGCCGTTATCTTTAATAATGGTGTTCGAGCCCTTTCCCAGAATCGTCAAAGGAATCCGGTTCGAGCGTGCAAACGCAGCCGCAGCCGCAATCTCCTCAACAGTCGTAGGCTGAACCAGCACATCCGCCTGGCCGCCGAGCTTGATAAAGGTGTGATTTCTCAAAGGTTCATTGTATTTAAGCTTCTCTTTAGGAATCAGTTGTTCTAATTCATACATGAATGGCGCACTCCTATTAGCAATCGTTTTAATCATTATACAGCATTCCGCTAATACATTTAATGAACAATGGGCTTGATTGGTGAAAAATAATCCAAACAAAGAAGACAGCCGCATAAGCTGTCCTCCAACGCGGGCCGTCCCGCTAGTCAAATATGCCGGAACTCAGGTACCTCTCTCCGTTATCTGGAGCGATACACAATACTTTGCGGCCCCGCCCTAACCGCTTCGCTTCCTGAAGCGCCGTCCAGACGGACGCGCCTGAAGACGGGCCCAGCAGCAGTCCTTCCAAGGCCGCAAGCTGCTTAATGGTCCGGATGGCGTCCTCGTCTGCCACCTGAACAATTTCGTCAAATACGTTCCGGTTCAAGACAGGCGGAATAAAGCCCGGACTCGTCCCGACGAGCATATGGGAACCGGGCTTCCCTCCGGATAATACCGGAGAGCCCTTCGGCTCTACAACCACAACCCGAAGGTCAGGCAGCGCTTTGCGCAGCTCCTCTCCAGTTCCGGTGATGGTCCCTCCCGTACCCGAGGTAGCCACAAACACATCCAGCCTGCCCTCCATTTGCTCCAGAATTTCAAGGGCGGTCGTTCCGCGGTGTGCGTCCGGGTTCGCCGGGTTCTCGAACTGCTGGGGAATGAAGCTGCCGGGAATGGCGGCATGCAGCTCCATTGCCTTCGCGATGGCCCCGGGCATCCGCTCCTCCGCCGGCGTCAGAATCACTTCAGCCCCATAGGCTCTCATGATGTTGATCCGTTCCCGGCTCATATTGGAAGGCATCGTAATGATCAGCCTGTACCCGCGGGCCGCCGCATTCATCGCGAGTCCAATTCCGGTATTGCCGCTGGTCGGTTCGATAATCGTTGCGCCAGGCTGAAGCTTTCCGTCCTTCTCCGCCTGCTCGATCAAATTCCGGGCCGCCCTGTCTTTGACGCTGCCGCTTGGATTGAAATATTCCAGTTTGACGTATACATCCGCGTCCTGTTCTCCGGTTAATCTTCTCAGCTTCACAGCCGGTGTATCTCCAATCAAATCGGTAATCCGGTTTACGATCTTTCTAGTCATTTACAACACTTCCTTATACATTTCCATTTGAAAAAAATAGCCGTCCGGTTCTATAACAAGGCCGCTTCCTTTCTTATCTTCGCAAATTCTGCTGATGAAAGCAAAAGCCTGCCGGGTTCCGGCAGGCCAAGTGTAATGCTGTGAATATTGGTAATACTTCGAATTTGCATCATTACGCTATTGTCAGCTGATCCGCCATCACTCGCCGGAGAACTTGATAATACCCGAAGTGTGCAGAAGAACCAGGATAACGAGCACCGGCGCAATGTAGCGGAGGGTAAACACCCAAAGCCGGAACCAGAGGGAAGTAAGGCCCGCGGCTTCGCCGGCTTTTTTCCAGAAGTAGCCTGTAAAGAGTGTCGTCAGCAAACCGCCCAGCGGCAGCAGAATGTTGGAAGCAATGAAGTCCATCCAGTCGAAGAAGGATTTCCCGCCAATATCGCCAAGCGACGGAGCGAGACCGAACGACAAGGCGGAAGGTACGCCCAATGCGAAACAGATAACTGACAGCACGATAACCGAGGTGCGGCGGCTCCATTTCCAGCGGTCCATCAGATAGGCTACCGGTACCTCAAGCAAGGATACTGCCGAGGTCAGTGCTGCAATCGCCAGAAGGACGAAGAACAAGCCTCCAAACAATCCGCCGAACGGCATGGCCGAGAACGCGGCAGGCAGAGCGATAAAGACAAGGGAAGCCCCTTGCGTCTGGTCAATGCCGAAAGAAAAGGTAGTCGGGAAAATAATCAGTCCGGCAATCAGCGCATAAATCAGGTCACCAGCCCCGATGGCCAGCGTTGCTGCTCCGAGCGACTGCTTCTTGTCCACATAAGCGCCGTAAGTAATCAGGATCCCCATGCCCAGCGACAAGGAGAAGAAGGCATGTCCCAGTGCGACCAGAGCTGATTCCGTACTCAGCTTGGAGAAGTCGGGGTTCAGGAAGAAGGATACCCCTTCTCCTGCGCCCGGCAGCGTCAGCGCCCGGATCATCAGAACCAGAAGAAGAATGATAAGACCCGGAATCACGATTTTGTTAAATCGCTCAATCCCTTTGGAAACCCCTACCACAACTATTAATGCAGTCAGTACGATAGAGACAAGCTGCCAAACCAGCGGCATGTAGCTGCCGGTAAAATCTCCGAACTTGCCTGAGAAATCGTCTGTGTCAAACAACTTGCCGCTGAACGACAAGAAGGCATAATACAGCGTCCAGCCTGTTATCATGACATAGAAGGACAGAATAACAAACGGTGAAATGACCTGCAGCATCCCGAACCGTTCCCAGATGCGTCCGCCCCCGGCTTTGGCGAAGGAGGTCGAAGCACTGCCTCTTCCTGTACGGCCGATAGCCAGCTCAGCCAGCAGTACCGGCAGGCCGATCAATATCAAGCAAATAATAAATAGAATAAAGAACGCTGCTCCCCCATACTTCCCGGTAATATAAGGGAACTTCCACATATTGCCGAGACCAACGGCACTGCCGATCGCGGCCAGGATAAAGCCTGCCGACGAGAAGCGGTCTCCTTTAGTTGGTGCTGTCTGCCTCTGGTTACTCAAATGAATAAACACCCTTCCTCATCAATAGATGTCTTGAATACAAGTTTCTTAATTATATTTCAAGTCATGTAAGATGTCAGCAATCTAAATAGGGATTTCTCGACTTTTTCTGAAAAATGCGGCTATTTACCGGTTTCACGGCCCTATTTCCCGTTATTCCGATAATAGCAGGGTGCTTCCCATATACAGCGCTGCGGCCCAGATAATGACCGCTGAGATTTTGCTGACGATCTCCATCAACCGTCCGCTGCGGTCAAGCTGGCCAGCTCGTCTTCCCGCGTAAGCGAGCCCCGCGAACCAGAGCCAGGAGACCAAAATGCACGCGGCGGCGTAAGCGATCTTGTCCATGCCGGCATAACGCAGCGAGCCTGTACCTATGACGCCAATGGTATCCAGAATGGCATGCGGATTCAGCAGTGAAACCGATGCCGCGAACAGAATCTGCCTCCGGGGAGAGAACGGCTCGTCCGCTCTGGAATTACGGTCAGCCTCCTTCTCCCCGCGCTTGCTGTCTGCGGACGAACCGCTGTTTTTCCAGGTCTGCCAGCCCATGAACAGCAGGAATACGGTTCCGGCGGCCAGCAGAAGAGTTTTGAACCAGACGGAGCCGAGCAGGACTATAGAAACGCCTGCGACAGCAGCGGTGATCAGCAGCATATCGCAAATGGCAGCCGTCAGGACTGCGGGCAGCGCGTATATGAAACGTTTATGTACAGCTCCCTGATTAAAGATAAATACATTCTGCACCCCCAAAGGCAGAATAAGCCCGAAGGCCAGTACAAATCCATGCATAAGCGCAGCCAGCAAAATAAACATCCTCCAGTATGATTAGAATTCCGCCTCCTATTATAACCCACAGCTGCCCAAGTGCTCAGCTGCTCATCGGCTCTATTGCTGCCTGTTCCGGCCAATTGGTTTGCTCCAAACCCGGCCAGACGCTACAATGATTAGAGGAATTCAGGCTTCTGCGGCGTGTATACCAATCAAATGAACCAACCCACTGGAGGCGAAATCATGATCCTGCAAAAAGGAGAAACCCTGTTCCGGCAAGGAGAATCAGGGTTCCTGTATCATCTTAAGAGCGGTATGTTAAAAATTGTGCGTGTCCATGAGGACGGCTCCGAAATTCTGGTTAACGTCATCGTCCCCGGCGAAACGATCCCGCATCACTCTCTCATCTCTCCCAATCCTTTTTACGGATCGGCCATCGCCCTTGTCACCTGCGAAGTTGAGCGGATTCCGGGACCGGAATGGTACCGGGAGCTCGAGCAGAACCCGGAGCTCTACCGGACGATAGCCCTGCAGCTGCAGGACAAGCTTCGCATGATGCAGCAGCGGATTGACCAGCTGACCGAAGTCTCTCCAGCCGAACGGCTGAAACAGCTTCAGAACTGGTTTCACACTTATACCCAGGCTGCTTCCCTGACCGACATTCTGACGCAGAGCGAGATCGGCCAGTGGATCGGGCTGCGCAGAGAGACCGTTAACCGTCTGCTCCGGAATCAAATTCATGGCGGATCCGGAAGAGGATGAGAATCAAGCAGAGGATGAGGATCAGGACATGATCCGTTTTTCACCCTGCAGCTGCTGAATCGGCGCAATATTTTGTGTGAATTCCAGCGTTCCCATGTACCGGCCTTCTTCATCTCTTACGGCAAAATAGCGGATAAATACAAATTTGTCCTTAAACGGAATCCAGAAGTCTTCCACATCCTTGACACCTGCTTTGAAATCGCTCAGCAGCTTCTCAACGACATGCACGCTTTGCGGCGGATGGCAGTTCTGCACGGTACGTCCAATTACAGCTTTGGTACGGGCAAAGATCCGTTCTTTGCCATGCGAGAAATAACGGACGATGTCCTGGTCGTCGATAAAGGTCAAATCAACCGGCAGATGGTTGAGCATCGTCTCCAGCTGCTTGACGGTCAGTACGCCTGTACCCATACGGATCAAACCGTCCGAGTGGGAGGAAGCTTCTTCTACATCCGGAACCTGAGGCTCTTCTGCCCGTTCCGGAATCCACTCCTGCTCCGGCGAGGTGAGGCAGAATCCGATTTCTGCACTTTCACGGGCAATCTTGACCCACTCGTCTTCTGTCAATTTCTCCAGGGCCATAGGCAGCAGAATATGCTCTTCCTTAAAAATCATATCGGTGATTTCCTTCATCACCTTATCCAGAAGAGCCAGCAGCGCCTCCAGATTCCCGTCATACGCGGTCAGCTTGGCCTGCAGCTCTTTTATCCCTAGACGGATGCCGTCATCCACTCCCCACATTACTTTTGTAGGGCCGTAGACCCCGTATTTCTCAAGGAAAGGGAACAGCAGGTTCTCCTTACGGCTGTAGTGTTTGTCAATGTCGTACAGAAGATTCAGGTCCGCCAGCAGCTTGAGCCGGTTTGGCTCGCTGTCGTCTTTGCGCAGACGTTCGGCGTGAAGCCCGATTTTAAATTGGACGAGCCGGTCAATTTCCTGATTTTCCATTTTAAAAGTGTGTACGGGATGGCCCGGCTGCTCTTCCGGCTTGGAAGACCGGTGAATATCCTGGATTGAGCCTTTGAATACGGCCGCATGTACGCTGCATAGACGCTGTACCTCCTGCACCGGAATTCCTTCTTCTTCCATAAGGGCCTGCTCCAGAACTGAAATTTCGGCAACGGAAATGTCTCCGGCCGCATCTTGAAACCGTGCCTGCACCTCTTCCACGCTTGCGCCGTTGTGCAGTTCTTTAATGATTGTTTTAAGGGTCTCTATACGTTCTTCATCAACCATGCCGGATTGTTCGCGGTTATTAATCAGTTCGCTCATGTTCTCCACTCCCTGTTCATGTTTAGGTTCGTTATCCTCTGCCCATAAGGTATCATTCATACACCTCAGACTTTGTGATTTGAATCACAAGTTGTGTGAGAAAAATCATTTACGATAAATAAGCACGGTGGATAAGAACCTGTACACACAAAGCAAACTAATAAAGTCTGCTAAATATTTTAAGGGAAGGATTGGTATCACATGGATAAAAAGACTTTCGTTTCAGCAGCTGACATACCTAACGGCAAATTTGCAAAGCATATTCTCTTTCAAAACGGAGAGCAAACGGTGTTTGTTCTGCAGTTTGCAGCCGGACAGAAACTCCCGGACCACAAACATCCTGGAGCTATTTTATACGCAACTCTGCTGGAGGGCGCCGGCAAGGTAACCGTAGATGGACAAGATGTGGAAATGAAGCGCGGCGATGTGATTCAGGTTACGGAGGAAGAGGAATTCTCCTTTACGAGCGCTGAAGGCGTCGAATCGAACCTGTATGTCACGCTGATCAAGCTTTAAATAGTATAAGAGCTGTCCTCGTTCAGGAGGACAGCTCTTTTCTTTTTCAAATACAAAATATACAGGTTCAGTTTACAATTCCATTGTCATGTAGGCGCTGTAAGGATCCTCGGTATAATCGGCAAATGGGCCGCAGTATTGAAACCCAAGCTTCTCATAAAGTCTGCGGGCCGGTTCAAAGTAAGGGACTGACCCCGTCTCCAGGCTGATGCGCTGGTATCCGCGCTCTTTAGCGGCTGAGAGGATATGCGTCAGCAGGATATTGGCGACCCCTTTACGCTTATGTCTGGAGGAGGTCCGCATCGATTTGATCTCCGCGTGCCCGGCATCCAGCTGTTTCAAAGCGCCGCAGCCCATCAGATCCCCATCCTCCCATACAGTCCAGAAGGTAATGTCGGGCTGTCTCAGCTTATCCAGATCCAAGGCATGTACGCTCTCCGGAGGCGAAGTCGCATACATATCCGCAAGATGCTCTTCGAGCAGAGCCTTAATCTCGGGTCCTCTTAAATCGTCAATCTTGATCTCCATAGGTAACTCCCTCCCGTTTATGCTTCTCTTTCTCTAAACACTTGCCCTCTCGATCAGTTCAAAAGGGATCTCCATCCGGCACGGAGTCTTGTCCTGCTGCGCAGCCTTCCGGTAGAAAGCTTTAAAGGCCTGTCTGCCGATTTCATGCAGATGCTGGTCGATCGTAGTCAGCTCAAGCGCCTCTGAAATCGGCTGGTTATCGAAGCCTACAATGGCGAGCTGGCCGGGAATCGCTATGCCGAGCTGACGGGAACGGGCCAATACGCCTGCCGCCGCTTCATCTCCGGTGACCAGCAGTGCCGTCGGCCTGTCCTCCATGTGCATCAGTTGATCGAGCACCTTTATCCCGTCACTGAACTGAACGCAGCCTTCGAATATCCAGTCTTCGCGGAGCGGCTCGTTTATTTCCTTTAAAGCGTCCGTATAAGCCGCGTAGCGCTGGCGGCTGCTTTCGCTGTCCCGCCTGCCGATGCAGTAGCCGATTCTGCGGTGGCCCCGGGCGGCAAGATAACGCATGCCTTCCAGAAAAGCCGCATAGTGAGGGGTATAAACCGCGCTGATCTCCGGGTGCGGAACAAATTCGCAGGCGGCAATCGGCCCGTTTGCGGCATAGGGAAGAATGTCCGGCCAGGGCAGTTCATGCGAACACAGAATCAGCCCGTCTACCTGCTTCGTGCGCAGCATTTCAAGATAGTGGCGTTCGGTTTCGGCCTCGTAATTGGTTTGGCACAGCAATGCCGTGTATTGATGCTTCAGCGCCTCTTCCATTAATCCGCCGAGCAGCGCATGAAAATACGGATGATGGCTGTACGGAAGCACCACTCCGACCATGCCCGTCTTCCCCGTTGCCAAATGAACCGCGTTCGAATTCGGGCTGTATCCGGCCTGCCGCATCGCTTCTTCAACTCGCTGCCTCTTCTCCACGCTGACATAGGGATGGCCGTTGAGCACCCGGGAGACCGTGGTTACGGAGACCTGAGCCGCCTTCGCTATTTCACGGATATTAGCCATTCCCGCGGCCTCTCGCTTCCATAACCTGGTTCATGCGTGTCTCCTCCTGCTGCAGTCTAAATAGGTATGTACTCTTCTTGATTGCTAATCACTAAGAGTATAATGAATCCCGCGATTATCTGCAAAATAAATAGGGGCGGTCCGAAGACCAGCCCCACCATTTTATCCATCAGCTTCTTGCATCCGCTTATTCCATCACCATACTCTATCAGCTTACTCCGTCAGCTTGCCGCCGTTTGTCCGGATGACCTCCTGATACCAGTAGAAGCTGTCCTTCTTAATCCGCCGCAGCGTCTTGGCATCCGTCTCATCGCGGTCAATATACACAAACCCGTACCGCTTCTGGTACCCGTTCAGCCAGCTGAGCACATCGGTAAAGGACCAGCTGCAGTAGCCGATCAGATCCACGCCGTCATTCACAGCCTGCAGGCACTGCTCCAGGTGGGATTTCAGGTAAGCAATCCGGTAATCATCATGAATCGTATCATCCGGCTGCAGCTTGTCGAATTCCCCGAGTCCGTTCTCTGTGATGAAGACAGGCAGGCCATAACGGCTGGTGATGCGGCGCAGGCCGATCCGGAGCCCGATCGGGTCAATGGCCCAGTCCCAGTTGGAAGTTTCAAGATTCGGGTTCGGCGTCGTCTTGTACAGTCCAGGCACACCTGTCGACTGGTTGCTGCCTTTCTGGCCGGTCGTATTCATCCTGCCTTCAGCCACCCCGTCCAGCGGGTTGAAATCATACGTAATGGTCTGATAGTAATTGACGCCGACAAAGTCGGGCTTGCCTTTAAGCAGCAGCTCCAGATCGCCTTCTTCAAATTCCGGAGCCAGTCCCTGCTCCTTCAAATACTGCAGCGGTATCTGCGGATACTCTCCCCGGCAGTAGACATCCAGCCACCAGTTGTTCGTGAATTCCTCTGCATTTTCAAAGGCCAGCATGTCTTCCGGTCTGCTCGACGCCGGGTAAGCCGGAGAATAAGCGAAGCTTGGCCCGAATTTACCGTTCGGCACGTACTTGCGGAAGGAGTCAATCACCTTGGCATTGGCCAGAAAGGCATGATGATTGGCCTGATAGAACCGTTTGCGGTCCTTTACCCCTGGCGGGTGCATGGCCGTAATGAATCCGTGGTTCGTATTGTAATTCTGCTCGTTAAGCGAAACCCAGTATTTCACACGGTCCCCGAAACGCTCGAACAAAGTGGTACAGTAATGGTCAAAATCCTCGATAATCCGCCGGGATTCCCAGGCCCCGTAATCGTCCATCAGTGCCTGCGGCACATCCCAATGGTAGAGAGTCAGAACCGGTTCGATGCCGTGAGCCAGCAGCTCATTGATCAGGTTATCGTAAAATTGAAGGCCCGCCTCGTTAACTTCGCCGCTGCCCGACGGATAAATGCGGGGCCAGCTCACCGAGAAGCGGTAGGCTTTCAGCCCCATCTCAGCCATCAAAGCGACGTCCTCCTTGTACCGGTGATAGTGATCCATCGCCACATCGCCGTTGCTGCCTTTGAACGTTTTGCCTTCTATTTTGGTAAAAAGGTCCCAAACCGACGGCCCCTTACCGTCTTCATTCCAGGCCCCTTCGATCTGATAAGCCGCAGACGCGGAGCCCCATAGGAAGTCCGGCCGAAAAGGTTTTATTTGCTGATGCAGCATGTGTGAGTCGCCTCCATGTAGTCAAGTATTTTTCCGAATGTGAAACCAGTATAAAATATGAAACGCATTTCAGAGCAAGCAGGCGGTGTACGGTTGTTATGAATCCCTTCAGAAGCTTAGGGTTGCCTAATAGACGCTTTCTGCATTCTTATTACCCGCTAATTATCCGCTACAAATAAACAAAGTGCTGGTATCCGTGTACCGGAGCAACGAAAAGGATAGGATTTTTAGTTAAAGAGCTTTATACTGAGAAATACTACAGACAAGAAGTGAGTCAGGAGGGTTTTATGAGCAGCAAACAACAGGGTCATTTACAGAAAAAGCTACAGCCGAGGCACATCACCTTTATGGCAATGGGCGGTGTCATCGGAACCGGCATCTTCAAGGGAAGTGCCGACACCATCGGACTGGCCGGTCCGGGAGTGGTCTTAACTTACATTCTGGCAGGTCTGCTCCTGCTCGTCGTGATGGCCGCGATGACGGAGATGGCAACCGTTTATCCGGGAAGAAATATGAAGGATTTCGTCCGGGAAGCTTTCGGGCAGCGGGTTTCGTTTATTCTGGGCTGGCTCTACTGCTTCCTGTGGATGTCGGTTTGTGTCATTGAAATTGTAGCAGCGGGAAGCTTCCTGCAGTATTGGCTCCCTTCCATCCCTTTGTGGGTGCTAAGTCTCGCCTGCGCGGCGGTGATTATTCTTATTAATCTGATGAGTGTGAACAGCTTCGGGGAAGTGGAGTTTTGGCTGGCGGGAATCAAGATTGCCATGATTATCGTCTTTGTCATCCTCGGCATCTGTGTGGTCTTCGGTATTATTAAAGGATCGGGAGCGGCTCCAGGCCTCAGCCATTTAACCGGCCATGGCGGATTTCTGCCGAACGGGTGGACGGCGATCTTCTCGGCCTTGCTGGTCGTTACCTTCTCCTACGGCGGATCGGAGCTGATCGGGTTAACCCTGACAGAGACCGAGCATGCGGAACGGATTTTGCCGCGCATTGTAGGGAGCTTTATCCTGCGTGTCATCTTGTTCTATACGCTTCCTATCCTTGTCATCTGCGCGCTGATTCCTTGGAATCAATTGGGCGGGACAAGCAGTCCGTTCGTTCAGGTGCTTAATTATACCGGACTTAAAGGCTCGGCGCATATCATGAACTTTATTCTTGTAACCGCTGTTTTGTCTGCGGCCAACTCCGGCGTGTACGGGGCAACGCGGATGCTCCATTCGATGGCTTCTGCCGGCGAAGCGCCTGCTGCCCTGGCTCAAGTGTCCCGGAGAGGGGTGCCTGTCCAGACCTTGAAGCTCGTCTCCGTCATTCTGATTGCCGGCGCACTGCTAGGCTTTTTCGCCCAGGATCAGCTCTTCAGCGTTCTGATGGCGGTTCCGGGATTTGTGGTGCTGCTCGTCTGGATGACCTTCTGCCTGGCTCAGCTGAAGCTCCGGCCGGTTTATCCGGCTAAGCCTACCTTCCGGCTGTGGGGCTACCCTTACACCAGCGGCATCACGGTTATTTGTCTGGCGGTGATTGCCATGCTCTTCCTGTTTGACAAGGAAAACCGGGTCAGCATCAGCGTCTGTTTAATCGTTCTGCTGGTTCTTGTAGTCTGGTCTTTCTTATGGTTCAGAAGGAAAAATAGGTAACCCGCATTTTTAATTAAATAGGTTATATAAAGACAGAAAATGCCGCAGCGAGTGCGGCATTTTCTTTGTTTTATTCAACGACTGAGTCAGCTGATCTGCTTAAGAGCTGCCTCGACTGTCTTCAGATTCTGCAGGTTGCTGTGGTTGCCCGAATGCAGGGAATCCACCGTAGCCGACAGCTCCTCGAGGGAAGCGCTCGTCTGCTCGCTTACGGACGCCAGCTGTCCGGTAGATTCGCTGACGCTTTCAAACGCTCTTTCGATTTGTCCCATCAAAGAGCCGCTTGTTTCGGCCAGCTCATCCAGCATTTCAACAGAGCTGCTGATCGATCCAAAAGCCGCCCCCGTCTCACTCACAATCTCCTGGCTCACTTCCATCTGCTCCGATACGTGCGACATCCGGATGCGGGTCTGTTCCGACTGGGCAGAGAACTGGGACAGCTGCTCGGAAATCTGCTCAGCGGATTCCGACGCGCCCTCGGCGAGCTTGCGGATCTCGGATGCAACAACCGCAAAGCCTTTTCCATGCTCACCGGCTCTTGCCGCTTCGATTCCCGCATTAAGCGAGAGCAGATTGGTCTGGGCGGCAATCGCTTTAATGGTCTTGCTTACTTGGTCGGTTTGGCTAAGCTGCTCAATGAGGAGTGAAATCTCGCCGGACATCGAATCAATGTCCTGTCTGAAGCGCCCGATGGTGTCCGTCAGGCTTCGGATCTTGCTCTCTCCGGCATCGGACAGCTGCTTCGCCGACGCCGTCTCCGCCTTCAATTCCTCCATCGCTTCTGACATCCGCACCACCATGGAGCTGACCTTCTGGACACTTTGATCGATCGCTACGGTAGACTCCAGCTGGGCTGCAGAACCCCCGGCAATTTCCTGAAAGGCCAGATGCATTTCTTTGAACGCATGATTGAACTGCTCTCCCGACTGGTTCATCTCTTCGACATTGCGGGATACCTCGGTAACGACCTTGTACATGGCATCCTGCTGTACCTGCTGCTGCTGCATCATCTCTTCACTTTGCATCCGGGAATGGCTGGTTTCCTTGATTAGATGATTGCTGATCTTAAGCAGCGAAAAGATCATAATCGAAATCAGGATGTAATAGATCAGGTATGTAATGGCTGAATCTGAAGGAATATCTACCTTGTCCGACTGTCCGTACAGCATGTAGATGAGCATCCCGAGCCCGTAAACCTCCACTGCAGCGACGATCGGAAGGCTCATATAAATTAAAGCCAGCATCAGGAGGTAAAAGAGACCCAGAATATTCGTTGCAGCAGGGCTCGAAATCGAAACATACAGCGAGCTCAGCACAGAGCCAATAACCGCTATATAGCGTATATTCATGATAAAGATCCGTTTCGCATGGAAGACTCCGACTAATACCACGGTTAATAGTTGAACAATCATCATAACCATAGTGGAAGAAGACAGGCCGTTCTTCAGGTTCGTTAGAATGGCGAGTGAAGCCAGCCCGGTCACAATCAGGATCGCGATAAAAACAATACCGTTGCGGCGGACCATATCCTTCTCTCTGGCTGTCAGCCCGGCATCCCGGTCTCGTTTGGGCGGTTTGTCTGCAATTTGGTTTAGTTTATCCATGTCTGGAATTCCCCCACTATTTAATTTGCAATTCACGACATATATCGACAAAACCCCTTTTAAAATGAATAGCTTTCTCCAGGTATCTCAAACTTTTTTATTTTCTATTTTTACTATTTGGTGGCAGCGACTCCTAAAGCTTTGTGCAGCCATAAAATATTTTCAACAAGCGGGATCTGGCTTTCTTCACAGTTTACGATCAGAATAACTTCTTCCTGCCTGGCTGGGCGGAAGCCTGTCTTTTCTCTCTGTCCTGACTTTCCCGTCTTGCTTTTCTTTCGTTTCAGTAGCTGGAGTACCAGGTTTAGCAGCACCCCGCACAGAAACCCCGCCCCTGCTCCCGCCAGTCCCCAGATTACGGGTCCCCCGGGCCAGACGAAGCCTTTGCTTGCTCCGATGGTAGAGAACATGAAGGCCAGTACCATCCCTTTTTCAAAATAAGTGGATATCATCTCCTGCTGGCTTTCTTTGACTAGAGGATGATCTTTGGGACGGCTGTTTAGTGGAACAGCGTATATGCCGGTGATGCCGCGGGCCTCAAGCTCCGAAATGGCAAGCTCCACAAACTCTGAATATTCAAACGCAGCAAAAATTTGCATTAGTCCACCTTTTCCCTGACCGTGATTCTGTGGCCAGCCGGCTGATACTTCCGGATTAAATGGTTTTTCAGTGTGTCCGTAAATAAGCGGTTATTCTCAATTGCAGCACAATAGGCTTGATAGATTGCGAAAAAGTAAAACGAAGGCATGTAGAGGAGCCACTGGCAATCCACAACCTGGTTAGCAGATGTTATATCGCCTAATAGGAGATAGTGAATGGCAAAAACGATGCTGGACTTCCAGACGAGCACAACAGCCAGGATCATGATCAGCAATGCCAATAAAACGTAGTTTAGATAGAGCTGCCCCAGACTCGGAATACACATAGACCAAAATACGGCTAACCAGGGCTTGCGCTTGACGGTATAATTAATTTCCAGCGGTCCCAGACTGAATTCTTTGAAGGGGTAATTCTCGCGGTAGACCAGCTTGGACAGCTTGTTCAAATCCACCGCCGTACGATAACTGTCCCAAATCGCAAATAGATACACGGGTATATAAAGCGACATGAATTTGGGGTCCAGCACCTCCCGCGCCGCCTGGAATTGGCCGTTAAACGTGAAGACCATAGCCTGGTTTAGCTGTATTTTCTGGTTAATAAACATCTCCCAGAAGATGAGAAAGTAGCCCCGCAAATATTTATTGAGGAGAATATGTCCGAAGCCGGGAAAAGCCATCGACCAGCAGGCGATAATATATGGATTTCTTAAGCTTATTGGGTCGTGCCTAATAAATTGATATAAGCTCTGTAACGCCGCTTGCGGTCAATCTCCTGGTCATTGAACATGCCTGAACACCTCTTACTATTACATTTTATGGTAAAGTTAAGCATTCCCGGATCGGTGCCCATTCATTCCTTTGATTTGAATGCTTAGTCAATCAAATCCGCTTTCATGTCTAATTTTTATATGTTTTTTACTTTAATTATTACGGTATTTTCTTGGACCAAGTTTTGCTAAGTTATATTTTGGTAACGCTTACACTTTGACTGCCGGAGGTGAATAGCTCCTTACGCTTTGCATTCTCGCAGATGTGCTGCACGGCATCTTTGTGATTACGTACAAGTTTCAGACGCTGCAGCCAGATTCTAGAAGCCGAAACTCAAATCACTAGACAAAAGGAGAACCAAAATGAAGCATCGATCAGCCAAGTCGCTATTCTCATTCACTTTGATTTCTGTCCTGTTGTTATCCATGTTTGCTTCCGGCGCATCAGCAGCCGGTGCGGAGCTTACTGCTTCTTCTGCCAAGACAAAGACAAATGCGCTGCAGTCCTATGTCGACAGCATGCAGCCCGGTTGGAACCTCGGCAATACGCTGGACGCCACCGGTGCTGATGAGACAACCTGGGGCAATCCGAAGGTCACCAAGCAGCTGATCCAGCAAATTAAGAAGCAGGGCTTCAACAGTATCCGCATTCCGGTAACCTGGGGCCAGCATATGGGCAGTGCTCCGGACTATACCATTGATCCTGCTTACCTTGATCGTGTTCAAGAAGTGGTCAATTGGGCGCTTGATGCTCATTTGTACGTTCTGATCAATGTGCACCATGATTCCTGGCAGTGGGTCAGCTATATGGAGAGCAAGCATGATGAGGTTCTCGCGCAATATAATGCTGCCTGGACCCAAATCGCAGACCGCTTCAAGAATACTTCCGACAAGCTGCTGTTTGAAAGCATCAACGAGCCGCGGTTTACGGATGGCGGAACTACAGACACTGCCAAAATGTTTGATATGCTGGCAGAGCTGAATACTTCCTTCCACCAAATCGTCCGCGCTTCCGGCGGGAAGAACACCACTCGTCCTCTGGTACTGCCTTCTTTGGGATCTTCACCGACTCAGGAGAACATGGATGAGCTCTACAGCACCATTACCAGCCTGAATGATCCTAACTTGATTGCAACCGTTCACTATTACGGGTTCTGGCCTTTCAGTGTGAACATTGCGGGTTATACAACTTTTGAACAAGATACCCAAAACGATATCACCACAACCTTCGATAACGTATACAATACATTCACAGCCAAAGGGATTCCGGTTATTCTTGGCGAATACGGACTGCTTGGCTTTGACAAGAACACCAATGTCATCGAACAAGGCGAGAAGCTGAAGTTCTTCAATTTCCTGCTGAACAAGCTCAAGGATAAGCACATTACCGCCATGCTGTGGGATAACGGCCAGCACTTTGGACGCACCACTTTCAAATGGTCCGATCCTTCGCTGTATCACATGATCATGGATACGGTCAATGGCGCTGCGGCAACTGCTTCAAGCGATCAGATCTTCATCAAGCAAGGCCAGCAGGTCAAAGATGCTTCCCTGCAATTAACTCTAAACGGAACCAAATTTGACAGCATTTCGGTTAACGGCAAGAAGCTGAAGAAGAATCAGGATTACACGCTGACTGACGGCGGGCTGCTCACTTTGAAAGCCAATACACTCAAGAGCCTGACCGCTTCCGGCAAGACAGGAGTTAACGCCGTTCTGACCCTGAGCTTCAATAAAGGTCCGGAATGGAAAGTCAACGTCATTGTCTATAAGACTCCTCAGCTTCAAAGTGCTTCCGGCACAACGGACTCGTTCTCGATTCCGACTGCTTTCAACGGTGACCGCCTTGCGACAATGGAAGCGGTATACGCTGACGGAAGCTTTGCAGGTCCGCAGAACTGGACAGCCTACAAAGAATTCGGCAATACCTTCAACCCGAATTATGACAATGGAACAATCGACCTGCTCCCTGCCTTCTTTAATGAAGTCAAAGATGGAGATGTGACGCTGAAGTTCCACTTCTGGAGCGGTGAAATTGTTACTTACACTATTACGAAAAATGGCACAGCCGTAACAGGCCAAGCCAATTAATCCTCTGATTTTTGCTGTACCGGCTATGACGAAACTAAGAACCGCAGGCGCATTTGCCTGCGGTTCTTTGCGTATGGCTCGTATGGATCCGTCCAGATCGGATGAATATCGTATAGCTCGTATAACTTTATCTCACTTGTCAGATAGTCATATCCGCTCCTGTATAATCTACAAAATGGTAGCGGGAGCTGACAGCGGTTCTGCGCTCGATCAGATCCAGTATCCCTTTGGCGCTTGCTCTGGGGTCCAAAGCTGCCTCTTCCCCGCCCATATCGGTCCGCATCCAGCCGGGGTGCACGCTCAGCACCTGCGTGTCCCGGCCTTTCAGCAGGCTGCCAAGCTGGAGGGTGAACATGTTCAGTGCCGTTTTGGTCATGCCGTACGGATAATCGTTCGGGTATGCATTCGTAAGACTTCCAGCTTCTGACGACACGTTGATAATGGAAGCCTCAGCTTCCGAGAGAAGCGGCAGCATGTGTTTAACCACCCGGATCGGGCCGAACAGATTAATATCGAAAGCGGTCTGTACGTCGTTTAGATCCAGCTCTTCAATCGGGGTATTCCGCGCATTTAAAATGGCCGCATTATTAACTATCGCATGCAGGCTGATCCCTTTATTGTTTAGGTCTGCTGCCGCCTCTGCAATACTGCTCTCATCCTGGACGTCCAGCTTAACCAGCTGCAGCCGTTCCCGAATATTAGGATCGGAGTCTGAACCGGCTAACTGCTGAAGCCTGCTCCCCTTCTCTTCAGGATTTCGAACCCCTGCTATGACGCTGTGACCGCGCTCCAGTGCTTCCATTACAAGCTCTAACCCCAGCCCCCGGCTCGCTCCGGCTATTAAAATGTTCATGGTTCATGACCTCCAATTAGGCATATTAAGTAACGATAGAATATGGAATACAGATTTATCTTTAGCAGGTTTCGAAAGCGCTGTCAAACTAGGGTGCAGAAAGAGTCCCGACTCTGAGAGATTACCGAGCCTGCTGCCCTATGCAAAAAAAACAGGGAACAAGAATGCGCTCATCCTGTTCCCCGAATTTTTACCCTTTTCCCCTAATCTGCTCTCTATATCTGATTCTAGGATTCATTTAAGAAACCTTATATTTTGCAATATAGCGTCCCAGCTCCTGAGAAGATTCGTTCAGCAGCTCGGCTGCGCGTGCCATATTTTGAATAGAGCTGTTTTGCGTTTCGGATGCCTGGGCCATTTCGGCACTGCCGGTGTAGGCTTTCTTGGCAATTCCCTCCAGCTCATTGATGGCAGCGCTGACTTCTTCGGAGCTGGCGGATAACTGCTCGGATGCAGCAGAAATTTCCTGGATCTGCATGGAGATTTCTCCGGTGGATTTGTTAATCGCTTTAAAAGCTTCATTCGCGCTGTGGATGGATTCCCGCCCCTGCTCAACCTGGGTTACGCCGGCTTCAATGGATTTTACCGCATAAAGGGTATCCTTCTGAATGATCGAGACGATGTCACTGATCTGGTCAGACGAAGCTTTGGATTCAGCAGCGAGCTTTCTGATTTCGGCGGCTACGACCGCAAAGCCTTTGCCATGCTCACCTGCACGGGCTGCTTCAATTCCTGCATTGAAAGACAGCAGGTTCGTTTGGGCGGCGATGCTCGCGATCAAATCGGTAATCTGATTAATATTTTGCGAATGTTCGTTCAGCTTGCCGACAATCTCTGAGAATTCAGCAACCACTTGGTTGATATGATCCATTTGAACAACCGCGGCTTGAAGCTGCTCGTTCCCTGCTTTAGCTTCCTGTTCATTAGTTACGGACAATTGGGATACAGCCGAAGTGGTCTCGGAGATGCGCTGTACGCCAAGCGAAATTTCTTCCATAGCCCGGGCAGTCTCTGAAATACTGACCATCTGCACATTTGCGCCTTCGGCAATATTTTGGGCAGTCAGCGAAGCGGCTGAAATCTGCTCCCGGGATTGCTGCGTTTGATCCGTCAGCTGCTGGCTGGAGACAGCCACCTGACTGGACGTATGCTGAGCGGCTTCAATAAAGGAAGAAAGGCTCTGCCGCATTTGTTCGAATATGTTCGCTAATGTCCCGATCTCGTCTTTCTTCTTGTTCACGATCGGCTCACTCAGGTCGCCTTCAGAGATCTTCTGCGCTGCTGCAGTCAGCTGGCGGACAGGTCTGTTAAAGGAGCGGATCAAGTCCCATGCCGCAAAGATGCTGAACAGCAGGCCTCCCAATTGAATAAGTGCGACATACAGATTGGAACGGTTATTTTCATCCATTACGCCAGTAACGGTGTTATGCGCTTCGTTATTTTCCGCTTGTGAAAAGTTGTCGATTGCACTCGTAATATCATTAATAACATTCATATCTGCTTGATCGTTATGCAGCGCTTTATCCATTTTGCTTCTAATATCATCCACTTTAGCTTTGTCTTCTGGATTTAACCCTACATATTGATCCAGATCGCTGCTAAATTGTTTAGACAAGTCATCGATTTGAGCTTGAATGTTCTTGGGTTCTCCCAATTGGGCAATCCCTAATACCTGCTGAGTCTGAATTTGGGACAGAATGGCTTTCGTGTCTCCGGCAAAATGCAGGGATTTCAGCGAATCCGTCTTGACATTATCCAATCGTCCGGACTGCTTCTGTGTGTTAATGGTCTGATACCCTACCCCGGCAATAAGAAATAAGATCAAAATGGAGAAATACACATAGATTTTTGTTTTTATTTTCATTGGATAGCCCCCCGGCAGTATTACTTGTGTCTAAGTAAATGATTCTGGTTACGCCATTAGTCTAAGTCGCCCGACTTCTCTCCCCCTTCCGTTTTCTAGTTCTCCAGCTTCCCCTAATATCCAATTTCTCTTTCTCTTTCTCTTTCTCTTTCTCTATCTCTTTCTGATAAATCTACAAACGCAATAAATATTCACCTATTTATATCGGAAAATTTCAACAAAATATTACACATTTCTTGTTTGCTCTATAAAAAAGCAGCCCATTCCCTTTCGGAAATGGACTGCCGGATCAAACGGTCCCCTGAGGGGAACCGTTACTTCGTATTTTCCAGCCGGTTCAAGGCTACCAGCATCGCGTGTACGGACGCCTGGATGATATCCGGGTGAATGCCTGCACCCCAATATACTTTTCCGCCGGTCGACAGACCCACGTAGGCAATCGCCTGCGCGGAAGACTCGCGTCCGAGCGAGTGTTCTTCATAGAAGGACAGCTCATAATCGACGTCAAGATAGGCTTTGAAAGCATTGCTTACAGAATCAAGGTGGCCATTGCCAAGCGCGTTGATGGTCTCGCGTTCACCCGACTTGGAAATTTCCAGGGTAGCAACGATAGAGCCGCCCTCTTTCTTGAAGCTGTAATCGAGCAGTTCGAAATTATGGGTATTATCGACATATTCGGCCTTGAAGAGGTCGTAAATCTCCTCCGCGGACAGTTCTTTCTCTCTTTGGTCGGAGGCGCCTTTGGCCAGGTATCCCATTTCTTCCTTCATTCCTGCCGGAAGCTGGATACCGTAGCTTTGCTGAAGCATGTAGCCTACCCCGCCTTTGCCGGACTGGCTGTTCACCCGGATGACGTCGGTTTCATAGTTTCTGCCTACATCTTTAGGATCGATCGGCAGATAAGGAACTTCCCAGATCGGCGAATCGTTCTTCTCGCGCCACTGCATGCCTTTGGCAATCGCATCCTGGTGGGAGCCGGAGAACGCGGTGAAGACCAGCTCGCCCGCATAAGGATGGCGCTCTGCAACCCGCATTTGGGTCAGACGCTCATATCCTTCGATGATCTCCTGCATGCTGCTGAAATCCAGCTTCGGATCAATACCGTGGGAATACAGATTCATCGCAAGTGTGACGATGTCGACATTGCCGGTTCTTTCGCCATTGCCGAACAAGGTTCCTTCCACCCGGTCCGCTCCCGCCAAAATGGCGTATTCCGCATCCGCTACACCGCTGCCTCTGTCGTTGTGAGGATGCACGGACAGAACGACGCCGTCGCGGTAGGCGAGATTTTTATGGATATATTCAATCTGGCTGGCGAAGACGTGCGGCATCGCATTTTCCACAGTAGTCGGAATATTGATAATAGCTTTGTTAGCGCTGTCCGGCTTCCAGATCTCCAGTACACTGTTGCAGATATCAAGCGCGTAATCGACCTCGGTGCCCGGGAAGCTTTCCGGACTGTATTGGAACATGAAATTTCCTGGTGTTGTTGCAGCCAATTCCTTGAGCAGGACTGCTCCGTCCACCGCAAGCTGTTTGATTTCTTCTTTGCTCTTCTGGAACACCTGCTGACGCTGGATGACAGATGTCGAATTATACAGATGCACGATCGCCCGGGGAGCACCCTCCAGCGCTTCAAACGTTCTGCGGATGATATGTTCTCTGGATTGGGTAATGACCTGGATCGTTACATCCTCCGGAATCATCTTCTCTTCAATAATGGTGCGCAAGAATTGAAATTCAGTGTCGGAGGCTGCAGGAAAGGCAACTTCGATTTCCTTGAAGCCGATCTTGAGCAGCATTTTGAACATATCGAGCTTCTCCTGGAGATTCATCGGCTTAACAAGAGCTTGATTCCCGTCGCGGAGATCGACGCTGCACCAAAGAGGCGCTTGATCGATATAGTCTTTATGTACCCAATCATGCGTAACCACCGGCGGCAAAAAATATCCTCGTTTGTACTTTCTGTAATCCATCATACATTTCCCTCCCATATCGAATGAAAAAATAAAAAGGCCTTTCGTCTCCAAATCAATCATTAGAGACGAAAGACCATGTCTTACGCGGTACCACTCCAGTTTTATGAACAACCGTTCATACGCTCAGCGGATAAAGGGATCAAGCCCGTATCCTGCCCCTCGTAACGGCGGGCATTCCGGCCGCAGCTAATCCCCGAACACATAGTTCCGGTTTCAAAGCGGCTGCTCCAAGGCGAGTTCCCTGATCTCCTTCTGCTGCTTCGCATCAACCAGCAGCTTTCTGAAACCGGACAGGCAGGTACTGTTCCTCATCCAAGCATTTAAAATATTTCCATAATAATAGCAGGAACTCGCCAATTAATCCAGTCTTATTTAACATGACTTGTTAAAATTTTTATTTTCGGACCGGCTGGCTGCTCCCAGGCCGTTCATTCCTCCTTAAGGCTGAGCCTGCTGCTGGCCGGAATCCACTGAGGAATCGGAATCTGCCGCTGAAGCTGGTGCGGGAGCTGGAATCTCGACGGTATCAGAGGCAGCAGAGAGCACATCAGGCGTATCGGCGGTTCCGTTTGAAACCGCGAGCACATATACCTTGTAGCCGGCTCCCGGCTTCAGGGCAGCTCCGGAAATATCGGAAGCAATAGTCTTCGTAACTGCAGCTCCCTCTTTACCGGTGCTGAGATAGCCGGCTCCGTCTACCGCTTCAGCATCGCTTAATTTAAAGGAACCGCGGTCCGAAGGAACAACGAGAATCCGGTATTCCGAGATCAGGTTCTCGGATTCCGATTTCGTGAAGGTTACCTTCAGACTGGCGTTATCGTCGTTCAGCGACGCCTTGACCTCTGTCGCCGGGCTGATTGTCAGATTGCGGGTCAATGTGATCGCCGAGGACGCCGCAGAGAGCTTATTGCTGCCTGAATAGCCGGATTTGCCTACGGACAGGACAAAGATCCGGTAGGCTGTGCCGTTTGTAATGGCTTCCCCGTTTACTGTCCGCAGCCAGTCATCCAGATTCACACTGTAATCTCCGCCGGTTGTGCTGACCTTCTTGTAATAAGAACTGGTCACATTGTTTGCCTTGGCCAATGTAAAGCTGGAAGCGTCCGAATCTTTCACAACCATTATCCGGTAGCTGCCGATTTGGCTCTCATCAGCCGCCTTAGAGAACTTGACCTTTAAATCGCCGGCATTGCCGTTGTCCGCAATATCGCTGACTGTCAGATTGGAGACTGCTCCAAGCGATTTGTTGTCGGTCAGCGTAATGCTTGAAGAAGCAGCCGACAAGGCTCCATTCGTCCCGCTCCCTACGGTCAGCACAAACACTTTATAACTTTGGCCTTTGCCGACAATGTCGCCGTCAACCGAACGGGTATAGCTGTTTAGTGCCAAGCTCAGATTGCTGCCGGTTTTGGGGACACTGGTGTAATAGGAGCTGGACAAGCTCGAGGCTTTGGATAATGTGAAGCTGCCGGCTTCGTTCGCTTTTACCACAAATACACGGTATCCATTTATGCCGGTCTCTGTGGAGGCTTTGTCAAAAGAAACCTGGAGATCCCGGCCGTCTCCGTTATCCGCAATATCGCTTACTTTCAGATTGCTGACTGCCGGAACCCCTTTGTTGACGGACAGTGTAATCGACGAGGACGGGCTGGACAGTACATTGTTGTTCACATTGCCGTTCTTGGCGACCGAAAGCACAAATACCTTGTAGCCAGTTCCGTTGACAATGAGCGCCCCGTCTGTGCTTCGGGCATTTTTATCGAGATTCAGGTTATGCGTGCTGCCGCTTAAAGAGACGGAAGTATAGTAGCTGCCGGACAACTTGCTGGCCTTGGATAAAGTGAAGCTGCCGGCATCCGCAGATTTTACAACAAATACACGGTATTCGCTGATGCTGCTTTCACTCTTGGCATCCGTGAAGGATACCTGCAAATCCCGGCCATCTCCGTAGTCGCTGGTGTCGCTTGCCTTTAAGCTGCTTACCGCAGCAACCCCGCTGTCTGACAAGGTAATCGCCGCGGAAGGCGCTGACAGCCAATTCGGATATTTGGAACTGTTATTGGACACCGCCATGACAAACACCTTGTAAGATACTCCCTCCGTCACAGCATAGCCTTGAACATCCTTCAAGGTATTTGGCAGGACGGTCGTAAGCGTCTTATTCCCGTTCTTGGACACTTCGTAGTAACGGTCTCTGGAAGCCGCATTTGCCGCGCTCAGAGTAAAGCTCCCGGCGCTGTCTGCTCTCACCACGTAGATCCGGTAATTCGCGACTTTGGATTCATCCGAAGCTTTGGTAAAGCTGACCTGCAGGTCTCTTCCGTCGCCGTAATTCGAATTATCGGTTACCGATGAAAGGACCGGCGCCTGATTAGAGGCGCTCAGGATCAGCGGCGAGGAAGCCGCAGAGAGCCTGCTGGCAGATGCGGACGGTTTGCTGCTGACCGAAAGCACGAAGGCCGTGTAAGATACTCCATTCTTGAGCAGTTCACCCGAAGTATCCCGGCTGCCGGCATTCAGCACCGTGCTCAGCGTACTGCCTGCTTTGCCGACTGAAGTGTAGTTGGAGCTTGAAACCGCATTAGCCGCAGACAGCGTGAAACGGGAAGCATTTGCGGTCTTCACAATAAACACCCGGTAGCCGGAGATGTTGGATTCGCTTGATGCTTTGGTAAAGCTGACCGCCAAATCGCGTCCATCCCCATAATCGGCAACGTCGCTTATGCTTACGTTTGATGCGGCAGGCACCGAATTTCCAGTCAATGTAAAAGTATCCGAAGGCGAGGAAAGGGCATAATCCCCCGAATTGCCGAGCGTCATCACAAATACCTTATAGGAAGAATCTGCTGCAAGTATATTGCCGTCGACATCGCGGGTTTGGGCAGTCAGGCTGACCGACTGGTCTCCGCCCGCGGACGAGACCGCCGTGTAATTGGACCCATTCACGCGCAAAGCTTTCGCTTCAGTAAAGCCCGAAGCATCAGCTGCCTTGACGATAAAGATCCGGTAGCCGGTTATGTTCGCGGTATAGTCCGGACGGGCAAAGTTCACTACTACATCCGAGCCGTTCCCGTTTTGTCCGGTAACCCTTGCGCTTACATAAGACACGCTGTCTACCGTCCCCGGCGTCACTTCTCCTGAATCTCCGTTTGTATGAATGATTACGATTCTTGAGGCTGGCTGCCAGTCAACGGTCTGTCCCAGTGCTTCACTCACAAAGCGAAGCGGCACCAGCGTTCTGCCGTTCCGGGAGAAGGCCGGGGAATCCAGCGAGACGACCTCGCCGTTGATTGTTGCCGTTCTGGAACCAAGCGTAAGCACAACCGTGGTGTCATCCTTGTAAGAGGTGACGGTCTGGGAGCGCTGATCCCACAGAACATCCGCATCCAGGGCTTCAAAGATCCCTCTGAGCGGCACAAAAGTACGGCTGCCCGAAACGACCGGGGCCTGGTCGGTGACAAGCTCTGTGCCGTCTATATAAATTTTGATTGCGGAAGCAGCATGCACTTGGGGCGGTGCAATAACAGCTGCAGTGAGGACAGCGGCCATAAATGCAGATATGATTTTCTTCAAAAAGTTCACCCTCCAACTTAATCTTCCGTTGCCAATGATGTCATTTTCTTGGTGAATTAACAATTTATTTTAGAGCTTCCACCTCCCGTATGTTATAAGACGCAATCCAATTACCAAAAGTTTCATGTTGCCAAATGTAAAAAAATAGCCCACGCTTTCGCGTGGAGCTGCGGACCTGCATTATTGTGATCTAAACCTCTATGACGATCGGGAGAATCATCGGCCGTTTCTTCGTCTGGCTGTAGATAAATCTGCCGACGTTATCCTTAAGAATCTGCTTGATTTCGCTCCACTGGCTCTTCTCCGCTTCATTCAGCCCGTTCATGGTGGTCAGAACCAGATCCCGGATCTGGCCCATCAGCTCTTCGGATTCCCTGACAAAGACAAACCCTCTTGAAATGACCTCCGGATCGGCCAGCATGTTCTTCTCGGATTTGCTTAACGTCGTTACAATGATGATCATGCCGTCCGAGGATAAATGCCGCCGGTCCCTGAGCACGATGTTGCCGACTTCTCCAATCCCCAGGCCATCGACAAAGCTGTTTCCTGAAGGAACTTTCGGCCCAAGCAGCGCTTGTCCGTTCTCGATCTGAACCGTCTCCCCGTTCTTGACGATAAAGACGTTCTCGTGCGGTATACCTACCCATTCAGCCAGCTGGCGGTGCTGGTACAGCATCCGGAATTCCCCGTGTACGGGAATCAGATATTCCGGCTTCATCAGCGTCAGCATCAGCTTCAATTCCTCCTGGCTTCCGTGGCCGGAAACATGCATCCCCGTGGCGGTGCCGGATCCGTAGATGACCTTGGCTCCCAGCACATAGAGGTTATCTATAACCTGGGCAAGATTGCGCTCATTGCCCGGAATGGGGCCTGCCGCAATAATGACGGTATCACCGGGCAGAATTTCGATCTTCGAATGCTTGGAGCTGGCCAGTCTTGATAATGCTGCCATCGGTTCTCCCTGGCTCCCGGTGCACAATACAGCGATCCGTTCAGCCGGATACCTTTCGGATTCCTCCGGTTCAATCAGCAGGCCGTCCGGAACATCCAGATACCCGAGCTCCATCGAAACGCTGACGACGTTCACCATGCTCCGGCCCAGCAGGATCAGCTTGCGACCGGTTTCGACAGCGGCATCAATGACCTGCTGCACCCGGTTCACATTGGAGGCGAACGTAGAGATAAAGATCTGCTGCTTCGCTCTTGCAAAAGCATCCAAGATCTGCCCCCCGACCAGGCGCTCGGAAGGCGTAAATCCCGGCCTTTCCGCATTCGTGCTCTCGGACAGCAGGACTTTAACGCCCTGCCTGCCTATTTCCGCCAGCCGGTGCAGATCCGGGTACGGTCCGTTCACGGGCGAGAAGTCGAATTTGAAGTCACCGGTATGCACTACCGCGCCTTCCGGCGTTTGAAAGCACACCCCGACGCAATCCGGAATGCTGTGATTGATCGCAAAGAAGGAGACCCCGATTCGGCCGGCCTCAATAACCGAATCGGCAGCAACGGTGTGCAGCTCTGCCTGCTTTAACAGCCCGTGCTCCTTCAGCTTGATCTTGATCAGCCCGAGGGTCAGCTTGGTGCCATATACCGGAATATTGAGCTGTTTAAGGAGATAAGGAATGCCTCCAATATGATCCTCGTGTCCGTGAGTGACGATCAAGGCTCTGACCTTCTCCCTGTTCTCTAACAGATAAGTGATATCAGGAACAATGAGGTCAATTCCGGGAAGATTCTCATCCGGGAATTTAGAGCCGCAGTCAATAACGACAATATCATTGTTATATTGAATGAAATACATATTTTTCCCAATTTCATTAACACCGCCAAGTGCGGCAATCAACAGTTTGCGGTCATTAGGATTCAACCTTAAGAGCCCCCTTGTCCATAACGAAAGGTTTAAACTACTTCTATTATTGGAAAATGCGCTTTTAACTTATTCGTCCCATGCAGGCCGCTATCAAATCCCGCGGTTCTCAGGGAGGCTCTCCGCGTTTCAAGGGGCTTCAAGGGGGGACCGCTTCCGCGTCTTGTCCTATTCCCCTGACAAGCTGAATATAACTAACATACAGTGCTAAGAAAGGGAGGAGAACACCATTAACGTGTTAGTCGGATACATTCTTCTGGGACTTTCGCTTTCTGCGCCCATCGGACCTATTAATGCGGCTCAGCTGGATAAGGGCATTAAAGGAGGTTTCTGGCATGCCTGGTGCGTGGGGCTGGGTGCCCTGCTTGCCGACCTTGCGTATATGTTCCTTGTTTATTTCGGGGTCGTTCAAATATTGAACAATCCTTACGTCAAAGCATTTCTGTGGCTGTTCGGGTTTATGGTGCTTCTGTACACGGGATTTGAAAGCATCAAAGACGCTGGAAAAATCACTTCGCGTCAAATGAGAGGCGGCAGCACGCCTTTGTACAAGTCCTTCTTATCCGGCTTCTTCATGTCGTTCTTTAACCCGCTCTCGATCCTGTTCTGGCTGGGGATTTACGGCTCCATCCTGGCTGATGCAGCGAGCACCTACCCGATGAGCCAGCTCCTGATCTACAGCGGAGGAATTGTAATCGGGATCCTGATCTGGGATTTCTCCATGGCTGCCGCCTCAAGCATGTTCCGGAGATTTCTGACCTCAGGCGTGCTGAGAAGCATTTCGATTCTGTCCGGGATCTCGCTGCTCGGCTTTGGCGCTTATTTCGGAGTGCAGGCTGCGCGCATGCTGTTTCTTTGAGCTTTGAGTCCTTGAGTCCGCCAGCTCTCAAGTGAGGGGAGCTTACGTTCTGCTCTTCTGACGAATGATCCCTTTGCTCCGGTAGGGTTTATCCGGCCGGAATCTTTGCGGATGGTACGGATGGTGCGGCTGCTCTCGCTCAGAACTGTCCCCCTGTCCGCTTCCTTCCCGGCCGGCTCTTCGCTTCTCGACAATAAAGCCGCAGATGGCAATGACCGAAACGAGCAGCAGACTGATAAAGAACCCCGGCCGGCTGAGCGCATGAAACAACGTTCCGCTCACTGCTGCAGCAATCAGCACTAAACCGATCCACCGCTTGACAGCGCCCAGTCTGCCGGAAGAGACCAGTCTGCCGGAAGACAGCAGAATAAAAGACCAGTTGTACAGCAGCATCAAGCCGGCAGCCGTTGTAATGTATTCATAGACCTTGCCCGGAAGCAGCAAAGCCGTGATAATGGCTGCAATGAGGCCGCACGCGATAAGACCCAGCCCGTACAGAGGATATTTGTCCTTCCATTTGACGGCAAACAACCGGGGAGCATCCCCTTCCTTGGCCAGCGTGTTAATCATGGATGCGACCGCATAAAGCGACGCCGTCATGGTGGAGAAGCCTGCTACAATCAACACGCCATTGAATAAATGCGGTACAAAGGCCAAATGTTCACTGCTTAAGGCGAGTACAAACGGACTTTCTTTGGGGTTAAAAGCTTTTAGCGGAACCATCGTTACAGCCAGCCCAATGGACAAACCATAGACGACAGCCAGCGTAATGAGCATGACCTTCCCCGCTTTAGGGGCCTCTTCCGGCTTCTCCAGCCGATTGGACATGATGCCGAGAACTTCAATGCCTCCATACGCATAGAAAGCGAAGATAAACGACGACCAAAGCCCGGTCCAGCCTGAAGGGAACCACGCCGTATAAGAGGAGGGAACTTTAGGCTCATATTTTCCGCCGTGAATCCAGCCTGCCAGCAGAGCGGCAGCGAGCACAAGAAACATTACGATCGCTGCCATTTTAATGATGGCAAGAACGTTCTCAACACGGTCAAAGCCTTTGTTGCCAAAGAATACGATGACGAGCCCAAGCAGGCCGAAGCCGGCAGCGAAAGCCCACATCGGTACAGCAGGTAACCAGAAACGCGCAAAGATGGACAGCGCCGTCAGCTGGCTCCCCATAATCAGCAGCTCGGAGAACAAATACACCCAGCCGCTGCCGAATCCGGCCAGCCCGCCGAAGGCTTTCTTCGCATAGGAACGGAAAGAGCCCTCCTCAGGCTGTTCTGCCGTCATTGCAGCCAGCGCATCAAAGACAATATAGGTGCCCGCAGCAGCAAGAAGATAAGCGATCAGCACCGCCGGTCCCCCCATCGAGATTGCCAGACTTGAGCCCAAAAAATAGCCTGTCCCGATCGTCCCCGCCACGCCCAGCAGAGAAAGCTGCCACCACTTCAGCCTGCCTTCCTGTTTTGCCGTCCCTTTTGCATTTGAAGAGCTGTTCTTCTTGCTCGTGTTGTTGTTCATGCTGCTCCTGTTGTTGTTCATGCTGTTCATGTTGTTCATGTTGGAAAGATCCTCTTTGTACGTAGATTTTTGGGGGAGATCCCTTCATCTAGTTTGGTTTCGAGCCGGGCACTTTAACCGTGAACGACTAGGATTTTACCAAGGTCAACCTGAAGCCGGTTATCATACCTTAATGAGACGAACTCCAAAAATGAGACGAATTCTAAAAATAATTTCTCCCATTCAAATTTCTCCCATTTCATATAATGAGGTGAACAGAACCATGCCGGTTGATCAGAAAAATGCGAACTTAGGCAGTAAATGGGTTAAAACGCAGATCTTACTGAGCAGCCCCGAGCTGTCCAGGTATGTGCCGGACACGTCTTTATTTTCTTATGCCAATCTGGCATCCATGCTCAATAAGCATCAAATGGTCTATGTTAAGCCCGATAAAGGATCGGCGGGCAGAGGCATAATTAGAGTAAGCAGGGGGAAAATAAGCCGTTATTGGATGCGGAGCGGTACTAAACAGCTCAGGTTCAATAGTTTTGACGAGATGTTCATAGCTTTGAATGCTCACAAGCTTAGCGGAATTTACATTATTCAGGCTGGAATCAAACTGCTCAGGTTAAGAAACAGGCTCACCGATATCCGCATCGTCATTCAGAGGAATGAGCAGAACAAATGGGAATTTACAGGCATCATCGGCCGGCTTGCACATCCCCGCAAAATTGTAACCAATTACCATGCAGGCGGTAAAGCGCTCCCGATGAAGGCGCTGCTCAGCCCTTTTATCAAACAAAGAGCAGACAGGATTGAATTCACTGCAAGGCTCAAGGAATTAAGCTTTAAAGCAGCCCATGAATTCAACAAAACAAACCCCCGTTTCAAAGAACTGGGGGTTGATATCGGCCTTGATGCGTCGCTGCATCCATGGATTCTGGAAGTCAATACTAAGCCGAACAGTATTATTTTTAAACAGCTTAAAGATAAGACAATGTTTCGGAGAATGCTCGAACTGAAGAGATTTCACGGCTTAATTAACCCAAATCCTTGAGGTACCAGGCATCGCAGGCAAAATGTTCCGATCCGGCAAGCGGCGCGCCAAGCAGTGTAAAGCCATGCTTCAGGTAGAACCGGTTGGCGGCATGCATATTCTGTAACGTTTCCAAATAACACTGCGAATAATGAAGCTTTGCAAATTCCTGTGCTTTCTTCAGGAGCTCTCCCGCCAGGCCTGTACCTCTTGTTTCAGGTGTCAGATACATTTTCTGCAGCTCACATACGCCTTCCACTTCCCCGAACGGGGCAATGCCGCAGCCTCCAGCAATCTCACCGTTCTCCTTCTCAATGACCCAGTATGCCCGGCCAGGCTCGTTGTAGTAGTGATATAAATCGGACATACTCGCGTCCTCCCAAGCCAAACCGGCCCGGTTCCCGCCGAATTCGATCAGGCATTCCCGGATCACCTTCTCAATTGCCGCATTATCTTTAAACTGTAATTCACGAATTTTCATTATTCAAGAATGCCTCCCGCGTGTTTCAATACGAACAAATAAGATTGCGTTTAATTGCTGCAGCTAATTAGACGGTTTCGTTCTGGTCAGGCTCACTTTATCCGCTCTGCCGCCGGCCTTAAACACAACGATTCCGGCAACGATCAACAGGACGCCCAGCAGCTGACTGAGCTTGAAAGGAACTTTTTGCAGCCCCAGCCAGCCCAGAGAATCCCACAGACATGCAAATCCCAGCTGGGAGGTCATGACGATGGATATGGCATACGTTGGCGAGAGATGCCTTAAGGCCTGCACCAAGCTGATAACGACTCCTACCCCGATCATCCCGCTGATCCAATACCAGGACTGCATGTGCGTCAAATGAAACATCTGCTTGCCCTCAAACAGCAGCCCGATGCCAAGCGAAGCGGCAAATCCCATGCCGAGCACCAAAGACGTAGTGGCCCATGAGCTGACATGCTGATTGACTTTATTGTTAAAAATATTTTGCAGACTTACAAGCGCCCCTGCAATTAAGGCTAACACGATGCCGGTGATCATGAATGACGCTCCTCCTCCTCATAAATGCTGTGTCCGATCAGCTTCTTCAACCCTTCTTTATTTATCACCGTCAGATATCCATTATTCCGCTCAACAAGCCCGGACTCGCAGAATTTCTGGATTACCCTGTTCAGATGCCGGTAGCTGGTGCCGATCAGATTCGCCGCATCTTTAAGGCTTGAGGTGCTGATCTGCCCGCCCGTGTGCAATTCTGCATCATCGTCGGAGACCGACAGAAGATAACTCGCCAGCCTCACCTCTACCGGATGCAGCAGGTTAAAGCTTAAGAAATTCGACTTCCGGTAGAACTTGTGCGTAATAATATCCAGCAGGAATTGAAGCAGCGGCGCATAGTCTTTTCCATACTTATCCAGCCAGCGGAACGGAACGCCGATCATCAGGACAGGAGTAACCGCCTCCACCGTATTGATGATTTCAATTCCCCGAATATACTCAATATCTCCAATCACCTCAAGAGGGGTTGTGAAAGAAATAATTAATGACTTTCCCTCAGGTGATGTCGTAAACACCTTAATCTTTCCCTTGACCAGCACATACAGACTGTGCCCGCGGTCCCCCTGCGAACAGATCGGCTCCCCCCGTTCAAAGCGGAGCAGCGTAAGATACGGCAGCAGTGCCTCGGGAAAAACCTTCTCCAGCCGATGCCCGCTGAGATAATCTGCCAGCATCTGCCGGTCCTGAACCTCTTTCATTCCTGCAGCGCCTCCAATTCTGTCCTAGAACACCTTCATCATAACGATACCGGCAATCATCAAGCCGATGCCGGCTGCCTGCGGAAGCCTGATCTTCTGCTTCACAACGCCAAACCAGCCCCTGCTGTCGATCAGAAAAGCGGATAACAGCTGGGCAATCAACAGAGCGGCGATCGTGAACGTGATGCCTATCTTTTGCATGGCCGTTACTTCACTGAAGATAATGACCGCCCCAAGTGCCCCGCCAAATAGATACAGCGGCTTGACCGCTCGAAACCCGCCGCTGCTGCCCCTCTCTCCCTGCCGTCCTTGGATCCGTATCAGCAGAAAAATCAAAAAAGCGAGCACAAAACCCGTCATCTGTGTAACCGCAGCAGCCTGCCAGGTGCCGATATCTTTGCTGATTCTTGTATTGGCCACTCCTTGAAGCGTAATGCAGGCTCCGCCAATAAAAGCAAAGACGGCCCCTTTAATACTTCCTTTCATGTTTCCCTCTCCTTCTGTTCTCCTGTACCTTATTAAAAGATAGATAAGGGAGTCAGGGGAAGGACATATGTCCTAACCTTAGCATGTACGAATATAACTTGACTTATTTGCAGTCTTATCCGCACAAAAAAACCTGCCTTAGCGGCAGGTTCCTTACAGCAGAACCTCTTCGATCTCCAGACTGCGGCTTTTGGACAAGTCGCGGTAAACATTGGAATCCACTTTCACGAGCGGGCGGAACATGTCGGATAAGTTGTTCATCACGATGGTTCCCTGCTCCCCGTTGCTCAGATGAACCTTCTTCCCGATAAAGTTAGGCAGCAGGTGCTGAATTAGGGTATGCACCGGCTTCTCATTTAACTTGCCGAAGCTCAGGGCGTACATTTCCTTCAGATTCGCAATCAGATTGTTCGGTTTGTCGGAATCGTTCTTCTCGCGCATGCTGACGTATTCGTCCGCCACCGCGACAATTTGCGCATACGGATGAATCTCCTGCTTCACCAGCCCGTTCGGATAACCCGAGCCGTCTTCCCGTTCATGGTGCTGCAAAGCGATCAGCGCAGTGGTCTGATCCATGTTTGAGTTCTGAATCAGATCATAGCCATAGACCGTATGCTTCTGGTATTCCTTCCATTCCTGCGGAGTCAAGGACTCCTCTTTGTAGCGGATTCGCAGCGAAACCCTGCACTTGCCGATATCATGCAGAAAACCGCCTTTACTGATCTGGTAGCACTCTTCCTTCGTATAACCGAGCCAGCTGGCTATGTAATAAGATAACGTTCCTACCTGAATGGAATGCGTGTAATTATTGACATCGTCGCGCTCGAGCATCAGCAGCAAACGGACAACATCCTTATGTACGGCAAGCTCATCGACCATGGGTGCATAGGCATGATCCACACGGCTTGAATCAAAATGGCCGTTAACCAGCGCATTCAGAAACGCAGACTGATAATTTTGAACAGTAAAATCAAACCGCGGTTTAATCGTCTTCTCCGCCCGGACCGCTTCCTCCGCTGCCGGGTCAACCTCTGCTGCAGCACCGCCCGGTTGCGGCGCTCTCTCTTCAATCTCGACATGTTCAACCTGATGCCGGAGCAGCAGGGCGATGTCCTCAGCTTTAATAACCGCACCCTTGCCCAGGATATGAAGTCCCACGCTGTTGAACGTATCCTGAATAAGGCGGTCGCCGTGCTGGAGATCCATAACAGAAACTTTCAATCTATTCCCCTCCTGCAGAATATCTATCTAACCAAGACTGCAACCTGTCAGCCCTTCCCTGTGAAATAAAGGCCCTTTATTCCTTTATCGGCTATAAAATCGGGGAGATTTCATAGTCTTAGCGACCTTAAAGTTGAAATTTCGGCCGCTAAAATAGTTCTTAATACCTGTTTTCAGCCGAATATTCACAGCAAAATGAAAAAAGCCGCCGCAAAAGCGGCAGCTTTCCTGCTGGTTCTTCTATTTGATCACCCCTTCAGTGACCGCTGTAACCTCATACATCGCAACCTTCTTGTCCAGGATGTACTCCGGTTCTGTTTTACCGCGGTTTGCCCGGTGGCCAGCGAGGTGCACATCGCTTTTCTCCCAATTTTTCCAGGCTTCTTCCGAGGCCCACCGGATCATAACCATCACTTCGTCATAGTCTTTGGACCTTTTGCTCACCATGACCGTCCGGTCGATCAAACCTTCGAATTCGTCAACAGGGCTTGGCTTGCTGAATTTCTCTGTGACCTCATCCAAATATCCTTTAGCCACCTTAATGCATCTCGTCTGAACCAGCATTTCATCATCCTCCTTATTTGTTGTCGGCAAAGTCCGGATTCTCCGCAGGCTTGCCCGCAGACCGGAGTGCAAATCTGACCCCTTGGCTCATCAGCACAGCCAATACAGAGACATGGGCCTCATCCTTAAAGTTCTTGTATTCTACGGTTAAGCCTGAGCTGCGCAGGTCCGTCAGCTTCCGGTGCAAGGTCTCCGCATTCTCAATCATCCGGTGCGACGTTTCGAGCTCTCCTGCCGCGACCAGCAGCCTTCTCTCCTCCGCCAACCCTTGGAGCCTGCCGGCAAGCCGCTCCGCTTCTTCAAAGATAAACGATTCATTCCAGTGGATGGACGGACTCCCTGCAATGTAATTCTGAAACGTCTGCGGATGAAGCAGCAGCATCTGCAGGACAAACAATCCTCCGAGGGAGTGGCCGATGATCGACTGCTGGCTGCGATTTATGGGATAAGCCTCCTCCACTGCGGGTTTAAGCTCCTCCTCAATAAATTGCATAAAACGCTCCGCGCCGCCCTCTTCTGCAAACGTTCTATTCTTAAACGAATAAGGCTGACCGTCCTCACGCGGCAAAGTGAAATCATAGGTGCGTTCATTGGAAAAAGGAGACTCCGTCCGGTAACCGATTCCAATCACGACAGCAGGCACAACCCCTGTCTTCTCAGGTCTCCGGGACTGAACGCGCAGCGTTTCGGTCACAGTTGCAAATACCGCATTGGCATCAAGCACATAAATAACCGGAAATCCCCCCGCAGGCGGCTCTTGGTTCGGTACCGAGGCAAAAATCCGGTATTCCCGGCCGCTTGTCTGCGAGGTTACCTCCCATTGCCAGGCATTTGGCAATTCAAAGCTTCTGCGGCAGCCCAGCAGATTCATTGCGCAATTCCTCCTTGCTTGTGAATGAATAGATGAATAGATGAATAGATGAATAAATAGGTTCACTACCGCCGTTTCTGTGTGGAATAAAGCAAATAAATAAAATAGGGAATACCGATAATGGCAATGACAATGCCGACAGGAAGCTCTACAGGCGCGAACACCTGCTTCGCGATGGCATCCGCAGCCATAACCAGAAGCGCTCCGATCAAGCCGGCGAGCGGGAGAATTTGAGAGTGCCGGCTGCCTGTAAGCCGCTTGGCAATATGCGGAGCCAGCAGACCTATAAAGCCGATGTTTCCTGACACTGAAACACAGGCGCCGATGATGCCGATACTGCAGAGCAGCAGCAGATTTTTCTCCCGTTCGACTTTAACGCCAAGGCCCTTAGCTGTGTTCTCACCAAGCTGATAGAGATCAAGCAGCCGTGCTTTGTGAATCACAATGGGCGTTAATACCAGCAGCCACGGCAGAATGCTCAGAATGTAGGTCCAGCTGCTGTTCCAGATACTTCCGGCCAGCCATACCGCCGCCATTTCATAATCCTGCGGATTCATCTTGAGCGAAACAAACAAGGTTGCCGCCCCTAATCCGGAGCCTGCTGCCAAACCGGCAAGAATGAGCTGCTGGGTATCCAGAACCCCGTTTTTTCTGGCAAAAAAATATATAAATACCGCCGCGCCAAGCCCGCCTGCCCATCCAAACACCGGCATAGCCAAAGCGCCGAACAGGTCTCCTGCGTCCGTTTGTCCCTGGGTCAGGAACATGAAGAACACAACCGCTGCTCCAGCCCCTGCGTTAATGCCGAGGATTCCGGGATCGGCCAGCGGATTGCAAGTAACGCCTTGAATAACCGTACCGGCGATGCCTAATCCAAAGCCGACTATTGCAGCAGCCGCAATCCGCGGCAGCCGGAACTCGAACAGGATCAGATCGTAGTCCGCAGCCGGATGAATGCGCAGCAGGGTCAGGACGATATCTTTTACAGGAATATCAAAGGATCCGTTCGTCAAGCTGATATAGAATACGGCCAGGATGCTTCCGGCAAGCAGCAGCAGAAGCGTTCCATAACGAGTTCTATAACGCGTTCTATAACGCATTCCAGAAGAGTTACGCCGCATGCCTTCGTGCTCCTTTTCTTTTGATCAAATACAGGAAGTATGGAACTCCGATGACCGACGTAATGACCCCGATCGGCGTCTCAAACGGATAATTGACGAACCGGGCCAGGACATCGGAGGCAGCCAGAAATACACCGCCGATCACACCTGAGCACGGAATAATCCATTTATAATCAATTCCGGTCAGATAACGGGTGATATGCGGAATGATTAATCCCACAAAGCCGATATTGCCGGCCAGCGCAACGGATACTCCTGTCAGCAGAACAACGGATAAGGTTCCGATGCCTTTGACCCAGAACGTCCGCTGGCCAAGTCCGGCAGAGATTTCTTCGCCTAGAGACAATACCGTAATCGATCTCGACACACAGACAGCAAGCACAAGTCCTGCCGCGGCAAAAGGAATCGCCAGCTTGATCATCTGCGGCTCCAGCTGGTGCAGTCTGGCATTGTACCAAAAGCTGATTTGCTGGGACAGCTGAAAATAAGAAGCGGCTGCGGCAGCCAGACTGCTCAGGAATGTGCCGGTGATCGTGCCGAGAATGGCCAGCTTGACCGGGCTGAGGCCGTCAGTCAATAAGGAGGCAGCTCCAAAGACCAGGCCGTAAGCCGCGGCTGAACCGAGAAGCGAATAAAAGATCAGGTCCAGCGAGGATACGCCGGGCATCACAATCATGCAGAGCGTAACGGCAAAGACAGCTCCGTCTGACACACCCATGATGGAAGGAGAAGCAAGATAATTACGTGTCATGCCCTGCATAATCGCGCCGGATACAGCCAGACAAGCCCCGATCAGGAGAGCCCCCAGGGCTCTCGGCAGCCGCGAATGAATAATAATTTGGTGATCAACATTATCTGGATTAAAATGAAAGATTGCATTCCATACGGTGATTCCGCTAATCGATTTGGCTCCAAAAGTGACGGACAGGATGACCACTAGAGCGATGACGATCGGTGAGCATACCAATATCATCAGAGGAGCCGATCTCTTTCTCCGGTTCTGCATCATGTCCTACCTCCGGTTTTGTTCCCGTTTATTCAGCCGACAGCTTCTCAACTACAGCCTTGAGGAACGTTGATTTGCTCCAGGCCGTTCCTCCCTGTGCCAGCGGGTCGACAGCATTGACATATACGTGATTGGATTTAACGGCATTAATCGTTTTCCAGATCGGATTATTTTCCAGCTCCTCCAAAGCTTTGGGCTTGTCTTTGTTCTCGTCCTCGGAGAATTGGATGAACAGGTAATCCGGATTCATCTCGCTGAATTTCTCCAGCGACACTGTCTCCTGCGATTTCGCAGCTTTGATCTCTGCAGGCACCGTAAAGCCCAGATCCTGATACAGCGATGGATTAAAGAAGAGATCTGCGCCATAGATCATGATATTGCCTGTCCGGATCCGGACCACCATCACCTTCTTGTCCTGCAGCTTGGTGCCCAGCTGTGACTTGGCGGCTGCAGCATCATCTTTATACTGCTTGATAATCTGTTCGGCCTGCTGCTGCTTTCCGGTCAGAGCTCCAAGCAGGTTCAAGTTGGCTTCCCAGTCCGCGGCCGAATAGGAAATCGGGATCATCGTCGAGATTTTGGCCAGCTTCGCACTGACCTCCTCAGGGAACTTTCCAGTGCCGAGGATCACATCCGGCTTCAGCTTGACAATGGTTTCAAAGTCGGGCTGCGTCTTCTCCCCAGCGGATTCCGCATTGGCTGTAATGTCTTTGAACATGTCCGGGAATTTACCTCCAACGGAAATCGCACCGACCGGATTTACCCCAAGCACCAAAGCGTCCTCCATCGCCTCGAGACTGCCGGTAATCACCAGTCTTTCGGTACGGGCAGGCACCGTATAGTCCTTCCCGAGATAGCTGATCGTCTGCGTTCCAGCAGCTGCCGGTTCTGTGGAGGTGCCAGTGCCAGCATCCGAAGCTGCTGCGTTTGCGCCAGCGGCCTCCCCGCTGCTGGATGAAGACGGCGCCGTGGAAGCTGCCTCGCTCGTAGAATCATTGCTGTTTGCTCCGCAGGCCGCCAAGGCGGCAAGCAAAGATCCTGCTATGATCAAGCTGGTTATTTTTCTAACTGATAAAGATAAAGACATAAATAAGGTTCCCCTCTCGCTCTAAATGATATTGATAATCATTATCATATTAAAGTTGAATAAGGGCTCCGTCCATGTACAATTCTCCGTTTTTAATCTGGACTATCTTCCGTCAGCATGCCGGTGATACGATCAACGATGCGCTCATGCGCTGCCGGTGAATATTCAAACCATAGATCGGACGAGAGAAGGTGAACGCGCTTCTGCCGGACAGCCTCCAAGGCCTGCCAGTCTGCTGAATGCTGCAGCTCTGACCAATACTTTAGGGTCTCTGTCTCCTGTCTTATCAGCACAAGCAGCCTGCTGGCGTTAATGGCCTGAAGCTTGCTCAGGCTCACCTTCTCATCAAACAGGGGCTCCGGGCGCTGATAGGCTGGCTGCACGTTCAAGTCCCCATACAGCACCTCGGCAACCGACCGATTGCTGTAGACATGGATTTCGCGGCCAAAGATTCTCAGCACGAGCATGCGCTCCTCTTTCAGGGTATGCTTCAGCAAGGATTTAGCGGTTCGCGCCTTCCTCTCATAGCTGCCAAGCCAATGCTCGGCTTCCGGCCTTTCATCAAGCATCTCTCCAAGCTGGAGAAGCTGTTCCCTCCACCCTATGGAATACGGAGAGATCCCGTAGGCAGGCGCGAGCTGCTCAAGCCTCTCCCGCTCAGCCGGACTTATCCCGGCTTTATAGAGGATAAGCTCAGGCTCGGCTTGTGCCAGCAGCCCCAGATTGGACGCCCAATGCTGGTTATTCCGGTAGGCGCTGAGGTGTACGGCAACATCTTCTCTGATGCTGTCATAGTAATGGGCTGTCCATTTGGGGTGCAGCGGAGCAGCATAGGGAATGAGCTGAAGGGCGAGCAGATACCCGGCTGAAGCAGCATCGCAGCAAGCAATTTTCCGCCTTCTGCTCTTGACGTATTGGCTGGGGCTCACACCGGTCAGCATCTTGAACTTTCTGCTGAAGTAGAACTCATCCTGATAGCCGACTGCGGCTGCAATCTCCCTCAATTTGCGCGGGCGAACGGCAGATCTCGCCAGCAGCTGCCTGGCCTCCTTCATCCTGACCGAGGTCAGATACTCGATGGCGCTGAGTCCAAAGGTCTTCTTGAACTGCTCAACGAAATAATTGGGGCTTAAGTTAGCAATCTGGGCAAGGCGCTCGATGTTCAAACTGGACCGATAATGGAGGTCTATGTATGCCTTCGTTTCATTCAGTGCCGAGCCGGGATTACGGGCCGTATTCTGGTGCGCCAGCAGGTGAAGCAGCAGTCTCTGAAATAGAATCTGGGCCTCATACCGTTCCAGCGGCTGCACGCTTTCCGCTTTGTCTGAAATATCAGCGATCCATGCATAAGCCGGGTCCGTCCGATTCAAGGTTAAAGGCTGCTGTACAAATAGAGGATCGGCTTCACTGAGCAGTTGAAGAGTCTCTCTTCCAGATAACCCGTATTCATAGATTTGAAAATTCAGCACATAAAGCCTCAGCTGGCCTTTAAAAATCTCGGTTATCTGATAGACTCGTTTCGGTGCACAGAGATAGAGCTGATTCGGTTCCAGATCATACTCCTCCCGCTCCATCGACAGCCGGCCGGTTCCCTTCATGACGGCGAAGAGCACGTAGCTGTCCGTAAAGAGCCTGGCCGACTCCCAGGCCGCAATATCCTCAATCCGTTTCACGGATTCCAGCCGCGGCATCCACCGGTCCGGTGCTGTCTTGGTTTTAGTCATCTCCGCATCCCTCCTCTGCAGAATTTACCTGCGAGTCTCTGTCTTTTCCTATATGAGAATAATTCTCAGTAGACTAGATGTCAATCCGGTGCTCATCGGGGCACAGTACCATTCCCTGCTATTCTACGCTAAGCCACTCCATTACACGGCACGCAAAAAAAGCCCTGAACCATAAGCGGCTCAAGGCTTTGAAGTTGAAGTGATTTATTCGATTCTGCCAGCTCTATACCATTTCAAAAAAGCTTCCGCAACCGCAGCCCCGGCTGCTCCATTTGGATGAGGATCAAATTCATTGCTCATATATTTAGCTTGAATGCGGTGATCCTCCGGTTTCGCGCAGGACAACGTGTCCCCAACGTTAAACACTCTGTCCGCCCCGGCCGGCGGTTCATTCAGAATCCGCTCATTAATGGAACGCCACTCTTTCTCTCTGTTCTCGGCGAAATTAAACGGGGGAACAGTGCTCAGCATAATCTTCATGTCCGGGTTAAAGGCTTTAACTCTGCTGATAATGGTCGTCAAGTCCTCCCAAAGCTCATCGGCGGAACGTTCACCGATATCAAGATCATTGACGCCGAGCATCATAAGCATCTCATCCGCGAACTTTGCCTTATAGAGCCAAGGACTGTTCTCCGCTGCGGCATCATAAGCCCTTCCCCAGCCGGATCCGATGTTCCAGACCCCGTAATCCGGGCCAAGTTCCGCACTGATGCGTGCTGCCCAGTACTCATAGGCATCTTTAGCTGTCCGGACGCCTTGAGTAATCGAGTCCCCCAGCATGATCAGGTTTCTGGCTTCAGGACGGGAGCAGCCGATCAAGCTCGGCAGTACAAGAATCTTTGCCGAGTGCTGAAATCCTTCTGCGGAAGCTTGGTCTGCCAGCGTCCCAGGCGCGTCATATGCCGAGGCCAGCAAATCTTCCACGTTATAAGGGAAGGATTTGCCAGGCTCAGGCGATGTCAGGGTCCAGCTGAACACCAGGTAATGCCCCTCTTCGAGGTCTACGGTCACCTCATCACTGCTGAATTTCTCTCCGGGCTCCACCTCTTTGCTTCCTGACCCGCCAAAGGTAACAGGATACAGCTTCGCAGGATCAAGTGTGCCATCCGGCTCCAGGCCGCCGTCCCCGATATAGGCGGCTTCTATCCGCCATCTTCCCCCAGGCTCTCCTCCGGCAGCGTCCTGGCCTTTGTCCCAGGTCGAATCCACTGCATTGCTGTGCCACAAACGCAGCTTCAGCCTGCCGCTTGCTTGAGCTCGAATGTAAGCCCGGTAAGTATGGGTAAACGGCTCCTGCCGATTCATAATAAAATTCGCCGCCGTAGATAAAGCCGTAACCGAGACATAACCGTCTTGGATCGGCATGGTCTCTTCCGCAGGCATCCGGCTGCTGTGCTGTATACTGTCATTGTGGTTCATTCGCAAGGCCTCCTGGCGCAGAAAAATGGAAACCGGGGACTGCTCCCCGGTTCAATTACTTTCATTATACTGGCAGATGCCCAGTGAAACTTGGATAATCACGCTGCTTTCTTGTACTTTTTTGATCTGAACAAGAATGCTGCCTGGCCGTGCGGCCAAATTGTCTTATAGCCAATCCGGTATGATAAAATAGGAATGGACTTTGTGAACAAGCTGGAGGAATTGCATATGGATATGTCTTTTACAACATTGACGGAGTGGAATCAGCAGGAGTGGGAGAAGCTTAAGCCCATTTATAAGGAGGCTTTCCCGCACGGAGCCAAGCCGGAATCCATTCTCCGCAGCATGCTTGGCAGAGGAATCGCCACCTTGCACGGCGGTTTTATCGGGGATGAAGCTGCAGCCATGGCCGTAACGGGACTCAGCGGGCCGCAGGAAGCACGGAATCTCATTCTGGATTACATGGCTGTCCGGAAGGATCTGCGCGGCCAGGGCTTCGGCTCCCTCTTCCTCCGGCAGATTCGCGGCTGGGCGGTTCAGAAGCACGCAGTTAAAGCGATCATTATTGAAGCTGAAGCTGAGGACAGTGACATCAACCGGGCCCGCTTAAGCTTCTGGGAGCGCAGCGGGTTTATCTCAACAGCCTATGTACACACCTACATTTGGGTTCCCGAGCCGTACCGTGCGCTGGCCCTTCCGCTTGATCCCGAATTTGAGGTTAAGGATGAGGGACAATCCTTATTCCGCTCTATTACAGCCTTTCATGAGAAGGCCTACCGGAATACTTTTTCCAACACCGGAAAATCAGACATCCGTCCTGAATAATTCATCTTACCGCCACCTCGTACCCGTGTTTATCGTAGAGCTTAAGGCCGGAATGATTCCAGTCTGCTATCTGCATAGCTGACGCTGCCGGGATGCGCCTTGCATACCTTCTTAATCCGGGTGGCGTTATCTACTATTTCATCCATATGCTTGAAAGAACCAAACCGGTTGGTCACTACCGCTATAGAGATTGAGGTTAACGGCATTTGAACGTAGTCTCCGTTCCGCGCTTCCCCCATCACATACTGATTGTTCCAGTCTTCTTCATTGTAGAACAGCTGCTTCAGCTTCTCGAATTCTCCGATGACCTGGCGGCACCTCGGCTCAAAATCATGGTGATTTAGAATAGCAATGAAGTCATCTCCGCCAATGTGGCCCAAAAAATCTTCTGCAAAATGCTTGCGCAGCAAGCCCGCTGTGGCCTGGATCAGCTGATCCCCCAGCTTAAAGCCGTAGCTGTCATTATAGGTCTTGAAATGATCCAAATCTATGTATAAGACGCTGAAGCATTCCTGCCCAACCGACTGGTTAAGCCGGTCATCAATAATGCGGTTTCCTGGCAGCCCCGTTAACGGATTTAGAAAAATCGCCATCTCCGCGCGAAGATCCGCAACTGCAAGCAGCAAATTCCGGATACTCACCGCACCATGGAGCTGCCCTTCCCGAGTGACAAGCACCCCGTCATACAGTTCCTCGTTGCTCCGGTTCATCGCCTGAATACTGACATCTGTAATTGCTTCATCATAATCGACAACCAGCGGCTGTGTGTGGATGACCAGACGAACCGGCCTGCCCATATAGAGATTGTAGCCATACTGCGTCCCGATCTGCTGATAGAAGCGGGAACGCATGAGGAGCTGCGGGTGTCCGTCCTTGTCTGCAATGGCTACCCCTTCCAGCTTCGGATCCTGCTTAAACAAGCTGTTAACAACACCGCATTGGGTGTCAGGCGTTACTAAAGGAATTCCTTCTGAAATTTCGCCGATTTTTGTGAACATCTTCTCATCCCCTCTCGCGCTTAAGACAAGGATAATGGCCGATACTGGAGTTCGGCTGCCGGTCTTCCCAAAGCATATCCTTGGCCGAATTCGATGCCTTGATCACGCAGGTAAGAAATCTCATGCTGGCTTTCAAGTCCTTCCGCAATAATATGAGTGCCGGAGGCAGCTGCGAATTCCTGAAGAAGCTTCACCACATGCTGCTGGTTAGGCTGAACGTGGACGCCGCGGATGATGGACTTATCCAGCTTAATGAATTCAGGCTTTAAGCTCACAATGGCTTTGAGCCCGTTATATCCCGACCCCGCATCGTCGATTGCAATCCGGAACCCCTGGGACCGGTAATGGGACAGCACCCGTTCAAACGCTTCATAATCCTGCAGGGCCTGACGCTCTGTTAATTCAAATACGATCTGCTCAGGTCCAAATCCAAACCGGGACAGCAGCTGCAGGGTTTCTCCGCTTCGGTAGTTGGAGTCTGACAGCACTTCGGGGTGAACATTCAGAAAAATAACCGCAGGCTGTTTATTCTCCAGCCCGGCTGCCTTCTTGAAGCGCTCCAGCGAAAGCTCACGGCAGAATTGTTCAAAAGCAAACACATGGTCTGTGCATCCGATAAAGTCATAGAAGGACTCGGTATTTGGAAAGAAAGAACTAACCGGCGGGCGGTTCAGCACTTCAAATCCCAGACAGGCATCGGTTTGCAGGTTAAAGATGGGCTGAAAGACCGTGCTTAACGTTCTCGTCCGGATAATCCTCTGAAGCTCATTAAAACGCTTGTAAGAAACAAATGAATGACGTGTGATGTGATAGAAGAAGGTCATGTAGTTATACAGACCGCTTTTATCCCTTGAGGGAAGGAGCGGCTTTTTCATTTACAGCTTCACCCTTTATTCATGAGAGATGCGAGTCCTGTGCGTATGTCCCTGGCTCTTTAGTCCCATCGTATCATTCTGCAAGTGGACAAGCGTTAAGCGAATGTTAATGTTATGTAAAATAAATCAAAACCGCACTTTTCCATGAAAAAAGCACTGCGTTTGCAACGCAGTGCTCGTCAAGCCTATCCGAATGGAAGGCTCTATTATTTTACGGCTTTGCTCCAGTCAGCAGCAAATTTAGCCAGACCTTGCTCAGTCAGAGGGTGTTTAGTCAATTGGTCAATAACGCTGAATGGAATAGTGGCGATATGCGCACCAGCCAATGCTACGCGGGTAACGTGGTCAGGGTGGCGAACGGAAGCCGCAATGATTTGAGTATCCAGGTTGTGAACACGGAACAGTTCAGCGATCTTAGCAACCAGTTGAACACCGTCTTCGGAGATGTCGTCCAGACGACCGAGGAACGGAGAAACGTAAGTTGCGCCTGCACGTGCAGCCAGCAAAGCCTGGTTCACAGTGAAGATCAAAGTTACGTTTGTCTTAACGCCTTGTTTAGTCAAAGCGCGGCAAGCTTCCAGACCAGCCAAAGTCATTGGCAGTTTGATGGTGATGTTCTTGTCGCCATTGTTGATCTTGATCAGCTCTTGAGCTTGAGCAATCATATCTTCAGCAGATTCAGCATCCGGTGTAACTTCAGCGGAAACGGATTCCACTTCAGGAACAGCCTGCAAAATTTCTGCGATGCGGTCTTCAAATTTAACGCCTTCCTTAACAACCAGGGAAGGGTTTGTTGTTACGCCGGAGAGAACACCAAGCTTGTAAGCTTTTTTGATGTCGTCCAGATTGGCAGTATCGATGAAAAATTTCATTTTCGGTAACCTCCACAAAATTTAATTAATTAACTTTTGAAAGTTTCTTTCACAAGTATACTCCCGCACTTTGGAGAGGTCAATTTGCAAAATCCTCACATGTTACAGAATTTCGACAAATACAGCTTTAAAACCGCTGATTGGAGACAAACCTCCTTGATTTCGCCCGAATACGATTCTTTTTCCATAAAAAATGGTGATTGCTTGGTTGCTTTATCCATTTTAAACGCTATAAACCGATATTATTGTGCATTTAATCGTTCAAAATGCCGCTCGCAGTCACAGCTTCCAGCCATTGCTCGGCCAGAAGGTCATGCGCGGCTGCAGTCGGATGCACCCCGTCCCACAGCCAATAAGAAGCTTCAGCCCTTTGCTCGGCTTCATCCAGAACGTGCTGAAACGGCACAAATACAGCGCCAAATTCACCGGCAAGCGTCCGCACCACCTGCTGATAATGCCGAATCCGGGCCTGCCACTCTTCCCAATGCTCCGCTGGAGCTCCGGTATTCAGAATAAACGGTTCGCACAGCACGAGCTTCGTGTCCGGCAGAACCTCTGCGGTTTCTTCCAGCACATGGCGGAAAGCGCGTTCAAACCGGTCCGTCAAGCCGCGCTCCTCTGCACGGAGTGTCCTGATGATATCATTGACGCCAGCCAAGATGCTCAAAATATCCGGTTTGAGGGCGATCGTGTCTTCATTCCATCTTCCATACAAATCGGACATCCGGTCTCCGCTTACCCCGCGGTTATAGAATACCGGCTTCTTCTCTGCCCACAGATTCCCCAGCTTGGCTGAAATGAGATAAGCATACCCGTGACCCAGCCAGTGGTTCGGATCATCGTTGCGGCTGCGCCCTCCATCGGTTATGGAATCCCCCTGAAACAAAATGATCTTCCCTTGCCGGGTTTGCAAATCCTTGTCTCCCATCTTTCATCCTCCCAACCTATTTCCTATTAGCCGGGCTCACTGCCGCCCCTCGCTCTGCTTCCTCTTCTTTATACCGGAATTTTCCGTTCTTGGCACTACTTTTTGGCCAAACCTTAAGAAAGCCGCCCCGGTTACCCGGGAACGGCCTTCTTGATAGGCGAATTATAAGCGAATAGTAAGCAAAACTCCGTTATTTCAAAATTTCTTCAATGCGTTCCAGCACATCTGCGCTGAGCTCAATACCCGAAGCCTTGGCGTTCTCGGTGACCTGCTCCGGACGGCTGGCGCCTACGAGCGCACTCGCTACGTTGTCGTTGCGCAGAATCCAGGCAAGGGCCAGGTTGCCCACAGAAACGCCCAGCTCTCTGGCAACTTCCTCCAGCTGGCGGACTTTGGCAATTTTCTCTTCTGTAATGCCCTTGCGCATCCAATCCAGTTTAGCGGCCCGGCTGTCTTGAGGAATGTCGGAAGCCGAGGTGTATTTGCCTGTCAGCAGGCCCTGCGCAAGCGGAGAGAACACCACTTGGCCGATGCCGGAGCGTGCGCTGAGCGGCATGACTTCTTTTTCAATATAGCGCTCAAACATATTATAGATCGGCTGGTTGACTACGATGCGGTCCAGCAGATAACGGTCTGCAACACCCAGCGCTTCAGCGATTTGGGAGGCCTGCCATTCACTTACGCCTACATACAGCACTTTGCCCTGGCGCACCAGGTCATCAATCGCACGCAGCGTTTCATACAAAGGCGTCTCCGGATCGTGACGATGGCAGTAGAAAATATCCACATAATCATGACCGAGACGCTTCAGACTGGCGTTTACCTGTTCGGTGACATGCTTGCGGGACAATCCGCGGTCATTCGGACCTTCGCCCATCGGCCAGAAAGCCTTGGTTGCGAGCACATAAGATTCGCGCGGATAAGCTTTAAGCGCCTTGCCTACCAGCTCCTCGGCCGCACCCTTCTCGTACACATTCGCTGTATCAAAGAAATTGATTCCCAAATCATAAGCTGTTTTGATTGAGTTGACGGCATTTTCACGCTCTACATAACCGCCATATGTAAGCCAGCTTCCCAAGCTGATTTCACTAACCTTAAGTCCACTTCCGCCTAATCTCCGGTATTTCATTTCCTGTACCTCCATTATGTGATGTGACTATTATGTCCCTTTCCATTCTATATAACTTCATATATCATTTAAAGAAGTGAAAACTTGTTCACTTAATTATATCCAGGATAGCTACTATACTTAAGTATAGCGAATGCTTCAAATAGGAGGAGAGCCTGTGACCACAGCCAAAAAGGCAAGCAGCTACATTCCCAAAAACCCCGTACATATTGAATGCAACATTGAAAAAACATTAGACGTTCTGGGCGGAAAATGGGCCTTTCTCGTCATCCGTGAGCTCTTCTGCGGCAAACTCCGCTTCGGCGAGCTGCAGCGCCGGATTCCAAATGTCAGCCCCCGCGCATTGACCAGCACCCTTCGTCATCTTGAAGAACAGGGTGTGCTCGAACGCGAAGTATTCCCGACCGTTCCTGTTACGGTAGAATATTCACTCACGCCGAAGGGCCACGATCTGCATGTCATCTGTCATGAAATGAAGCTGTGGGCCGCCCGCTGGACGTAGCAGATTGCCTGGCAGTTCTCAGTTCTGTATAAAAATAATAAAGGCCCCCGGGAAACCGGGGGCCTTATGCAGCTGTACAGGCTTATTTCTTGTTCAAGCCCATCGCCATCAATAATTTATTGAAAATCTCGGTATTTTCATACATACCCGAGAACAAGACCGCATTTTTGCCCATAGCCGTTACTGGTACATCAACCGCCGTGTGTCCGGAAGTCGTCCAGTCCACCATAAACTGCTCGTCTGATCCCACGATGCTGAATGGGCCGTCTTCCATGGAGATTCCGTCGCCGGATTCGTCCTCAGTGTCACTAGCCGGTTCAATGGAGAATCCGCCTGTTTCATGGTCAGCCAGCACCAATACAAGCGTATCCGGATGCTCTTTCGCAAAATCCTTGGCTACCTGCACCGCTTTATCAAGCTCCTGGCCGGCTTTAATCGTCAGCTTGGCATTATTATTGTGCGCCATTTCGTCCGTCCCTTCCTCTTCTACCATCAGGAAGAAGCCTTTGTCGTTCTGGGACAGGGTATCAATCGCTTTCTGAGTCATATCCGCCAAAGGAACAATCGGGTTATAAAGGTCGCCTTTGCCTTCTTCGTTCTGCTGGAACATTTCCTCATTGGCGAACAGCCCCAGCAGCTTGCTTCCCTGAGCTTTATCCATTTCGTCTTTGCTCGTCACGTAGCTGTAGCCAAGCTCTTTCGCCTTATCAACCAGGTTGCCCTGCGTTCCCTTGCTCTTCTCGGATGGATCTTCAGCCGTTTCATCCGGGAAAGCGCCTTGGCTGCCTGCCGGGAACCAGAAATCTTCACCGCCGCCGAGAATAACGTCCAGCTTGCTGTCATTCAAATACTGCAGCGCAATATCGCTTTGCGCCGAACGGTTCTCAACATGGGCGCCGAATGCCGCACCCGTTGCGTCTGTCACTTGGCTGGTCGTTACTACGCCGGTAGACAGGCCGGAGGCCTTTGCCGTTTCCATAATCGTTTGAACCGAATGCTTGTCGGCATCCATGCCGATTGCCCCGTTGTAGGTTTTGACGCCGCTGGCATAAGCTGTAGCAGAAGCTGCAGAATCCGTTACAGGCACTGTGGAGCTGGTGTGAATCAAGCCGGAGTAAGGCATATCGTTCATGGCAAGGTCGCCTTTAAGGCCGACAGTAGATAGACGTATGGCATCACGCTGTGCCGCTCCCATGCCGTCACCCACAAACAAAATCACGTTCTTCGCTTTCGGAGTATCTGCCTGCACACTGTTTGAAGCTTTCGGAATGGCAAAACCCGAGATCGTCAGCGCGGCAACCGCGGTTAACGCTGCAGTTCTGGTGAGGCGGCTTTTCTGAATCCGTTTCATGTAATACCCTCCTAATATGAGTAATTTCTCCAGAACTAGAATAGAACCCATAGATTATGAGAATGTATCTTTTATGTAAAAAGAAAATAAATTTTACCAATCCTCTGCTCCCGGAGAATAGAACATGCTGATAATCGGATAAAAAAAGAACCGCCATAAGCGGTCCGCTGACTATCCATAGTCCATTATCTGATTATCTGTGCTGGGTATATTGATTGGCATGGCTGATCCGCCGAATGTCGGCCAAGGTCTCTTCGCTGAGCGGCGGAATCCCGGCTGTGCCGGCATTCTCCTTCAGCTGTTCAAGCGAGCTGGCCCCTGCGATGGCGGAGGCCACAGCCGGCGCTGACAAGCTGTAGCGGATCGCCAGCTGGCTGAGCGTGCACTTCCCTGCGGCCATATCCGACAGCTTGCCGCGGAGCTCGAGCAGCTCGTCTTTGGCGTAGTCGAGATAACCCTTCTCCGCTTTGCGTTCTCCGCCGGCAGCCAGATTGCCGCTGGCCACAGGCCCGCGGGCAATTACGCTGATCCCGCGCTGCTCCAGCAGCGGCAATATCTCTTCCTCTGCGCGGCGGTCGAGAATGCTGTACTGGTTCATGACGGTGACGATGGAAGAGCGTGAGGCGTACTCCCTCACGACATTCGGCCGGATTGAGGAGATTCCGTACTGACGGATAACCCCTTCCTTTTTCAACTGCTCAAAAGCCTCGATGGTCTCGTCGATCGGGTCCTCAAGCGTTCCGCCATGAAGCTGATACAGATCAATATAGTCGGTTTGAAGCCTGCGCAGGCTCTCCTTAACAGCTGACAGAATGTAAGCTTTGGAAGCATCCCAAACCCAGCCTTCCTGTCCGGGATAGCGGCGGTTGCCGACTTTGGTGGCGATGATAACGTCCTGCCTCCGGCCTTTGACAGCCTTGCCGACAATCTCTTCGTTAAGTCCCCCGTCGTATAAATCCGCTGTATCCAGCAGATTGATTCCATAATCAAGAGCCTTATGAATAAGCCGGACGCCGGTCTGCTCCTCCGTGCCGATGGACATACAGCCGAAGCCGATTTCTGAAACGAACAGATCCGAGTTCCCAAGCTGATTTTTTCTCATCGTATCCCTCCTCATATCCCTCTTCTTCAAGATGTCCCGGACATTCATCAATTCATTGTGTGACGCTTATGCCGTGTGATTGGTGGAAGGAGGCTCTTGTTCAGCGCCTCGGCCTGCTCCGCCCTTGTGCTTCACGAACAGCAGCTGCTGGCACATGAACACGATCAGAAGCACGGCGCAGAAGGCGATATAGATGCCAATAAGCAGACCCACATTTATTTCAGGCATAAAAACTGCCGATCCCAGAATGCCAATGAGACCGATATAGGACAGCATGCCCCAGACGCAGGACCAGCAGTATTTTCCAAAGCTTATCGAAGAAACCGATGCCATCAGGCAGATCAAATTATTCGGCATAACAGGCAAAGTGCGCAGCACAATAATCGCCCAGACGCCGTAATGATCGGTATATTTCTGCCATTTCTCATACCGCTTCATCTTCTTGAGCCATTTCCGTTTAATCCAGTCGGATAAAAATCTTTCACAGACCACGTACACGACGATCGTGCCCAATGTCCCCATCACCCAGCTCGCCAGAAGACCTTCTGCCAGGCCGATGGCTGAGATGTTAAGCATGATCAGGGCCGCGAAAGGATAAAGGCCGACAAAGGCCTGAATAAGGGCCAAAGGAATTGTTACCAGCAGAATGGAATAACCGTTCAACTGCAGGGACTGAATGATCCAGTCTATAAATTCCTCGGGGTAGTTCTCCATAAGCATCCCGCTCCAAGTATAGGCTTTATCAGGTTACGTACTGATCCATCATAACTCAAAAACAGCAATTTTGATATATGTGCCAGATTCTACAAGTCCGCCATACAACCAGAAGAACCGCCTGGGAGCATTCCCGGGCGGCATCTCAGCAATTCCGCGATTGCGGCTTCCAGCATGTGACCAGGCGGTTAAGGCTTCAAAATGACTTTGATGCAGTCCTCTTCCTTGTTATCAAAAATATCATAACCTCGCTCAGCCTGCTCCAGATCGAGGCGGTGTGTAATAATATCCGTCGGGTCAATTTTCCCCTGCTTAATCTGCTGATAAAGCTCTGGAATAAGATGGATGACCGGTGCCTGTCCCATTTTCAGGCTGATGTTTCGTTCAAACAGGTGTCCAAACGGAAACATATTATATTTCAGTCCGTATACGCCTGTAACCTGAATGGTGCCGAATTTCCGGACAACCTTGGAGGCAAGCTCGAATGCGGACAGTGATCCCCCTTGGAGCATCAGGGTGGTTTCTATTTTCTCCATCACGGATTTCTTGGCGTCCAGGCCGACACAATCAATAACGACATCGGCGCCTCCGCGCGTGAGCTCGATCAGATGATCCGCAAAGCCTGCGCCAAACTCCTCGAAATTGTACGCTTCCACATTGTTCGTTCTCTTGGCATGCTCAAGCCGGTACGGGATATGATCCACCGCTATAACCCGTTTAGCGCCCTTCTGCCAGGCAAACTTCTGGGCCAGCAGTCCAACCGGTCCGCATCCAAGAATGATGACGGTATCCCCGGGCTTCACCCCGCCGCTGATGACGCTCCAGTATGCGGTCGGCAGAATGTCCGACAGGAACAGAAGCTTCTCGTCTTCCATCTCCGCATCTTCCGGAATGACGAAAGGCATAAAGTTGCCGTAAGGAACCCGCAGCAGCTCAGCCTGCCCGCCCATAAAGCCGCCGTAGCTGTCCGAATACCCCAGGTAGCCTCCCGTATCTTTGGCATCGTTAGCGTTATCGCATTGGCTCTCCATCTGATTCTTGCAGAAGAAGCATTCGCCGCAGGACACGTTAAAGGGAATGATAACCCGGTCGCCTTTCTTAACATGCGTAACTTCCGGACCAGCCTCCTCCACAATGCCCATCGGTTCGTGGCCAACGATATAATCATCGTGCATCCCCGGAATTTCCCCATTATAGATATGAAGATCAGAGCCGCAAATCGCTGTACTGGTAATCTTGACCAGCACGTCCTGCTTCGTTTCCAGCTTCGGGTCCGCTACTTCTTTCACTTTCATCTTCCGTTTGCCTTGATAGGTTACTGCCCTCATGCGCTCGCTCCTTTGCCGGATCTAATGGATTTAATAAGCACTCATGAATAGATTACCCACTCTAAGCAAAATAAAAAGCCGATCAGTGACTGATCGGCCTTCATTCAAATCCGGTAAACTTTAATTCCATAGCTGGATTGTGCCCGGTCCACGTACGGCCCCTTGGCCAGACAGGAGAAAGACAAATGGCTGTTCCGCAGACAGAGCAGCTTGTCCCCGGGCTTCAATCCCCATTGTTTCAAAGTTTCGAGCGGCAGGGTCAGGTTATGATCACTCTGCAGCATTGCCCAGCAGAATAACCGTTCTTTGAACTCGATGATGCTTCCCTCATTAATGGAGTAGCTCTGCAGTTCAGGAAGATTCGCGAATACGGCAGCAAGCGGAGAATTGGGGATGAGCTCCTTGCATACTACATTAAACCCGCTGGACGTATTCCTTCCGGACATGAGAATAATAGGGCCCGGAGCAATACCGTATTCCTGAAGAGCCTGCTCCGGCAAATGAAGGGAGCCGTCTCGGCCGATCAGGCTCCAAGCATAAATAAACTTGCCGCCTTTAGCAGTCATTGACATCATATCGCCTCCCGGTAGTATAGAGATCTCGAAGTAAGTATCTCCATCATCCCCCATACCGCAAAGAGCAGATATGACATCGGTCACTCCTGACAAATGAACTGTCTAATCGACAAATTCCTCGACCTTGCCGGCTAGAAAAATCCGGTAAACGCGGATAACAATCACTTTAACAATCATATAGAGAGGAATCGCAAGCAGCATCCCCAGAATACCGGCCACTTCACCTGCAATCAGGATAAGGACAACGGTCGTCAGCGGATGAATATTAATCGTTCTCCCATACACATAAGGAGCAATCAAATTGCTTTCAATCTGCTGGGATACAAAGATAATCACGATAACCCACATCACCATGCCCGGCGACTCCGTAAGAGCGACAATCACGCAGGGAATGGCACCGAGCAGCGGACCAAAGTATGGAATAAAGTTAAACACGGCACAGATAATGGACAGCATCAAGGGGTAAGGAAGCCCGATGATCACGAATCCGATAAAGCAGAGAACGCCGAGCAGAAAGCTGCTGATCATGCGCCCGGCAATAAATCCGCTCAGGGCGCTGTCAATTTCTTCCGTAACCTGCTTCCCGTCCTTCCGGTATTTGGAAGGGATAATACGGACAAGCGCGTTCGCCATCCTGCCGTCCTCTTTAAGCATATAATACAGGACGATCGGAGCGGTCCCGACAACAATCATAAATCCGCTCAGGAACGAAAAGATCTGCGACAGGTAGCCGCTGATCGTCTCCAGCAGCTGATTCAGGTATTCTGTAATCCGGCTGGTCAGCTGGGGGTTGCCGCTGTTAAACATCAAGAAATACTTGCTCTTCTGAATTTCATTCATCTGCGCGGTCAATCCGTTAATCAGGCTCGGAACATTTTCTATAAACTCCTGAATTTGATTGCGCAGGGGCGGCCAGACCACCAGGAAGAAGAGCGTCAGCAGCAGTGCAATCACCAGATAAATCAGCAGCACAGACACGACCCGGTTCACTATCCTTCTGTCGAGCAGATGAACGACCGGACGCAGCAGATAATAGAGAAAGACCGAGACGCTGACCGGTACAATCAGAATCGAAACCAGCGTGACAAGCGGGTTAAAGACGAAGCTGATCTTATGAAGCAGATACACAATTGTCAGCACCATGATAATGCCTAGAGATGTTTTGAAAAAAGTATTTTGCGGCAAGCCTATTCCCCCTCGTTAACCAACCAAGGCCAGGCAACACCTCTGGCTACAGCTCTGGATCAGAATCTAAAGCTGCGTCCAGCAGGTTGTCGAAAGCCTCATCGCTTTCCTCTATGAACGCATCCACCGCAAGGAGCTTGTCTTCATCCCCCGGTTCTGCATGAAAATGAAGGCTGTAATCCCAATCGCGCCCGTTCTTACTGTAAAATGTAATCTCATAAGGCTGGGCATGTCCTTCGACTTCAAATACGGTTTTACCCAGGAACGCTCCTTCCGAATCCTTGCCGATCTGCGATGCTTTGATGATTATATCCATGTTAATGATTCTCCTTCGTGTTCATTAGAATACTTGAGTTATCTAGAATACTTGAATCAGCTAGAATACTTGAATTAGCTTTCTCCATCCAGAACTGCATAATGCGCAGCACCTGCTGGATATCCAGCGGTTTGCTGATATAATCCGAAGCCCCTGCGGCCAGACATTTGTCCCTGTCCTCCTTCATGGCTTTCGCGGTCAGTGCAATAATCGGAAGCTCCGTAAAGCCAAGTGTCGACCGGATCTCCCGGATCGCCTGGTAGCCGTCCATCTCCGGCATCATGATATCCATCAGAACAATATCAACATGTTCCTGGGAGACCGCATCCAGGCTTTCGTAGCCGTTCTGGGCAATGAGCACTTTCATTCTGAGCTTCTCCAGAAAGCTGGTCAGCGCATAGACGTTGCGAATATCGTCATCAACGATGAGGACAGTTTTCTGCTCAAACAGGCCCGCCTGCACCGCAGCCTCAGAATCAGCCGCGAACGTTTCACTATTGGATTCTGCCGCAGCAGCTGCTTCAGTCTGAGCGATAGAAGTCTGAGTGATAAAAATCGGCTCCGGACGCTCTGAGAACCGGTTGTTCTCGGCTGCCAGGTCCTTCCCTTCCTTCTCTCCGGCCGGCGGCAGCGGCAGATAAAAGGTAAAGGCGCTGCCGGCTCCCGGCTCGCTGTCCAGGGTGATGAACCCGCCGAGCAGCCGGGCAAGCTGAAGGGAGATCGACAGTCCGAGTCCTGTGCCGCCATACCGGCGCGAAGTGCTGCCTTCTGCCTGGCGGAAGGCTTCAAAGATAATCTCCTGCTTGTCTTTCGAAATGCCGGTCCCCGTATCCCGGACGGTAAAGGCTAACAAATCAACGGGAGTTCCGAGCTGCGGAACAAGCAGTCCGTTCACCTGCTCCACCGACAGCAAGACCTCGCCTTTCTCGGTGAATTTGAATGCATTGGACAGCAGGTTCTTCAGAATTTGCTGGATCCGCATGGAATCCGTCCTGATCATGTCCGGCACTCCCTCATTCCAGTGAAGGGTGAAGGTGAGATTTTTCAACTGGGCCGTCTTCTCGAACTGGAGATAGAGCACATCCAGCACTTCTCTGACGGAGACGTCCATCAGCTCCAGATCCATCTGCCCCGCCTCTACTTTGGACAGATCGAGAATATCATTGATCAGGTGCAGCAAATCCTGTCCGGATGAATGAATGACGGCCGCGTAATTCTCCTCTTCGTTCGTCAGGCTTCCGTTCTGATTCTCCGCTAGAAGCTGGGACAAGATCAGCATGCTGTTCAGAGGCGTCCGCAGCTCATGAGACATATTCGCCAGGAACTCGGACTTGAAATTTGAACTCTTCTCAAGCTCCCGCGCGAACTTCTCCAGCTCTTGGGCCGAATGCTCGGCAATGGCTTTCTGGGACTCCAGCCGTTCGTTGAGATTATACATCTCTTCAGCCTGCATCATGAGCTCTTCGGTCTGCGATTGAAGCTCCTCTGCCTGCGACTGCAGTTCCTCTGTCTGGACCTGCAGCTCCTCATTGACGGCCAGGGATTCCCTGTACAGCTGGTCAAGCTCCATTTTTATCGTAATTGAATGGATGGAAGAGCCGGCGACGTTCAGGAGTTCATCCAGGAACTTCAGCCTGCTGTCTGAAAGCTCCTCCATGGTCCCGAATTCCAATACGGATACAACTTCGTTCTCAAACAGTACAGGTACAGCAGCCAAATGCAGAGGAGTTACGCTCCCGAAGCCGGACTTCAGCGTGAGCCGGTCCGAAGGGATGGAACGCACCAGAACTCTTGACTTGCTTGCGGCACATTGTCCAACCAGCCCTTCCCCTTCTCTAAATGTCCCGGGCAGGGCCTCCTTGTCCGTATTGTAAGAAGCAATCAGGGTAAATTCGCTGCGATCCTTGGAAGACAGGTACAGCGCAGCTACCGGAAGCTCCATCATTTTTGCCAGTTTGTCCAGCAGAATATTTCCAAGCTCTTCAGCCGAAGTTAAATTCTGCAGACTAAGCGCGGTGTTCTTGAGCTGCTCCTTTCGCCAGTTATCACTCTCGACACTGCTTAACAGTTCATTGGTCACTGCAGCAAGGGTGAAAAATTCATCCCTGGACTTGACGGCAACCCTTCTCGTCAGATTCCCGCCTGTTCCGATGTCACGGATCGCGCCCGTCACTTGTTTAATGGCGTTAACTATATTATTAGAGACGGTAAGGGCTGTAATGACTGCTATCCCGGTCAAGAGGATCCAGAGCAGCAAAATAAAGTTAACCAGTTTGCGGTTGCCTTCCGCCAATGCGGCTGCCCGGCTGCTCGTCGCGCTCTGTTCCACGGCCCGGAAATCGTCAAAATCCTGGCGGATCTGATCAATGATCGGTTTGCCGGGATCGTTATTGAAAAAGGTCTGCAGAGCATCATCATTGTTCTGCCGCTTATATGCAATACTTGTGTTGCCTGCCGTCTCGATCCAGTTTGAAATCTCCTGCTCAATTTTAGCAAGGCTGTTTAGCTGGGCCGGTTCCTTGGATACGAGGCTCTTCACATTGTCCATCGTTGTCTTCCAGGTGTCCATGGCATTGTTATAGGGCTCAAGGTAAGCCTCATTGCCGGTTAGAATAAATCCCCGCTGGGCAGTCTCCATATCCAGAACGAGCTTCTCGATCGTATGGGTCTGATTCTGAACCGCAATGTCGTGATCACTGACATAATCAGTTTCCTTCTGCAGGTCATCCAGCCTGTATGAGACGGCAAGCAGAAGCAGGCCCAGACATACCACAATCAGAATGTAGCCGGACAAGATTTTACTGCGGATATTCCATATTTTTCGAATCAATCCTGTCTACCTCCATGTAACGAATCGTGAATTTTTGATCAAAAATGGCATTCTGCTCACATAAGAAGAGATTTGTGTGGTAATTTTAAGATATGTCTTGCTTTATACTATCATTTTTTGCACAGACAGGCATTTGTTTTGATAAAAAGAAAGGGAGTAATTCTTTCATGAACGGACTTAGTTATGCGCTGCTTGCTATGCTTGTCAGAAAGCCCTGCTCAGGTTATGAACTGGCAAAAATGATGGAAGTGTTCTGGCAGGCCAAACACAGTCAGATCTATCCTCTGCTTGCCAAGCTTGAAGATCAAAGCCTTCTGACCTCTGAAAATGTGGAACAAACCGGTAAACCCAACAAGAAAATTTACTATATCACTGACACCGGCCGGGACATCCTGAAGACTTGGGCGTCCAAGCCCCCTGCCCTGCCCGTTACCCGAGATGAATTCCTGATCAAGGCCTATGCGTTATCCCTGTCCAATCTTCAGATGGCTGAACGTCTGTTCCATGACCGGATCGCCTACTATCAGCACAGCAGCGAGGCGCGCAGGCAAAAAATCGCTGGCATTATCGAAGAGTGCGGCGGTAAAGTCCCGCAGTTTGGCGAGCTTCAGTTCGGCCGTTATATCGTGCATAACCGCAAGCTTAGAATGGAAGAAGAAGAGATTGCGTGGTGCAACTGGGTGCTCGGTTTGCTTGGCCTGCCAGCGAAATAATTTTTTGGTTTTCAGATTTAATTCCTGTACAATAAGTACGTATTGATTTGGAGAATGGAGGAAATAACCCATGGCTGATTTTATGCAAAAGTTAGAAAAATACGCAGAGCTCGCCGTCAAGGTCGGCGTAAATGTCCAGCCCGGACAGACGCTGGTCGTTAATGCCACATTAGATTCTGCAGAACTTACCCGCCTGATCGTCAAGAAAGCGTATGAAAGAGGCGCGCGTCTGGTCAAAGTGAACTGGAGCGACGATACCGTAACCCGCCTGAGATATGATATGGCCGCAGATGAGTCCTTCCAGGACGAACCGAAATGGTATGCAGGCGAGATGCTGGAGCTCGTGGAGAACGGCGCAGCAGTGCTGCATGTAATCTCTTCCGACCCGGATCTGCTGAAGGGCGTTAACCATGAAAGAATTACCAACCTGCAGAAGGTGACGGGGAAAGCGATGAGCAAATACCGCCAATACCAGCAGGCTGACAAATTCAGCTGGTCGATCGTAGCCGTCCCTTCCAAAGCCTGGGCAGCCAAAGTGTTCCCTGACGTTCCGGAAGCCGAACAAATCGGGAAGCTGTGGGACGCGATCTTCCATACGACGCGGATTGACCGTGAAGACACGTTTGAGGCATGGGATGAGCATATCCGGACCTTGAACGACAAGTCAGAATACCTGAACGGCAAGAAGTTCAAAAAACTTCATTACATAGCTCCGGGCACCGATCTGACCATCGAGCTGCCTGAAGGCCACCTCTGGGTAGCAGCGGACAGCATCAACCAGAAGGGCCACACCTTCCTGGCGAATCTGCCTACGGAAGAGGTCTTTACGGCTCCGCTCAAAACCGGCGTGAACGGCAAAGTGTCCAGCACGAAGCCGCTCAGCTACAGCGGAAATATTATCGATGAATTCACAATTACGTTCAAGAACGGACGAATTACGGATGTTGCCGCCAAACAAGGCGAAGAAGTGCTGAAGCAGCTCGTGTCCCTGGATGAAGGCGCACATTATCTGGGCGAAGTGGCGCTTGTGCCGCACAACTCTCCGATTTCCGAATCGAACATTTTGTTCTATAACACCTTGTTCGACGAGAACGCATCCAATCACCTGGCGATCGGCAGCGCCTATGCGTTTAACCTTAAAGGCGGCAAGGAAATGAACCAGGAGCAGCTCGAGCAGAGCGGCCTGAACACCAGCATCACTCATGTCGACTTTATGATCGGCTCCGGTGAAATGGACATTTTCGGCATCGCGGAGGATGGCACGGAGATTCAAATATTCAAACAGGGAAGCTGGGCGATCTAACCTTCTTCTCTTCTATCTTCTCCTGTAAGTGATTCATACCTGTGATTTATATCTATGAAAAATAACAACAAGCGGGCTCCTCCCTCAGAGGAACCCGCTTGTTGTTATTTTGTCGTAGTTAGCAGCTTGGGCTTCTCTAACCGATTGATCAATACAATAACCAGACTGAGAACCAGCATCAAGGCCAGAACGCCCGCCAGCAGCCACCCGGAGAATCGGGCGCCCTGCTCATCCATGCTGTTCCCCAGCAGAAGCGGCAGTACTGCACCCCCTACCCCGCCTGATGCGATGAGGAGGCTTGGCGTTGTTTCCTCGCTGCCGGGAAGCAGCCGGGTAGCATAAACAAGCGATATCGAGAATATGCCGGATAAGAACAAGCCAATGACAAGAATAGTTCCAAACAGCAAAGCTTCATGCTGAACCAGGGTAAATAACGCCATAAATATAAGAGCTACCACGATACCTGAAACGATGTATTTGGCAAACCCAATCCGCTGAGCGAGCACTCCGGCGTAAATTCTGCCTGCAGACATCGCAATCCAGAAAGCCGTAACGCCATAGGCGGCTGAAGCTTCGCTGCTGCCGGTCTTCTCGATCAGCATGGACGGCAGAAAGTTCACAAAGCCCATTTCTGTTCCGACGTATAGGAAGAAGAATAAGACGAATACAATCAGCAGCAGCGCTCTTGGCCCGGAATATAAGGCAAGCCAAGAAGATTTTGGCTGTGAGGAGGATGTTTGCAGAGCAGCAATCTCCCCGTTATTATCCCCTGCCGGGCGCTTGTCTATCTTCTCCTGAAGCGCGCCGAACCGGCTGCTGAACCAGACCACAATCATCGCGAGCGAGAACATGGAGATGATCAGGAAGGCATACCTCCAGCTGTCCGAACGGATCAGCCAGCCGGAGATCAGCGGCATCAGCAGGGCGCCGACTCCAAAAGCCACCTCTATCCGGCTCATGGCCATAGCCGCCTGATCGGCTGCTGCCGCGATGATTAGCGTTCCAATTACCGCTTCAATCATCCCGAAGCCAAATCCGGCAAAGGCCCCGATCACGTACATCCAGTGCCAGGCCGGAAGGAAGGTGTAAGCCAGCTCCGCTGCGAACAAGAACACCATGGCAAGCAGCAGGGCCTTCCGGTTCCCCATCCTCCCGATCAGCCACGGGGACACCAGCACCCCGATAAGGAAGCCGGCAAACTGCGCAAATATGAGAGTGCCCCCTGCCGTATAGTCTTGATCGTAATGCTCCAGCAGGACAGGCATAATCGAACCGATAATGACATGCGCGAATCCGATAAGCAAATAAGAAAGTCCGCTGATCCAAATTAATTTCCTCATCATTCTGCTCCTTTGGTTTGTGTACTTTCTTGATGAAATCGATAACATTTCACTTCACACATTGTACACGAAATGGAGCCTTTGCGTCATTCTCCCTTTTAACCGGGTAAGAAAGTACGAGATAAGAAAGTAAAGAGCCAAGCTGAGGAGGAATGAACATGAAGCATTTAACCGAACAACAGCTGGATAAGCTGAAACATAGCCTGCTGGAAATGAAGAGCGATCTGGAAGAGCATTTTAAAGAGGATAACGGCTCGGGGCTAGGCGAATCCTTAAGGCTGTCAACAGGTGATCTCAGCACCGCTGATAATCATCCTGCCGATGAGGGAACCGAAACCTTCGAACGGAGCCGCGATCTGGCAATTGATGAGAATCTGCAGCATCAGCTGGACCAGGTTAACGAAGCGCTGCGCCGCATGGAGACCGGCCAATACGGCATTGATGAAATTTCCGGTGAAGAAATTCCTTACGAGCGGCTTGAAGCCCTTCCTTACACCACATTTACCATAGACAATTCGCCTGAACAGCGGGTTCCGGATTCGCGGCCGGTGGAAGAGGAAGTGATGACGCTCCCGCCTTCCGGAGCGGGCCAGCACCGGCAGCAGGATGCCGGGCGGTTCGATGACGCAAGCGCCTGGAAGACACTCGAGAGCTACGGCAACTCAGATTCCCCCGCAATGTCCGCTAAACGGAATGTGAAGAGCTATAATGACATGGCGTCCGATACGACTCCCGATGAAGATTAGGCTTTGACAGCACAAACGCGCCCTGATTAGAACTCCAGGGCGCGTTTGTGTGTTCCGGGGGCCAAATCCCTATATCAACGGAATTGGCCGGCCCGTTTTTATTTCTATACCTTTTCATATCTACGTTCCAGTTATACCTCATGTATTAGTGCATTGTATATAACTTAATTATACCAATAGCAGGCCGTCAGCCGGCCGTTTCCAGCTTTTCGGAATTCCCGGAATTCGCGGAATCCCCGAACCCCCGGTACTGCTGTATAGTGCATCAAGCGCCCGCTTCCTCAAGCGGTAAAAACTGCTGTTTGAGCAGTCTGACGCGCGAAATTCTCTTGTCGTCGGTCTCCTCAATCGTGAACAAATAGCCGTCAAATTCGGCCGTTTGCCCTATTTTTGGAGGGAGGGCATCTATTCGCGCATACAGCCAGCCGCCAATCGTGTCGTAGTCCTCTGAATCCATTCCCAGATGAAACCGCTCATTGACCGATTCAATCAGCATCAAACCATCAATGGAATAAACGTCTTCTTCAATCTGCTCAATTGCCGGACGTTCTTCATCAAATTCATCCTGAATTTCGCCTACGATTTGCTCCATAATGTCTTCGAGCGTGACTAATCCTGATGTACCTCCGTACTCATCTATCAGGATTGCGATTTGCGTTTTGCTCTTCTGCATGCGTTTCATCAGATCGCTGATCGAAATCGATTCTGGCACGGCCAGGATCGGGCGGAGCAATTCCCGCAGATCATTGCAGTCCGAACGCAGCATATCCTTGATATGAATAAAGCCAATAATGTTATCTTTATCCGTATCACAAAGCGGGTATCGCGTTCTCATGCCGCCGATCGAAATATCGATATTTTCCTGCAGCGAATTATTCATGTATAAACAGATCATTTCAGTGCGGGGGATCATAATCTCCCGTGCCGTAGTTGCCGCAAAATCAAAAATGTTGTCAACCAGCTTCATTTCGGCGCTGTCGATCAGGCCGCTTTCACTGCTCTCTTTCATCATGATCCGGATTTCTTCCTCCGTATGCAGATAGTCCTGCTCGCTTGCAGGTCTGACCCGCAGCAGGCTCAGCAGTCTATTGGCAAGGCCGTTGACAATCCAGATTAAAGGGTACATCACTTTATAAAATACTTTCATCGGCTTAGCCGACAGCAGCGTCACTTCGTCTGCCATCCGGACTGCGATGGTTTTGGGGGCAAGCTCGCCAAGAACGATATGGAGAACCGCGATAAATAAGAAAGCCAGTGTAAAGGAAACGCCGTAGGTCCAGCCCTGCTTCCAGCCAAAATTATCGAACAAGGGCTGCAAAAAGGATGCGACGATCGGCTGCCCGACCCAGCCCAGACCAAGAGACGCCAGTGTAATGCCAAGCTGACAGGCGGACAAGTATCCGTCCAGCTGGTTGATGATGCTTCTGGCCGCAGACGCGTTTCTTCGTCCTTCTTCAACAAGCGTATCAATCCGCCCGCCTCGAATTTTGACAAGCGCGTATTCGGCTGATACGAAAAATCCATTCAAAACGACCAATATAAAAATCAGTCCCAAATGCCATATACTCGGTAAAGGGTCACTCAATACGTAGTCCTACTCCCGCACGTGCAGGCGGTGAATAGGAGCACCTCCTTCGCGGATTGAAATGTAAATCATATGCGCAGACAGCTGTAGGCTTAAGCGTCAACTTCCCAACGGTTTCACCCCCCCTTATTTCTGAAAGTTGTGACATGCTTTTTCATAATCTTAATTTTCATTATATATTTATACACTACACAGTCAAACCCTGTAATAGTACTGTTTTTCGCATGTAACCGAAAGAACCTCCCCCATAAGCGGAGAAGGTTCGTCATATTGCGCCTTTTTAAGCGCGTCTCGTCCCGGTTGGAGGATTGCCGATTACACCCGGATAAGTATAAACAAGCGGCTGGTCAAAGGTAGCATAGTCAAGGTTGACCATCAGCAGAATCACACGCTGCCCTGTTGCCGGATCGCTGATGATGATGTGGTCGCGCCCCGCTGCCTCAAGTACGCCTTTGAAAATCTTCGCGTTCCACTGGCTGTTATTCTCATAAGTCATATAGAAGGTGCCGATCTTGCCCAGGTTTAGTCGCAGAATATTCTCAATGTAAGATTGCTCGAAGACCGGCTGCGGAGAGGTGACTACAGTTCCTCCAGGCGTAATTGGGCTTCCGCTCAGGGAAGGCGGGTTCATGCCTGCCTGCGGCTGGGCCATCATTCCATTTTGCCCGTTTCCATAAGGATGTACCGGACGGTATGTCGGATTAAACATTTGTTTATTTCCTCCTTAATAGTTAAGTATCTGCTGAATCGCCATGCATACTACTGGTGCCAGGTGAAGCGCCTAATACACGGAAGGGCAATCCTCCGCCGTCGGGGCAAAGAAGCAGTGCGCTTTGTATCTGCCGATATTTTGCTGGTTAAACCAGGTGGCTGGACAGTCGCCTGTCGGCCGGAAAAACCATAGGGCGTTAGTCGCCGGCCAGGTTCTTTCGCCGTTAATCGCCCGTCTGGCCAAACGGATATCCCGATCGCGCGCCCTTTGATAGAAGTAGCCCTTGCTGGTCGACTCGTATCCCCCGGGCGATTGAAAGACCATCTGATTCATCGTCCGGATTCCCTTAAAATCGAGACAGTTGCTCAGAATACGGTTGACCCCAACGTTGCCTACCATCAGCATTCCCGGATCCAGATCCTCCTCTGCTTCCGCCCGCATCAGCCGGGCCAGCAGTTTAACGTCTTCTGAGTTAGCTTTAATGACTGCCAAGACGTTTCCTCCTTCAAATCCTAGTCGATTTATCGTATGTGCGGATGCCTATCCACGTTACTGTTTTTGGTAAAAATTTATGGGCAGCAGCCTGCCGGCGAGTTAGCATACACGGCTTTGTGTGGCAGTTAGCCTGATTCTTATGGTTCGCCTGATTCTTATATATGATAAATTAAGATAAGTAAGGCAGCCTGCAAGAAACGGACAAGCTAAACAGACAAGCTAATGGAGGAAATCACAATGGTCAAACTTGTTTTCTTTCTGGGTCCTGCCGGCGCTGGCAAAACTACTTTGGCTAAAGCGGTGTGTGCCCGGAGCAAAGCGGCCTTTCTGGACATGGATATCCTGCTCAGGCCAGCCGCTGATGCCATTATGACGCTGCACGGCCTGGATCCTGCAGACCGGGATTCTGCGGAATACAAGCGGCTCTGCCGGGATTTGGGGTACCGGATAACGATGGATGCTGCGCTCGATAATCTGGGGATTGGTGTCGATGTCTTTGTCGTAGGTCCCTTCACGAAGGAGACCTCAGACCCGGGCTGGATCAGCAGCGAGCTGGCACGAATCGGGCTGACGCTTGCTGATGTTGAGGTCAAGGTGGTATTTGTGAAGCTTGCCGGCGAAGCGCTGTACCGCTCACGGATTGAAGCCAGGCAGTCGGTGCTTGATGAATGGAAGCTGTCCCACTGGGAGGAGTTCCGCAGGTCGCTCGGCAGCCGGACAATCGCATGGCCGATCCCGCATACGAACGTGCTGACCGTCGACAATTCTGACCCGGATCTCCGGGAAGCAGCCGCGGCAATTGAAAGGTTTATTTACAGCTGATAAGTAGGATTAACAGCCCAGAAGCAAGGACCCTGCCCCTTCGTCAGAAAGGATAGGGTCCTTCTTATTGTCCGGTAATGCCCGGTAATGTCCGGTTATGTCCGGTAATGCTATTTCTCTTGCCCGGGCGGCAGGCTTTCTTCAGACTCACGATTCATACTTTCATATACTTTAAGAAGCAGGCTCAGAAGCTGCTCCTGTTCGTGTTCTGTCAAGTCCCGGCTGAGCCGGTCGTTGGATTCTTTCAAAATCGCACTCAGCACCGGCGCAAACTCCCTGCCCTTGGCGGTAGGGTACAGCCGGTAGGAACGGCGGTCCTTCTCATCCACCTTTCGTTCGATGTAGCCTGCTTCCTCAAGCTGCCTTACAGAGCGGGTTGTGGTGGCTTTATCAAATTTCAAATCGGTTGTCAGTTCCTCCTGGGTCAGGCCCGGATTGTGCAGGATGACTTTTAAATAGCTGTGCACACCGCCCCCGCCAATCCCGTATTCTTTCAGCCGGCCTGCGAGTCTGCGCTGATTCATGCGGTTAATGAGGGATAGTAGTTTCCCTAAAGATGGCTGTCTCATATAGGCACCTCTTCTTCAAGAGCATAGATCATACAAGTATAGATCATATTATTCTAAGAAACCTGGGCGCGTACGCATACTCTACGCACACTCTACGCATACTCAACGGCTTCCGTACACTCCATTGCTTTAGAAAAAGTTTACCTCAAATTAGTTGCATCCGCAACAAATTCGAAGTACACTAGGAAGAGATTCGTTAGTTGCGGACGCAACTAACTTGCTACTATCTTTGATTCGAGGTGTTTGCATTCATGAATCCATTGTCGGCTGCTCCCCGCAGGACCTACCAGGACGATCCCGAAATTCAAAAGAGACGCTGGATCATTCTGATTGTAATGAATTTATTTACCTTCATGTCTACGCTGGACGGAAGTATCGTCAATATTGCCCTGCCGGTTATTTCAAAGAACCTGAATCTGCCTGTAGCAAAGACGGAATGGGTCGTGACCAGCTACCTGATGACCATATGCGCTGCCATCCTGTTCTTTGGCAAGTTAGGCGATATTGCCGGCAAAATCAAGATTTTTAAAATCGGCATGGTCATCTTTATTATCGGCTCTGCGTTGTGCGGCTTCAGCCAGACACTGCCCCTGCTGATTGCCTCCCGCGTTATTCAAGCTGTCGGTGCGGCCATGACGATGGCGAACAGCCAGGGCATTGTTACAGACATCTTCCCTTCGACTGAGCGGGGGAAGGCGCTTGGGCTTGTAGGAACTTTCGTTTCGTTAGGCAGCATTGCGGGTCCAAGTCTCGGCGGGGTTATTGTATCCGCGCTGGGCTGGGAATATATTTTCTGGGTTAACCTGCCGGTCGGTATAATCGCCTTCATCTTTGGGGTAAAAGTTCTGCCTAAAGATCTGACCCGACTCAAGGTCAAAATGGATGCTTCCGGCAGCGTGCTGTTTACGCTGTTCATTCTGGCTTTATTCTCCGGCCTGCTGCTCGGCCAGCAGTACGGGTACGGGAATACCGGCATTATCACTGCTTTGATTCTTGCTGCCCTGCTGATCGCGGTATTTCTATGGATGGAATCGGGCAAGCAGGCGCCGCTGCTGCAGCTGTCCATGTTCAAGAACCCGCTCTTCTCGCTGAGCATCACCTGCGGCTTTCTGGTCTTCGTTGCCAACTTCTGCTACAACATCATTGCTCCCTTCTACGCTCAGAGCATATTGAACCTTTCGCCGTCCCACGCCGGATTTCTGCTCATGCTGTTTCCGATTGTGATGGTGGTCGTAGCTCCGCTCAGCGGGGCGCTGTCGGACAAAATAGGCTCCGAGCTCCTGACCTTTATCGGCCTTATCGTCTCCGTTATCGCCCAGGTCGGGTTTGCGAATCTGCATGAAGGCAGCTCCGTGCCGGTCGTCGGCGTATGGATTGCGCTGCTCGGGTTAGGCAACGGCGTATTTCAGTCGCCGAACAACTCGCTCGTCATGTCGCGTATTCCGAAGACACAGCTTGGCATCGCCGGCAGCATCAATTCACTGATCCGGAATGTCGGCATGGTGGTCGGGATTACGCTCGCGACAACGACGCTGTTTGGAGTCATGAGCTCCGAGGCGGGACACCGGGTAACCGGATTGATTCCAGGGAAACCGGAGATTTTTATCACCGGCATGCACGTCGTCTTTATGGTCTCTGCATCCATCTGTACACTGGCCGCCCTGCTCACCGGCTTCCGACTGCTGAATTCCAGACGGGCGTCAAGCGTGAAGCAGAGCGAAGCCTGAACAGGGACGGATCGGGCATGAGCACTCTTGAAAAATAAATACAGCCCCGGACAAGCCCATGCGCCTAAACAAGGCGTGCTGCTCTCCGGGGCTGTTCTATTTTTACTCAATAATACGGGCTGCAGGCTTGATAGATTAAACCAGCTCTCGCAGCGCTGCCATAGCCGCGTCATAATCAGGATGGTCCGTCATTTCACCCAGGTATTCTACATAACGGATCGTGTCGTCAGCATCAATGATGAAGATCGAACGCATATCAAGCTGCAGCTCCTTGATCAGAACACCGTAAGCTGTGCCAAAGGAACGGTGCTTGTAATCCGTGAGCGTCTCCACTCGGTCTATGCCGGCAGCGGAACAGAAGCGGCTTTGGGCAAACGGCAGGTCGACCGAAATGGTCAGCACCACGACGTCGTCTCCCAGCTTGGAAGCTTCTTCATTAAACCGGCGGGTCTGCGCGTCACAAACACCTGTGTCCAGGGAAGGCACCACCGAGATCAATTTGATTTTGCCCGCGTAATCCGACAACCCGCCCTCCGTTACCAAATCCTTATTAATCCGGAAATCAGGCGCTTTATCGCCGGCTTTCAGCTCCGGGCCGATTAGCGTAATCGGGCTGCCTGCAAAAGTTGCTGCTCCAGTGCGTTCTTGTGTCATTTCAAATTCCTCCAATGTCATTTAATTAAGAGTAACCGCTGCATTTATTTATATTGCGCACAATTAATTTATACACAACTTAATAGCTTCTGTCAAGCTGAATTCTCCTATCCAATATAGTCAGCCCGTGCTTCTCTTCCCCAGATAGAGAAATTAGTTGAAAAAAATGATAAAATTCAAATGCAGCTATCCAAATAGAAAAATACATAGAGAACAGCAAGCATTTCGGAATAAGGAGGAATGGCCCTTTGAAAATTGCGGCTATTATCGGAAGTTTGAGGAAAGATTCATTTAACATGAAGCTTGGCCAGTTTATGAAGGAGCATTTCAAGAATAAGCTTGAGATTGAATTTGTGAAGATCGGGGAGCTTCCCTTTTTTAACCAGGACATTGAAATGGATCCCCCGGAAAGTGTCAGGAGCTTTAAGCACACTATAGATATGGCAGACGCTGTGTTATGGATAACGCCGGAGTATAATTACTCGATTCCGGGTGTCACCAAGAATGCGATTGACTGGCTCTCACGCGGTGACAAGGTCATGAAAGGCAAGCCCTCCTGGATTATCGGCTCCTCCATGGGGTTTCTGGGAAGTGTGAGAGCTCAGCTGCATTTAAGAGAGATCTTGTTCTCCCCTAACATCGCCTCTCCCTTCTTCGCTGGCAATGAGGTCTACATCGGCACGGCTCACGACAAATTTAACAAGCAGGGCGAGCTTATTCATGAACCGACGATTCGTTTCCTTGAGACTGTAACAGATAACTTTCTGGAGTGGATGGAATCCGGCGCTTGGCGGGTATAATTGACGAAGGCTGGGCACTAAGCATTAATAAGCCGGTTAGAAGAAAGGCAGTAAGAATAAAGAAGGTTTGTTATAATGAGAATTACTGATTGAAATTACAGCATGAAATTACAGTTAAATTTCTGAAAGAATGGTGAAAAAATGACAGAAAAAAGCATTATTTTCTTCGACATCGACGGAACCCTGCTCGGCTCGGACAAGAAACTACCGGCTTCCACCAAAGAAGCGGTATTTGCGCTGAAGAGGCTTGGACATGAGGTTGCGATCGCAACTGGGCGTGCTCCATTTATGTTCGAAGAGATCCGCAAGGAGCTTGAGATCGACACCTATGTCAGCTATAACGGGCAGTATGTCGTGCTGCAGGGTGAGGCGGTTTATAAGAACCCGATGGATAAAAAGGCCCTCCAGTCCTTAACCGACCTGTCTCTGAACCATAACCATCCGATCGTCTACATGGACCATGAAGATATGAAAGTTTCGATTCCGAATCATGAGTATGTTTCATCCAGTATGGCAAGTTTAAAAATCAGCGGGTTTCCCGCCCACGACCCTCTGTACTATCAGAACCGGGACCTCTATCAATCCCTGCTGTTCTGCGTGGAAGGCGAAGAGAAGCTCTATGAAGCTTCATGCCCCGCATTTGATTTCATCCGCTGGCATACCTACTCGGTCGACGTGGTTCCCGCAGGCGGCTCTAAAGCAAAAGGCCTCGTAAAAATAACCGAACAGCTGGGCATTCCTGCGGAGCATCAGTACGCCTTTGGCGACGGGCTGAACGACCTTGAAATGCTCAAGCTGATCTCCAACAGCGTGGCAATGGGCAACGGAGTGCCGGAAGCCAAAGCCGCAGCCAAGTATGTAACGAAGTCCTCTGATGAAGACGGCATTCTCCATGGGTTAAAAATGGTAGGGCTTCTGTAAAGAACCAGGCCCTGGCCATTTTACAAAGTCAATCCGCGGCGTATCCGCCGGAACGGGATCCAGTCAGGAGGTTGCGGTGTGCAGGAGCAGGTTCTGTTTCATGGCAAGTCCGATTATCATGAAATAACCATATTCGATACAGATGAACTGGACGGCATGAAAGGCCGCTTCCGGGTGATGCAGTTCGCCAGTCAGGCCAGCCAGGGAGCGATAGATCTTGATGACCCCTCCCGTATTCTGTTTGAATATCCCCAGGCAATCATTCATTTGATCGAGCACAATGCGCCTGCGTTTGAGCGGATATTCGCCATTGGTCATGGCGCCGGAACCCTCTCCCGGTATTTCTCCGCCAGGGGAATTCAAATCGCCGAGCTGGATCCGCTGGTCCTCCGGCTAAGCCGGGAATATTTCGGATACGACGCCGATTCCGTGATTGTGGGCGACGGAAGAAAGCTGCTTGAGCACCAGCCGTCCGGAGAACTGGATTACATCATCCTTGATGCCTTCAACGAGCAGGGCACGCCGGCGCATCTCGTGACCTCCGAGTTCTTTGCGCTCGCTTCTGCCAAGCTGAATGCAAACGGGGCAATCATTCTCAATGTTACCGGCAGAAGCGGCAATGACCGCCTGCTCAGCGCAGTGGCTGAAACACTGAATAATGCCTTTCCGTTCACAAAAATATTCTCGCTTAAGTCAGACCAAAGCGGTGACCCGACCAACTTCATTCTCGCCGGCTCTAAACAGCCTCTGTTCTGCCAGGCCCGCAGGATGGCCGGATTCAGTGAAACAAGGCTGCCCGCGGGTTATGTCCTCCGGGACGGGCAGCAGCGGGCTTGAGTGCCGTCCAGCAATAGGGAATACGGACTGAAAAATGTAAAAAATATAGAAAAGGCGTTCCCGCGGGAACGCCTTTTTCCTATAATCTTGACTACATGCAGTCAAAAGTTTATGAGATCAATTACGCGTGAAACTCCTGTCCGTCAAGCACTTCCTTCACATAGCCGGCACGAACGGTAAAATCACCGAAATGTTCACCTTCATGCCGTTCTTTGGCATAACGGTTAAAGATCGGGCGAAGCGATTCCAGAATTTCTTCTTCGCCGATATTTTCCTTGTAGAGCTTATTCAGACGGTTGCCGGCAAATCCGCCGCCAAGGTACATGTTGTACTTGCCAGGCGCTTTGCCGATAAACGCAAGCTCCGCCAGCGCCGGCCGGGCACAGCCGTTCGGGCAGCCGGTCATCCGGATCACAATATCTTCTTCACGCAAGCCCGCTTCATCGAGCATAGGCTCAAGCTTCTCCAGCAGGGCCGGCAGATAGCGCTCGGATTCAGCCATGGCAAGTCCGCAGGTAGGCAGAGCCACGCAGGCCATGGAGTTCCGCTTCAGTGCAGAATAATGTGCGCCGTCCGTAAGGCTGTACTGCTCGATCAGCTTCTGGATTTTCTTCTTCTTCTGGCTGCTGGCATTACCGATAATCAGGTTCTGATTCGGGGTCAGGCGGAAGTCGCCGTCATGAATTTTGGCGATTTCACGCAGGCCGGTCATCAGCGGATAACCTTCGAAATCCTTCACACGGCCGTTCTGGATGAACAGCGTGATATGCCATTTGCCGTCGCTTCCTTTGATCCAGCCGTAGCGGTCCCCGTTATGTTCAAAACGGTAAGGACGCGCTTCCTGCAGCGAGTAACCCAGACGCTTCTTCAGTTCTTCCACAAACCAGTCGATGCCCCGGTCATCAATTGTGTATTTGAAACGGGCGTGCTTGCGGACAGACCGGTCGCCGTAGTCCCGCTGAATGGTCACCGTCTTCTCTGCAACGTCGATCATTTGCTCCGGCGTGCAGAAGCCGATGACTTTGGAGACCTGCGGATACGTCTTGGAATCACCATGGGTCATGCCCATCCCGCCGCCAACCGCTACGTTAAAGCCGGCAAGCTTTCCGTTCTCCACAATGGCAATCAGGCCAAGATCCTGGGAGAAGACGTCCACATCGTTCGTCGGCGGTACTGCAATACCGATCTTGAATTTACGCGGCAGATAGACCGGTCCATAGATCGGCTCTTCCTCGTTATCCAGATCGCGGCTGTCGATTACCTTCTCTTCGTCCAGCCAGATTTCATGGTAGGCTCTTGTCCGGGGATCCAGATGGTTGCTCACCTTAGTCGCCCATTCATAGACCTCTTCATGAATTTCAGACTGGTACGGATTCGGGTTGCACATTACGTTACGGTTGACGTCCCCGCAGGCGGCGAGTGTGCTCAGGAGAGCCTCATTGACCTCACGGATTGTATTCTTCAGGTTCCACTTCAGGACACCATGCAATTGAAAAGACTGGCGCGTCGTCAAACGGATCGATCCGCTGCTGTATTTCTGGGCAACGCGGTCCATCATCAGCCACTGCTCAGGTGTGACCACGCCGCCTGCGGCGCGCACCCGAAGCATGAACTGGTACGCAGGCTCAAGCTTTGATTTCGCGCGTTCATTGCGAAGATCCCTGTCGTCCTGCATATAACTGCCGTGATGCTTCATCAGCCGGTTGTCATCCTCGGGAATGGAGCCGGTAATCGGGTCGGCCAATGTCTCGGTCAAGCTGCCGCGCAGATAGTTGCTTCTGCGTTTAATTTCTTCAACGTCGCTGTGTGGTGCGCTGTTAAGCGACAACAAATTATTTTCTGACATAAACCTTTATCTCCTTTCGCAGCCGGGTTGCTCTTCAATACTCTTAGCTTTAGTACACGTCACGCTGATAACGCTTCTGATCCTGCAGGCTGGACAAATAGTCCGCTGCTGCTTCCGGGCTCATGCCGCCCTCTTGAACAAGAATCGTCTGCAGGGTATTGTGCACATCATGCGCCATATGCTTCTCGTCACCGCATACATAGATGTACGCGCCGTCCTGAAGCCAGCTGTAGAGCTCCGCACTGCGTTCAAGCATTTTGTGCTGTACATAAACCTTCTGGTCCGAATCTCTGGAGAAAGCGACATCCATTCTGTTCAAGACGCCGTCCTTCAGCCATCGCTGCCATTCAACCTGATACAGGAAGTCTGTGGCGAAATGCTGATCCCCGAAAAAGAGCCAGCTCTTGCCGCCCGCACCCTGCTCTTCCCTTTCCGCAAGGAAGGAACGGAACGGGGCAGCGCCGGTGCCCGGACCGATCATAATGATCGGTGCCTCTGCATCTGCAGGCAGCTTAAAGTTCGGATTCTGCTGAATATACACCGGCAGACTGTCTCCCGCCTGAATCCGTTCAGCCAGATGGACGGAGCATACTCCGTAACGATTACGGCCGCCATTCTCGTAACGCACCGCTCCAACCGTGATATGCACCTCATCCGGAGTAGCCGAAGGGCTGCTCGAAATGGAATACAAGCGGGCCGGAAGCTTGCGGAGAATCGAAACAAACTCGCCTGCCGCAATGCCTTTCAGACCGTAGTCCTGAACCAGGTCAAGCAAATCACGGCCATGCAGATAGCTCCGCAGCTCCTGCTCACGTCCGGCTGCAAGCAGTTCGTTCAGACTGCTGCCCGGAGCGAGCTTGGCCGCCTGTTCGAGCAGGGGTTTGGTCAGTACAGTGATTTCATAATGACGGAGCAGCGCATCACGCAGCGGTCCGGTCTCTCCCTTCTTGCCGATAGCCACGGACTCCTGCGGGTTCCAGCCCATTGCCGCAATCAGCTCGTCCACAAGCTGGGGATGGTTCTCCGGGAAGATTCCGAGGCTGTCGCCCGGCTCGTAAGTCAGGTTTGAGCCTTCCAGGGAAATTTCCAGGTGACGCGTCTCCTTGTTCGAGCCCCGCCCGTTCAGGTTCAGATTCTCAAGCACTTCTGCATGGAACGGATTCGTTCTGGAATATTCCGACTGCACCTCAGCCGAAGGGGCTGATCCTGCTTCCGCGGCGCTTACAGGTGCTGCCGAGGCTTGCCCGAGGGCTGCAACAACCTGATTCATCCACTCTGCAGCAGGCTCATCAAAGTCTACGTCGCAGTCGCTGCGAGGTACGAGACGTTTCGCGCCGAGCTCTTCAAGGCGCTGGTCGAAATCCTTGCCGGTCTTGCAGAAGAATTCATAGGACGTATCGCCGAGCGCCAATACCGAATAATTCAGCTCTTTTAATTCCGGAGCCCGCTTGCTGTGAAGGAATTCGTGGAAAGAAAGAGCGTTGTCCGGCGGATCTCCTTCACCGTGTGTACTGGCAACGATAAATAAATGGTGGAGCTTCTTCAGGGTGTTCGTCTTGAACGCACTCATAGAGGATAAAGTAACACTAAAGCCCTGCTGCTCCAGCTTCTGGGTCAGCTTCTTGGCAAGCCCCTGGCTGTTACCGGTCTGGGATCCGAACAGCACCGTTGCTTCTTTAGGAACTGCTGCAGCAGGCGCTGCGGCAGCGGGAACAGATTCGGAAGAAGGGGCAGCTGCAGATCCAGCAGAGGCTGCCGCTCCTCCCTGCATGGCAGACAGGTAGCCGTTTAACCAGATTCGCTGCGAATCGGTTAAAGTGGGCAGGAGCTTGTTAAGCAGCTCCACCTGCTCCCCGGTAAAAGGACTGTTTGTGACTAGAAGTTCCAACAAAATCCACCTCGCAAAGCATGCTTGTTTTTTTGTAATTCCGCTTAAATTGATCAACATTGTATCTATTCAACGTATCGCTCATTTGAACGTACCATATAAGGCATAGACGGTCAATTCTCTTCCTCTTATAAAGATCATTAGTAATCGTTATAAATGCAATTCAGCTTAACGGTAAAGCTGGTGTTAAAGAAATAGATTTTTCCTCAGATTTGTAAGATAATAGACTGATGAGTTCGGCTCTTTGCCAGTATTAGTTTGCACAACCAGTTCATACGTTTAAGGGAGCGATCAAGTTTGTTGAACCAATTGTCCTGGAGAAAAATCTCGCTGCAGCCATTCCTCTTTTTCTCCATTGTCATGATTTTAAAAATGGTGCTTGTCTGGGCCGTTGTGTTTAAAGGCGAGGGCAGCCTCGTGCTTACACTGCTTACCGGCATCCCGCCGGTCTGGTTTATCTTCAGTCTCCTGGAGACCTATGCCTACAAGAGAAAGCTCAGCGCTTATCTCATTGCCGATTTGCTGCTGACCATTATCTATTTCGCGGTCATTATGTATTACAAATATTTTGGCGTCATTGTCACTTATCACGAGCTGCGGCAGGTCAATCAGGTGTCCGAGGTCAACAGCAGCGTGTTCTCTCTGATGGATCCTTATTATCTGTTCATCTTCACGGATATCGTGGTTATCTTTGTTCTGATGCTCTCCAATAACCGTTTCAAAGCCTTCGGCCGCAGTCTGCGCGTCCGCGGTCACCGCGGGATCTTCGGCACCGGCCAGGTTCTCATGCTGGTCCTGTGCGCTGCCATTATCTGGCCTTTCCGCAATGGCATGAACGAGCTGCAGCAGGCCAAGGACATGGGCATTATTAACTATGAAGTTTACGTCGCCTTTGCCCCTTCCAAAGACCTGAATATCAATCCCGATTCGGTAACACCGGAGAAGGTGACTGAGGTTAAAGGCAATCCTGAGCCGGCTCAGCCGGCTTATGCAGGTGTGGCGAAAGGCAAGAACGTCATCATTATCCAGCTGGAGGCCTTTCAGAATTTTCTTATTAATTTGAAGATCGACGGCCAGGAAATCACGCCGAACATGAATGCTCTGGTGAAGGATACCTACTATTTCCCGCATTTCTTCCAGCAGGTCGGCCAGGGCAACACAGCTGATGCTGAATTTGTCGTTAATACTTCTCTCTATGTGCCGCCTAACGGCGCCGCTTCCGAGGTGTATGCCGATAAAGTGCTGCCAAGCATGCCCAAAACCTTCGCCGCAAACGGCTACCGGACGGCTACCTTTCATACAAACAGCGTTATTTTCTGGAACCGGGATCAGCTGTACAAAGCCCTTGGCTGGGAAAAATATTACGACAACACCTTCTTCGGCGACAGCGATCCGGTAGCATTCGGCTCCTCTGACGAGGTGCTTTATGCCAAGACGGCGGAAGAGCTGGCCAAATATCAGCAGGAAGGCCAGCCGTTCTACGCGCAGATCATCTCCATGTCCGGCCACCATCCGTTCCGGATTCCGGAAGCGAAGTACAAAATGGAGCTGCCGGACCGCTTTAAAGGAACGCTGGTAGGCGATTACATCCAGTCGCAGAACTACGCCGATTATGCACTTGGACAATTCATTCAGGAGCTTAAAGCTAACGGCGTCTGGGACAACAGCGTAATTGTCCTGTATGGAGATCATCAGGGCCTTCCGGTCTACTCGCTGAACAATGCCGAGCAGAAGCTGATGAAGGAAATATACGGCAGGACTTACTCGGTTCCGGATATGATGAATATCCCGCTTGTGATGTCGATCCCCGGGGAAGGCGCCAAAGTGCTGGAGCAGGTCGGGGGCCAGTCGGACATTTATCCGACGATTGCCAACCTGATCGGAGTCTCGCTTAAGGATCAGGTCGTCTTTGGCCAAGATCTGTTGAATCATACGGATAATGTACTGCCAGAGCGCTATTACCTCCCATCCGGCTCCTTTGTTACCGAACAGGGCGCGTTTGTTCCGGGTACGGGCTACAGCGACGGCAAGACGTATAAACTCGACGGCACAACCGTGAACAAGCCGCTTGAAGATAAAACGGAATACGATGAGGCTCACAAGCTGATCAGCATGTCTGACAGCTATGTCTCCTCGCTTCCGAAGCGCCAGGACTAGCCCTGTTTGCCGCTGCCCGATGCTACTTGATGCTGCGGAGCAGCCAAGACAGCAATCTCTAAAGATATCGCCCGTGCTGGGCGTATAACGAAAGCGTACGTCTGCGGACGTACGCTTTGTTCTTTTTCTATAATAGACTGCAGCCGGTGTCCGTTTCGTTATGTTTGGTTATGGAAAGATGCGTTCACACGCGCTAGTCACCGTTATTTGCCGCTGTGCTTCCCTTCAACTTGTGCTAGAATAGTTCCTTGGGAATTCATCGCAACACTCACTATTCTTGATTTACAGCAACTGGAGGGAAATTCTTGATTGACCGGATAAGAAGCTTGTTCAAAATAAGAAATTACGGGATGTATGTGGTCACTATGCTGCTGATCGGCGTTTCAGTCGGAATGACCAGCCCCTATTTGTCGTTGTACTGCACCAAGGTCATTGGCATGACTACCGGCGCGTACGGTTTGTTTATGGCGATCCTCGCCATGAGCGGTGTTACGGTTAATACGATATTAGCCAAATTTTCAGATAACGGGCTGAACCGCAAGGCCGTCATTATTGCGGCCGTATTCTGCTCGGCTATGGGTTATGGTTCTTATTTGATTTTTCACCAATATATTGTGCTCTTGATCTGCGTATCGCTGCTCATCGGACTGGGCGCACCAGCGGTGCCGCAAATTTTTGCCTCTGCACGCGAAGCGGTCAACGAGAATAAAGAGGTCGATACGACCTTTGCTAATTCCCTGCTCCGCTCCTTATTCTCCGCCGGGTTCCTGATTGGCCCGCTGATCGGCAGCCTCCTGCTGGTGGGCGTTGGTTACAAGGGGGTCTTTCTCGGTACGTCTGCGACCTTTATCTGTGTCGGTCTGCTTGTTGTGCTGTTCCTGAACCAAAGGAAGACCGTGGCACCCGCTGTCAACGTGAAAGCCATTTCGGACAATATGAACGGTACGCTTGGCCTTCGCAATAAGCTCGTGCTGCTGCCTTTTATCACGCTTATCCTGCTTAACGGCTGCAACACCATTTATAATCAGACCGTTCCGCTGTTCATCGTTAATCAGCTGCATGGCACGGAAAGCCAGGCCGGATTTGTCATCGCCTTGAGTGCCGGACTGGAAATTCCGCTCATGATCGGCCTTGGCGGACTGGCTGCAAAAATCGGCAACCGGGCCATGATGATGATTGGCTGCGTGCTGGCTGCCTTTTACCACATCATTCTGCTCCTTGCCAATGATCTGTGGCAGATTATCGCCGGACAGCTGCTGCAGGCTTCATTCGTATCCATGGTGATCGCCATTGCGCTCAGTTATTTTCAGGACCTGCTGCCGGCACTGCCCGGGCTCGCGACCATTCTTTATACAAACGCTTCAACACTCGGACAGGTCGGCGGCAATCTTACTGGCGGTACGGTTGCGCAGGTTGCCGGCTTCCGCAATGTCTACTGGGTCTGCTTGACGCTGGTGCTGGTTTCGTTTGTGCTCTTGTCACGGACCAAGGCGACTGCGAAGCAATCCCGTCAAACCGCCGTCAAATCGGGTTGACAGCCTGACACTGAGGAGTTCAGTAATCCTCTATACGGACGCAAAAATAAACAGCTGTCCCCGGCCGGGGACAGCTGTTTAATATGTTCTCCTGCACTGCTCGCTACAGGCTCGCAGGTCCGGCTTCCGCCAGGTCCACCCAGGCTTCCGCAATCTCCTGCCCGCTGAGCAGCAGTACAATGCGGTGGCGGCCCGGATAATGGCGCCGCGTTGTCAGGTCTGCCCACCTGTGGATGCGGGTACCGGCAATCCGGGCTCCGCCCGGCACGGTTTTGTCTGAGAGCAGGAAGAGCTTGCGCGAGGTCTTCCCGCCTGATTTGACAAAGTCAATGCCGTATTCGAGCCGGATTAGGATGTCCTCGCCGTCACGGAGGCGCAGCTCATACTGCAGCTCGGAACTTTCGCCAATGGCGGCAGCTTGAGGATGAACGGTCAGCGATGCGGCAGCCGCGAGCGGCTCTCCGGCCTCCGGGTCCGCATAGCCAAAGATGGCCAGCGCCTCGGGATGGGCTTGCCGAACAAGATTCCGGCAGGCGTGCCGGACAATCCAGTCGGTATTGGGATCGCTGCCGATCCATCTGCGTGCTGTCTCCAGTACCAGCGCCGGGTGATCCTTGGCGATGTCATTCAGATTGTTAGCCACGCTCTTGCGCACATAGAGGGAAGGATCTGCCTTCAGCCGTTCAAGCACTGGAAGGATCGGCGAAGGGTCCTTCTTGAACATGCCCAGTGCCTGTCCCCAAGGCAGGCGCGGCCGGCAGCCTTCACTGGCCAGCCGGCGGACGTGCTCGTCCGCATGCCCGGCCCATTTCAGCATCTGGCTCATCATCCGCTTCGAGTCCCTCAGCAGGAAAGGCCGGACCGCAAATTCTGCGGAGGATTTTGGCGTGAACCGCTCTAATGCCTGCATCGACAGCTCCCAATCCTCTTCCGCCTGTCCATAGACCTCAACAAAGTCGGGAAAAATCAAATATGGAAATCCGCTGCATTCCTCATTGATGGCAAATAAGACCTCAATCGCATCCCTGTAATTCTGCGGCAAACAGCGGCCCAGCGTCCCGGTAATCCGGCGCATCCTGCCTTTCAGCTCCAGCTCCTCCCAGTCTGAAGCCATGGCTTCAGACACAAAGCCTTCCTGATCGAAGGCCGGATAAGCACCAGACAGCCTGCCGGCGAGCTGGTTCAGAAAGGACTCGTTGTACATATTTTTCAAAGGTTCTGCCAATTCAAGCGCTCCTCTCTAAACTTCCCGCCGCGGCGGGGATAATTCTCGGCGGCTTCGTGGACGGAACACCTCCAGAGCTGGATTTAATTCTTGTCGAGTCCGGCCAGCCGGTTCTCCTGCTGCCTTAGCTCCACCCGCCGGATTTTGCCTGAGCTTGTCTTCGGCAGATCGGATGTAAATTCGATTTTTCTAGGATACTTATAGGGAGCCGTTACCTGCTTGACATGGTTCTGCAGCTCTTTGGCCAGCTCAGGGGAAGCGTCCTCCGGATTTCTCAGGACAATAAACGCCTTGACGATATGGCCGCGAATTTCATCCGGACTCGCTACAACCGCGCATTCCTTGACAGCCGGATGCTTCATGAGCGCTTCCTCAACCTCAAACGGCCCGATCGTATAGCCGGAGCTGATAATGATATCGTCGCCTCTGCCCTCAAACCAGAAGTAGCCCTCTTCATCCCTCGATGCCCGGTCCCCGGTAATAAAATACTCGCCGCGCATATTCGCAGCCTTCCGCTCAGGCTCCTTGTAATACGTCCCGAATAAAGCCGGCATGTCCTGATGAACCGCAATGTTCCCCACTTCTCCGGCAGGAGCGGGACGGCCTTCATCGTCGACGATCTCCACAATTCCCGGCGCCAGGGCTTTGCCCATTGAACCGATGCGCAGAGGAGCGTCTTTCAGTGCGCCGATCAGCAGAGTGCTCTCCGTCTGTCCATAGCCGTCCCGGATGGTGATGCCCTGAAGGCGCTTGAAAATATCAATCACTTCGCGGTTAAGCGGCTCACCCGCAGACACCGCGCTGCGAAGCGCGCCCAGGTCATATTGTTCAAGGCCGCCCGTTTTGGCCATTAACCGGTATTCGGTAGGCGTGCAGCAGAGCACCTGAATCCGGTACTGCTCAAGCAGCTTCAAATAACGTTCTGGCGAGAAGGATCCGCTGTACACAAAGCCCGTAGCTCCCCGGCCGAGCACCGACAGGAAGGGGCTCCAGATCCATTTTTGCCAGCCTGGCGCCGCTGTAGCCCAGACCAGATCATTTTCATGAATATCAAGCCAATTCTCAGCCGCAATGCGCAGGTGCGCGTATCCCCAGCCGTGGCTGTGAACAACCCCTTTCGGATTCCCGGTTGTGCCGGACGTGTAAGCAAGAATCGCCATATCTTCCCGCCGCGTCGGAGCCGCTTCAAAGGTGTCAGGCTGCCCTTCCATAATCTGTTGGATGTCTAACCAGCCCTCCTGCGATTCTGCCGCCTCCTCCGAAACCGCAATCCGGTGAGCCAGATCAGGGAGCGGCTCTTCGATTTTGTTCACCTCGCCCGTAAATTGACTCCAGGCAAGCACCGCTTTAACTTCCGCATGCTGCAGACGGTAGAGCAGATCCTTGGCCCGCAGCAGCTCCGAGGAAGGAATGACCGCGACCCCCAGCTTCAGACAAGCCAGGTAGATCACGTATGCGATAATCGTGCGCGGTACCATGACCAAAACCCGGTCTCCCTGCACAAGGCCCAGCTTCTGCAGACCGGACGCCAGCCGGTTCGTCTGCGCCATCAGTTCTCCATAAGTAATTTCTTTAGAGGCCCCGCTTTCGTTCAGCCATCTGAGCGCTGTTCTGGCGGAAGGATGCTTCTCCATCTCCGACGTTATATTGTAAATTTCCGGTGCGACCCAATCTTGTACGCTCATCCAGTTATTCTCCTTTATTATCCAATTCACTGCTTAGGCTCCATTATAGCACTTTAAATTAGTATCTGGTACTAAATTTATAAGAAGCGCTATTATCCTGCTGTCTTTCGCCAACTTCTTACATTTATTTCTCCGGTTGTTGCAAAATTGCTTTCTTCGGTTAAATAAGTGTCATCATTACTTCATTATTGACTTCATTTAAGGGGGATTATCTACATGCCGTTTATGTCACTCCAAAGATTAAAGAAATCCTTGCAGCTCGGCGCTGTCGCAGCTCTTGTCTCCATGCTTGCAGCCTGCTCCGGCACTTCCGGGGGCCCCGCCGCCGCAGGCGATACTGCAGCAGCCGCGGCCAATACCGGCTCATCCGTCAGCCCCGAAGGACGGGTGGTGCTGAATTACTGGACCTGGTGGGGCTCGGAAACCCGCAGGCCGATTATCGAGAAGCTGGTCGACGACTTCAACAAGTCCCAGGATAAAATCTACGTGAAGCATACCTACTATCCTTACTCCGATATTTTCACCAAAGAGCTGGCAGCCGTATCGGCCGGCGACCCGCCTGACATTATGATGAACGACATCAATACAGTTCAGCAGCGCGCAAGCAAGAACCAGGCTATGAACTTGTCCAAATATGTGGAACGCGACAAGGTTCAGGACCGCTTTTTCCCGGAATTGTGGAACACGGTGCTATACAATGGCGATCCTTACGCCCTGCCGTTTAATACCGACACCCGCATGATGTTCTACAACAAGGATGACTTCAAGAATGCCGGCCTGGATCCGGAGAAGTTCCCTGATACCTGGGATGAGCTGGAACAGGCGGCCCAGAAGCTCGATCAGAAGCACGGTAACACGTACACGCATATCGGGTATTCACCGCAGTTTAACTCCGACTGGACCCTTCTCCAGCTGAACTTTGACGGCGGCCGCAACTTCTTTGACGAGAACGGAAATCCCGTAGTCAACGCTCCAGCTAAAGCCGAGGCGCTGCAGTACATCCTGGACAACGCCAAACGGCTCGGGCAAAAGAACATCGACGCCTTTAAAGCGGACTTCGGCAGCCAGCAGGCGAACCCTTTTCTATCCGGAAAAGTATCCATCTGGACAGACGTCACCAACTTCTACACGCAGATCCGAGATTACGGCGAAGGCATCAACTTCGGTGTAGCACCGCTGCCTGAAACCACAGAAGGCGCCGGGCACTGGAGCGTCGGCGGCGGCTTTGTCATCGAAATTCCTTACGGCGCCAAGCATCCGGACGAGGCCTGGGAATTCCTCAAGTATATGACCGATGTGGAGGCTCAGACGTACTGGGCAGAGAAGAATTTCGACAACGTGGCCAACGTGGAAGCTTCCAATGCGCCGGAGCTGCAGTCCAACCTGGTCTACAAAGCATCCGTTGACAATCTGAAATATACGAAGCTGACACCGAACCCGCTCAACGCACCCGATTACATGAATCTGATTAATCCGCAGCGGGATACCATTATGCTTGGACAAACCTCGATCCAGGACGGCTTGAACAAAGCGCAGGCCGATGTGGAGAAGCTGGTATCAGGCAGCAAATAAACAAGAAAACATTCTAGAAAGAGGTGCAGCACATGGCACACCATCAGCCAGCAGAAGCCGGAAAAGGCTGGTCGTTAGCCGGACGTGAAGCGCTCCAGGGGTATCTGTTCGTCAGCCCCTGGATCATCGGCTTCCTGCTCTTTACCGCCGGCCCGATGCTGTTCTCGCTTTATGCCAGTTTCACCAACTATGACATCACTTCGCAGATGGCCTGGATCGGCATTCATAACTATGACACGATGCTCAATCACGATCCGCTCTTCTGGAAATCGCTGCGCAATACGCTTTATTTCGTCGTCGTAAGCGTTCCGCTGCAAACCGCAGCGGGGCTTGTGCTGGCGGTCATTCTGAACCGGAAGATGCCGGGCATCCGGCTCTTCCGTACCGTGTTCTACCTGCCGTCCATTTTGTCCGGCGTCGGTGTTTATGTGCTGTGGATGATGCTGCTCTCCCCAAGCGCGGGTCTTGTGAACCTGACTCTTGGCTGGTTCGGCATTGACGGTCCGGCATGGCTCACCGATCCGGCCTGGACGAAGAACGCCATCATCCTGATGAAGCTCTGGGGCGCCGGCAGCATGATGCTGCTCTATCTGGCCAGCCTGCAGGGCGTCCCCCGCAAGCTGTACGAGGCGGCGGAGCTGGACGGTGCGGGAAGGCTCCGCAAATTCTGGCACGTTACACTGCCGATGATCACGCCAGTTATCTTTTTCGAGATTGTTACCGGTCTTATCGGCGGGTTTCAAATCTTTCAGGAAGGATACGTCATGGGCTACGGCAATGATCCCGGTGCGCCGATGAACTCCCTTCTCTTCTACAATCTGCACATGTTTCTTAAGGCCTTTAAAGTCTTTGACATGGGATATGCGATGGCGATGGCCTGGTTCCTGTTCCTGATCGTACTGCTGCTCACGCTGATTAATCTGACCTTGTCCAGATTCTGGGTGCATTATGAAGGAGGGGAACAATAATGAATATGACCGCCTTCAGCAAAAGGGAGTATCCCAGCGGGCAGGCGCGCAAGGCTGCATTCTTTGCCTTATCCCGGCGCAAGCCCCTCAGTGATAAGCTGATGACCCTGTTCATGCTGCTGCTGATGACGCTGATCGGTGTAATGATGCTTGTCCCGCTCTGGTGGATGATTTCAACCTCACTCAAGTCCATGCGGGAGATTATGGCATATCCGCCGACAATCGTGCCGGAGCACGTTCATTGGGATAACTATATTCATGCCTGGCAGAAAGGACACTTCGGGCGATACACGCTGAACACGCTCTTTCTCGCCGGAATTGGCGTACTCTCTCACGTCCTGTCCAATACGTTTGTCGCCTACGGCTTCGCCAAGATCCGGTTCAAAGGCAAGAAGCTGCTGTTCTCCGTCATGCTCGGCACAATGATGATTCCAAGCTTTGTGACGCTGATTCCGCAGTATATCCTGTTCTCAAAGCTTCATTGGATCAACACGTACCTGCCGCTGACGGTGCCCGGGTTCTTCGGGAGCGCCTTTCAGATTTTTCTGGTGAGACAGTTCTTCCTGACGATTCCGAATGAATTGATCGAAGCCGGCAAGGTGGATGGTGCCAGTCATTTCCGAATTTGGGGCCAGCTGATGCTCCCCCTCTCCCTGCCCGTCATTGCGACGATCGCGATTATGACGTTTCAGGGGGCATGGAACGATTTTACCGGCCCTCTCATTTACATCAATTCGGAGTCGCTGTTCAACCTGCAGATCGGCCTGCAGTCCTTCAAGAGCACCGAAACGACGCAGTGGCATTATTTAATGGCCGGTTCGGTCATCGTGCTGCTGCCTGTAGTTCTTCTGTTCTTCCTCTTTCAAAAATATTTCATCGAAGGCATGAACATTTCTTCGGGAACCAAGGGCTGAGCATCAGCCTAGAACTTTGGCTCGTCACAAACGTTTGCTGCAAAAACAATCAAGCCGGATGCTGAACCAGCATTCGGCTTGTTCGATTTTACATGGATATTGGCCTTCTTTCACATGAATATTGGCCTTTGGCCCTGGCTAACCAATTAATATTTTCTCTTCCGGATACTTGAGATTTGGAGCTTTGCGTGAGCGGGTCAGGGCTAATGCAATGGTCAGCGGTCCCAAACGGCCGACAAACATCAGCACCATAATGATGCATCTGCCCCAATCGCTTAAATGCGGAGTTACTCCCAGCGTGAGACCAACTGTACCGAATGCAGACACCGCTTCAAAAGCAAGATTCATTAATGGAATGCCGGTTTCCGTAATTTGCAGAAGGAAGCTTGCCGTAAAGACAAGCCCGATCCCGATCATGGCAATGGCCATTGCCCGGAAGACCAAATCCTTGGGAATTCTTCTCCGCAGGAAAGTAATATCCTCTCTCTGCTTGACGAATGTCCAAACAACCAGCAGCAGCAGGAAGAAGCTCGTGATCTTAATACCGCCCGCTGTTGAACCGGAAGCCCCGCCTATAAACATCAATCCCATCATCAGCATAACCGAATCACTGTTCATTTGAGTTAAATCGATTGTATTAAAGCCGGCAGTTCTGGGGACTGTTCCCTGAAAATAAGAGGCTATAATCTGATCGCTTAACGGCAGAGAGCCCAAGGTCAATGGATTGTGGCGCTCCAGCAGGAAAAATAGCACGGAAGCAGCCCCATTCAGCAGAAGGGTCACTGCCATTACCGTTTTGGTATTCAAGGACCATTGCCGGATGTTTCTCTTTTGCAGCACTTCCAGGATAACCGTAAAACCCAGCCCCCCAATAATATATAAAGAGGACAAGACCAGATTAACCGGCCAGCTGCCAACATAAGCCGTCATGCTTGCGTAGTTGCCCATAATATCGAACCCGGCGTTATTAAATGAAGAGATGGAATGAAAAATCCCGTAATAAACCGCCCAGCCTAACGGCATGTCTCTTGCCCAAGTCAATGCAAGCAGCAACGCCCCCGCCCCTTCAACAATCAGTGTCATCATCAGCACCATTTGGACCAGCTTGACAATGCCGGACAGGTTAAACTGGTTCAGCGCACTTTGTGCCATTAAACGGTTGGATAAGCTGATCTTCTTGCCCAACAGCAGCGCAACCAGAATACCAAAGGTCATGAAGCCCAGCCCGCCGACCTGGATAAGCAGCAATAGCACGATCTGGCCAAACGCTGTAAAGGTTGTTCCGGTATCGGTCACGACAAGCCCGGTTACACATACCGCTGATGTCGCTTCAAACAAGGCATCGAGAAAAGTAATGGCCTTGCCGGGTTTAAGAGAAACGGGAAGCATCAGGAGCAGAGCGCCAAGTACAATCAAGATCAGAAAGCCTAAAGATAAAGTTTGAGGAGGACTGAAGCGTATCTGGTTAATGCGCTTCAACTGCCTGTTTTGATTGCCGGGCTGATTATTGGGCTGATGATTAGGCAGCATTTTGTTTAGTCGTTTATTTGGGTTATGGTTCTGGTCTTGGTTCTGGTTTTGGTTCTGGAATTCGTTATGCGTTTTAGTTTGAAACATGCGTGTTACTCCTGTAAATTATTTTTGCCTGGCTGCAGCGCTGTCTGATTCCGGCTGGCTTAAACCGAGCTTGATCACCAAAGGTTTGATGGATAAGCCTTGTATAAGCAGTGAGAACAGCACCACGCTGAAAGTAAGAACAAGGACATCTCTTCTGCCCTCAAACGTTTCGGGAAGACTCAGTGCAAGCGCGAGCGACAAACTCCCCTTGAGTCCTCCCCAGTTAAGAACCATTTTCCAGGAAGAAGGAAAGGCTTTAAGCGGGGCGGTACTTACATATAAGGCTATCGTTCTGCCCGCAAGCACAATGAGCACGGCGGCTAACACAAGCGGCCACTGCCGGCCAAAGGTAATCCATTGAATCTCAAGCCCGATCATCAGAAAGATCAAGGAATTGGCAAGCAGGGTGATGGTGTCCCAGAACGAATTGATGTTCATTTGGGTCTTATCCGACATTCCCACTTTAGCGCCATAGCTTCCAAAGATCAATCCTGCTGTTACAACCGCAATAACGCCAGATACGCGAAAATGCTCCGCAATAAAATAGCAGCCGAAGAAGAGCAGCATGGAGAAAGCAATTTCCAGCGGATAGTCGTCATACAGGCGGAGAAGCTGCGAGAACACATAGCCAAGAACAGCACCCAGCGCCAGACCGCCCAATCCAAACTGGAAAAAGAGGAGCAAGCCATGTCCAAGACCTGCCCAGCCCATTTCCAGATAGGTAAACAGATACACCGAAGAAATTTGGAACAGCACGACCGCAATTCCGTCATTGAGCAGGGATTCTCCTTCAATAACCGTCACAATGGTCTTTGGAACCCCCATCGATTTAAAGATCGAGATTACACTAATCGGGTCCGTGGCGCTCATTAGTGCCCCAAAAGTAAAAGCAACAGGCAGGGGAAGCTTCAGCAGATAGTAACTAAGCAGAGCAATAACCGCAAAAGAGATCAAGGTCCCGCCAAACGCCAACGCTGCGACGGGTTTCGCTTGTTCCCTTAAATGTGACACGGGCATCTTAATGGCTGCGTCACCCAGCAGGATCGGCAGGAACAGGGAGATGATGATCCCCTGAAAAATATGTGACTGTGTAATAAAGGACTTCGCATCCTCCAGAGGAGGAATATCCGCTAATCCAATAATCAAGCCTACAATAACTAGAGCAATCGAGTAAGGAAGGTTTATTTTCTTGGAAAGTGCAATGACAAAAACCGATATGGCGAGCAGTACCAGCAATTCAATAAACACAGAATCAAAAGAATGCATTAGACCTCCCGGCAGAAACACCATTATTAGGTACAGTATATACATAAATAGCCGCTCACCATTCTGATGAATCGGGAAGTGCTGCTATAATTAGGGAATCCACACGATTTCGTTTGATAGAAAGGGGATAACCTGATGCTGGAACATGACCGAATGCTGGAATCTGAACAGACAAGAAACAACAATATTAACCGCTTTAACGGATTCGGACAGCTGTACGATGAGAACAGGCCGCAGGCGCCTGCCGCAATTATTCCGATTATTGAGGGTTATTTGGGCGGCGTACCGAACACGGTCGTCGATGTCGGCTGCGGCACCGGCCTGTCCTCCTTTATCTGGCTCGGCGAAGCGCAGCAGATCATAGGTGCCGAGCCCAACGACGACATGCGCGCTGCTGCGGTGGACAAATGGAGAAGGCTGGGCGAGCCAGCAGGCATTCAATTTGTAAGAAGACTGTCCCATCAGCTGGAGCTTCCCGGACATTCGGCAGACGTGATCACCTGTTCACAATCCTTTCATTGGATGGAGCCGGAGAGCACGCTTGCCGAGTTCGCTCGTGTCCTGAAGCCCGGCGGCGTGTTCGCCGCTTACGACTGCGATTGGCCGCCCGCCTTCCGCTGGGAGATCGAAGACCAGTATTTAAAGCTGCATGCGCTTGGGGATCATCTGGCCCGTGAGCTGGCTCCGCAGGACCAGCAGGCCAGGAAATGGAGCAAGGACGAGCATCTCAAGCATATCCGGGAATCCGGCCTGTTCCGGTATGCCCGGGAGATTGTGTTTCATCAGACGGAAAAATTTGATGCCGGCCGCTACGTGAATCTGGCTCTAAGCCAAGGCGGCATCCAAACCGCTTTAAAGCTGGGCGCACCGGATCTTCCGGAAGCGGTGGAAGCCTTTCGCGTGCAAGCCGAGGCGGCTTTTGCGGGGGAATCCCGGGATCTGCTGATCAGCTACCGGATGCGGATCGGGGTTAAATAAAAAATAGGCAGGCGCTTTGGCAAGCGTCTGCTATATTCCAAACCGTACTTGTGCAACGGCTTCATACATCGGCTGCCTGCCCATTCGGGTGCGGTACAACACAACCGAATCGGCTTGCCAGACGCCGAAATCAGACGGCTGGTCAAGGATGGAACCGTCGAAAGAGGCACCGTGGGCGGACTTGCGCGCCAGTGTGACGTGAGGACTGTAGGGCCGCTGTTCGGGAACAAAGCCAAGCGGCTCCAATGCCGATACCACTGTCTCGTGTAAATGAGCCAGCTTGTCCCTCTCTCCGGTCACCGCTGCCCAAAGCACGCGGGGGCTCTCGGGACGGCCAAATATGCCTGTTCCGGACAGCCCCAGCTCGAAAGGAGCTGTTGCTGCGGCAGCTGCGTGCAGGGCCTGTTCGATCCCGGGGACAGCAGGAGGAGCAACATCACCGAGAAACTGCACTGTGATATGGTAGTCCTCCGGAAACACCCATTTCTGAAACTTCAGCCTGCCGCGCTGCTCCCGGCACCAGGCGTCAAGGCGCTGCTTTATCTCAGCCGGAAGCGGCACGGCAGCGAATAACCGCCAGGGCGCTTGCTCCCTTTGTTCATTCGAAGCATCCGTTCCGCTGTTTTGGAAATGTTCATGGCTTGTATCCACGCCTAATCCCCCATCTCTTCGCATTGATCTCATTTCCGTTATCATAATATAGTTTCTGCAGGGATCAAAATCCCGGCTGAAAAAGAACCTTCCACGCTCATTAACGTTTCCATCAACAAAAAAAACGCCCCGACCAGCCTGGTCTGAGGCGTAGAATCTGCCGCTGTGCTGCTCCGTTTATGATAATCAAACTTCAAATCATCACTAAACCCTCACACCGGGCCGAACCGTTCGGGCCGGAATGCTGCGCACCAGGCCGGCAGCGCCCGCCCGTCAATGCAGTCGGCGGTCAGCTTCGCGGTCACCGGGCTGAGCAGTATGCCGTTCCGGTAATGACCTACCGCTAGGAGCACGCGGGGGTGTCCCTGCAGCCGCCCGATCAGCGGCGCCCCGTCCTGGGTGGCCGGGCGCAGTCCTGCCCAGCGGTGGAAGGGCTTCCGCCCCTCCAGAGCCGGGATCATTTTCTTATTCCAGTGAATAAGGCGGTCGATGCCTCTCTCCGTTACTGAAGTGTCGAACCCGGCCATGTCCTCGGACGCTCCGCACACCAGTGTCCCTCCTTCTTTCTGCACCAGATAACCCTGGCTGCTGAACACCATGTGCCTGAGCGGCGGATCACTGCCTTCTGCACGATAGGCGCAGATCTGCCCCCTGATCGGGCGCACCGGAATGCGAATGCCTAACAGGCCAGACCATTCGCCGGCCCATGCTCCGGCAGCGATGACCAGCTGGTCACCGGTGAAGAACCGGCCATCCGCTGCGGCTGCTTCAATCCGCTCATCCAGGTCTCCTAGCCGGATTCCGCCCAGGTCTTCCTCGATCTGCACGCCCAGCCTGCGGCAGCCTTGCTCCAGCGCTTTGACATAGTCAGGCGCATAGACATGGCTCTCCTCCGGCGTCCAAAGCGCCGCCCGCACCTGCCGGGACAGCTGGGCCTCGGCCGCGAACAGCCGGTCCCCCTCGAGGATTTCGGCCGAGGAGCCATGCTCCCGCTGCCACAGGCGGCGGCTCTCCAGGGCGAGCATATCCGCTTCATGGCAGACCGCATACAGGCTGCCGGAGGCCGTGTATTCAAAACCGCAGGCCGACACCTGCCTGACCCGTCTCTGCCATTCCGGATACAGCTCCAGACTTGCCCGGCACAGCTGGAAAAAATCATCCGGAGACTCCAGATTCTCCGAATAAGGCGCCAGCATCCCCGCCGCAGCTCCGGAAGCCTGGCCTCCGCAGCGGCCTGCTTCAAGCACTGTAACTTCATATCCCCGTCCAGCCAGCTCAAAGGCGCTGGCCAGACCAATCACTCCGCCGCCCATAACAAGGATGCGCTGCTTCATTGGTTACACTCCCGACCTGTGACTTTATTACTGCAGCTTGAAGCTGTCCAGCCCGCTGCTTGCTGAAGCGTAGCGCTTCTTGGCCATCCGCCCGGATAAATACGCCAGTCTTCCGGCTGTAATGGCATGCTTCATTGCTTCCGCCATCCGGACCGGGTCCTTGGATTTGGCGACAGGCGTATTCATCAGCACGCCCGATACGCCAAGCTCCATCGCTTTCGTTACATCGCTCGCCGTTCCGAGCCCTGCATCCACAATGACGGGAACCGTGCTTTCTTCCACTATCAGCCCGATGTTATAAGGATTAAGAAGGCCGAGCCCTGTGCCGATCGGCGCCGCACCCGGCATGACCGCTGCAGCCCCGGCCTCTTCAAGTCGCTTGCAGATCACCGGATCATCCGAGATATAAGGAAGCACCGTAAATCCTTCCTTGACCAGAATCTCTGTCGCCTTTAAGGTCTCGATAGGGTCGGGAAGCAGCGTCCGCTCATTGGCGCTGATCTCGACCTTGATCCAGTCGCTGAGACCGGAGGCTCTGGATAATCTGGCAATCCGCACGGCTTCATCAGCTGTGCGCGCTCCAGATGTATTAGGCAGGTAGATAAATGAATGTCCCTGCAAATGCTGCAGGATGGAGTCGTCTTCAGCTGCGTCCAGATTGACCCGGCGTATGGCGAACGTCAGCACCTCCGCTCCTGATGCTTCAATAGCCTCCATTTGGACGTAAGGGTTAGGAAACAACCCTGTCCCAAGGAAGAAACGGGACGTAAGCGTCGTTTCACCAATTCTCCAGCTATCTGCCTCAATTGTCCGTTCAGCACCGGTCAGACCCGCTCTGCCGCCTGTATAACTGCTCATTCTTCAGCCCCCTCCCACAAAATGCACCAGCTCGATTCTCATTCCAGGCCTTACGGCCATCTGCTTCCATTCTTCAGAAGAGACAATTTGGCCGTCTGCTTCCGCAGCAACCGGTTTGCCGGTCAGGCCAAGCAGCCCGACCACTTCGGCCAGATTCTCCGCTTCCAGCTCCCGGAGGCTGCCGTTGATGATCAGCTCCATACACGCCGCTTCCTTTCCTCCAGCTTTTGGATAAAAGCCCGGCAGGTTCCGATCACGTCGCTGCTGCCGACAATTTCGCTGACGGCGCAGATCCGCTTCACTCCTGCCTCCAGCACCGCGTCGACGTTGCTGAGCTTAATGCCGCCAATCGCTACACAAGGAATGCGGATTCGCGCTGCCGCCTCCCGTACATAAGCTAAAGTAACCGGCTGCGCCTCCGCTTTCGTTGCTGTAGGATAAACCGGGCCAACCCCGATATAGTCGGCCCCCTGCTGCTGGGCGAGCAGTGCTTCCTGGATGTTATGCGTTGAAATGCCGATTATTTTATCCCCCACAAGCCGGCGTGCTGCTGTCAGCGGCATATCGCCCTGTCCCAGGTGGATGCCGTCCGCATCCGCCTCCATGGCAATATCCACATGGTCGTTCACGATGAAGGTTACGCCATGTTTCCGGGTCAGGGTCCGAAGAGCCTTCGCCTTGCGGAGCAGCTCTTCCCGGCCTGCGTCTTTGTCACGAAGCTGGATGATATCGGCTCCGCCGAGGATCGCCTCTTCCATCACTTCGATCATGTCCCGGCCCGGGTGGAACTGCTCGCCGGTAATCGCATATAACCGAAAATCCTTCATTTCGTCTTCCCCTCCTTCAAATTCAGGACTAAGTTTAACGCGTATGTATCTTAGCCGTATGCCAGCCGTATGCCAGCCGTATGCCAGCCTTATATCATCCATCTGCCGCCAGCCATTCCCAGCCGGCTCAGCTGCCGATACTCAGCTGCCGATATACCGGGCATACAGCGTTTTGGCGCGGATGATGTCACTCGTTCCCTGCACAAGCACCCGGCCGTCGGCAAACAGCACCAGCCGTTCACCTTCGGACAGCTCTGCCCGCAGCAGATACGGATTCAGCTTGACACTCTTCACAGCCGGAGCCAGCCGGCCGCTCCAGATGTCCAAATCAAACGGCTCATGGCCGCTGACCTGCACCGACTCGCGTCCGCAGAGCGACAGGAGGTCATCCGCCTTCCGCTCAAGGGCCGGATACTGCCTGAGCCCGCAGCAAGGACAGCTGTCCTTCGCTCTGCCAAGCTTCATTTCATAGTACTGATTATTCCAAATATCCAGCGTCAGCAGGCTGCTTCGCCGCTTATCCGCTGCGCCGACCAGAAATTTCAGCGCTTCCGCCGCCTGATAAGAAGCGACGATGTCCACGATTGGCGAGATGACACCGATCGTATCGCAGGTCTGGCCGCCGGAGTCCGCCGACTGAATCAGGCAGCGCAGACAGGGGGTTTGACCGGGGATGAACAGCGCCGTCATTCCGCGCGAGCTGACCGCTCCCCCGTAAAGAAACGGAACTCCCTCCCTGAAGCAGGCATCATTCAGCAGAAAGCGAGTCTCAAAATTATCGGTGCCGTCCAGCACCAGATCAACCCCTTCGAGCAGTCCGGCAATATTCTCCGGGGTTGCGTCCGTGAAGACAGCCTCCAGCTCAACCGAAGAGTTGATGCGGGCCAGCTTGTTTCTTGCGGCAATAACCTTGGGAAGCCCCTGCTCCGCATCTTCTTCATCAAACAGCATCTGCCGCTGCAGATTGCTTGGCTCCACATAATCCCGGTCCACCATCCGGACACGGCCAATGCCCGAGCGCACCATATGATTGGCCAGCACCGTACCCAGCGCGCCCATGCCTACAATCAGAACCGAGCGGTTCATCAAAATCCGCTGCCCCTGCTCCCCGATCGGAGCAAACAGCATTTGTCTTGAATATCTCTCCTGCATCTGTACCTCACTCTCCCAGGTTCCGGAATGCGTCCTGTGCTTTTATCGTACTGCCGGCTTTGATCTGTCCCTGCTGCTTAAGCCACTGAATCACCGCATTCCATGATTCCTCCGTCTGCGCTCCAAATCCTTCCGTGCCGTCATCCATGAGCGGAAGCAGAATCTGCAGGCTTTGCTTCTCGACATCCGGATCGAGCGGAAAATCCCTGCTCTCATGCTTAAGCAGCATTTGAAGCGCCTCGTCAGGATGCTGCACGGTGTAAGCCTGCCCTTTGGCAGCGGCCTTCAGGAACCGGCGGATCGTCTCCTCATGCTTCGACAGCCCATCCTCACTTGCCGTCAACACCAGTTCATAGTTATCCGGCACCCCATATCGGGAAGGATTGAACGTAAGGAGCTGAACGCCTTCTTTTTCGATGAGCAGCTTCTCATGATTGATATAACCGCCGATGATGGCATCCACTCTGCCGGTGGTCATTGCCGGGATCAGATCCCAGCCGATGTCTGTAAAGTTTAACTTGGACGGGTCTCCACCGTCACTCTCAACCATCGTACTTATTATAGCTTCGCTCAGCGGCGTGGAAGGATAGCCGACCCTCTTCCCTGCCAGATCTTTGGGGCTTGTGATGCCGGAATCCTTGCGCACAAACAGCTGGTTCAGCGGATGACGGACGAGCGCAGCTACGGACACGACCGGAATCTTTTCCGCCCGGGACTGAGCCACCTGCGTCTGATAGCTGACCGCCAAATCCGCTTTGCCTGCTGCAACCAGCTTAATCGCATCGTTGGTATCCGCCGGGGTCTCCAGATTCACCTTTAACCCTTCCTGCTCGAAGTAGCCTTCCTGCTGGGCAGCAAACAAAAAAGTATGCACCGCATTCGGGTACCAGTCCAGCAGCACGTTAACCTCTGTCAGCTCTTGATCCGGTCCGCCGCCGGCCGAGCATCCGCTCAAGCTTATGGACAAACAAAGCAATATTGATAAGATTAACCTTTTTCTCCGCCTTCCGGCAGCAGATTTTAAATTCTTCATGAAGCAGACGCTCCCCTTTCACCTTGAAAAATCATCTAGCGCTGCTGCCCGCGCTTCGCCAGCACCATCCGGCCGAGCAGCCCGGCTGCGGCAAACATGAGTACGCCTGTAAGAGAAAGGAGCAGCACGCCCGAGAATACCGCTTCCCCGCGCAGCATGTTCGACGCCCTCTTGGTATAGACGCCAAGCCCCGTTTCCCCGCCCAGCCATTCTCCAAGCGTCGCTCCGCCTATGCTGAATGTGGCTGCAAGCTTGAGTCCTGTAAAGAAGCCCGGCAGTGCTGAAGGAAGCTTCCACTTGAGAAAAAGCTGACGCTTTCCCGCCCCCATCGTCCGGAGCAGCTCGCCGATCCCCGGATCTGCGCTGCGAAAGCCGTCTGCGGTATTCACGGCAAGCGGAAAGAACGAGAACAGAATAACGACAGCCACCTTGCTCCAGATGTCATATCCGAACCACATGACCATGATCGGCGAAAGCGCAATAATCGGAACGCTCTGGGAGGCAATTAGAAGCGGGTAGAGCGTTTGTTTGGCTAAACCGGAGGCTTCGATCCCTATGGCGGCCACGACGCCGAATATGACGGAAAAGGCCAGCCCCAGCAGCGCCTCACCAAGTGTTGCGCCAAGGTGCTTCACCAGCACCGCCCGATTGTCCCAGGTGGAGTACAGCACGTCAGATAATTTAGGAAGGATATAGTGCGGAATATTCAGGAACGACGTTCCGGCCTCCCACATAACCGCCAGTACAAGCAGCAGAATCCCCAAAGGCAGGGCGCGGCGGACAGATCTCATCGCTCCGCCTCCCACTCGACAGTGCACATTCTTTCGGGAGGCCCGATCCCTCCGGGCAGCAGCCCGAGCACCCGCCGTTTCAGCTCGATAAATGGCGGGGTCATCAGCCTGTCATAGCTGCGCGGACGCGGCTCTTGAACCTCCACCTCCGCCAGCCGGGACACCGGCGCTTCCGAAGCGATCAGCACCCGGTCGGACAGCAGCAGCGCTTCATCCACGTCATGCGTGATGAACAAGATCGTGACGCGCCGCTTCTCCCATACCTGGAGCAGCCACTGCTGCATCCCGATGCGCGTCATGGCATCCAGAGCGCTGAATGGCTCATCCAGCAGGAGCAGCCTCCCGCCGGCGAGCATGCTCCGCAGGAAAGAGACCCGCTGGCGCATCCCGCCGGACAGCTCATGCGGCATCCGGTCAGCCGCTCCTTCAAGCCCGAACTCCGGCAGCAGCGCAAGCACCCGGCTTCGCGCGTCCCGGCTGCTCATCCCGCCGATCTCCAGACCGACAGCCGCATTGTCAAGTACAGAGCGCCAGGGCATCAGGCAGTCGCGCTGCGGCATATAGCCGGCCCGCCCTTTCTTGCCGGATGCAGATGCAGGGACTCCGCCGCAGCCCGCCGCTTCTTCCCGCTGCTCCGCCAAGCGGATTTCTCCGCCGTCAGGCGGGAGAAGACCGGCAATCAGCCGGAACAGCGTTGTTTTGCCAAGTCCGCTCGGCGCAAGCAGAGATACAAATTCTCCCTCACGAAGATCAAAGCTCAAATGGTGAAACAGCGGCTTGTTCCCGGGGAAAGCAAAATTCAAATTCCGGACCGATAGACAGAGCTCTTCAAGCCGCCCCTGCTGCCCGGCATCAGGCGCTGCGTGATTCATGATCCTTTCTCCTCCCTTATTCCCACGGTAAGCTGGGCGGAGAATGAGGAATCAGGAATGACATGCCGCACAAGGGCTGCAGCAGCCCGGAACGGTACGTCAGTATTCCCTCTCGAAATAAAAAAGACCATTCGAGAATACACGAATGGCCTTACAATTCGAATAAGTTCTCTACGCCAGCATTACCTGGATCAGATTAACGGTCAGGAGCATAAGGCTCCTATCTCAGCCGGACTTTATCCAGCACCCGTATTCACTATGAAGTTCAAAATTAATATATCGGAATCTCCTGATATTGGCAAGTGTCTTCCTGATATTCGTTCTGCAGTCCTACTGAACGGTTCTCCACCATTTTTCTCCAGGATGGGCTTTAGCGTCTTCACCACCCGCTACCCGCTCCCCGATTCGGGGGACCGCAATGCTTATCCCCTGGCGCCGGCCTTCCTCCAGCACCAGCTCAACCGGTTCCGTCCAACCATGCGGAGCTAAAGAGAATCCACCCCAGTGGACAGGGATCATCATCTTGCCCTTCACATCGAGCTGGGCCTGCACGGTTTGCTTCGGTGTCATGTGAATATTCTCCCAGCGGGGGTCGTATTGACCGCACTCCATCAATGTCAGATCAAAGGGGCCGTACAGCTCGCCGATCCGCTTGAAATGGCTGTCATACCCGCTGTCTCCGCTGAAGAATATCCGCTCGTTCTTCCCTCTGATTACCCACGAACACCACAGCGTCGCATTCTTATCGGTCAGTGCCCGTCCTGAAAAATGCCTTGCCGGCGTGCAGGCCAAATGGAGGCCCTCCCATTCGACTTCTTCCCACCAGTCAAGCTCCTGTATGAGGCTCCGGTCCACCCCGAAGCGCACCAGCCTGCTTCCGACGCCAAGCGGCACGAAATAGCGGCCGACCCTGCCTTGCAGCTTCTGTACGGTCGTATAATCCAGATGATCGAAGTGATCATGAGAGATCAGAACCGCATGAAGAAGCGGCAGCTGTTCCGTATGTATGGTCTGCTTGTACTTGAAGCGTTTGGCTCCGAAGCCGGGCACCGGTGAGCAGTTGGAGCCGAGCATAGGGTCAAGCAGCAGGATTTTTCCGTCTATGGCAGCGAGAGAGGTCGAATGACCCAGCCAGATGACGGATGTCGGACCTAAGGCGGCCAAGCGTTCCGCATCGAGGGGGAATACCGGCAGCTCTCCGGGCGGTGTGCGCTTGGACTGGTTCTTGAACTTGTCCGTGAAGAGCGACAGCAGGCTCCGCATAGACGTATCAAGCGCTTTGGTCGGCAGCCGGTTGTGGAATTTTCCGTCCGCATAATGCTCGGATTCTTCATAATTACGGAATTTAATCTGGCCGGGTCCGTCTCCAAAAGCCGGATAAATCCGGATAAATAGAGCGGCCGAAACGGCAATCAGGGCGAGCAGTCCAACAATAATGAGAGCAGCCAGCATCATATTTTCCCCTTAGGATAAGTAGTTTCTACCTGTCACTGTCAAATGGTATTAAGCCAGTATTGGCTGTTCACAGGATTTTTAACCAGATAGCTCCAGCAGAGCTTCTGCGCCGCATCCGGCAACAGGTCATCAAACCGGTGTGTTCAGCAGCAGCTGCTCCAGCGAAGCCGTAACCATTTCGTGATCCTCATGGCCTTCCAAGCCTGATACTGTGATCGTGCCGGCCATTCCCGCATTTCTGATCAGAATCGGAAAGCAGCCTCCTTCAGCCGCATATTCAAGCGGATCAACAAAGGCGTTGTCCTGAATCGTTGTATTCCAAGACTTGAACAACACATGCATGTAATACGAGCTGTGCTCAAAGTGGTGAACGGTGTTGATTTTCCGGGTGATCCATCTGTCGTGGCCTAAACCGTTGTCATTCATTTTGGCGTGAAACAGAAGCATCCCGTTCTTCCGGATGTCCACTGTAATCTGCTTTCCCTCCCGGAAAGCCTTATCCAGAATCAGGTTTCCCAGCTTAACGGCCATATTGTTGTTGAACTCCGTAAACTGCAGCTCCTGTTCCTGACGAAGCAGCTTCTCCAGCAGCGGGGCGTAATTCTCCATGTCCTGCACTCCTTTGCTCCAAATATGGAATTTATAGTAGGTAGTCCAGATTCAGTATAAAGAGAAAACGGCTGATGTAAAAGAGTGTCCGGCAGGTTTATTCTGCGCTTTGCCGCAAGACCGGTGGTGTGCGGTGTCTGGTGCATTGTTCAAATCCGTAGGCAATTTTAATCAAGACAGGCTCGCTGAAGGCCCGCCCAATCAGCGTAATGCCCTGCGGGCCTTTCGTATTATAGCCCCCTGCTGCAGTCACGCCTTCAGAGGCAAACCCGCCTGGAACGGTAAGGCTTGGATATCCGGCCATTGCGGCAAGATCAACTCCGTCCTCACAGCCAAGCAGCATAATTGCATCCAGCTGATGCTGGTCCAGCACTTTATCGAGTGCCTCCCGGGCCTTGGCGTTATTCGCCAGCGCGGCCAAGTATTCCAGTTCGGTCAAGGTTCCGCTTGTCTCCTCCGACCAAATCAGAGTTCCCTGGCCGTATTTCAGCTCTGCTTCCGCATGTTTGTTGTTATAAGCAATAACCTCTTCCAGCGAATGGACGGGGAGGTGCGGAGGAAGCTTGTTCAAATATTCATTAAGATATTTCTTGAATTCATAGCGGAGAACGTCGCCGTTAAACGCAGTTCCTTCGCAGGACAGGGAGACCGGATCCACAATAACTGCCCCCTGTTCCCTCATCACCTGGATCGCCTGTTCCGCGACAGCCAATCGGGCAGGATCAAGCTGCCGGTAATAATATCTGGGGATTCCGATCCGTGCCTGCTTGAGACTGGAAGCGTCCAGGAACCGGGTATAATCTTGTCCAATATGGGGAGCAGCTGCCGCAGTCTCCTTGTCGGCTTCGTCCACTCCGGCTATGACGCTTAGCAGCAGCGCCGCATCTGCAACCGTTCTGGCCAGCGGACCGGCGGTATCCTGCGAATTTGTAATCGGGATGATGCCGCTTCTGCTGACCAGGCCGACTGTCGGCTTGATGCCGACAAGGTTGTTCTGGCTGGCTGGGGAAATGATGGACCCGCACGTTTCCGTGCCGATTGCGGCAGCTGCAAAATTTGCAGCAGCCGCCGCCCCCGAGCCTGAACTCGAACCGCCGATAAAGACTTCCCCAGCGCCATAAGGGTTCAAGGTCTGTCCTCCCCTTGCACTGTATCCGGCCCACATGGACCCGGACATGAAATTGGCCCACTCGGTCATGTTTGTCTTGCCGAGCAGTACGGCTCCGGCCGCCCGGAGCCGGGCAGCCACAAAGGAGTCCGCCGCCGCAGACGAGTCTGCCAGCGCAAGCGAGCCAGCACTGGTATGCATGCGGTCCGCGGTATCGAGGTTGTCCTTGAGCAGAACCGGAATCCCGTGCAGCGGCCCCCGGCTGCCGGTTGATTGACGCTCCTTGTCCAGCTCCCGCGCGATGAGCAGCGCATCCGGGTTGACTTCTAGGATGGACCTCAGGCCAGCATCATAAGCTTCAATACGCTCCAAGTAAGCCCGGGTCAGCTGCTCTGAGGTAAAATCCCCTTTCTCCATTGCCTCCTGCATGGAAGAAATCTCTGCTTCAACTACCCATTCTTTCAGCTCCATTATCCTGCTTCCTCCTGCCTTTTATCGCCATTAATTCATTTAGCGTATCGGATAGAGTCTTCGGCTTCAAGAGCTAATTCCGTTTATAAGAGACTTTACCCGGCGTTAGGAGGCCAGCGGCTTCGGCTGCTTCTGCGGATGCCCCTGCTGTTGTTCGGGATCATCCCCCGGTTGACCACTGCATTGTCGACAATAGAAGAAATAAGAGCCAGCAGCACCGGACAGCCGCAGATCTGAAAGGTCTGGTAGACGACATCCTTGCTTCCCGCGCGTTCAGCCTGCAATTGCTCCACAACCGGCTCCACCGCAGTTCCTCCCCGCCCCAATTTTCCGCATTATTCCAATTTAGCTGTAAAATTATGCATACTGCCCTGCAGCGACCGCCAGAATGTAATGCACCCGGAATGTAATGCACGTTGTCCCTTCTTTTGTTCCTTCTTGGCGAAAAAAAAACGGACCTCCCATAAGGAGATCCGCAGCTGGTCAACGGGTATGCCCTTCCATGCGCAGGCTACCCGGTTTCATGCTATTCATGAATGCTATTCATGTTTGCTATTCATATATACTATTCATTCCCCGGCTGCCGTTTAGGAAGCAGCTTCACGTACTCATCCGACAAGCTCATCAGCTTGAGCACATAGTCGTAGTCTGACCGATACTTCTGGAAGTCTGTCACCGGCTCCAGGGTCTTGAGGGAAATCGCCGTCCCGTCGTCAAAGCCCGTGCCAGAAACAAACATAATATCATTATTAAAGAAGGAGCCTGTCGGCAGATAATACCGCATGCCAAAGACGTTGTGGTCGATATTGAGCAGGTCATGGCCGAAAGCCGTAAAACCCTCCTGCTTCAGCGAGATGCCCATCAAATTGGCAATCGTCGGCATCATATCCAGCTGGCCTCCGACCTGGTCGACGACCTGGCCCTTCTGCTCGCCTGGCAAATGGATAATGAACGGAATATTAAATCTGGAGATCCGTGAGTCATATTTGATCCCAAGCTGGGACTCGATCCATGCCGGGTCGTTCTGGTCAGGCTGCAGTCCAAAATGATCCCCGTACAGCACCAGCACCGAGTTGTCCCACAGGCCTTCCTTCTTCAGACGGTCGATCAGGGTGCCTACCGCGTAATCCGTATAATTGACAGCGGTGAGATAATCGCCAAGCTGAGTTCCTTCAAGAGAATCCGGCATTTGAATTTTCTTGAGGTCATCCGGCACTTTAAACGGGAAGTGGCTGGATACGGTTACCAGCTGGGTGTAAAACGGCTTGCCGCTGTCAGCAATTTCCTTCATCCGGTTCACCGCTACCCGGTACAGCTCCTCATCGGATGCACCAAAGTCGTTAAAGTGATCGTTATTGTAATAAGGCTTATCATAATAATGGTCAAAATGCAGCGCCGGGTACAGCTTGATCCGGTCCCAGAATGTCACGTCGTTGACGTGGAAGGTATCCGCCTCATAGCCGTATTTCTCCACGAGGCGCGGCAAGCTTGGGAGAGCCCGGTCCCCGTACCCGGTGGACATGGGAATCGTCCCGGTCGGGTAGATCGAGGTGTTGGACATAAACTCCGCATCGGAGGTATTGCCCTGCCCGATCTGCTGATACATATAAGGAAAATAATAGCTGGTGCCGATCAGCTTGTTCAGGTTTGGCGTAACCTCCTGCCCGTCAACCTTTAGATTAATCGGAAAATTTTGGAAGGCCTCCATCTGAATGATGATCAGATTTTTCCCTTTGGCCTCGCCGAAATGAGCGGGAGTTACCGTGGCTGATACACCTGAGGCTTTGTCGTTATAAACATAGGTGCTCTGCAGGTCGCTGATCTTCTTGATCGTATCCTGGATATTACCATTCCGGATGATCGCATCCTCTTTGCTCGTCTTGATCGCTGCCGCCACCTGATAATCCAGAAACCCTAAATGCTCCACCTGGACAATTTCGTTCACGATGGAATCACTGGCCTGAATGCTCCGTTCGGACAGGAAAAAGCACGCTATAGCAGTAACAACAACGCCTGCCCGCCAGATCACCGTTTTACGCGCTGCCGGAGCAGCCTTCCTGCGGCGGATCAGCCAGACGATCAGTAGAATCGGCAGATCAAGGAAATAGAGATAGAATTCCGGGCGAATCGTAGACTGCACACTGGCCTTGATCTGGAGCACCTGATGCAGCTGCTGAAGCGCCGTATAAGTCGGCATCGAGCCGAAGTGCGCATAGTACAAGGTAGAGGCAAACAATATGAGCGAGACCAGAATATTCAGTACGAAAAATACGTATTTCCCCCACTTCGCCGGGGTAATCAGCTCAAATACCGCAAGCAGAATCCACAGCGCAAACAGGTCGGCGCCTAACCGGCTCCACATAATGTCGTGAAATAGGAAATATCTCAGCAGCAGAAGCTTGAACAGCAGCAGGATCAGGTTGTATAGAACGGGCCGCGAGGTCAGCGGCCGGATAGTTAACTTATTCATGATCGTTCCTTTCAAGTGATTAAAATTAAAAATAAAAGATGATATAGACAGAACTACAGAAAGTAATGCCGGCAAGGGAGGAAAAGGATTCCGAAGAAACGGTAATGTTCGCCTTTGTAAGTGGATTTCTACCTCAATTCTTCTTCGATAAAGAAATCCGGGAACAACAGCGATCGCAGAAACCTTTTACGTACTTGCCCCCTGCATGAAATTCACAAGTTCAGTCTCTTTAAACTAAAAAATCCGGTACACATACGGATCGTCCGGCGCCTCAATGGTCTCCCATTTCTCGGCCTTCAGCACAGGAATCGTCTGTTTAAAAGGCTGGTACAGCTCGGTATCCAGCTTGCCGGAGACATGCACCCATTGATCGTCGGACAGCTTTGTCCCCTGCGGAAAATCGACCAGCATCCCGAACACGCCGGAATCGGCCACACAGTGAATGAACCCGAAGCGAAACACAAAATATTCATGGTCGCTGATCTGCTCCCCTTTATAGATAAACCCGTCGAAAGAGACCGTCTTGTCCATAAATTGATCCGGAAAATTATAAATGGCTTCCATCCCTTTAAGATAGGTTGTATCGTTCAGATCAACAGAAGCAAGACCTTCAAATTCCTCTAACTCTTTGCGGGAAATCTTGGCGTAGCTGTCCTTGCCGTAGAACACGCTGGTGTCAGGCTTCAGAAACTGATGAAAGCCCGGATTGTCCGCGCTGTTGTCGACCGAGGGGAATGAGAATCCCTTCGCTTTGACAAAGCTGGAGTCCAGAGTCGCGACCGGCAGCAGAACTCCCGTCAGAACCGGAACAATCAGCACGAGATAGGTTAAGCCTTTCCCCCACTTGGAGGATGGGCCATGGGAGTGCCCGTGGGCATGCTCCTCAGAACCGGCGTGAGCATGAGCATGACTAAGAGAATGAGTATGGTCCTGAGCATGATCGTGGTCCTGAACATTATCATGATCGTAATCATGAGCAAGGACCCGGCGATGACGGCGCTGGCCCTCTCCGCGTTCCCGAATTACTAGCCGGAGAAGCTCAAATAAGGCAAGCAGGCTGAGCAGCACAATGGCACTCACCGACAGATACGAATACTTCAAATTAATGTATTTGTTTAAATTCCCGTTCAGATGAAGCTGCACAAACAGAAAAATAAATCCAAGCAGCACATAAAGCCTTGTCATCCAAACAACCTCCCCACAGCAAGCGAAGACAGCAGCGTGCATACCGCCACAAGTGCGATCAGCACCGCAACAAACCTGCCTTTGAAGACGCCGAGCAGCATCAGCGTGTTCTTAATGTCGATCATCGGCCCAAACACCAGAAAGGCAGACAAAGCCCCGGTGGAAAAAGTGCTGCGGAACGACGAAGCGATAAACGCATCGGCCTCCGAGCAGAGCGACATGACAAAGGCCAGCACAATCATGACCAGCGAAGCAGCGACAGGATTGCTGCCCAGATGCAGGAGCGCCGAGGTCGGCAGAAAGGTCTGCATACTTGCGGCGATAAAGGCGCCGATGACCAGATATTTGCCTACTGAGAAAAATTCTTCAACCGCGTGCTCCATCACCCGCATCAGCTCCCGGCCCCGCGTCATCCTGCGCGGTTCGGAAGCCTGCATCTCGCACGCCGCTGCTGCCTGCTCTTCACCTTCATTAAGCGTCAGAGCACCATTCCGAAACGGAATTGACGGAAATAGAAGCGACAGCACAACGGCGGTTACAAACGCCACAGCAATCGCTGCGCCCGCACGGATGGCCGCCATCCGCCAGTCGCTGCCGAAAGCGATGTAGGTCGCGAAGAGAACCACCGGATTAATGATCGGACCTGTGAGCATAAAGGCGATCCCCGCCTGCAGCGGGACGCCTTTGCGGAGCAGCCGGTTTGTAATCGGCACGATTCCGCACTCGCACGCCGGAAAGCACAGCCCGAGGCCGCAGCCGAACAAGGCAGCCAGAAGCCGGTTTTTGGGCATGATTTTTGAAATAGTCTGTTCCTTGAGATAGATTTGAATAACGCCGGACACAATGACACCCAGCAGGACGAAGGGAATTGCCTCCATAATCATGCTGAGGAAAATCGTATTCAATTGCAGAAATGTTTTCATTTTGTTAAATTCACTTTCCAGGATGAACGAATAAGATCAATATATTTACAACTATCTATCATACAATTAATACTATGCAAATAAAAGATGTGCTCCCTTCCAGCTCCGTATATAATGGGAATATATGTTTGCAGAAAGGAGAGCTTCCCTTTTGAATATTCATTTAAGCAGTGAACGCGGCATCATCCGGCTTGTTGAGCAGGACGCCTGGATGATGGACATTCTGCATACCGCCGCGCAGCTTGGGCTGCCGGACTGGTGGATCTGCGCCGGTTTCGTCCGGTCCAAGATTTGGGATACCCTGCACGGATATGAGGAGCCGACGCCGCTGCCCGATGTAGATGTCGTATTCTTCGACAGAAGCTGCACAAGCGAGGAGACAGAGAAGGAACTGGAAGCACGGCTTCGCCTGCTGAGGCCAGAAGTTCCCTGGTCTGTCAAGAACCAGGCCCGGATGCACGCGATTAACGGCAATCCGCCGTACACCTCTTCCGTCGACGCGATCTCCAAATTCCCCGAGACAGCAACCGCCCTTGGAGTTACCCTGGGCGCAGCCGGGCATGTCCGGCTGGCAGCTCCCTGCGGGATTCAGGACGCGCTGAATATGCTCGTCAAGCCTACTCCGTATTTTGCTGAGCATGAACAAATGCTGGAAGTCTATCGCAAAAGGGTCGCCAGGAAGAACTGGCCTGCGCAGTGGCCAAGGATAGAAGTGACCGGAATTTGAACGTCATTCAAATCAAAATCTGAACGGCATTCCTTTGCAGACGGCAGGAAGGCCGGCGGGTCCGCCGGCCTTCCTTTCTGTCTTTGTTAGTGCTGAATATTAATGCTGGGTGCCCTGTCTGCGGCCACGCACCAGAATGATGCAGCTCAGAACAGCGAGCACCTCTGCCGAAAAAATCGTCAGCCCCATTGGCACGGCCGTTCCGCTGCCGCCAAGTCCTGTTAGAGGCGAAGCGAGGGCGCCGAGCACGAACTGGAGCAGTCCCAGCAGCGCCGACGCGCTGCCTGCGGCCGCTCCTGCATTTTGCAGAGCCAAAGAGGTCGAAGTCGTGCTGACAATACCGACGCTGGCCACCACCAGGAACAAGAAGCAGACCACGGCAATTAACCCGGCATCCAGCAGAATGGACAGCAGCAGACCGGCGCTGCCCGCTAAAGCAATGCCAAGTCCGGTCATAAACAGCTTCCGGGCATCTCTGTGCAGGGCGAGCCGGCCGGTCAGCTGCGAAGCGACAATAATTCCAAGCCCGTTAAGGGCGAAGATCAGACTGTATCCCTGTGCCGATACCCCGTATAAATTTTGCAGCACAAAGGATGAGCCCGAAATGTAAGAGAACATCCCGGCTGAAACCAGCCCCATCGATAAGACGTATCCAAGGAACAGGCGGTCTGCTGCAAAAGCTCCGAACGTACGGAGCGTGCTTCCAAGCCCCCCGCTGTGCCGGCGCTCCTTCGGGAGCGTCTCCGGCAGTCCGAACAGAACCGCAAGCAGCAGAACTACTCCGAGGAAGAAGAGAAAGACGAATACGCCTTTCCAGGACATAAACCGCAGGAACTGCCCGCCGAGCACAGGAGCTATAATTGGAGCTGCTCCATTTATCAGCATCAGCTGAGAGAAGAACCGCGTCAGCTCCTTGCCGGAGAACAAGTCTCTTACGACCGCCCGGGAGATCACGATTCCAGCCGCCCCGGACAAGCCTTCAACAAACCGGAGCAGAATAAGCACAGTAATGTTCGGACTGAACGCGCACAGCAGGGAAGACAAAGCGTAAATGATCATCGCCACGATCAACGGTTTCCGGCGGCCCATCCGGTCGCTGAGAGGGCCGGCCAGAAGCTGGCCGAGCGCAAGACCCAGCATGCAGAAGGTCAGGCTGAGCTGGATCGCCGACGTGCCCGTTTGAAGCTCTTCCGACATTTTTGGAAGTGCCGGAAGATACATGTCCAGTGAGAAAGGACCAATCGCGGACAGCATACCCAGCACAACAACAAACACGCTTCTCCGGGATTTGGAGAGGCTCACCGGCGGCGCAGACGGCTCTGGTGCTGCCTGAGAATTATGGACATTCATGACAAGCTCCTCCTTATGCAGCGAATTTAGATATGCAGCAAATTTAGGTATGCAGAAATTTAGGTATCCTGCGAATACAGCAAAATCTGGTCCCTGCGCTTCCAGCCTGCTCTCGCCCAAAATTGTTTGCCGATTTCATTGTCTTTAATTACCATCAAGTGACATTTCTCAATCCCCTGCTCTCTGAGCCCCGCCAGACTTAAAGAGACAAGCTGGCCCGCAAGGGATCTGCCCCGGTGGCTCTCCGCAACGGCTGCATGATACAAGAAGCCTCTCCTTCCATCATGGCCGCACAGCACCGTGCCGACAATCTCCCCGCCGTATTTGCAGACATAGCTTAAACCTTCGTTGCGCCGGAGATAGGCGGCAATGGCTTCCCGGGAATCGGCGGAGCTGAGGCCCATTCCCTCTGTATTTTGCCAAAGCCGGTATGCCCCGTCATAATCCTCCATCGTCATTTCTGATAAGGTATACACTTCGCTCACTCCTTCTTATGGAATTCCTCGGCAAAAAGAATAGTTCTTATTGTCGCATTCCCCGCTGAGCTTGTCTACAAGAACAGATTCAGCCGCCCGGCGAATAGCCCTGAAGGTTCTGCCTGTGTGCTGGTGCTGTTTTTGGTTATAATGATCTGGATAAAGCTTCCTTATAGAAAAAAATAACCTGACTCTGCCGGAGAACTGGAGGTTCTATATTTGAAACGGAGCATTGTAAAATCACATTCCAAAGTCTGCGGCCTGATTGCTGTTCTGGCCTTCTGCCTGACTGCAGCCGGCTGCGCGAATTCTGACGAAAGCGCGTCTTCCGCTTCGCAGGCGCCGCCTGCCTCGTCCTCTGCAGCCTCTGCCCCCTCCTCTTCCGCCGGGTCCGCTCCGGTGAATTCCGCTTCTTCGTCCGCTGCGGGGGCCGCTTCTCCAGCGCCTGCCTCAGAGGCGCCGCTTACGCCAGCTTCCGCCGATCCTGTCCAGGATATGCTGGACCGCATGACGCTTGACGAGAAGCTCGGGCAGCTGGTCATCGTCGGTCTCGACGGGACAAGCCTGCAGACAGAAACCCGCAAAATGATTGAAGCCTATAAAGTAGGCGGCTTTATTCTGTACAAACCGAACATTACAAGCGCCGGGCAGACGCTTCAGCTCCTGAACCAGCTCAAGACAGCCAACAGCTCCAATCCGGCTGCGCTTTGGCTCAGCACAGACCAGGAAGGCGGCCGGGTAAGCCGGATGCCCGAATCCTATCTCAAAATCCCGAAAGCCGCCGAGATCGGGAAGGAGGACAGCCCGTCCTATTCCCGGAGCGCAGGCCAGGCAATCGGGGAGCAGCTGAAGTCGCTCGGGTTTAATCTGGACTTTGCGCCCGTGATGGACATCAACAGCAATCCGGATAATCCGGTGATTGGAGACCGGTCTTACGGGGCAGACGCCGAGACGGTGATCCGAAGCGGCTTGGCGGTCTTGAAGGGCCTTCAATCCGAGGGCATTGCCGGGGTTGTGAAGCATTTTCCAGGGCATGGTGACACGTCAGTCGATTCCCATCTGGAGCTCCCGGTGGTCGATAAAACGTTGGAGCAGCTGCAAGCCTTCGAGCTTAAGCCGTTCAAATCTGCTGCAGAGCAAGGGACGGACATGATTATGGTCGGCCATCTGCTGGTTCCCGGTATTGATCCGGACCATCCTGCGTCATTATCGGAGAAAATGGTCTCCGGCCTATTGCGGGGCACATTAGGCTATGAAGGGGTTGTGATTACCGACGATCTGACCATGGGCGGCATTGTCAAGCATTATCCGATCGGCCAGGCCGCTGTGCAGGCTATTCTCGCCGGAAGCGACATTGTGCTGGTCGGGCACGATACAGCCCGCGAAACCGAAGTCATCACGTCATTGAAAGAAGCAGCCGTGAAGGGTACACTGTCCGCCGACGCGATTGACAAGCATGTGTGCCGCATTTTGAAGCTGAAGCAGAAATACAGCCTGAGCGACAAGCCCCTCTCTGCCGTAAGCGTAAATACGGTGAATGCGAAGGTGAAGAAGCTGCTGGAACACTAATATAAAAATAAACGTCCCCGCCCTCACCTTCCGGTGAGGCGGAGACGCCCATCCGCATAAGCACCCGTCAATCGTACACGACCTGGGTGCCTGCAATGAAATCATGAATCGCCCTCTTGTCTTCTCTCATGCCAACCATGAATGCGCTGACGATGATGCCAATACCGAAGGTTATCGTGTAGACCAGTCCTGCTGCCAACGTCCTGAGCAGCATGTTAAGAATTCCCGGACTGCCGCCGTTCATTCTCCTAATCCGGATGCCCAGCATCCGCTTGCCGACGGTAAACCCGCCCCAGACAACCGGCACAATCAGCATGTAGAGAAACGTGAGAGTGTCTGTAACGCTGGACCGGGAACCCCCAATCTCCCCGTAAATAATCAAGGATAAAATCATCCCCCCGATCCATAACAGCAGACTGTCCACAATCGATGCCGCGAACCGAATCCAAAAGCCTGCGGGTTCCTTCATTCCATCTCCTCCTTCTGGCACGGCTCACTGCCGCTATTCCATTTTATGTTATGATGCTGGCTGCAACAACGTCTTTGGCCCTGAAAACAAAGCAAAACGGACTTCCGGATGGTCCAATCAGCGCCTCCAAAAGTACACAAAAGTGGTATGTACGCTTTGATAGGTTGATAGTAAACTGACTCTAAAATAACCGGGCGGAGAATCCGGACAGGATCGGAGGGAGTGGACTATGGATCGGCTGGTAAGTGTCATCGTACCTGTGTACAATGTGGAGTCCTATTTGCGTAAATGCCTCGACTCCATCTGCGGGCAAACCTATTCACGGCTTGAAATCATTGTCGTCAACGACGGAACCCGGGACGGAAGCCAGGCTATCATTGATGAATATGCACGCAATGACAAGCGCATCCGCCCGCTGATGAAGGCAAACGGCGGTCTTTCCTCTGCCCGCAATGCGGGGATGGATGCTGCAGAAGGCGACTATCTGGCCTTTATTGATTCGGATGACTGGATCGCACCTGACATGATTAAGCAGATGGTGCGCACGGCCGAAGCAGAGAACAGCGATGTCGTGGTCTGCAACTACGACAAAGTGTATGCCGATCATACGGAGCGGATGTATTTGAAGCTGCGGGAAGAAATTATAGACGTGAAGAAACTCGGGATTGCCGAGTACATGTACCGCTGCCTCTTCACCTATGAGCATGGACATGAGGTCTGGAACAAATTGTACCGGCGTGAAGTGATTGAACGAAACGGCATCCGGTTTGAACCGAACAAGGAAATCTTCTCTGAGGACCTGATGTTTAACTTATATGTCCTCTGCCATGCCGGACGGATCGCAGCCGTTAATCAGTCCTTCTATTATTACCTGCAGCGCGAAGGCTCCATTATGCAGATTCCGAATCCGGAGATGGGCGCGCGTTATGTGACGCTGGTCGAACGGTTTCGCGAGTACGCGGCGCGCCAGGGATTGGAGGCGCAGGTTGAACCAGTGCTGCCAGTCCTTTTATATGATCTGATCAACGCCTGTATCACCCAGATTTATAAGTCCGGCGGCGGCAGCGACAGAATCAGCGAGGCGCTGCGGCTGACATCCGGCTCCCAGCCCCCGCGTTTTGCAGCCTATATGCGGAAGCTGGCCTTCAGCAAGTCCATTGCGCATTACAGAGCCAGAACCGGCGGCAGCTTGTCCAGCGAGCTGTTTGGCCGCTTCTTTGCCGTCTGCTGCATGCTCCGGCTGTGGGGACTATTCTCGGAACTTAAATACAAACGGCTTGCCGGCTCGGCCGCCGCAAGGCTTTAAAGGAGGACCGCTCAGCATGTTCGATGTATCGATCATTATTCCAACCCGAAACCGGGTGCCGGATCTCACCCGCTGCATCGAATCGATCGGCGCCCAGCAGGGGATCGAAGATACAAGACTTGAACTTATTATTGTCGATGACGGGGACATCCCGGAGGAAGTGCTGGACTATTATTATGAAATTGCCGCTCAATTGGCACACACTGAACTCGTCTATTACAAGAAGACACGTCCGGGAGTCTGGCTCTCCCGCTACGAAGCCTTGACGCTCGCCCATCATGATATCGCGCTTTATTTTGACGATGATGCGGAGCTGGACGACCCCTTCTACATGCGCAAACTCATTGACACCTACGAGCAGGATGAGAGCATCGTGGGGGTAGGCGGCATCGCTAAAGGCCTGCAGACCAGCACGCTTGGACGGCTGCTCGGGGTGCTGACCTGCCAGATGTCCACATCGCCCGGGAAGCTCTCCCCAAGCAGTCTGGCCGGGTCGCTGCTGTACTGGAACGAGACGGACACGATGTTCGATACGGAAATTTTTCATGGCTGCAATATGTCGTTTAAGCGGGAAGCCCTGCGCGATATGCTCCCTTATCCGTGGATGACCAGCTATGCGGTAGGCGATGATCTGTATATGTGCGCTCTTGCCTCGAAATACGGCAGGCTGGTGATTAACCCCGAGCTGAAGATTCTGCACCACGAATCCCCCCGCTCTCGGGACGGAGCCGCCAAAGTGGCCATGGCTACCGCTATTAATCACTATTACCTGCTTAACATGAGAAAGTCAGGAGCCGGCGGATACCTGGCCTTAATGTGGACACTGCTTTATCTGACCGGTAAAGCAGCGCTGAAACGCAATCTGGGTGCTGCGCTCGGTTACATCAAGGGTATCGGTTTCGTGCTGAATCCGCTCAAGAACAAGTACCGGGAATTTTTGACCGACTGAGCAGACGGATCTCAACCGACGTCCCTATAAAGGAGGTTCTTCCGCGATGAATGCCATAGCGGCTGCCAAGCAAATGTTTGGCGGCAATAGTCTAGCGAAGACCATTATGCGTACCAGCTTTAACAATTTCTTCGTGCTAATTATTACAACGCTGACTTCGATATTAACGGCCCGCATGCTGGGAGCGGATGGCAAGGGCGAGCTGTCCGCCGTCCTGTTCTGGCCAGCCCTGCTGGGCAGCCTCATCGGCTTTGGGCTTCCTACCTCCCTCATTTACAATGTGAAAAATAAAACAGGCAGCGTGCCCGAGCTCCTCTCCCTTGCCCTGCGCATCCAGCTACCCGTCTCTCTCCTGGCGGGAGCCGCTGCCTGGTTCTGCATGCCGCTCTGGCTGGCCAACTATGACGCTTCTGTCATTGCCGTCGCCCAGATCTATACACTGGCTGCCGTTCCGCTCGCCGTGCTGACCAATCTGTGCATCGCCCTGGCGCAAAGCCTCGACGGCTTTGGCGTGTACAATGGCATGCTGTTCTTTGTCCCGTTTGTCAACCTCTGCGTCCTTACGGTCATTTGGCAGCTGGGCCTGCTGGACGTAGCAGGGGCTTCTGCCGTCAGCTTCGGCGCCGGCCTGATAACGCTTGTCTGGGCTGCCTTCCGCCTGCGAAAGCAGCTTCTTCTCAAAGACATCCGGTGGTCCGTCAGCCGAAGCAGCTACCGCCCTTTCTACAGCTACGGCGCGAGAGTTTACGGCATGGAGCTGATGGGAACGCTCAGCAGCCAGACGGACAAAATCGTAATCGTTGCTCTTCTGTCCCCCGCCGATTTCGGCCTGTATTCCGTCGTCTATGCCCTCTCGCGGGTGTTTAACGTGGTGCAGAACGCCATAACGAACGTCATTTTTCCTAAAGTGACGGGGATGGACAACGAGGTGATTATTGAAAAAATCGGCCGGGCCTTCCGGATTTCCATGCTCGGAATGGCGGTCATCATCGTACCGAGCCTGTTCATCGGGCATTTTATGCTCGGCCTGCTCTACGGCAGCACTTTTCTGGCCGGTTCCTCAACATTTTACCTGCTGTCGCTTGAATGCATCATTGGCGGGGGGTCCTGGATACTGGCGTCCGCCTTTAACGCGCTGGGCCGGCCGGGGCTTGTGCTGGTGCGGCAGATTGCCGCTTACCTGGTTACGGCTGCCCTGTTCTTCGTCTTTACACCATGGCTGGGTCTGCCGGGCATTGCCCTGGCGCTGCTGTCAGGAGCGCTTGTGCGCCTTGCCGTATCGGTTCTGTCCTTCCCCGTCTTCTTCAAAGTTCCGCTCGGCCGCATCCTGTTTGATGCCAGCGACTTCAAGTTTGTCATGCAGATGATCAGGAAAGGCAGACGCAAACCAACCAACGAGGAGGTTTTGGAATATGCATCCAATGGCTGAATTAAAGGAAAAGCTCCAAGGCATTCTGCAGGCTGTTCCTGCAGGCTCGGAGATCTATTATGTAGATTATCCTCTGTACAATAACGGCGGCGACATGCTGATCATGAAAGGCACGGAGAAATTTTTTAAAGACTATGGCATCCGCATTCTGGGGCGCTATAACCTGTTTGATTTTCCAGATCAATTAAAGGCGGCTCCCGGCAGTATTTTCGTCCTGCAAGGAGGAGGCAACTTCGGGGATTTGTATGTCCACCATCAGGAAATCCGCGAGCGGGTCGTTCAGCAGTTCCCGGATCACCGGATCGTGATCCTGCCGCAGACGATCTATTTCACCAGCGAGGAGAATTATGACAAATCGGCGGCCATTTTTAACGCGCACAGCGACCTGCATCTGTTTGTCCGCGATGAGCCCGGATATGAGCTGGCCAAGCGGAAATTTTACCGCAACCACGTTTACCTGTCCCCCGATATGGCCCATCAGCTTTGGCCTATTGTGTCCTCGCGCAAGGCCGAGAAGGACACTTTATTTTTCCTCCGCACGGATATCGAAGCCGGAGACGCTCAGCCGCATGCCGGCCAATTAGACCCGCGCGACTGCCGGGACTGGGATTCGCTGTTCACTCATGCCGAAAGCCGGGTAACGCACCACCTCAGCCGGGTGTGCCGGTTGGATAAGAAACTTGGCGGCTCTCTGCCGACCCGTTTGTTCTGGTACAAATATACCGATTACCTGATCGGCAAAGCGGTCAATCTGTTCGGCTCCTACCGCGAAGTGCATACCTCCCGCCTGCACGGTCATATCCTGGCCTGCCTGATGGACAAACCGCATGTGCTGCTCGACAACTCCTACGGCAAGAATTCGCTGTATTACCGCACCTGGACGCACAGCTTCGGCAACGCCAGGCTGGTGCAGGATGAGCCAATTACACCAATTCCGGTCGGCAGCTAGGTGCCGGTCGGAGCAGTGCGCGCAGACAGCAGACTCTAAACAGCGGCCAATTCCGGGCAAGTGACGGTATCGGCTGCTTTTTGACTGTAGAAGCCGGATGCAAGCCGCGAGCGCCCCATTTTTCTGATTCGTGCTCCGGCTTGCGTCGTTGCCCTGTTCTGGTTCTGGTTCTGGTTCTGGTTCTGGTTCTGGTTTCTGCCCCTGTTCCTCTTCCTCATCCCCCCTCCTTGCCTCTCACCTTTTGCCCTCTCGCCCCCTAAGGCACGCAATTTCTCACCCGTCTTCCGTCCTATGTGTCATATTACCTTACACAGTTGAGTGATTTTTCAGTAAATTAGCTTTTTTCCGAAAATTGATGTTAAAAATATTGACACAAAATTAAAACACCCGTATATTGTCATTAAAGATTTAAGCTGTCTTGCAAAGTTTGCGACGGTTCCCCTGTACAATGCTGTACGGCCTCGCAAGGATGGAGATTTACTAAAGTAAATAAGAAAAGCCAGTCACAATGACGTGTCTGGGTTTGGCAACGAAGCCGATGAATCAAATCCGTTACTAAACGGGTTAGATTGGTCGGCTTTTTTTATCGGTTGCAAAATGAACATCCCATTACAGAGAAAACAAGGAGGAGTTTGGAGATGAAGGCACAAAATTTTCGTAAAGCAGGTCATTTTCCCAGTTTATTGTCAGCTTTCCTGTACTTTGATGTAAGCTTTATGATTTGGGTAATGTGCGGGGCACTATCCCTCTACATTACCAAGGACTTTGGTTTAAGCGATACGCAGAAAGCCGCCATGGTCGCGATCCCTGTGCTTGGAGGCTCCGTGTTTCGCATCCCGATGGGCATTTTGGCTGACCGGATCGGCTGCAAGAAAGCCGGGCTGACGGGGATGTCCCTCACGATTATCCCGCTGCTTTGGGGATGGCTTGGCGGAACCAGCCTTCTCCAGGTTCATATGATCGGGTTTCTGCTCGGCTTCGCCGGAGCAAGCTTCGCCGTCGCCCTGTCGCTCGCCAGCCGCTGGTATCCGCCGCAGTATCAAGGGCTCGCGATGGGCATCGCCGGAGCCGGCAACAGCGGAACCGCCCTGGCAACCTTCTTCGGCCCGCACATCGCCCAGGCTTACGGCTGGCACAGCGTATTCGGCCTTGCCCTGATTCCATTGGTCATCATCATGATCGTCTTCGCGGTTCTGGTCAAAGATGCTCCTAACGCTCCGGCTCCCAAATCGCTCAAGGAATATCTCAGCGTCTTCAAGCATGCGGACACCTGGTGGTTCTCCATGTTCTACGCAATCACTTTCGGCGGCTTTGTCGGTTTCGCCAACTATGCCAACATTTTCTTCTACGATATCTACGGAGATAACGTTCACCCAGACGGTTTGAGCAAAATTCAGGTCGGCTACCTCGTCACCATTACCGTAATCGCTGGAAGCTTCTTCCGGCCGATCGGCGGCTGGATTGCTGACCGGATTGGCGGCATCCGCCTGCTGCTTATTCTCTTCAGCGTCATTACCGTCTCTGCGTTTGCGATTGCTTCCATGCCCAGCTCGTTTATTGTAATGCTGATCTATACCAGCGTCATGATGGCCAGCCTCGGAATGGGGAACGGTTCCGTCTTTCAAATTATTCCGCAGCGCTTCTCGAGCGAAATCGGTGTGGTAACAGGGATCGTAGGCGCAGCCGGCGGTCTGGGCGGCTATCTTCTGCCTTCATACGTGCTCGGGCCGCTTAAGCAGGCCACCGGTTCGCAGGAGACAGGATTCCTGGTTGTCGGCTCCATCGTTCTTCTAACCACCCTCATCTTCTTCGCTGTTACCCGTTCCTGGAAAAAGTCCTGGGCACGCACACAGACCGGCGTCAACCTCTAACCCAAAACCTTTGCTCCAGGTGGTGATGACTGATGAGTACCAATCAAGTGCGAAGCGTATGCCCTTATTGCGGGGTCGGCTGCGGAATTCTTATGGAGGTGGAAGACAATAAAGTTGTCCGGATAAAAGGGGATCCGGCCCATCCGTCCAACTATGGGCGGCTGTGTACCAAAGGCAGCACGGCTGCCATCCCCTTGACAGCTCCGGACCGCCTGTCCTCCGCTTACATCCGGCGCTCGCGGGATTCAGAGCCCGAAGCCGCCCAGATGGACTATGCAATCCAGGAGACAGCCAGCCGGCTGAAGCGGATCCTGCAGGAGCATGGGCCTGACTCCATTGCTTTTTATGTATCCGGCCAAATGTCGCTTGAAGCTCAATATTTAATTAACAAACTGGCAAAAGGGTTCATCCGCACGAACAATATCGAAGCCAATTCAAGGCTCTGCATGGCCAGCGCGGCCAGCGGCTATAAATTGTCGCTGGGCGCCGACGGGCCGCCGGGCTCCTATGAGGACATTGATCAGGCAGATTTATTCCTCGTTATGGGCGCCAATATGGCCGACTGCCATCCGATCCTGTTCCTTCGCATGATGGACCGGGTGAAAGCCGGCGCCAAGCTGATCGTCGTTGACCCCAGACGGACGGCTACGGCAGACAAAGCCGATCTCTACCTGCCGATACAGCCCGGGACCGATTTGGCCTTCCTGAACGGCCTGCTTCACCTGCTTGTTCAGCAGGGGCAGATCGACGAAGCCTTTATTGCGAGCTGCACGACCGGCTTCGAGTCGATGCCGCAGTTTCTTGAGGATTACCGTCCGGAGCAGGTAGAAGCCTGGACGGGAATACCTGAGGAAGATCTCCGGAGAGCTGCGGATTGGATCGGCAGCTCGGCTAACTGGATGTCGCTCTGGACCATGGGTCTGAACCAAAGCACCCATGGGACCTGGCAAACCAACGCGGTCTGCAACCTGCATCTGGCAACCGGCGACATCTGCCGGCCGGGCAGCGGGCCCTTTTCCCTCACCGGCCAGCCCAACGCCATGGGCGGCCGGGAAATGGGCTACATGGGCCCCGGGCTGCCGGGCCAGCGTTCCTTGCTGGAAGAGCAGGACCGCTTCCGGATTGAAGAATTGTGGAGCCTTCCCCAAGGCTCGCTTCGTCCGGAGCTTCAGCCGGGAACGGTCTCCATGTTCGAACGAATGCGTGCAGGAGACATCAAAGCCTGCTGGATCATTTGTACGAACCCGGCTGCAACGGTTCCCAACCGGCGGAAGGTCATCGAGAGCCTGATGGCAGCTGAGCTGGTCATTACCCAGGATGCGTTCAGCGAGACGGAAACCAGCCCGTATGCAGACATCATGCTGCCCGCCGCTTTGTGGGCGGAAGGCGAAGGCGTCATGATCAATTCGGAACGGAATATGACCTTGATGCAAAAGGCGGTTGAGCCGCCGGGCGACGCCATGCCCGACTGGATGATTATCGCTCGGGTTGCCTGCGCCATGGGCTATACCGAGGCGTTCGGCTACCGCTCGGCGAGTGAAGTCTATGCCGAAATTCAGAAGGCATGGAATCCGGCCACGGGTTACGATTTGAGAGGCGCAGACTACTCCATGCTCAGGGAAGGTCCGGTGCAGTGGCCGTGCGGTCCGGAAGCTCCGCAGAGGCGCAATCCCATCCGTTACCGCAAGCCGTCCCGGGACGGCAGACCTGAATCGCTCCGCTTCCCTGCCGGACAGGGCCGCGCCGTGTTCTGGGCGCGTCCTTTCCTTCCGCCAGCGGAGCTGCCTGACGACGAATACCCTTTCGTTCTGAATACCGGCAGGGTTCAGCATCAGTGGCACACGCTCACCAAGACAGGCAAAGTGGCCAAGCTGAACAAGCTGAATCCGGGCCCTTTTCTCGAAATTCATCCCGCTGACGCTGAACATCTCGGCCTGCAGGAGGGAGACTCTGTGGAGCTGACATCACGGAGAGGACGCGCAGTGCTCCCGGCTGTGATTACAGACCGCGTACAGCCGGGCAGCTGCTTTGCACCTATCCATTGGAATGACAGGTACGGAAGCCAGCTTGCCATTAACGAAGTGACCAATGATGCGGTGGACTCGATCTCCCTGCAGCCCGAGCTGAAGCACTGCAGCGTGTCGCTGGCCAAAGCAAAAATGCAGCCTTCGGCTCCTGCGGCAGCCGGGGCGAAGCAAGCGGCAATCCTCAGCAGCTTGCTGGGACTTCCCTCTTCTCTGCCTGAGAAGATCGAGCTTGCCGAGCATGAGCAGGCTTATCTCTCCGGCTTCCTGCAGGCTATTGAAAGCAATGGCTCCCCGTCCAGGATTCCGGTGTTGCCGCATTCGGCTGATTTAGAGCCTGTGAAGCGGGCTTGGGTAAACGGGCTGCTTGCCGGGATCTACTCCAAGGATTTTGGCGCGTCAGGGGATGATGAGGGTTTTGTTCGTTCTGATGGTTCTTACGGTTCCTATGATTCCGACTGTTCCGATGGTTCCGATCGTTCCGGCAGCTCTGTCGCTGCCGGTTATGCCAGTGGTTCTGGTGGTTCTGGTGGTTCTGGTGGTTCTGGTGGTTCTGGTGGTTCTGGTGGTTCTGGCGGTTCCGTCACTTCCTCCATTTCCTCTGGTCTCTCCGCTTCCTTCTCTGATGCTTCCCGCCCGGCTTCCCTCGCCGCTCCGGTTCAGCCTGTTCTCATCGTCTGGGCCTCGCAGACGGGCAATGCGGAAGAGGCGGCGAACTACTCGGCTGGCAGTCTGCGGGAGAAAGGCATCAGTGTAACGCTTGCCGGAATGGATGCGGTCACGCCGGAAGAATTGACGAAGCATCCCCTTGTCTTGTTTGCAGTCAGCACGTTTGGTGCGGGAGATCCGCCGGATCAGGGGCAGGCCTTTTTCCAGGCCATTCAATCCATACAATCTATTAAATCCATTCATTCCATTCAATCCACTCAATCTATTAAATCCATTCAATCTATTAAATCCATTCAATCGGGTCATTCTGCCGTCGGTCTGTCTCTCGGTTCTCTGAAATATGCCGTGCTTGCGTTCGGTGATTCGAGCTACGAAACCTTCTGCGCATTTGGGAAGAATCTGGACAGCAGATTAAGTGAGCTTGGCGCAGCACGGCTGCTGGAATGTACCTGCTGTGACAGCGAATATATGGCTGATGTCGAACAATGGCTGGAGGCTGTTATACCGCTTATCTCCGCACCGGAAGCCAAGCCAGCAGAATTGTCGCTGCAACAAGAACCCGGTGGCACCTTGCCAGGAAACCTCCAGGCTGCTGCCGCACTGTCCAGGGAAGCCGAGCCATCCGGCGGGTATGACCGGGCCCATCCGTTTCCGGCCCGCCTGCTGCTCAACCGGCTGCTGAGCGAACCGGGTTCCCGCAAAGAAACCCGGCAGTATGTCTTTGATCTGAGCGGCAGCGGGTTAACCTACCAGGCGGGAGATGCGCTTGGCGTCTGGCCGTCGAACTGCCCGGAACTTGTGGAGGAACTGATCCGGCTGGCTAGATTAGACGGACTCAGCCCAGTTCAAGTCAACGGTCACTCCATGACCCTTGCCGAAGCGCTCCTTCACCGCTGTGACATCCACCGGATTACGCCGGGCATGCTTGATGAGCTAAGGGTTCATTCCATGAACCATTCCGTGAACCATTCCATGAACCATTCCGTGAACCATTCCGTGGACCAAAGCCTGGATCGGCTGCTCGGGACCATGAACGCGGAGGAGCAGGCTCAGTGGCTGCGCGAGACCCGGCTGCTGGACCTGCTGCAGGAATTCCCGGCTAGCGGACTGTCTGCGGACAAATGGGTTCAGCAGCTCCGTCCGCTGCAGCCCCGACTGTATTCCATATCCTCCAGCTCCAGGCGGTATCCTGGTGAAGTGCATATTACCGTCTCCACTGTCCGCTATGAGCATAAGGGCAGATGGCGCAAAGGGGTTTGCTCCACTTATCTCGCCGACCTGGTGCCTCCGGGCGGAGAGGTTCCGGTCTTTATCCAGCGGAATCCCCGCTTCCGGCCGCCGGCCGATCCTTCCAAGGATATCATTATGATCGGCCCGGGAACGGGCATTGCCCCCTTCCGGGGATTCCTGCAGGAGCGGGAGGCCGTGCGCGCGGCCGGCCGCAGCTGGTTATTTTTCGGGGAGCAGCATGCGGCAACGGATTATTATTATAAGGCCGAGCTGGAAGAATACCGGATGAGGAACCTGCTGCACCGGCTGGACACGGCCTTTAGCCGGGATCAGGAAGAGAAGGTTTATGTGCAGCACCGGATGGCGGAGCAGGGTGCCGACCTTTGGAGCTGGATTGATGGAGGCGCGTTCCTTTATGTATGCGGGGATGCCGGCCAGATGGCGCAGTCCGTCGATGAGGCGCTGCTTAAGATCGTTCAGCAGTACGGGAGCATGGAGGCAGATCAAGCCGCCGGTTATGTGAACCAGCTTAAGCAGAGCAAGCGCTATGTGAGGGATGTATATTGAAAATAATAAAAAGTAGACGAAATGCCGGACGGCGTTTGCGTCTACTTTTTTGCCTATTCAGGCCTGCGGGGTGCTCATCAGCCCTGTATTTTTTTATTGTCCGTTCTGCAGAAAGGCCAGTGCCTGCTTCATTTTGTCTACATACTCCATTTGAGAGCCCGAACAGATGAATTTAATGTCATTCGTTCCCTGGCTGCCCAGGAGGTTCTGCTCCCTCATGACCGTAATCAGCCTCTTGACGGTGCCGTGGCTTCCGTCGATCAGCTCGATATGCGGGGGCAGCAGGTCATGGAGGATTTTTCGATAATAAGGATAGTGCGTGCAGCCCAGAACCACCGTCCCGTATTGGCTGAGATCAAGAGGCGCCAGCTTGGCTTTGAAATATTGGCCGATTTCCTCCGGATCAAAGTTCAGGTTCTCGCAGTACTGCACCAGTTCAGGCAGCGGAAAAGAATCCACGATCGAATGATCATCCACCCGGGCAACAAGATCCGTATATTTGGACTGGCTTAAAGTAAGCGGAGTGGCAAACACCAGCACCCGGCGGCCCTCCTCGAGGCTTTTGGCTACGGCTGGCTTGACCGCAGGCTCCATGCCGATGATCGGAATCGAATACATCTGCCGCAGCTCGCCAATCGCCGCACTGGTAGCGGTATTGCAGGCCACAACAAGCGCTTTGATCTCTTCCTGCATAATCGTATGAACGGATTCCTTGACGTAATGATTCACTTCCTCCAAGGTCTTCGAACCGTAAGGAACGTGCAACGTATCTGCAAAATATAGAAAATCCTCGGCAGGCAGCTTTCTCATCGCTTCGTGCAGTACGGTAATGCCGCCAATGCCTGAATCAAAAAAAGCAATTCTCACTCATATCACCTGTGTCTGTTATTAATTAAGCATCCCTGCCGTCGAGCGCTTCCCATTCCTTGTAGAACTGATCCAGAAACTGCTCCATAAACCGGTGCCGGTTCTCAGCCAGCCTGCGGGCATGCTCGGTATTCATCAAATCCTTGAGCCTCAGCAGCTTGTCGTAAAAATGGTGCACCGTTGTGTTCTCCTCACTCCGGTATCCATTCTCTGAAAAATCCCGGCCGGGCTCATGAATCGAACGCCCTTTCGAGCCGCCATAGGCGAAGGTTCGCGCAATGCCGACAGCTCCGATCGCGTCCAGCCTGTCTGCGTCCTGCACGACCTTGCCCTCCAGCGTTGTTACAGGCGGATTCTTGCCGCCGTTATAAGACATCGTGGAGATAATCGACATCACATGCAAAATGACCGGTTCGTCCTGGGGATCATCCAGGTGACGCTTAAGCCAGCTGCTCACCTTCTCCAGTCCGGCCTCTTTGCTGGCATTGAGCTTCTCATCCGCCACGTCATGCAGCAGGGCGGCAAGCTCGCAGACGAAGAGGTCAGCGCCTTCCAGCGCGGCGAGCTCCAGCGCCATTCTCCGAACCCGGTAAATATGCCACCAGTCATGGCCGCTCCGGTCGGAGCCCAGAGTATCCTGTACAAAACGCTCGGCTTGTTCCAGAATCATTTTATGCCGTTCCACGCCTCGCCATCCCCCCTTCTATGGCTTGTTTAAACTAATAAAAGCATGCAGAGTACGCACGGGAAAACCACTGTTATCCATATTAACGCAAAATGAGGGAGAGAGAAACCTTTTGTCGCCTATGCCGGCGCCCAAAATGAAAAAAGGGCCTTATTTTCCATGAAAGAAAATAAGCCCTTACAGAGCAGAATGCCAGAAACCGCCCTCGCTGCTCCCCGGTCTATCCCGGTCTATCCCGGTCGGTGCCATCGCCTTCTCGGAGCCCTAATGAATCAGGTTTGTCCGGGCCAGCTCAATCAGCTCATCGCCGCGGCCGCTCAGCACGGCCTTCATCATCCACAAGCTAAAGCCCTGGGCCTGCTTGAACGTAATATTGGGCGGCATCGACAGCTCCTGGCGGTTCACAACGACATCCAGCAGAACCGGCCCTTCCTCCCGAAACGCTCTTGCAACCGCCTGCTCCAGGTCGGCAGGGTCCTCGACTCGTATTCCGGTAATCCCCATTGCGGCTGCCACCTCCGCAAAATTCGGATTCACAAGCGTTGTGCCGGTTTCGAGAAAGCCGGCCGCTTTCATCTCCAGCTCCACAAATCCAAGCGCGCCGTTGTTGAAGACAACGACTTTAACCGGCAGGTTGTACTGCTTCAGGGTCAGCAGATCCCCCATCAGCATAGCGAGACCGCCGTCACCGCACAGGGACACGACCTGCCTCCCGCGCTGCGCCGCCTGGACGCCAATGGCCTGCGGCAGCGCGTTCGCCATCGTTCCATGGTTGAAAGAACCGAGCAGCCTCCGCTTCCCGTTCATCTGCAAATAACGGGCGGACCAGACGGTAGGCGTACCGACATCACAGGTGAACATGGCATCCTCACTGGCAAGATCGCTGACCAGCTTCGCCAGGTATTGAGGATGAATAGGCGTTCTGCCAGGTTTCCCTGCCGCATGCGCGTCCAGGTCCTCCCGAACTTTCGCGTACTGCGTCACGTATTGCTGCAGATGAGAAGGATCGCGTTCTCCGGTGAGATAAGGAAGCAGACGCTCTACCGTTAACCGTACATCGCCGCAGACCCCGTAAGCCACATGCGTCCGCCTGCCGAGATGGGACGGATTAATATCTACCTGAAGCACGGCAGCGTGCTCGGGATAGAACTGCCTGTACGGAAAATCCGTCCCCAGCATCAGCAGCACATCGCAGTCCATGATCGCATGGTAGGCGGAGGAATAACCGATCAGGCCGGTTAAGCCAACATAATAGGGGTTGTCGAACTCTAAAAATTCCTTGCCCCGCAGCGCCGCCACCATCGGCGATTTCAGCCGGTTGCACAAGGCCATCAGCTCGGCATGAGCATCCCTGCAGCCTGCCCCGCAGAACAGAGTAATCCGCTTCCCGTTATTGAGATAAGCAGCAAGCTTCTCCAGCTCGGCTTCCGAGGGATATACAAGGGGATGGCTGTTATGGCTGACCTGCTCCGGAATGGGATTCTTCTCCGCTGCCAGCCCGGCCACATCCCCCGGAAGGACGATGACCGACACGCCCTTGTTCGCAATCGCCTGCTGGATCGCGATAGTCACGATGCTGGGAATCTGCCGCGGCGTCGTAATGACTTCGCAGTAATGGCTGCACTCGGCAAAGATCTGCTCCGGGTGTGTCGCCTGGAAATACTCGGTGCCGAATTCGTCGCTCGGGATATGCGCCGCTATGGCCAGCACGGGCACGCGGTTCCGGTTGCAGTCATAAAGGCCGTTGATCAAGTGCAGATTGCCCGGACCGCTGCTGCCTGCGCACACCGCAAGACTGCCTTCGAGCAGGGCCTCCGCCCCGGCAGCAAAGGCAGCCACTTCCTCATGGCGGACATGGATCCACTCGATCTGTCCATTCTTGCGGATGGCATCGAGCATGTTATTCAAGGAGTCCCCGACGATGCCATAAATTCTTTTTACACCTGCTTTAATCAGCACCTCAACAACAGCTTCTGCAATGGTTCTCATAGGCCTTCCACTCCTTAGCTTGGTGCTGATAGTATTCCTTGCCGCAGCTGGGCTTATTCTCCTGCCGGGTTAACCGGTCACCAGCGGAATCAGCTCGCTCAGCTCCTTAATTTCATATTTCGGCGAAACAGCCAGCGTGTTCGGCTTCCCTTTCGGGTTATACCAGCAGGTGTCGATTCCGTAGTTGATCCCGCCCTGAATGTCTGAAGTGAGAGAGTCGCCCACAACCAGCACAGATTCCTTGTCTGCCTCTGTAAGCCCCAGCTTCTTGAACGCATAATCGAAAAATCCAGTCTGCGGCTTCTGATACCCCGTCTCCTCGGACACGATGATCTCCTCAAACGTCTCCCGCAGATCCGAGCCGGCAATCCGGCTGAGCTGCACTTCGCGGATTCCGTTCGTCACAATCGCCATCCGGTAACCGTTCTCCCCCAGGTACCGGCAGAGCTCTACTGCGCCCGGAATCAGAAAGAAGCCTTCGCCCAAATAACGCACATAAGCTCCGCTAAGCTCGTCCGCATTCATTTGAATCACAAGCTGCTCGTGCTCCATCAGCCTTCTGAACCGTTCGGTCCGCAGCTCGCCGATTTTGATCAGCCCCTGCTCCAAATCTCTCCACAGCTGGCTGTTGATCATTTTGTAGCTGGCAGTCAGCTGCTCCGACCCTTCAATCCCTGCCTCTTCAAAGGTTTTGGCCAAAGCGTAGGTTTCGGACTGGACATAATCAAACAGCGTATCGTCTGCGTCAAATAAGATCGTTGTGTATTTTCCCATGGGCAGTATAGTCTCCTTCTCCTTATGTTCTTCTGTTCTTGTGTTCTTCTGTTCTTATGTTCTTATGTTCTTGTGTTGTCAATCGTGGTCATGCTTCCCTAAAGCAATCCGAATCAGCTGAATCTGGCTGTCCGGCAGCCCCTCCGGCCACTCTCCGAACCGGCAGAAGCGGCATTCCGATATTTCCTCATTCGGCTTGAAGGTACCGGAGATGAGCCGGGCCCGGTAGAGGAGTTCAATGCGGTGCGGCTTCTCGGCATAAATGGGGATGGCCTCCCCCAGGGCCTTTACTTTGAAGGAAGTCTCCTCATAAATTTCACGTTCGAGCGCCCGCTTCGGACTCTCATACTGCATCCAGCCTCCGGGAATTCCCCAAGGCTCCTTCCGGTAAGTGTGCCTCAGCAGCAAAATTTCGCCCTTCTCATTGGTCACGACCGCCAGAACCGCCATCAGAAACTTGGCCTGCGACCGATAAACCATCCAGTCTTTCAGCCCTTTACCGGGAAAATGAACGTACATCCAGACCAGCCAGCGGTTCGGAAGTTTGCGGATCAGTCTGGATAACATAACCTGTCCTTCCTCTCCACTATCAAATTTATCCTGCAAAAAAACGGTCGTAAAGGACACAGGTCTCACGCAGCACCCGCAGCGACTCCTCAACAGAACCAAGCGCGAGCGCGTGGTCGGCGCCTTCAACCGGGCAGAGCAGAGCTTTCCCCGCCTTTTCGGCCGCTTGAACGCTGGCCCGGCTGAACAAAGGGTCGCCCGTTCCGTAAATAACCGTACATTCCATGGATTCAATATAAGGCAGCGTATCATCAACCGGAGTCACAAAGAGCTGCCGCACGCCTGTCCCGCCCTGCATCTCGCCGATCTGCCCGGCCACCAGCGTTCCCAGGCTCTTGCTTATAAATATGAGCTGCCGGTATTTATCGCGGATCTGATCCACAGCGTGCTTGCATTCATACAGTAAAATATTCAGATCTCCCGGATTAAAGGACGTTCTGGCGCTTTGAAACCCGTACTCCAGCTGCAGCACACTATGCCGGTGCTCAAGGGCGCATTGGGCCGCATAATGCAGCAGCGGAAGGTCGCAGGAATAAGCCAGTCCCGGAAATAGCACCACCAGCGTATCCCCGTCCCCTGCAAAATAACGGTGCGCGGCATTCCGCCCCCACGCCGAAGGCATTGAAATCGTGCTTTGACGCATACCGGACGCCTCCTTCGCCTTTTTCCTGATTATAGCATTTTTGGCCGGGAACTTTTATATCGCTGCAAAAAAGAAAACCTGCAGCCAAAGCTGCAGGCTGCAGGTGAAGAGATTAATCCGAATCGTTCTCCAGTAATTCGACGAGAACCTTCAGTTCTTTGGAGGTATCCATGTACGCGTAACGCCCGCCGGTATATTCGCCTTTTTGAAGGAGCGGGAAGCCTTTGCCATCGAGCTGGAGAACTTTCTCCTTCATCCCCTTGATGACAAACGCAATATGGTGAGGCCCCTCGCCATGCTCATTCAGAAAATCCCGCCAGACGCTGGGATGCTCATCCGGCTCAATCAGTTCAATCTGCAGCTGGCCGCAATCGAAGAAGGCAAGCTTGGCGCGCGCCGGACAGCTGTCTCCCTTGTATTCCGTTTGGGCAATTTCTGCCGGGTCGGTCCAGAACCACTTTGGCTTCTCTACCCCGAGAAATTCCGCGTAGGCTGCTGATACCTGTTCGATGTCTTTAACGATGAATCCGATTTGCGTTACAACTTGAGTCCCAAGGAGCCCGGTTTCACTAGATGTGCTCATTGCATTTCCTCCTCGCAGCGTAATGGATGAGTGATTTTGCATAATGGTTGCGTTTACATTACTTCGAGGCCGGATGGCAAAATCCTGCTTTAATCGCTGCTTGCCCGCTTATTGGTTCACTCCTGTATAAATATGAATGGCATCCCGCAGAAAAGCGGCTGTTCCAGGCTGCTCCTTGTCGTAGTAAGCAGTAAAACGCTCGTCATTCACGTACAGGTCAGCCAGTCCGGCGTGAGCTTTCCTGCTGTACTCAGGCCAGTAAAACATCAGCCACCGCTTATGAAGCTCCGCCGCCTGCTGTCCAAGCTCGCCGCCCGGGTCTCCTGTCTTGACGGCTTCCGCCAGTAAGCCAGCCAATTCTTTTGCCAGCCTCTCCGCTTCTCCCATCTCCTGCGGGCTCATGCCCTTCAGCTTGGCGTTGGATGCCTCAACCGCCTGATCCCCGTACTGCTCCCGGATTTCTCTGCCGAACTTCCGCTCATTCTCCTCAATCATTTGATCCTTGAAGCCTTCAAATTTCTCCTTGTCCGTCATTTCCATTCTCCCCTCTCTTTGGGCAATCGTCTTCTCTACATTTGTGATCAGCTGATCCACCTGCCGTCTCCGGTTCAGGAGCTGCTCGCGGTGTTCCCTGAGCGCCCGGGCCGGGTCAAAAGACGGATCATCCAATATGGCTCTGATCCTCTCCAGTCCAACCCCCAGCTCTCTGTAAAATAAAATTTGCTGCAGCCGGTCGACCTCGGTTTGTCCGTACAGCCGGTACCCGGACTCTGTCAGCCCCGCAGGCTTTAGTAGCCCTATTTCATCATAGTAGCGGAGCGTCCGGGTGCTGACTCCTGCCAGCCTTCCAAGCCCCTGTACCGTGTATTCCAACCAGTCCACCTCCTTATCGTGCTTATCTTGCCTGCAGTTCAAATCTTACAGCTTGACGCTGCGTGAAGGTCAAAGAGAATTTTTCGGAAAATTATCTTTCGGGGCTAGCTTCGTGAAAAAATATATATTTATCTTATATATTTATCTTCTCTAGTTAAGCCTAGGTAGAATTTAATTGAAGGGTAAGAAGCAAATGGCAAAAGGCTGGACGAAATCTCAGGCATGAAATTAGCAACATCATATACTTCATCAATACTGAATATCCGGGTACATTCACCATACCCATTGTCGAATAACTTAGCTCCATTATGAATTTTTAAGGACTCTTAGTATTCCTTGGGCAGGACTATTTCAAATCAGACTCTAATTGTTCGATTTCCTTCTCAAGAGCAGGTGAATTGAACTCGAACGAAGCCCAGTAGTTTTCACCTGCTGCAACCTGAATATTTAGCATAATTAATCTCCTTTAATATCCAGCAAAAAAGGTTGTGTATGGCGTATGAAATACGAGAATACGAGAAGAGTGCGGATGAACTCACGGAGCGAACTCACGGAGCAATATTTTGTATTTACCATTATTACACCTCTACTGCCTCACAGAAAGAAGCTCCATTTCCACAAATGGGAATGGAGCTTCTTTGACTGGACTCTCTCAAGTAATTTTCTCCTTCTCCGGCCATGCAGCCGAACGACCTTACCGCCCGGCCTCAATCGCCACCGCATGGGCGATGCAGGGGATGCTCTCCCCCTGCTGGAACGACAGCGGCGACAGGAGGGCGCCGGTTGCGACCACCAGCAGGCGGTTGATTTCGCCGCGGTGCATCCGGTTGAGCAGATGGCCGTATGTCACAACCGCAGAGCAGCCGCAGCCGCTTGCGCCGGCCTGGACGGATTGGGTCTCATAGTTATAAATCATCATGCCGCAGTCCTGATAATTTGTCTGCTTGATCGGGAAGTTATGCTTCTCAAACAGCTCGTTAGCAATCGAGTATCCGACTTTGGACAGATCTCCGGTCACAATCAGGTCATAATAGCCCGGTTCAATTTGAAGATCGCGGAAATGGGCTTCAATCGTATCGACCGCGGCAGGCGCCATGGCAGCGCCCATATTGAACGGGTCAGTGATGCCCATATCAATGACCCGCCCGATTGTCGCTGAAGTGACAACCGGTCCGTAGCCTTCCCTCGATACGACAGCCGCTCCGGCTCCGGTCACCGTGAACTGGGCGGTCGGCGGCTTCTGCGAACCGTATTCGGTCGGATAGCGGAACTGTTTTTCAGCACTCGCATTATGGCTGCCCGTCGCCGCCAGCACATACTCCGCTCCGCCGGAATTGACGACATAGGCACTCATGGCCAAAGTCTCCATTGAGGTTGAACACGCCCCGAACATGCCGAAATAAGGAATTGCAAGCGTTCGCGCAGAGAAGCTGCTGCTGATAATCTGATTCATCAGATCGCCGCCGAAATAAAAATGGATCTGCTCCTTCGTCAGCCCTGATTTCATGATCGCTTTGTTAGCTGCTTCCTCAATCAGTGTCTTCTCGGCCTTCTCCCAGCTGTCCTGCCCAAGCGTTAAGTCCCCGTGAATAGTATCAAAATCCTCAACCAGCGGGCCCTGGCCTTCAAACGGCCCTACAATGGTCGCTGTAGACAGAATCGCCGGCTTATTCTCAAATATCCAGCTTTGGTGCCCCTTAAGCATTCGGCGTTCCTCCCTTGCTTCTTTGCCATGTTAACAACAAACCAAACCTATGTTATACCATGTCCACAATGAAATGAATGATACCAATGATAAAGGCGGCTGCGACGCCAAATACGATGACCGAACCGGCCAATTGGAACATGCTTGCCCCGACACCCAGCACCATCCCTTCCGCCCTGTGCTCCAGGGCACTTGACGACATCGAGTTGGCAAAGCCTGTAACGGGCACAGCCGTACCGGCACCCGCCCATTGGGCGATTTTATCGTAGACACCCAAGCACGTCAGAATGATCGAGATCAGGATAAGCACTGCCACCGTGGGACCGGCCGCCGATTTATGGTCGAATCCGCCCCAGCGGACAAACATCTCCTCTATGGCTTGGCCAATGACGCAGATGATGCCGCCGGATACGAAAGCGCGCAGGCAGTTAACTGCTACAGGCCGCTTGGGCTCAATCCGCGTGGCAAGCGCCTGGTATTCCTGCTGAACAGGTGTCAGCTTCTTCTTTTTCTTATTTGCCATACCGGTGTTCCTCCTAACTGATCAGCAGGGGCCTGATGCCCTCAATTACTTTCTGCATCTCCTGCGAGCACTTCTCGTACATCGACTTGCCAGCATGGTCCTGGGTGGATAGAGCAAACATTTCAAGATCAGCCTCGCACTTCTTCAGTGTTGCCAGCAGAGAAGGCTTCTCCTGAGGCTCTGGAACTTTAAGCTTATCGTCAAAAACATCCACATACAGCTGCCCGTAGCTGTCTACCTGGCCAATGAACACATTGTCGACGGACACGCCAAGCTTCTCCAGCTCCCGGTTCAGCCAGCGGCGGTTGAAGCCGGCGGTAGCGAGCGGTTCTTCCATGATTTTTCCGTCCAGAATGACGGTTTGCGGTTCGGCCTCCGGCGCAACTTTGATGCCAAGATCGGCCGGCTTGAGCGGCTGGTATTCCTTCTTCAGCAGGACATTGATCTCCCCGTTGGGCTCCATGACGGCATGCTGGACCTCCGCAAGCTGAAACACGCTCTTCTTCCGCAGCTGTTCAAGCAGCTCTTCGTTGGTCAGCCGTTCTTTCTTCATATTATCTTCCATGACTTTGCCGTCATTAATCAGCACGGTACTCTTACTGTCAATCCATCCGCGGACTCTCTGGCTCTTCAGCTGCAGAAATTCGATACCCAAAGAGATAAGAACCCATACGGTCAGCGAGATGGCAGCCAGGTACCATTTCTCATGCACATCAAGCGAGATGGAAGAAGCAATGTCCCCGATTGTTATCCCGGTAATGTATTCAAAGAAAGATAACTGTGAAATCTGCCTCTTCCCAAGCAGGCGCGTAAGAAGGAACAGGAAGACGATCGTGACCAGTGTCCGGACGATGATTTCCAGCCATTGGGGCATACAAAATAAACCTCCTTCAATATCCAGGTAAACAAAGATCATTGGAATTATGGCCAGAATGGATTTTTTTATGCAGCAGGATTGAATAAACGAAGTGAATATTTTCTCGGCTGGAGCACCAAATTAGTAAACGTTGCTTCATTTCAAGCCAAGTTTGGAGGTGAATTTGATGACGGTATCCTCACAAGTCAAGACTTGCGTAGCTTCTCTGAAGAGCGCCCAAGCCAGCCTTGAGACCTTTGCTCTCGGCACACAAAACCAGCAGGCTAAAGACCTGTTCACAAACGCTGCCCAGCAGACGCAAATGATCATTGACCAAGTCTCCAGCCGCGTACAGCAATTGGAAAGCGAAGAGCCTCAATATAAAGGCTTCTAATAGCTTCTATTGGAAAAATCACAAAAAGGCCCCGGTTAAGGAATTCTCCTTAAGTCCGGGACCTTCTTTTTAATTCAAAGAATACTTCGTATTAGAAAATACTCCATTCAAACGCTTTGGACAGCCGCTCAAGGAGATGCACGCCTGCAATGCTGTTGCCTTTGGCGTTCAGCGAAGGACCGACCACTCCGATTCCCAGCCGCCCCGGAACAAAAGTCAAAATCCCGCCGGAGACACCGCTCTTGGCAGGCATTCCCGCACAGATGGCGAATTCACCCGATCCGTTATACATGCCGCAGGTGATCATGAAGGTCTTGGCAATTTGCACGTAGCGCTTTGGAATGAGCTGCTCTTTGGATAACGGATCCTGTCCGTTAAACGCCATGACAAGCGCCATCCGCGCCAAATCGGCTGTGTTCACCTGAATCGAGCAGTGGCGGAAGTACACCTCCAGCACCTCCTCCACCTCCCCTTCCAGAATTCCCTTATCCAGCAGAAAATAGCCCATCGAACGGTTCAAATGTCCTGTTTCGCGCTCCGAACGATAAACGTCCTCGTCATAGCCGAGCTTATCGTTGGCAGCAAGCTTCCTGAAGAATTGGAGGATACGAGCCGACTTCTCCTCTACTGTATTTCCCTTAATGAGGGAAGAGATCACAATCGCGCCCGCGTTGATCAAGGGATTAAACGGAATAGCCGGCTGAATCAGCTCGAGCTTCATCATGGAATTGAAGTTGTCGCCTGTCGGCTCCTTGCCGACCTTTGAGAACACCGCGGCTTCCCCATGGTCCATAAGGGCAAGAATCAAGGTAAAAACCTTTGAGATGCTCTGCAGCGTAAATCGGTGGTCTGTATTTCCGGCTTCGGAGATACGACCCTCACCGTTAATTATGTGAATGCCAAGCAGATCCCGCCCGGCTTTGGACAGCTCCGGAATATACGTTGCCACTCTGCCGTGTATGCTCTCCTGCCGGCTGGTATCGACCCACCCGGGCAGCAGATGATCCAGCCTGTCCATTTCGCCCGCTTCAATCATTGTCACAACCTCCCTGTTTGGAACATAGGTCTTTGTATTGAACAGCTACACCCTGGTAAGAGGTCTTCCTCCGATAGGCCCTGCTGCCAGGTTCCAGAACGACGAGAACGTCACCATCCGTCCAATAGGCCGTGAAAGGTTTATCCGAAATATACAGATTGCCGGACTGGCTGTTAAGCCTGGCGCCGTGCCTGATTAAAGAAATCTGATAGCTGAAACCGGTTGTCGCACCGCAGTTCCGCTCGAAATAAACCAGATCATGGCGTCCGTTTGGCTGCTCTAACGTGCTGAGCACCTTATTTTCGCACAGGTAGCGGTTCATAGCTTCATTAACGTTATGCAAGGTCCAATAAACAGCAATTCCTATAAAGGCTGTGCCAAAGAGAAAGGCAGCAAGCAGGCTTCTTCTGGTTATCTTTCGTGTATCCCGTTTCAGGTTCAGCTCTTCTTCGTCAGGAGTCATCCGGGCACCTCCGTCCAATGCGTTATCCGCGTGATGTCCAAAGCCGGGCTGCTTCGCGCAGCTGCTGTCCGTTCCATACAAACTTATAAATATCAGGCATCGTTGTAGAAGCCCAGAACTCATAACCATAATTCGAATCGAACAGGTTCATCATCAGCGTCATGATATCACCGTGGGTTGCGATGACGATCTTTTTCCCGGAGTATTCCGCAAGCAGCCGTTTCAGCTCATTTCCTGCTCTGGACTGCGCCTCAACGCTGGACTCTCCATCAGCATATGCAAAATCCGGCTGTCCAAACAATTTCTGCTTAGCGTCCTGAAAATTCAGCGGTTCAAACCGCCCCATCCGGCGTTCCCGCAAATCCTCAATTGACCGTATATCTTGATTTAACCGAGCTGCAAGAGGAGCAATCGTTTGGATGGCTCTCTCATAGGGACTAGAGATCAGAATATCTATTCCCTCATTCTCAAGCAGATCACTAACCGTTAAAGCATCGCGCCTTCCGCGCTCGGACAGCCCTCTTGCTCGTTCCTGCCCTTCCACATAAGGCGAATCTGCATGCCGGACAAAATAAAGCGTGGTCTCCATCTGTACCCTCTCCTTTCTTGAACCGCTTCCGTTATTCGGGCCGGTCAGCCGGATACCCATGAAGGCTTCTGTAGAGCTTCCGCTCTTCCGTAAAATCCCACCACTGCTTCCCGCTTGTGCGGTGTTCAGCCGAGAATACGACCAGCCTGAGCTGGTCCTCCACGCAAGGATCTATCCTCTGCCCTGCGAGAGCTTCCAGCCTGTCGAACAATTCAGCGCCATTCTGTCCGGACAAATCGTCCAGCGAGCAGAAGCCTAACCGAATCAGATCCTCCGCAAATCTGGGCCCAATTGATGGCAAACGCTGAAATTCGGACGAGGCTCTCAGTTCAGCTGCCCTTGTCTCCGTTATATTCAAAATTGTACGGATCTCTTCCACACTCCGAGTATGGAGCTCATTCAACCGGATGTTATGGCTGCGCAGAGCCTTGCGCTCGGAAGGGGATAAGTCCAGCTTTGGGGTTTTGAGGGTACTCATAAATGTATTCCTCCAATCGGATAACAGCTATAAGGTCAGATGATAGTGAAAATAGTGCTCGTCTTTGATAAAACCCAGGCTTTCATATAAACGCTGTGCGGCAGCGTTGGAAATGGAGGTTGAGAGCTCAATTCCTCTAGCCCCGGTAAGGGCCGCATAATCGGCCGCACGCTTCAGAAGCATCCGGGCTGCCCCGTTTCTCCTAAATTCCTCAAGCACAAATAAGTCATTCAAAATCCAGGACTTGCGCATGGAGATCGAAGAATAAACCGGATACAGCTGCGTGAATCCGACAAGCCGGCCCGGCTGCTCATCCTGGGCTTTAAAAATAACCGATTCCAAATGAACAAATTTATCAAACAAGAAGGCTCGTGCTCCGGGCACATCCGATTTCTCCCCATAAAAAATCCGGTATTGATCAAATAGACGGGACAGCTCTTCCAAATCCTCCACCGTTGCCTGGCTGATTGTGATTGCGGGGTTCAAACTCACCTTTCCAGCTCCTCTATCAGGTATTGTGTATTAAGATAATAAAAAAATCCATACAAACGTGCTGAAATCCCGCCTTCGCGCAAAAAATAAACCGGTTCCCCTCCAGCGGGAAACCGGCATGATCAGTCCTCTTCGCAAGCTTGTAGGACTTATTTCGATTGCTTGAGCTGCTCAACCAATTGTTCCAGCCCTTGTTTGACCGGCGCTGCCGGGCGGCCAAGCAGCTTCTCCAGATCACCGCTCTCAATGTCGAGCGCACCGCTGCGGATTCCTTCCTGAATGCCGACCAGAATCGGGATGACAAAATCCGGTATGCCGGCATTGTTCATGATGTCGCCATAAGTATTGTCGTCAACCTGCTGCACCGGAATTTCTCTTCCGAGCACAGCGCCGAGCTCGTTAACCAGCTCCTGCTGGGTGAGCGGTTTGCCGGAAAGCTCATATACCGTGTTGTCATGTCCGCTGCCTGCCAGCACTGCTGCTGCCGCCTCCGCATAATCCGCCCGGAGTGCCCAGCCTACTCTGCCATTGCCCGCAGAGGTTACCCAAGGCGCACCTGCCAGCACGCCTTCGATGGCGGAAGCTTCATTTTCCAGGTACCAGTTGTTGCGCAGGAAGGAGTAAGGGATGCCCGTCTTCAAAATGGCCTCTTCCGTAAAGCGATGGACAGGAGCCAGGAACAGCGAACTTTCGCTTGCGCGTCCCAAGCTGGTGTAGGCGATAAAGCCGACTTTCGCTCTTGCAGCAGCTTCCACCGCATTTGCATGCTGCCGGATCCGGGTATCGTTGTCGCCATCCGCGGAGATGATCAGGAGCCGGTCAATTCCGGCAAACGCCTTGTCCAAGGATTCAGGCTGATCAAAATCCCCATGCCGGACCTCTACTCCTTGTGCCAGAAAGCTCTCCGCTTTCTCCGGATTGCGGACGCTTACCGCTATTTGTCCCGCTGGAACCGTTTTGAGCAGCTTCTCGACAACCATGCTTCCGAGTTTTCCTGTCGCGCCTGTCACTAACATTTTCATTTTTCATTCCTCCATGAATTTGAATTTATGCAGCCTTATAGCCCATAGACGTTATGTTATAACCGCATAGGTTACAACTAATCTATAAAATAAAAGCTCGCTAGAGCTTTTACGTTTGGAATTGAACCGCCAGCTGTTCCAGCGTCGTCTCCGCCAGCCTCTGTTCCATTGCAGCTTGAGCTTCCCTCAGCTCGCTCTGCAGAACATGCTCAATATTGCGTCCGACGGGACACTGAATATTCGAGTTGTCATGAACACGAAACAGCTGATCCTCTTCTGCCGCATTCACCGCCCGGTAGACATCCAGCAGCGTAATCTGATCCGGGCTTTTGAGAAGCGAAGCTCCTCCGACACCAGGCCGGATCTCCACAAGTCCCGCCTTCTTCAGCATTCCCATGATTCTTCTGATTACAACCGGATTCGTATTTACGCTTGCTGCAATGAAATCTCCCGTACATTCCTGCGGGCTGAGGGAGATCAGCGAAAGCGCGTGGACAGCCATCGTGAATCTTGTGCTGATTTGCTTCATTGTGCATCACCACCGTTGTAACCATTTTAGTTACTTCTAAGTTGAATGTCAACTGCCCGGAGCGCAAAAAAAAAGGACTGCTCCAGGTTCTAACCACATCATCCGGAGCAGTCAATCTATATTTCATAGGGGGTTTGTAAGTACATCTTAACCGCCCCGCCTGAAAGTTCGATGAGCAGAACATTAAGTTTGCATAAAAGCCTGCTGAACGTTTGCTGAGCTTCGGCTTACTCCCATACCTCTCTTCGTTCCTGCAGCTCGGCTGCCGTCAGGGCGATAAATGCACAAACCTTGTCCTCAGTAAAATATTCCGGAATGATCCCAGGCTCATTCCCGTTATTTTTCAGCCAGCTCATCTTCTCATCCCGGTACTGATGGATCTCATAATCGTGCAGCAAGGGATTAATCGAAAACGCTTTCGCTTTTTCCAAATTAAACACTGCAGACTGAGCCCCTACCAGATTTCGAAGCAGTATAAATTCGATCTGGCTCACTTCTTTGTTATACGCTGCCCGGATGCTCTCCTTAGCCCCCTGGTAACCGGCTTCAAACGCTGAGTAAAGGGTTTCCGTCCATCTCAAGTCCGTATAAATATGGGTAAAATACCCCCTGACAAAATCCTTCCACGCCCTATCTCCAGACCTTTCCAAATACTGCCGGCAAGTTTGGAAAATAACCTCCGCACCGGGTAAATTGCCCTCTTGAACGAGATGGGTACGCCCCTTATCCTCACGGGTGATCTTCTCCCGAACATGGATGGCATCAGGAGCGATGCTTCCGATCAAAAAGCTGGGGGATGGAATATCGCCAAACAATGCTTGCGCAACTGCAAAATGAACCATTGGCCAAGGCATCAAACGTTTCTCCTTCTCTAAATTTGTTCATCGTTCCTGCTGATCGAGCATTTTGCTCATGATATACCAGCGGTCCGATTTACAAGGATATTCGTGCTCCTCAATCGGCTTGTAGTTTAACTTGGTATAGTAATCCACATTCTGAGGCAGGGACAATCGGACTCCTAACCTAATCTCGTTTATGGACTTGCTTGCAGCGAGTTCCTCAAGATAGGATACAATAGCTTTACCGATCCCTTGCCCCCGCCACTGCGGCAGAACAGAGATCCGGCCTATGTACAAATAATCCTCTTTGGCATAATACTGCGCCGAGCCAATTGCCTCGGAATCCTGGAAGACGAGCAGCGTACCTCCCCGCCCGGAGAGCTTCTCTCTAATTTGTTCTGTCGTTTCTGACAAAGCCCCTGACGGCGGAACCAGCTTATCCTGATATTCGGCAAAAGCTTCAATCATGATCCTTCGGACCTGTTCGAGCTCATCGTCCTTCGCTTCTCTAATAAGCACGAGTAGAATTCCTCCTATCGGATGTGCGGCTCCATTTTTCCGGACAAGTCCTTCCGCCTCAGTCTTATTTCTTATTCTTTATTCCTTATTCTTAAACTTCTTGTCAAGGACTACATTTCCGATACTGTTAGCCAGAAAGAATACAGCCACAATCCATAAGCCAATGCTTAATTTGCCGTTATTGGATTGAACAAAGAATCCGGCCACTGTAAAACAAACAGCCGCAAAAAAATTAAGCAGCGCAATCAGACGGTAATTGATGTTATTCATTGCATAATTCCCCTATCCATTCTCTTGATCTCCCAAAATCTCTTTATAGAGCTTGTAGTTCTCCTCATCGTAACATACAAACTGGACTTGGGTAATCGTTTCTTGATTCCTTAGCTCATTTGTTACTGCATCAATAGCAATTCGGGCTGCCTGCTCCTTCGGAAACCGGTAAATCCCCGTACTTATATTGGGAAAAGCAATGGACGTGATGCCGTGTTTCTGAGCCAGCTCAAGAGAGTGAATATAGCAGTTTCTAAGCTTCTCTTCTTCTTGATTTCTCCCATTATTCCATACAGGGCCAACGGTATGAATCACATATTTCGCTCTTAACCTTCCAGCGGTTGTAATTACGGCCTCACCTACGGCACATCCGCCTTGTCTTTCCCTAATCTTGATGCATTCCTCCAAAATTTCCGGACCGCCGGCCCTGTGAATGGCCCCATCCACCCCGCCGCCGCCAAGCAGGCTTGTATTTGCCGCATTTACAATGCAGTCCGTCTCACATTGCGTAATATCGCCTTGAATGACTTGAATTTCTGCTGTATTTTTCATGAGGGTACCTCCTTCGCCAGCATTTTTCGTGATCGGGTATTGGCTTCATGCGTTTCGGCAAAATAGTTTGTGATACCTAGATTATTTAAACCATAATCCATCATACATAAAGCTGAAACATACCCGATGCCCTTTCGCCGTCAGCCGAACGAGGATCCATTGATGCCACTGAACTTCACCCCACCCTTGCGTGAATCTTCTTTAATTTTCACCTGGGATTTCCAGCACATATTTCATCTGCGTTTTGTTTTGCCCTTCTATGGTTTCGCTCTTTTCTCCTGCTTCTATAAACCCGTTCTTTTCATAAAAGGCTCTACCTATCGAATTTTCCTTACTCACCCAAGCAAACAGTTTCGATATCGGTTTCAACAGCTCAATATATTCCTGAATGAAGGCTTTTCCAATTCCTAGCTTCTGAAACTGCGGCCGTACATAAATTCTCAGCAGCTCATACTCTTCATCCGTTACTGGACTTGTCTGAGCATATCCAACAACTTCATCATTCATTTCTGCTATCAAAAATCTCCGTTTAGAGCTTTGGATATCACTCTCTACATACCTTCATAAGTAGATGCCCACGTTTCCCACGCTATTGATTGAATGTGCGGAATATCCTCATTGGTTGCAAATCTAATAGAAATCATAGGGTTCCTTCTTTCGTCAAATAAAATTTACTTTTCGGAAGCTCGTCTAACCATTTTGTTTCGGCAAAAATTCTTCTAAAAAATTTGTTTTTATTTCATTTGATAATAACTCCATGTACAGCTCATCAAAGTACTGCCCGTTTACAAAATAACTCTGGCTTCTCCTGCCAAACAATCGGAAACCCGCCTTCTCATAACATTTCCTAGCAGGGTGATTAAACTCAAATAATCTAAGCATGATATTGTTTAAATTCAGGACCTTGAATCCATATTCCGCAAGCAATTGAATCGCTTCAGTTCCATACCCCTTATTTCTGCTGCTTTGACTGCCTATGAATATTCCCAGTTCTGCCCTTCTATGAATATGATTGATTGAGAATAACGAGCAATTTCCAAGTAATTCTTCCGTATCTTTTAATACAATTGCAAAATTCATGCCCTCTTTAGCTATACCTTCCAGAAAAGCCCGCTCTTGAGGCAAACTATATACTTCTGCTGCATTTCCCAGACGCAAAGACGTCGGTAGATCGTTAATCCATTGTGTGTAGATTTCTGCGTCATCAGGGTTCACAGGTGATAAGAACAGCCTGGTTCCTTCAATCTTCTTAAAATACTTCATGCCATCCATTCCTCTCCTCATATTATGGTATAGTCACCCGTCTCAGTATTCTGTTCAGAACTTCCTCCTGATTTAATTCATCGGTATATGTGTATTCCTGAAACTGGTTATTTGAAAATGCAGCAACACACTTACTGGTTTGTTGGAACGACCACCCTCCTGGAGTATCTCCTCGTTCATATAGCCGATTATGTAGGTTGGGATAATAAGACTTTTTCCATATTTTATTCTTATTTCCCTAGCCACGTTCACAGTTAAGATTCGCCATTACTCCAAATCTTGAAAGTCATTTGTTCTTTCCTCTTTGCGTTTAATATTCTCTGGTATGACGTTTCTGAGCATATATCCGACCTCTTCAGGATCAAACAACATGCAATTGGGTATTTCTGCAATTAATCTATTGGCTACAGTAGTTTTGCCCGATCCAAATGCTCCGTTAATCATTACAATCATTAATCTGCTCCCTTCGAGTAGTGGCGGAGCCGCCAGCTGTACTTTCGCTGCTGGCCAGTACTTTAGTTTTAAATTGATTTGTTATTAAAGAATATACAACATCGACTCTTTTCACTGATCCTACACGATATTGTCCGATTCTATTTTGTTTCTTAAATAAGATTCATTTAATCCGTTACTGCAGAATGCAAACTTCTTCTTTGTAATTCCTTGAACTCTATCTATTATTTGACCCAAATGATATCCTGTATGTTCTACAAGATGATAGAGCTGATGAATATGTTCTTCATTCAGCGGCCTACCTTTTTTGATGAATTCACATATGATCGATTTCCATTCATTTAATTGACATTCGAATGCGTCCATTAACTCTTGTGAACTTATATGCTCTTGTGGGAAGTAATTTTCAAATCCCTTCTTCAACTCATTTTCTAGATTCTTTAGCCTTAAACAACTTCTTGCTATATGTTCACAAACATGCAGTACGATGCCTCCTATTGTATTGCTATCCTCATAACTCTCCGCCCATAGATTATTCTGAGATACACCAGAAAGCGTAACCTTCAATTTTTGAAAGTAGAGATCACACATTCGATGCAAAGTGATTTTGAGGAAAATTTCACTAAAGTCTTCATTGTTCATACGTATCTTCTCCTCCCTTACGTGAGTTTCATTTATCGTTCATATATTCACGAAGTCCCACTGACTTAGGCAGCGTCCTCAGCCGGCCGATGCGGTTAGTCGGAGCAGATGTGTCGACCTGATTCCACTTCGTTCATTGGTATCTTGAATCAATCCAATAACCAATTTCAAATTTTCGTATAAAATCAATAAGGATTGGATTCACAATCATCTTCCTTTCTATTTATTTCTATGCGATGATTTCCGGTCACATTCTTGTATCCCTAAACTCGAAAGACTTAAAGAAGTGTATTCAACTTATTTAATCGCTTTCAAATGCTGAATATGTACTCCAATATGTCCTATACCAAGAAGGATATCGAATGCAATAAGCCAAATATTTTCCCCATAGATCCCCAATAACAAAAAAGCCATAACAGGCAGACTCGCAAGAGGGACTGGTATCCCATATAAACTGCGATAAAAATTCCCTTTGGTATGCTCATTAGTAAAATATCTAATCCAACAAATTTCATAAAGTATCATTAACAGCAACGATGCTATTAGCCACAAACTCCAAGCTGATAACGCTGCAATGTTAAAATCATTAAACATCAACACGCTGGCTGTGCAGCCTACTTGTCCAATTCGTTCTAACAGTTGTAATATTTTATTTTCATGAGTTGTTTCATTATCAATCGGTTGACTCTTACTCCAAATGATATTTGGAATAAATAACATGAATAAATAAATCAGACCTACATATGAGAAGCCTAAATGTCCTGACATATATAATCTCCTCAATACATCACCGATTGTTCACATCTGTCTTTAAGCCAATCCTTCAAATCCACTTACATTAGTTCGTATTCAAGTCTTTTCCAATTGCTCACTCAATTCTTCAATCCATCTCTTGTTTCCATTCATTTCTTTCATGCTCTTTAATAACCATAACTTGGATCTAATATCATTGGTCTGATTCAAATATATTTTAAAATCATGTTCATCTTCTATTCTTGTACTGAGACTTTTAAATAGCAATTGCCACGCGGGGTTCACAATTGCATATCCTGTGTCCTCTCGAAAAATACATATATCCATGTCTTTATGACTTCGAGTTATCTCATTTACATCCAAATCGATCGTCCAGCCACCGGCCACAAACCATGGTTTATTATAATGTTTCATAAGGTCTGCAAGTGATTTGAACTCATTAGTGTGTATCATTCACTCCTCCTGACTCCTTGGCTTCCAGAACGTTAAGCCCTGCGGCTGGCTTTCATACCAGATCATAAGGGTGTGTTAACGGATCGTCACAAATTCAGCAAGTCCAAATCAGCTAAGATATTTACAGCATGAGTTTTCCTTTGCTCGGCACGCTCAAGAATATCCATATGTTTTTATCTCCTCATCAAGAACGGTTTTGTCCCCATCCCGATTAATGTCAGTGCCTTATATAGTGGCGGTTCAAGCTGTTAGATGAAGTTACTCTGTATGCCTTTACAAAGTCCTTCACACCTTCCTTTAATTTATTTATTCCTTCAATTACGCTATTCATATTGTCTTCTGTGTTCATATGCATTTCCCGAATTTCTTCATCCATTCATATCTTGGGACCATCCATAAATGAAAGTGATGGCTTGTGTCTTCATTATAAAAATAATAGACCTTCTCAATCCCCAATCGATTTCTTTGTTCATTTCTAATCTTATGGATTAACGAAATATACTCGATTTGCTCTTCCCTTGATAATTCATCCATACAGTAAAAATGCCTTATTGAAGCTATTATGACTAGCCCTCTAATTGGATAAGCTACATCATTTCATCTGACAGCCTGTATGATTATACAGTCTTCTTAATTATTCGAGCAGAAGTACCCGGCTTTTATGAAACTACCTTCATAATATCCTCTAATTTATTGATGTAATAGGTGCAATTAGCTTTACTTAATTCTCCCTCACTTCCATAACCATAACCTGCACCAATAGAGTCAATGCCATTATTATGTGCGCCTACAATATCGTGCTTCCTGTCACCGATCATGATCACATTATCTTTTTCAAGGTTGTTGTTCTTTAAAATGTAAGCAATAATATCCGTCTTGTCAGCCATTGTCCCGTCAAGATTGCTACCGACAACTAATTCAAAATAGTGATCAATCTCAAAATACTTCAGTATTTGTTCAGCAAAAACAGCGGGTTTTGATGTAGCCACATACAGAATGAAACCATAGGTTTGTAACTGGTCTAATAGCTCTTTCATCCCGGGATACAGTTCATTCTCGAACATTCCGTATTCCTTAAAATATTCTCTATAATATTCAACTGCTTGACTTGCTCGTTCCTCAGAGAACAAGTAAAGTTCCATAAACGAGTTCTTAAGTGGAGGACCGATAAAGGGTTCTAACTTATCAAGGTCATTTTCTAAAATACCCATCTTGTTCAATGCATACTGTACAGATTTGGTTATTCCTATCTTGGGGTCAGAAATAGTCCCATCAAGATCAAATAAAACGTGCTTGTACTTCTTGCTTTACCTGCTTTCTATTAGTGGTTTCGAGTATTCCTGCTAATCTGCTTGCTTACACGAATCACTTTGTATTCGGCTTAGGAAGTCTCTGTCTTAGCCATCTGATTTGTCCCCGATGATTTATTTCATCCTCAAATACATGAAACCAAATGAAATAATGATTTGAAGGCAGCCCAGACCATTCTCGCTCTTCATACAACCAAGTATCATTTTTTTGTCCAAATTCTTTCAGCGTTCTAGCACGGACTTGTTCAAGCTTGTTCAAATAATAATCGAGCGAATTCCCTCTAATTTCATTCCGTCCCTTATCACCTAGTTCATATGCTGCAAGCCATTCTTTTAATTCTTTATCATTTGGTTGTCTATTATCAAAAATCTCAATTTGAAATCCGATCTCCACTGCAGCTAAATGTAACAGCAAGGCACCTATCGAATTACTTTGTGAATCTTGTAAATAATCAAGTTCTTCAATAGATAATCCTTGTACTGCATTAATGGTTGTATATCTTGCGTGCGGGTGTTTACGCCTGATTCCCTCTTCCTAGCCAATCCTATCGGGCGGACCTAGGGGCTGCCAGGCTCCGAGACGTGGATATGATGTTATATTGACCTATTTGTTCCCAATCCTTTGCCTGTTTCAGATCGCTTCATAACAAATCTATGTATAAAAACACAATTTCACCTCGGATTTTTGTCTATTAGTACTTGAAGAATTGCATATGATTTCAAATAACTTTCTTGCATTCACGAAACGACCCAGCCTTAAATAGCTCTTCTCTTAGGCTGGGTCGTTTGTTGTCCGAGCTGCTTCCATGATTATACATTCAGACAAACAAGGAGCAATAGCCCCGCTGCGTAAATACTGTGTTGGTTTATGAGATGTTCTCGCCTTCTCTGAAATAACCCTCACCAATTTTCCTTACCTTATCAAGAAGCCTTCTTACCTGCTTTGGCGATTTTAAAACTATAATTTTCTTATCTTGATATTCCATTAGCTTTTCCATAATCCCTGGTATTTTTGTCTTCTTAAAACTCCACACCCACTTTAAAAACTCAAGGTCTAAACTCTCAGGACAATTTTTATTTAGATCTGGTCTTGTCTTACCGTGATACATGATTCTTCTTTTAATTACCCTATAAACAGTTATCCATCTTGAAAAATCTAAGAGTATAATTACATCCGCTTGTTTCATTCTTATATCATGTGTTCTGCCATAGTTTCCATCAATAATCCACGATTCTTCCTGCACAAGTTTTTCTTGAAAATTATCCCATTCATTATTTGGTGTTGGTATCCATCCAGGTTTCCAATAGTAAGCATCTAAATGGTGTACAGGAAAGTTCAATACTCCTCCAAGTTGTCTTGCAAAAGTGGATTTACCTGCTCCACCAGACCCAATGATCATAATTCGCTTCATCGAAACTTCTCCTATTTAAATTGTTTTGCGAGAATTTCTCATAACGTTCGTGTATCTACGAACCCGAGAGGCTTAAAGGAGCGACAGCGACTGGGTCCAACGGACTTAGCCTCGCAGGGTTGTGAGCTGACTCAGCTTCTCTGCCTCCACTTCTCGCGAGCCAAGAGCCAAACGGCCCTCTGCGTAGATACGATGTTATCTGATGGAGTTGCCCCCTTTGAAACTCTTTCAATATAAGTTAGCATAGCTTTTCAAAATTGTTTTTATGTTCATTTAATGCTTTGATACATCTTTTCAGATATGGTAGTATATATTAAATAAAGACCAAGTGCGCTAACACTTGGTCAGTACAATTGGCTTGGATGGTTATCCCTTCTAGGTCATATAAGGATTAAAACCCACCTTCGGCTTCCAATCTTAGGGTGGGTTTTACTTTTTCTTGTTGTTATTATTGATGTATGTTAAAAGAGCAAGAATGAACGTTCCAAATAGGAACATAATCGTTAATGCATCTTTCACTTCCATGGCTTCACCTCCTTTCGAAGGGAAACCATGCCCACCCAAGATTCAATTGTAGTTATACTTTACCTCCAATCATATCTGCGTACAAGTGTTCTTATAATAACTTTGATCTTATGATTATAAATATGGTCTTAATACAATCTGCAGCTCTTTCAGATAACGTTCTTGTATTCACGAACCCGAGAGGCTTAAGGCGACCATCGGGAGCCGGGTCGAAGACTTAGCCTCGCAGGAGTCGTCTGGCTGAATCCGCTTCCACGCTTCTTAACTTCGGTCCAGACCAAGGGCGAATGCCCGCCGCGTGAATATAGTGTTATGCGTTGTTATTGCCCTCATCGAATTAGCATCACACTATCCTTGAACTTGTTCTTATAATCTTCTCGTTCCTTATCTATTTACTCACGTACCTCTTGTTATTTACCCAGACCTTATAAATCATAGTTCCATCTATTAACTCATCATCGCAATACACATCATGTCTATATTCATGAATTGTATTTGATCTAATCAGTTCAAAAAGCAAGGCGTATGCTAGCTTAGGATCCTTACTTCTGTATCCGTCATAATTGTATCCAATTTCATTATATGCTTCACTATAAACCCATTCATGTGCTTCTCTAATGGTTTCAAACTCTTTGTGCTCATCAAACCAAGTTATTGATTCTTCATGATCCATATTGTTAAAAGGCATCCATCAATCACTTCTTTCATGTTTTTATACCATGTTTTTTAGCAATAATTACGCATAACGTTCGTGTATCCACGACGTCCCACCGACTTAAGGCTCCGTCAGGAGCCGGCCGCGATGCGGTTAGTCGATGCGGCTGTGTCCGGCTGATTACGTTTTCTAGCTTTTTCACTTCTGCCGGACCAAGAACCGTATGGCCCGATGCGTGACTACGATGTTACACGCTGCCCCGGCTTCTTCGAATTAACTTATATTAGTTTGTGTTATTTGGTTTTAGCTTTTGTAATTTATCGTATTTATAGGTTTCGTAGGTCTTGCAGCTTTGTGGGATTTATAATGCTCTTGGTGTATTTTATTTTTAGTTCCCGCAGTGAACTCTTTTCTGCTTACTTCTTATTAATCTATTCATTAACTTCATTGGGTTGCGTATAACATTCTTATTAGCGATTCCCGCGTTTCCATTACTTCTCCAATCCCACTTCCATTTCCTTCTATTTTCCCTTCCAACGTCTTTTAACCGTCCAACCAGGCCAACTCTCAGTACGCTGTCTTTACATCTTGAATGCCTCCCCTGAACTGCTCCATTCCATCAACCATGCTGCTGATTTCATCTACTGTTGCCGTTTCCGGAGAAATATCAAATGCCCGCAGCACTAAATTTTGGGATACCCTGAGGGAATAAAATTTATCCTGTTCGGATTTATTGTTAAGTAATGCAATTCTTCCGTATTGGTTAAGAATATTTTTAAAATCTTGAACCGAGCATGCAATAGTCAGCCTTTCACTTTCAACAATTTTATGATCAGAAATCACTCCCTTTAACTTATCCATCAGCGTTAGGGTTTGGCTGTCTATAGACTCGACTGTATCGGTTTGTAATTGTTCTATCTCGTCAATTAAATTATTTTTCTGCATGTATTCGGACATTGCTAATAGGCCAAAAAGGATCGCTAAGCCTAGACAGCTAACATTAAATGCTGTGAATTTAATTGAACTCACCTCACTATTTTCAGTTGTGTTATGTATAGACATTATTGGGATAACAAGAGCACTTTAACCGGTTAATTCTCAAACTTTAAGTAAAATAACTCGTAAATTGCGTATATCCCCTTACTGCAGTCAATAAAAAAGGCCCCCGTTCTTAAACAAGAACGAGCAGCCTTCCAATGCTTCCGTATCGGATCGGATCATTACTGTAATTTCAAGCTCTTCTGCTCCGGCACCGGCAGACCCTGTGCGCGAAGTTCATTGTAGATCCATTTTAAGTGATAATGGTACACGGCGGTGCTGTCTGGTGAGCGGTCCGGGTCGGCATCAAATTCTTCCTTCAGCCGCTGCAGAATAACGAGATGCTCGTAGATATGCCGGTAGGAGGCCAGCTTCTCGACCTGCTGCTCCATGTCAGCGCCGCGCTGTCTGCGGGGGTGGAATTCATTGTTCCATAGGTCAAAAGCCTGATCCAGACTGATTAATTCCTTTCGCAGACTCGGCAAATCTACCGATTGCCCGCGCTCAGCCAGCTTCCGGAACGCATTAGCCATGTGCTCGGCGAAGAGAATTCGTTTCTGCTCGAGCTTCTCCTTCAGCCGGGGCGGGAAGATCAGATAATTAACCCCCACTGCCACGGCAATGCCGGCCACGGTATCCATAATCCGGTGGTAGCCATAGGCCCACGGGCTTTCGCCGCTGCCGAGGTTCAGCATGACGGCCAGGAACACAATGCAGCCGATCGAAATCGACTTTTTCCTCTGGAGGGTATTTAGCGTGTAGATGATGATAATGACGCCGAGGGCGCATAGCAGCGGATTACCCGGCTGCACAAATGCAAAGCATGTGCCTGTTACCGCGCCGATCAGCGTGCCTATAACTCTGTCCCTTCCAGCGGTAAAGGAGTTGGTAATGGAATTTTCCATCGAAATGATGGTAGCAATGGCCGCATAGAAAGGGGAGTCAAAATGAAAGAGGTACGCGAGAATGACACAGATGCAAATGGAGATCCCTGTCTTGATGTTCCGAAGTCCGATTGCCCTTTTCATGATCCCTGTTCCTCTCCTGTCCGTATAACAATCATTAAACAAATTTGTCCACCTTACAGCATAACCCAAATAGAAAGAAACATAAATCGCTGCCTCAGCTTTGTAATAATTAATCCGTTTCTGTTCTGGCAGGCCCGCCGGAATTATGAGATGATAGAAGCATGTACATAGAGGACAGGAGGAATACAGCGCCATGAACCCTTTATTCAGCCGAACGAAATATGTCATCCGCAAGAAAATTTTCTCACTCTTGGGCACAAAATATCACATCTCGGACGAGAGCGGACAGCTTGTGCTGTATTCGGAAATGAAAGCGTTTAAACTTAAAGAAGATATCCGTCTCTATAATGATGAATCCATGTCCCAGGAGCTGCTCTGGATCCAGGCCCGTAAGATTATTGATTTCTCTGCCACTTATGATGTCAGGGATTCCGCTACAGGAGAATGGATTGGTGCGCTGCGCAGGCGCGGGTTCAAGTCCATCCTGAAGGACGAGTGGATTCTGCTGGGAACAGGAGATAAGGAGCTTGGACGGATCAAGGAGAACAGCTCTTTTCTTGCTCTTCTAAGAAGGTTCATACATATCATTCCCCAGCGCTACCATGTGGACATCGCCGGTCACAAGCATCCCGCATTCACGCAAAATATTAACCCGCTCGTCACCAAAGTACTGTGCGATTTCTCGGGGCTGCATCAGTCTCTCGATCCGCGGCTTTGTCTGGCGGCAGGCATCCTGCTCTGCTCGATGGAGGGCAAACAGGACTAACCGAATAGGATTGAGAACGAGTAGGCTTGAGATCGAATAGGCTTGAGATCGAGTGGGATTGAAATTTCCATACTCTTTAAACGGCAGAACGGAGAGGCGGCATTTCCGGGACTGCCGTTATTCTTTTTATGCCGGGGCAGCTGCGCCTCTTTAAAAAAATAAAACACGGCCCTCCTTTCCGGAGGAACCGTGCTCTAATGCTCGATTGGCCTGCACATGTACTGGACACGCTGCAATTGATGAAATGGCTGGACGTAAATGCTTCTTTACCTCAGGCTGTCGCGGATAAAGCCGATCTCAAGCACCATTCCCGCAAGCTGGTTCTGCAATAAGAGCAGCAGCTCGAGCAGCCGCGCTTTCTCCGTCTCTGCTTGCTCACAATCCTCCGAATGTATCCGCATAGGCAGCAAGCGTTCATCCATCCCGAAGTCATAAGAAGAATTCTGCACAAACACGGAGGCTTGTGAAATCATTTTTTGCTGCAGGCCGGCATATTCGGCTGATTTTAAATGTGTCTTCAGATAGCCCCAATGAATCCGCAAAAATTCAGGATAAGCGGCCAGCAGCCTGTAATCCTCGGGAAGCTCCGCGCCCGAATGGGCAGCCGCGATTTCATTTAGGAGTATTTTTGTAGATAAAGCGTTTTCAATATGAAGGTCTTTAAGGACGCGAGCGTTCACTTCCGTTCTCTTTGGCAGCGCATCAGACTCTTTGTAGACCTCCTGCTTGGTTCCACGCAGTAAGCGGCCGCTCAGCCCTTCAATCCAGAGGGTGATCATGAGCAGCAGTCTGGGATTGGCCTCATACCTCGATAAGACAGTGCTCCGCAGCTGCTCAAATGTGCCGGGACTGTATAAATTCCGCCAGTCGATCAAAGGCGGGGAAGCCGCGAGCCGCTGCTGACGCAGCACTTGTGCCGCCGCCTCGGCATCAGGTGAAACCAGATACTTCCGGAGAGAAAGCCAAGCTTCCCCCAAACCAAAAGGCTCAAGCAGGCTGAAGACGCCGGGAATCCGCGGTACACCCAGCACCGTAACGATATCTCCGCAGAGTTCATCAGACAGGGAAGCACATGGATGGCCCGAATTTGGGTTAACCGCTGTACGATCGAGCATATTTCTCCTCCTTATCGCTGTTCTCACGCATGATTTGCCGCTACTTCATGTATATATGAATCAGGAGCAAAAAGACCGGTTCAATCCTTCTCCCGCAAAAAAAGAAAAGACAAGAAGCAGTTCTTGTCTCTGCGCAAAATCTTCTTTGCCTCCACTCTTCGGCCGTTCCTAAACAAAAATGAAAGGAATCAGAAACAGCAGGGCAATTGCGGCCCACTCCAAACCATACGCGCCGCCATAGCCGTAGCCAGCTCCGTAGCCATAGCCATTGCCAGATCCGCCGTAATAAGCTCCACTCTCCGCTCCGCCGTAGGGCACACCATATCCTGCTCCGTAAGCGGAGGTTTTACCTTTAGGCTGTGCGGTCCCTTTCTTCCTGCGCGGATGCCGGTCCTTCTGAGGCTGCTGTTTGGCTTTCTGAGGATGAGCCGACATCGCCTCTGCTCCCCGGGCTGCACCGTTGAATTCAATCCCTTGATCTGTAACGCCGCTGATAACCCCATGAATTTGGGTTCCATCATGAAGTACAGCGCACACATGCTGGCCGATGTAGGCTTTGCAGGTCTCTTGGTTAACCGGTTGAATCAGCTGCACCGAATCGCCTCCTCCTTGTTCGAATTCATGACAGTATATTCGGCCGCTGAAATTCCGTTAAAGAAAGTCCTGTTGTTGTTCACCAAAATATGAAAGGAGTCTGTGAAATGAAATACACGGACATCATTGCATTGACCGGAGAAGGGGCCGCACACCCCGGCGGGTTTGAAGGAACCGTTCAGCTGCTGGAGAGTCTGAAGCTCCCCCAAGGCGCTAAAATCTTAGAGGTAGGCTGCGGAACAGGCCGGACGGCCTGCTATATGGCCAAATCGGGATTGTCCGTCACAGCTCTCGACCGCAACCCCCGAATGCTTGCCAAAGCGCGTGCACGGGCCAGAGTTGAAGGAGTCCAGGTGAATTTTGTGGAGGGCAGCCTGCTTCAGATGCCGTTTCAGGATGGTGAATTTGATTATGTGTTTGCCGAGTCGGTTACGGTCTTCGTTGATCCCTTGTCTGCGCTGAGCGAATATGCGCGGGTTCTTGTTACCGGAGGGCGTCTATTTGACCGAGAGCTGTTTGCCACCCGCCAAAACCGGCAGCTTGAGGATATGATGCGTGAATTATATGAAATTCACTCCCTGCCGACTGTTGGCGAATGGGTGGACCGCATGAATGAGGCAAAATTTAATAAGCCAGTCGTCTGGGCCGGCGAAGGAAGCAGCCAGCAGCTCTTCGGCCCGCACTCCGCTGCTCTTCTTGATCCGAATCAGATGATGGACTTAAATCTGCTGGTCACCCCGGAGGTGCTCGATTTCTTTGAACGCAACCAGACATTTATCCAGGAATTCGGCCAGGAGCTCGGCTATGCGGTTCTCATCGGCACAAAATAATTCCCCCGTCTAAAGAGTCCTGACCGGACTTAAGGCTGTCCCGGAACGGCACTCCACGTCTGCAAAGAAAAAGAGCAGGTTCGCCCTTCCGGCGCCTGCTCTTCTCTTATGCCGGTTGATCCGGCATGAACCCTGTTATTTTTCATATATCCGTTCTCTATCTGTATTTAACCTTTTCCTTCCTCCAGACCCGGGAAGCCGGGAGCTGAACCCCGAGCCGGAAGACGTCCATATCTCTGTTTTTAATTCTGTCTTTGTCTTTATTTCTGTCTTTATCTCTATTTCTGTCACATTATGATGAAGCTTATGAATTTATGACGTTTCCCAGCTTCATTTTGTTGCAGACAAGTTCATTCTGTTGCTGACAAGTTCATTTAAATAGGGAAGCAGAAGCGGCTTTAACTCCTCTCTCTGCAGCCCGATTTCAAGCACAGCCTGCATGTAGCCGAATTTATCGCCGATGTCGTAGCGGTCGCCTTCGAGCTCAAGAGCCAGCATCGTGTCCCGGTGGTTCAGCTCGTGCAGGGCATCTGTCAGCTGATATTCTCCGCCTGCACCCTGCTTCAGCACAGACAGGATATCAAAAATCTCCGGATTCAGAATATAACGTCCGACAATCGCCAGATTAGAAGGGGCCAAGTCCGGTTCCGGCTTCTCCACCAGCCCCTGAATGTCGTACACGCCTTCGTTGCTTGCGGCAGGATCTATAATCCCGTATTTGCTGACATCCCCGCGGGGAACCTGCTTCACCCCAATCACCTGTCTGCCGGTCTGCTCATACACGTCCATCATCTGCCGCAGCGCCGGCTTGCCGCCGCCGGGCTCGATAATATCATCTCCCAGCAGGATAGCAAACGGTTCATTTCCGATAAACTGCCGGGCACAGAGGATAGCATGACCCAGGCCAAGAGGCTCCTTCTGCCGGATAAAATGAATCCCGGGCACCTCGCTGATATGCTCGATTTCCTCCAGCATGCTCAGCTTGCCTTTATCGCGGAGAAGCTGTTCGAGCTCAATATTTTTATCAAAATGGTCTTCGATCGACTTCTTGTTTCTGCCCGTTACGATAATAATGCTCTCAATGCCGGAGTGAAGCGCCTCCTCCACAATGTACTGGATGGCAGGCTTATCCACGATCGGCAGCATTTCCTTGGGCTGAGCCTTGGTTGCCGGCAGGAATCTGGTGCCTAGTCCTGCAGCCGGAATGACTGCTTTTCTGACCTTCATCAATGAATCACTCCTTGTCCCTTTAGGTTATGGCGTTCGTTTGTCGTCTAACGGGGCTTAGAACCGGTGTGCCGCTTCCCTCTGCTTCACCTGCTCAAGTCCTCGGGTTTCTTTGACGATATACAGCGGTCTGCCTTTCGTCTCATCGTAAATGCGGCCCACATATTCCCCGAGAATGCCCAGCATGATCAGGATAAATCCGTTAAAGATCAGCATCAGGCTGATCAGGGAAGCCCAGCCCTTCGCCGTGGAATCTGTAAAAAGCGCACAGTAGATCACATACAGCAGGTAGAGAAACCCGGCACCGGACAGCAGCCCTCCGGCGTAACCGGCAATCTTCAGCGGCTTTGTTGAGAAGGAAGTAATGCCGTCAAGAGACAGCTTCACCATCCGTTTAAGCGGATACTTGGTTTCTCCCGCCAGCCGTTCGTCACGCTCAAACTCGACAGCAATCTGTCTGAAGCCGACCCAGCTCACCAGCCCGCGCACAAACCTGTTGTTCTCCGGCAGCTGCTTCAGCTCATTGACCACCTTCCGGTCCATCAGCCGGAAATCGCCTGTATCCACCGGGATCGGCGTATCCGCTGCGGCGCGGAGCACCCGGTAGAAGGTGCCTGCCGTAAACTTCTTGAACCAGCTCTCTCCTTTGCGTTTGATGCGCTGGGCGTATACGACTTCATAGCCTTCCTTCCACCGGGCAATCATCGTATGAATCAGTTCAGGAGGGTCCTGCAGATCAGCGTCGATGATGACAACGGCGTCACCCGAGGCATAATCCATCCCTGCAGTAATCGCAATCTGATGGCCGAAGTTCCGGGAGAAATTGATCAGCTTCACCGTATTGTCCCACTGGGAATAATCTTTGATGATCTCTTCACTCCGGTCTCTGCTGCCGTCGTTGACAAAGATGAGCTCGTAGCTTTCTCCGGTGTCACTCAATACTTTCTTAATCCGGCGATAGGTTTCCGCGATCACTTCTTCTTCGTTGTACATCGGAATGATTACGGAATACCGTATCCGGCCTGTTATCCAAGCTGTCATTTCGATCACTCCCCTTGATCCGGTGTAAATTCGTATAAAGTGCCTGAGCTCCCAAAGCCGGTTCTGCCTCCGGTATCTGCCGTCTGATTTTGCCCCGATGTTCCCTCCCATTCACTTGAAGGAACCTCTGTTCCATGGTCTTGAATCCATTGGGTTAATGTACTGCTTCCTCCCCGTCCTGACATGTAAATGTATTTAAGCTGTCCGGAGTTGATCAGCTCCTGCACTCTATCCACACTGAGCACAGGGTCAGAGCCGCTGAAGCCGCCGAGACTGATGACATTTTCGCCTTGTTCAATGATATAAGGAGCCAGTGTAGTATAGTCAAAAGCCGCAAACAGGTACTTCTCGCCTGTATTGTTGTCCTTCAAATATTGATACAAGCCTTCATCAAGGCTTGAGCCCTCGCCTCTGCCTAAGCCGCCTCCGCTGCTATTCGTGCTTTGTGAAGGGACCGCTGGTGCGCCGGCAGTGCTGCGTGAACCGTTGTCCGTGCTGCTGCCGTTTGCCGAAGCATCCTCGCTGCTGCCGGTACGGCCGTTTGCGCCGTCCCGGTTAGTCCCGCCTGGCCAGTCGAGCCCGCCGGGCGCTGCCATTGCAAACCCGCCGCCGCGGCTGCCGCCCATACCGCCGACCGAATCGGGGCCAGCTGCCGGTGTCATGCTGCTTTGTCCATAGGTAATCGGAGTCAGCGCCCAGTACATCGGTCCGATCAGCAGAATCAGGAAGCCCAGGATGGCCGCCGGCTTGCCAAGCGGCTGCTTGAAGATCCCTGCGATCAGCCACAGCGCTGCAAGTACGCCTGTTACGGCGATTGCGATAGACCAGCCTTTGCCGATCACGGAATCATACGGCTGTACGATATACCAGGAGAAACCGGCTGTCAGAAGCACTGCTGCCGGAAGCAGCCAGGCTTTCCAGCCGCCTTCCCGCCACTGCTTCGTCATTTCTGCCCAGCCGGCACCTGTCAACGCTGCGACTGGCGGGGCGAGCATAATCAAATAATATTGATGGAAGAATCCCGCCATACTGAAGAAGCCTGCTACAGGAATCAGCCATCCCAGCCAAAATAACGCTTCTTTATGCTTCCAGGTCATCTGCCGCAGTCTGAAATTGGCAAACAGGGCGATGCAGCCGAAGAGTACGAAGGGCAGCATCCAGCTTGCCTGACCGGACAGCTCGGACTGGAACAACCGCAGCGGACCTGCTGTCCCGGTATTGAACATGCCGCCTCCGCCGCCGAAATTCATAGTTGGCCGCTCCCCGCCAAATCCGGGATTGCCGAACATCGCACCGGCATTGGCATTGGCATTGGCACCGCCACCATTCGGACCGGAACCCGGCGCTCCGCCAGGAGCCGCTTGGTCCGTACTCGAGCTGCTTCCGTTCCCGGGCTTCATGGAGCCGAAATCCGCCCCGCCTCCGTCTGATTTGCCGCTGCCTCCAGTATTACGGTCGCCCGTCAAACGGGAGACACCGTTATAGCCAAAAGCCAGGTTCAGCACAGAATTCGTTTGGCTGCTGCCGATATAAGGGCGCTGGTCTGCCGGTGTGGAATCTACAATAACCGCCCAGGACAGCGAGATGACGGCACAAGCCACTGTAGATGCAATCAGGGTCGTTACTTTCTTCTTCCAGCCGCCTATTCCGGCTATAATGTAGAAGAAATAGAAAGCCGGGAGCACCATATAAGCTTCCAGCATCTTAATGTTAAAGCCGACGCCAATGAGGCCGAAGCCGACAATTACAGCCCACATTTTTCCCTGCTTCACGCCTTTAAACAAGAACCATGCAGCCAGCAGCAAGGCAAAGACCAGCATACTGTCGATGTTGTTCGTTCTGCTGACCGCTACGGCAACCGGTGTACAAGCCATAACCAGGGCGCCAATCCGGGCCGCTCCCGTACCGAAGGATGGCTTCACCAGCAGGTAGATCAGGAGCACAGAGCCTACGCCCGAAAGGGCCTGAGGCAGAATCACACTCCAGCCGTGCAGCCCGAAGATAAAGGCAAACAGAGTTTGTATCATAAAAGTAAGCGGCGGTTTATCAACGGTGACAAAGCCGCCGCTGTCCAGCGTGCCATAGAAAAAGTTATGGAAATTTTTCATCATGCTTGCAACTGCTGTCGTATAATACGTATTAACGTACTTGTCCGTCCAGATCAGGTACATATTCAGGAAGGCTGCAAGCAGCATGCTTGCGATCAGGTAATAGTCCGCACTTCGCTTGGAACGCCTTCTATTGTCGGTAGTTCTCATGGATTTGCCCACTTCCTTTTGCGTTAAAATAAGACCGTTCCGGTACTCACCGGACCTGCTCGTTTTCGGCTTTCTCTATTTTGGACGGATTACCTGAGGCCAATATGAAAGGAAGCTGAAAATTAGCTGAAAGAGGCCAATGCTCCACCGCCGGGCAATTCCTCGGGATATTCAGCATTTCTTCAGTTTGGTCTCAGACTAAACTCAGCGTCGCGCTGCATAATAGAAGCAAACTGTGTTCAACAAGATTTTTAGGACTAGAGGGTGAACGATTTGGAAAAAGAAATTAAAATCCTGCTCGTCGATGACGAGCCGCATATTTTGCAATTTTTGGAAATGGGACTGGTGAATGAAGGATACGAGGTTGCCACAGCCCCGGACGGAATTACTGCCATCGGCGTAGCTGAACAATTCTCGCCCCATATTGTTATTCTCGACGTGATGATGCCAGGCATCGACGGTTTTGAGGTCTGCCGGATGCTGAAGAAGAACGGCAGCCAGGCTGCTGTCATCATGCTGACCGCCAAAGATGAAGTGGAAGACAAAGTGAAAGGGCTGACGCTCGGAGCTGACGATTATGTCGTCAAGCCTTTCAGCTTCGAAGAACTGCTAGCCCGGATTCAGGCCAGGCTGCGCAACCAGTTCCCCAGCTTGTTTGGCGAGGTATCCATCGGTCCGTTCCGGATCGACGATAGACGCAAGGAAATTATCTATCAAGGCAAAGTGCTAGAGCTGTCGCCAACCGAGCATCAGCTGCTCCGCTACCTGGTGTTAAACCACGGAATTGTGCTCAGCAAGACGCTGATTCTCGACAAGGTCTGGGGCTATGATTTCGGCGGCGAAGAGAATATCGTCGAGGTTTATATCCGCTCCCTGCGGGACAAGCTCGGCGACAAGGAGCACCGTCTCATTCGCACCCTTCGCGGAGCCGGTTACAGGGTTGATCTGCTATGAGACTCCCGGGAAGGAACCAGCTCAAGCGTATTCTCTCGCCAAGATCGCTCCGCTCCCAGCTTCTGGCAAGGTCATTATTCATTCTGGCGATGCTGCTGCTGCTGATTGGCGGGGTGCAATATTTTGTCATGAAAAATTTCCTGTACAACAGCCGCGCAGAAACGATGGTCAATCAGCTGCGCTCGATGCCGGTTGACCTGCTAGTCAAGCGCGAGCAGCAAGGCAGCAGCACAAGCTCTTCAGGCGGGCAGGCTTCGCCAAATGGTGCAGCCCCGTCAAACGGGGGAGCCTCGTCGAACAGTGCAGTCCCGTCAAATGGTGCAGCCTCGCCGGCCGGAGAGAGCCAGCCTGCCGGTTCGACCGGGCAAAATCCGCCGGCCGCCAGCCAGAACAATACAAATAATAATAGCAGCAGTAGCGGCAGTAGTAGCGGCAGCAGCAGTGACCAGCAGAATCAAGGCCGGGGTACCCGTCCGATCTTGTTCACTCCTCCCGATACGTCCCTCGGCTATATTCAGGATGACGGCACTTATGTAAGTCTTACCCAATCAACCGAAACCGGATACCCTGTGCTGTCCAGCTCGGAATATGCCCAGATTCTGGAGGAATGGAAAGCTAAGAAAAATATCAAATACCGGATCGTCCGGGATAACGACGGCAACGAGCAGTTGATTGTCTTCCGCCCTTCCGACAGCCCCGTTAATCCGATAAGAGAGGGTTATACGCCTCAAAGCGGACAGGCCGCCGCGTCGGGGAATGACGAACGGATTACAGGACTTGTCCAGATGGGCACAGAAACTGCCCCTCTCCTGTACGTGGCCATGCGCCAGCTGGTGATCTTCATCATTCTGTCCATTCTCGCTATGGCCGGCGGGCTTCTGCTCTACATGCCGGTTATCCGCCGCACGCTGGTTCCGCTCAACCAGATCGTTCAGGCCCTTGGTGCAACAGATGCCGGGAATTTAAAGCAGCGTATCCCTGATCAGCTTGGACAGGAAGAAATCGACAGGCTGGCTTCCTCCTATAACGGCATGCTTGAGCGGCTGGAGCTTTCCTTTGAAGCCGAGCGGGAAGCCAAAGAGCAGATGCGGCGCTTTACAGCAGACGCTTCCCATGAGCTCAGAACACCGCTTACGTCGATTCACGGATTTCTGGAGGTGCTGCTGCGCAGCCCGTCCATTAAGCCGGAACAGCTTAAATCAGCGCTTACCAGCATGCACGGCGAGTCCGTACGCATGAAGAAGCTGATTGAGGATCTGCTTATGCTGGCCAAGCTGGACCGGGCTCCTGAGCTGACGCTCACCTCCATCAGGCTTGATGAGCTTGTGATGGAGATGGAGCCGCATCTGAGGATGCTGTCGGGCGAAAGAAACGTATCCTTCGATCTGACAGCAGGACTTCACGGCAAATATAACAAGGACAAACTGAAGCAGGTCATCTTGAATCTGTTCCAGAACGCGGTCCAGCATACCGATGCGGCAACGGGCTCTATCCATGTGGCGCTGACATCCGTCAAGAATGGAGTTATCCTTTCGGTCAGCGACAACGGTCCCGGAATTCCGGACGAACATCTGCCGCACGTGTTCGAACGTTTCTACCGCAGCGATGTTTCCCGGGCCCGCAAACGCGGCGGGGCCGGCCTCGGGCTTGCGATCAGCATGTCCATGGTCGAGGCCCACAACGGTACCATCACCGTTCAGACCAAAGTCGGTGAAGGCACAACCTTCTCCGTCCATTTGCCCAATCAGTTAAATAAAAGCGCAGTCTGATCAGGTTACGCGACAGTGAAATTCAACTAAATAAAGCTCCTCCGGAAGTGACGATCGGCTGCAAAGCCTGATCGAAATCCTTTCGGGGGAGCTTTTCTTATGTAAATGCTGCAATTGTGCATGTTCATAGCAAAATCGGCAGCCTCTTTAAAGAGACTGCCGATCTATTTTCATTAAATTATTTCTTCTCTACTGCGTGGCCGCCGAACTCGTTGCGCAGCGCCGCAACTACTTTACCTTGGAAAGTATCAGCTTCCAGGGAACGGTAGCGCATCAGCAGGGACATGGCGATAACCGGTGTAGCCGCTTGAAGGTCAAGCGCTTCTTCGATCGTCCATTTGCCTTCGCCGGAGGAGTGCATAACGCCTCTGAGCTCATCCAATTTGCTGTCTTTGGAGAACGCGTTCTCCGTCAGCTCCATCAGCCAGGAACGGATAACGGAACCGTTGTTCCAAACACGGGCAACTTTCTCATAATCGTATTTATAATTACTTTTCTCGAGAACTTCAAAGCCTTCGCCGATGGAAGCCATCATGCCGTACTCGACCCCGTTGTGGACCATTTTCAGGAAGTGGCCGCTGCCGGACGGGCCAGCATACAGGTAACCATTTTCAACTGCTGTATCGCGGAAAATCGGTTCAACAACTTCCCACGCTTCAGGGTCGCCGCCAATCATGTAGCAAGCGCCGTTGCGTGCGCCTTCCATACCGCCGGAAGTACCAGCGTCCATGAAATGAATGCCGGATTCTTTCAGCTTCTCATAACGGCGTTTGGATTCTTTGTAGTGGCTGTTTCCGCCCTCAATGATAATGTCGCCGGCGCTCAGCAGAGGAGCAACCTCGTCCAGAACGTTATCTACAACCTGGTGAGGAACCATAACCCACAATACGCGCGGAGAAGATGTAGCCGCAGCCAGTTCAGCGATTGTGGAAGCGCCTTTCGCTCCATATTCCACCATTTCAGCAACTGCTGCCGAGTTAAGGTCGAATGCAACAACCTCATGTTTGTGGTCCATCAGGTTCTTACCAAGGTTCAAGCCCATTTTACCCAATCCGATTAATCCTACTTGCATTTTAGTAACCTCCTAATTTGTTGAATTTGATGCCTTCTTGATTAACAAGCATATATTGAAAGCCGTATACCTGAAGGTATCAGCTTACCACCATTTGTAACCGTCCTGCGCCAGCAGCTCATGAGCAGCTTCAGGACCGTCTTCACCCGCAGGATAGAAATGCAGCGGCACCTCGTTAGCGGTAAAAGCGTCAATAACGGGCTGCACCCATGCCCAGGACCATTCCACTTCGTCCCAATGCGCAAAGAATGTGGAGTCGCCAAGCAGCGCATCGTGAATCAGGTTCTCATAGGCTTCAGGCGTTTCTTTGGAGCTTCCGCCGAATTCCATCACAACTTGATCCAGCTTCTTGGAGTTGGATTTATCTTTTACATTAAGCTGAAGGGTAATTCTCTCCTCAGGGTTCACTTCAATCGTCAACAGGTTTGGAGGAATAACTTCATCAGGGAATGTTGCTGCCTTAAGCGGCTCTTTGAATTCGATGACAATACGTGTGGATTTCTCTCCTGTACGTTTGCCTGTACGAATGTAGAAAGGAATGCCTTCCCAGAAAGGTGTATCCAGCATCAGACGTGCTGCGACGTAAGTATCGTTATGGGAGTCCTGGCCAATGCCGTTCTCATCTCTGTATCCAGGCACTTCAACGCCTTTAACATAGCCTGGACCATACTGGCCGCGGATAATTTGGGAGTTAATTGTATCTTTGGTGACCGGACGAAGCGATTTGATGATGTTTTTCTTCTTGGCACGCACTTCGTCAGGCGTACTGCGGTGAGGAAGATGCATCGTTACCATCATAAGAAGCTGCATCATGTGGTTTTGGAACATGTCGCGGAGAGCGCCGGAAGTATCGTAGTAGCCCGCTCTGTCCTCTACGCCCACAAGCTCATTAGCTGTGATCTGAACGTTAGCGATGTAGCGGTTATTCCAAAGAGCCTGAAAGACCGGATTGGCAAAGCCGAGCACTTCAAGGTTCTGAACCATTGGCTTGCCGAGGTAGTGGTCGATCCGGAATACCTCTTCTTCTTCAAAGGAACGGCTGAGGTTGGCCTGCAGCGAACGGGCCGATTCCAAATCGTGGCCGAACGGTTTCTCGATGATCAGACGTTTCCAGCCCTTAGTATCACCAAGTCCGCTGGCTTTAATGTTATCCGCAATCGTTTCAAAGAACTCCGGAGATACCGACAGGTAGAACAGACGGTTTTCAGGAATTCCCAATTCTCTTTCATACTTTTGCGCAACACCAAGCAGCTTCTTGAAGTCATCTACATTGTTGACATTCAGGGAGCTGTAATGGAAAGCCTGGATAAAGGAATCAATATGGCTGAGATCCATCGGTCTTCTGGAGAAGCGGTGCAGGGAGTCTTTCACACTATCTTGAAAATCTGGGTCTGCTATTTCTTTACGGCCCAGACCAATAACTGTGAATGACGAAGCCAGCTTGCCGTCCAGGAACAGATTGTACAGCGCGGGATAGATTTTACGTTTCGCCAGATCCCCTGTCGCGCCAAACAAAACAAAAGTCATTGCGTCCATTCTATATAACCCTCACTCTCTAATGCTCTATAGTAACTATACTAAATATATCAGGTTACGTAAGGTTATTGCGTATCCGACTTAGTTATCTTACACCTTCAGTCAAAATTCGTCAATCAAATTGTCTCATTATTGACACATTTCATTCTTTATCTAAGTGACTTATGGGGTTGCAATAAAAAAGCTTCTCCGAATCTCAAATATCAGGTCATTTTTCCTGAAACCCGCGTAAGAATAAAATAAGTTTTTTTGTTTATTCTTCCAAAGAATTTTATGACAGGAGCCAAGGATCATATGGATACAGCAATACCTGCGGTTTGGTTGAGCGGTTTTTTGGGCAGCGGCAAAACGACCTTGCTGGTCAAACTGCTTAAGGAGGCGGCAAATAAAGGGTTAAGGCCCGGCATTCTGATGAATGAATTGGGGAAGCAGGACGTTGACGGCATGATCCTGCAGGAAGAAACCGGGTTCCCGATCGAGAAGCTGCTGGACGGCTGTGTGTGCTGCAGCAAGAAGGAGGAGCTGACGCAGAGTCTGGAGACGATCCTCCATACAAATCCTGATCTGCTCTTCATAGAGCTTACAGGTGTCGCTAACCCGGCTGAAATTTCGGAGCTGTTGTCCAAGCCGCCGTTCAAGGACCGAATTAATCTCCGGCATAAAATTACCCTGCTGGATGCGGAGCACGCGCTGGAATACAGCAGCCGCTTCTCGGCGGACAAAGCGCTTGTCCAGACCCTGCAGCAGCAGCTTGCAGCAGCGGATCTGATTCTGGTCAACAAAACAGATCTGGTGAGCGAAGCCAAACTTTCCAAAGTGATGAACCTAGTTCGAAAGCACAATCTCGCCGCTGCCATCCGGACCACCCGTTATGCGGAGGTAGACGCCGGAGAGCTCTTGAGGGATTGCGGTCAAACCGGGGCTTCGCCGCTCTCAGCAGCGGATACAGGCATACAAGCGGATCCGGTAGAAAAAGACTCCGAACACGCCGTCTCAACTGCGCGCCGTCCCTTCCATGTGCTGCCGAATAGGCCGGAGCAGCATGGCCCTGCCTTCTCAGCCGGCCAGAAGCAGACGGGTTCCGCTTCATATACCGGCGTCAAGACCTTCACCCTTCCCTGCCCAGCCGGGGGGTCCGTCTCCAGGCTTGAGCTTCAGCAGTTCCTGGAAACGCTGCAGGGCCAAATCCTCCGCGCAAAAGGATATGTCAATCTGGCAGACGCAGGAGTATGCCTGATGCAGTATGCCGGCGGCCGCTTCACCTGGGAATCCTCCAAATATCCGGGTGCAGGCTATGTCGTGATCATCGGCTTCATGCTTGATCCCGATATCGCTGCAAGCGCGTGGGCGGAGCTGTTCAGGAAGAAGCAGAGCCAGATCACTCCCTGAGCGGAACCGCCCGCTAAACGGACAGGAGCCTTACCGCAGCAGATGCTGCGATAAGGCTCCTTCATTTTTCTATTCATTTAACGCTGCTGCAAGCGACTTTAAATTCTGGCGCATGACGGACACATAATCGAGATGGTCCGCCAGCTCCTCATCTGTCAATCCTTCAATCGGGTTGAGCACGGCAGTCGTGGCGCCGATTTCGTCGGCAACCGTCTGGGCAACCTTTGAAGAAACCAGCGTTTCAAAGAAGATCGTCCGGGTATCATGCTCTTTCGCAAATTTTACAATATCGGCCATACTGGAAGCGGACGGCTCCTGATCGGGAGAGAGGCCGGCAATCGGAATCTGCTCCAGGCCATAGTCCCTGGCAAAATAGCCGAACGCAGAGTGCTGGGTAATAAAATCCTTGCGTTTAACCCCTGTAAGCTCCTGCTTGATCTCCTGATCCAGCTCCTCGAGCTGGGCAATGTAAGTGTCCGCATTGGATTTAAATTGCGCTGCATACTGCGGAGCCGCCTTGGACAGCCCTTCCTGGATATTCCGGACTTCCTTGACCGCCTGGACCGGTGACAGCCACACATGAGGGTCCTCGCCGCCCTCCTCACGCGGATCTGCAGCCTCTCCTTCTTCCTCTTCTTTAAAACCGTTTATTAAATCAATGCCGCTGCTCGCTTCGATCGTGACCAGCTTATCGCTGTCCAAAGCATCTACAACCTGATCCACCCAGCCTTCAAGTCCTGCGCCGTTGTAGACCAGAACATCCGCTTCTTCGATGCTGCCGATATCTCTCGGCGTCGGCTCCCAATCGTGGGGCTCCACGCCTGCGGGAATCAGGGTATGCACGTCAGCAAGCTCCCCGGCCACCTTCTTCGTGAATTCATACATCGGATAGAAGCTGACTTCCACCTTCAGCGTTCCCGGCTGATCAGAGAATGAAGTGTCCTTCCCTGTACTGCACCCGGAGACCGCAAGGGCAAAGCTGATGATCAGCGCTGTGACCGTCTTGTTCCTGCCGAATGTCATAGTTGTTTCTGTCTCCTTTATGAAATCTCCTTAATATAGTCTCTTGTAAGAAGTCTCTTCTATGTAAAAGAGTCTGCCTGACCTTATGCGGATCTGGCAAATCGTTTGCGGCGCTTTGAGCGGAGAATTATCCGCTGTGCAGCAAGGCCGGCTAAGAAGAAGACAAGCAGGATTAAAGAGATCGTAGCTCCCGGAGGGGTATTTATATAGTAAGAAGCCGACAGCCCGCTGAAGATGCCTGCCAGGCCTGCTGCAACCGCAATAATAATGGCGGACAAGAATCCTCTTGAGATTTTTAGGGCCAGGGCAGCAGGAAGCACCATCAGCGAAGAAACGAGCAGGACGCCGACAATCGGCATCGCGGAAGCAACCGTCATCCCTGTAAGCACCGAGAAAGCAAAGGACAGCAGTCTGACGTGAACGCCGCCGATGCTTGCGGTTTCTTCATCAAAGGTCAAGCTGTAGAGCGGTCTGCGGAATACGATAAAGAAGATAAGTCCGATAATCGCAACAATACCGATCATCCACAGCTGCTGACTGTTGACGGCGACGATGGATCCAAACAAGTAAGAGCTGAAGCTTTTGTTCAGGTTGCTCTTTAGGCTCATCAGCAGCACGGCCAGCGCCAGTCCCGAAGTCATAATGATCGCTACCGGAACCTCACTGTAGCTTAGATATGTACGCCGGAGCTGTTCAATAATAAGACCGCCCGCTATAGCGACCGCAAAGCCGCTCACGACGGGGTTGAAGTGAAGCACCGAACCTAACGCAACACCTGCGAGAGAGACATGCGACAGGGTGTCCGCGATCAGAGCCTGCCTTCTCAGCATCAGATAAACGCCGAGAATGGGCGCTATAATGCCTATGAAACCTCCGGCCCAAAACGCACGCTGCATGAACTCGTAGTCAAACATTTCCATTCTTCACTTTCCTTTCGTTCCAGCGAAATGACCCGGTCCAGATAAGAATCCATTTCCTCCAAACCATGGGTAACCATAACGACCGTAAGATGGTGTTCCTTCACATAATGCTTCATCAGCTCGTAGAAGCCGATCCGGCTTTGGTGGTCCATGCCGGTAGTAGGCTCATCCAGAATAAGCACATTCGGCTGCTGGGCAAGCGCCCTCGCAATGCAGATCCGCTGCTTCTGGCCGCCTGACAATTCGCCGATCCGCGCATGGCGGTGTTCCCACATCCCCACCTGCTTCAGGCTTCTTTCTACCACGGCCTCCTGCTCTTTGCTGAATTTGCGGAACAGGCCGAGCCGGGAATAGCAGCCGGAGCGCACAAGCTCAATGACTTTGCTGGGAAATCCGCTGTTAAAGGAAGCGACCTGCTGAGGCACATAGCCGACAACCAGCTTCCCGCCGTCCAGTGCAGCCTGATTGATCTTGACCGTGCCGCTCCAGGGCTTCAGCAAGCCTAGCAAGAGCTTTAATATAGTAGATTTAGCTGCCCCGTTCGGTCCGGTAATGCCAAGAAATTCCCCGGCGTGAATATCAAGCGATATATTCTCCACGACGGGTTCGTTGCCATATCCAAAAACCACGCTGCGCATTGAAGATAAGATCAAGTCCGACCCCTCTTTTCTAACAAATTTATCCGGTGTACTGCGTCTATCAGTAAAAGGGTGCTGCTCCCATGCAAGCTAACCGCACAGTCACTCGCATTATGTGCACCTCGCCTTAAAAATAAACGCCCGTTTGGTAATCGTAATCTTTACGAACATCAACTAATAGTAGACTATGGCCAATCACATGTCAACCAAAGCTTCCTCTAATCAGCCCTATAGTCAGCCTAAAGATTCAGGCTGTATAATCAGTCTATAAATCGTAATTATTACTATTAACAAAACTTAATATACCTTCCGCTCATTCCCTTGTCAATCTTTATTGCCATTTTTGCGAAAAAAAGAAGGCCGCTCCATTCAGAGCGCCCTCCTTCTGCCAGCCTCTCACGCTGCCGGCTTACAGTCCATATTCCATGTGCATGCTATCATGCTATCAGTTCACAACCGCGTCCAGGCCATCCTGTATCTCTTCGCCGCCGGTTTCCCCGCCGGAAGTGCTGCCGGCTGAAACAATTTCGACAAGTACCCGGTTCGGCACGCAGATAATGCGTTCGCCGGGCTTTGAGATAAACCCCATTTTCAGCGCAATGGGCAGCGGAGCATCCGAAACCGTCATCCGGATGCCGTTGTCATACACTTTTAACACATTGTGTCCGTATTGCGTATTCATATCGATAGTCTGTTCCTCATTTAACGGCACCTGCTTATACAGCTCCCCGTTTACTGTAATTCTGGCCTCCAGGCTGCCTGGTGAATAGGCCTCCGCCTTTGAAAATAGAGCTTTTCCCCCAAAATATCCGGCTACCGCGAGCAAAATAACCGCAATCAGAATCCAATCCGCTTTCTTTATTCTCAGCATTGCTGTCCGCCCCTTTAATCATCAACTCTCCCCAAATCTTCTCTCTTAAATATAAATGTTTAAAATTGCGTCTATCCATGCGGTAAATCACACTTGCGGGCATGTCTGCAGAATGCTTTTCCTGCCATTATCATGTAGAATAGCATCATGAACTGCTGATAAGGAGTTGGGTTAACACAAAATGCTTCCTCTGTATAAGAAATATTGGCGCACTTTTTTTGACATTGCTTTAATTGTGCTAACGGTTTATCTGGTTATGTTCTTGTTCAGCAAGCTGTATCAGCTCGCAGCGCCGGTATTTTTATCCTTCTTTGTATTCATGCTGATTGAACCCTTGGCCCGGTTCCTGAACCGGAAGGGCATGAAGAAAGCTTTTGCCTCTGCGATCTCCGTCATTCTGTTCCTGGTTGTTTTGCTTGGTATCTTGTTTGGCGCAGGCGTCCTCGTTGCGATTCAGATCAGCCATTTATATGACAACCTGCCCGCTTATACTGAGATGGCGCAAAGCCACTTCCGGACGACTACCGATTATTTGCAGAACAGGCTGGATGCGCTGCCGTCCAACATTACCGACAAATTGAACGGATACTTCGCGGATGCGACCAATCTGCTGACCAAATGGGCCAAAGTGATGCTTTCGTATCTGATCAACACGCTGGGTTCCTTCTCTTCCTTCATGGCGAACTTTGGAGTGGCGATCATTCTGGCCTTCTTTCTCAGCATGGAAATCAAGGACTGGCGGCGGATTGCGTACGAGAAGACACCCAAGACGGTTAAAATCGCTTATGACTTTCTGCGCAGCCATGTATTCCGCGCTATCGGCTCTTATCTGAAAGCCCAGCTTATTCTGATGTCCATCACCTTCGTCCTGGTGCTGATCGGACTCTTTATCCTGAAATCCGGCAACGAGATCACCATGGCCTTGATCTGTGCGGTATTTGATATTCTGCCGCTGCTCGGGGTGTCTACCATTCTGATACCTTGGATTATTTATCTCCTGATCGTCGGTAACACCTCTTTAGCCATCGGGCTGATCGTTGTCCTTGCCGTGGTGCTGATTGTACGGCAGCTGCTTGAGCCAAAAATAACCGGCAACTCCATCGGTGTATCCTCGGCGTACCTGATGCTGTCTTTCGCGATCGTCTCCATGTCGCTCTTCGGCGTGGCCGGTTTAATCCTGTCGCCCATCCTGATGATCTTAATTAAGGAGCTTATCCAGCAGGGCTATCTGCAGAAATGGATCACTCTCCCGCAGGAAGAGTTTGTTGTTCCTCCATTCAGCACCAGAACTGAACCCGAAGACCCCTTGGCAGGTTCCGGGGACAAACCGGCTTCCACGCGGAATTTCACGGAGAAGCTCAGGCTGAAGCCGCGTTCTGACAAGAATAAAACAAATAGCAGCAGCGACTCCTGATTCACAGCTTCTGCTTCCGGCTGCAAGCAGCAAAAAGACGCACCGCCCAAGCAGGGAGGTGCGTCTTCGTCTTTCTTCATCGACTTCTTCTTCGTCTTATTCCAAAAAGTCTTATTCCAGAAAATCCTTGAGCCGCTTGCTCCGGCTCGGATGCCGAAGCTTGCGCAGCGCTTTCGCTTCAATTTGGCGGATCCGCTCGCGGGTAACGCCGAATTCCTTGCCGACCTCCTCGAGTGTCCGCGTCCGGCCGTCATCGAGGCCGAAGCGGAGCCGGAGAACATTTTCCTCACGTTCAGTCAAGGTATCCAGCACGTCCTCAAGCTGTTCTTTAAGGAGCTCATAGGCAGCTGCATCAGCAGGTGCAGGGGCATCGGAATCCTCGATAAAATCACCCAGGTTCGAATCATTCTCTTCACCGATCGGGGTTTCGAGGGAAACCGGCTCCTGTGCCACCTTCATAATTTCGCGGACTTTCTCAGGCGTAAGGTCCATTTCCTTCGCAATCTCCTCAGGCGTCGGTTCACGCCCCAGGTCCTGCAGGAGCTGGCGGGATACACGGATCAGCTTGTTGATCGTCTCGACCATGTGCACCGGAATACGGATCGTGCGCGCCTGGTCTGCAATCGCCCGTGTGATCGCCTGGCGGATCCACCAGGTAGCATAGGTACTGAATTTAAAGCCTTTCGAATAATCAAATTTCTCAACAGCTTTAATCAGACCCATATTGCCTTCCTGGATCAGGTCGAGGAACTGCATGCTGCGTCCGACATAGCGGCGGGCAATGCTCACGACCAGACGGAGATTAGCTTCTGCCAAGCGGCGTTTCGCTTCCTCGTCGCCCTGATTAATCCGCTTTGCAAGCTCGATTTCCTCCTGAGCTGAAAGCAGCGGAACACGTCCGATCTCCTTCAGGTACATTCTTACCGGATCGTTGATCTTCATGCCTGGCGGAAGAGTCAGGTCATCGATGTGGAAATCCTCCGCATCCGATTCACTCGGACCGGTTTCGTCCTCCGCTTCACCGCCGACTTCAATCCCCATTTCAGACAGCTGTTCCAAAAATTCATCAATTTGTTCTGGTTCCTGATCAAACGGGGCTAACTTATCTGCAATATCTTTGGCCGTTAACGAAGAGGACGATTTGCCTTGTTCAATCAGTTGTTCTTTAACCTGTTCAAGTGTTAATTCTGTATGTTGATCGTTAGCCATCGGCAGGCTCCCCTCCTCCTGAATGAGAACAATTACAAGCGGGAATATAAAGTCACCGTTTGACAAAACCGCATAAAATATGGTATGATGATGAAAATAAAGCAGTATTTCAGACGGTATTTTATCGCTATCCGTCATTATATCATAATTATAATATGATATCAATATAAGTCGATTTTGTTTTCATTCAGTCGTCAAAAATGATTTCAATTCAGGTGGTTCCTTTGGGAATCACCTTTTGATTTTGCACGGATTATCAGCTTGACCTCGTTTGAACCTCCGGTTTGTTTATTATATGCTATTCATTCATTACCCTATTCTTAGGAATATCATACGCAGATCCAGGATTACTTTCCACGGCTTCTTCCGGTTCTCAACCCCAAGAATGCAGCTTCCTGCAAAAAAACTTCCGTCCAGGCTAACCTTTTGGACGGAAGTTTCTCCCCTACACACGCTAAGCGATGTTACATCTAATTATGTTCGATCTAATCATGTTCGTTCTAATCCGCAGTTACTTCAAACAGCCTTGCTGTTCCTGCGCCTGGCAGCTTCACATAGAGGCCGCCTCTTTCTGAGTCCCAGCTGCAGAAGGTTCCTTCCGCTTGGCTCGGATACGCGCATTTGAATCTGACGCCGTCCTGACCCTGAAGCCCGGAAACCGGCAGCAGACAGCCGTCCGGACCGTCCTTCAGCTGCCATACCGCAAGGAAGTTCCGGGAGCCGGCTCTCAGGCCTAAACAAATATGGGCGGCTGAAGTGTCAGGCAGTCCAAGCGGCCAAAACGGAAGAGCCTGCGGAATGGAAGAACGGATCTCTTTATAGTAATCAATCGCTTCCTTCACCAGCGCTCTGCGGTTTGGAGTCAGCTCGGCCAGATGGCCGCTTTGATGAATCCGCAGCAGCAGGGCGTTCACCATGTTGAATACGACCTCTTCGTCATTGCCCTCTCTGAGGGGATATGACCAGACTGCTGCCTGCTCAGGAGTCAGAGCGCCCGGGCATCCTGCTGCAATCAGCGCGTAGTTCAAATAATTCTCCTGATCGCTGGTCGACTGGATGCTGTGTCTGCTGAGCATCGCGTAATCCATACGCATTCCGCCGCTGGAGCAGTTCTCGATAATCAGCTCCGGATACCGGGCAAACACCCCGTCGAGCCACTGAAGATAGGCCCGGTTATGCCCGAGCAGACCGTCCCCGAAGCTGTCCGCAGCTGCTTCTGTTCCGATCCCAGCGTTGATATTGTAATCCATCTTGATGTATCCGACGCCATAATCTTCAACAAGCCGGGCGATGACCTCATCCGCATACGCGCGGACCTTTGGATTGCGGTAATCGAGCTGATAACGGCTCCGGTCCTTCACCCTTTGTCCGTGCCGCATGAAGAACCAGCTGTCGTCAGTATCCGCAAGCTTGGGACTGTTTATCCCCATGACCTCAAGTTCCAGCCACAGTCCGGGCACCATACCTTTATCCCTAATTTTCTTAAGTACATATGGCAGCCCCTCTGGAAAACGCGCGGACGACGGAAGCCACTCTCCGACCTCATCCCACCATACGCCGTCCGCATACCAGCCGGCATCAATACAGAAAATTTCACAGCCCGTTTCAGCCGCGCTGTCGATCAGCGGCAGCAGCTTGGCCGTTGTCGGCTGGCCCCACAAACAGTTCATGTAATCATTAAAAATGACGGGCAGCTTGCGGTTATCCTCATTCTCGCGGCGGATCTGGCGGCGGTAAGATGTCAGTCTCTGGGCTGCCTGTTCAAAGCCTCCTTGAACCGAACCGGCAGCTGCCGTTACGCTCGTGAATCCTTCTCCGGGGGCAAGCTTGATCCACCAGTGGTTGTCATGCTCATTAGGGCCCCCGATCAGGATGCTCAGCATGTTCCCCTGCTCAAATATTTCCCAGTGCCAGGAGCCGTTATGCTCAATCTGCCAGAAGAAAGCCGATTCTATCTCCATATTCTCAAGCACACCCATCGGAATCAGCTCGGCGGCGGACCAGGAACCGGTATTGCTGCCGGTTATCCGCTTGGAGCTGCGGTCGGTCATCTGCGGCATGCCGAGCTCGGGCAGGCTCCGGCTTACCCACTGCAGCTCGCTCTGCCAGCCGTTATGAGCAAGGGTAAGACGCATTTTATCGTCCCTGCTCCCCCGCCCGCCTTGGTCCAGGCCGGTCAAAGCAAAGGAAGATATATATTCGACCGTGACCTCCTTCTCTCCCTCGTTGAGCAGCTCGGTCCAGCTCCGCACGACGGAGCTTACTCCGTTCAGGAATTGAAAATGCTGGACGGCCTTGAGCGAGGTTACCGGGTCGCGCAGCACGATTTCAAGCTTCCGGCCATAAGCATTGCGGTAATCGGCATGGCTTTCATACTGCAGCCGCAGCCCCGGATAGGAAGCCCTGTGCGTCCTTCCGTGATATTCAGCCCGGTCTTCACCGGTTAACTGCAGCTCCAGCAGCCTGCAGAAAGATTTTTGCGCTTCCGGCACAGTCCAGGGAGCAGCCACCGCTTCCGGCTGGCCGGATGCGGTTTGACCGGCACCCGGGTCATGCGGCCGCAGAGACCCGAAGTACAGCAGCAGAACATCGCGGCTGTCCGTCACTTCAAGCTGAAGAAGCAGATCATTTTCAATGAAAGACAATAGAAATGGAAAGTCATTCTTGGGCATAAGGGGCGGCTGAGGCCTTGTTGACATAATGGTTTGCTCCTTTCGTCTGTTAAAAGGATTCTCTGGACTTCTGAACAGCATTCTGAACAGCAATCTGACCCAGCACGCATAAGGGCTGAGTCAGATTGGAAAATTTTTCGAACAGATCGCTATTCTATTGGATACAGTTTATTGATTCAGTTTATTGAGCTGAGCCAAACTGCTGCCAGGCTTTCTGAATTTCGTCGATCGCCTGGTCTTTCGTTTTGCTGCCGCCGATGTAAGCCTGCATGATTTCCCCGAATTTCTGATGGAACGTATCCAGCGAGTAGTTGACGGACAAGTCGCCGGATTGCTCCGTCTTCAGAATTTCATCCATTTGCTTCGGCATATCGAGATCAGGCAGCGGAGCATCCTTGATTGGAGGAATTACCTTTGCAACTTGGGAGAACCAGTTCTTGCCGTAGTCCGAAGTGTACAGCCAGTTGAAGAATTCGATTGTTTCTTTCACCACTTTGGAATCCTTGTTGATGCGGAGAGCCTGGTCTGCACCGGTGATAATAACAGACTGCTCAGCTTTGTCGCTGACCGGATAACCGGCGATGCCGATCTGAATGTCCGGATTGATCTTCTTGATCGCTTCTTCGTCCCATGCGCCTTTGCCGGTCATAAATGCGGCTTTGCCTGAAGCGAAATCACTGATCTCGGCATTGCTGTCGCGTTCAAGCGGTTTGTCCGTGCCATGTTTGACAGTGGTGTCAATAAAGTTAAAGAAGTTGTTATAAAGGACAGAATGATCTTTAAAGGTCGTCTTGCCGTCAATAAAATTCTGCACCAGGTCCTTGGCGCTGATTCCCGCATCCTGGGCGGCTGCGTCTACAAAGTGCTGGAAGATGTGCTTCCATACCCACCACTCTTTGTAAGCATTGGCGAATGGAGTGATGCCTTTGGCTTCCAGCTTCGTAATCGCGTCGTCCAGCTCTGCGGTCGTCTTAGGCACGGAAGTGATGCCCGCTTCCTCCAGCAGCTGCTTGTTGTAAATTAGTGCAAACAGGTTTCCTTTTACCGGTAAACCAAGCACTTTGCCATCCGATGAACTCATATTGCTGCGAACCGCATCCGTCATGGCCTGAGCGAGAGGCTCGTTCGTCAAATCGGCGCTGTAATCCGCATAAGTATCGATATCTCCGCCGGCCGTCGTTTGGAATACATCAGGCGTGCTGCCTGCCGCAATTCTCGACTTCAGCACGGTATTATAATCGGACTGCATGATTTCAAGGTTGATCGTTACATTCGGCTTAACCTTCTTGTACTCTTCGATGTAAGCATTGAAGGCATCCGTATATTCCGGCGAAGCCGTGAACATATTGATCGTTACCGGTTTGGAGGAATCGGTGCTTCCGCCGCTGTTTGAAGCATTGCCGCTACTGCTGGTATTGGCATTGTTTGACCCGCCGCCGCAGGCAGCGAGCAGACCGGTCATAAGCACAAGGCTGGCTGTAACCGCTGTCAATCTCTTAAACATGAATACGCCCCCGTTTCAATGTTGAACTGATTTTGCATCTCGTAGATCATTGTATTAAAGGCCGGCTGCATGCAAAATGCAGTTATGTGGTGAGTTGAGGGTAAAAAAGTGGCGCATCCCCCGATTAGGCTCCGTGAACCTCCGTGAACATCTGTAAACCTCTGTAAACCTCCTTAAACCTCTCAGGCCTTTTCCCCTGTTATCGATAACCGGTATTCCGTCGGGGACATTTCGCAGTAGTTGCGGAACGCTTTGCTGAAATAGTTCTTATCCCGGTATCCGAGCATCTCCGATATCTCCTGAATCTTCAGGGCCGGGTCGGCCAGCAGCTCCTTCGCTTTCTCCATTCGAACCTTCTGGGCATATTCGTGAATGCCGCAGCCGAACTGCTGCTTGAACCGTTTCATCAGGTATTCGCGGCTTAAGAAGTATTTTTCAGTGAATAGCGAGATTTTGAAGTCCTCAAAATAATGGGTATCAATATACGTCTTAATGTCCTCGGCGTCAAATTTCCCCTGGGCGGCTGTCTGGGTACGGATCAGATCGCAGTATTCCTCCAGAATCCGGTGCATCACCTCTTCATACTCCTTGAAGCTTGTGTAATCCAGGCTGTATGCGGCAGCAAACGGCTTCTCTTCGTCAAGGGAAGGGAGCTGGTGATCGGGCAGGCCAAGCGAAAGCGCCGCATCACGGAGCAGCATTTTGAAATCCTGCAGCGCACGGTCGGCATCGCCGAGGCGCAGCCCTTCAAGCTCCCCGACCGAGCGTAAATAATCGGCCAGCACGGTGCGGGCCTGATTCTTGCTGCCTGTCTCCAGGGCTGAGCGCAGCAGCGGCATCCGGTGCATGATGGACGGCATTTCGGCGCTCTGCGAAGGCGGCAGCTGCGAAGGTTGCAGCGGTGCAGCCGGGAGTCTGATGCCCCCTTCCTCGGGCCTGCGCCCCGGCCCCTCACTTCCGGCTGGCTGCTGCAGATTGAGCTGCAGCAGGGCCGAGCGCGCCTCCTCGTAGGCATCCGCAAGCCCGCTCATGGCCTGGCAGGGTTCGCCAAAGCCGAAGACGACGGAGAGGCCCAGCAGGTCGCGCAGGGCGGTTTGGATTTTTCGGAGTAAAAATTTGCTGTGAAAAGCCATTTCCGCTTCAGACCCGCCGCGCATCGTCAGGATGGTGACCATCTCTCTGTATTGGCGCGGGTTAGCGAAGCAGAAGCTGTGCAGATCAGGTCCCGAGGCATCGTTGACGATATTCGAAACGGCAAAATGCAATAAACCGAGGTCGCTGTTAAACCGCTCCCGGGCAACTGCTCCCATATTCAGCAGCCGGAGGACCGCAGCCCCGTACCAGCCGTCCGCCTCTGGCGCGCCGATCAGGGACAGCAGATCCTGCTGGCCTGCAGGATGAAAGCTTCTGTCCAGCAGCGACTGGTAGAACTTCTCCTTCAGCTTCGGTAAAGACATATTCAGCTTGATGCCGCGGCTGATGTTCTCGCGCTCATGCTGCCGCCGGTCGGCAAGCTGTCCCACTGCCTTGCGCATCGCCTGATTCAGCTCGGTCCGGTTCACCGGCTTGAGCAAATAGTCTACGACCCGGGATTTGATCGCCTGGCGGGTGAATTCAAAATCGTTATAGCCGCTGATCACAATTGTAGGCAGACCGGGATAATCCCGCTCCAGAATCTGAAGCACCTCAGGCCCGCTGAGACCAGGCATCTTCATATCAACCATGACCAGGTCGACCGGCTGCTGCTTCAACAGATTCAGGCCGCTTTCTCCGTCGGCGGCTTCCAGAACCGTATCCACGCCTAACGATTCCCACTCGCCCAATATCCGGATCGCTTCTCTAAGCGGTTCTTCGTCATCTATAATCAGCGCTTTATACATGTTCAGTTCCCCCCTTTTGGTATCCGCATCGTAAGCTTGGTATAAGCGTCGGAGGACTCGATGTGAAGCCCGGCTTCTTCTCCGAACAGAAGTTTCAGTCTTGTATTGAGATTCTTAAGGCCAATGCTTCCGCCTTCACGCTCTTCCCAATCTGTCTCGAAGGAACGGAGTACCTGCTGCAGCCTTTCAGGCGGCAGCCCCGGACCGTTATCCGTCACGGAAATGCAGGCTGCATCCTCCTGAACCTCCGCTTCAAGCGTAATCTTCACGCTCTCCCTGACCTTCTCCAGCCCATGCTTGATCGAATTCTCCACCAGCGACTGCAGGGACAGCTTCGGCAGCCTGATCTCCTTCAGCTCCTCTGTCCAGTCCATTTCGACCTCGAGCCGGCTGCCAAAGCGGGCTTTCTGCAGCGACAAGTAACGCTCCACATGATCCAGCTCTTCCCGGGCCGAAACGATATCACTGCCGCTGATGCAGTAGCGGAGCGTGAGCGCCAGCGCCTCCACCATATCGGCAACGTCAAACATACCGTGTTTCAGAGACTTCGTCGAAATCGCCTGCAGGGCGTTATAGAGAAAGTGCGGATTGATTTCCGCCTCCAGCGCCTTCAGGATCGCGTTCTTCTCGGTCAGTTTCATTTTGTAGCGTTCATTGATCAGGTCATTCGTTCTGCGCACCATCAGGTTAAAATGCCGGCTTAAATAAGCGACCTCATCCCGGCCTTTAACCTCGGCTTCTGCATCAAAGCTCCCCTCACTGAAGCGCCTCATCTGGTAGGCCAGCTTCTTCAGCGGTCTGGTGATGGCATTGGTAATAATGACAACAAGAATAATGCCGATGATAAATAAAATAAGTCCGATTCCCACGCTCAGGTTCCTTGTGCGGTATGCCGTGTCGTAGATCATGCTGTACGGGATCGGCTTCACCAGCTTCCACCCGTACTCTTCCCCCACATTATAGACGACCAGATACTTCTGATCCTCCTCCTTCCAGGTAAGCCGCCCTGAGCCGCCGTCCGGAATCCGCTCCAGCAGCCCGTCACGGCCGATCTGGCGGAAATAATCGCGGTCATCGACATCAAATGCCGTATTATCCGGATCAAGCAGCAGCACATGCTCGCCTTCCGCCCGGGGGATGTCCTTCAGAATTTCGCCTTCCACCTTTGTATTGAAATAGAAGGAGAAGACCGCCTGGGGCTGCCGGGTTGAGATCGACCTCAGTACCCGGTGGTAAGCCATAAAGCTGCTTTTGGCGTAGCTTTCATAGCTGTTCGTGCTGCTGCTCCCGAGCGCAAAGGACTGGAACAGCCTGTTCTCCGTGCTGGCCAGCGTCTGCTTGTACCAGCTCTGCTCCGGCACCGTCGCATCATAAACGGAGCGGACCTTTGTATCATACTGCTCGCGGGTGATCGAGTAGTATTTGTGTGAGGAGGGCAGATAGAGATTGATGGCCTCCAAATCTTTTCTCGCAAAAAAGAGATTCTTCAAATACTGCTCCAGATACAGCCTGGAGGAATATTCGGCCGGCTCCGTCAAAATCGCATTAATCAGCTGATCGTACTGAATCTTCGGCAGGGAAAGCTCCTCAATACCGGACAGAAAATCCTCCAGATTACGATTGACGAGCAGCAGATTGCTGGTGGTGCTGTCCACGCTGCTCCCGACAGATTCCTGCTGAATCATCTGGTAGGAAATGACCGATAGAGAACCTACCAGGAGCACGATAATCAATGAAAATACTAGAACAAGCTTGTGCACAAGCCTTCGTCTGATCCGCTCCCTGATTTCCAACAGCAAACGGACTCCCGGCTTAAACGCTTTCATTTCTGTTCACGCCCTCTGTCTTCAGTTCACCTTTTTACCCCTAACTGATTTCTTAAATCCATTGGTCGCTTTCTCCCCCTAATCTATAATCATTGTTGACGAAAAGCAAGAGCCAGTCGGGCAAGCTCGCTTGAGCGTCCTGCTGCTGAGGTCTTGGGAAAGAGGTGTCATCTATGCGAAAAATGGGCAGAAAATGGACAGAAAAGCTCGAATTCGGCTTGTTCACATTACCGGTTCTGATCTGTGTCGCCGTTATCTTTTATGTACCGTTCGTCATGACGATCCGGTACTCGCTGACGAAGTGGAACGGCATTTCCAAGCACCCGAAATTTATCGGGCTGGACAATTTTAAACAAATTTTTACCGGGGATACGAATTTCAGCAGTGCGGCCTGGTTCACCATCAAATATGCCGTCCTGTACATTGTAATTATTAATGTGCTTGCAATTCTGCTGGCCGTCATCCTGGATATGAAGCTGAAGACCTCCGCCTGGCTCCGCGCGGCTTTCTTCATCCCCTATATTCTGAGCCTGGTGATTGTCGGCTTCATCTGGAAGTTTATCTTCATGCAAGGCTTCGAGTCCCTTGGAGACAGTACCGGCTGGAAAATGTTCGACCTGAGCTGGCTCGGCGAGCCCGGCCTGGCCTTTATCTCCATTCTTGCCGTCTCGATCTGGCAGTCGATCGGCTTCTATATGGTCATTTACATCGCCGGTCTGCAGAACGTGCCGGACGATCTTAAGGAAGCCGCAAGGGTTGACGGCGCGGGTCCGGTGCGGAGATTTTTCAGCATTACACTGCCGCTGCTCGCTCCTTCTGTTACGATCTCCGTCTTTATGGCACTGACCAACTCGATCAAGGTATTCGACGTAATTCTGTCCCTGACCGGAGGCGGCCCTGGCGGAACGACTTACAGCGTGGCGTACGACATCTACCGCGACACATTCCAGGATAACCTATACGGCTACGGTACGGCCAAAGCGCTGATCCTGTTTGTAGCGGTGCTGATCATTACTATTCTGCAATTGACGATCTTTAAACGCAGGGAGGTTGAAGCCTGATGAAGAAACAATCGGCCGGACGGATCGTCCTGGAAGTTGTTATGGTCATTTTATCGCTGCTGTTTCTTTATCCGCTGTTTCTGACGCTGATCAATTCTCTAAAGAGCTTTGCCGAGCTGATGACCGACGTCATTGCCCTGCCGAAGCACCTGGCGTTTGATAACTACTCTTACGTTTGGAAATATATCAATTATCCGCGGCTGTTCCTGAATAATGCGATTGTAACGCTGCTTGGACTTGCGGGGATTATCTTCGTGTCCTCCATCGGCGCATACAAGCTCGCACGCACCAAATCGAAATGGAGCGCCCTGATTTATTTCCTGTGCATCATGCCAATGCTGATCCCGTTTCAGTCGATCATGCTGACCGTGCTGCAAATGGCCAAACATCTGCATCTGTCTGAAAGCGACTGGGGACTTGGCCTGATGTACTGGGGCTTCGGAGCTCCGCTCGCGATGTTCATCTATCACGGCTTTGTGAAGAGCATTCCGAAGGAGATTGACGAAAGTGCGGTTATTGACGGGGCCTCCGGCTTCCGGCTGTTCTTCTCCGTCATCTTCCCGCTCCTGAAATCCGTAACGACAACCGTCATTATCATTGACGTCATGTGGATCTGGAATGACTTCCTGCTGCCGCTCCTTATGGTCAACGGGTCGCCGTCCACCAAGACGCTGACGCTGGCCGCCTACACCTTTGTCGGGCAGTACACGTCCGATTGGCAGTACGCCATGACCGCCATGGTAATGGCCGTGCTTCCTTCGATTATTGTCTTTATCCTGCTGCAAAAATACATCGTCAAAGGCGTTGTCGCAGGGGCGGTTAAAGGCTGAGCCTCCCTTCGCCCCTTATTTGCAGCCCTGACGTTTATAACAGAAAGCAGCCCGCGAAAGCCGGATCGGCATGTCGCGGGCTGCTTCTATTATTTTTATATATACCATTATTCTATATAAACCAATTTTTCTATATAAACCAACCGCCGGGCTTTATTTACCGCTCTCAGCTCCTGAAGCTGCATAGGACTCAGACTCAGGTTCATCCTCTTCCCGCTCTCCCCGTTCAGCTTGAATTTCAATCCGGAGATAACGGGTCTTCTCGCGCTCCAGCACAGTGAACAAATAGCCTTCGTGACTGAATTCCTGACCTTCGTCAAGCAGCTCGTGGTGGGCATACAGCCAGCCGCCGATCGTATCCCATTCTTCGTCGTCAAGCTCCAGCGGAAGGTAGCGCGTCAGCTGGTTCAAAGAAAGCTTGCCGTCCACAATAATATGGTTCTCGCTCACAATCTTGACCTTCTCTTCTTCCTCCGCATCAAATTCGTCCCGGATCTCACCGACGATCTCTTCCAGGATATCCTCAATCGTTACCATACCGGAGGTCCCGCCGTATTCGTCAATCAGAATGGCGATATGCGTGCGCTCCTTCTGCATTTTCTTCAGCAGATCGTTGACCGGCATCGTTTCGGCCACAGACAATACAGGCTGGATCAGCGAAGCGACGTCAAGATCCGGCTCGTCGTCATAGGTCAGAAAGAATTGCTTCGTATTGATAATTCCGATGACATGGTCCTTGCTGTTCTTGACAACCGGGAAACGCGTATACTGCTGCTCTTTAATGATCTTCAGGTTCTCATCACGGCTTAAATTCGTATATAAACAGACCATATCAGTCCGAGGCACCATGATTTCCTTCGCGAGCATATTATCGAAGGCAAAGATCCGGCTCACATATCCGTATTCGGCCTGGTTGATCTTCCCGCTTTCAAAGCTTTCACTTAGAATGATCTGAAGCTCTTCCTCCGAGTGCGCTTCTTCATGCTCGGAAGCCGGCTTGACGCCAAACAGTTTGACAAGCAGATTGGCCGAGCTGTTCAGCAGCCAAATGAAAGGAAACATCAGCCTGTTGAACCAAATAATCGTTCCTGCCGTCAGCAGCATGATGGTTTCGGTCTTGCGGATGGCGACCGTCTTTGGAGCGAGTTCTCCAACCACAACATGAAAGTAAGTAATAATAACAAAAGCAAGAATCAAAGATATCGCTCCGCTTAGCGAATCCGGCATATGCAGGGCATGAAACAACGGATGCAGCAGCTTCTCTACCGTCGATTCCCCCAGGAAACCAAGTCCGAGGGAGGTAATCGTAATCCCCAGCTGGCAGGCCGATAAATACCCGTCCAAATGGTCAATCACTTTCCTTACGGATAAAGCATTTCTTCTGCCTTCCGCAATCAGCTGGTCAACCCGGCTCGGACGCATCCGCACCGCCGCAAACTCTACGGCCACGAAGAACGCCGATAAACCGATCAATACTACGACCATCACTAATTTCAACCCAAGCCTGTCACTATCCACGAATACAACAACTCCTTAAATTAAAAATACTATCTACTACGCACAAACCGCCCAGAGGTTTCAATAAAATTGGCCTGCGGGCTTCGTCTTACCCTTATAACATTCGCCTCACCATTCCGTCAACCCTTCCATAAACTGTACTACACTCATGAAGAAGGTGATGAATTTGGCTGACTTTAGAGCAGCAAACCGGCTCAAGGAGCGCTTGTCCAAGCAGCTTCTCAGGCAGCCCGGCGTCCATGCTGTAGGTGTCGGCTACCGGCATCCGCGGAAGCCCGGCAAGGGAGCCGCAGTCATTGTGTACACGGGAAAATTCTCGAATGCGTCGGCATCGATCAAGCCAAGAAAGACAGGCCGGAAGAAGCAGCATACCATCCGTTACCAGGGCAAACAAATCACCGTGCCTATCCGCTACGTTCACGCCAAACGGTTCCGGGTGCATTCCTCAACAGGACAGGGAAAGTACCAGCGCCGCATCCGTCCGGTCATTGCCGGCTACAGCATCGGAACCGCCAAGGGCTCCGGCACTGCGGGGCTTATCGTATCGGATAAGAAGGGCAATCTGTATGTCCTGAGCAACAATCATGTGCTGAACCGGAACAACACGGCGGGATACTCCGAGACTCTCCAGCCCGGAGGGGCAGACGGCGGAATGGTCAAGAAGGATCTGATCGGCCGTTTGTACCGGTTCGTCCCTTTGAGCGGCAAAGGCGAGAACTATATGGATGCCGCCCTGTCGCTTCCGCTCCGGCGCTCTCTCCTGTCCCCCCGCTATGCCAAATTCGGCGCGCTTCCCGGCAGCGTCCGTTCTTACAAAGTGGGCGACCGCTTCAAAAAAATCGGCCGGTCGAGCGGACTCGTCTACGGGACTGTCGAATCCATCAATACAGACGTTAACGTCTCGTATGAAGATTTTGGCGGGCTGGACGTTGTCAAGTTCAAGAATCAGACGATTGTCACAGGGAAAAGACCCGTATCGCTCGCCGGCGATTCCGGCTCGGTCTGGCTGACCAGACGCGGCAGCTATGCGGCAGCCGTTAATTTTGCCGGAGCGGAAGACGGCAGCCTTTCGGTAGCGTTTCCGGTTGAATGGGCGCTCCGCAAGTTCGGGGTCAAGGTGGCGAGACCGCGCAGCTTGCGGTCACATACCAAACGCTCTGCTACTTCCATGAAGCCCCACTATGTCAAACCGCTGAAGGCAAAACAAAATGCAGCCATCCGGGTCATCCGGGCACATTAAACCAGAAGGCGGCACGGGAGGATCTCCGTGCCGCCTTCGATCTTTACAATGGTGTCCGGGATGAAGTCCCGGGTGAAGTTCCGGATGAAGTCCCGGATGAAGTCCCGGGCAAGCTAGGACAAGGCTTTGACGCACTCCGCAAGCAGGCGGACCGAACGCTGCCGCGCCTCATAATTCCAGGAGGGCGTCATAATCAGAAACTCATCGTTTCTGTACCTGCTCTGCCAGTCCCGCAGCCGGCTGACGGCCTCCCCGGCCGTCCCCAAGATCTCGTGCTGCCGGCGCGGCGGGGCAGCTTCGTCAGACAGGCCGGGTCTGCCCGCCCGGGCCAGCTCCGCCGCTTCCCCGGCCGACTCCGCGCATAGGACGCTGACAGCGAGGATCGTCCGGGGACCGGGCAGCCTGCTGGACGGGACAAACGCCTGCCTGTAGGCGGCTAAAGCTGCGGCAGGGTCCTCGTCGCTCATAAAAGCGCCGAAGACAAAGCCGCACCCGCTCTGCGCCGCATACCCGGCGCTCCTGCTGCCAGTGCCGAGCATCCAGAGCGCCGGGCTTGCGGCAGCAGCCGGTTTCGCCTGAACCGGCTCGCCTTCATAGGTGTACGTGCCGTCCAGCAGCCCGGTCAAAGCTTTGACCGATTGCTCCATGCCGTACACCCGCTGCAGGAAATTGCCGCTCAGCGCCATTGACGCATGCGCCGGCCCGCCGGGAGCGCGGCCGATTCCAAGCTCTATCCGCCCCGGATACAGCGCGGACAGCAGGTTAAAGGTCTCGGCCACCTTGAGCGGGCTGTAATGCGGCAGCAGCAGCGCCCCCGTTCCCAGCTTAATGGAGCGCGTAACGGCGCCGATATGGGCCAGGAGCACTTCCGGAGCAGCACACGCCAGCCCCGGCAGGTCATGGTGCTCAGCCGCCCAGTAACGCGTGTATCCGCATGCCTCCGCCGTTTGGGCCAGCCTAGCTGCTTCCCGGACAGCCTGCTCGGCGGCGGCGCCTTCCGCCTGCGGCACCAAGTCCAGAATTCCTAACTGAATCGGCGGCTCCGGATGATAGGCTGATCCGTCTGTCATTTTCACCAGCATTCCTTCCAAATAGTATCAAATCTTTCGTGCGGTTAACGGATGCCCAGCACAACCATGCCAATTCCGTCGATCTCCATTGTCCGCTCCTTGAGGCTGCGCACCAGCGGCTCCCCGAACCGCACTTCCCATTCGCCGAGATCAGGCAGGCTGACCTGTACAGGCTCACGATTCGAATTATAAATAATATATAAATGCCGGTCTTCATCGCCGCCGGCGTGATCGCGCAGGCTGTACGCCACGGAGTGGTAAGGAGAATGCTCAAAATGAAGATGCTTGCGGATCAGCTCGGCTGTCCGGAGCCGGAAAGCCGGATGCTGCCTGCGAAGAGCAATCAGCTCCCGCATATAGGCCACATCCTCCTGGTGGACGTTACAGCGGTCCCAGTCCAGCCGATTGGTCAGATCATCCGCGTTGTAACTGTTCTCAACCCCGTCTTTGGTGCGCATGAACTCCTGGCCCGCGTGCAGAAACGGAATGCCCTGGCTCGTCATGATGATCGCCGAGCCAAGCCGGTGCATCGCCCGGCGGAGCAGCGCTGCGTCGCTGCCCGTGGCGAGTACGATTTTATCCCACATCGTGTAGTTATCATGGCATTCGGCATAATTGACCGATTGGACAGGCTCCTGGGCAAATGCACGGATCTCGGCATCATAGCGGATTCCTCCAACGATGCCTTTGCGGATCTCATTCTCATAGCCGGCGTCTGCTGTAATAAAACCTCCTGCTTTCGGATCAAAGACATCGCCTTTAACCGCATTTCGGATCACATCGCTGAAGTGGCCGATGCCCGGCAGCATTTTGGCATTCACCATTGCAGCCTGGCGCTTTGGATCAAGTTCCGTCGGAATGTTCCAGCCTTCCCCGTACAGCATGATCGCCGGATCGAGCTCATCCAGCCGCCTGCGAAGCTCATTCATCGTGTCTATATCCAGCAGGCCCATCAGGTCAAAGCGGAACCCGTCGAAATGAAATTCTTCAGCCCAATACAAGACAGAGTCGATAATAAATTTGGAGACCATGCGGCGTTCGGAAGCCACATCATTCCCGCAGCCCGAGCCGTTGGAGAACCTGCGGTCAGCCGTATAACGCAGATAATATCCCGGCACCAGCCGGGTAAAGTGTATCAGGTGCCCATCGTACACATGGTTATAGACAACATCCATAACCACCCCAATCCCCTTGTCATGGAACGCCTGGATCAGCTCCTTCAGCTCCCGGATCCGGGCAGCCGGATCATACGGATTGGTTGCATAGGAGCCTTCAGGCACATTGTAATTCTTGGGGTCGTACCCCCAGTTATACTGCGGCTCATCGAGACGGGTTTCGTCGACGCTTTCAGTGGCATAGTCGTACACAGGCAGCAGCTGAACATGGGTAACCCCGAGTCCGGCAATATGGTCCAGTCCGGTCGGAATTCCTCCAGGCCCGGTGGTCCCGGACTCGGCAAGCCCCAGATATTTGCCTTTATGCACTGCACCGCTCGCAGGATGGATCGTCGCATCCCGGACGTGAATCTCATAGATCACAGCATCCAGCGGCGAAGCGAGGGCGGGTCTGTCTTCTGTCCACCGCTGCGGGTCCGTGCTTCCCGGAGCCAGAATACAGCCTCTGTCACCGTTGACGCCTACAGCTCTTGCGTAGGGGTCAGCCGCTTCATGCATTTCTTCCCCGATTTTTACGGAATAAGTGTAATAAATCCCCTCGAAGTTGCCTTCAGCCTCCAAAACCCAGGTTCCTTTGACATCCCTGCGCATGCGGCGCTTGTCAGGCTGCTCAGCATTCCAGCTCTCGTAGAGATTCACCCAGGCCTCGCCGGCAGTCGGCGCCCATAGACGGAATAAAGTCCGGTCCTCACTGCAGCGGGCGCCCAAATCATCGCCGTCATAGAAATAGATGTCATCAAATTTCGGGTCAAATACCTCTAAGCCCCCGGTGATAACCGGATCACCGTAGTTGGTGGTCATTTGTCGATCTTTTTGAACGGACAAAGCTGCTGTTCCTCCTCTTTTTCCCGGCTGCGCAGCAGATGAATGAATGAGACTCCGCGCGCCAGTCTGCTCTCTGCTCATGGAAACCATTATCACAGAAGTCTTTTACACACTTTCTCATATAACGGGCAAGGTGCTTTCCCTGGTGCTGATTGACTGAACGTATATCAGGTTCATTATATTCAGTGCAGCTGTTAAAAAAAAGCCTGCCCAAGCTCGCTCTTTAAATTAATACCTCACATGGGCAGCGTTTAATCTTTCGGCGTATGGGCACACGGAGCCGATTCAGTCGTTTAGGGTCACTTCCCGCAAAAGACGGCGCAAATCTGCTCCACAATTTGTTCCGGCGAATAGCCGCGCACTTCTCTTTGCAGCTGGTAAGAATCGCCCTTGAATAAACTCAGGAGCATGTCAGCCTTGAAGACGCTGCTTGCCGCTGAATCCGCTTTAACACTCTGCTCTTCAAACAGGCGGACATAAATCTCATGCAGTCTAAGATAGAGCGGATCATGGATAAACGGCTTGCTCTTGACGCTTCCAGCGGAATCTTCGACACCTTTAAGCAGCTGGTTCTTATTTTCCCTGAATTGAATAAAGAGGTTGAGCACCCCTTTCAGCTTGTCATCCGGAGGAGTCGCCAGGTTCTCCTGTAAATAAGCTTCGATATCCTTAAACAAACCGTCAATCTGGTCCTTGATCAGATCCAGGCAGATTTCGCCCTTGCTGCTGTACCGGCGGTAAAGGGTGCCGGGGCCGATGCGGGCCTCCTGGGCAATTTGATTCATGCTTACCTGTGTGACGCCATGCTGGCCAAACAGTCCGGACGCTGCCTCAAGGATACGTCTGCGGTTCTCGGCGGCATCCCGCCGTTCAGAGCGGCCGTCCTTCTTTATGTTATCCTTCAAGTTCTATCACTCCCAAATTCCGTTGACAAACGGAGAATTCTCCGCTTATCATAAGTGAGATGGTTCTCCGCTTCATATTAGCTTAGCGAAAGGGAGATAACAAGAGCAGCAAATTATGGTAACCGGGACAAGCACGAGCCGTCTTCATTTCAGATTTCAGAATCAACAGATAAGGAGAGCAGAAACATGTCTATCAAATCGACCAATCGGCAAATGGTCACCCTGGCAATGCTGGTCGCCATTCTCTTAGTCGCCATTGATGTCACGGTTGTCAGCACAGCTACGCCGCAGATCGTGAGCGACCTCAGCGGTTTATCCTTGATCAGCTGGGTATTTGCGATTTATACGCTGACCACAGCTGTAACCACTCCCATTTACGGGAAATTAGCCGATTTATTCGGCCGGAAGAGCATTTTTATTATCGGTGTTATTTTATTTGTGGGGGGGTCCATGTTATCGGGAGCTGCTCAGACTATGAGCCAATTGATCTGGTTCCGCGCTGTCCAAGGGATTGGGGCAGGGGCCGTAATGCCGCTGACTTTTACAATTATCGGGGATCTCTACCCTGGAGAACAGCGCGCGAAGATGCAGGGGGTATTCAGCTCGGTTTGGGGAATCGCCGGCCTGCTCGGCCCGCTGATCGGCGGTTTCTTTGTGGACCAGGTCAGCTGGCGCTGGATCTTCTATATTAATCTGCCCATCGGCCTCGTCTCCCTGCTGCTGATCATCTTCTATTTCCATGAGTCACTGGAGAAGAAGGCTGACCGGACAATCGACTACTGGGGCGCTCTAACCTTCACCATCGGTATTTCATCCCTGCTGTACGCGCTTCTTAACGCCGGCGAGGGCCAGAAGTACGCCTGGAATTCAGGTCCTGTTTATACGCTGCTTGGGGTTGCCGTTATCTTCATTATCCTCTTCGGGATTATTGAAAGCAGGGTGAAGGAGCCGATGCTGCCCCCTTCCCTGTTCCGGATTCCGGTCATTTCGGTCTCCAATCTCGTAAGCTTCCTATCGAGCGCGGTCGTAATAGGCGTGAACGTTTATCTGCCGATGTGGATTCAGGATATTCTGGGCCACAGCGCTACCAGCTCCGGCCTGACGCTCATGCCGATGTCGATCGCCTGGCCGCTTGCAGCCACGTTTGCCGGACGCTACATGTACAAGATTGGCTCCAAACTGACGGCGGTTGCAGGCTCTGTCTTCATTGCTCTTGGCGGCACCTGGCTGCTGGCTCTGGAACTCGGATCGCCTTACTGGTATTTTGTAGGGATTATGATCGTCATCGGGCTCGGCATGGGGTACGCAACGACGCCGACGACTGTACTGATCCAGTCCGCTGTAGGCTGGCAGATGCGCGGCGCGGCTACCGCCTCGAATACGCTGATGCGCTCCATTGGACAAACGGTGGGAATAGCCGTGTTCGGGACTATTTTCAACACCTCCATTGTGAACGATGGACAAGGAAGCTCAAGCAGTGCGGCGGGTACGGGTGGAAAAATAAGCAGCGCCGCGCTTGCCCACGGCATGCATCTGGTGTTTGTGCTCGTCTTTATCATTGGCATCGCCATCGTCATCTCCTCGCTGTTTCTGCCTTCCCATAAGAAGGTTGTGGAGCAGCAGCGGGAAGTGCAGCCTTAACTTCGGGCCAAAGCTGGCGCTGCAAATCATCTCCGCACGCCAAAAATAACCGCAGGGCTCTTGCGCCTCTGCGGTTATTTCATTTAGCTGTCTTAGCCGTGCTCCGGCTCCTCATCCAGCAGGGAAGCCTCCACCATGTTGATAAATTGGCGGAGCTTGTTCGCCACAGACCGGGAGATGCTGCCTTTCTCATACATGGTCTGCACCTCGTCCCTTTCAGCCTGGACGGCTTTCATTCTCAGCTCTTTCTTGTACTCTTTGAACTCCTTGGATTCCATCCCTTCAGGTGAAGCGGTGAGCCTGTAGATCATTTCCTTATAACGTGTAATGACCCCGGAAGAGACCATCCGATTTTCAGCACACAGGCTGCCGGAAATGGCTTCAATCGCTGCCTGGCAGGTCTTGACCTTGGCGTTCTTATACTCATCCAGCTTATTCTTCTCCTTCGTCATGGCCGAAGGCCGGAACAGCTTGTTGAAGATCCGGCGGAAGATGAGCCTGAGGAACGAGATCCGCATTCTGAATCTTCTCCGGGTGGTCAGCATATATTCCATCTCATCCATCATGTCGAAGAATTTGGCTGCGACTTCTGCTGTAATTTCTCCCCGCTTCACCAGCGCCTCGATTTCCGCCCGCTCGGCTTTGACGCCAAGCAGCCGAACCTCGCATTCTGTTTCCCGGAACTTGTCGATATCCTGAACAACCAGGGACTGCATTTCGCGGATTTCCTGATTGTAGTAGGAAATGAGTTCCATCGCGGCTCTTTGATTCTCGCCGGTCATCTCGTCCTTCGTAATCGCAATCGCCTTCTTCAGGAGCGCAACGCGGGCGGCAACCTCCTGCTGTTTCTCCTCCTCATGGCTGTAATCCGAATCCGCCTTCCGCGAAAGCAGCGGGAGCAGAATGCTGGCTGCAAGCAGGGTAAACAGAATAACTCCCGCCGCGATAAAGATGATCAGATCCCTCTCTGGAAAAACCTCCCCGCTCCCCAGCATGTAAGGGATGGAGAAAGCACCGGCCAGCGTAACCGTCCCCCGGACGCCGGACAGAGCGGTCAGCAGCGAGGTCTTGAAGCGGTGCTGATCGAGTTCGGTATTCTCCTGCTGCTCCCGGTCTCCGCTGCCTGCTCTCCAGAACACATACACCCATGCGAAGCGCAAAGCCAGCAGCAGCAGGGAAATCTCGGCGATATATCCGAGCACCTGACCGTTATCAAAGGACGGATCTTTAAAAATGACACGGGCCACATCCGGCAGCTGAAGGCCCAGAATGACGAACACAAGACCGTTCAGCAGGAACAAAATGACCGACCAGGTGCTGTCGGACGTAATCCGCAGCCGGTAATGAGGCGAGCTGATCCGGTCGGTGTCAATTGAATGCACAATCCCTGCCGCAACGACTGCAAGGATGCCGGAGACGCCTGCCTCCTCTGCGATCAGATAAATCAGGAATGGCGTCAGAATCTGCACCAGCATGAGCAGCGTGACATCTTCCATGCCGAGGCTGCGTATCCATGCCTGCAGGCGGAAGATGAGCAGCGCCAGGACTGCGCCGATCAGCAGGCCGCCAATTGCAATCAGGAGGAAGCTGAGCGTGGCATTTGCGAGTGAGAATACACCGGTCACAGCAGCCGCCACCGCAAATTTAAAAGCAACCAGGCCGGAAGCGTCGTTCATCAGCGATTCTCCCTCCAGCAGGCGCATAATCCTCTTCGGCAGCTTGATCCGGCCGGCAAGCGAGCTGACGGCCACCGCATCGGTCGGCGACAGGATCGCGGCCAGCGCGAACGCCGCTGCAAGCGGAATGGACGGAATCCGGAAGTGGATGAAATATCCGGCCACCACGACGGTCGCAAAGACAAGACCGAGCGCCATCAGGAGGATTGGAGCCCGGAGGCTCCAGAGCTCGCCGCGCGGTGTCTTTTTCCCGTCGTTATACAGCAGCGGAGCAATAAACAGCACAAAGAACAGCTCCGGATTCAGCGGGAGATGAATGTACGGCGGGATCAGGCTGATCAGCGCGCCCAGCGCGATCTGGAACAAGGGCACCGGCACAAACGGCGCAAACCGGTTAAGCAGATTTGATACGCCGACCAGCCCCAGTAATATAAGTACTGTAAAAAATATTTCCATGGGACAGGCAGCCCCTTTCCATTTTTATAAATAAAGCCGCCGTCCCCCAGCGGGAACGGGCGGCTTTGCACTTCTTATTCCTATTTCCTTATGCCTTTGCTTTAGCAAGCAGGTACAGGAAATAAGGGGCACCGATCACGGCCACTACGATGCCGGTCGGCACTTCGCCGGTGTGCATGACGGAACGGCCGATCGTGTCGCCGATCAGCACCAGCAGGGCTCCCAGCAGAGCGGAGACCGGCAGCAGGTGCTTGTAATTGGGGCCAACCAGGCGTCTGGCCAAATGCGGTCCGATTAAGCCGACAAAGCTGATCGAACCGCCGGAAGCGACGCAGGCGGCTGCCAGGCATACGGCCGCGGCGAGCAGGCCGAAGCGGTCTTTTTCCAGATTGGCACCCAGTCCAAGAGCTGTTTTATCTCCAAGTGACAGCACATTCAGCACCCTTGACTTGTAGAATACGTAAGGCAATAGTACCAGAATCCAGGGCAGCAGCGCCAGTACGTAATCCCAGGTTGTCCCGCTGATGCTTCCTGCCAGCCAAATATATACAGACTGGTATTTCTCCGGTGTCAGCCGGACGGATATTACGATCATCGCAGCGCTGACGCCTGCGGCAATCCCGATGCCGTTCAGCACCAGACTTGTTGGTGACAGACCTTCGGATCGTCTAAAGGCCAGGCTGTAGATCAGCACAGCTGTAAGCATGGCGCCGGCAAGCGCGAACAGCGGCATCATAAAAGCCGTTCCGAGCGTCACAACCGGGAAATAGGCCGCATAGATCAGGATCGCAAGGCCTGCTCCAGCATTAATGCCCAGTATCCCCGGCTCTGCCAGCGGGTTGCGGGTCAGCCCCTGCATGATCGCGCCGGAAACGGCAAGCCCTCCCCCAATGAGGACGGCAATGACGATTCTCGGCAGCCTGAGCTTGAACAAGATCAGATGCTCGCGGGCGTCTCCCCCGCCGAACAAGGTATGAATGACCTGCGCCGGAGTCAGCTTCACCGCTCCCAGATTCATACTGATCAGAAACACGGCCGCAAGTGCGGCCAGAAGAAGGAGTGCCAGCCAAACGGTCTTTCTGGACCTTTTGACTAAATGTCCGTAAGGAGGAGTTGTGTTCTTCATCGCATTTCCCTGCCTCCTCTACGGACGAGATACAGGAAGAACGGGACGCCGATAAGGGCGATCAGGCCGCCGACCGGCACTTCCTGCAGCGGATTGATAATCCGCGAGCCGATATCGGCCAGCACGATCAGCAGCGCGCCGAACATGCCGGAACAAGGAATCACCCAGCGGTAATCCACTCCAACCAGATAGCGCACAATGTGCGGAATCAGCAGGCCGAGGAAGCCGATGGCGCCGACCGCAGACACCGCTGCACCGGCCAGCACCAGAACGACCACCGTTCCTCCGAGGCGGATCAGCCCATTCCGCTGTCCCAGACCGGAGGACACCTCATCGCCGAGACTTAACACCGTAATCGAGCGGGATAGAAGAATTGCCCCGATCAAAGCGGCTGCAACCCAGGGGAACATGATTTTTACCTGGGTCCAGTGAATGCCCGCCAGACCGCCCGCGTACCAAAACGCCAGGTCCTGTCCGATCTTGAAATATACGGCGATGCCTTCCGCCAAAGCGGACAGCAGCGCACTGACTGCCGCGCCTGACAGCGCCAGCCTCATCGGCGTCAGGCCTTTCTTGGACAAGGAGCCGATTCCGAATACCATTCCTGCTCCAATCCCTGCACCAATAAAAGAATACAGAATTAACGTGTTATAAGACATATTGGGATAAAGGGCAAAGACCGCGGCCAGCACGAAGCCTGCGCCGGCGTTCAGCCCCAGCAGTCCCGGGTCCGCAATCGGATTGCGGGTCATCCCCTGCATAACCGCTCCTGAAACGGCAAGGCCTGCGCCTACCATTACGCCTGCCAATGCACGCGGAAGCCTCACTTCACGGATAACCAGATGATCGTTCACATCGGGATTAAAGTGCAACAAGGCCTGCCAGACAGTTCTTAGCGGGATAGAAATTGAACCGACCGAAATCGAAACCAGCAGCGCGAGCACCAGAAGTACCGCTCCGCTGATCAGAATTGTGACAGCTGCCAGCGGCCGGCCCTTGGGCTTATGCTTCTTCTGGTCATCCGGCCGGCCTCCAGCTGCGCTTGATGAGGTTGCTTCCATCATCCATCTGCTCCTATCTGCCTTGCTTGCTGAGAAATTATGTATACAAGACGAATTAACGATCAAGTCATACAGCTTTCATTTTATTGATAATCATTCTCAGGGTCAATCTTTTTTGCCTGCCGGGCCGGGAAGCCGGCTCAAGCCGGGCTCAAATCTGACTAATGCCTGACTAATATCTGACAAAAGTCTGACTCAAGCCTAGCGGTTAGCAGTGCCAGCTTCCCTTCCCCGCTGCATAGCGTTAAATCTGCCGCCTCTTGACCGGACTGATCTTCCAAATCTCCGAGGCATATTCCCGAATGGTGCAGTCACTGGAGAATTTACCGGAATGCGCAATATTAAGGATGGCTTTCTGATGCCAGTCTGACTGATTCCGGTATGCCAGATCAATATTCAAGTGCGCTTCGATATAGCTTGAAAAATCTTTCAGCACAAAGTATTCATCATTATGGTCCAGAATCGACTGGTAAATGTCGCGGAATTCATTCTCCTGGCTGCACACGGGTCCCGGCGCAATCAGCTGGTCCATGACCTCATGGATGCGGGAATCGCTGTTATACATATCCCAGGCCGAATACCCGCCGTACTGATAGAAGTTCTGCACCTGCTCCGCGCTGAGCCCGAAGATGAACATGTTCTCATCCCCCAGCATTTCGTGCATTTCCACGTTAGCCCCGTCCATCGTTCCTACGGTTAAAGCTCCGTTCATCATGAACTTCATGTTTCCTGTGCCTGAGGCCTCTTTGCTGGCTGTGGAGATCTGCTCGCTGACATCTGCAGCCGGGATGATCTTCTGGGCGAGGGATACCGAATAATTTTCCAGAAAAATCACCTTCAGCACATCTCGAACCGCCTTATCCCCGTTGATCCGAGCGGCTACCGTATTGATCAGCTTGATAATCCGCTTGGCCAGGTAATAGCTTGGCGCCGCTTTGGCTCCAAAGATAAAGGTCCGCGGCACAATATCCATATTCGGATTTTCCTTCAGCTGATTATACAAGTGAATGATATGGAACACGTTCAGGAGCTGTCTCTTGTAAGCGTGCAGGCGCTTGACCTGAATGTCGAACAAGGAGTTCGGATCTACGGTAATGCCCTGCTTCTCCAGAATGTAGGCGGCGAGCCGCTCTTTGTTCTGCTTCTTGACCTTGGCGACCTCATTCTGGAAGGCGGCATCCTTGCAGCACTTGATCAGCCCGTTCAGCTCCTGCGGGTGTTTGATCCATCTTGAGCCCATACATTCGGTAACCAGTGCGGCAAGGTCCGGATTCGCATACATCAGCCAGCGGCGGTGCGTAATTCCGTTGGTCTTGTTATTGAACCGCTCCGGATACAGTTCGTAAAAATCCTTCATTTCCCGCTTCTTTAATATCTCCGTATGCAGCGCGGCTACTCCATTAATGGAGTGTCCGCCGTGAATGGCCAGGTGGGCCATGCGGATTTGATTATGTTCAATGATGGCCATGCGGGACACTCTGTCCGGCTGATCGGGATAACGTTCATTCAGCTGAATCCGGAAGCGGCGGTCAATCTCTTCGATGATCATGTAAATGCGCGGGAGCAGCTCCTTGACCATCTGCTGCGGCCATTTCTCCAAAGCCTCGCTTAAGATAGTGTGATTGGTATAGCCCACCACTTTATTGGTGATCTCCCATGCTTCATCCCAGCCGAACCCGTTATCGTCGATCAGCAGGCGCATCAGTTCCGGAATGACCAGCGTCGGATGTGTATCGTTGATCTGGATTGCAACCTTCTCCGGCAGCTCGGTCAGCGGCAGATTCAGCTTGCCGAATGTGCGCAGGACGCTCTGCACACCGGCCGAGCACAAGAAATACTGCTGTTTGAGCCGCAGCAGCTTGCCTTCATAATGGGAATCGTCCGGGTACAGGAACTCGGAGATGGATTCCACGGACCGGTTGTAGTCCAGGTACCTGTAATAACTGCCGTCCTGCCCGGAAGGCTGGCGGAAAGGGTCCATCATGGACTCGGCGCTCCACAGCCGGAGTGTATTGATATGGGGATTCCCGAAGCCGATAATCGGCACATCATAAGGCACGCCGCGGACCGATTCATACTGGATCGTTTCAAAGATCAGCCTGCCCTGCACTTCGCGGGTAACGACATTTCCCCAGAACCGGACCTCTACCTGCTTGTCGGGCCGGCGGATCTCCCACTCATTGCCTTTCTGAAGCCAGTAATCCGGCAGTTCCACTTGGTTGCCGTCCATAATTTTCTGTTCGAACAAACCGTATTTATAGCGGATTCCAGTTCCATGGCCGGCATACTGGAGAGAAGCAAGGGAATCCATAAAGCAGGCCGCAAGCCTGCCCAGCCCGCCGTTGCCCAGCCCCGCGTCACTTTCCTGCTCTTCAACCTCTCCGAAGGGAAAACCCAGCTCTTTAAGTCCGTCCCGGACCGTTTCGAGTACCCCGAGATTCAGCAGATTGTTGCCCAGCAGCCTGCCAATCAGAAACTCCATGGAAAAATAATAAACCTGCTTCTCCTTCTGCTCCTTGTATACGGTGTTCGTCTGCGCCCAGTCCCGGCCAATCTGTTCGCGGATCATTCCGCTGAGCACTTTGTAGACGTCAGCCTCCGATACTTCCTCCAAAGGCCGGCCAAGCTTGTCAACCAATTGCCTTGTTAAGGCGCGCTTGAAAGTATCTTTATCTTTAAACAATGGCTTTCTCCTCCTGACCAGCACGTATCCCGGTTAGATTTGACTGCTCTTCGCGATGACAAAAGGCTTCCGCGTGTCGCCCATCAAGGTGACTCCCCGGGACAAGTGCACGTCCTTATCCATAATGACATTTTCTATCACTGCATTGTCTTCAATTACACATTTCTGCATGAGGATGGAGTTGGAGATGCGGGCGCCTTTGCCGATCTGGACCCCGCGGAACAAAATGCTGTTCTCGACCTGCCCGGCAATTGTGCAGCCGTTCGCAACCAGTGAGTTCTTAACTTCCGCATTCTCTGTGTACCGGGTCGGCACCTCGTATTTGATCTTCGTGCTGATCGGCTGATCGCGGAACAGCTCTGTGTAGTTCTCCCTGTTCAGCAGATCCATGCTGTTGGCAAAATAGCTTTCCACAGAGTTAATGACTGCATGATAGCCGTCGTACGCATAGGCGCCTATTTTGAGACGGTCCCGGTTCTCCTGGATGGCGTCACGGAAGAACTGGTTCTTGCCGTGGGCAATACAGTCCTTGACCAGCTCCAGATACTTGTATTTATCAATAATGAACATCTCAATATAAATATTAGAGTGGTCGAGCTCCTTGTGAATGTCCGTCACCTGCCCCTGCTCATCCACGTCGATTCTGAGGCAGGCCTCGTGCTCGGGCCGCAGCTCCTCCACTTTCTTGTACACAAGCGTAACGTCATTGCCGCTGCTGATATGCTGCTTGTAAACCTCCCTCAGATCTACCTTGCTGATATGCCGGCTTCCCGAATGCACCATATGACTGCCGGAGCTGCGGTGGAAGAAATCCATATTGTTGTGCACATGCTGAAGGTCACCCAGCGAGGTATCTGTCGGATCGTTCCAGTCTGGCGGCAAAATAAACAATCCGCCGTGATTCCGGTCCAAATCCCAGGATTTCCCCTCCCCCAAATGGTCCATGAGCGAGCGGTATTTGCGCCGTACAAATAAGGCGATATCCACGATCCCGGCATTCGTCATATTCGAAAGGATAAAATCAATCAGCCGGTAGCGGCCGGCGAAAGGAACCGCAGCCCCGCACCGGAAGTAAGTCAATTCATTCAATTGATCCAGCTCATCATCCAGATTAATGACGCCAATCAGCTCTTTCATGGGTTGGTCACTTCCCTTCCGCGCCCGGAGCGGGCTGCATAGTCTTCTTCCGAATTCACAAGGACGATCTCGTCGCCGCTATCAGATCCGATGACCGTTCCGTCCTCGATCACGATATTTTCATTGATGATAGCTTTATTGATTCGGACATTGCGCCCGATCTTTACTTTCGGGTGAATAATCGAATCCTTGATGACGCTTCCCTCGCCGACCTCAACGCCGTAGAACAGAATGGAATGAATAACTTCCCCGTGCACGACACAGCCCTCGTTAATCATGCAATTGTTCAGCTTGGCGCCCGGAGCAATAAACTCGGCAGGCTGGTTAGGACTTCTCGTATAGATCCGCCAGCTTGGATCGTTTAATTTCAATTTCGGCTCGTCGCACAAGAGATCCATATTTGCTTCCCACAAGCTCTGAATCGTCCCCACATCCTTCCAGTATCCTTTGAAAGGGTAGGCGTACAGCTTCATGCTGTTCTCAAGCATCAGAGGAATGATATCCTTCCCAAAGTCGAACGAAGAGGAGGCCTTGTTCTCATCCTCGATCAGATGGCGCCGGAGAACATCCCATTTGAACAAGTAAATGCCCATGGATGCCAGCGTGCTCTTCGGCTGCTTCGGCTTCTCTTCAAATTCATAAATGCTGAGGTCATCATTTGTATTCAAGATGCCGAACCGCGTCGCTTCTTCTACCGTCACGTCAATGACGGAAATGGTGCAGTCCGCATCTTTTTCCTTATGAAACCGAAGCATTTCGTTATAATCCATTTTATAAATATGGTCCCCTGAAAGGACAAGGACATGCTCAGGATTGAACTGCTCGATAAAATTCAAATTCCGGTAAATGGCATCCGCCGTTCCCTGGTACCAGCTGCTGCCGTTCTCCCTTTCATGCGGAGGCAGCACGAACACCCCGCCCCCTCTGCGGTCCAGATCCCAGTCGCTTCCGACCCCAATGTAGGAATGGAGCACAAGAGGTTCGTACTGGGTCAATACGCCAACGGTATCAATCCCTGAGTGCGTACAGTTGCTGAGCGGAAAATCGATAATCCGGTATGTGCCTCCAAAATAAACTGCAGGCTTGGCAAGAGATTTGGTCAGCCCTTTCAGGCGTTTTCCCTGTCCGCCCGCAAGCAGCATAGCTACGACTTCTTTCTTCATTCTGACAGCGCCTCCTCCAGCATCTATTCATCCTAACCGGTCAATCCGTAAAGTCTCTTAGCAAGACACAAACCAGCCAATCAGCCGGGCTCAAGAGCCAGCCAAATGAATTGAATAATGATGTTTAACCTTTATTGCGCCTTATTAATCTGCAAGGAAAAGTACAGCTATTGAGAGCATACTAGAATGGAAGTTATATTCGGCAGCAAGCCCAAATATACTCGTGATAGAGGACAAGAATGACAATCGTATCGGAGTGTGCGTAAACGATGAATACCACGGCAGTTCTCAAACGTTTCTCCCTGATCCTTCCTTTCTGCGTCTTGGCAGCCTGCCTGGTAGTCATACTGCCTAAACTGCATAATATGGCGGGGAATGAATATCTTAGCACTTTTAAAATTTACTTCTTGAGTATATTTCTCGAAGCGGTGCCATTTCTCCTGTTTGGTGCGCTCGCTTCCTCTCTGTTTCATCTTCTGATTCCTGAAGATTTTCTGGGACGGAGATGGCCGAAGAATCCGCTTGCAGGTATCGCGGCAGCCTGTCTGCTCGGCGCCGTATTCCCAATCTGCGAATGCGGGATGATTCCGCTGGTCAAACGGATGGTTCAGAAGGGAATGCCGGCTTACGCGGCTGCCGTATTTCTGCTGTCAGGCCCGGTTGTCAATCCCATTGTGTTCGGAGCGACCGCCATTGCATTCGAAGGCCATCCGGAGATGGTATATGCAAGGCTCGGCGCCGCTCTGTTTGTGGCTGTGTCAGCCGGATTCATCCTGTCTGCTGCTGTCCGCAGCAATCCGCTCAAACATACGCTTGCCGGTCATTCCGGGCATCTTCATGACGAGATCAAGTTGTTTAGAAGGAACTATCCCCTGCGCAGAAAGACCGCCGCCCTGTTCCAGCACGCCGCTGATGACTTCCTTGACGCCGGCAAGTATCTGCTGCTTGGCTGTCTTCTGACCGCAGCCCTGCAGACGTTTGTAGCCCGTGATACGCTGGCGGCGGCCGGAGCCGGGCCGGTATCCTCGTACGCCTTGATGATGGGGCTCGGTTTTGTTCTTTCGCTCTGTTCCACTTCGGATGCCTTTGTGGCCTCAACGTTCATGCATACCTTCTCTCATGGAGCTCTGCTGTCCTTTCTCGTACTCGGACCTATGCTGGATTTCAAAAATGTGCTGATGCTCCTGTCGGCCTTCAAAGCTAGATTTGTGATCGCCCTGGTGCTCATCGTCCCTCCACTTGTCTTCACAGCCTGCTTCCTTGTAGAACGCTACTTTATTACCTAATACAATTTATGACTGGATGGAGGTCCGTTATGAACAGGTCCGTGTCGCCCAGAATCCATTACGGCATACAAGCAGCCCTTCTGTTTGGCTTAGCCTTGTTTACAGGAGCTCTTGTAAAAACAAACTCGCTGCATGATTATCTGGCTCCCCGCACGGAAAAATGGATGTTCTGGTGCCCGGTGCTGCTCGGGCTGATGGCCGTCTTTACAGCCTATAGAACGATCGCGCCCGATGACGACCCGGTATGCGGCTGCAGCCATGAAGCCCCCAAATCGCTCCTGAGCAAAATGTTCGTCTACGGGCTGTTTATCCTGCCGCTCGGCCTGGGCATCCTGCTGCCGGACCGGGCGCTTGGCAGCAGCGCTGCTGCAGCCAAAGGCTTTTCCTATACTGTACCTCTGCTGGACGAACATGTGAGCAAAGACCTTGCTTCCTCAGCGTTCCAATCCGGCCTGCTTCGGCAGGAGTCAGGTCCCGGCAAGGCTTTCCTGGCTCCCGGAAATAAGAATACGGAGCTTGCGCAGCTCGCGGAGCTTCTGTACGCTGAACCGGTGATCGAAGTGAACCCGGACATTTACGCGGAAACGTTAGCCGCAATTGAGCTGTTCAAGCAGGAGTTTGCCGGAAGAACGATTGCTCTGACCGGGTTCGTGTATAAGGATAAATCCATCGGCCAAAACGGACAGGAGTTTGCCGTGGGCCGCTTCCTCGTGCTGTGCTGCACCGCCGACGCCCTTCCCTTTGGTGTTAGTATCCAGCTTCCCGCCGGCATGGCCTCCCCCGAGCAGGACGCCTGGGTCAGGGTAACGGGTACCCTCAAGGCGGATACAGGAGGACAGGAAGGGCTGATCATTGATGCAGCCCGCGTCGTCCAGGTTAACCAGCCAGCCGTTCCCTATGTGTATTCCGACGAAAATTCCCACGCTGATGCGGTGTCTGCGCTAATCCAGAAGGAGAATGCCCAGTAAGCCGGCGGCCGCTTCTTTAAGGTCGTTAAGGTCGTTAAGATCGTTAAGGTCGTTAAGTTCTTTAAGGCTCTTAATGCGCCGAACTGCTGACTTTGCCGGATTGGCTGCCGGCTTTGTTCAGCATTTCTTCTCTTGAGAGCTTGCGGGCTTCAATCCACTTGAGCTGCCCGCGGTCCATCTCGACAACGGTAAACTGATAATTCTTCGAGCTGACCTTTCCTCCCGTTACCAGGTCATATTTGCGGGTCAGCATCCAGCCGCCCAGTGTATGTGCTTCACCGGATTCCAGGCCTGCGTGCAGACGGTTGTTAATTTCATGCAGGGGAGCCTTGGCACTGATCCGGTATAAGCCGTCCTCCAGCTTCACCACGTCTTCTTCCTGCTGAACCTCGCCTGGCTCGTCGTCGATTTCGCCAACGATGCTCTCCAGAATATCCTCGATCGTCACAATGCCAGTGGTTCCTCCGAATTCGTCCTGCAGAACCGCCATCTTGATGCCTTCCTTCTGCATTTTAAGCAGCAGGCTTTGGGCGCGGATAGTATCAATCACCTGAATGATCGGCTTGGCGTAATCTCCGGCCGGCTCAGAACCGCTTACTTTGCCTCTTAAAAATAACCCCTGCAGCTCCCGCGTATCCAGGAGTCCCACGATTCTGTCCTTGTCCCGGTCAATCGTCACCGGGTAGTACGCATATCTTGAACTGTCCTCAAACTTCACGAACTCATCCAGCCGCATATCTCTGGGAACGGCTTCAATTTCTGTTCTCGGAACCATAATTCCCTGTACGGCCAAATTATCCAGCTCAAAAATATTATTCAAATACCGGTATTCAAACGGATTAATTTGTCCGCTCTTGTACCCTTCCGACAGCGCAAGCCGAAGCTCGGCTTCCGTCTGTATCGTCTCATGCTCGCCAGCGGGCTTCACGCCGAACCAGCCGGTAATGAGGCGCGAGGAGCGGCTCAGGAACCAGTTGATCGGATAAGTCAGCTTGTAGAATACGATCAGCGGACGGCTGAAGAACATGGCCATCGGCTCAGCAAGCTGGATCGCAAACGATTTAGGCACCAGCTCGCCCACCACCACTTCAAAGAAGGTCAGGAGCATAAACGCGATCAGAAAGGAGGCCACCGCTTCGATTGAAGCCGGTACATGCAGCAGCTCAAACAGCGGCGCCAGCAGGTGCTCAATGGTGGATTCGCCGATCCAGCCAAGCGCCAGCGCAGTCAGCGTATTACCGAGCTGACAGGCGGACAGATATTCGTCCAGCTTGCTGAGAATACTTTGAACCGCCGCCGCTTTCTTGTTCCCCGCAGCAGCCAGCTGGTCAATCCGCGATATCCGCACGCGGATAACCGAATATTCGGATGCCACAAAGAATGCGGTACATAAAATAAGCAGTATAACCGTAATCAGTTTGATGATATCCATAAGCTCTCCCCGGGCTGGACCAGCGGACAATCCGCGGACAATTAACGGACAGTCCGTCTTCCCCGGGGACACACCTCCCGTCATTCAGAACTTCTGTTTCTTACCATTACCCGCTTCTAAGCGGTTAACAACGTTCAGCCTGTAAATGACACCTGTAATTGACAGTTGTACTCCCACCGGGTCTATAGTAAGATTTACCATGATTTAATGAACATGACGTATAACGTTAATTTTAGCTTTTACATAAAGACCGGAGGACTGAACCCATGCGACCCCTATTCAGCCGGCTCCAGGGAAACAGCCGGGGATGCCTGGCCTTTGAGCCGTTATTCTTAATTCCTTACAGCATGTTCTCTACCTATGCCACCCTGTACATGTACGAGCAGGGCTTAACCGAGACGGCAATCGGCTGGGTTACGACCATCGGCTTGATCGTCCAGGTGTTCTCTTCTTTAATCAGCGGCTACCTGACCGACAGGATGGGCCGGAAGGCAGCGATTCTGTATTTCGATCTGCTGAGCTGGACCCTTGCCACCCTTCTGTGGGCCGTCTCGCACAATCTCTGGATCTTCCTGGCCGCAGCCCTGCTGAACGGATTTCAGCGTGTTCCCAATACCGCTTTCTACTGCCTGATCGTTGAGGACTCTAAGCCGTCCGACAGGACCTACGTCTTCACGCTGCTGCAGATTATCGGCGTCATCGGCGGGCTCTTTGCCCCGCTTGGCGGCCTGCTGGTCGCGCACTACGGACTTGTACCCGGCGTACGTATCATGTATGTGCTGGCCTGCGTGATGATGACCATCCAGTTTGTCGGGCGTCATTTAACCACTCAGGAGACGGAGATCGGGCTCCGCAAAATGAAGGAAACGAGGGAGCTTGGATTTAAGGAGATTCTGCTGGATTACTGGCAGTCGGTCGGGGAAATTTTCCGCAACAGAAGCCTGCTGCTGATCTTCGGCGTGTATATTCTGTTTAATTTTCAGTCCACGCTCAAAACGACGTACCTGTCCCTGTATCTCGCGGATTATCTGCACATCGGCAGCGGCATCATTTCCCTGTTCCCGGCCGTCTCCTCCGCGGTGATGCTGCTTGCTTTGTGGCTGATTATGCCAAAAATATCCTCCTCAGCTGAAACCCGGGCCATGACGGCAGGCTTCTGGCTGTCCGTTCTGTCGAACGTCATGCTTGTCCTTTATCCAACAGGCAATCTGTATTGGGTAGGACTCAGCACCGTGCTGGCGGCTGTGGGGCTGATGATCAGCTCGCCTTATCTGGAGGCCGCCGTTCAAAATGCGATTGACGATGAGAAGCGGGCCAAAATGTTCTCGATGCTGTCTGTATTCATCCTGCTGCTGACTTCCCCTGCGGGCATTATCGGCGGATGGGCCTATGAAATCGATCCCCGCATTCCGTTGTGGCTGGTGACCGCTGCCTTTGCAGGCTCGGCTCTGCTGATCCTCCTGTACCGCAGAAGAACAGCCTCCGGCCAAAACGGATGAAGGCGAATGAAAAACTTTAACGTACCGGAAGCCCGGTCCTGACAATAAAGAAACCGTTCCATAGATGTAATGGAAGTGTGATCCGCCATTACATTTTAGGAACGGTTTTTTCCGTTTCTGTATTTATTTATTCGGCGACTCGAAGACCTACAATGACCAGATCCCTTTCGATTCCGTCCATGTTGGCGACTCTTGGCAGATGGCCCCACTTTTCAAAACCGAACTTGGAGAGCAGCCGCAGGCTAGGCTCATTATGGCCGAATACAAAACCCAGCAGCGTATGTACGCCGATCTCCGGACATTTATCGACCGCATGCTGAACAAGAATACTGCCAAGTCCTTTAGAACGATACTCTTCCGCTATGTAGATGCTAATCTCCGCAGTTCCCAAATAGGCCGGCCGCCCGTAAAAAGACTGAAAGCTCAGCCAAGCGGCGATCTTCCCGTCAATCTCCATCACCCACAGCGGGCGGTGCTCCGGGCTGTGCTCTTCATACCAGGGAATCCGGCTCTCCGTAGTAATAAGCTCCAAATCGGCGGTTACCTGGCGGCCTGCAATGGTGGAATTGTAAATCTCCACAATCCGGCTCAAATCGCTTCTTTCGGCATCTTTAATGGTGTAATTGATTTCAGGCATCCCTCGTATCCTCCACTTCAGTTGAACAAACAGGCAGTGCTTAGGCAGGCCTGTCTCTATTTTTATTAAATATCCTCAATATAACACAAAAAAATCTATGTGCATCAGGAAAGTTTGAGCGGAGGCGCAGCGGGTCATAATAAAGCGTGCACGTCTATTTCTTAGAAGGAGGCAGAACAATGACCACTCAAGACCCGGATGAGCTGCTGAAGATCAAACAGGAAATGACCCAGCAGAAGCAGGAATTTGCTAACTTTGCAAGAAGCGTTATGGAAAAAGGGGAGGCTCCGGCTGGACAAGAATTCAGCCATGACCGCCAGGATGACGACCAAAACCGCATGAAGTCCGTTGAGAACCGTATGGATTGACCTGCCGCAGCCGTTTAGCCGTATCAAATAATAAACAGCAAGCCGGAATGCCCACACGGGATGTGGACCGGCTTGCTGTTTTTAGTTACTCTGCTTCATCTTGCGCAGCGTCTTATTAATCCATATGGCCGCAACAGCCCCGTCGCCCATCGCAGCGGTAACCAGCTCCGAATGAACACCGAGGTCACCCGCCGCCCAGACATTCTCGATGTTTGTCATCTTCGAACGGGGATCGGCCTCAACATGGCGGTTGTGGTGAAGCTTAATGCCTAGCTGCTCCGCAAGCTCTGACCGCACATGATTGCGGCCAAACGCAATAAAGGCGCGTTCAGCCTCCAGCAAGGCCCCGTCATCAAGGAGAACTCCCTGAATATAGCCGTCCTTCTCATGGAGAATTTCCTCTACGGCCTGCTCCATGTACCGGATGCCCGCCTTATGCATCAGCCGGTGGTTCTGTTCATCCACATGCTCTTTCTCATGGTTGATATAGACCAGGCTCTTTGCCCTTTCCGCCAGAAGCAGCGCCATGTGGGCTCCAGGATTACCCGAACCGATAACCAGGGTCCTTTTGCCGTGTATTTCGTACCCGTCGCAGTCCGGGCATACATAGACGCTCCTGCCAAAAGCCGGCTCCAGGCCTGGAATATCCGGGCAGCGGTCCACGATTCCGGTCGCCAAGAGCAGGGTTCGTGCCGCATAGCTTTCCCCGCTTGCTCCGGTCAGCCGGAATCCCTCTTCTTCCTTCACAGCGCGGACAATGGCATCGTCTGCAAATGTAACGCCAAAGCTTTCCGCCTGTTGTCTTCCCCTGCTTCTGAGCTCTTGTCCGGACACTCCCTCCGGAAAGCCCAATATATTATGATATTCACGGCACAGCGTGGATCTTCCTTCCCCGGAATCCACTACCAGGATCTGGTGCACCGTATAACGGCCCAGCTGTATGGCCGCCTGCAGGCCCGCAATTCCCCCTCCTACAATGATGCAATCATAGATCATCTCTTTGTCCCTCTCTCCTGTTTATATCCGGTCAAATATTGTATTTATACACTCTCGCCTCGTATGGCCGAAGCTTCAGCTTGCTGAATTGTTCGCCCGGCACCGGTTCATAGTTGGAAATCAGCAGTTCGATTGCCTTGTCCTTAAACTCCGAAGGAAGCTCACAGACAGGCTCCCCGTCAAAGAAATTTAAAATCACCAGAATGCCCTCTTCCTCCACCGTCCGGGTATAAGCATAAATCTCCGTATGGAGCGGAAGCAGGAGCTTGTATTCGCCGTATACAATGACCTTATGCTGCTTGCGCAGCGCGATCAGCCTGCGATAATAGTGATAGATGGAATTCGGGTCCTTATGGGCCTCAGCTACGTTAATCTCTTTATAGTTGCTGTTAACCTTAATCCACGGCTTGCCGGTTGTGAATCCGGCATTCTCCGTCGCATCCCACTGCATGGGCGTTCTGGCGTTATCCCGGCTCTTCCGCTTGATCATTGCCATCAGCTCATTCTCCGGAACACCGGCCAGCTTCCGCTCCTGATACAAATTGAGCGTCTCCACATCGCGGTAATCAGTAATGGAGCTGAAATCCGCATTTGTCATCCCGATTTCTTCACCCTGGTAGATGTAAGGCGTCCCCTCGAGCGTGTGAATAAAGGTGGCCAGCATTTTGGCCGAAACAACGCGGTATTCCTTGTCGTTGCCAAACCGGCTGACCGAACGGGGCTGATCATGGTTATTCCAGTAGTTCGCGTTCCAGCCGGAGTTGTGCAGCACCGTCTGCCACAAGCTCATGACCTTCTTCAAGTCCAGCAGGTTCCAGGGCTTGTAGTCCCATTTTCCGCTGCCCGGCGAGACCGCATCGAGAAACATATGCTCAAACTGGAACACCATGTTCAGCTCGCGCCGCGTATCCCCAACGTAGTCCAGAGCCTGCTCCGGTCCAAGCCCCGAGGTTTCCCCGACGGTCATAATATCGTAGAAATACAGCACTTTATCATTCAGGTTCTGCAGCAGGGTGTGGACTTTCTCCAAATTGGAGAACAGCTCGTAAGCGCGCACCGTTTTAGTATTGCTCAGATTAACTGCATCGGGCAGCCCCTGGGCCTTTACGATATGGGCGATTGCGTCGAAACGGAATCCGTCGACTCCTTTTTTCAGCCACCAGTGCACCATGTTGTGCAGCTCTTCAATAACGGTTTCATTTTCCCAGTTCAGATCGGGCTGGTGTTTGGAGTATAAATGCAGATAATATTCATCCGTCTTATCGTCGTATTCCCAGACGGAGCCGCTGAAGTAAGATTCCCAGTTGTTCGGGGGACCGTCGTTTTTCCCCTTGCGCCAAATATAATAATCGCGTTTCGGATTGTCTTTAGAAGAGGCGGATTCTATAAACCATGGGTGCTCATCGGAAGTATGATTCAGAACCAGGTCCATCATCAGCTTCATGCCCCGTGCGTGAACCTCCCGCAGCAGCCGGTCGAAATCCTCCATTGTCCCGAACTCATCCATAATTGCACAGTAATCACTAATATCGTAACCATTATCATGGTTTGGAGATTTATAAATGGGACACACCCAGATGACGTCGACGCCAAGCTCCTTCAGGTAATCCAGTTTGGAAGTAATCCCGCGCAGATCGCCAATGCCGTCGCCGTTTGTGTCCTTGAAGCTGACCGGATAAATCTGATAAACGACACTTTCCTTCCACCATCTCTCTTTCATGCTGCTTCCTCCTCCTAACCGCAGGACCGGTTCCGATCTACCTGCTCTCCGGCCCTTCTCATCATGTCTTCTAAAGTACCATTGTTTGCATCCTTCTATATTTTTAACCATTCCCGCAAGCAATTAACGATGCCTGATTATTTCCCCCTCTTCCCCAGCAAAAAAAACCGGGGAGGACAACGCCTTCCCGGCTCAGCTCTCCAGCCTGTCTTCAGATGAAGCCAAGCTTATATAGACAGTACTCATCTACTCCACGTATATCATCTTCCGGGTCATTCCGCCGTCGACGACCAGATTCACGCCGGTCACAAAATCATTATCCGGGGAAGTCAAATACATGCAGGCACGTGCGATATCATCGGCCCGGCCGACACGTCCTGCCGGATGCTGCTGATGATCCTCGGGGCGAAGCGCCTCATAATCCCCGTTCTCAATCCAGCCGGGGCTGATGCAGTTGACCGTAACTCCATTTGGTCCCAGGGAAACAGCCAGTGCATGGGTTAAAGCCACGATTGCTCCTTTGGAAGCCGCATAAGCTTCACTGTTCGGCTCAGACATGAGCGCCCGGGTTGAGGCCAGATTGACGATCGAGCCTCCGCCTGAGCCGATCATATATTTGGCGGCTTCGCGCGCGCAGAGGAAGCATCCCCGCACATTGGTATTCATGACGTGATCCCATTCTTCCAGCTCAAGCTCAAGCGGCGGCTTCCAGATGCCAAGTCCGGCATTGTTGATCAGAATATCCAGACTGCCGTGCTCTTCAGCCGCCTGCTTCATCAGGTCCCGCACCTCTGCTTCAGACTTCACATTGCAGGCAATAAACGCTGCGGTTCCCCCTTCCTGCCGGATTGCCGCAGCCGCTGCGGCGCCCAGCTCGGCGTTGGTATCAGCCAGCACCACCCTCGCGCCGGCCCGGGCATAGGCTTCGGCGACGCCTTTTCCAATCCCTTGAGCGGCTCCTGTAACGACGACTGTCTTATTCTCAAATGTCATATCTTCGCCTCCTGCTGCTTATTTTCTCCGGGTTTCAAACAAACCTTGTACCAGGGACAACCCGCTTATTACGCCAAAGAAGAAACGGCCTTCATACCGGGTCACTTCCGAGTACCAGGGAAGCTTCGGCAGCTCCACAACCTGAGCTGCTACTGCATAAATAAACAGAATGAAGCAGGGGGCAAACAGCGCAAGCAGCAGCGGCTTGTGAGGTTTGAACCGGCCCGGAAGCCCGAGCAGCAGGCTCAGACAGGCGCCGAGCACCAAGGCATAGGCCGTCTCTCCAAGGATGGCAAAATTTTTATCAGCGGTAACATTCGTTCTATGCTTCATTTGTTCCAGCCAGCCGTTGCCGTAATAGAGCAGAAGCACTGCCGCTGCGATCCAGATCAAAAAATAGAAATACCCTTTATTGCTTCTCAACTTCGCTCTCCTCCAAGTCCTAGCCGGAAACGGTTCTCCTAGACGTCATCGAGCTTTAGAACCATATGGATATCTTCCGGCTCAAGGGCAAACAGCTCCTGATCGATTTCGTCTGCCGGCACACTGCCGGAATGCCGGTAGAAATGAACCGCTGATTCCGTCTCCGTTGATGAAATGTACAAATAACGGGCTCCCCGGCGCACCGCTTCCTTCTTAATCTCATCCATGATTCTTCTGCCCAGCCCCATCCGCCGGTGCGAGCGGGTCACATACATCAGGTCCAGCTGCAGCCGGTCCCTGTCCTTGCCGCGAAACTTGTGAGCAAGCACTCCAAAACCAACGAGAAGGCCATCCTCAAACGCCCCGAATGCCTTCCCGCCAGCCTGCAGCTCTTCCTCATAACGCTGCTTCAGTTTCTGGAGAGACGCCTCGTCCCATGTGCCGCATTCGTGTCCGGCTTCGCTTTCCTCTACTCCGGATGCGGTCTGGCGATAGATTTTCCCAATATATTCCGAACGGTCAATCTGGGACAGCAGCGCGGATTCCTCCAGTTTCATTTCTCTTACTATGATCATACCAGCAATCCTCCTGCATCTTACGAAGAATTAAACTTGCGTCCCTGGCCTCCTTCAGCGGGAATAGGGTCTATGTATGCTTGATGCCCTATTAATCATAACATTTTTGCAAGATTTCCAGAACCAGGATAATCGAAAATGCCTCTCCGCACAAAAAACAAACCGGACGGTATCCGCCCGGTTTGCCGGCTGGCAGCCTGACCGCTGCCCCTTGTTTAGAAGTTAAAGTTATCCGGATCCGAGCCGACTCTTTCATTCCTGTTCAGCTCGTCAATCGCTTTCATATCGCTGTCCGACAGCTCAAAGTCGAAGATAGAAGCATTTTCAATAATCCGCTCATTCTTAACCGATTTCGGGATCGTCACGACCTGATGCTGCACATCCCAGCGCAGTACAATCTGGGCCGGCGTCTTGCCGTAACTGGCCGCAATCCTGCCGATTACTTCGTCCTTCAGAATGTGCCCCTGAGCAAGCGGTGACCAGGCTTCCAGCTGGATTCCCTTGGCAGGCGCGTATTCACGCAGCTCCGGCTGGGACAAATACGGATGAAACTCGATTTGATCCACGGCAGGAACAACCGAAGCCTCTGCCAGCAGATCCTCAAGGTGATGCACATGAAAATTGCTTACGCCAATGGCCCGGACTCTGCCGTCCTTATATATTTTCTCAAGCGCTCTCCAGGTATCTTTGTATTTGCCTTTGACAGGCCAGTGAACCAGATAAAGATCCAGATAGTCGAGCCCCAGCCTGCTCATCGTTGAATCAAATGCATCCAGCGTGCTTTGGTACCCCTGATCGGGATTCCACACTTTGGAGGTAATGAACAGTTCATCACGGGCGATTCCGAACTCCTGAACCGCTTCCCTGACGGCTTGTCCAACGCCTTCTTCATTCCTGTAAGCAGATGCAGTATCAATACTGCGGTAACCATGTTTAACAGCGGCTTTAACCGATTCTACCACTTCGTCGCCTTCTTTGACTTTAAACACCCCGAGTCCAAGCCAGGGCATTTCAACTCCATTGTTTAAGGTAACTCTGTCCTGCAGTGAATTAGGCATTCTATGATCCTCCTTCAAATCGGTTTCTTGTCCTATTATGAACCTTTTTATTTCTAAAGTGAAGCGGCCGTCCGGAACGCCCGGCACACCGGAGAAACTAGGAATACCCGAACACCATGAACACCGGGAAATACCGGGAACGCAGGCTTACCCTGAATAAACACCCAGCTTGTCATCCGGAATATTCAGAAATACGGTAACCAAATTCTCGTCAAACTGCTTGGCGCATCCTTGCTTCAATCTGCTTCTAGCTTCTATCAGAACTTCCCTGCTGTTTGTATGTATAGCAATTTCCTGAAGCATATGGTCAAAAGCATCGGCAATCCTGCAAATCCGGGCATATAAAGGGATATCCTCACCTCTCAAGCGATCCGGATATCCGGTCCCGTCCCATCTCTCATGATGCGATCTGACGGTCTTCGCAATAGAAGGATCAAGCCCGCTGATGCCGGACACAATCAAATCTCCCAGCACTGCATGCAGCTCAAGCGTCTTTCTCTCCTTCTCATTCAGCGGCTGCGGCTTGGCCAGAATACCGTCCGGCATCATGACCTTTCCGACATCGTGAAGAAAGCATCCTCTTCTAAGGTTCTCCAGCTCTCTTTCGGATAATTGCAGGCCGCGTCCGAGAAGATCAGCAAAGGCTGCCACCCTGAAGCCATGTGAGAAAATATCCGGGCTTTCGTTCCGCATCCTCCTGATCCAGTACAATGAATCAGTTTCTTCCAGCGCAGTCCCTCCAGGGGTTATATCCTCCTTTTCTTTCACGTTTCTCCTTTCCCTCCATAATTCATTTTTTTCTCCTTTTTATAAGTTTTCCAAAACCATCCATCATTATAGGTCAAATATCCTGCACAGATCAAACGCTGCCAAATGATCGGGATGATTGAAAAAAAAGAAGAGGTTCCATTACCGGTTCTCCGTAAGGGCGCCTCTTTCTAGTCTGCACAGTTTTAAGTTTTTTTATCGATTTTGATCCGCCTGTCCTTCAGCCAGCTTCGCCAGCCGCTTGTTGAACGTGGCGCGCCAGCTGTCCGATAAGGCTGGGACTTCGAGCACCTTCCGGATTCCGTTTAAATCTGACTTATTCCGGTACTTCACTTGGTTCGCATAAGCAATGCTGACGCCAAGGCTGTCCTTCTCCAATCTCGTCAGGCCGTCCCGCTTGCTGACAAAGCCCGGCTTAAGCACCCGGAAATAAAAGCCCGTGTAGCCGGTCTGCTCGACATAAGCTGTAAATTCAGGAAGCTGATGATAAACGCCGATTTTGTAGCAGGGCTGCCGCGGCTGGCTGACCTGTACCACAGCTTCTCCCCATTCAAAAATATCGCCGATCCTCACATCCTCCTCGGTCAAGCCTTCCAGCGTCACATTCTCTCCGAACGCGCCTGGCGGGAACTTGCGGTTAAGACGCTTCTCCCAGTAAGGATAATGCTCGTAGCAATAAACACAAACGGCTTTGTCCACGCCTCCATGATTGACGGTGTCTCCCTGACCGTCTCCTTCCAGATTGACAGCTGACAGATAAATGCGTTCCTCCGTCGGCACTTTGCCAAACCCGGACATGACTTCCTTCGAATGTCCCTGCAGCAGCACGGGTCTGCCGATATTCAGCGATTGCAAACGATACTGCTCGCTCATTTAGTCCGCCTCTTCCCGATTACGATTAGTAACAGCTATAATGCACTATTATATCACTTCGAGGAAAGACTGGCTGCTGTTCAGGCAATCCTGCTTGAGGCGCTGGCGGGCGCGGTACAGCACGATTTTATAGCGCGACAGCTTCATTCCCATCATCTCCGACGCCTCCCGGTAGGAGTAGCCGTGAATATCATAAAGAATGATGGCTTCCTGCTGCTGCGCCGGTAGACGGCCGAGCCTTTCGTACAAATCCTCTTTGTTCTCCGAGCTCATCAGCCGCGCCTCCGGCGTATCGAGATCCGGCAGCGAACGGAAATAATCCGAATCGTACATTTTCATCCGGCTGTCTTTCCGGGTTTTGTCGATAAAAGCATGGTAAGCCACCCGGATCAGCCACGGCTTCACCTTGTCATTCTTCGTCTGGTCCAAATGTATAAATGCGCGGTAAAAGGTCTCCTGCATCAGGTCTTCTGCTGTAAAGTGGTCTTTGCATAAACCCAGTAAATAACGGTAAACATCCATCTGATATTCCCTGTAAACATTATCCAGACTGTCAGATTTCATTTCTTTGCCTCCTCTGATCCAATCCGGGCGCCAGGCTGGCGCCGCAAACCTGAAATCACACAGGTCTGCATTTATTATGCCAATCAGAGCTTTCTGTACCGCTAAGAAATTATAAAGAATTTATTAAGATTCACTTTACAAGCAAATAGGCCTGGCATCAGGCAGCGTCTTACTGCTCCTGCTCCGTCTGCTCCAGAGGGCTGAATTTCTTGCGGAAGCGAACGGTAAAGACGGTCCGCTGCTCGTCACTATCGGCCGAAATTGTGCCGTGATGCAGCTCCACAATATTTTTCGCTATGGCCAGACCAATTCCCGAGCCGCCCGTATGCTGGGCTCTTGATTTCTCCACGCGGTAGAAGCGTTCGAACAAATACGGCAGGTCCCGTTGCGGAATCGGCTCCCCGTAGTTGATCACTTCTGTGACAACCTCATCGCCTTCCACCCGGCCACGGATGTCCAGATAACGGCCTTCCTGTCCGTAACGCATCGCGTTCGTAATGAGATTCTCGTACACTCTTCTCAGCTTGTCGCCGTCCCCCCAAATCACCAGCTGACCCTCCAGGGCCAGCCTGGCTTCCATATGGTGCTCGTGAAGCTGCCAGCCGAACTGGGCTACCAGCTGGTTCAGCATTTCCGCAACGTTGATCCTGGCCCACTGCATTTTATTGCCTTTGTTGCTGAGGCGGGTGTATTCAAACAGGTCCTCCATCAGCTTCTTCAAACGGATCGATTCCTCATAGGCCATGTTCATATAATAACGGAGCTCCACCTCATCACGGTACTTGTCCTGGTCGACCAAACCAAGGTATCCGGTAATGGTGGTAAGCGGTGTCCGCAAATCGTGCGAAATGTTGGTAATGAGTTCATTCTTGGTCTGTTCGGCGCGGCGCTCCTCTTCAACGGACTGCTTCAGGCGGTCCAGCATGCTGTTAATATCCGCCGCCAGCTGGCCCAGCTGCCCGACGGAACGCACCGTAATCTTATGATCCGGGCCGACATGTCCGATTAAATGTACCTCTTCAATGAGCTGGTCCAGATAATGACGCTCTCTATGACGCATTTCCCGCCGGAAGAAATAGATCGAGAACAGCAGCACAATCGGCACAGCGGCATAGTAATAAGCCTCCGGATAGCCGATATACCGGTTCACCCAGATGAGAATGGACTGCACGTTGATGGAGGGATAGAACATAAATACCGATTTCGCCAGCAGCACAAACAGCAGAAAGGCGATTACCGAGGAGATGGCTGTCCAGAACAGCCAAGCCAATACACGCAAGCTAGCCTTCAAGTTTGTAACCTACCCCCCACACGGTATGAATAAGCTTTTCCCCTTCCATCTCTTTCTCCAGCTTGTCCCGCAGCCGGCTGATATGCACCGTGACCGAGTTGTTGGAATCAAAATATTTGTCTTTCCATATCAGTTCAAAAATCTCCTCCGAGCTGAAGACGCGCCCGGGATGGCTGGCAAGCAGATACAGGATGCCAAATTCAATTGGCGTCAGCTTGACCGGAGAGCCGTACACGGTAGCAGAATGGGTCTCCTTGTCACACTGAAGCGGCCCGACTTTGATCACATGTTCCGATGGCGGGGAGGCAGCGGAAGGGTTCTGGTAAGAGGAACGCCGCAGCAGCGACTTTACTCTGGCCACCAGCTCCAGCGGGTTAAAGGGCTTCACCATATAATCATCCGCCCCGGTCATCAGGCCGTTAATCTTGTCCATATCGCTGTCTTTGGCGCTCAGCATCAGGATCGGAGTCGTATGGTTCTCGCGGATGCGGATACAAACGTCTATTCCGTTCATCCCCGGCATCATGACATCCAGGATAATCAGCTGTATATCCTCACGATCCATAATCTCTAGCGCCTGATAGCCGTCCGACGCTTTCGACACTGCAAAACCTTCGTTCACCAGATAGATTTCAACCAGTCTGGCGATCTTATCGTCGTCATCTACAATCAGAATCTGTTTATCCAATGGAAACCATCCTTCTATCTCTATAATAGCTATTATTCTAACATGAGATAACCGCACAACAAAACGGCGGCTCTTAGGCGAGCCGCCGCAGGCATTTCCATTTTGATGATCAAAAGCTCAAGCACATATAGCTCAAATTCCCGAATTCATAATCCCGGTAGATAACCTGCGCCCGAGACAGGTCGCCTGCTCCCATCGCTATGAAGAGCGGGACAAAATGCTCTGCCCGGGGAACCGCAAGCTCTGCATAAGGTGCTTCAGTCCGGTACCGGAACAGCTTCTGCAGCTGATTCTCCTTCATCTGCTGAACCAGCCATTCGTCAAATTCAACGGCCCAGGCATCTGATTTGTCCGCATCCCAGTTCACTGCCCGGAGATTATGCACGGTAACTCCGCTTCCGATGACAAGAATGTTCTGATTCGAAAGCTCCTTAAGCGCTGCACCAATGCTGTGCTGGACGGCAGGGCTTAAGAAAGGATTGACAGATATCTGGACGACTGGCACGTCAGCGGCAGGGAACATATGATACAGCATCGTCCACGAGCCGTGATCCAGTCCCCGGGTCTGGTCGGATTCCCATTGTATCCCGTGCTCTGTGAAAAAATCCGTCACCTGCTTGGCAGCGGCTGTACTTCCTTTGGCCGGATATTTCAGCGTGTACAGCTCATCCGGGAATCCGTAGAAATCATAGATCGTTTCATAAACCTCATTATGGGAAGAGACCGTTATTGTCTCGGTTTCCCAGTGCGCCGTAAAAATAACAATCGCATCAGGCTTCAATTCAGCGCCCAGCTGCTTGAGAAAACGGGTATATGATTTATCTTCAATGGCCAGCATCGGAGAACCATGAGCCAGAAATAAAGGAGAAATCAAAGCAGCACACCTCCATTAAGTAAATTACCTTTTGTTAGTAAGTATACTTTTGATTGCTCCTAATGTCAAACCTATAATTGCTCTACTTCTACACTGATCACATAGTCCAAATGGCGGATAAAGTAATAGATTTCCGTCGCAAATTCCTTCCGCTGGGCGGTCAGAACCATGCTGACCTGCTGCCGCTCACCGTCCAGGTCCTTGATTTTTAAATTGCGGATCCGGTGTTCCTTCGACTTGTCCTCCAGTTTTACAAAGTGAGTATTCTCAATGGTACGGATCATCCTGCTCACGCTGTCGTTGGCCTTCATAATAATCTTGATGTTAACGTCTCTCTTGTTCAGATTAGTCGGACCGACCAGTTTAATGAGAAATGGAACCAGGTTAACAGAAATAATGAGCAGCACAACCGCAACTGCCGCCTCTTTATAAAACCCGGCACCGACTGCAATCCCAAGACCCGAGGCTGCCCAGATCATTGCAGCGGAGGTCAGTCCCGAAATCGCGTCATTGTTTCTGCGCAGAATAACCCCGGCGCCCAGAAAGCCTATCCCGCTCACGATCTGCGCGGCAAGCCGCATAGGATCCATGTTAGGATGCTCCGGCCCGCCGAATTTATGAAAGGATTCGATGGACACAATTGTGATCAGACAGCTTGCGATAGAGATGACCATACTTGTCTTGACGCCGAGCGGCTTCTGCTTGAGCTGGCGGTCTATCCCGATCAGCAAGCCGAATAAAAGTGCGATAACCATTTTGATTGCCGGTTCCAAGCTTGGGTTCATGACGTGTGCAGCTCCTTCTAAAAATATCTCTGAGTATAATTGTATTCACCCTGTCTAAGCAAGTTGAGTTCAGCCAGAAATTAACTTCAGCCCCGGAGACTGCCCGGCAAAAACAAATAAGGAGAGCCGTCTGTTGACGGCTCTCCTTATGATTTTTCCATATCAATATAAGATTATTCCATATCAATATAAGATTATTCCATGCTGCGCGAGGCTGAATTAGAAACGTGCTGCCAGCTCAGCGGCTTGTTTAACGCCATCCTGAACAATAGCTTCGGCGCGGTCAGCGAATTGGTTGTGGCCTTCCACCACAATCGTTTCAGGGTTTTGAACGCCCCAGAACGCCAGAACATTCTTCACGTAGTTCAGCGACATTTCCATAGCGGCCATAGGGCCTTCGGAATAAACACCGCCGCGTGCGTTCAGCAGAGCGACTTTCTTCTCGCCTACAAGGCCGACAGGACCTTCGGCTGTGTATTTAAACGTTTTGCCAGCTTGGTTCAAATAGAACAGGTAAGTCAGCAGCTGGGCAGGAATGGTGAAGTTCCAGAGCGGGAATGCAAATACCACTTTGTCTGCAGCCAGGAATTGATCCAGATATGTGTTAGCCAGGTCAGCGGCTTTTTGTTCAGCTGGTGCTGCAGGAATATCATTGCCCAGCTTGTACAGGCCGGTCAGCATATCGTTATCGTAGTAAGGAAGGTCGGCAGCGAACAGATCAAGCTCGGTTACCGCGTCTTCCGGATGAGCAGCTTTGTAGCTGTGAAGGAAGCTTTCGTATAATTTAACAGAAACGGATTGCTCGGCTGGACGGCCGTTAGCTTTAATAAACAGAACGTGTGACATAGTTTCCCTCCTGAGGATTACTTATATTTATTTTATAACTATAAATAGTATAGTAAGTGGTTATTATTCACTTGTCAACAAATAATTTTTTAATAACAAATATTTAGTTGTTCTCAGGAAAGAAGCAAGGCTGGACAGCCGGTTCAGGCAAAATGGTCCCGGGCCGCTTTGTTCAGAATCCCGAGGCAGCGGTCCAGATCTGTCTTGACCTGCTTGCGGTACAGCTGGGCCTTCTCTATCCCTCCATCCGTAAAATGGTACAACACGATTTCCTGGAAATCGACGCCCGGATCGCCGCCCTTCAGCTTCTTGGTCCGGTACAGCACCCCTTCTTGAACCAGCTCATGCAGCGCCCGGTAAATTTCACTTTGCGGCGGCACGTACCCGAAAGGCGCAAACTCCGTCTTCAGCTCCTCCAGCATTTGATAGCCGTACCCGCGGTGCTCCTCAACCAGCTTCAGCAAATATAACTTTAAAAAAGCGCGCTGCGCGATCATAAAGGCCATGATGCTCCTCCGTTCTTGTCCTATATTTATCCATGAATTTAATTGTATGAAATATTCAGAACAGGGTCAATTCTGTCCTTTTTCAATGTTTTGAGGCTATGGAGGCGGATGGTATGGGGAAGCAGGTATGAACTAAGAGGCGGGAATGGGTTTTCTATTGTGAATTTTTCATATGTTGTAATGGTATAAATAGGGAAGGTTTTTGAGTGCAAAAAAAGCGGCTCATCCATTTTCAGGATGGCCGCAAGGCGTAAATCCGTTTATTTTTGGGGACGATGGCCCTTGGGGTCGCGGTGGTCGCGTTTCGCCTTCACCCAGCCCCTCTCCACCGCATAGCGTGTGAGCTGAACGCGGTTCTCGAGCTGCAGCTTGTGCATGATGTTCTTCAGATGATTCTTAACCGTCTGGTCGGAGATTTCGAGCACCTCCGCGACCTCCCGGTTCGTCATGCCCTGCGCCACCCACTGCAGAATCTCCCTTTCCCGCGCTGTAAGCGGCTGCTCGTCCTCCCGCGCTGATTTGGGGGCGGCCGGAATTTCGCGCAGAATCTGCATCGCCAGCTCGCTTGAGAACATGGCCTCATCGTTCAGGACGGCGTGGAGGTATTCGATCCAGGTCGACGGGGACAGATTTTTCAGCAGAAACCCCTGTGCCCCCTGCTTCAGCGCTTCAAATAAATAAGCCGCATCATCGGATACGGTGACCAGGACAATTTTTATATAAGGAAAACGCAGCTTGATCGTCCGCGTCGCTTCCAGCCCGTCCAGATCCGGCATGCCAATATCCATGAGAATCAAGTCGGGCATATACTGCTCGGTCATCGCAATGGCCTCTCGCCCGCCGGATGCCGTGCCAATGACCTCAAACGCCTCATCCTCGGATAAAATATCGCAGATTCCTTCCCTGGCGAGTTCGTTGTCATCAACCACCAATACTCTTGCCTTCATGGTTCAAAATCTCCTTTTCTTCCTTCTGCTCTTCCTTTTGCTTCTTCCTTCTTCTCTTTCTTGTTCACTTCTCAATCATTACCGTCGTATGTCCTTGTCCGCTCTCCAGCTGAACCTTCCAGCCCATCTTGGCTGCCCGTTCCTGCAGGATGCGGAGTCCGTATTTTCCCGGCTTGGACAGATCTTCCGGCGTTATGCCAGGTCCGTTATCCGTAATTTGAACCCGCCAGCCGGTATTCAGCGCTTCCCCTTGGATCCGAACCTCGGATTGGCCTGAATGCTTGCGGGCATTGATGACCGCCTCCCGGATGCAGGCTATAAGCTCCACTTTCTCTTTCGTGGTGAGCAGATGCTCCTCCATTCGCCAGTCCAGCCGGATCCGGATCGGAATGTCCTGTTCCAGATCCGCCACCAGTCCCGGCATAGTTCCGCCTATGACCGCTGTCTCCTCAGCCGGGTATCGTAAACTGGAAATGGACTGGCGGACATAATCATTTACTTTATGTACGGTTCGCTTAAGCTCGTCCAGCTGAATGTCTTCTCCCCTTCTGCCCGCTTTCTCTGCTTTATCCAGCTTAACGGCAAGCAGGAACAGCGACTGCGCAATCCCGTCATGCAGCTCTCTGGCCAGCCTTTCCCTTGCCTCCAGCTCGGATTTGACCAGCCGTTCCCGGTGAAGGTCCTCCTGCAGCTTCTCCAGCCTTCTGAATAAAGGCAGCAGCAGCGCCAGCACAATCATAAACAGAAGCACAGGTGTCACTGCATTGCCGGCATTCATTGAAAAATAAGGCATAAGAACCGTATGCCGCAGCAGCTCCCACGTTCCCATCAGCAAAGGAGGCAGCAGCAAAATGAGCCACTTGATCTGTTTGTAGGACATAGTTTAACTCCCCTGCAGCATTGTTTCTATATCTTACGAATATACGACAAACCCGCGGTGAAGGCAAAGAACCGGAAGTTACCGGAACGGAAACAAGCCGGAGCATGGGATCTGCCCCGGCTCCGGCTTGCTGCTTCAGCTCGCTGTAAATACCTATTCAGGCTGACTACAGCAGCTTCTTAATTTCATCTTTAATGCCTTCCGATTTAGGGCCGAACACAACCTGCACAGCCCCTTTACCCAGACGCATGACGCCAGAAGCGCCCAGTCCGCGCAGCGTCGAATCGCTTACCGCTTTGTCGTCTTTGACCACAAGGCGCAGGCGGGTAATGCAGGCATCCACGGATTCTACGTTGCCAGATCCGCCGATGGCTGCCAGAATTTTGGCCGCCTGGCTGTCCGCAGCCGCCACTGCTCCGGCCACAGCCGATTCGCTGCTGGCGGAGAGCTCAGACTCATCTTCACGTCCCGGCGTTTTCAGGTTCAGCTTCACGATAAGGATGCGGAACAGGAAGTAGTACACAACCGCAAAGACAAGGCCAACCGGGATCAGGACGAGCGGCTTGGTCGAGAGGTTGTAGTTAAGCGCATAGTCAATGAACCCGGCCGAGAAGCCGAACCCAAGCTTGACGCCCAGGGAGTACATGAGAAATCCGGCTACGCCGGTCAGAACAGCATGAATCGCATAAAGGAACGGCGCAACGAACATAAAGGAGAACTCAAGCGGCTCCGTAATCCCTGTCAGGAAGGATGCCACGGCTGCACCGATAAAGATGGAAGCGACCGCTTTTCTTCTTTCCGGTCTTGCCGTATGAATGATCGCAAGAGCCGCACCAGGCAGCGCAAACATCATAATCGGGAAGAAACCGGTCATGAACATGCCCGCAGTCGGGTCTCCGGCAAAGAACCGGTTCAAATCGCCATGAACCACTTTGCCTGCTGCATCGGTAAAGTCGCCGATTTGGAACCAGACGATGGAGTTGATAATATGATGCAAGCCGAAAGGAACAAGCAGACGGTTCGCCAGCATGTAAATACCGGCGCCAACGCCGCCAAGATCAACAATCCAGTTGCCGAACGTATCGAGCGCTTCCTGAACCGGACCCCAGATCAGGCCAAAGATAATGCCGATCACGACCATGGAGCCTGCGGTGACCATCGGTACGAAGCGTTTGCCGCCGAAGAATCCGAGCCAGTCCGGCAGCTTGATATTGTAGTATTTTTTATAGAGGAATGCCGCAATACAGCCTGTAAAGATCCCGCCCAATACGCCCATATCCAGCTTCGCGTCCGCGCTCATAATGCTGGTAAAGACCGTCGGCACCTTGGCGAGAACCTGCAGCAGGATCAGATAACCGATGGCAGCGGACAACGCAGCTACCGCATCACCGGCCAGACCGATCGCAACCCCGATTGCAAAGATCATCGGCAGGTTGTCGAAGATCGTCCCCCCGCCTGCTGCCAGAAATGGCGCGATATACTGGTTCAGAAACTTGCCTGCTTCACCGAAATGAAAATCTTTGACGTAATCAATACTGCCGAACCGCAGAAGGATTGCCGCCGCCGGAAGCGTAGCTACCGGAAGCATAAGGGATTTCCCGATCTTTTGAAGAAAAGCCAGCATATTATCAACATCCTTTCATTTATGTTATTTTTGCAGAACCGCAGTCAGAAGAATGTCCTGCCCGGCCGTTACCTTACCGGTAACAGGATGAACCGATTCGGCAAGCTCAGCCGCGTTCGTTAGGATAACGGGAGTAATAACCGGATAACCCGCTTCCTTTATTCTGTCCAGATCAAACTCAATTAAGAGCTGGCCCTGCTTCACTTTCTGCCCTGCGGAGATGTGGCTGGTGAAGCCCTCCCCTTTCAGGGCGACGGTATTGATACCGATATGAAAAAGAAACTGCAGTCCTGTACCCTCCTGCTCCAGCATAACGGCGTGATTTGACTTGATCACATGCGCTACGGTACCATTAAAAGGAGCAATAAGCCTGCCTTCATTCGGCTCAATGGCTGCGCCAAGACCCATATGTCCGGCAGCAAAAGCTTCGTCAGGCACGTCAGCCAGAGGAACAGCTTTCCCGCTTACCGGAGCTTTGATTTCAACAGCTTGCTTACTGAAGTTTCTGCTCCTCCACTTCGAGAACATCTAATATTTCTCCTCCAGTCTCTCATGTTGTGTTCCAGCAGGCTGGACATTACAAGCAGATGATTCACGGGTTTCGTCTGTTTCTTTGAAACAAGCGGTATAAATGCATGGCCATGTAACAAACTTCTTCTTCCGGCACATTCCGGTCCAGCTGCTCCGCCATAATTCTTCCCAGCCTCTGGGCGAGCGCATATTCTTCCCGGTATTCGACACGTATATGATTGACAAAGGGATTCTCCACCGAATTGCCCTGCAGAACCCGTTCAATCGAATAACGAAGATGCAGCATCAGACGGACGTGGCTTAAGCTGCCCTGTTCAAAATGCACCTGTTTCTCCTGCTGAATCACTTCAAGCAGCTTCCCGACAATATTGGAAGCCTTGACCAGCTGGCCGATCGGGACGTCGCTGACCGCAGAATAAACATGATAAGTCAGAAATCCGATCTCATCCTCCGGTATTTCAATCTGGAACTCTTCGCCGATCCTCTCGGCAATTTTGGAAGCGATCTCATATTCTTTCGGAAAAGAAAGCTTCGTCTCCAGCAGAAACGGATTGATAATATCCATGCCGTTGCGGATCCGGTAGATCGTAAACTGAATATGGCTCGGAAGAGCCAGGTAGACCTTGTCATTCAGCTTGCCCGGAAACTCCTTCGCAATGCCCTCGATGATTTGATCCGTAATTTCGATGACCTTTGGGTCGAAGTCCTCCAGAATACTCTGATACTGGCTCCACTGCTCACGGTCCTCGAGCTTAAACCGCTTCTCGATCCTCGGGTCGTTCACATCTATAGTGCCTTCATTCTTCACAATAAAACCGATGCCTTTGCCCAGCAGCACATATTCTTTGTTCGAATTCACCGTGTTAGCCATGACGACATTGTTGCCGATGATCCTTTGCACTTCCAATACTCCTGCTTCCTTCATCGCTGCCGCCTCCTGTCCTGATATTAATGGCCACCCGGAATGGACATTATGCAAAAATAAAGAGCCAAGGAAAACTCCGCCTGCAGGCTAAATAGAAAGTTTTCCTTGGCTCATGCCCATTTCACTGGTATGGTAACACGCCAATTAGAAGATTTGAATTTGTGTGTCTACATCAAAAACAGGCTTCTATACTTCGTCAATATCTAAATTCTTCTTAACATGCCAGCGTCAAAAAGCTTGCGGCCTGCATCTCGCGGATGAAGTTTCTGTCCGTCAGGAGCGGACTGGAATGCTTATTTGTGCGTATACCCGTCCGCCTTGAAGTCGCCGGTGCCGATCTGGGCGCTTGCTCCAATCTGCCGGGGGTCCACATCATCAAAGCGATGAGCATTCACTGCTCGATTGTCCCGGAACGCATCATATACCTTGGTCCGCCGTCCGGCTTCCTCTTCGTCCACGAGCACGAGAATTTTGCCTTCATTCACATAGCTCTCATACTCTCTGGCTTCGTCTTCGGGGATGCCCAGTCCGGCCAATCCGCCGACGAGGCCGCCCGCTCCGGCTCCAAACAAAGCGCCTGCCAATGCACCGGCCAGCGGACCGCCGGCCAGAATCGGGCCCAGGCCTGGAATCGCGAGCAGGCCCAAACCGGCGAGGAGTCCGGTTACGCCGCCCAAGGCACTTCCGGCGGCTGCCCCGGCAGCCGCGCCGTCCGCAGCCTTGGTTCCCGTCTCTTCAGCAAGCTCCTCGCTGCTGCTGCGGTCCCGGGAGAGGACAGAAATTCCTTCTGCGTTATATCCTTGCTGCACAAGCGCGGCAACAGCCGCAGCAGCTTCTTGTTCCGTTTCGAATACGCCAACAATTTTCCTGGTCATGTTAATCGCCTCCTTAAACGGGTAGGTCGTACTACTAACTTATACCCGGTAAAGGCTTGGGCTCAAACGTTCAGGAGCTCCCATGGCCGGGCCTGCACAGCTCAGCTGCCGGGCGTCAGCCGCTACCTGCTTCCATTCGGGCGGACCTTCCTGGTAGCTTCCGCCGCCAGAGGATCATCCGGCCAGTAATGCTTGGGATAGCGTCCCTTGAGATCCTTTCTGACTTCGAAATACGTATGGGTCCAAAAGCTCCGCAGATCCGAAGTGACCTGGACAGGGCGCCCGGCAGGGGACAGCAGGTGAATCGTTAACGGTGTCCGGCCGAACGCCAGCTTAGGCGTATCCATCAGTCCAAACATCTCCTGAAGCCTGACCGAAATATAAGGCGCCTGAGGCCCTTCATAGGAGACCGGAATTTTCGATCCGCTCGGAACGGTGATTGAAGCCGGCGCTTCGCGGTCGAGCTGCTGCTTCTGTTCCCAGGTCAGCAGACTCTCCAGCAGGGGAATCAGATGGAGCTTTTGCAGATCCGACTTCCGCCGGAAGCCCTGCAGATAGGGACCGATCCAATCTGCAGCCATCTGCTCAAGCCCTGAATCTGATACATCCGGCCATTCCCCGTCTGTAACAAACCGGCCAAGGAACATGATCCGCTCCTGCAGCTGGCGGGCTTTGGCATTCCAGGGGAGCAGTCCTATCCCTCCGTTCTGAAGAGTCTGCAGCAGAGCCTGCTCGATATCCTGGGCAGAAGGTTTGGGATCGGGCTGTTCCCTGTAGACAATGGAACCAAGCATGACCGTATGCCAAGCCCTGACAGACCCGGTCTCCTCATCCCAGACCACCCGTCTGGATTCCTTCATCCGGGAGCGCCAGCAGGCCTCGAGCTGGCGTTCATCCAGCGGGGCTGCCCACTGGATCCGGCTCTCGGTGCCTTCATCGTCCACATCTGCAGCGACGATATACGGGGTGCCGGCGAGCGGAGAGCCGGCAGGGAAAGCGGCGCCGCGTCCGCCGCTCAGCAGGTACCGGCCGCCAGGTCTCAGCTGGCCGATCCGGTCCGGGAATGCGAACGACAGCAGGAGTCCGCATTCCTCTTCCGCTTCCGCCGCAGACGGAAGCGGCTCCCCGCCGGCGCCAAGCTGCTGCGCCCAGCGCCGGCTCTGGAGCAGCAGCGGCTGCATGGCCGCCGCTGCCTGCCTGCCGGGCGCGGCGGGCGAAGCCGCGCCCGCAGTGCCTGCGCTGCGTGCTGCGCCCAGCAGCGCAGCCAGCGCCCGCCGCACGTCGGCGTCATTCCCGCCAGCCCGGAGCTGGCGGGAATCCTCGAGCAGTGCGGCGAGCAGGCAGGCCAGACGTCCGCGTCCGAGACGTCTGGCTTCAAGCAGCATCCGGCCTAGGCGCGGATGCAGGCCAAGTCCGGCCATTTCCAGGCCGGACTCCGTGACCCTCCCGTCCTCGCCGAGCGCGCCCAGCTCCGTGAGCAGCCTCACCGCCGCCGCATAGCCCCCCTGGGGCGGCGGCGTAATCCAGTCGAGCTCGGACGGGGGCGAACCCCACACCGCCAGCGACAGCGCAAGCGGTGACAAATCCGCCTCCAGCATTTCCGGAGGCGTCTCCTCACGCAGCTGCCTGTCCTCCTCCTCCGTCCACAGGCGGCAGCACACGCCGGGCGCGGTCCGTCCCGCGCGCCCGCGCCGCTGGTCGGCCGAGTCCCGGGCCGCCTTGACCGTAGTCAGGCGTCCCATTCCCGTCCGGGGCGAGAACAGCTCTGTACGCCGAAGCCCGCTGTCGATCACGACCGTAACGCCCTCAACGGTCAAGCTGGATTCTGCAATCGAGGTTGCGAGCACAATTTTGCGCCTTCCATCCGGCAGCGCTTTGACCGCCTCCTGCTGCTCATCCTGAGACATGCTTCCATATAAGGACACAACCTTCGCGCCGTTTAACTCAATTCCTGCCAGCTGCTGCTCGGCGCGGCGGATTTCGCGGATGCCCGGCAGAAAGACCAGCAGGCTGCCGTCATGCTCTTTCAAAGCCGCGCTGACCGTCTGCCGGACGAGCATCTCCAGCGGGGCTGTGCTTCGCTCAGGCAGATACCGGGTTTCCACCGGATAAACCCGCCCTTCACTGCGCACAACTCTGGCTCCGCCAAGCAGCCCGGCGACCGGGCCTTCCTTCAATGTTGCCGACATGACCAGCAGCCGGAGGTCGTCTCTCAGCAGCTGCTGGCTCTGCCTGGCCAGCGCCAGGCCCAGATCGGAATGGAGATTCCGTTCGTGAAACTCGTCAAATATAATAAGGCCTGTCTCCATAAGCGCCGGGTCCTTCTGCAGCATCATGGTTAGAATACCTTCCGTCACTACTGTAATTCGCGTCCTGGGTCCCGTCTTGTTCTCCATACGGATCCGGTAGCCGACGGTCTCGCCAACCTGCTCCCCAAGCTCCCGGGCCATATAAGCCGCTGCTGAACGCGCCGCCAGGCGCCGCGGCTCCAGCATGATTATTCCAAGCCCGTTCAGCCACGGCTCCTTAAGAAGAGCCAAGGGTGTTCTTGTTGTTTTGCCGGCCCCCGGCTCTGCAATCAGAACAGCGTTTCCGTCTTCCTTCAAGACCTCTGCCAGCAAAGGCAGACATTCATCAACCGGTAATTTCATGCCTATACTCCTGTTCTTTCATTTCTGCTGTTCTTTATCATAAGCGGGCGGCCAAGGCCTGTCAAAAGCAGGCAGCGGTGCAAAGCCCGGCTTCTTTTGCTAAGATAAAAGGATGGAAAGCGGCTTAATAACGGAACATTCTGGATTAATACTGACCGGTTTAGGAAGTGATTAACTATGATAAGAGGGCGTTTCGCTCCAACCCCCTCGGGAATGATGCATCTGGGCAATGCCAAAATTGCTCTTCTCTCCTGGCTGCAGATCCGCTCGGGGAACGGTGTTTATGTGCTCCGCATAGAAGATATTGACATCCAGCGCTCAAGACCTGAGCTTGTTCAAACGATTATGGAGGACCTGAGATGGCTTGGACTGAACTGGGATGAAGGCCCGGAAGCAGGCGGCCCGTTCGGGCCTTATACGCAAAGCGAGCGGCTTGAGCTATATGAAGCAGCGCTGCAGCAGCTGGATCGGCAGGAACGGCTTTATCCCTGCTATTGCAGCCGGGCAGAGCTTCTGCAGATCGCCGGCGCCCCTCACGGGCTGGCCTCGGAAGGGCCTGTTTATCCCGGCACCTGCCGGAGGCTGACAAGGGAAGAGCAGGCAAGCAGAGAGCAGCATAAAGCTCCGTCTACCCGTTTTGCTTTCCGGGACGAGCGTTATGACTTTGAGGATGGGATCGCCGGATATCAGCAGTTTCCGCCGGCCAGCGGCGGAGATTTCATCGTCAAGCGGGCGGACGGCATGTTCTCTTACCAGCTGGCTGTTACGGTTGACGATGCTGCAATGGGCATTACCCATGTCCTTCGCGGCAGTGACCTGCTGGATTCGACGCCCCGCCAGCTGGCGCTTTATGAAGCGTTTGGATGGAGCCCGCCGGAGTTTGCTCATGCTCCACTCCTCCTCGGCGAGGACGGCCGCCGGCTCGCCAAGCGCCACGGGGATTTGAGCCTTGCCGGGCTGCGCCGCTCAGGCATCCCTGCCGAAAGAATAATCGGCTGGCTTGCCTTTATCAGCGGCCTGATGGACAGGCCTGAACCGGTCAAGGCCTCCGAGTTGATCTCCGGCTTTGCCCTTGACCGCATAGCCAGGCAGCCTTTTACGCTCACCTCAGAAATGATTGAACGGTTGACCGCCGACAAACATTACTGATAAGAACCGCTGATAATCACCACTGGTAAACTTCACCTATAAAAATACCTATAAAAAAACGAAGCCGGATAAGGGAAATCCTTCATCCGGCTTCGTTATATCTTCAGTTTTATTTCCTTCAAGTTTCCCTCTATTTTTCCTCAATTTTCCCTCAAGTAGGATTCATTAAGGCCTCTATCCTGGTGTCCACAATTATTGCATTCGTGTTTAATAACTGCCATTTACAGCAGCGCTTCAGCACCGTCAATTCTGACACGGGCTCCGGTGATGTGCCGTGATTCGTCAGATGCCAGGAAACATACGAGTTCCGCCACATCCTCAGGCTGTCCCGGACCATCTGCCAGCGGCTGGCTGCCTTCCGGATATTCTACCGGAATTACAATTTCTTTCAAATCTTCGCTGAATTCCGTTGTTTCATCAATGTTCGTTGCAATTGCGCCGGGACTGATCACGTTCACCCGGATTTTGAATTTGGCAAGCTCCAGCGCTGCCATCTTGGCGAAAGCGACCTGTCCCGCTTTGGTTGTGCTGTAGGCCGAAGCACCCCAGCCGGCAAAACGGTCCAAGCCGTTGATGGAGCTGGTAATAATAATGCTTCCTGCGCCTCTCTTTTTCATATAGGGAATCGAATGCTTTACCGAAAGGAAAGTGCCGTTCAAATTGATGCGCAGCGTCCGCTCCCAATCTTCAAGCTTCATATCCTCAATCGGTCCCCAGGAACCGTTGATGCCCGCATTGGCAAACAAGATATCAATTCCGCCGAAATACTCAGCAGCCTGCTTGACGGCCTCCTCGACTCTGGCTTCGTCAGATACGTCCACATCAAATGCCCGGGACACACCGCTAAAAATTTTATTGATTTCATTTTCCGTTGATTTGATACGCTGATTGTTAAGGTCAAAGAGGGCTACCTTCGCGCCTTCCTTTGCGAGCTGAATCGCAGTGGCCTTGCCAATTCCTGACCCTGCCCCAGTCACAATGGCCGTCTTGCCAATAAATCTCCGTCTTACGAAGGTCTGCTCTACCATTTCCCGCACGCTCCTTTATTGTTTATATATGACCGATCAGAAACGTCTGTTACCTCTAACCTGGTAACTCAGTATTACCCAAAACAGGGGCTGGCTAAATCAGCATGACGAAATAACTCCCGTGTGAAAGGACAAAAAAGCAGACCCGTCATGCTCAGTCCGCTTCATTTCACCTTATGTGCTATAAGCCGGAAGCCGGGTTTGTAAAGACCCACGGCTGCGGGTTTAGTGCAGCCTCTTTCAGCAGCATTTTCCCTCCGGCTGACTTTCGGGACAAACCCGGAAACAGAATCCGGTTATCCGCCGGGCTGGAGTTACTTGAACTAGAGTTACTTGAACTGGAGTTACTTGAACTGGAGTTCCCTGGTTTGGCGATGCTGTTCAAGCTCCTATCCCACCCGGCATTCTGAATGCGGTATCCGGGTTCGGCCCCTTTCCGTCTTACCGCTTCTATCGCTGATCTGGGATTCGATATGACCCCGGTTGAAAATTTGGCCGAAGGAAGGATCAGTGAATCCGTCCCAAGCTGAAGTGTCCGGTACAGCGCGGCCGCTTGTCCGAAAGAAACTCTTCCTTTTGCATCTGCGCTTCCAGCCCCGCGGTCTGCTTCTTCATCAAGGGCAGAGCGCACTTGAAGGCCTTGTCCCAAACGAAGCAGCTCATGGCCAAACTGCTCGGACAAGCGGCAGGCCTGCTCCCATTTGGCATTTACGGCAGCCCAAGCGGATTCATTGTCCTGGCTGAAGGATACCAGCAAACGGTTTATATGCTCGGCGATAGTATGAAGCTGCTCCGCGGAACGCTGAAGGCCGCTGCCCGCAGACCGCAGCTGCTCGGGTTCTATACGAATATGCATAAATTATCCCCTTTCCTCTCGTTCAGGAGGCTCTTCCAGCCACAGCAGCAGCATATCCTGAAGCTGTCTTCTCGTTGCAGGCGTAGCCACCAGCCAGTCCTCTTCATCCCTTAAGCTCATCCGGATCAGCCAATTCATGGACGGGCCGACGATAAAGGCCGCGCCCTGACTCTCCCAGCCTTCTTCGTTCCAGATCGACAGCTGAAGCTCACCCTCGCTGATCTTATTTTTCAGTGATTTGGCAAGCGCCCAGGAGGCTTCAATATCCCCGGTTGATTTGAATAATTCATTGCTCAGCTGTTCCAGATCCATCGCACCGCTTTGTTTATACAGCTCGTTAAATTTCCTGCGGGACAGCAGCAGTGCTGGCAGGTCGGACAGCGAATCCGTCCGCCATTTCATCCTGTCTACCAGAGAAATCGAGGTTTGTTCCACATTTCCAAGCTCTCTTAACCGGTATATATCGCCGTTCTCTCCCCCGCGGGCTACCTCAATGACTTTTTCATTTGTAACGTGCAAATAGCCCTCGAACGTTTCTTCGTCATGCTCATAGCGGATCCAGCAGGCCCGCTCAGCGAAACCGGCGATGGCCACCCTCGCAAACACCTCAGACAGCATGGTCAGCTCATTGTCCGTACTGCCGCAGGTCAAATATCCCTTCTCCAGCAGGGAATCCTTCGCTTTCTCCCATTCCTCTGCAATTTCATCCGCCAGGTAGCCCGCAAACGGGTCCTCCACACCGAGCAGACGATCCGAACCCAGGATCCCGGCGAGAAAGAACAGCTCTTTCGTACTTAAAGCGACCGGATTACCGCTCACCTCATTACCGCTTACTTCATTAGTAATCAGCATTCAGCCGCCTCCCTCATCCCTTTTCTTCCGCTTACTTCCCGCTGCTAATGTGAATGTTCTTACATCATACCATTGTTCTTCCTGCTAAAGGTTGATCCAATTTGTCGCAAAATTGTGGCAGACAGATTCTTTTTTCTTGTGCTTTTATCCATAAAAATGAAACCAAGCGCATCTATCATCCGTTATGTAGATATAAAACAAAACGACAAGATCTAAAGCTGTAGCCGAAATAACGTGTCATCCCCCGCCTCCAGGGGTAAACAAACAGCAAGAAGAGACGACCTTACGTCATCTCTTCTCTATGATTTAATCATTTTGTTAAAGTTTCTTAATCTAGCTTTAAGGAAAAGATTCTACAATTTAACTAATGAAATTAAAATTATCGAGGTGATTAGAGTGAAAACCGTTATTCATTTTGATAACAAACTCATTCCCGTCTATTTCAGTACCGACAATAAACAGCCTATTCAACGAACACTTAGACTGCTTACAAGCGCACTCGATCATAAAATCCGCAACGGCAAACAGGCGCTGCAGAAGTGTCTGCATTCCCTGATCAGCATTGAGATTGAAGGCTCTGAAGCGATTCTTCACAGCAAGAGTGAATTCGATTCGCTGGCCCTTTCGCTCTACTAAGAAGGAATTCTAGTATTGCCTCAGAGACCTTCCTGAAGAGATGCCAGACAGAGGCCCACAGTTCACGGCAGGAGTGCCGCTCTGTGGGTCTCTTCCTCATACCATGCTTTCTCGATCCGGATCAAGAACAGGTTCAGCAAGTTGCGGCGGATGCTCTCTTCCCGGCATTGGTCAAGCTTTCTCAGAATAAAACGGTCGATAGCCACGATATACCCCTCCTGATTCTATGAACTTCCGAAGAATCCTGTGAAGAATAGTGAATCATTGATTTCCCCTTATCCCCGGATATTCCATATTTAACCGTTTTATATTGTTTAAAACGCCGCAGTTTTCCTGACAAACCGCCCCTTCCCGACATGGAATTCACTTATCAGGCCTGTCTGAAATAATAAAAAAGAAGCGCCGTCCACCGGATGACACGGGTTCTGGCGCTTGCTGTCTGGATATGAAAGAAAATTTTTTTGAAAAATCAGGATTCGTCCGATTCATCCATTATATGCGCTGTACGCGGCATTTTGCGCTGTTTAAATTTCAGCACAGCCGCTGTTACCGTAAGGAGGGCGCCATTCAGCAGGAACACAGTAGGAATAGACACTACGCCTCCTAAAGCTCCTCCCGCAATCGGCCCCGCCATATTGCCCAGCTGGCTGGCGGACTGGTTGAGGCTGAACGCCCTGCCACGGAACGCCGGCGTTGTCGCTTTCACAATCAGAGCATTCAGACCCGGATAGACAGCCGCAAAGAACAATCCGTACACAAACCGGAGGATGCCGAACCCGGCAAGGTTATGGAATAACAGCTGCAGCACATTTCCGATTCCGCCGCCGAGAAGGCCGATCATCAAGGTCTTACGGTAACCGATCTTCTGGCCGATCTTCCCCCAGATGGGCGCGGCTACCACGGTAGCGATTCCCACCGCCGAGAAAATGATCCCCGAGCTTAAGGAAGCATCCTCATTAGAGGAGCCCAATTCAAGCACATAAAGCGTCAGCAGCGGCTCCAGCACCATCACGGACGCTGTGACGATCAGCACTACACCCAGATGACGCATTAAAGGACGGTTGGCCGAAGCTTCCTTTATATCATCCAGGACATGGGATCTTGTCCGGCTGCGGTCGAAGTTCTCTTCTTTGGCGCCGATCCAGGCGATGATCGCCGACAAGAGCACGACAAATGCAGCAATCAGGAAGCATTCCCTGTAACCGATATATTTACTCAGCACTCCGCCCAGCATCGGACCCACAATGCTGCCGGAAGCGCTCGCCGTTGCCATAATGCCCAGCGCATAGCCGACATGCTTCTCTGGGGTGTTCGTGCCGACCAGCGCAATGGCAGAAGGCACATAACCCGCAAGCAGGCCGGACAAGATGCGGACGCCGAGCAGCTCGTAAGGATTTTGCACCAGAGACATCAGGATGTACACGGCACATAAGCTGAAGCCTGAACGAAGGAGCATCGGCTTCCGGCCGTATTTATCGGCCAGTGAACCCCAAAACGGCGCGATCAAGGCGCTTGCCAGAAAGGTCATTCCAAACAAAAGTCCCGACCAGAAGGAGACGTTGGAGGTCACTCCCAGATCCTTGTTAATGAACAAGGTCAGGAAGGGAATAACCATTGAATAAGCGGTGCTGGTGCAGAATACGCCGCCCCAAAGCACATAGAGGTTTTTTTTCCAGGGTAAATCCATGGTGTCACCCCCTGTTAGTTCAAGCTTTCCGTTCCCATGAAGAAATCACCCGTTTTATGATTATAGCACCATGCCGCAGGCAAAAGGATGTAACAAAGCTCATTTTATATGTACAAATATACATATTTTCATTTAACGAAGCAGGACCGGCATCAAGCGAAAAAAAGACCGCTTCCGCCTTCTCAGGCTGACTCGGCCTAACTCTTAAACTTATTCCTGTTCTCGCCGCCTCTCTCAATACAGTTTGATCTTTCCATGCAGCTTGACTTCTCAATGCAGCTTGATGGGATGGCGGCTCAGCATAAGCTCCTGATCTGTCAAATAAAGCGGCAGAGGCGGAAATTCTTTTAAATAATGCTCCTTCATTAATACCCGGTAGTCTACTTCCCCTTCCCTTGTTCCTTCGAGCAGCGGGAGCTTGCCGGTTTCATTCACGTAATCATCAACGGCGAGCTGAACCAGGTCCAGGTAATAAGGAATATGCTTCTCCGCTTCTTCGAAAATTTCAAAGGTTTCACGGGACAAATAAAATTTGCTTCGGCTTGGGCCGCCCAGGTAGCGTGTAAGTCGGTTGGTATCCAAACTGCCATCGTTCTGAATAAGGGCCAGCCTGTTGACCGAACCCGGCATATCATCTTCAAATTGCAGGACTGCCCGGCGAATCTCTTCAATTGATACATGGACAGGTTCGGCGGCCGTTAGTTTCTTTTTCCGGAAGAACATGACTTGGAACCTCCTTTATCTAATCGTAAGGAAAACGCTTACACTACTATTATATCCGATTACTCCCTCTATTCTCCTGTTTCCCGCAAACGTCACAAATTGTTCATTAAGCGCCACTCAAATCTAGCGGAGCTGCTGCCAGGAGGTCCACATCGTTCTTGGATTCAGCTCATAAACTTCATTCTCCCGGTACATGAACTGGTGCATGATGAGCTCCCTTCTCAAGGTCGCATAATCATCGTGATAACGCTTAATGAACTCGTTGATGTCCTTCTCTTCATATTTCCGACCGGGAGTGAGCTGCTCCGCAAAGTATTCAAGTACAATAACCTTCTTCTTAAGCTGGGACGGAATCTGCTTCAAACGGCCGTCTTTGGCAAAGAAGTTTCTGAGAACCGCCTGCTTGAGCGTCTCCTGTTCTGTCTGTCCCGTCTGTCCCGTCTGATCTGTCTGTTCCGGTTGGTTCTCCATAGGACTGCTCCCCTTTCGCTTTAAAATATAGGCCGCAGAAGCCGCAGCCCCGTTCTCAATAAAGTAAGGATCAACTTTAAAATAAACGGTGTTCTTGTCCCGGCGCTCCATAATCAGCGCGGCTTCCCGCAGCTTGGCGGCGTGGTGGGTAATCGTCGGCTGCGATAAATGAAGCAGCTCGGCCAGCTCCTGGCCGCTGCGCTCCTGCTCCGCCAGCAGGACAAGCATCCGGATCCGGGTCGGATCGCCCATAGCCTTGTGATAAGCAACCATTTTATCCAGCTGCATCTTTAATCCCTCTCATCAATTAGATTATTATCTAATTAGATTGTAGGGAAACTACACGGAAGTGTCAAGCCTGAACGGTTTGAAAATAACCTGCAATAAGCTAAAATGGTTACATGTTGATTTTAACAGTTATTGAGCTGGCTTGCACAAGGAGGATTACTAAATATGGAAGACGTTATCATTATCGGAGCAGGACCCTGCGGCCTGTCCGCTGCCATTGAATGTCAGAAAAAAGGCTTATCCGCTCTTATTGTTGAGAAGCATAATATCGTTCACTCCATCTTTCTCTACCCTGTAAACATGCAGTTCTTCAGTACAGCCGAGCTGCTGGAGATCGGCGACATCCCTTTTCCATCGGCCAACGAGAAGCCCTACCGGCATGAGGCGCTTGTCTACTACCGCAGGGTAGCCGAGCACTATGGCCTGCGAATTGCTACCTATGAAGAGGCCGAGTCCATCACAAAGGGGCAGGACGGTACTTTCACCATCAAGACGCAGCGCCGTTTTGGGGAAGGACGTGAGCTGAAGGCACGGAATGTCGTGGTATCCTCGGGTTATTTCGATCATCCGAATATGCTGGGGATTCCCGGTGAGGACAGTGACAAGGTGACGCACTATTTCCGCGAAGCCCATCCGTATGCCGGCATGCGGGTGGCCGTAATCGGCGGCAGCAATTCGGCGGTGGATGCCGCCATGGAGCTTCAGCGGGTCGGCGCTTCCGTTGCCCTCATTTACCGCGGCGATGACTTGTCCGGAAATATTAAACCATGGGTGCGGCCGCTGTTCGACGGGCTGGTCAGCAAAGGGAAGATTCAGACGATCACGCGCTCTCGTGTAGTTGAGATTCAAGGCGATCATGTGGTTGTAGAATCGCTTGAAGACGGCAGTCTTAACAAGCTTGAGAACGACTTTGTCGTAGCCATGACGGGCTTCCGTCCTGACCGCGGGCTGTTGTCTGAGTCCGGCATTGCCATGTCCGAGGATATGGACAAACCGGTCTTCAATCTCTCCACCATGGAGAGCAACGTTCCGGGATTGTACGTGGCTGGTGTAGTGGCTTCAGGGCGCAACGCTAACGAAGTATTTATCGAAACCGGGCGGGGCCATGGCAAGCTGATTGCGAACCATATTATTGCCAAGCTTGCGGGAGATGAAGATGAACGGGCTGCGGAGGGTCCGCATGGCGCAGATTGACGTCACCTCGCTCCTTCTGCTGCTTCTTGCTGCACTGGGAATATTCAGCAGCAACATGCCGGTTACGGTCGCCGTGCTTGTGCTGCTTCTGCTGCGGGTCACCAAACTGCACTCCGCCTTTCCTTTTCTTGAAAAATACGGCCTGACCCTCGGCATCCTGGTGCTGACGATCGGGGTGATGGCTCCGCTGGCAAGCGGAAAAATCCCGATGGAATCGGTTTGGCAGTCCTTTCTGAACTGGAAATCCCTGCTCGCCATCGGCGTGGGCATTCTGGTTGCTTATCTGGGCGGCCGGGGCGCCGGGCTGATGGCCAGCCAGCCGATTGTCGTGACCGGCCTTCTGGTCGGCACCATCATCGGGGTCGCCTTCTTCAAAGGTGTGCCGGTCGGCCCGCTGATCGCCGCCGGCATCCTGTCCCTGCTCATTGGCCGGAGTTAGCGGCCTTAAGAGAATGAAGAGCAAAGCCCGCTCCAATAAAGAAGCAGCGGCTGTCCTGGACTTATTTTCCGTCCAAGACTGCCGCTGCTTTATTGTTGTTTACTCTAATCCTGCTGCTCGTCCCCCTCCTGCTGGCCCAGATTCAAATGCTGAATCTTGTATAACCGGGCATAAATCCCATCCAGCTCCATCAATTCCGCGTGGGTTCCTTGTTCCGCGATTTCGCCATGGTTCATCACATAGATCACATCAGCGTGGGTGATCGTCGACAGCCTGTGGGCAACGATCAGCGTTGTCCGGCTCTCTGTAAGCCGCTGCAGCGACTGCTGGATCAGATTCTCCGACTCGAGGTCCAGTGCCGAGGTGGCCTCGTCCAGAATCAGCACCGGAGGATTCTTCAGAAAGACGCGTGCGATTGCAATTCGCTGCTTCTGGCCGCCGGACAGCTTCACGCCCCGCTCCCCGACCTCGGTGTCATAGCCGCCGGACAGCTCCATAATAAAATCGTGCGCATTGGCCTCTTTGGCTGCGGCAATGATCTCTTCATCGCTGGCGCCGGGTCTGCCAAAGAGAATATTGTCTCTCACTGAGCCGCTGAATAGGAAATTCTCCTGCAGCACCATGCCGATCCGGCTGCGCAGGCTGTGCATCGTCAGCTCCCTTACATCTCTCCCGCCGACGGCTACCCGGCCCTTCTGGATATCATAGAATCTCGGGATCAGGCCAACGAGAGACGACTTGCCGCCGCCGCTCATGCCGACGAACGCGGCAGTCTGTCCGGGCTTGATCTCCATAGAGATATTTTTCAGCACCCAGTCGTTCTCGTCCTGGTATTTGAACCAGACCTGGTCAAAGGCGATGCCGGCCGGACCCGCCTTAAGCTCTTCTGCTTCAGGAGCATCATCCATGTCATAAGGCTGGTTGAGCAGCTCCTGAACCCGCTCCCAGGAAGCTGATGCCTGCGTCAAGACCGACGAGGAGTTAATCAGCCGTCTGAGCGGCGCATACAGCCTGTCCAAATAGCCGAAGAAGGCTACAAAGGTGCCTAGCGTCAAGCCGCCCTGAATCACATGATAGCCGCCATACCCGATCACCAGCAGCGGCGCGATATCCGTTAAGGTGTTGGTAATGGCAAAAGTCCAGGCATTCCATCTGCTTTGATTGAGCGCTTTGTCCAGATACCGTCCGTTGATGCCCCGGAAGCGGGTGCCCTCATGGCGCTCAAGCGCAAAGCTGCGGATGACGGCAATGCCCTGAATCCGTTCATGAAGGTAGGCCTGAATGCCGGCGAGCGCTGCGGAGCGGTCTTTGGTCAGCTTTTTCAAGCGTTTATAAAGCAGGTTTACGGATATGGCATAGAGCGGCAGCACCGAAATCGACACAAGCGTCAAGACCGGGTCCAGATAAAACATAAATCCAAGCACAAACAGGAGGGTAAACATATCGAGCCAGACGTTCATCATGCCGACTTCCACGATGTTCTTGGTCTGTTCGGCATCATTAATGAACCGTGAAATGATTTCACCGACCTTGGTGCTCTGATAATAACGCAGCGAGAGCTTCTGAAGATGCTCATACAGTCTGCTGCGCAGGTCAAACAGAATTCGGGCTGTAATCAGCTGGGCAAAATATTGGCGGAAATATTCAACCGGCCCTCTTACCACAACAAACAGGAACATGGCTGCCCCGAGCGCAAGCGCAAGTCCGTGGATCCGCTCGGCGGCTGTCAGCTGCCCGTTCATAAGCAGGTCGTCGACCACATATTTCAAGAGCAGCGGGAGCAGTGAAGGAATGCCGAATTTCAGCAGGCCGATCAGCAGCGTAAGAACAATCCACTTCCAATAAGGCTTAACAAATACAAAATAGGCTCTAAACGGATTCAATTGAGTGCACTTCCCTTGTGTGTTATACTCCATAATAAAAACTTGCAGCAGCAGGCTGTGAGCAGCGGCGTCAGCCGAATAACGATGTAATCGCTTTAGGAGGGTAACCATGACACGCCGATTTGTCATTGAAGCTGTAATGGTCGCGATCTACGGTGAATTGCTGGCACCTTCCGGACCTGTTGAATATATTGTGCCCTACAATACGATCATGGAATTGTACGAATTCAGCAGCAGCACTGAACCGCTCATGAACGACCCGGACGACGACAGGTACGTCAAAGGCAAAATTAATGAGCTGATTGCTTATATGGAAGAGCCCTTAAACCGGAAACGGATCGATAAAATTTTAATTATGCCATGGGGAAAGACCTCTTCCATCCTGCTTGATGAGCATATTACCTGGACGGTTGTCAACGCCGTTGACAATGAGCAGTACGGAGAATACCTGGACCCAATCGAAACGGAAATCATATTAACTGCCCAAAGAGAGAATGCCCCGATTCTGACTGACCAATTCGAGCTGATCCGCAGAATCATTGAGGCCGAGGTTCCGGTTCAGGTGTTTGACATCCAGGATTTCGAGTTTGCAATGGAACATAACGTGTTCAGCTAGGATAGGCTCTTGCCTGCCGGTACAGCAAAAGCCCGCGCCAGCGCGGGCTTTTCCACTTCTGCCTGATACTCTCCAATGAATGTTACAGCTGTTCTGCCAGTTCGGCTCTGCCTTGTCTGTTTCAGTTGTCCTTATTGAACATACTCATAAACAATATCATCAGCTTCCGCATCATAGCTCACTTTCAAATCATAGCCGTCCAAATACCACAAATCCTGGTCCTCCATATAAAAAAGGATGCCGCCGACCGTCGCGGACAATCCCGGCTTCTTTGGCTCTGCTGTATCAATGCCGAGGGAAAATCCGGGGTGAACATGCCCGCCGGCGCTGTAGCGGGGAAAGAAACGGACCGCCTGCCCCTCCGTGAGTTCCAGTTCTTTCTTGTACCATTCGGCAGCGTCTTGAGCAACATGAATCATGGCGTCTCTCTCCTTCTCAACCAGCCCTTGCTGCTATACTGATCAGGCTGTCTCTTCTAAATCAGGTTCTCTTTCCTTCTTATTTTAGCCTATGAACCTCCTGTTTGCCAAACAGGCCAAATTGATTATAATCGTTTTTTACGTTTGACAAGGTTGAAAAGCCGGTGTTAAGATTCTTGTGTCAGTAACCATTATCAAATATTTCCAGTCGGAAGAAAGGGTGCGCTCGATGTTTATTTATCTCATGAATGATAACCATGATCTGGCTTATCGGACCAAGCAACCAAATATCGAAGCAATCCCGCATGCAAGAGGTTAAGAAAGCCATAGATTACTGCGCTTCCTTTAACCATCACGCCATTACCCGGCTGTATCAGCGGACACGATTGCTTCCAATCGCGCTCCGGCATATGTTTGGTTATTCAGGGACATATCGTCAATGGACGATGTGTCCCTTTATTTATTTCAAGGTCCGGGCCGTGTTAGGCGGCTGCCGGGCCGGAGTATTTGTCCAAGGTGCTGGCGAAAGAGAATTTGGATGAGAACGACTTAATGAGGAGGGTTACACTTCATGTTTTCGGTATTGAAAAATTTAGGCTGGTTCTTCCGCCGGGAGAAGCAGCGCTACACGATCGGGCTTATCCTTCTGATCGGTGTAGGCATTCTGGAGCTTGCTCCCCCACGGCTGCTCGGCAGCGCCATTGACGATATTGTGGGCGGCTCCATCACCTGGCAGTCCCTGACGGCTTATATTTTATCCATATTGGGCCTGCTGGTTCTGATCTATCTGATCACTTACGTTTGGATGCACAAGCTGTTCGGCGGCTCCAACCTGGTGGAGCGGCTGCTTAGAACCCGCTTTATGAACCACCTGCTGCGGATGACTCCGCCGTTCTTTGAACGCAGCCGGACCGGCGACCTGATGGCGCGCGCCACCAACGACCTGCGCTCTGTCGCGCAGACGGCCGGGTTCGGGATGCTCACATTGACGGACTCTACGGCGTTCTTGGCCGTTATTTTTATCGCGATGTCGACGCTGATCAGCTGGAAGCTGACGCTGGCTGCCATTATTCCGCTTCCCTTTATTGCGCTGGCCATGAAGATATACGGCAAGGTCATCCATGAACGCTACACGCTGGCCCAGGACGCCTTCGGCGATATGAACGACCAGGTGCTTGAGTCGGTTGCCGGTGTGCGCGTAATCCGCGCTTATGTGCAGGAACGGAACGACGAGGCCCGGTTTGAGCAGATTACGAATGATGTCTATCAGAAAAATCTTGCGGTAGCCAAAGTAGACGCCTACTTTGAACCGACGATCCGCCTGTTCGTAGGCCTGAGCTATGTTATCAGCTTGACCTACGGCATGTATCTTGTCTTTCACAATGAGCTGACGCTGGGCAGTCTCGTATCCTTTAACATGTATCTCGGGATGATGATCTGGCCGATGTTCGCGATCGGTGAGCTGATCAACATTATGCAGCGCGGCGGCGCTTCGCTGGACCGGGTGAATGAAACACTGAACGTGAAGCCCGACGTCGAGGACATCGCTGCTCCAGTCCATGTGCAAAGTCCGGATTCCATTGCGTTCAGAGACGTCACCTTCCGGTACCCGACGTCAACCCTGAACAATCTGGAGCATGTCCGGCTCGCGCTGAAACGCGGGGAAACACTGGGCATTGTCGGCCGGACCGGAGCCGGCAAATCGACGCTGCTGAAGCAGCTGTTGCACGAATACCCGCTTGGCACGGGTGAACTGCTGGTGTCGGGAGTGCCCATCCAGTCCATTGCCAAGGATGAGCTGCACAGCTGGATCGGCTATGTGCCGCAGGAGCAGATCCTGTTCTCCAAAACCGTCCGGCAGAATATTCAATACGGCCGTCCAGACGCTGATGACGGGCTGATTATGGACGCCATCCGCACCGCCTCCTTCGACGGCGACCTTCATACGCTGTCTGACGGGCTGGATACGCTGGTCGGTGAAAAAGGCGTCGCCCTCTCGGGCGGCCAGAAGCAGCGCGTGTCGCTGGCCCGCGCCTTTATCGCCGATCCGGAGATTCTGATTCTCGACGACGCCTTGTCGGCCGTCGATGCCAGAACCGAAGCCCGGATCATCGAGAACATCCGGAGCAAGCGCTCCGGCAAGACGACCCTGATCGCTACGCACCGGCTCTCCGCCATCGAACACGCCGACCACATCATCGTGCTGGAGAAAGGCCGGATCGCCGAGGAAGGGACACACGAAGAGCTGCTGGCTAAAGGCGGCTGGTACCGCGAGCAGTACGAGCGGCAGCAGGTCGAATCCAACCTGACAGATTAGAGAGGTGTTTACCCCCAATGAAAACAAAGACAGGCAAAGCCTTGTTTAAATACGCATTAACCGCCAAGAAGACTTTTATTCTGGCGCTTATCATGCTGGCGGTCGGCGTGGCGGCCGATCTGGCCGGCCCGTTTATCGCCAGGAACATGATCGACAATCACATGCTGGCGATTGAGAAGTCTTTTTACGAGACCACCCAGGCTTCGGACGAAGCCGTCAGCTATAACGGCCGCTTGTATAAGAGAGGCGACCGTTTTGAACCGGACGAGGCCAAAGGCGCAGAGGTGCATCTTCTGCAGGCCGGCCACCCGTTCTACTTCGTCAGTGCCGCCGTGCCGGACACCTCTGGCGAACGCTCCTATGAGAACGGCGTGCTGACGATTACAAAAGGCGGAGAAAGCGTGCAATATCCAGCCGTGAAGCTGTCCGCCAAAGAGCTGTATGCCTTCTACAAACCGGAGCTCCCGGGCATCCGGACCCTGGTTCTCGCCTACTTCGGCTTCCTTCTCGTCTCCATCGTGATGGAATTCGGCAAGACCTACTGGCTCCAGTCCTCGGCTAACAAAGTCATACAGAAGCTGCGGATCGACGTGTACGGTCATATCCAGAAGCTATCGGTTAACTATTTTGACAATCTGCCGGCCGGCAAGGTTGTATCCCGGGTGACAAACGACACCGAAGCTGTCAAAGATTTGTTTATCGCGGTCTTATCCAACTTCTTCTCGGGGATCATTAATATGCTCGGCGTCTACGTTGCGTTGTTCCTACTGGATTACCGGCTGGGCCTCATCTGCTTGTTCGTCATTCCGGTCATTGTATGCTGGGTTGTGCTGTACCGCAAATTCGCGACCAAATACAACACCATCATCCGCTCCAGACTGAGTGAAATCAATGCCATTATTAATGAATCGATCCAGGGCATGCCTGTGATCCGCGTCTTCAGACGCCAGAAGCAGACGAGCGAAGAGTTTGAAGCCCTGAACGACGACTATATGAAACATCAGAACAAAATGCTCAACCTGAACGCGCTGACCTCCCATAACCTGGTTAACGTAATCCGGAACCTAGCCTTTGCAGTTGTACTCTGGTATTTCGGCGGTTCCTATCTGTCCGGCACAGGTATCGTTTCGCTGGGTGTATTATATGCCTTTGTAGATGTGCTGGGACGCTTATTCCAGCCGATCACCGGCATGGTCAACCAGCTGGCCGCTCTTGATTCCTCCCTCGTATCCGCCGGGCGCGTATTTGAGCTGATGGATGTACCGGGAGTTGACGTAACAGACGGCGGCATGCCGCGCTACAAGGGCGATGTTGAATTTGACCACGTTTCTTTCGCTTACAAGAAGGATTATGTATTGAAAGATATCACTTTCAGCGCGAAGCAGGGTGAAACCGTTGCTCTGGTCGGCCACACCGGCTCGGGAAAAAGCTCGATCATCAACCTGCTGTTCCGGTTCTATGATCCGCAGAAAGGCACGATCCGCATCGACGGCCAGGAGGTGACCACCCTGCCGAAGCAGTGGATCCGCCAACATATGGGCATTGTCCTCCAGGATCCGTACCTGTTCACCGGTACCATTGCCAGCAACGTCAGTCTCGGCGACAGCCGGATCTCCCGTGCAACGGTTGAGAAAGCGCTGAAGGACGTCGGAGCGGACCGCATCCTCGCCCATTTGCCGGGCGGCCTTGATGAGCCTGTCGTGGAAAAAGGCAGCACGCTCTCCGCCGGCGAGCGGCAGCTGATCTCTTTCGCCCGGGCGCTGGCGTTCGATCCGGCCATCCTTATTCTCGATGAGGCGACCGCCAACATCGATACGGAGACGGAAGCGCTGATCCAGTCCGCGCTGGAGGTGCTCAAGAAAGGGCGCACCACGTTTATCATTGCGCACCGCCTGTCAACGATCCGCAGTGCAGACCAGATCCTGGTGCTGCATAAAGGCGAAATCGTGGAACGCGGCAGTCATGACGAGCTGCTTGCTTTAGGCGGCCGCTACTATCAAATGTACCGCCTCCAAGGCGGGCTGACGGATTCACCGGAAGCAGGCGGCGAAGCGGGCGGTGTACCTGCGGCCATGCTGCCGAATTTGTCGTAGTAATTTGGTGAAAATAAAGCATCGGACTCAAGTGTTGATTAAAAAAGTATTGAATAAAAAGGTATTGAATAAAAGGTATTGATTAAAAGAAATCTTTGAATCATAGTATCGTCAGCAGCTGCATATGCGCAAGAAGGCAAGCCAAAGGGGCTTGCCTTCAGTATTTTTAAGATGGGCTGCAGCTTTTTCTATTCCTGTCACTGACACTGCCGTTATGCCCTCCATCGTTTATAATTAAACAGAACTAAGAAAGGGGTGCTGGAATGGACAATATTTTCAAGCAGCAAAGGGAACTGGCTGAGCTTATACAAAAGTATTCCATCAAGGACGGAGTGCACGAAACCCCCATTCCCTCTTTACATATCATTCAAAACTCGAGATTGGCCGAGCCTTCCCACCGGGTTTTTAAACCGTGTTATTGCGTCATTGCACAAGGATTGAAAGAGGTATATCTGGCCCAGGAGCGTTTTGAGTACGGACCTGCCGATTACCTCATTGCCTCTATGGATCTTCCTGTTGTAGGGAAAATTATTAAAGCTGCGCCTGAGCTTCCGTATTTGAGCATCAAACTGGAATTTACACATTCACAGATCCTGGAAATCATCAACGAGGCAAACCTGATCATCAGGCCAAAAGATCAATCAAACCGTGCCCTGTTTGTGGGTCAGATGGAGCCTTTTCTTATGGATGCAACACTTCGACTGGTCAAATTACTTGACCGGCCAAGCGATATTCCCTTTCTTGCTCCATTGATCACAAAAGAAGTGCTGTACGCCCTTCTTCAAAGTCCGTACGGCGCAGTCCTGGGACAAATCGCAATGGAAGGCAGTAACAATTACCGGATCATGGAAACGATTGAACATATCACCCGAAATTTCGATCAACCCCTCCGTGTGGAGGAGCTTGCCGAAACTGCCAATATGAGTATCCCTTCCTTTCATCGGAACTTCAAACAGGTGACCGGCATGAGTCCTATTCAATTTCAAAAGCAGCTCCGGCTGCAGGAAGCACGCCGTCTACTGCTGTCGGAATCCGCTGAAGCATCAGAGGCTGCCTTCCGGGTCGGGTACGAAAGTGCCTCCCAGTTCAGCCGGGAGTATTCCCGTTTGTTCGGTGCTCCTCCCAAATCGGATATCAAGCAGATCAAGGAGATTTACGATACATCCAAAAGTATGGCTTTCCTGGCAGACTGATGATATAAATAGGCAATCATTCAATACAATCAGGATACCGGTCGTCTGCATGTTCGTAGCATAATAGATCTAGGAAGAAGGAATAGCTAAACGATTTAATGGCTAATGTAACTGACGAAAGGGTGAACCAGGGAATGCAAAAGCGCAAATTAGGCAGTGATGGTCTGGAAGTGTCCGCCATTGGTCTCGGTTGTATGGGAATGAGTCATGGTTATGGTCCTGCTTCTGACAAGAAAGAGATGATCGCTCTGATTCATGCAGCCTTCGACCGCGGAGTAACCTTCTTTGATACCGCTGAAGTGTACGGTCCTTATGTGAACGAAGAGCTTGTTGGCGAGGCTCTGGCCCCTCTTAAGGGCAAAGTAGTCATTGCTACAAAATTCGGCATTCAAATGGACAACGGCAAACAAGTGCTTAACAGCAGACCCGAAACCATTAGACAATCCGTTGAAGGGTCGCTCAAACGTCTTCAAGTCGAAACCCTTGATCTTTATTATCAGCATCGCGTTGATCCGCACGTACCCATCGAAGAGGTCGCCGGAGTTGTACAAGACCTAATTCGTGAAGGTAAGGTGAAGCATTGGGGACTCTCCGAAGCCGGAATTGCAACCATTCGCCGGGCTCATGCCGTTCTTCCTCTGACTGCCATCCAAAGTGAGTATTCCATGATGTGGAGAAATCCGGAGGACGAGCTGCTGCCCGTCTTGGAAGAACTCGGGATCGGCTTTGTGCCCTTCAGTCCGCTTGGCAAAGGATTTCTTACCGGAACGATCAATAAAGAATCTACTTTTGATAACTCTGACTTCCGCCATATTGTTCCCCGTTTCCAGCCAGAGAATCTGGAGGCCAACCAAGTATTAATCGATTTAATTGGACAAATAGCTAAAGAAAAAAAAGCAACACCGGCTCAAGTGGCATTGGCTTGGGTACTGGCCCAAAAGCCGTGGATCGTTCCTATTCCGGGTACAAGAAAACGGATGCGGCTTGAAGAAAATTTAGGGGCAGCAGAAGTTAACCTCTCCGCTCTAGAACTCACTGATTTAAATGAAGCTCTCTCTAAAATTGAGATTGCCGGAGATCGTTATCCGGCTGAATATGCAAATCGCGTGGGCAAATAATTTTATTTAGAAAAGGAGAATTCTTATGCAATATGTAACTTTAAACAATGGTGTTAAAATGCCAATCCTTGGCTTCGGTGTTTACCAAATTCAAGATTTGAATCAATGCGAGCAAAGTGTGCTTGATGCCATTTCCGCCGGCTACCGGCTGATTGATACAGCGGCCTCCTACCTTAATGAAGAAGCTGTAGGAAGAGCAATCAAACAAAGCGGCGTGCCGAGAGAAGAACTATTCATTACAACCAAGCTCTGGGTACAGGATACCGGATATGAGCGCACCAAAAAAGCATTCGAGGCTTCGCTGAGAAGACTTCAGCTCGACTATCTGGATTTGTATTTAATCCATCAGCCTTTTGGGGACGTTCACGGCTCTTGGAGAGCCATGGAGGAGCTGTACCGGGAAGGAAAAGTTAAGGCAATCGGCGTCAGCAACTTCCACAGCGACCGCCTGATTGACCTCATTCTTCATAATGAAATTACACCTGCAGTCAATCAGGTCGAAACCCACCCGTTCTGTCAGCAAATTGAATCTGCCCAATTTATGAAGGAGAATCAGGTGCAGATTGAATCCTGGGGTCCTTTTGCGGAAGGCAGAAACAACATGTTCCAGAATGAAGTGCTTACAACCATTGCTGAGAAACATAACAAATCCGTGGCTCAGGTGGTTTTGCGCTGGTTAACTCAAAGGGAAGTGGTTGTCATTCCGAAATCAGTTCGTAAGGAAAGAATCGAGGAGAACTTCAATATCTTTGATTTCCAATTGAGTGAGGAGGATATGAGCTCGATCGCTGCAATGGATACAAAGGAAAGCCTGTTCTTCTCCCATCGGGACCCGGAAATGGTAAAATGGATTGGTACGCGCAAACTTGATATTTAAGTAATGTAGTAATTTCGTGTGGTCATATAGTGTGGTCACTTTAATAAAAATCCCCTAATAAACAGGCTGCCCATGAAAGAAACGGACAGCCTGTTTTGTTCTATTTGGTTGAGCTGCTCAGCTGCTCATAATGCTTCATAGCAGCCTGATGAACCGGATGGTCGGCAGGAATGCCGGTAAAATGAGTTAACGTTTTGCTTACGCCGCTTTCCTTCAGAGACTGCTGAATCTGAACGGCTTCCGGGTCCTCCTGCACATCAAACAGCATCGCTGCAGCCATGGACTTGGCTAAGCCTTCATAAGACAACCCGCGGTCAAAAGCCTGCAGGGCCGGCGACACCAGCCGGTCATTTGGCGAAAGCTTGCGGATTGGCGATCTGCCAATCCGGGCGACCTCATCTTTCAGCGCAGGATTGCGGAAGCGCTGCATGATTTTTTGAATATAAGCTTCATGCTCGGCCGCATCAAAACCGTGCTTGGCAACAAGAACAGCACCGGTTTCTTTGAGCACACTGTAGAGCTCATCTGCAACTCCCGCATCCTCCATAGACTGCTGAATCGTTTCATACCCTTTCAGGTATCCGCGGTAAGCAGCCGAACAGTGGCCGGTATTAACCGTAAACAGCTTGCGCTCAATGTATGGCTCCAGGCGGTCCACATAATGTACGCCTTCAATCTTCTGATAGCCAGGAATCATTTGCGAAGCATCGACAGCCCACTCGAAAAAGGGCTCCACTTCCACCTCCAGCGGATTCTCATGCTGTTGCAGCGGAACAATCCGGTCAACAGCGGCATCCGGGAAGGCCGCGAGTTTGTCCGCTTTCCCGCGGGTTTCCTCATCCAGCAGGGCATACACATGCTCTTTGAGCTGGGTGCTGCCGCCAATCGCATTTTCACAGGCAATGATATGAAGCGGAGCTGGAGAACCTGCCTTCAGCCGTTCCTTCAGCCCGGCAGCGATCGTTGGGGCGATATGCTTAAGAATATTAACGCCGACCGCAGTGGTTACAATATCCGCCTCCGCTACAGCCTGAACCGCCGCCTCTGCTTCTGCTGCGCTGTTTATTCCGGTGACGTTGCGGACGATGAGGGTTTCCCGCTGCTCACCCGCGAGCACCACCGGATATTCACCTTGTTCCTTCAAATGATTCACAAGCGTTTCATTCACATCCAGAAAAGTCACTTGATAACCTGCCTGAGACAGCAGCAATCCGATAAACCCGCGGCCGATATTCCCTGCTCCAAAATGTACAGCTTTCATTAGTCTTCAAGGCCTCCTTCAAAAATCGCCATAATTGCCTCTTCCGTCGGCGCATTCATGACCATTTCCAAGCTTTCATCCTCGCTGAAGATCATGGCCACGTTGGTCAGAATCTGCATATGGTCGCCGCCGGCGCCCGCAATGCCGATTACGACGAACGCAGGTTCATCTCCTCCGAAATCCACGCCTTCCGGGAAGCGGACGATCGACAAACCCGTTGAATGAATCACGTCCTTGCCTTCTTTGGTGCCGTGCGGAATGGCAAGCCCATTGCCCATGTAAGTGGAGACAATATTTTCCCGTTCGATCATATGGTCAACATAAACCGGCTCGACATGACCCGCCTTAACAAGCAGCTCTCCGGCAATCCGGATCGCTTCAACTTTATCAGCAGCAGTTGCAGACAATAGAATTTTATCTTTTGACAGTATACTCATGGTAAACTCCACCTTTTCTCTATATTTTATTCTTAAAATACCCCATCAGCTCTGAGGATAGAAACTGCTTCACCTCTTGTTCACTGCCTTGCTCCATCAACCGGATCAGCTCCGGCCAAAGCAGGAGGGCGCTGATTTCACTCAGCACCTCGAGCGATTCCTTCGGCAGCTCCCAAGGGGCAAGCATAATCAGAATAACGGTGATGTCCGTTTGCTGATCCATTTTTACTGGCTGACTAAGGCGGTACAGCGATAACGAAGGCTGCAAAATGTCGGTGCTCCGCGTATGGAACAGCGCCAGCGAGCTATCAGGGATGACCAGACTTCCCAACAGATCCCGCTCAATCAAGAGATTTGTGATCTTCTCCGGATGGATCAGCACAGAAGCCTCGGCCAGAGAGCGGCACGCTTCAAGCAGCACCTGCTCCAGCCCCTTCCCTTTCGTATCAATAGGCTGCAGCCGGAATTGATCAACGATGACCAGAATTTCCGTAAGTATGGTGTGCAGCGATCTGATCCGTCCCACGGCCCAGCCCGGTTCCTCTTCATTTTTGTTGGAGCTCTTAACGGCTGCAGAAGAATCTTCCCCCTGCTTCAGGGTTGTATTCTTGATGTAGTCGATTAACCGCTCGATGTCCTCTCTGGTAAGCAGGGGACTCAGGCGGATATAACGGGTCTGGGGAAGCGGAAGATCAATGGTTGAAATAATCAGATCGTAATCTTCCTCCGGGATTCTGGCGGCTTCATACCAGGAGCTGTTCCGGATCACTTTGATCTGCGGAATTTCTTTGGCCAGCCTGGTCGCAAGCAGTTTAGCCGAGCCGATTCCGCTGCTGCAGACCAGAATCGCCCGGACATCACGCTGCAGCCGCTTTAGCCTTTCGATCGAAGCCCCAAAGTGCATCACCAGAAAGCCGATTTCTTCATCAGGCACTTCCAGCGCGGACTCCATTTCCATTACCGCTTCCTTGACCGACTGGAACAGCGGTTCATAATCCTTGCGGATCGAGGTTAACAGAGGATTGCGGATCCGCGATCCTTCCCTTAACCGTTTTAATGCGGGATCAATATGCTGCAGCAGCCCTTCCCTGAGCGATTTGTCGCCCTGGAGCGGATACCCGGTCTTCTGGGCAACCTTCAGAATCAGCTGGTTCACGATTTCCGTATGCACCAGATCAACCTGGGCCAAATAATTCTGGGTCGCTGAGTCCTCAAGGGCATCAAGCATTAAGGCGATATAGACAATCTCATATTCACAAAAATGAATGTCCAGCAGCTCGGAGAGCTCCTTCACGATGTTTCTGGCATCCTCCACATTTCGGGGCCGAAAACCGTAAAGGCCAGATTCATCATCTGTCTCCGTGATCCGTTTGTTCTGAATAATCCTTGAAACGGTGACGGATAAAGAAAGCAGCAGATGCGTGTAGGCCTTCTCACTCAGCTCATCCAGCCATTCTGAGCCCTTATTCCACAGAGCGCTTTCCACGGCCATAAAATAATCCTTACCGGCGATTTTCAGCAGCCGCTGCAGAAGAGGGGGCTGATTCTCAGTCGCTCCAAGCAGATCGGAAGGATCAAGATTTTCCTCCGCCAATTGGCAGATTGCCCTCCGTTTATTCTCTTCACGTCCTTCAATTTCAACTCCATAACCACGCCTGCGGATCAGCTCCAGCCGGAATCTGCCGATCCAGGGTTCAAGCTCGTTAAGATCATTCGAAACCGTCGGTACCGTCACTCTCAGGGAATGGGCAAGCGCAAACAGCTTCACCGGCTCATCCGCCTGCAGGAGAGACAGAAGAATATATAGCTTTCGTTCTTCACCCGAATATTCGGCTGGCCTTTCTTCTTTGAGCGCGGCAGACAATTTATTCATGGACTCGGATGAGCCTTCAAGCTCAATGCCTTTGCCGGATTTCTTCTTGAGCCGGAGATCGAATGCCTCCAAGTAGGACTCGATCCCATCCATTTCCCGGTGGACGGTTCTGACACTCACCTGGGCTTCTTCCGCGATTTCGGCAGCAGTGGTCTCTTCTTTCCTATCCAGCAGGAAGGTAAGGATTTGCCTTTGCCTAGCGGTGAGTCTGTTCACTCCGCACCTCCCTTGAGAAAGGAGAATAACGCCGGCTGGCGCCGGCGCTTTCTCATTCTCTATTTTTACCCTTACTATATCTTACCCTTTGAGGCGGTCGACAAGCTTGTCATATTCAGGGCTCTTCAAGAAATTATCAATAGAGATGTGCTCGGCTGTAGGAATTTTACCTTTGGCGCGGTCTGTCAAAGTCTTCTGCGTGATGACGATATCCGCATCGGACGGAATCTCACTAATTGCAGAGTTGACGACCGTTACATTAACGTTAGCCTGCTGCATCTTCTTTCTCAGCACCGAAGCACCCATTGCACTCGAACCCATACCTGCATCGCAGGCAAATACAATTTTGTGAACATCTTCAGGTTTCAGTTGAACGGCTGCATCGCTGATTGCTTGATCTGCGCCAGTAACTGCTGCAGCTGTTTTGGTCATTCCTGCTGCTTTCATGTCTTTCATTTTTGCTGCTGCTTCTTCAATGCTTTCTTCTTCTTTCTGTTTCGAAGTTTTAAGGAGCAGTACAGACAGAAGGAACGAAACCACCGCGGCGACGATTACACCGGCGAGCATTGCGAAGTAACCGCCTTTTGGCGTTACCAGGAAGTAAGCGATGATACTGCCTGGAGAAGCTGGGCCTGTAAGACCTGCGCCAAGCAATTGGAACATGAACGTACCGGATACGCCGCCGGCCATAACAGCCAGAATCAGGCGAGGGTTCATCAGAATGTAAGGGAAATAAATTTCATGAATACCGCCCAGGAAGTGAATGATTACAGCGCCTGGAGCAGACTGTTTCGCGGAACCTCTGCCAACCAAGCAATAGGCCAGCAATACGCCAAGGCCAGGGCCTGGATTGGATTCAAGCATGAACAGAATGGATTTACCTGTACGAACTGATTCTTCAGCCGCAATCGGGCTCAAGATGCCATGGTTGATAGCATTGTTCAAGAACAAGACTTTTGCCGGTTCAATAATAATGTTAACCAGTGGAAGCAGATTTGCGTTCACAAGAGCTTCAACGCCGTTCGCAAGAACGGTTGTCAATCCTTCAACGGCTGGCCCGATACCGGAATACGTTCCCAGCATAATCAAGCCGCCGATGATGCCGATCGAGAAGTTGTTGACCAGCATTTCGAAACCGGCGCGGATTTTGCCTTCAATCGCACGGTCAAACTGCTTCAGAATCCATGCGGCAATCGGACCTACGATCATCGCACCGAGGAACATCGGAATATCGGAACCGATAATAACGCCCATCGTTGCAATCGCACCGATTACGGCACCGCGTTTCCCGTGAATCATTTCACCGCCGGTATAACCGATCAGAAGCGGAAGCAAATATTTGATCGTAGGATCGACCAGCTTTGCCAGATACTCATTAGGAATCCAGCCAGTCGGGATAAAGAGAGCCGTAATCAGGCCCCACGCGATAAAAGCGCCAATGTTTGGCATAACCATACCGCTCAGAAGACGGCCAAACTTTTGAACACCAACCCGTAATCCTCCGGAATTATTTTCAGTAACTGCTGCTGCCATATTGGAGCCTCCCTTTATAACTAATAGGATAATTTGCGAATGTCTTGTTGTCTTATCCTTGACTTAATGGTAATTCAAAGCGCTTTCTTTCTCAATCAAATGAAAATTCGCTTTCGTCATCAATATTGTTGACAGGTTTTAAAAATATTAATAAGCTGTAATTCCCCTTGGCAGATCAGCATTTTCACCTCTTAAGTGCAGCTGCAGCGATCCCCTTCGCACAAAAAAACCGGTCAACGACCTGCTGTTAACAGTCATCAACCGGATTAAAGCAAAGCATGCTGCGCATCATCCAGCTTATGTGCTGACCTCATTGCTGCTTGCTTCATTATCTGTTTATCTAGTTAATAGTTCACCTAAATAACGATTTAAGCTGCGGTCATCGAGCGGCACATTTCTGCGCAGCGCCGGCAGGCTTCAGCACATTGTTGACAGTGATCATGTTCGTGTTTGGCGCACTCTTCCGCACAAGCCTCGCAGGCTTTCGCACACAGCTCGCAGATTTCTGCAGCAAACATCGTATCTCGGGACAGCGCGTCGGCTGCAAACATGCAGATGTCCGCACATTCACGATCCAGCCGAATGCAGTCGCGGAGCATGGCCAGATCGTATTCTTTCAAGCTGGATACATAGCAGTAGTTGCAGGCATTCATGCATTCGAGGCAGGCTTCAATACAGCTGCGGTATTCCTGGTGACTCATTATCATTATGATCTCCTCCTGTCAGGGATTCTCGGATTGTTCTCATCATGAAACGGTAAACCTTATCGTAGTCTAATTACCTTGTTCAATTGATTTTGAAACAAGCAAAGAATGCCTGCCGGCTGCAGATCCAATGAATATGAATAGATACGCGTGCGCTGAATAGTCAGTAAAATCACACAAACCGATGAGCCGATGTATAAGGCTCTAAGGGACTATTTTTCGCGGGAGAGCTCTGTCTTCTCCTCAAGCCTGCGAAGCTTGCATGTCAACTCCTCTTTATTAAAATGCTCGCCAATAAACACTACCACGTCCGGAATATCCCCTTGCGGCGTAATCTTCATAAAGTCAGGTTCCCGATATGCGTATTGGAAAAGGAACCGGCTGCTCGTATCAGAGAAACTGAGGACGCCTTTAGCACGGTATACGTCCCGGGGCAGCCCCGCGATAAAATCCTCGAATTCCTGGCTGTCAACCGGGGAGCTGAGATAATGGGTATAAACCATGACGTGACTATGAGCAGCATGGGGAGCATGGGGAGCATGAGGAGCATGAATAGCATGGGCTGCATGATCAGCATGGCCTGGATGGCCTGGATGCTCTTCATCAGCCGTTGTCTGAGATTCTCCTCGTTCCTGTTCATGATCCGTGTTGTGGTTGTGAGGAGCAGTTTGGGTGTCAGCAGCTGTCTCACTGTTACCCAGCAATGCGGCCAAATCAACCTCGCATTTCACCGCCGGAATTTTTCTGGCATAAGGGTTCGATTTATTTAAAAGCTCCAGCAGCTGCTGCTCCTGGCCGGCCTTTAGCAGATCCGTCTTGTTCATGATCAGAACCGAAGCGCAGCGGATTTGCTCCTGCATGAGCCGGTAGGTCTTTCCCTGCTGGCTCTCGAACAGCTCCATCAGATAGGCTGAATCTACCACGGTAATGACCGGCATGATCTCAAGCTTCATATAGAGAGCTGTTTCGGTTACCGCATCCAGCACCTCCATCGGATTCGCCGCGCCTGTAGCTTCGACTACTATGACATCCGGGTGCTCTTTCTGAATGAGGGAAGCCAGCGTATAGCCCAGATCGCCTCTGCTGGAACAGCAGATGCAGCCCCCGAGCATTTCCTCCATGGGCACCTCCTGCTTCACAAGCAGCCCGTCAAGATTCACTTCTCCCAATTCGTTCATGACAACGGCCGGCTTCATGCCGGCTTGCTGCCAATAATCAATCAGCTTTGACAGCAAGGTTGTTTTACCGCTTCCCAAAAAACCCGACAACAGGTATACCGGGGTTACAAATGTTTCTTCTGCAGCCTGCAATTTCTGGTCCTCCTTAGAAATCTGTACGTTATGACTAGTCTGAAAGCGAGTGTACTATAGCAGCCGGGCGGATGCAACCAAATGGAATTGGGTTTAAGGTATAATAGAATAATAAGATAGAATAATAAGATAGAATATAAAGATAGAGTAAAAAACTGTTATGGAAGGCGAGGTTATCGTTATGAGATCTGTAGATGAACATAAGCAGCAGGCGCCGGCCTCCGTCGCCTGTCAGGTTATTACGGTTTCGGACACACGCTCACCGGACAACGATACAAGCGGAAAGCTCATGATGGAGCTTCTGGAAAACGGCGGATTCAGTGTCGTTGATTACCGGATCGTCAAGGACGATTACGAAGCGCTCCGGAACTTGCTGCATGAGTCCTCCGAGGACAAGAAGATTGAGGCCGTGCTGCTCACCGGCGGCACCGGCATTTCTCCGCGGGACACGACCTATGAAGCGGTGCGAAGCATGCTCAGTCTCGGCAAGGAACTGCCGGGCTTCGGGGAGCTGTTCCGCTATCTGAGCTTTACCGAGGACATTGGCTCTGCCGCCATTCTAAGCCGCGCAATGGCCGGAGTGATCGGCGAAACCGCCATTTTCTCGATGCCCGGCTCCAGCGGTGCTGTTAAGCTCGCCATGGAACGGATTATTTTGCCGGAGCTCCGCCATATTATGCGTGAACTGTACAAAGCCTAAAAGCTTAGCATTCCGGGCCGAACCGGCGGCAGTTTAAAGCTGGTGTCGAATTTATTCAACCATCGTCAAATCTTATCGCCTTCTGCGCTTTCCCGAGAAATAATTTGATCTGGGCGGCGTGTACGAACCAAAGCAAAAGCAAGAGCTGCCGCCCTGGGTTCCAGAACGGCAGCTCTTGTATTTTTATCTGACTCGTATTCTTATCTGGCTACTATTTGTATCGGACTTTGTTTTGTATCGGACTTTGTATTGTATCGGACTTCGATTCTTATCCAGCTTCCTCTGTCCGCATCTCTTCCATCAATTCCGGTCTATTCCATCTATTCCCTTCTATTCCTCATGCTGCTCAAGATAAGCTTCAATCATCGATTGACGCTTGTTCCAGACCTCTTCGCTCAAGCTGACGCGGTAAATTTCCGGATTCAGCTTGCGCAGGTATTCCGGCCAGAACAAGGAGAGCTGTGCCTGATGATATTTTCTGACCTCATCAAGCCCGGGCAGCTCGTATACGAGTTTGCCGTCCACATAAACCGGCTCCAGCATTCTCATTGCATCGAAATTCTTGACGGTCTTCTGCAGCGTAGAATTCAGCAGGTGCTTCAGGCGAAGCTTGTTATTCCGGTCCTCTGAAATGACTTCCGCCGGATAGGTAATATAATCTGCCAGCGCCCTATGATCATTTCGGCTGATCAGACGGTATACTTCTTTCTTGCCAGGCGTGCTGATCTTCTCGGGATTGCCGGAAATTTTAATCGTCGGCACCATCTCGTCGCCTCTTTGCCGCTCAACCAGCTTGTAGACGCCGCCGAGAGCAGGCTGATCCGCTGCCGTAATCAGCTGGGTTCCTACACCCCAGATATCAATCCGCGCGCCTTGGGCCTTCAAGTTAAAGATCGTGTGTTCATCCAGATCGTTTGAGGCCACAATTTTTACATAAGACAAACCGGCATCATCCAGCATCTTACGTGCCTGTATGGACAAATACGCAAGGTCGCCGCTGTCCAGCCGGATGGAGCTCATCCGTTTGCCCTGAGTCTCCAGCCATTTGGCGGTCTTGATCGCGTTAGGTACGCCGCTCTTCAGGGTATCATACGTATCGACCAGGAGCGTTACCTGATCCGGCAGCGCTTTGGCATACAGCTCAAAGGCCTCCTCCTCGGATTCAAAGCCCTGAACCCAGGAATGCGCATGCGTTCCCTTGGTCGGAATGCCAAAATACTCACCCGCCAGCATGTTCGAAGTCGCGTCAAAACCGGCAATATAAGCCGCTCTCGCTCCCCAAATTGCGGCATCGGCCTCCTGGGCACGTCTTGTTCCAAACTCCAGCAGTACGTCATTGGGGGCAACCTGTTTAATCCGTGAGGCTTTCGTTGCAATCAAGGTCTGAAAGTTCATAAAGTTAAGAAGAGCCGTTTCAACGAGCTGCGCCTCCATGATTGTCCCTTCCACGCGGATCAGCGGTTCGTTCGGGAAGACGATCGCCCCTTCTTTCATCGACAGCAGGTTTCCTTGGAAACGGAATTCCTGGAGCATTCTTAAGAATTCAGGCTTATAATTCTCTTCCTGCTTGGCCAAATAGGCTAGATCTTCCTCCGTAAAATGCAGGTTCTCCAAATAGTTAACGATCCGTTCAAGCCCGGCAAACACGGCAAAACCGTTGCCAAACGGCAGCTTGCGGAAATACGCTTCAAACACTGCCTTTCGTAAGTGACTCCCATTCATCCAATGCGCGTACAGCATATTAATTTGATATTTATCCGTATGCAGCGCCAAGCCAGTCGTTTGCATCTCGTTCATTCCTCTCTCTGCCGCGTTCCTCATTTCAGCACTTCGGAGCTGCTTATCACCCTTGCCCCTAAACTCCCTGAAAAATGGCCCAATGCCCACTCATGTCCTGCCGGATTGAAGCTGGCTACGGCGTCCTCGTAAACCGTGATTTTAAACCCTTTATTATAAGCATCTACTGCGGTATGAAGCACACAAATATCCGTGCATACCCCAATCAGGTGGATCTCGCTGACACCTCTTTCTCTAAGCTTAAGCTCGAGATCCGTCCCGCAGAATGCGCTGTATCTTGTCTTGTCCATCCAATAAATGTCTTCTTTATGCTTCTCATAAACCGGCTGAAGCTCACCATACAGCTCTCTTCCCTGCGTCCCTCTGATATTATGCGGGGGAAAAAGCTTTGTTTCCGGATGATACGGATCCCCCTTCTCATGCAGATCCACAGCCATCACGACATATTCGCCTTTACTTGCAAAAGCTTCGGTCAAACGCGCAACAACCGGCGCAATTTGAATACCTGGTTCACCTACCGGCAGACTTCCATCCACGAAATCATTCGTGAAATCAATCACGATTAAAGCATTCATTCACTTCAGCTCCTCTCTCAATAAATGACAGGCTGCTGTGCTTCTCATGCTGTGATTCTCATACTGTTCTTCTGCAAACTGTTCTCCTGCAAACTATTTCATCCCGTTAAGTATAAATACTCAATCGGGGCGTAAAATCTGTGAACCGGTAAAGCTGTGCCGGACGCTGCGAATATTGGTTGGACAGCAGCCTTTTACCGTTCTCGTCAAATACTTCTTCCAGTATACCTTGCCTGCTTCTAGTTGATGTAACCTTACGGATAAAATTCAGCTCCTCAAAATCAGGCACCACAGTCCGTATAACCTGATAGAGCTCGCTCAGTGTAAAATGCGGCGGCAGAAACTGCTTGGCGATCGTCGTCTGCAGCATCTGCTCCTGAATCCGCTGGTAAGCATCTTTGATAATCTCCCGATGGTCGAAGGCAAGCTCAAGCTCTTCCAGCGCCTCCTGGATCGTAAACAGGCCGACGGCCTGGGCGTCATCCGCCGCCTTTCGTTTCTCCAGCACCCATTCTTCAACCAGTGAGTAGAAAGCGTGCGAGATAATCCACCCTCTGGGATCGCGCCCCGGCGTACTGTAAACCCCCAAATACTCCAGATGGCCGCCGTCCACTCCCGTTTCCTCTTCCAGCTCCCGGCTTGCCGTCTCATAAAGCGATTCATTTTCCTGGCAAAAGCCTCCCGGCAGCGCATAGGCCCCTGCAAACGGCCAGCTTCTCCGGCGGATCAGCATCACCTTCAGCTCAAACAGCGGCAGCGATTTGGTCGAGGAACGGCGTTCCTGCTTGGTTAAAGTAAACATCACGATATCGGCAGGAACTCCATCCGGTGTGCGGTATTTTTTAGGGTTATAATTGTTGGCTTTATCCTGGTCATCGTTCATTTCCATCACCCACACTGTCGTTTATGTTTATCTTAAGCTTGCTGCTTGGGAAGCCGGAAAGTGGCGGTTGCCACACAGCCAAGCTCTCCCTGCTCGTTACGGATCTCCGCCCGCATAGTCATCGTACGATAGGTTTCATGCACCGGATAAGCGCTGGCGACCAGCCGGCCTGTTCCCATCGCCGTTACAAAGTTAACATTCAGATGGGTAGTCACTCCCTCAACTCCGTTCCGGGCAGCCGAAACCAGGACTCCCATTGCCTGGTCCATTAAGGAGGAGAGCACCCCTCCGTGCACGATCCCCTTGGAGTTCAGGTGATGTTCTTTCACCTCTAGGCCGAGCTCTACACGCGCTGCATCGGCATGCAGCAGCTCCATCCCAAGGAAGCCCCAAAAGGTCTGGTTATTACGGTTCAGCAAATCTGTCCAATCCATTTCTCTGCCTCCTTGCTTATATGAATATCTTCACAGATGTATGTACTTCAAATATTTTATGGGCTGAAGTTTGACCTTGTTCGGATGCATACAGCAAAAAGTGCGGAAGGCTTCCTCCCGCACTTCGCCTGCTGTTAATCACACCGGCTAGGAGGTGCCTCCGTACCGGATTCCACATTGAGCTTCTGAGAAACCGTATCCTGAATCGCGGACACTACAAACTGAAGCAAATAGTTGATATCCGCCTGGCTTTGCTGATATTCGGTCACTAGCGGAATCGCATCGATTTCAGCCTGCAGCTCATCGATTTCCTTCTCAATTCGGGTGACCATATCTTGATTACGCATGCTTTCAAAAGCCACGATTTCTTTCTGCTTCTTCTTCATTTGCGAAATAAGCGATTGAATCCGTTCGTGATTCTCGATCTGCTGCTCAGCCTGTTTAAAGACCCGTACCTCTTCACTTTCACCGATCAGCTCAGCGAGCTCTTTCGATTTCTGCAGGATCTCATTTCTTGCAAACATACGCTGCGGAGCAGAATTCGGCATTCCGCCTTTAGCGTCAGACATGTCATAAAGTTCTGCCACCAGAATTCCTCCCTTCGTATCCTTGCCTGTTTATCTTATACGGCAGCCATTGGTGCATTAATGATCTTGCCTTTAATATACCAGGACAGTGAATCTGTAATCTCCACATGCACAAAAGTCCCGATCAGTTCAGGCCCGCCTTCAAAATGGACAAGCTTGTTGGTGCGTGTGCGCCCTGCGAGTACTTGAGCATTGTTTTTACTTTCCCCTTCAACAAGCACTTCAACGACCTGGCCTTTGAACTGTTCATTGCTTTCGCGGCTGCTTTCCTGGATCGCATTGTTCAGCCGGTACAGCCGATCTTTCTTCACTTCCATCGGAATGTCGTCCTTCATCGATGCTGCTGGCGTTCCTTCACGCGGTGAATAAATAAACGAATAAGCGAAATCGTAGCCCACTTCACGGACCAGCGACAATGTTTCTTCAAACTGTTCATCCGTTTCGCCCGGGAATCCCACGATAATGTCTGTGGTCAGCGATACATTCGGAATGGACGCCTTGATCTTGCGGACCAGCTCCAGATAATGCTCGCGGGAGTATTTGCGTCCCATCATCTTCAGAACTTCTGTGCTTCCGGACTGCACCGGCAGGTGAAGATGCTCCACCAGGTTCCCGCCCTGAGCCAGCACCTGGATCAAATGGTCGTCAAAATCACGTGGATGTGAAGTCGTAAACCGGATCCGCGGAATATCAATCTTATGGATATCATCCATCAAATTGGCGAAAGAATACGTAATATCTGTAAAATCCTTGCCATAAGCATTCACATTTTGCCCGAGCAGCGTAATTTCCTTAAAGCCCTGGCGCGCCAATTCCCGGACCTCGGCGATTACGTCTTCCGGACGGCGGCTGCGCTCCTTGCCCCGGGTGAACGGAACGATACAGTACGTACAGAACTTATCACAGCCGTACATAATATTTACCCAGGCGCGCATGCCTTCCCGCTTCTTCGGCAGGTTCTCAATAATGTCGCCTTCCTTGGACCAGACGTCCACGACCATTTCTTTGCTCATCAGCGATTCGTGAATCAGATAAGGCAGACGGTGAATGTTGTGGGTGCCAAAGATCAAATCCACAAACCCATGCTTCTGCAGGATCCGGTTCACCACTGTCTCTTCCTGTGACATACAGCCGCATACGCCAAGCAGCATATCCGGCTTCTCCGTTTTCAGATGCTTGAGGTGGCCAAGCTCCCCGAACACCTTGTCTTCCGCATTCTCACGGATTGCGCATGTGTTCAGCAGAATAATGTCGGCTTCCTTGCGGTCTTCCGTCGGCTTGTAGCCCATCTGCTCGAGCAGACCTTTGATGGTCTCCGAATCGTGTTCGTTCATCTGGCAGCCAAAGGTGTACACGATATAATGTTTGCCGGCACCGATCAGACGCAGCTCTTCCGGCACTGCTGTATCATAATGAACCTGCACGGCTTCTTTGCCGCGCTGCTTCTCCTGCTTATGATTCGGTTCAGAGAAGATTTGAATCTCGCGCCCGCGGATGCGGATCTTCTTCCCGTTCTCATCTTCATGCAGAATTTTCGCATCCGAGAAATCAAAATACTTGGAGTAATCCTTAGTTTCCTTAGCCATGTTGCGGCTCACTCCTAACTTCTATCTTTATCCGAAAGCGGACAATAGTTTAAAAATGCATTACATCAAATTATAACATGCCTGACCTGCTATTTCTAGCCGCATGGCCGTGCTGCAGTTCCGGCTGTTATCTCCAAATCCGGATAATAAAAAAGCGGCAGGTCCGGAATTCCGAACCGCCGCTATTATACGCTGCCGCTTGCTCTGATCAGATTAAAACAGGCAGGTAAATCTTATCATTCAACGATTTCAGCGCTGTCGCCGTTCTTCACACCGGCTGCATTCGCTTCGTCCGTATCAATATGCATGTCCAGTGCAAAGGAATCCGATACACGGGCAATAACATTTTCAAAAACAACGCCGCGTTCGCCGCCGACACGCACCTTCAGCAGCTGCTTGTCCTTGATTCCCCATTTCTCAGCGTCCGAGGTATGGAAATGAATATGTCGGGCAGCAACGATTACGCCTTTATCCAGTTCAATTTCGCCTTTAGGGCCTTTAACCTTGATGCCAGGTGTTCCTTCAATATTGCCGGATTCCCGGACTGGAGCCGGAACGCCGATCGCAAAGGAATCCGTACGCGAAACTTCAAGCTGGGAAGCTGGGCGGGCAGGTCCCAAAATGCGGACTTTGGAAAATTCACCCTTCGGTCCGATTACGGCAACTTGCTCGTTTGAAGCAAATTGTCCCGGCTGGGACAACGGTTTAAACTCCGTAAGCTGATAGCCTTCGCCAAACAAAGCTTCAATATGTTCTTGAGTCAGGTGAATATGACGTCCGGAGACGCCTACAGGTACGATTTTACTCATCGTGAAGTTCACTCCTATACGGTTCTTTTTTTCACTCACGAAAATATCCTTACCCATTATACAACTTTCGACACAAAAGGCAAAGGCACCCGCCAGGGTGCCTTGTGACAATCTTGTTATAGCCAGTATGACCAGCTTCTATACCAAAATGACCTATTATCCGTCAGCCTTATCTAAACTCGGCCACCAGCTGGTTGAACTGCTCGGCCGTGATCTCCGGATTTTGTCCGGCAAGTGCTTCTTTGCGGAAGCCAGGCACGAGATCCTCGTAGCTCTTGCGTTCCTTGTTCTGATAGATCAGACCTGTAAGCAGGCCGCCGGTTTCCATCAGTTTGGTCATCGCCTGAATCCGGTTGCTGGAATCATAGCCCTCAACAGTATCCAGGTTGGTGATGTTCTCTTTGAACCAGTCATAAGTGTTGACTTTATTGAACGTTACGCAAGGACTAAACACGTTAATCAAGGAGAAGCCTTCATGTTTAATACCTTCTTCAATCAGTGCCGTCAGCTGCTTCAAATCGCTGGAGAACGACTGGGCTACGAATGTTGCGCCGGATGAAAGGGCCAGTTCCAGCGGTGACAATGCTGACTCAATGGAGCCCTCCGGCGTACTCTTCGTCTTAAAGCCTTCCGCACTGCGGGGAGAGGTCTGACCTTTGGTCAAGCCGTAAATTTGGTTATCCATAACAATATAGGTGATATTAATATTGCGGCGGATCGCATGAATGGTATGGCCCATGCCAATGGCAAATCCATCTCCATCACCGCCGGAGGCGATTACAGTCAGCTCACGGTTGGCGAGCTTAACGCCTTGGGCGATCGGCAGTGCGCGGCCGTGAATGCCATGCAGGCCGTAAGCGTTGATGTATCCGGAGATCCGGCCGGAGCAGCCGATCCCCGAAATCACTGCAAGCTGCTCGGGCTCAAGGCCAACGTTGGCTGCTGCCCGCTGGATCGCTGCCTGTACGGAGAAGTCCCCGCATCCGGGACACCAGTTCGGTTTAATATTGTTGCGGAATTCTTTAAAAGTTGCCATGTTTAACCAACTCCCCGCTTTGTTTCTCTAATGCTGCCTGGCTGTGCACATCCAAACATTTGCTGTAAACTTCAGATGGCAGGAATGGTGTGCCGTCGTATTTAAGCATGTTAACAAGCTTATCGCTGTATCCGGCATTCAGCTTGATCAGACCTGCAAGCTGCCCGGTTGCATTATTTTCCAGAACCACGACCTGTTTCGCCTGCTCCAGATAAGGCTGGATCTCCTCTACCGGGAACGGGTGCATCAAACGGACCGTAATATGGTTGGTCGTAATTCCTTCATCTTCCAGTCTTTCACGGGCCTGGTCAATCGTGCCGCCGGTTGAACCCATGCCGACAATCAGCAGATCAGGATTTTGATGGGGCGCCTGAACATGAATCGGATTATCTACCTGAATCTTATCCAGCTTGCCAAGGCGTTTATCCATCATCTTCTGGCGGTTTACCGGACTTTCCGAAGGACGGCCGGATTCATCATGCTCAACACCGGTAACGTGGTGGATGCCGTTCTTCACGCCGGGGATAACCCGGGGTGATACCCCATTTTCCGTAAGTTCATATCGTTTGAACAAGCTGCCGTCTTCCCGCTCTGGCACTTCATCCACCAGCGTTCCGCGGTCGATCACAATTTTGCTGTAATCCAGCAGTTCACAGGACTGCTTGCCCAGCGACAGCTGAAGATCCGTGGCCAGAATGACCGGCACCTGATATTTCTCCGCCAGATTGAAGGCCTGAATCGTGTCATAGAAGCATTCCTCAATGGAGCTTGGAGCCAGCACAATCTTTGGAATTTCACCATGTGTGCCATAAATCAGAGCATTGATATCACTTTGCTCCTGTTTGGTCGGAAGCCCCGTACTTGGGCCGCCGCGCTGCGTATCTACAATGACCACCGGAGTTTCCGTCATTCCCGCAAGGCCGATCGCCTCCATCATGAGCGAAAGTCCCGGGCCGGCGGATGCCGTCATCGTTCTCACACCGGCATAGTTCGCGCCAATCGCCATCGTAATCGCTGCGATCTCATCTTCTGTTTGAACGACCGTTCCGCCGAACTTTGGAAGCTTCTTGATCAGATATTCCATGATCTCCGAAGCCGGAGTAATCGGGTAGGCACTCATGATCCGGCAGCCTGCAGCTACTGCCCCAAGGCCAATCGCGTCGTTGCCGATCATAAACAGCTTCTCTTTGCCGTCAGCAGGCTCCAGCTTGAAGCGTTCAAGCGGCCCTCCGGCCAGCTCGAGCACATATTCTGCACCGCGCTTAACAGCTTCTACGTTCTTGTCTACAATTGCCTGGCCTTTGCGGCCGAATTCTTCTTCAACCGCTTTATTAAACACTTCCAGCGGCAGTCCAAGAAGTGCCCAGGATGCGCCGGAAGCCACCATATTCTTCATTAGGGAAGTACCAAGCTCTTCTGCGATAGCTGTAATAGGAACCGCAAACAGCTTTGCGCTGCTGCCTTCCGGTACGGTAGGATTGAATTTGGCGTCCGCCACAATCACACCGTCCTGACAAAGCTCGTGCGCGTTAAGATCAATGCTTTCCTGATCGAAAGCAACCAAAATGTCCAAGTCATCAGAAATGGCCCGGATCGGACTCGTGCTGATTCTAATCTTGTTATTCGTGTGACCGCCTTTAATACGGGATGAAAAATGTCTGTAACCGTACAAATAATACCCCAAACGATTTAATGCTGTTGAAAAAATACGATCTGTACTTTCTACGCCTTCACCCTGCTGCCCGCCGATTTTCCATGACAATTGACTAATCAAACCGCCCACCCCTTTAATCGTATCGCATCAGAAGAATGATAAAATTGCATGAATATTTCAAAAAATCAAGGTGCGAAAGGACAATCCCTCGCAAAAATATGAAAGATCTGTTTCATAATCATGTCAATTTTATGTCCGTACAGGGTAAAAAGCAAGCGTTTTCGCGCCCAAATCATATAGTAGTTTTCGATTAAACCGTTCTCGGTTTGTGATTAATTAAAGCGCTTTCTTTATTGCTGGAAGCCAAGTCTGCAAAAATCGCAGTGCATTCACGCTCAGCCACTTGTCTACAAGCTGCCCGGAGTAGTATTTCAGCAGCAGCTCTTTCCAGGCAGCATATTTGGATGCATCCTCCAAGCCGAGAATATGCTCTTCGATACCATCGAAGTCAGACCCAAACATGATGTGGTTCTCAGCTCCGAGCGAGCACAAATGCTCCAAATGAGGCAGCAAATCCGTCATTTTCACCGGACCGGATGGTTTAACGAACGGCGGTACAAACGTCAGGCCGATCCGGCCGCCCAGGCGGACAATCGTCCTTATCTGCTCATCCGATAAGTTTCTGGGATGGCTGCACACCGCCATACTGTTGGAATGAGAAGCAATAAATGGCCTTCCTGCCTGCTCAGCGGCTTCTGTCAGTTCCCAAAACCCCTTTACCGACAAATGCGACACGTCCAGTACAATACCGAGCTCATGGCATCGCCGGATCAGCTCTTTGCCCCTCTCTGTAAAACCGCCGCCCCGCAGCTCCATCACCCCGTCGGCAGCCCAATTGGCATGATTCCAGGTGATGCCCAGAAACCGGACCCCCAGATCATAGCAGCTCTGCAGGTAGTTCAGATTGCCCTCCAGGCCGTGCGCGCCCTCCAGGGACAGCATGCCTCCGATCCCTCCGGCTGCATTTAACGCCGCAAGCTCCTGCCGGCTGGCTACCAGGGCTATTCCGGCCTTCTCCACCCTGGAACGGAACAAGCTGAGCTGTTCCAGCACGCGCCCAATCCGCGCTTGTTCGGGGTCATCTGTTATAAACACCGCAAAGCACTGCAGCCCCACACTGCCTTGTTTAAGCTTGTGAAGCGAAACATCCAGTCTCTCATCTTCCTCAAAACAGATGTCCGGATGCTGCTGGAGCTTGCCCAATGCATCACAATGAAAATCAATAACGCCAAATTTCAAACTATTCACACACCTTTCTGATAAAAAAACTGCCTGCTGCCGGCTAACGAACGTCCCTCAAGGGAGGAACGCAAAAAACCTGTCTGCCTCATGGCAAACAGGTGCTGTCAAAAATTCATTCACCGCGGTTCCACAATCAGCTTGATTGCAGTCCGGTCTTCTCCGTCAATCACAATATCCGTAAACGCAGGAACACAGATCAAATCGACTCCGCTTGGAGCCACAAAGCCTCTGGCAATGGCCACCGCTTTAATCGCCTGATTAAGCGCACCTGCCCCGATCGCCTGAAGTTCAGCAGCGCCGCGCTCTCTAAGCACACCGGCTAGCGCGCCGGCAACGGAGTTGGGGTTGGATTTTGCTGAAACTTTTAATACTTCCATGGTAAGTACCTCCCTGTGATTAATAGTTTGGTTTCCACTACCTTGACAGATGATCTGTTAGATCATATTCGGGAGATACGGAATAATTCCTGCTTTTGGGAAGCACCTGCAAAAAACAATCTCAACTCCGCCCCAGCTGACTAGAGAATCTTAACAGGCTAATTCATCGTCCACTGATCCTCAAGAAGACGGATCTTGGTGATCGACTTGGCCTTGCCGGTTTGGTTGTCCAGGTCTGCCACGACCGCATGGAACTGCCATTTACCGCTGCACACCTGAAATCTTACCGGAAGCTGAGTTTTAAATTTACGGAGGACTGCATCACGCTCCATACCGAGCACGCCTTCTCTGGACCCCACCATACCAACATCCGTTATATAAGCCGTTCCTTCCGGCAGCACAATGTCATCATTGCTCTGAACGTGAGTATGTGTTCCGACGACCATGGATGCGCGTCCATCCAAATGCCAGCCCATAGCGATCTTCTCAGAGGTAGCCTCTGCATGAAAATCCACAAGGATAAACTTGTTCTTCTTCCGCAGCTGGTCCACGATGTCATCCGCCGCCCGGAAAGGGCAATCCAGCGGAGGCAGGAAGGTGCGGCCCATCAGATTGACGATCGCCAGCTCCTTATTTCCGTTCTTGATCACGGTATAGCCTCTTCCTGGTGTTCCGGGCGGATAGTTCGCCGGTCTGATCATTCTTGGTTCATCATCAATAAAATCAAATATTTCCTTGTTATCCCAAGTGTGATTCCCCATCGTCAGCCCATGAATGCCCCAGTCGAAAAATTCCTTGGCAATGGAAGCGGTAATCCCGCGCCCTGATGCTGCATTTTCACCATTGGCAATGATAATGTCCGGGTTGTATTTACTCTTCAGCTGAGGCAGCGATTCCTTCAGTGCCTTCCGCCCTGTCTGGCCAACGATGTCCCCGATAAACAGCACTTTCAACGTGTTGTCCCCCTCTAATCTCTGGTTATTGGTGTTATTTTTAGGATGCCTATGACAAAAAGAAAAAGGCGGCCCTGAAGGGCCGCCTGGGCAATTTCCTTTACTTGGCGTATTCAACCGCCCGTGTTTCGCGAATAACCGTAACTTTAATATGTCCTGGATAATCCAGTTCATTTTCAATCGTCTTGGTAATATCGCGGGCAAGACGGAAGCTTTCAGCGTCGTCAATCTTCTCCGGCTGAACCATGACACGGACCTCGCGGCCGGCCTGGATCGCATAGGATTTCTCAACACCTTCAAAGGATTCGGAAATTTCCTCCAGCTTCTCGAGCCGCCGGATATAAGTCTCAAGCGTCTCACGACGGGCTCCCGGACGTGCTGCAGACAGCGCATCCGCTGCTCCAACCAGCATAGCGATAACGGAAGTTGCTTCCTCATCGCCGTGGTGGGAAGCAATACTGTTGATAACCACAGGATGTTCTTTATATTTCTTGGCCAATTCAACGCCGATTTCCACATGGGAACCTTCGACTTCATGGTCAAGCGCTTTGCCGATATCGTGGAGCAGACCGGCACGTTTTGCCAGAACAACATCTTCCCCGAGCTCGCCGGCCATCAATCCTGCCAAGTATGCGACCTCCATCGAATGCTTGAGCACATTTTGACCATAGCTTGTCCGGAATTTCAAGCGACCCAGAATCTTGATCAAATCTGGATGCAGACCGTGAACACCAACCTCAAAGGTTGCTTGTTCCCCGTACTCCCGAATCCGTTCATCCACCTCGCGGCGGGACTTCTCGACCATCTCTTCGATACGAGCCGGATGAATCCGGCCATCCGCAACCAGCTTCTCCAGCGCATTGCGGGCAATCTCACGGCGAATAGGATCAAATCCTGACAAAATAACCGCTTCAGGCGTATCATCGATGATAAGATCAATACCAGTCAGCGTTTCGAGAGCGCGGATATTGCGGCCCTCACGGCCGATAATCCGGCCCTTCATCTCTTCATTTGGCAGTGTTACAACAGATACTGTGGTTTCAGCCACATGATCCGCCGCACAGCGTTGAATAGCAAGCGTAATAATCTCGCGGGATTTCTTGTCTGCTTCTTCTTTCGCCTGCTGCTCAATATCTTTGATCATTTGGGCAGTTTCATGACGGACTTCCTGCTCAACGTTATTCAGAATAACGCTGCGGGCTTCCTCCATCGTAAGATTGGAGATCCGTTCAAGCTCAGCTACCTGTTTCTTATACAGCAGTTCAATCTGCTGCTGCGTTTCTTCAATACGCTTCTCCTTGCCGGCCATCTGTTCTTCTTTGCGTTCTAATGATTCAATCTTCTTATCCAGCGACTCTTCCTTTTGCAACAATCGTCTTTCCTGTCGTTGGGCTTCATTCCGACGTTCACGAATGTCTTTATCAGCTTCGGTCCGAAGCTTGTGGATTTCATCCTTTGCTTCCAAGACCGTTTCTTTCTTCAGTGCTTCTGCTTCTTTCTTCGCGTTATCCACAATCTGGAGTGCGGCCTGTTCTGCACTGGAAATTTTAGCTTCTGCAAGAGATTTGCGGATAAAATATCCAATCCCGAACCCAAAGAATAAAGCGGCGACAACGAGAATGATCGAAAGCCACGTTGGCATGTCTTTCACCTCCCCGTTGTTTTCTCCAAGGCATTCCTTGGGAGTGTGCAGTTTTCAAATTACTTTTCCCTTTAGTTCTCTCACATACTGCTCATGTGCTATTTGTCCTCTCCTGATGGAAACTGAACCCGCAGGCTGAGGCACAATTAGAATCATTATAGAAAGTACATTTCGGAAAGAAAAATGTCTATAGGATTCTTGTCCATTTTATTATTCCGCCAAAGAAATTGTCAAGCTGTGACACGTTATAGACCGTTTATTCCAGCATGTTCCTCAGAAGAACTCTTCTTCCTGCCCCATCCACTCGTCAAGCTCTCCCAAATTCCGTACTACACTTGATACAATACTTCCGCTGTATCCGCGCCGCAGCAGGAAAGCCGCAATTTTGCGTTTGCGCGCTCCTTCTTCTTCGCCGGCAGAACGTTCCCACCGCTTCTGGGCCAGCATTCTTGCGCTTTCAAGCTCCGCATCTTCATTGACCTGATTCAGGGCTGCCTCTATATGAGGCTTGGAGATGCCCTTCTGCCGCAATTCCTGCCTGATCCACATCTTCCCTTTGCCTCTGCTCTCCAGGCGCTGCTGCGTCCATTCCCTGGCGTACTGGGCGTCGTTAATATATCCTTCCTGCTCTAAACGCTCCGCTGTTTGTTCAGCTACCGTTTCTTCCCAGCCTTTCTCCTTCAAACGGGCCAGCATCTCGTATTTCGTCCGGGGCTTTCGTCCCAAAAAGCCAAGTCCAGCCGCATAAGCCTGCTGCTTCTCATCCGTCTGGACAATTTCCTGCAGTTCCAATTTTGAGAATAGGCTCCCCTTGAGCATTCGAAACTTAATCATTGTGTTTTCATGCACTTCCAGGCAATGATCCGAGAAGCATATCTGGTAACGCTGACGGTTCTTCCAGCCCTGCAGCTGCTTTACACTTGTGATTTCAAGCTGCTGCTCGGGAAAGGAAGCCAGCGAATCGGCTGGCCGCTCTTCATGTTGACCCCGCATTTCACCATCTCTCCCCGTTACCTATAACTTAGACATTTCTATCGATTTCATACGAAAAAAAGCGCTCTGATCTGCTACAGAGCGCTCATCCACTAATATTAAACCTTATTCAGCTTCAAACAGCGCTTGCTCTTCCATCTTCTCCGCTTCTTCCTCTTCCGACGAAGCAGGTGGGACAACCGTAGTCAAACTGCTTGCCTCACGAATCTTCAGTTCAATCGCATCCGCAATTTCTTTATGTTCCTTCAGGAACAGCTTAGCATTCTCACGGCCTTGGCCTAAACGTTCGCCAGCATAAGAATACCAGGCGCCGCTCTTGTCCACGATATCCATCTCAACCCCGATATCGACAATACTGCCTTCACGCGAAATGCCTTCACCATACATAATATCGAGCTCGGCTTGTTTGAAAGGAGGAGCTACCTTATTCTTGACGACCTTCACCCGCGTACGGTTACCGACCATGTCGTTACCCATTTTGATCGTCTCCACACGACGTACATCAAGACGGACTGTAGAATAGAATTTCAAAGCCCGGCCGCCCGGAGTTGTTTCAGGGTTGCCGAACATAACGCCGACCTTCTCACGCAGCTGGTTGATGAAGATCGCAATCGTCTTCGATTTACTGATTGCACCGGACAATTTACGGAGAGCCTGAGACATCAGTCTCGCTTGAAGACCTACGTGGGAATCGCCCATTTCGCCTTCAATTTCCGCTTTCGGAACCAGGGCCGCAACAGAGTCAATGACAATAATATCTACAGCACCGCTGCGCACAAGTGCTTCAGCGATTTCCAAAGCCTGCTCGCCTGTATCCGGCTGAGAGAGCAGCAGTTCATCGATGTTTACGCCAAGCTTGCTGGCATAAGAAGGATCGAGAGCGTGTTCTGCGTCAATAAATGCAGCTTGTCCGCCGATTTTCTGTACCTCAGCAATAGCATGGAGTGCTACCGTAGTTTTACCGGAGGATTCCGGTCCGTACACTTCGATGATACGTCCGCGAGGGAACCCGCCTGTACCAAGAGCGATATCTAAAGCCAAAGATCCACTAGGGACAATTTCCACCTGCATATGCGTGGATTCACCCAGCTTCATAATGGAACCTTTACCGAATTGTTTTTCTATTTGACGAAGCGCCATTTCCAACGCTGCACGACGATCTGACAATCAGCTCACATCCTTAATAAGAGTAACCTTACTGTTCTTACTACTTAAATTATACCTCGTTTTAGTGCTTTTGCCAAGCATTTTTCGAACATACATTCGTTTTTCTTGGGGTTTTGGGTTGGATGCACCTCCAGGATCTGCCAAATATACAAAAAAAGAACCGCAGCAATCTCATTAAAGTTGCTGCGGTTCTTCCGCTGACCTCATTATAAATGATAACCTCTCGGTATGCAAAACAAACTGTGATCCCGGTACCGACCTCAGCTTTGAGACCGTTCCTTTAATTTCAGCCATAGATGGTAGAGAACCGTCTTAGCCGAACGGATCCGGATGGTATCCCGATTCCCCTTAAAGTGCAGTTCATGGGTGGTTGTCTGTCCGTCCCGTTCGGATATTCCGATGTAGACCAGACCAACCGGTTTCCGTTCTGAATAAGCCGGCCCGGCAACTCCCGTGACGGACAGCCCGTAATCCGCATCCATCACCATTCTTACCTGCTCGGCAAGCACCTCGGCCGTTTCACTGCTGACCGCTCCCGGCGCATTCTCCCCCTCCAGCAAATCGCGAGGGACATTGAGCAGCTTCTCCTTCATTTCATTGGAATAACAAACGATGCCGCCTCTAAAAACAGTAGCGCAGCCGGGTACCGATGTCATATTGCCCATGAGCAGCCCGCCAGTACAGCTTTCTGCGATTGCGACTGTCAACCCAAGTTCCGTAAGCAGATCAACAATTGCTTTTTCAATCGGAACATCTTCATTTGCATACAAATTGTCCGGCAGTCTCTTCTGGATTTGAAGCTGACAAGCATCAAGCCTTTCATCCGCTTCACTAACTGAAGATGCTTTGGTAGAGATGCGGACCGAAACTTCGCCTTCCTTGGCATAAGGAGCTATTGTCGGATCACTTTGTCCCTCTATCAGATCTAAGAGTTCGGTTTCCAGTGCAGATTCGCCGATTCCCGCAAACTTAAGCATCCGTGAGTACAGCGGCTTCTCCTCTGTCAGCACATGCTGCATAATCCAGGTTTTGGCCTGCTCCTCAAACATCGGGATCATTTCTTTGGGCGGGCCAGGCAAAAGTATGTAATGCTTGCCATTCTCCGATAAGGCGTTGCCGATCGCAAGGCCCGTAGCATTCGGCAGGGGTGCCGCTCCATCAATAGACAAAGCCTGGCGTTTGTTATTCTCCGTCATAGGACGAGAACGCTCTTTGAAGAACTGCTCCACATGATCCATAGCCACACGGTCGATATGAAGCGAGCGTCCCAAGACAGCGGCTACTGCGTCTTTAGTCAAGTCGTCCAAGGTCGGTCCTAAACCACCGGTAAACAGGAGAATATCCGCACGCTCCTGCGCCGTAAGAATCGCTTGCTTCAGACGGTCCAGATTATCACCAACCACGGTCTGAAAAAAAACGTCAATACCAAGCGCCGCAAGCTCCTGCGACAAATACTGCGCGTTACTGTTAACAATCTGACCAAGCAGCAGCTCGGTTCCCACAGCAATAATTTCGGCTTTCAAACACTTCACTCCCTTTGCTGCATTCGCTATGGATTCAATCAGATCTTGGACAGGGAAAGGATGTTTTTGTTCTTCACAAAATAGTCAATACCCGAGTAAATCGTAATCACCGCAGCGAGCCAGATCGCGATGTCATCAAACGGGATATTCAGCCATTCAAACGGGAAATTATTCAGCAGCAATGCACTGATGGCAATAATTTGAGTGATAGTCTTCGCTTTACCCCATTTGCTCGCAGCAATTACGGAGCCCTCAAGCAGAGCAACCTCACGCAGGCCTGTAACAGCAAATTCACGGCTGATAATAATAACCGAAATCCACGCGTTGCACTTGCCCATCGCAGTCAGCGAAATAAGAACCGCTGCTACAAGCAGTTTATCCGCCAGCGGATCCAAAAGTTTGCCCAAGTTAGTCACCATATTGTTCTTGCGGGCAAGATAACCGTCAATACCGTCCGTGCTTGCCGCAAGAATAAACAAAAGCGCAGCAATCAGCTGATTTAAAGGCAGCGTATAAGCTCCCCAATGAAGGGTGCTGAAATTCTTCTCGTCGATCAGCAAAAACACCAGCATAAGCGGTATTAGAAATATCCGGGACAATGTAATTTTATTCGGTAAATTCACGCTTCTTCCTCCCTGCAGCCGTTCCGGACTCTGCCTCTGCTTGCTTCTTTCTTTAATAAGCCGTTCACCATATTTCCCCCAATAAATGCAGACTATAGTTTAGCCAATAGATCTTAACAAGTATAATATACGGCAAAATAAGAGTCAAAATATCCATTTTGAGGGATTTTCCAGGAATGCCTACACGAGCCTTTACTTGAAATTCGTGAACTGCAGGTCAAGTTGAAGGTCAGCGTTTCGAAGCAAAGCCATGACCGATTGAAGATCGTCTTTGCTTTTGCCCGTCACCCGGATGGAGTCTCCTTGAATCTGGCTTTTCACTTTTAATTTGGAATCACGGATCAGCACATTGATTTTCTTGGCAATATCCTGCTCAATTCCCTGTTTAAGCTTTATGCGCTGGCGCACGGTTCCCAAGGAAGCAGGTTCAACCTTGCCGTAGTCCAGATTTTTGATCGGAAGCCCGCGTTTGATCATCTTGGACTGCAGAATATCGATCACGGCTCCAAGCTTGTAGTCATCATCTGAAACGATAACTAGCGCATCCTTCTCAAGCGTCAAGCTGCTCTTGCTGTTCTTGAAATCAAAGCGTGTCTCGATCTCCCGTTCTGTTTGATGAATAGCGTTCGTTAATTCCTGCATGTCAAATTTTGAAACAATGTCAAATGAACTTTCAGAAGCCATGCGATCACTTTCCTTTTCTCTATAGTAATGTTATCTATTATAGAAAAAACGGCCTGCCAAGTCCATTTCCCACCTTATTTAACCACCAGGGTATAAAATAAAACAGGCCTCTTTCTGAAGGGAAAGGGCCTGCTCTTGGCATCCGATTCTAACGTGTGTTTCGTGCAGGAGTTCTGAACATATTCAAAATTCCAAGCACGATGTGAGCCAAACCAAAACCTAAAATTCCGTATCCCCATGCACTGGGCGTCAGGTAATAACCGATCAAAGATACGATAATCCCAAGTCCGGCTACAATCCAGCTTGTAGTCACGATGTTCACACCTCTCTTCAATTCCAGAATACCTTAACTCTGACTCTAAGCAGCAGCAAGGTTATTCTTTCCCATAAAGACAGGCATTATACGGCAGCTATGGCTGCGTAGACTCCTCCGTTCCTGTATTCAGGGAGTTCCCGCCATCTGTTCCCGCAGTATCCCCGGAAACCAGGCTGAGCTGGATTTTGGCTGTATTCCGGTCATCAACAACCGGCTGTCCCCCAACCGTTATCGTTGTATAAGGAGAAGCACCGGATTTAATGTACATCCCCTGGCTGTCCAGGTTATAACTGATCGTATCTCCGTCCTCCATCGTTGCGTAGAAGAGCTTGTCGCCGTTCTTATCGCCTTGACGGACCTCTACCCAGCTTCTTCCGCCGCTGGCCGTAATTTGAACCGGGACGGGAGCCTGGTTAGGGCTCTGAACGTTAAACTGCAGCGCGCTGCCTGTTTTGCCATCCTGGGTCACTACAACGCCGTCCACAGCCGGCGCCGCCGAGCTGTCCGCACTGCTTGCAGCTTCGCTGGAGGAAGGATCCGGCGAAGGAGAGACTGAAGGAGTAGCTGAAGCATCGCTGCTGACAGCCGCAGAAGGCACTGAACTTGCCTGAACCGCCCCTCCTGCTGCGGAACTGGGATCTATCTCTCCGCTTGTAACCGGCGTTGGATCAGCGGCCTGATTCCCGTCACCTTTGTTGTTATTAATCACAACTAAGTAGATCACCGCAACAATGACAACTAAAAATGACCACATGAGCAAAGTAGGCAGCCATTTGGAATTTCCTTCAGATGCCGGCTTTGTCCTTCTTCGCTGAAGCACCGGCTCCATCACCGGCTCCGGATCTGCGGAAGGCACATTGCTCTGATGCTCGGTCAGCAGATCATCTGCATTAACCCCGACAGCCTCTGCGTAGGTCTTAATGAATGCCCTGACATAGAAGCTTCCTGGAAGAACTTTATAGTCACCGGCCTCGATGGCCTCCAAGTATCTTTTGCGAATCTTTGTCATTTCCTGTACATCATCCAGCGATAAGCCGCGTGCCATACGCGCTTCTCTCAATTGCTGGCCTAAATCTGACATAACCATCACCTCCTATTACTAATTTTGGCTGTTTATAAGTCACACATCTTCGTTGTAGACCGTAACAAACGTATCATAAACGATTTCCTCATCCGGATTGTTTCGCAGTTCAATAATAATGTCAAAATCGTCATATCCGTAATCAGATTCCTTCATAAAAACATCCGGATGCTCCACAACCTTCGTAGAAGGCATGGACATAATGTTCTGGAGCAGCTGGTAGTGTTTCTCATTTGAACGCAGTGTACTCACGATTCCATCAATAATAAACACATTTGAAGGATTACACTCCTCTTCAGACATCTGGCTGCGTACCGTCTGCCGAAGAAGCGTCGAAGAAACAAAGGTCCAGTGCTTCATTGCACAAACGCTGCCGGCAATAATCGATTCCGTTTTGCCCACTCTCGGCATGCCGCGCAAACCGATCACCTGATGGCCTTCCCTTTTAAATAATTCACCCAAAAAGTCAACGAGCAACCCAAGTTCATCCCGTGTAAACCGGAAAGTTTTCAAATCATCCGAATCCCGGTCGATGTAGCGGCCATGCCGGACAGCCAAAATATCGACAAGCTTTGGATGCCGCAAAGCCGAAACGGTAATGCTGCCAACCGTGTCCAGCATATCCCCAAGCAGCTTAATTTTCCGTTCATCGTCTGTTTCAAGCAGCATGCCGCGGGTTTTCCCCTCAACCCCGTTAATGGTTAAAATATTAACCTCTAGCATCCCCAGCATGGAGGCAATATCCCCCAGCAGGCCCGGACGGTTCTTATGTATGGTATATTCCAGATACCACTGTTGTTTATCTCCCAAAACGCACACCCTTTCTTTCCTTCATGAATTATTCGACAACTTCAGGCATAATTCCTTCAAATTCGATCAAAGTCGTCGTTGATCACGAACAACACATCATTTTTAATGATATAAAAAATGATATTGAATGGCAAGTTGGGCAAGCGGGGAAGACATGCAAAAAGTACGAAAAGCTCCCTTCCGGGAGCTTTCCGCCACTCATGCTTGCAGTACCTTTAGGACAATTACTTCTGCCCAGCTTGGAAGCGGAGTAGTACTCGAAGGCTGCCGCTTGCTTATGAGTTTTTCTTCGCTAATTTGACCATCAGCCTGGCAATCGTTCTGCGCTCGTTCTCGTCGCCGACTTCCCAAAGCTCTTTGAGCGCACGGTTGGAAGCATTCTGCGGATCGACTTTATCTTCGAGAAAGCCCCCAATTTCATATGCCAAATTTGCAATGGTCTCTTCGCTCATCCCGGAATTCTCAGCGTGTTGGATACGTTCACCAAGGAACTTCTTCCAGGAATCAAAGTTATTCAATACGGATGACATGTCAGTACTCCTCCCATCACTTAGCGAATGAATTTGATTAACACTCGTAATATGTGATAAAGAGGGCTTATTTATTCAGATCAATCCGGCTAAGTCACCCATCCTCCATTCGGACTGATGATTTGTCCTGTAATGTAGCCGGACTCCGGCAAAGCCAGAAAATAAACAAGCGAAGATATTTCATCAGGCGCTGCCAGTCTGCCCGCAGGGATCTCCTCTTCCAGCTGCCGGATCTCTTCAGCCGAGAATCCGCTCATCATATCCGTCTGAACAGCCCCGGGGGCGACCGCATTTACCGTTACTCCAGAAGGCGCAAGCTCCTTGGCAAGCGCTTTGGTGAAGGCATTAACCCCGCCTTTGGCGGCAGAGTAGACAACCTCACAGGAAGCCCCCGAGATTCCCCAAACGGAACTAACATTAATGATCCGCCCGAACCGCTGGCTGACCATGTAAGGCATAAACGCCTGGCTGCACAAAAATACGCCCTTCAAATTGACGTCCATCACTTCGTCCCATTCTTCCTCAGTAACGTCGGTCAACATTCCATACTTCGCGACACCGGCATTGTTCACCAGAATATCCGGATAAATGCCATGGTCTTCGAGTCTTGCCCGCATTCTGGCGATTTCCCCGGTTTTTCTGAGGTCCGCTGAAACGGTGTAGACCTTAGCCCCTAACTCCATACACTGTCTTGCCACTTCATTCGCCGCTTCATGCGATTTGCTGTAATGAATGACAATATTCATGCCGACTGAAGCAAACCGCTCCGCGATTTTAGCGCCAATTCCCCTGCTGGCTCCCGTCACTAAGACGGTCATTTCTCCAATCGTCTTCTCTCTCCCGTTCAATGCTGTCACTCAGGGCTTACCACAAGCGATACGGCCAGCTGATTCCAGTCCGTGTGCTCCTTAAGCCGCTCATTCACTTCATCAAGTGTTATGGATTCATACAACTGAACAATTGAGAACAGGTCGCCGCCGCGGAAGCGGTAGCGCGTAAACTCATGGGCAATATTTTCCGGGGAATTCAGCATCCGCAGGTAGCCGCCGATCTTCTTCTTCACGGCCCGTTCAAAATCAGAACGTTCGAAACCGGCTTCAGCAAGCTTTGTCACTTCCTCTTTCACTGTGGAAATCAGCAGGTCCGGATCTCTTGTATCCCCGCCAACCGCCGAGAAGGAATAGTTAGTATCACTGTTGAACTCATGGCCGAAGCTGTCCGAGATCAATTCCATATCATACAGCTTTTGATACAGCTTGGTACTGGAGCCAAACAGCAGATCAAGCATCAGCTTCGTCACCAGATCTCTGCGGATCAGCTGTTCGCCGGCAAGCCCGACACGGGTGTCCTTGAAGCCAAACAGGCATTTCGGCAGGGACACAGGCAGTTTGATGACTTTCTTGGCTTCGGCGACGGCGTTCGGCTCCTGATCAAAAATACGCTCGATACTGCCCTGCGGTTTGTAATCCTTCTTGACTTGATTCTCTCTCACCAGCTCCAGCACCCGTTCCGGTTCTACACCGCCGACAACAAACAGAAGCATATTGCTTGGATGGTAAAAAGCGTTATAGCACGTGTACAGCGTCTCTTTGGTGATCGTGCCGATGGATTCAACCGTTCCGGCAATATCAATGTGCACAGGATGCACCTTATAGAAGGCTTCAATTAGCCCGAAATAGACGCGCCAGTCCGGATTGTCCTGATACATATTGATTTCCTGTCCGATGATACCTTTCTCCTTCTCTACGTTCTGATCGGTAAAGTAAGGATTCTGAACAAAGTTAACAAGCGTTTCGATATTCTCATAAACGTGATCGGTTGCCGAGAACAGATATACAGTCTGGTTAAAGCTGGTAAAGGCGTTTGCCGAGGCACCGTTTGATGCGAAAGTTGAAAAAATATCTCCTTCCGGCTCTTCAAACATTTTGTGCTCAAGGAAATGAGCAATGCCGTCGGGAACCTTCACTTCGTCCTGGCCTTCGACTTTAAAGTGGTTATCTATGGACCCGTATTTCGTCGAGAAGGTAGCGTACGTTTTGGAAAAACCAGGCTTCGGCAGTACATACACCTCAAGCCCGTTATCCATTTTCTCGTGATAGAGTGTCTCCTGCAGCTTGTCGTAAGTAATTTTCTCCACCGGTTATTCCTCCTTCTGGCCCGTCAGGAAATAGATCGTATCCAAATGGAAGGTTTGAGCCGCATCCACTATATCCTGCTGGGTTACCGCTTCAACCTGGGCCAGCAGCTCTTCAGCCGGCCGGTCTTTACCTGACAGCACACGGTTAAAATCATAGGCGATCATCTCAAAAGCGGAATCCTGCATTTCTTGCAGCTGGTTACGAATCATCGCTTTGGTCTGGCTCATTTCAAGTTCGCTGATTTGACCCTGGCGCATGCTCTCCAGCTGCTCCTTGATGATGTTAAGCGCCTTTTCGTAATTTTGGATTTCAATGCCCGACTGAATAGTTGCCAGACCTTTGTGGCCGTCGTAGCGCGATGAGGCGTAATAAGCCAAACTGGCCTTTTCCCGCACATTGACAAACAGCTTGGAATGCGGGTAGCTGCCGAGAATACCGCTGTACATGAGCGCCGAGGCATAACGGTCATCCCCATACGTAATCTCAGTCCGGAGGCCCATATTCAGCTTGCCCTGGTTAACGTTCAGGCGTTCGATGACGCTGTTTACCTCCCCTTTGCGGAACTCAACTGCGTCATGGCTGTATTCAGGAGAGCTGGTTCGGCTCAGCCGGAAGTATTTTTCAACTAGAGCTGTGACTTCCTCAAGCGTGGTATCGCCTACCACATAGAGATCGAGATGGGCGTTTTGCAGCCAGTCGCTGTAGGATTGGTACAAACTCTGCTCGGTGATCCCCTCCAGCTGCTCTCTGCTGCCAAGCGGGTTCAGGCGGTAAACGTCCCCTTTAAACATCTCTTCCATGCAGCGTTCTGCCGCATACCGGGCTTTATCATTAATAATGGATTCAAGCTTCTTGCGCACATTGTCTTTCTCCGCTTTCACGTAGGAGCTGCGGAATCCCCCGTTCTCGGTCAGCGGATTGGTGAACACGTCACCCAGGAATGAGAAGGTCTGCTGCAGCAGCGAATCGGCCGATTGAACAAAGTAGTCGTTGATGGTATCCATCCGGAACGTGACGATCTGGTAATTTCCCCGTTTATAAATATCAAAGCCGAAGCCGGCCCCGTACATATGTTCAAGCTGTTCTCGGAAAAGCGTGGTCTCCGGATAAGAAGCCGTCCCTCTGCGAAGCACAAACGGCGTTAATGCGGCCTTGGTCACGGTCTCTTCCTTAAGCGGCACGCCGGCATAAAGCGAAACGGCAAACGTTTTGAAACGTTTGGTGGGCAGCACGTGCACCCGAATCTGGTTCACCTGTCCCCGTTCAAACAGAGTTGTTGTCAAGGTCAAAACCCCTTTTCAAAAGACTGAAATTCATTTATGCCCAGAAAAATGTAGTTCCATTCTATACCAATTAACACGAAAGAAGCAACCAAGACGAACGCTCGGCTGCTTCTTTAAGCCTCATTACATGCAGAAGATATGCTGCCCGATTGTCTTCACTTGAGGCCGGCTCCAGATCCATTTGGAGGTTGCAGTTTCAGGGTTAAAGTAATAGATGCAGCCGCCGGTAGGATCCCAGCCATTCAGGGCTTGGCGTACAGCCTTTTTAGAAGATTCGTTAGGCGTCAGCCAGATCTGTCCGTCTGCAACCGCTGTAAAGGCACCGGGCTGAAAAATAACGCCGGAGACAGTATTCGGAAAATCAGGCGATTTGACACGGTTCAAAATGACCGCCGCTACTGCCACCTGCCCTTCGAAAGGCTCACCGCGCGCTTCGCCGTTGACTGCATTGGCCATTATGTTCAGATCATTTTCAGTTAAGTTCAAAGCATTTGCTGAACCAAGCGACGCTGCTTTCTCTTCACCTCCGCCCGCATTGCCTGCGGTATTTCCGGCAGTGGTTCCGGTATGGGCTCCAGCATTGCCCGCTTTACCGGCTGCAGTATCGGGGTTCGGATTGTAAGAGGAGGCCTGCGGCTTCCAGTTCTTAGTGGCATTATAAAGCTTCAGCTTTGTTTTTGCCCCGGCAACGCCGTCCGGCTTAATTCCAAACTTCTTCTGAAAAGTGTAGACCGCATCCCGGGTTGTCGTACCGTAATGGCTGTCCAGATCCCCATTGTAGTAACCAAGAAACTTTAACCGTCCCTGCAGTTCATACACATCCTGCCCATAGGCACCGACCTGCATGATCTGGGAAGAGAACGCAGGCGTGGACAGCTCTGCTGAGGACTGGCTGCTCTCCTGTCCCTGGTCTTCCGGCTCATGGAAATAAATCGATCCGACAACCATGCTGACCAGTGTAAGCATTAAACCGGCTGAAATCCAGTTTCTCATATTTGTCATACGCTTTAGCTCTACCTTTCTCTGTGGTTTAACCAAGTGTGGGTAACTTTAGTATGACAACCACATTCCGTTCCTATGCATCTTTTGAGGAAGGCAGAATAGCAAAAAAGACGTCCCGGCACAACAGCAGGACGCCTTTCTCTTAAACGTTATGAACTAATTCGGTTCTGATTGTACTGCTCCATGGACACCAGCACCTCTCGCGGCTTGCTGCCTTCATAAGGGCCGACTATCCCCCGCGCCTCCATGGAATCAATCAGACGTGCGGCGCGGGTATAACCGATCCGCATACGCCGCTGAAGCAGGGATACGGATGCCTGCTTGGCCTCGAGGATTATCTGCACGGCCTGATCATAAAGCTCATCAAGCACCTCCTCCAGCTCCTGCTGGGTGTCATCGACTTCAGGAACAAGAGACTCGTCATATTCAGCTTGTCCCTGGCTGCTCACATAGTGAACAATCGTCTCGACCTCCTGGTCACTCATAAACGCCCCCTGAACCCGCACCGGCTTGGACGCCCCCATAGGCATGAAGAGCATATCGCCCCGGCCCAGCAGTTTCTCCGCTCCCGCCATATCCAGAATCGTTCTGGAATCGACTTGAGACGAAACGCCAAACGCAATACGGGACGGGATATTGGCTTTGATAACCCCCGTAATAACGTCAACGGAAGGACGCTGTGTTGCTATGATCAGATGAATACCGGCAGCCCGGGCCATCTGGGCCAGACGGGCAATTGCATCCTCTACATCGTTCGCAGCCACCATCATGAGGTCTGCAAGCTCGTCCACGATCACGACAATATAAGGGAGGATGGCGTCCGGATTATCCTTCATCAAATTGTTGTAGCCCTCGATGTTCCGGGTACTCGATTTGGAGAATTTTTCATAACGCTTTTCCATTTCAACAACGATCTTCTTCAAAGCAAGAGAAGCGCGTTTCGGATCTGTTACTACCGGCGCCAGCAGATGCGGAATCCCGTTGTACACGTTAAGCTCGACCATTTTGGGATCGACCATCATAAACTTCACTTCATCCGGCTTTGCTTTGAACAAAATGCTGGTAATGATGCCGTTAATACATACGGATTTGCCCGAGCCCGTAGCGCCCGCAACAAGCAAATGGGGCATCTTGGCCAGATTGCCGACGATCGTCTGTCCGGAAATATCCCGGCCGAAGGCGATGGATAGTTTGGATTCGGCTTCCTGGAAGGTCGAGGTTTCCATAACCTCTCTCATCGTAACAACGGAAACCTCGCTGTTCGGCACCTCAATACCAATCGCAGATTTGCCTGGAATCGGAGCTTCCATGCGAATATCCTTAGCAGCAAGCGCGAGAGCAATATCATCTGTCAAACTCACGATCCGGCTGACTTTCACCCCGATATCCGGCTGAATCTCATAACGGGTGACCGCAGGTCCCCGTACAACCTCAAGCACCCTCGCTCTAACGCCAAAGCTCTCCAGCGTCGCTTCCAGCTTGCGGGCAGTGCCCATATAGTCGGCCTGATCACCGGATTTATTCCCGTTATTAGGCCTTGCCAGCAGACGGAATGGAGGAAGCTTGTACGGCTTAGGCTGAGGTTTAGGCGGTGCCGCGGCCGCGGCATTCTGCCCAGCAGAAGCAGCTGCAGCGGCCGGGGTTCCGCCCCCTTCTTCCCCTGCCGAAGTATTCTCGCCAGCATGGAACGCGTGCTCCATTTCTTCGCTGTCCTGATCTGTCAGACTGCCTGCATCACTCCGCGAAGCTTCAGAGCCGCTATAGCCGTGATCCTCATCCTCATCGGACAATGCGTCCTCATCAGCATCAGCAGAATAGAAATCGCGGTCTTCCTGTTCGTCAATGTACCCGCCGTTTTCCTTACGGATATGGTCGAAGAAGTCGCGAATGATAAGTCCGCGCTCTTCCTGCTCTTTAGGATTTATTACGATTGCAGGAGCAGGCCTGTCCATTCCAAGCCCGGAGAGGCTTATCTCTTTATCTCTAAACTCCCCTCTACCATAAGCAGGGCCCGCAGCAATGGCGGGGGAACTGCCTGCCTCAAAAGGCTCGTCGAAATCAGCCGCTTCCTGCTCTTCTGTCAGCTCTTGATTGCCTTTATAACCCAGCAGCTGGAAAAAGATCGGCTTCTTCCGTCCAGTCCCGGAAGCCGCTGCATCCGCCAAAGACTCGCTCGATGCCTCAAAATCTTCATCGTCGTCATCATCGTAAACCGGATTTACCGGCGCCGGACCCGTCTTTTTGTTTGATGCTGGCTTTGCTTTAACTTTTCCGCCTGCTGGAACCGCCCTTAGCGTCCGCAGCCTGCCGGCGATCAGCTCACCCATATTTAATAATCTTGATCGAACCAGTCTTCCCAGTTCTACAAAGGATAAATTCGTAATAAGCATAAAACTGATTGCGAACATCACAATCAGGATTAATTTGCTGCCAGTCAGTCCAAACAGCATATTAAGTAGAGCAAATTCGCCCGCACCTATGTATCCGCCGCTGATATCCAATTTATAAATGGAAACAGCGCCTCCATAATCCGGCATACTCAAAGCCTGCTGAAGATCAGAGCCTGTTCTGCTTAGAATCCAGCCTGGAGTCATATTACCCGCCGGAGACTGCTTTAATTCCATGGTTGTGATGGTATTCATCAGCACAAAAGACAATACGGCTAGCACCAGACCGCTCTTTCTGCTGCTCCATTTATTTGGCCAGTGACGTTGAATCATTACTGTAAGACCGGCGTATATGCCGATTAAAGGAATAACAAAATAAAATTTACCAAGCAGCAGAGCCGCCATTTTGGACAACGACCTGCCGACCGCCGCTTCCCCCGACAAAGCAATAATAGACAAGGTAATCAGGATGATCCCGTAGATTTCATACTTTAAAGTCCGGGTTAAGGCTGTCTTCTTCTTCTTGCGTTTCTTTGCGGCCACAGGAACACCTCCAGATGAATATTATACCATATTCTCTGGAGGCTACCTAGACAAAACCCGCATCATTATTGCTTATTCAGGAGGATGGGCATAAAGGCAATTTCTTGTCCCGGAGCCAGAGCAGGGTTCAAATAATCATTTAATCCGCAGCGGAGCAGACGGACAATCGTAGCTTTCTGATTGGCATCCATCCGCACCTGCATCAATATTCCGTTAAGATCCATCTCCATAAATTGCTCTTGCTGATCATACCCTTCCCAAAGCGCTTCCTCCGGTACGATGGTATAGATACTGCTCATTGAGTCAGACCTCCTTGATCCGATAAGGTCTTCTTGCCCTGAATCAGGCTGTTCAATTTGAGCATGGCCTCCCCAATGCCGCCAACCGCATCAATTAAACCAAATTTAACAGCGTCATGCCCGCCGACAGCCGTCCCGATGTCCCGATTCAGTTCGCCGGTCTTAAACATCAGCTCCTTGAATTTCTCTTCCGTAATGGAAGAGTGGCTGGTCACGAATTTGACGACACGCTCCTGCATCTTCTCAATGTATTCAAAGGTTTGCGGAACACCAATGACCAGTCCGGTCATTCGGATGGGGTGTATGGTCATTGTGGCACTTTCGGCAATTAAGGAATAATCAGATGAGACGGCAATCGGCACACCAATGCTGTGACCGCCCCCGATGACTACGGTGACTGTCGGCTTCGTAAGAGAAGAGATCATTTCAGCAATTGCAAGCCCAGCCTCCACATCCCCTCCCACTGTATTCAGCATAACTAGAATGCCTTCAATTTTCGGATTCTGCTCTGCCGCAACAAGCTGGGGAATCAAATGCTCATATTTCGTTGTTTTGTTCTGCGGCGGCAGCATAATATGGCCTTCAATTTGACCGATGATGGTCAAGCAATAAATGTCGGATGCTTCTGCAGTTGGAACCGAAGTTTGCCCCAGCTGCTGAATGGATTCAATAGCCTGTGACCCGGCTGCCTCCGGACCGCCAGGCCCCGGAGCTGGGTTAGGAATCGTCTCCGGTGTTTCATTGTCCGGCCCCTGTATCAAAGAACGTCTGCTCATGCTCTCATTCCTTTCGGCTTCTCTTTGACAAGTAGTATGCCGACAAACCTGTCACAGCATGCAAAAAAGCCCCTCCTCCCTTAGAAACCGTCCAATGTTTCCAGGGAGAAGAGGCGACTGTGTGACTGTTACAAGCAGATTAAACTTCCATGATGATCGGAAGAATCATTGGTCTGCGGCGGGTTTGCTCATAAAGGAAGCGTCCAAGCGCATCTTTAACATTCGTCTTCAGCGAAGCCCACTCGTTCACTTTCTCGATCATCAGCTTCTCAAGCGTACTGCTGACGATGCGGTTCGCTTCATCCAGAAGTCCCTCAGATTCACGAACATATACAAATCCTCTAGAGATAATATCCGGGCCGGAGACAATTTTGCCATCCTGCTTGCTCAGTGTTACGACAACAACCAAAATGCCGTCCTGGCTGAGCAGCTTGCGGTCACGCAGGACGATATTCCCTACATCGCCTACACCGAGACCGTCAATCAGCACATTGCCTGCCGGAACTTTGCCGGCTTTGCGTGCGACACCATTTTGAATTTCTACTACATCTCCGATATCTACAAGGAAAATGTTCTCATGCTCAACGCCTACGCTTTCACCGAGCAAAGCATGTCTGCGAAGCATCCGGTATTCACCGTGGATCGGAATGAAATATTTCGGCTTCATCAGGTTCAGCATCAGCTTCAGCTCTTCCTGACTGCCGTGTCCGGATACGTGAACACCGGAATTGGAGCCGCTGTAAATAACATTTGCGCCAAGGCGGAACAATTCGTCGATTGTCCGTCCGACATATTTTTCATTCCCCGGAACCGGTGTTGCAGCAATAATTACGGTATCTCCCGGCAAAATATCCACTTTGCGGTGCGTGGAACGCGCCATCCGCGTCAAGGCAGACATTGGTTCGCCCTGTGAGCCCGTGCACAGAATGACTACCCGGTCGGCAGCCATCTTGTTCACTTCTTCCGGTTCGATGATCAAACCGTCCGGAATATCCAGATAGCCAAGATCGGAAGCAATGCCTACCACATTAACCATACTGCGTCCAATGATCGTTACTTTGCGCCCTGTATGGTAAGCGGCATCCATAACCTGCTGAATCCGGTGAACGTTGGAAGCAAAGGTTGCAACCACTACTCTTTGGTCGGCCTTTCTAAAGATGTCGTCAAGCACAACACCGACATTCTTCTCGGACGGGGTAAAGCCCGGCTTCTCGGCATTCGTACTGTCTGACAGCAGGGCCAAAACGCCGCGGGAGCCGATTTCGGCCATTCGCTGCAAATCAGCAAATTGTCCGTTGACAGGCGTATGGTCAAATTTGAAGTCACCGGTATGAACGACATTCCCTTCAGGTGTCTCTACGCAGACGCCGACGGAATCCGGAATACTGTGGTTTGTAGCAAAAAAGCTAACTTTCAGCGTGCTGCCCAGCTGGATCTCGGAATCCGCATCAATCAGAATCCGCTTTGTTTCCCCGAGCAGGTTCGCTTCCTTCAATTTATTCTCAACAAGTCCGAGTGTCAGCTTTGTTCCGTAGACCGGAACATTCAAGTTCTTGAGTACGTACGGCAAACCGCCGATGTGGTCTTCGTGGCCGTGGGTCAATACAATCCCTCTGACCTTGTCGCGGTTCTCGGACAAATAGGAAATGTCTGGAATGACGATATCAATACCCAGCATGTCCTCCTCAGGGAATTTAAGACCTGCATCAATGACAACAATGTCATTGGCATACTGAATTACATACATGTTCTTCCCGATTTCGGCTACGCCGCCTAGCGCGAAGATACTTAGTTTGTCATTATTATTTTTTTTGGACAAGACGATCTAACCCTCCTATAATTTTGGACGTCATATTTTTTTGATTTAACGATATAAGAAAAGGACTTACTCCCCAAAAAGACAACATAAACGCAGTTGAAGAATAAACTTCCGCTGCTGGCGTCCCCAATGCGCATGTATCACTTTCTTCTGGAAGTTTGTTCTTATATTAAATTTAAAAATAAACCGCACCCAGTCACTTGAACCCATTATACATGATTATTTTGTCAAAAAACAAGTCAAGCGCGCCGCTTACATTTCCAGCTGAACCGCTCGTATGTAAAAAAACCAGCGCCCCAAAGGGACACCGGTTCAATCAAGACCTGTTAAACGAACAAATGAGTCCTTTAACCTTGGACAGCTTGAGCTGTAAGCAGGGAACGGATGTGGCTCTGCTCTTCTTCCGTGGCTGGAACCAGCGGCAGTCTGACGGAGCCGACTTTGATTCCAAGCTCATTCAAAGCGTATTTTACCGCTACCGGATTCGGTACAGGATGAGGACATTCAAACAAACCTTTAAAGACCGGAAGCAGCTTCTGGTGAAGCTTGGCTGCAGTGAGAACGTCTCCGGCTAAATAAGCATCAATCATCGCTTTCATGTCCGTTCCGGCTATATGGCTGGCTACGCTGACAATACCGTAAGCTCCCACGGCAAGCGTCGGCAGCGTAACGGAATCTTCACCCGAATACACTTTAAAATGAGCAGGAGCAGCTGCGGCAATAGCAGCAACCTGATCCAGCGGTGCGCATTCCTTCACGGCCACAATGTTATGAATCTGTGCCAGACGAAGGATGGTCTGCGCATTTAAGCTCACCACCGTACGGCTTGGAACATTATACAGCATGATCGGCAGAGAGGTTGAAGAGGCAATCGCTTTAAAGTGCTGGTACATGCCTTCCTGATTCGGTTTGTTATAATACGGGACGACCATAAGGGCCCCATCCACGCCTAGCTTCTCCGCTTCTTTCGTCAGTTTGATGGACGCCTCAGTGGAATTGCTGCCCGTGCCGGCGATAATTTTGCAGCGGCCGGCGGCATGCTTGACAGCAAAGTCAAACAGATTCAGCTTCTCCTCTGTAGACAGCGTTGGTGATTCACCTGTAGTTCCGCTAATGACAAGCGTTTCGGATTTCTGGTTTTCCACTAAATAATCTATAAGCTTGGCAGTCTGGTCCCAATCAATTTGCCCGTTCTCATCAAATGGCGTGACCATTGCCGTTACTAATCTTCCGAAATCCACACTACTTCCTCCTAACTGTAATTTGTTCCCGCGGCTTTAGCTGTAGCTGTTAAACCCTTTAAACGTGAAGCTCGAACTTCTTATGCAGCGCTCTTAGCGCCTGCACCATGTCTTCTTTATGAACAAGCACCCAAATGGTCGTATTGGAGTCGGCGGACTGCAGAATCTGAATGTCCTGTTCAGCCAGGGCTTCCACGATCTTGGCCATAATGCCCGGCACACCGTTGATCCCTCCTCCGATAACTGACACTTTAGCACATCCGCTCAAAATGCGGGGCTGCAGATGGAGCTCCTTCAGCTTCTCTACCGCTCTGTCCGCTTCATAGTCGAATACGGTATAGACGACTCCGCCAGGGGTAACATTAATAAAGTCTACACTAATATCATTCTCCGCCATAGCCTTAAAAACCTGCAGCTGCAGTCTGTGACTCCCCTCGCCGGACTCCACCACAATCTGGGTCACATTGCCTACATAGGCAATTCCGGTTACAAAACGGTCTACAATACCGGCCTGCACATCCTTAAAACCTTCCGGATTCGCAACAAGCGTCCCCTTGCTTTCGCTGAACGTAGATCTTACCCGTACCGGAATACCGGCCTGCATAGCAATCTCGACCGCTCTCGGATGAATAACCTTGGCTCCTTGATGAGCCATGTTGCAAATCTCGGCATAACTGACATAAGCCAGCGGTTTGGCATCTTCAACAACTCTTGGATCCGCAGTCAAAATACCGTTTACGTCGGTATAAATATCTACGATTTCTGCATGCAGAGCAGCACCGAGTGCTGTAGCTGAAGTATCGCTGCCTCCCCGGCCCAGGGTTGTAAAATCTCCGTTCGGGCTTGCGCCCTGGAACCCGGTTACGATCACAACCTGCTTGCTTTCGAATTCTTTAAAAATGCGGTCCGGAACGACGTCCAGTATACGGGCGCTGCCGTAATGTTCATCTGTCTTGAACCCGGCCTGCGCACCGGTCAGAACAACAGAGGAAATAGACCGGGCTTCCAGCAGGCTGCAAAGGACGGCTGCCGAAATCATTTCCCCGCAGCACATCAATAAATCCCTCTCCCGAGACGGAAGCGCGTCTCCATTAGCAGCAGCCAAGTCCAGCAGCGTGTCGGTCGCATAGGGATCGCCTTTACGCCCCATGGCGGACACAACTACAACCAGGCGAAAGCCGTCGGCAAGCTCTCTCTTGATATGGCTAATTACATGTTCCCTGGCTTCCGGTGCAGCGAGAGAGGTGCCGCCGAATTTTTGTACCAAAATGCGCATGGATCTAACCTCCATAAAAATTAAAACTGCTATGCAGCCTCATAAAAATACGGAACAAGCTTATGAAGCTCGTATTTAAGAAAAGAACGGCCGATTTCTCGGCCGTCTGTTTGTTTAATCCAAATTAAGATTTGGCAACAAATTGTTCTGCGATTTGAACGGCGTTCCAAGCGGCTCCCTTGAGCAGATTATCCGAAACGATCCACAGGTTGAGTGCGCGGCTGTTTGTCAGATCACGGCGGATCCGGCCGACAAACACGTCATTTTTGCCAGCTGCATCAGCAGCAAGCGGATAGGCCTGCTGGGCAGGATCATCAATGACGGTTATTCCAGGCGCTTCCTCCAGCAGCTGTTTCACTTCGCCTAGATCATAATCCTGCTTCAGTTCAACATAGACTGACTCGGAATGCCCGTAGACGACAGGGATGCGCACGCATGTTGCTGTTACTTCAACCGAATCGTCGCCCAGGATCTTCTTGGTTTCCCGAACCATTTTCATTTCTTCCAGCGTATATCCGTTATCCTGGAATTTATCAATTTGAGGAATCGCATTAAACGCGATCTGATGTTTAACCGGAAGGGATCCGACCGGCAAAATATCCGGGTTTGTTTCGTTGTTCTCAAGGATATCCCGGGTCTGGCGCTTCAGCTCATCAATCGCTCTGGCACCTGCGCCGGAAACGGCTTGATATGTGGATACGATAACCCGTGAGATGCCAAATTTATCATAGAGCGGCTTAAGGGCCGCAACCATTTGAATGGTGGAACAGTTCGGGTTGGCAATGATGCCTTTATGCTCCCAAATCTTCTCGGCATTCACTTCCGGAACAACAAGCGGGGTATTTTCATCCATGCGGAAAGCATTCGTATTGTCAATGCATACAGCACCGTGACGAACCGCGTGCGGAGCGAGCTCCTTGGACACATCGCCGCCAGCGCTGAACAGCGCAATATCGATTCCTTCGAAGCTTTCCGGACGAGCTTCTTCTACGACAACTTCCTGTCCCTTAAAGGTAACGACAGTTCCCGCGGAACGGGCGGATGACAGCAGCTTAAGCTTGTCGATCGGAAAATCCCGTTTCTCTAGTAGGTTTAATATTTGTTCTCCAACGGCTCCTGTCGCCCCAACTACAGCGACATTCCATTTCGTTTTGCTCATCTGGTGCGTCTCCCCTCAAAGATCTATTGTTTATAGTTCTATAATTAATTGCAGTGTTCGAAAATAATCCTTTCGTCTCCGTCAGGCCTTGACATGCTGGATAATCATCGGCTGCATTTGTTTGCCCTGCAGAGCTGCATAACAGGTCTCAGGAATCAAACTCATATCCGCAACCAGCGAATTAGGCTTGCCGGCCGGATTGTCCTGCCCAAACGGTACGAAATAAAAATTCTTCGCTACGAGCAGTTTGGCAATGTTGGCCGCGTTAAGCCCCAGGCCGTCATTTGTAGATACAGCGATAACAACGGGCTTATGGTTGCGGAGCATGGCTTTGGCTGCCATTAATACAGGACTGTCCGTCATGGCATTAGCCAGCTTGCTGGTTGTGTTCCCTGTGCAGGGAGCGATGACAATAATGTCAAGCTTACCGGAAGGTCCGAGAGGTTCGGCATCTACAATTGAAGAAATGATATCATTCCCCGTCAATTCTTTCAACTGCTTTTGCCAATGTTCCGAGGTGCCGAAGCGTGTGTCCGTCGTCATTACCGACTGCGAAGCAATCGGAATTACCTTAGCACCCAGCTGTACGAAACGCGAAACCTGCTCCATAACCTCTTCAAGCGTACAGTGCGAACCTGTAAGCGCATAGCCTACTGTTTTGCCTTCAAAATTCACCGTTCATCCCCCCGTGTCATAAACTCCTCTTCCATTGACTGGCAAATGCAATTAGCCATAATTATTCCAGCCGTACGGGGAGCGACAATTCCGGGCAGACCAGGGGCCAGGATCGCCTTGATTCCGCGCTTCTCGGCAAAACGGAAATCCGTTCCTCCAGGAGCTGAAGCAAGGTCGATAATAACCGCCTTTGGAGATAGTTTTGATAGGACTTGTGCTGTGATAATCATATTCGGAATTGTATTAAAAATCAAGTCAAAGCCGCTCGCCTCATCGGCCAAATCCTGCGTCAGGAAAGGGTTCCAGCCCATCTCCTCCGCCCTTGCATACTGCTCTTTCCTCCTCACGCCCATCCTGACTTTCGCCCCGATTCCCTGGAGCGTTCTCGCCATGGTAAAGCCTGTTCTCCCCATGCCAAGCACTGCACATACAGAACCGTGTATGGTGATATCGGTGTTTTGTATGGCAATCATCAGCGCTCCTTCAGCCGTTGGAATGGAGTTATAAATCGCCACCTCGTCCCGGTCGAGCACCTGAATGACCTTTATGCCGTACTTTTCACACAGCTTAAGCAGGTATGGCTTCGCCACACCTGTATAGATCAAGGCATGCTTGGGGAGCGCAGCAATCAGCTCTTCCTTCAGCACCAGCTTCTCTTCGGAAAAAGAAGAGCTGACAACGCCGCCGTCATTGCAGCTTAGAACAGGCAGTATGAGCGCATCCGCTTCAGACAGCAGCTCCGCGGTCAGCCTTTCGCTGGACACTCCCTGAGGCAGTGTCTTCAGCTGATCAAAGCCGGAGAGCTTGACGTTAGCATCCAATTCCGTGCATTTTCCGATGACTTCCAGCTGGCGCGCATCGCCTCCCAGAAAAACAATCGTCTGTCCGGTAAGCATGATAGGATGTCACTCCCTTCAGTGACTACTGTTATGGATGTATCTTATGCAGTTCAGGGCTCAAGGGTGAAAAAGCCCGGTTCCATCAGCTGCTGCCTATTGACCGCTGGTCCAGGCATTCTACCGGCTGTCCAGCAAAAAAAACCGTCTTCCGCACGAATGATGCATTCGCGCAAAAGACGGTTCAACGTTCAAAGCCCTTCTTTGATCTCTAACTCTCAATCCTTATCAGTAACTCTCAATCCTTATCCGTATGTTCAGTTTCTTCCTGTATGGCCAAAGCCGCCGCTTCCCCGGACGGTGTCGGACAGTTCATCTACCTGTTCCAGCTCAACGGACGGAACGGCCTGGAACACCATCTGAGCAATGCGCTCATTGCGTTTGATGACAAAAGCCTCTTGTCCCAGATTAATCAAGAGCACCTTGATTTCTCCGCGGTAATCCGCATCAATCGTTCCCGGGGAATTCAGACAGGTAATCCCCGCTTTCAGGGCAAGGCCGCTTCTCGGACGGATTTGGGCTTCCAGCCCTGCCGGCATGGCTAAGGCAAAACCGGCCGGAATCAGGCCGCGCTGGCCCGGCTCCAAAGGTACGTCCTCTTCAACAGCAGCGTATAGGTCAAAGCCTGACGCCAGCTCAGACATTTTTCGAGGCAGCTCAATATCCTCATTGCCCGGAAGGCGTTTAATTTGTACTTGATAAGACAAGCTCATCTCTCCTTATTCCTGATATTACTTTATCTGAAGAACCTACCATGGCGAGCGCAAAAGGCTGCTTAAACATGTTGGCAATAACAGCCTGCACATCCTCCATCTGAACGGCTTCAATCCGGCTGATCATTTCATCCAGCGTGTAATGCTTGCCGAGCATAAGCTCATTTTTCCCCAGACGATTCATCCGGCTGCCTGTGCCCTCGGAGCCCAGAATGAGGCTGCCCTTCATCTGCTCTTTGCCTTTTTGAAGCTCATCCTCAGTCAGGCCTTTATCCCGGATCTCAAAAAGCAGCTCTTTGGTGAGATCCAGCACTTCCTTGGTCTGCTTGGGCGCAGTACCCGCATAAATGGAAAATAAACCACTGTCCGAATAAGAACTGTGATAGGAATAGACCGAATAAGCAAGGCCCCGTTTCTCGCGTATTTCCTGGAACAGCCGGGAGCTCATCCCGCCGCCAAGCGCATTGTTCAGCAGCAGCAGAGCATACTGCTTCTCATGGCCGGAAGGAAGGCCGGGGAAAGCGAGGCAGATGTGGTTCTGCTCCGTCTTTTTCTTATAAAAACGGATATCCCCCATAAAATCGGGTGCAGACAGCTCCTGCGGAGTACCCTGCAGCTCAAATCCGCCAAAGTATTTCTCCACCAGCTCAATGATATTGTCGTTGTAGTTGCCTGCAATGCTGATGACCGTATTCTCTATAGTGTAACGATCCTGCATATACTGCTTCAGCCGGGCTGAATCCATAGGCTGCAAGCGCTCCTCCGTGCCCAGAATCGGGAAGGCCAGAGCATGGCTGCCGTACGCAGCCTCTGCAAGCAGATCGTGCACCATGTCATCCGGCGTATCTTCGTACATCGAGATTTCCTCAAGGATGACGTTCTTCTCTTTGCGCAGTTCCTCTCCGTCCAGCTTGGAACGGAAGAACATATCTGCAAGAACATCCATCGCGATTTCCAGGTGCTGATCCAGCACCTTCGCATAATAACAGGTGTATTCTTTGGACGTGAACGCATTAACGTTACCGCCGATCGCATCAAACTGCTCTGCAATTTCTTTCGCTGTGAAACGTTCTGTTCCTTTAAAAAGCATGTGTTCGATAAAATGAGAAATCCCGTTCTCATCTGCCTTTTCGTTGCGGGAGCCTGTCTTCACCCAAATTCCGAAAGAAACGGATCGAAAGGACGGAATTTTCTCCATTACGACTCTAAGGCCGTTTTTAAGCTGCATCTTGATCACAAAAGGACCTCCCAGACTTCCTTGCCTGCTGTCCTCAGCGGCAAATTATCATCGTATTAGTTCATTCATGCACCCGCCACTGTCGCCGCCGGCTTTATCTCCCATCTAAGAATTTCCACCGGTGCTGCGAGTCTTTCTGATCGTATCAAAAAAAATCGATGCGCTCAACCATTCGGATCATCTGTCCGGTCCGCAGACAGGGTTTCCGCAACGGTGCCAAGCTTCAGCCCTTTCGCTTTCAGCACTTCAATAATGCCTTTCAGAGAAGCCTTAGATGAGGCGGTGGGATGCATCAGAATCAGGGAACCGGGTCCTGCCTTTCTGGAGATCTTGGCGATTACGGATGCGGGATCGGGATTTTTCCAGTCGACAGTATCCACCGTCCACAGGACAGTCTTCAATCCTTGGGCAGCCGCAATTTCGACCGTCCGCTGATTGAAATCTCCGGAGGGCGGAGCAAACCAGGTATTGTTAACGCCGAGCGTGTCTTTGAGCAGCTGCTTCGTCTTTACAATCTCCTGCGTGGCTCGTTCCCGGCTCAGCTGGCTCATTCTCGGGTGCGAGTACGCGTGATTCTCCAATTCGTGGCCTCTGGCCTGAATTTCTTTAGCCAAATCAGGATTCTTCTTCAGCCAGCTTCCGTCAAAGAAAAAGGTAGCTTTCACTTTCTCCTCATCAAGCGTATCAAGCATTGGCTTTATGTACTCGTTGCCCCAGGCCACATTAATCATGAGGGCAGCCATTTTCTTATTCGGATTGCCTTTGTAAATCGGCTGGGGGCCCAGATCCTCTAAGGCAACAGAAGGCTTGATCTCCCTGTAGACGTAAAAGATCTTAGAAGCTTCCGGACTGCCAGGGGCGGCCTGTTTGCGCTTCTCAAGCGTCTTGGTGAAAGTGGCTTCAACATCGATTTCGCGCCCGTTATATCCGGGGATAGCTTTCCAGACACGGTCTATTACAGCGTCAACCGGCTTCTCGTTCAGTTTCTCTGCTTGTATCTGTATTTGGCTTCTGAGGGCGGTATCCCCGCCTTCTTGTCCATTTTCCGGCTGCAGGGCAAACACGGGCTGAACCGCTTGTCCTCCATTAAGCAGCACCGCCATATCCCGGAATTCCTTCACGCCCCCAACCTGTCCAAGCAGAATGACGGCGCCGATACCGGCTGCAACGACTACCAGTTTTGTTTTGCTGCGCTCCACGGATCATACTCCCTTTCGCCTGTATGTCCCATTAGTATGTCCATGGAGAACTGATTATGAGTGGGCAGGAGCAGAGAACAGCATTAAAAAAAGAGCCAGAATCTTATTCTGCCTCTTTCTTTCCCGGTCACCCTGCGGATAACTGGCCTGGATCTTTAGTCTTGTTTTACCGCTTCAGGAGTCAGCGTCGCTTTGCGGGAAAGGTTAACGCGGCCCTGCTGGTCGATTTCCGTTACTTTTACCGTGATGACGTCGCCGATGGCAACCACATCTTCTACCTTGCCAACACGTTCCGTGGACAATTGGGAAATGTGCACCAAGCCGTCTTTGCCCGGTAAAATTTCAACAAACGCGCCAAATTTCTCGATGCGCTTCACCGTACCGGTGTAAATTTCTCCGACAACGACTTCCTTCACGATCCCTTCGATAATCGAACGGGCTTTATCGTTCATCTCCGGATTGGAGGAAGCGATAAATACGCGTCCGTCCTGCTCGATATCGATCTTCACGCCGGTGTCTTCAATAATCTTATTGATGACCTTACCGCCGGCGCCGATCACATCGCGGATTTTGTCCGGATTAATCTGCATAACGGTAATTTTAGGGGCGTAAGGAGAAAGATTTTCTTTTGGTTTCGCAATAAGAGCGGTCATCTTGTCCAAAATGAACATCCGGCCTTCTCTTGCCTGCTCAAGCGCTTCATTCAAGATATTGCGGTCGATGCCGTCGATCTTGATATCCATTTGGATGGCTGTTACGCCTTCTTTAGTACCGGCCACTTTAAAGTCCATGTCGCCAAGATGGTCTTCCATCCCCTGAATATCTGTCAGGATCGAAACATGCTCTTTGTCTTTAATGAGACCCATTGCCACGCCGGCAACCGGAGCTTTAATCGGTACGCCTGCATCCATCATGGCCAGCGTACTGGCGCAGATACTTGCCTGGGACGTCGAACCGTTCGACTCGAGCACCTCGGAAACAAGGCGGATGGTATAAGGGAATTCCGTTTCAGACGGGATGACTTTCGAGAGCGCGCGCTCACCCAAAGCCCCGTGGCCGATTTCGCGGCGGCCTGGTGCACGAAGCGGACGCGCTTCGCCTACGCTGAACGGAGGGAAATTATAGTGGTGCATGAACCGTTTGGTTTCTTCCAGATCAATTCCGTCCAGAATCTGTACATCACCAAGTGCTCCAAGGGTACAAATGCTAAGCGCCTGGGTTTGTCCACGTGTGAACAGACCGGAGCCGTGCGTACGAGGCAGCAGGTTGATGTCACATTCAATAGGACGAATTTCGTTCAATTTGCGTCCATCTGGACGTACCTTATCATGGGTAATCAGACGGCGCACTTCTTCTTTAACAATATCATGCAGCACTTCTTTGACGTCGTTCAAGAGTTCTGGAGACTCTATGTATTCTTGCTCAAAGAAAGTTACCGCATCATCGTTAATCGCGTCAATGGCATCTTGACGGGCGTGCTTCTCAGCAATTCGAACAGCTTCAATCAGACGTTCAGCCGCAAACTCGCGGACGGCACGGTTGACTTCAGGATCCGCTGCATGCAGCTTAACCTCCATCTTCTCCTTGCCTGCAATTTGCACGAACTCTTCAATGACCGCTACAATCTTCTTGATTTCGTCATGGCCGAACATAATGGCCTCGAGCATCTGCTCTTCAGGCACTTCATCGGCTTCAGCTTCAACCATCATGATGGCGTCCTTCGTTCCCGCTACAACGACATACATATCGCTTGCTTCCTGCTGGGCAACATCCGGGTTAATGACAAATTCGCCGTTCACGCGTCCAACCGCTACGCCGCCGATCGGTCCGTTAAACGGAACGTCAGAAATGCTCAGTGCCGCAGAAGTACCGATCATAGCCGCAATTTCCGGCTCGCAGTCCTGATCCACACTCATAACCAGGTTAACGATTTGAACGTCGTTGCGGAAACCTTCAGGAAACAGCGGACGGATCGGACGGTCCGTCAAACGGCTCGCCAAAATCGCCTTCTCGCTTGGGCGTCCTTCGCGCTTAATGAAGCCGCCTGGAATTTTACCAACCGCGTACAGCTTCTCTTCATAGTTAACTGTAAGTGGGAAAAAGTCGAGGTCTTTCGGCTCCGAAGATGCCGTTACCGTACAAAGCACAGCCGTTTCGCCGTAACGAACCATAACCGCAGCGTTCGCTTGTTTGGCCAATCGACCGGTTTCCAGCACCAGAGGTCTTCCTCCAAGCTGCATTGTCACTTGCTTTTCCATGAAATCCCTCCTTCAAAGGTTACAATTTATATTCGGTTCTATACCATTATTTCCTGCAAAGTCGGCGCAATTCATACTTAAACAAAAAGCATTCAACTTACACTAAAAGGCATTCATACTTACACTAAAAAGCAACCAGGCAATCCGCCGTTCGCTTTCATACGAAAGGTAACAGCGGCAACCAGGCTGCTTCCAGGCAAGGTTAAAAATTAGCGGCGCAGACCGAGTTTCTCGATCAAAGCACTGTAACGTTTAACGTCTTTGTTCTTCAGGTAAGCCAAAAGCTTACGGCGTTGTCCGACCATTTTCAGCAATCCGCGACGGGAATGATGGTCTTTCTTGTGTGTACGCAAGTGGTCAGTCAAGTTAACGATGTTCTCAGTAAGGATAGCAATTTGCACCTCTGGGGATCCTGTATCGGACTCATGAGTTCTGTGCGCTTCGATCAGTTGAGATTTACGTTCTTGAGTCAATGCCATCCTGTTCACCTCCTTAGATATAATCGCCAATAGCCTCGTAGCCGCCGGTGAGAACGGACAACCAAGCTAAGGTTAATGTGTTCCGGAGAACACTTTGAAAAGTATATCATATTCCGGGAGCAAAAGTAAACTCACACCTCGTATAATATAATAACTCTTCCTGATCCGAAGCCGGAAACTAGATCGGAAACTAGATTAGCAGCTTTCTGGCCGTTTCCGCATCGCGGGCAATTTGAGCAATTAAGTCATCAATCGAAGAGAATTTCTGCTCGGGCCGGATGTAAGAGATGAGCTGAATAGTCAGCACATTTCCATAGATATCGGAATTAAAGTCAAACAGGTGAACCTCCAAGGAAGGCTTGGTAACCCCCTCATGAAAAGTTGGCTTCACTCCGATGTTCATCACACCCGGCAGCCACTCCTCATTCCCTTCAAGCCTCGCCTTCACAGCGTATACGCCGGCTGTCGGCAGGACAAAATGTTCAGAAGGCTCAACGTTTGCTGTTGGAAAGCCGATTTTTCTGCCCCGCTTCTCTCCGTTAACAACAGTGCCCCTTAACCTATACGGCCGCCCGAACCAGCCGGCTGCGAGATCGACACGGCCTTCGTGCAGCCATTTCCGGATTCCCGAGCTGCTGACCTTCTCCCCTTCAATGAGAAAAGGAGGTGCTGTATGAACGTCGAATTGGGCTTTGCCAAGCTCCCGGAGCATATCGGCATCTCCGGCTCCTTTATAGCCGAAATGGAAGTCAAAACCGACAACAGCCGTCCGTATATTCAGCGGAAGCAGCATACCGGATACAAAGTCCTCCGGACTGATCCGCGAAAATTCCTCATTAAATTCCACCACATAAAAATAGTCAATCCCAAGCTCACGGAGAATGCGCTCTTTCTCAGCAGGCGGGGTCAGATAACCATCGTAATCGCCTTTCTTCATAACCTCTTTAGGATGAGGGTAAAAAGTCATTACGGCCAAAGGCAAACCGGCCTCCTCAGCAGCGGATGCTGCTGCTTTGATTACGCTGAGATGGCCTAAGTGCAGCCCGTCAAACTGGCCCAGGGCCAAAACCTGCGGCGCCGCAAAACGCTTCACCACGTTCTCCGATAACGGATAAGATAAATTTACGGTTTCCATAAACCTCTCACCTGCATTCCAATAAGTTGTCCCGGTATGCCGGCAAGGAATCTATTAAACCGGCAATCCGGAAATAGGCTGGACAGCCTTTATCTATTCATTTTGGGCAAAAACCTTCACGGGGGCTATTGCACCTGAATCAGCTTCCCGCTTATAGATGCCCAGGAATCTGCCCCCGGAATCATAGAGCCTGATGATTTGCTGCCGCTCCGGAACGGGATGCACGGCAGATGGCGACAGCCGCTGTCCCTGCAGTGCCGCTTTGGCCTTCTCGTCCGAAACCTGTACGGCGCTTAAGTGATGAACAGCCTTATCGACAGGAATTAAATAATCCTGCAAGGTTCCGTCAGCCGCAAGGCGGGTGATCTCCTCAAAGGTCAGGCAGCTTTCTGCAGAAATGCCTGCCGAAACGGTGCGCTTCAGCACGGACATCGAGGCCGGAACCCCGAGCGCCTGGCCAATATCGACGCACAGGGTGCGAATATAAGTGCCTTTTGAGCAGAGCACCCGCAGCGAAATCTCAGGATAGGTCTGCTCAAGCTTTAATCCGGTGAGCTCCAGCTCATGGATCGTCACTTCCCTGGCTTTGCGCTCTACAGTTATCCCTTCGCGGGCCAGCTCATAAAGCCGTTTGCCGTCCTGCTTCAGCGCCGAATACATGGGAGGAATCTGCGAAATCGTGCCATGAAACCGTTCCAGGACGCGCAGAACCTGTTCCCTGTTCACCTGAACCCCTTCTTCAAGCCTCTCGGTTACCGTCCCGGTCAAATCTTCCGTATCGGTCGCGATCCCGAGCACCAGGGTGGCCTCGTACTCCTTCGGCAGCTCCTGCAGATATTCCACCATTCTTGTGGCTCTGCCCAGGCACAGCGGAAGAACGCCTGTTACTTGAGGATCAAGAGTGCCCGTATGGCCGATCCGCTTCATTTTTAAGATTCCCCGGATCTTAGCTACTACGTCATGGGAGGTAAATCCCGCCGGTTTCATGACCGGCAAAATGCCTTCATATTCCATCATAACGCCTGCTTCACCCGTTCTACAACTGCAGTCACTGCTTCATCAGGTGTTGTTTCGAGCCGGGCACCGGCTGCCCGAACATGCCCGCCGCCGCCAAAGCTTTGAGCCACGTCAGCAACATCTACCTTTCCTGCAGAACGCATGCTGACTTTGACCGCTTGGTCATGAATCACCTTGAACAGCATGCCGACTTCCACCCCTGTAATATTGCGGGGATAATTCACAATTCCCTCAAGGTCCTCATGAATTGCTCCTGCTTCCCGCATATCTTCGTCCGTAATGATTACCCAGGCGATTTTGCCGTCTTCGGTCAGCTGAAGCTTGTTTAAAGCTATAGACAATATGCGCATTTGGGGGTAAGTCATCTGCTCCAGTAAATGTTCAGAAATCCACGGTCCGTCAATCCCGAACTCCAGCAGCTTGGAAGCAGCAGCCATTACCTTAGGCGAAGTGTTAGAGTAACGGAAACCGCCTGTGTCGGTCAGCATGCCTGTATATAATGCCGTCGCCGATTCCTTATCCAGCTCCACACCGGCACATGCGATCAAATCGAATAAAATTTCGGCTGTTGCCGCAGCATGAGGAATGATGAGGTTAATCGAACCGTATGCATCGTTTGTTGGATGATGGTCGATATTGAGGAGCACCGCATCTTCCGCAAAATATTCCTTAGTTCTCCCGACCCGCTTAAAATCCGCACAATCCACACAAATCACAAATTTATATGTACGCTCAAGCGGCGTGCTGGACAGATCAACGATTTGATCGGCATTCCACAAATAAGACATCCGCCGCGGAATTGGGCCTTCATTGACCATAGTGTATTTCTTACCCAGACATGAGAGAAGCCAGCCCACTGCAAGAGTTGAGCTGACTGCGTCTCCGTCCGGCTGTACATGCGAAACAATTAGAAAATCGTCGTGCTCTTTGATGTAATCTACAGCACTCTGAAACTCCGATCCGCTGATTTGCATAGCCGTCTCCTTTGTTCTATTTATCTTCTTTCGAAATTTCTCCAAGCAGCTTCTCAATGCGGCTTCCGTAAGCAATGGACTCATCGAATTTGAAAATGAGATCCGGCGTATGACGCAGACGAATCAGTTTCCCAAGTTCGCTGCGCAGAAAGCCGCTTGCTCTTTCAATGCCTTTAAGAGAAGCCTGCTTCTCTTCTTCGCTTCCAAATACACTGAGGTACACCTTTGCCTGGGACAAATCGTTTGTCACATCGACGCCGGTAATGGTCACAAAACCGATTCTCGGGTCTTTAAGCTCATTCTGGATAAGCAGACTGAGCTCCTTCTTGATTTGTTCAGCGACTCGGCCTGGCCGATTGTTTGCCATAGATTAACACCTCTTTATTTATCTTGAAAGCACCGGCCATACTGCCTGCCGGTGCTTATCAATGCGGTCAGAACCGCGATCTCTGCGATTTAACTCGGCCCCTTACAGGGAAACCAAATTAATGCTTAACTTCTTCCATAATGAAGGCTTCAATCACGTCGCCTTCCTTAACATCATTGTACCCGTCAAGCGTGATGCCGCATTCGTAACCTTGTGCAACATCTTTGGCATCATCCTTGAAGCGTTTCAAGGAATCTATTTTGCCTTCAAAGATTACGATTCCGTCACGGATCAAGCGGGCTTCGGCAGAACGGGAAATTTTGCCGGAAGTAACCATACAGCCTGCAATGGTGCCGACTTTACTAATCTTGAACGTGCTGCGGACTTCAGCATGACCGATAACGACTTCCTTGAAGACCGGATCCAGCATCCCTTTCATTGCCTGCTCAATCTCTTCGATTACATTATAGATGACGCGGTGCAGGCGGATATCCACCTTCTCCTGATCGGCGGTAGCCTTCGCCTGAGCTTCCGGACGAACGTTAAAACCGATTACAATCGCATTGGATGCCGCAGCCAGGATAATATCCGATTCTGTAATAGCACCAGCGCCGCTGTGAATGATTTTTACACGCACGCCTTCAACTTCAATTTTAGCCAAAGAGCTCTTCAAGGCTTCCACCGAACCTTGAACATCACCTTTAATAATGACGTTCAGGTCTTTGATTTCACCCTCTTTGATTGCGTTGAACAAATCATCCAGCGTAACACGAGTATTGCTGCTGAGCTCGGACTGGCGGTGAGTAATCGCACGTTTATCGGCAATGGACCGGGCTTTGCGCTCATCTTCGAAGGCCATAAATGGATCGCCGGCTCCAGGCACTTCAGTCAAACCGGTGATTTCAACCGGCGTAGATGGTCCGGCTTCCTTCAGACGGCGGCCTTTGTCGTTCACCATGGCACGGACGCGACCAAAGCAGTTGCCGGCAACAAAAGCATCGCCGATCTTCAGTGTTCCGTGCTGAACCAGGATACGGGCAACCGGTCCGCGGCCTTTATCCAGCTCGGCCTCAATGACTGTACCTCTTGCACGTTTATTAGGATTCGCTTTGTATTCGTTAACCTCCGCTACAAGCAGAATCATTTCGAGCAGATCCTCGATACCGATCTTCTGCTTCGCCGACACGTTAACAAAGATGGTGTCGCCGCCCCATTCTTCCGGAACAAGCTCATATTCCGTAAGCTCTTGTTTGACTTTGTCCGGATTCGCACCCGGTTTATCAATTTTGTTGACGGCTACGATGATTGGCAAACCAGCAGCCTTCGCGTGATTGATCGCTTCAACCGTCTGCGGCATGACACCGTCATCGGCTGCTACTACGATAATCGTCATATCCGTAACCTGTGCCCCGCGGGCGCGCATTGCTGTAAACGCTTCGTGACCCGGAGTATCGAGGAACGTGATCTTCTTGTGGTTGATCTCAACCTGATAAGCACCAATGTGCTGTGTGATACCGCCGGCTTCTCCAGCGGTTACGCTGGTGGAACGGATCGTATCCAGCAAAGTCGTTTTACCATGGTCAACGTGACCCATAATGGTAACAACTGGCGGACGAGCTTCCAAATCAGCCGGATCGTCGTTCTCTTCTACTTCTTCAAACCGATCGTCTTCGACCGGAATCTTCACTTCAACCTCAACGCCGAAGTCGCCTGCGATCAGGAGAATTGTATCCAAATCCAGCTCTTGGTTAATGGTAGCCATTACTCCCAAAGAGATAAGCTTCTTGATGACTTCGGAAGCGTCTTTATGAAGCAGCTTGGCGGTTTCGCCAACGGTCATTTCACCGCGAACGATGATTTTCTTAGGCGTATTGTCGATCTTCTCCCGGCGTTCCGGCTGCTGCTGATTGCCTCTGCCGCCGCGTCCCTTGCCGCCGCGGTTGTTGTTGTTTCCGCCGCGGAACCCGCCTTTGCCGTCTTCGAACCGTTTCTGCCCGCGGTTATTGTTATTATTCCCGCTATCGCGTCTGGTCTTGCGGTCATTATCTGTAGAAAATGTGGAACGGCTTGAATCTCCTCCGCGGTTTGGCTGGGACTGCGAACGAGGAGCGCCGCCTTGTCCTCCACCTTGCGGCGGACGACCGCCGTTTTGCGGCTGTGAAGGCCGTGCACCGCCGTTTTGTGGTTGTGAAGGCCGTCCGCCTCCGCTTTGCGGCCCGCGGTTCTGGCCTCCCTGGCCTTGACGATTGCTTTGTCCCTGAGGACGGGAGGAAGCTGGACGATCGCTGTTCTGTGCGGAAGAACCGCTTCCGTTACGGGATTGATTTGAGTTATTCGATTGGCTGTTTCTGCTTTGTGTCGCCACTCCGGCGCTCTTTGAATGGTTTTGTGTTTTATTATTCATGCTTACCTGCTTTTCCGATTGATTTTTGTTATTGCTTGAACTTATACTTTGTGTCTGCTCTTTGGCTGATGCAACAGGGGCCTTTGCTGCAGCTTGCTCTCCGCTGCCGGAAGAAGATACAGAAGCTTTAGAATGCCCGCTGCCCCCGTCATGTTTAGCAGCGGCACTGCTCTTGATATCTTTGAAGAATTGTTCTACCTTGGAGACCGCATCGTTCTCCATTACGCTCATATGATTGTTCACCGGAACGTCCAGGCGTTTAAGAATCGTAATAATTTCCTTACTGCTCATGTTCAGCGACTTGGCGTATTCGTACACTCTTAGTTTATCTTTGTTCTCTTGTTTACTCAATATACTCCACCTCCGACGTCATACTCACGGTTTTACGCAATAGGCTTGCGAATCCTTGATCCGTCAGCGCGAGCACCACCCTTTCCGGCTTGCCCACACTGGATCCAAGGCTTTCCCGATCAAATCCAATCAGTAAAGGAACTCGATAAGTTCCGCATTTGTCGCGGAATTTCTTACGGGTATTGAGCGAAGCGTCACCGGCCACAATGACCAGCTTTGCTTCTGATGAACGGATGGCTTTCAGGACGATTTCATCTCCCGACACCACTTTGCCGGCACGCATGGCCAGCCCAAGCTGCGACAAAGCTTTATTGTTCATCGTCATCTTCTTCACTCCCCCTGCGGGAGCTGATAAACTCTTCTTCTACAGCTGCGAAATCCTTGGCCAGCTGCTCATAAATTTCGGATTGTACGGGGGATTTCAGCGCCCGGTCAAGCGAACGGTTCTTCTGCGCCAGCTTGAAGCAGGCCGCACTTCCGCACAGGTAAGCCCCCCGTCCCGACTTCTTGCCCGTGAGATCAATCATGACCTCACCTTCGGGAGTCTTCACAACACGAATGAGCTGTTTCTTTGGCATCATCTGCTGGCATGCCACACATTTGCGCAGCGGTACTTTTCTTGTCTTCATACTCCTGCCCCCGTCCTTGCTACAACTCAATCTACAGAGACGGAATCCTGCGGCATTTCTTCGCCAGCTGAAATCGGTCTGCCGAATTCCTGCTCTGCCTGGGTCTCGCTCTTGATATCAATCTTCCATCCTGTCAGCTTGGCTGCCAGGCGGGCATTCTGGCCCTTGATGCCGATAGCGAGAGACAGCTGATAGTCCGGTACGATGACACGGGCCATCTTCTCTTCTTCAAACACCTGAACCTCCAATACTTTGGAAGGGCTGAGCGCATTCGCTACATATTCTTCAACGTTATCGGAGTAGCGCACGATATCGATCTTCTCACCGCGCAGCTCGTTAACGATCGTTTGGACGCGCTGGCCTTTAGGGCCTACGCAGGAGCCAACCGGATCGACTTCAGCATTGCGGGAATAAACAGCGATCTTGGAACGGAAGCCTGCTTCACGTGCAACGGAACGAATCTCAACCACGCCGTCATAAATTTCAGGAACTTCAAGTTCAAACAGGCGCTTCAGAAGTCCTGGATGGCTGCGGGACAACAGAATCTGCGGTCCTTTAGTCGTGTTCTCCACTTTGGTGATATAAGCTTTGATACGGTCGTTATGTTTAAATTTCTCGCCCGGCATCAGCTCATTAAGCGGAAGATGGGCTTCCACCTTGCCCAAGTCCACATAGATATTACGGAGATCCTGGCGCTGCACGATTCCGGTTACAATATCTTCTTCTTTATCAACAAACGCGTTGTAAATCAGTCCGCGCTCCGCTTCCCGGATGCGCTGGGTCACGACCTGCTTCGCGGTTTGAGCGGCAATTCGGCCAAAGTCACGCGGCGTAACTTCAATTTCTGCCACATCGTCAAGCTGGAAGCCCGGATGGATCTCGCGTGCGGCCGGCAGGGAAATTTCCGTGCGCGGATCCAGCACCTCTTCCACAACCAGCTTGCGTGCAAATACTTTAATCCCGCCCGTATTCCGGTTCATATCTACACGAACATTCTGAGCGGTATTAAAATTCCGCTTGTAACTCGAAATCAGCGCCGCTTCAATCGCTTCAAACAAAATATCCTTGCTGATCCCTTTCTCCCTTTCCAATTCATTTAAGGCTTCAATAAAATCCATGCTCATTTGCCTCAAGTTCCCCCTTTCAAAATATGCCTGCTTCCTGCTGGTCGCCTTCTAAAAAATAATAGCCAGTCTTGCGCTGGCGACTTTGCCGTATGGAATAGCGAATTCTTTCTTTCCAACCTGAACAAGCAGTTCATCATCTTCAAACGAAAGAAGACGTCCTTCGAATTCCTTCTGGCCGTTCACGGGTTCGTATGTAGTCACAAACACGTCTTTGCCGACAGCTTTCTTCACATCTTCCGGCTTCTTCAGCGGGCGCTCTGCACCGGGAGAAGACACTTCCAGAAAATAAGCCGAAGGAATCGGGTCGTCCTTGTCAAGCTTCTCGCTGAGAACCTCACTAATCCGGCCGCAATCGTCAATATCAATACCGCCTTCTTTGTCCACAAAGACGCGAAGAAACCAGTTGCTGCCTTCTTTCACATACTCGACATCGACCAGTTCGAATCCATTATCCTCCAAATAGGGCAAAATCATTTCTTCCACAGCCGCTTTAATCTTCGGTGTGCTCAAGCTTTCAACCTCCATACCCTCATTCATCTATACCAAAGATTAAAGAGTGGGTTTCCCCACTCTTTAAACAACGGTTCTATCTTCATGATTGACAATGAAATTATAACATAATCCGTAAATAGTGACAAGTGAAAGGCCTTGACTTGAAACCGCAGAACCCCTTATCCGGTGCCTGTTTGATGCGCTTTAATGCACTGATGCCGCGCAATACTCTTGTTAAAATAAGGAAAGCTGGTTGCTTTCCGGCAATCCGCGGAAACATCCGAGCTGCCCGAGGAGCTCAATAACCGTTTTACTTGCTTTGGATTTCTGCTGAAAATCTTCAATGGACAAGAATTCACCCTGCTCTTTGGCAGCAGCAATGTTCCGCGCCGCATTCTCCCCGATTCCCGCCAAGGCGGAGAAAGGAGGGATCAGGGCATCACCGTCGACGATGAACCGGGTAGCGTCCGAACGGTACAGGTCAATGCTCTTGAAGCGGAAGCCCCGCGCCGTCATTTCGAGTGCCATCTCCAGAATCGGCAGCATGCTCTTCTCTTTCGGAGCAGCCTGGAAGCCCTTCTGCTCGATCTCGTCGATCTTCTTGTTAATGGAATCATAACCCTGACAGAACAGTTCGATATCAAAATCCTCACCGCGCACCGAGAAGTAAGTCGCATAATATTCGATCGGATGATACAGCTTAAAGTAAGCAGTGCGGACGGCGGATATAACATATGCAGCCGCGTGGGCTTTCGGGAACATGTACTGGATCTTCAGACAGGAATCAATGTACCAGTTCGGCACCTTGCATTTCTTCATCTCTTCAATCCATTCCGGACTAAGGCCCTTGCCTTTACGGACGCTCTCCGTAATTTTAAAGGCCAAGCCGGCGTCCATTCCCGCTTTATAGATCAGGAACAGCATGATATCGTCACGGCACCCGATTACCGTCTTGATGTTGCAGGTGCCGTTCTTAATCAATTCCTGCGCATTGCCGAGCCAGACGCCCGTACCGTGGGACAAGCCCGAAATCTGCAGTAAGTCTGCAAAAGAGGACGGCTGGGATTCCACCAGCATCTGTCGCACGAATTTGGTCCCCATCTCCGGCACTCCGTAAGTCGCCACCGGCGTCCGGATTTGATCCGGCCGCACGCTGAGCGCTTCCGTCGAGTTAAACATGCTCATAACCTTCGGGTCGTTCATTGGAATCGTCGTCGGGTCTATTCCTGTTAAATCCTGCAGCATCCGCATCATCGTCGGATCATCGTGTCCCAGAATATCCAGCTTGAGCAGGTTCGCATCAAAAGCGTGGTAATCGAAATGGGTGGTTTTCCACTCGGCGCTTGTATCATCGGCCGGGTATTGAACCGGCGTTATGTCGTCGACTTCCATATAATCCGGCACGACGACGATCCCGCCCGGATGCTGTCCGGTGCTGCGCTTAACGCCTGTACAGCCGCCGGCAAGCCGGTTCAGCTCAGCGCCGCGCCACTTTTTCCCATGTTCCTCTTCGTATTTCTTGGCAAAGCCAAACGCCGTCTTCTCGGCCACAGTACCGATCGTTCCGGCCCGGAACACATTCTTTTCACCGAACATGATCTTCGTAAAGTTATGGGCCTGCGGCTGATACTCCCCCGAGAAGTTCAAGTCAATATCGGGGACCTTATCCCCTTTAAAGCCAAGGAACGTTTCAAACGGAATGTCCTGGCCTTCGCCCTTCAGCTTGTGGCCGCAGTTCGGGCAATCCTTGTCAGGCAGGTCAAATCCGCTCGGCACACTGCCGTCCAAGAACCATTCGCTGTATTTGCAGTCCGAATTCAGGCAGATGTAATGGGCAGGCAGAGGATTAACCTCCGAGATGCCGAGGAAAGTCGCAACTACGGACGAGCCTACCGAGCCCCGTGAACCTACGAGGTAGCCGTCCTGATTGGACTTCTTGACAAGACGTTCCGAAATCAGATAGTTGGCCGAGAAGCCGTATTTGATAATCGGCTCGAGCTCTTTTTCCAGGCGGGCTACAACGACTTCCGGCAGGTCTTCCCCATATATGGATCTGGCCGTGCTGTAGCAGGTATTCCGGATTTCTTCATCCGCACCCTCAATAATCGGCGTAAACAGCTTGTCCGGGAACAGCTGTATTTCCTCAAAGCGGTCTGCCAGCGCAGCCGTATTCGTTACGACGACCTCTATAGCCTTCTCAGCACCGAGAAAAGCAAACTCGGCCAGCATTTCATCCGTTGTACGGAAATGGGCGTCAGGCTTGCGGATATCCTTAAGCGGGCTGAATCCCGTAATGCCGTGAATGGTAATGTCCCGGTACAGCTTGTCCCGCGGCTCTAAGTAATGAACGTTACCGGTCGCAACAACCGGCTTGTTCAGCTTGCGCCCGATGTCGCATACCTTGCGGATGGCCGTCTCCAGCTCCTCCACACTGCCGACCAGGCCTTTATCGACCAGATGCATGTACATGGTCAGCGGCTGGATCTCCAGCACATCGTAAAACTCGGCTACGGCCTCCGCCTCTTCGACCGACTTGTTGAGCACCGTTTCGAAGAACTCGCCTTTCTCGCATCCGGAAAGAACCAGCAATCCTTCACGAAGCTCCTGCAGCAGCGTCCTCGGAATGGTCGGAACCCGGTTGTAATGTTCGGTGTGCGAGAGGGAAACGAGCTTGAACAGATTCTTTTTGCCAATTTGATTAAGCGCATAAATGCCGCAGTGGAAGGGACGCACATTGGACAGGTCTTTGCCTGCATAATCATTCAGCCGGTCCAGCATCATAATTCCTTGAATCTTCTCGGCATCCGACAGCAGGTTGTTCAATATCTCGCACAAAGCCAGAGTATCGTCGATCGCGCGGTGATGATTCTCCAGTGAGACCTTGTATTTGTTCGCCAGCGTATTCAGCCGGTGATTCTTGAGTGTAGGAAACAGCATTCTTGCCAGCTCCAGTGTGTCCAGCACCGGATTGTTCATCTCCGCCATGTCATGCTCTTTGAGCTTGGCATTAATAAAGCCTACGTCAAACCGCGCGTTATGCGCAACCAATATCCCGTCGCCCGCAAATTCCACAAAATCCTTTAGCACAGGCTCCACATCCGGCGCGTCCTTCACCATCTCATCGTTGATATTCGTGAGCTGCTGAATGTGGTATGGAATTCTGACATGCGGATTAACAAAAGACGTGTAACGGTCGATTTCCTTGCCTTCATGAATTTTGATCGCCGCTATTTCAATAATTCTGTTCTGAGTAACCGACAAACCCGTTGTTTCAATATCGAAAACGATATAGGTGGCAGTCTTCAGCTCAAGCGGCTTCGGATTCAGCACAATTGCAACGTCGTCGTTAACCACATTGGCTTCCACACCGTAGATCATTTTAATCCCGTTCTTCTTGGCAGCCTTCGCGGCATCCGGGAAGCTCTGCACCCCGCCGTGGTCGGTTACGGCTATGGCTTTATGACCCCATTTGGCGGCCATTTTGACGTATTGGTCGATCGGTGTAACAGCGTCCATCGTGCTCATCGTTGTATGAAGATGAAATTCCACCCGCTTCTCGGATGCCGTATCTTTACGGGCTGGCGGCGCGCCCACCTCATGAAGATCGGAAGGAATCATCACCAGCTCCGGCACCTGCATAAAGCGGTCATATTCAATCCGGCCTCTCGCTTTGACCCATTTGCCATTAGCAAGCTTGCTCATCACCTTCAAATCTTCTTTGTTCTTGGCAAACATCTTCATCTGCAAGGAATCGGTAAAGTCGGTCAGATAAAAAGTAAACAGCGTGCTTCCATTCCGAAGCTCCTTGCTTTCCAGTCCAAAAATCGTCCCCTGAATCGCGACTTTCTTCTCTTCGTCCTGAATATTTTGCAGCGGCACCGGCTGGTCTTTAATGTCGTAGCCAATCTGCAGCTTGACTTCTTCCTCATCACCTTCATTATCACCTGCTGAGAATTCCGGCTCAACGCTTTCCATCAGGGCCTGAATCGCCTCGCGGTTCTCCTCCAGTACGCGCTGCTGGAACTCTTCGAACGCTTCCGCACTATTTTCCCCGGTCTGCAGCTTAACCCGCAGGGGTAAGGCAAAGTATCTTTCGTAAAAGGTTACGATCGCACGGTCAATCCCCTTCTTGCGGGCCAGCTCCAGCGACATGGAATCGGTCAGTACCACCGTGACCAGATCGTGATCCACTTCAAATGAAGCGCGGGTCATCCACCCGTTTACCGAAGGAATCTCCCGCTGTACCCATTCAAGAAACAGCTTCCAGTACTCTTCCACAACCTCTTTCGCGGACAGGCCGGAAGCATAACGAAACAGAAACGTAATTTTCGCTATATGCTCCATCCGTTCGCGGATCTGCAGGCAAAACGTCCGGTACACCTGGGCAGGCACCAGTGTTTCCTTGACAATGGAAATCTTCCACTCTTTATTTCCGCGGCTGACTTCAACCTGCTCAATATGGCCATCCAGAAAATAAGGATCAGCAATGCTGCTGGAAATATCGGCCTGCTTCATCAGCAGTTCAAGCCGCATTCTTTTATCGTTCAGTTCACTCACTTGCTCTCCCCCTTGTAACCCGCTTTACCACGAAAAAAAGAAAGGCTCCGGCTATGCCTCATCCTTGCCTTAAGGCATTTAGCTACCGGAAGCCCTGTAAGAAACGGCAGCCTGGACTAGCGCATAAACCGTTTGGTTATTCAAATAGACAGCTTCGGACTCCGCACAAGCTATAGAATCAGCCGCTGATTAATCTCAAAATATCGTTGTAGGTTACCGCAATCATGAGCAGGAACAGCATTGCAAAACCAATGAAATGGACCATGCCCTCACGGTTCGGGTCAATCGGTTTGCCCCTTAGCGCTTCTACTCCGAGGAACACAAGACGGCTTCCGTCAAGCGCCGGAATCGGGAACAGGTTGAACAGACCGAGATATAAGCTTAGAATTCCCGCCCACTGCGTGAGCTGGGCGATTCCCTGCTTGGCGATCTGCCCTGTCACCTGGGCCGTACGGACCGGACCGCCCAAATCATCCATCGAGAACTTGTTGATGAGCTGGCGGAACCCTTGGAAGATCATCTTGGTTGTATCCACCATCTGTACGCCGGCAATGCTGAACGTTTCTCCAAATCCAGCTTTGCGGGTCGGCTGGTAGCTGACGATCGTTGTTCCGACCTTGCCGCCCTCCTGGCCCTCCATTGTCCGTGGTGTGATGCTGACGTTCATCTCCTGACCATCCCGTTCAATGGTCCAGTTCATCTGCTTGTCTTTGGATTCGCTGATCATGTCGATCATCTTCTCGGCATCCGTGCCGATCGCAACGCCGTTAATGCTCTTTATAATATCGCCTGTCTTCAAACCGCTCTCTGCAGCCGGCATTCCTTGGGACACTTCACCAATCTCCAGGTGAGTCGGATCCAGAGGCACACCCGCCATTTGAATATGGAGCGCAAACAGCACAAAAGCCAGAACAAAGTTCATCAGCGGCCCCGCAAAAATAGCCATGGCACGCTGCCCCACTGTCTTGCTTCCATACTGCCGGTCTTTCGGCGCAATTTGCGTATCTTTACCTTTCACATTCAGCATCGCTTGGCGATGTACAGGAAACCGCTGATGCTCACCGTCAACATCAAGCTCAATCATCAGCTTCTCTTCCAGGTCAACCGCGAGCACTTCTCCGCGGATCACATTCTTGCGTGTATCCAGCCGATCCAGATAAATCCTGGTCACTTCAGTGCCCGTTAACCGGACAGCGACCGTCTGTCCAGGCTCGATTTGAATCAGCTCGGGATCTTCGCCCGCCATGCGGGCATAACCGCCAAACGGCAGCAGTCTTAAGGTAAATTGGGTTTCATTTCTTTTATACGAAAAAATCTTGGGACCAAAACCGATCGCAAATTCCCGCACGAGAATTCCCGCCCGTTTAGCGAAATAGTAATGTCCCCATTCATGAACGGTTACGATGAGAAAAAACATCAGCACCGTTAAGATGATTATCTGCAGCATTTCCAATCGAAAGCATCCTCCTTCGGGTCTCGTTCCTTCTAGTCTGACTGTTCGTCAGACAAGTCACCCCATTTGAATAACCGCCCTTGTCTATAAAAGTGTATCTTGGTGACAGCCTGGATATACCAAAGCAGCTTTCCAAACGGCCGATGACTTTTGAGAATCCAGCTTTCAGCCTTCGAGTGGCAAATTTCAAGCAAATCATGCACGCATCAAGCCGTTACAGCTGCCCTGCTCTCACTCTTGCCCAAGCGTCGGCTGCTTCGATCGCTTCCAAATCCGGCCCGGCAACAACCTTATGCTCTTCGAGCACTTTCTCGATGATGCTCTCAATCTCCAGAAACGAAATTTCCTTATTTAAAAAGCGGGCAACCGCAATCTCATTCGCAGCGTTGTAGGCCGTCGGAGCTGTCCCACCTATTCTACCACACTCAAAGGCCAGTCTTAAACAGGGGAACCTTGCATAATCCATTTCGCGAAAATGAAGCTGGCCAATCTTGGCAAGAGACAAACGTCCGCCTGGAGAAGGACGGCGCTCCGGATAAGTCAGGGCGTATTGAATCGGTACGCGCATATCCGGCGTTCCAAGCTGAGCAATAATACTGCCGTCAACAAATTCCACATAAGAATGGACAATGCTCTCCGGATGCAGGAGTACCTGAATTTGGTCATAAGGAACTCCAAACAGCCAGTGTGCCTCAATGACTTCCAGCCCTTTATTGACCATCGTCGCCGAGTCAATTGTAATTTTGGCGCCCATCGACCAGTTCGGATGCTTCAAAGCATCTTCTACGGTCACATGGGTCAGCTGGTCACGGCTGAGATCGCGGAACGAACCGCCGGATGCCGTTAAAGTAATATTCGCTGCTTCGCGGATGCTTTCTCCGTTCAAGCACTGAAACACAGCAGAATGCTCGCTGTCTACCGGCAGGATGGGAACTCCCTTTGCAGCGGCAAGCTCCATGACCAGATGACCGGCGGTAACGAGAGTCTCTTTATTGGCCAAGCCGATCTGTTTACCCGCCTCGATTGCTGCCAGCGTGGAACGAAGCCCGACGCTTCCCACTACAGCCGTCACTACCATATCGGCATTGGAACCGGCTGCAACCTCGATAAGACCCTCTTGACCGTGATAAAGCTTCGTGCCTGCCGGCAAAAGCGGCCTGATCTCATCAGCCAATTCCGCAGTGCCAACTGAAACGATGCGCGGGTTGAACTTCTTCACCTGCTCAAGCAAAAGACTGATGTTGCTGCCGCCCGCAAGCGCATCAACCTGAAACTGGTCCGGATGGTTTGAGACCACATCCAGGGTTTGAGTCCCGATTGAGCCGGTTGAACCGATAATCGCTATCTTTTTCATCTGAATAACCTCTGTATTCTATATTTATGTACTAGCTCGGAAGCAGCATCAGGAAATGAATAAACGGAAAAACCGCAATCCAGCTGTCGCAGCGGTCTAGAATGCCGCCGTGTCCCGGCAGAAGATTGCCTGAATCTTTAATTCCATAAACGCGTTTGTATGCGGATTGTACGAGGTCCCCAATTTGGCCAACCACAGCCGCACATAATCCAATCAGCACCGCACGCGGAATGCCAAGCAGTCCGCCCGAAGCTGCTGCGAATATCACAGCAATTACAATCGCAATCACAACGCCGCCCAAGGCTCCTTCGACCGTTTTGTTAGGGCTGATCGCAGGCCACAGCTTCGTTCTGCCCACCGCTTTGCCTACAAAGTAAGCACCAGCATCGCTGGCCCATATGGAACAAAGCAGCAGAAACGTCCAGAACAAGCCATGTCCGTCCGCGCTTCCTCTCATATCCGCAATAGACGAGAAGCCAACTCCGGCATATACGGTCCCAAAGAGCAGAAGGGATGCCTCTTTAATCGAAAAGCGGTTTTTACTGAAGACAGTAACAGCAGCAAGAAGCAGCATAACCAGCCAAATCAGAGCCGTTTGATCCCATTCGAGCGGAAGGTGGAGCGACCTCCATGGAAGGAAAAACAACGCAACACCGGCATAGCCGATTAAGGCTGCCGCCCCAAATGGCGTTACCCCTGTCATTTTAACAAACTCATAATATCCGATAAGTGCCATAAGCAGAATCAGCAGTTTAAAAGGTGATCCGCCTAATAGACATAATGCCAGAAAAAAAATACCCGCAATAATCCCCGTTGCCAAACGCTGTTTCAATCCTGTCCCTCCGTTCCCAAGGTTAAGTTAAGCCGCCGTATCTGCGCGTGCGCCGCTGGAATTCCGCAACCGCCGCAATCAGATGCTCCTTGCTGAATTCGGGCCAGTACACATCCGTAAACCAAAACTCGCTGTACGCAAGCTGCCAGAGCATAAAATTGCTAAGGCGGATTTCGCCTCCCGTTCGGATCAGCAAATCCGGATCAGGAATGCCTTTCGTAAGCAGTCTGGAGGAAATCCAATCTTCGTTCAAATCCTCGAGCTGCAGGGTTCCGCTTGCTATTTCCTGCACAGCTGTGCGCAAGCTTTCCGTAATTTCTCTGCGGCTTCCATAGTTCAGTGCAAAGTTCAGGACGAGACCCGTATTGTTCTCTGTCCGCTTAACCGCTTCTTCCATTGCGGCAATTGTATATTTCGGAAGTGCATCCGTATGACCCATCATTTTAACCTGAACGTTCTTCTCAACGAGTTCATCCATTTCGAGGGCCAGAAATTCCTGAGGCAGCTTCATCAAAAAGTCAACTTCGTCCTTAGGGCGTTTCCAGTTCTCCGTGGAGAAAGCATACATCGTCAGATATTTAATACCCAGCTCATCGGCAGCGATGGTCGTGCGCTTGACGGCCTTCATGCCATTCTGGTGCCCGACTATTCTCGGCATCCCCCTGCGGTTAGCCCACCGGCCGTTGCCATCCATAATGATGGCCACATGCTCCGGAATATTGTTCTTATCCAAACTTAAAGTTAAGTTCTGCTGATCTTGTTTCAACCTTGGCCGAAAAAGGTTCTTCATGATAATCCTCCATGCGGCGGCAGGCAGCCGCGGCGGGAATCCACCCGCTAACTCTGAGCGATTTCAGCAATTCGCCGTCCAGATCTGCCCGTCAACCGTTGCGGTAATATCGAAAAAGAGACAAAACCCCACCATAATAGGAGGGGCGCTTTGGTCTCTTACACTTCCATGATTTCTTTTTCTTTCGCTGCAAGCACCTTGTCGACTTCAGCAATAAACTTGTCTGTTGTCTTCTGAATATCTTCCTGATGACGGTGGGATTCGTCTTCCGAAATATCCGTCTTCTCAAGCTTCTTGATATCGTCGTTGGCATCGCGGCGGATGTTGCGGATCGCCACCTTGGCTTCTTCACCGAATTTTTTCGTTGTCTTAACAAGCTCCAAGCGGCGTTCCTCAGTCAAGGCCGGAATCACCAGACGGATAGCAGTCCCGTCATTAGCAGGTGTCAGTCCAAGATCTGATTTCATAATAGCCCGTTCAATGTCAGCAAGAGAAGATTTATCCCAAGGCTGAATCATCAAAGTACGGGAATCCGGCGTATTGATGTTAGCGAGCTGATTTACCGGTGTTGGAGCACCGTAGTATTCCACTTGAATCCGGTCCAGCAGCGATGGAGTCGCTCTGCCTGCCCGAAGGGTCGCCAGGTCTCTCTTCAAGGCCTGGATCGCTTTTTCCATCCGCTCTTCAGCGCTCTTCTTGATTGATTGCGGCATTAGTCTACACTCCCTTTTACAACCGTACCGATCTTCTCTCCGAGAACAACGCGTTTAATGTTGCCCTGCTCCGTAATCGCGAACACGATGAGCGGAATGTTGTTGTCCATACACAGAGAAGATGCAGTGGAGTCCATGACTCCAAGGTTTTTGTTAAGTACTTCAAGGTAAGTAAGCTGTTCATATTTCTCGGCAGTCGGGTCGACGAACGGATCCGCGGAATACACGCCGTCCACTTTATTCTTCGCCATCAGGATTACTTCCGCTTCTATTTCAGCGGCGCGCAGAGCTGCAGTAGTATCCGTAGAGAAGAACGGGTTGCCTGTACCAGCTGCAAAGATCACGACACGGCCTTTCTCCAGATGACGGATTGCCCGGCGGCGGATATAAGGCTCAGCAATTTGCTGCATAGCAATTGAGGTTTGGACACGGGTCGGCACATCGATCTGCTCAAGCGCATCCTGGAGAGCAAGCGAATTCATAAGAGTGGCAAGCATGCCCATATAGTCTGCTGTAGCGCGGTCAATTCCTTTGGCACTGCCGGCAATCCCGCGCCAGATGTTGCCCCCGCCGCATACGATCGCAACCTGAACGCCAAGTTCTACCACATCTTTAACCTGCTGTGCAATTGATGTTATGGTCTCTGCGTCAATTCCGTAACCGTTTTGACCGGCGAGGGATTCCCCGCTGACTTTAAGTACAACGCGTTTAAATATAGGCTGTTCCAATGCAAACCCTCCACTTCCCAAACGGCGGACCGCAAATCCGCCTCAGGTTAAAATAACCCCACAAAATGGCGCAAATGCCCTGAAGCCTATGCTGACTACTTTGTGGGGATCTTAATCATATAATCGTCATATTCTAAAAAAGAAGGAACACGGCGTGTTCCATCAATAGGTTAAACAAATGTAAAGTTACCAAATATTTTTTAATTATTTTTTAACTTGAGCCATAACTTCTTCTACGAAGTTGTCGACTTTCTTCTCCAAGCCTTCGCCCAGTTCATAACGTACGAAACGACGGATGGAAATGTTCTCGCCGATTGTGCTGATTTTCTCGTTCAGCAGAGTAGCGACTGTTTTGTCAGGATCTTTGACGAACTGCTGATCAAGCAGGCAGATTTCTTCGTAGAATTTGCCGATACGGCCTTCAACCATTTTTTCAACGATTTTTTCCGGTTTGCCTTCGTTCAGAGCTTGAGCTTTCAAAATTTCTTTCTCTTTCTCAACTTCTTCAGCTGGCACTTCTTCACGGCGAACATATTTAGGGCTTACTGCAGCAATGTGCATTGCAATGTCGCGTGCGAATTCTTTAAATTGATCCGTTTTAGCAACGAAGTCTGTTTCGCAGTTGATCTCTACGAGAACACCGATACGTCCGCCAGCGTGGATGTAGGATTCAACAACACCTTCAGTAGCGATACGGCCAGCTTTGTTAGCTGCTGCTGCCAAGCCTTTCTCGCGGAGAAGTTCAGCTGCTTTAGTCAGATCGCCGCCGGCTTCCTCCAAAGCTTTTTTGCAATCCAGCATACCTGCGCCCGTTTTTTCGCGAAGTTCTTTTACGGATTTTGCGTCAACTGCCATTTTCAAATTACCTCCATAGGGTTTATATATTTTTGCTTTAAAAAAAGGGTAGTGAAAGGTTTTCGCACCTACCAACCACCCTTTTTCATTTAATTTATCGGTATATGGACAAAGCTTATGTTAAGCAGTCGTTTGCTCGCCTTGGTGAGCCTCGATAACAGCGTCTGCCATTTTACCAGTCAGCAATTTAACAGCGCGGATCGCGTCGTCATTGCCTGGGATTACATAGTCGATTTCGTCCGGATCGCAGTTTGTATCAACAATACCTACGATTGGGATACCGAGCTTGCGAGCTTCTGCAACAGCAATGCGCTCTTTGCGCGGATCGATAACGAACAATGCGCTTGGCAAACCTTTCATGTTCTTGATACCGCCAAGGAATTTCTCAAGACGTTCTTTCTCTTTGCGGAGAAGGATAACTTCTTTCTTAGGCAGTACTGCGAAAGTTCCGTCCTCTTCCCATCTTTCCAACGTTTTCAAGCGGTCGATACGCTTTTGAATCGTTTGGAAGTTGGTCAAAGTACCGCCGAGCCAGCGTTGGTTAATGTAGAATTGACCAGCGCGTTCAGCTTCTTCTTTCACGGAATCTTGAGCTTGCTTCTTAGTACCTACGAACAGGATAGTTCCGTTCTCTTCGGCTACGCTCTTGATAAAGTTGTAAGCTTCCTCAACTTTTTTGACCGTCTTTTGCAGGTCAATAATATAAATACCGTTTCTTTCAGTGAAGATATAACGATCCATCTTCGGGTTCCAGCGACGAGTCTGGTGACCGAAATGAACACCTGCTTCAAGCAGTTGCTTCATGGAGATTACTGCCATCTTCACACACCTCCTAGTTTGGTTTTATTTGATGCTCCTCCGGCAGCGTCATTTCCCGTCAAGACTCTTCGCCTATAGGCAGAAAAGCACCCTTTACGGAATCCGTTACCGTGTGTTTTAACACCATCAAATAATATAGCATAAGACTCTGGGCGTTGCAACAAAATCCAACAAAATCATCCCGGGCCTTCTTGGCTTACTTTGTCCCGGTCGTGATTTTGTCAGTAATGCTCTTGAAGGATTCACCTTTAGTGAAGGTATAGGTGCCTGTCTGAATGGTTGTTGAGGCATTCCATTTCTTTGCCTCCTGGATAAAAGCCGCTGCATCTGAAATGACGCCTGCCTCTTTCAGCTTCGCCGCCACTCCGGTCAGGTTGGTTCCGGAAACGATTTTAACCGTAGCCACCTGGGCTGAAGCCTTGGCGGAGGCACTTGGCTCGGCCGCAGAGGCCGCTGAAGGCTTCTCGACTTTGGCAGGAGCCGAAGGAGTTGAAGGGCTTGAAGGATCCGCAGGCTGTGCGGGAGTGCTGGGAGGAGCCGGTGTTGCCGACGGTGTGGACGCCGTACCGGTCTTCGCCTTCTCCTGCCATTCTTCCTCAGTGTACACTTGTTCAGAGCTGTCATATACTCTAAGTCCTAAGGTTTCAGCCGCAGAACGGACGTCTTCCTCACTGGTAAGCATTTTAGGCTGGGTTTGGGCTACATTCATCAACTGGAGAAGTAATGCGCCGATAATAAGACCGGAACCGAGCCCGAACAAAAACTGCCGGTTGCGCATCATATCGCGGTCTCCTCCCTCTTAGCCAGCTGCAGGATAAGCTGCACCTCTCCCCGGGCCATTCCCGTTGCTTTCGCTACGGTATCGATAGATTTACCTTGATCGTACAGGGCAAACAATTCCGGATAGCGTTCACGTACTTTAGGAGGCTGCGGCTGGAGTTCTTCCGCTTGCTCCTGAGGAAGGAGAATACCTTCTTGAGCGGAATTTTCCGGCGAACCGGAAGGCCGGTCTCCAGAGCGGGCCTGCGTTTGTTGTCCCTGTTCCTCCAGAGGTTCGAGCTTCTCCAGCCTCTCCTCTTTTTCCAGTTTCTCAAGACGGCTCTCGAGTAGAAGGTTCTGCCGCTCATACTGCTGCAGCCGCTGCCGGAGCTCGGTTAGCTGCTCCTGAAGCGATAACTGCTTGGACACCGTCTCCTGCTTCATATCTGCAATAAGACCGATGATCTCTTCGTTATCGCGCTCCATTTCTGCCATAAAATGCTCCAGCGTCTCTTCCACATCCGAAGGACTACCAGCAGAAGCAGTCTGCTGCTGTTTCAGCTTAGGCTGCATCCAGGCATAAAGGATCGCTGCAATGCCTAACAAAACTATATAAACCCAAGGGCTCCAAGACAATATTCTCACCTTTTGCAATTCAAATTAGAAAGTAAAATCCACGTGTTTTCCTTTGTAGGGATGCTCGGCCGGGTGAGGGGATGGTTCCTGATGCTCCTCACTTTGTACCATTCGGCGGCTTTGATGACCTCTGCGGTCAGATGAGGAGCGATTGCCCTCTTCACGCAGCTCTGATCTCGGGGAATCATCGACTTCACTGCTTCGGATTCTTTGGTGTTCGCTTTCAAGGATATTCTGGGCCGCCAAATGCTGCTGGTCCACTCCCGGTCTGGATTGCTGCTCCTGATGAATCCGGCTGGCCTCGCTTGTACGCGGCACGGCAATTTGCAATTCTACGGGTTTTAAATCCACTGGCGCTCACCCCGCCCCATTGGCAGTCTTATTAATAATGACCTGACACTACTGCTATTTACCGTTAATCTTAAGTACCTAAGTATATTATGGAGCTAGATATTGGCGGTCATACAGATGTCGCCTTCGTTATAATAGAAGATCATATTTGAGATTGGATCTTTAATGAATTTCGTATATCTTCCGATAACAATCTTGGAGCCGCCATAAATCGTTCTAATGACTTTAACTCTGGCTCTGCTTGTATCTTCAAGAGTCTTCTCGATTTCTAAAATACGTTCTTTAAGCTCCGCCTGCTCTGCAAGCGATTGTTTCCTTGACAAAGTCAGTTTGGAGCGCATGGCAAGCTTATCCATTGACAGCTTTCCTTGGGAGGCAAGCTGGTCAAGAAGTACAAGCGCTTTCTCCGTTTTGTCCAAATTAGCGACGAGTTCCTTCATGCTGCTACGAAGCTCGGCCAGTTCATTGCGCAGCTCAGGCAGAACACCTACTTCAATAACCGTAGCAGTCGACGTGGGGTTGCCGATCGTACGGGCAGCAACAGCTTCTCCGGCTTGAATATGGCCGCCGACAATTAAGCCTTTGGCTCCATCGCACAAAACCTGCCCGCCGGCACGGACGTTGGAGTGCATAATACTTTGAGAGACGATGACATTCTCCCCTGCTTCCACATTGCCATCCTGAATGAAGGAACTCTTCACGTTTTGGCCGGCTTTAATCAAACCCTTGTTATATCCTATAATTCCGCCGGATATTTCAATCGATCCTGAGGCCTCAAGCTCGGCTCCTTCAACGCCGCCGATTACCCGGATATCTCCGGCTGCGGCAATTTTAAACCCGGAAAGCACGTTTCCGCGAACGACTACGGTTCCGACAAATTGAATATTACCGACGCTGTAGTCTACATCGCCATTAATTTCATATACCGGAAAAACGTTGGTTTTCCCTTTGTCAGTTAAAGTAACCAAGCCGTCAATTGCTGCGTATAACGCTTCGCCTTCACCGGCGAGCAGCACATTTTTCCCTAATTTAAAACGTGCCTCTTTACCTGCTTTAAAAGGGATTTCTTGACCTGTCACATCTGTTCCAGCCTGTCCAGGCACAGAGGGTTCCTTTGTGGCAATCAACTGACCTTTGGCAACGTTATTCAGGCGTGTAATTTCCTTATAATCCACTTTGCCGTCTTCAGTCTCCAAAGGACGGGGCCCCTTGCTGTGAATATCGAAAGCGTAAACAATCTTGCCGTCAACGCCATCTCTAGGCTTATCGCCAAAGGCGATCGGTGTCCGGCTGCGCGAGTAGTCCACCGGATTCTGGATGATCCGCTGGACAATTTCAGTCTGGATGCCGTAAACGACGCCGTTTTCTCTCATGAACCCGATAAGCTGCTCCTCTGCAAAGCTGGCATCGCTGTCAATTTCGGCCAGCTCCAGATAAGCACTCATTTTATCGTCAGAGATCGTAATACTCACGAGCTGCTCCAGATCCTCAACCTGCTTCATAATCCCTTCCTCCTCTTAATGACCGCTAAAACGATTAATCCTCCTGCATTAATAAATTTCTGCTCTTCTCCAGAGTGGCTCTAAGACGCAAAATTGCTTTAGAATGAAGTTGAGAAATCCGAGAAGGAGACAGAGACATGACTTCGGCAATTTCACTCAGGGAGAGATCTTCATAATATAATAAAGAAACAACGGTACGTTCTTTCTCCGTCAGCTTCTCGATTCCTTTAGTCAGCGATTCTTTTAAATAAAATTCTCGCACCTTATAATCCGGATTCTTCGCTTTATCATCAATCAGCATGGACATCCGGGTTTCCGATTCCTCTTCACGGATCGGATCTTCAAGTGAACAAAGCGTCATCACTGCAACATCCTGAAGCATCTGCTGAAACTCTTTCTCCGAAACCTGAAGGTACTGACTCATCTCTTCATCCGTTACGGTCCGCAAATACTTCTGTTCGAGCTTTTGATAACCTTCTTCAATTTTCTTCGCTTTTTCCCTAACCGAACGGGGAACCCAATCCCCTTGACGGAGCCCGTCTAAAATGGAACCCCTTACTCTCCATGAGGCATAGGTTTCAAATTGAAGGCCTCTCTTGTAGTCAAATTTCTCTACAGCGTCCATGAGACCCATCACGCCGTTGCTGAACAGGTCGTCTTTGGAAATATTCCTTGGAAGACCTACAGCCAGACGACCGGATACGTAGTCTACAATATTTAAATACTTTTCTATCAGTTCTTTTTTCGCTTCTAAATCGCCTTTTTCCTTCCATCTCTCCCATAAATCTGCATAACCGAGAGAAGAAAATTTTCGTTCACTCACTTGATCTCACCCTCTCTAGTCTTCTGTCAGGTGACGGACAGCTTTTGCCAGCTCTTCAGGATCCCTGTCAGCGGTTTTTACCAAACGGGGCGGATTTAGAGGCTGAAACGAAGCCGCACCCTGGTTTGTCTCGGATGTCTCATGTTCAGAGGGCTTCAGCATATCGTGTATAGCCTCATTCTCATCCGGCGTTGTCATGTCAAACCGGAGCCCTTTCTTCTCTCCGTCCTCCTTGCCGGTTGGGGCTTTAGCATTCACCGGAGCGTGTCCAGTCTGAAGCATACCAAACATCCAGCGAATGCCAAAGGCCAGCAGGAACCAGATTACAAAAGCAATAAGGCTGCGTATTATTGAAGTGATGAATAAGTTATGAGAAGAAGAAACGATTAACGTCAATAGGAAGCCGACGCCGCCAAATAACCAGTTAAAAAGCATTTTCCCTGCCATAGCTACAATTCCTTTATTCCCATTTGTACGCTGCGTATAAATAATATACCCGTTTGACAATCCAGTTCTATCGTTCTGCCGTAACTTCCTCCCGTATCCTCTGCGATAAGAGGAATCCCCAGCTCGTTCAAACAAACCTTGCAGGATTCGACATTGCGCGGTCCGATTCTCATCGTGTCCCCGCTGCCTGCAAAATCAAACATTTGGGAACCGCCGGCCATTTTGGCTACCAGCCTTTTGGCGGAGGCCCCCATATTCAGAAGCTCTTTATAGAGCGCAGGCACTGCAGTATCGGCATATTTGGCAATATTCAGAGAACCTTCTTTGGCAATTTCGGAGGAAGGAAGCATAACATGAACCATCCCTGCCAGCTTTGTCTCTGAATCAAACAAAGTGAGGCCAACACATGACCCCAGCCCCGTTGTCCGGATTAATCCGTGAGAGCGCCCCGTTCCCATTTCCGCCATTCCAACTTTGACAATAGGCTGTTCCTCAATCATTGTCGAAAGGCACTCCCAGTGCTGAAAAGATTTTGTCAAACGATTCAGGATCCGGAATGAGGAAAAATTGCCCTTCGACTTCGTGTTTGCCTTCGATAAAGGTAGTATCAATCAGCAGCGCATCATTGCCCATCTGTCCAAACTGCAGCAGCCCATAGCTCAAAATCGCACCGGCCATATCCATCGCAACAGCAGGTACCGTCGGGCTCATGCTCAGCTTGGTGAAATCGGCCAGCGAGGATAGATAGGAGCCGGCCAAAATGTTGCCGATTTCAGAGATGGCTGACCACTCCATCTCCGAAAACGTGTCACCTTCCGAGATTTCAATCGCCGCAAGGCGGTGAAGAAGCTTCTTCGCGGCATCCGGTGTCAAAATGAAGAACAGGTTGCCCGGAGCCTCCCCTTCTACCCGGAAAAAGACAGCAAGAACAAGGTTCTCGGCTCCCCCGACGTTCTCCGCAATTTCACCAAACGGAAGCATTTGGACTTTGGGAACAGCCATGTCAATAGGTTTGTCAAGCAGACGTGAAAGAGCGGTAGCAGCGTTGCCCGCGCCGATATTGCCGACTTCTTTCAGAACGTCCATTTTGAATTCAGCAAACCCTTTAAATATATTGTCCAAGCTTACCCCTCTAGGCCTTCAAGCTGGATAATTTCACTTTTGTTAAGAACCTCGGAAAGATTCAGCATGATCAGAAGACGTTCCTCCGAGATACGGGCAACTCCATCCAAATATTTGGCTTTCACTCCGCCCACTACTTCCGGCGGCGAATCAATCAAGTCAGTATCCAAATCAATAACGTCATTAGCCGAATCTACAATAAAGCCTACCTGCATATCTTCAACCGATACAATGATAATACGGGTTTGGTCGGTGTTTTCCGTTTCAGGAAGGCCAAAGCGCCCGCGCAGATCAATAACCGGAATCACGACACCGCGAAGGTTCACCACTCCTTTTACAAAGGAATAGGTCTTCGGTACCCGGGTAATCGGAAGCATCCGCTCAATCGTTTCCACCTTGTCTACATCAATTCCATACTCTTCTGTGCCAAGCTTAAATACAATCACTTTCAATTCTTGTCCCATGCTTAACTTCCTCCTCATCTGGTCAATCAGAGATATTTACAACAAGCAGACTTACTTAATAAAAGCGTTAGGATCAATGATCAAGGCTACTTGCCCGTCTCCCAAAATAGTGCCGCCGGAGATCCCTTGAACAGCAGGCAGATAGCTGCCCAGGTTCTTGATGACAATTTCGCTCTGGCCGATGAACTCTTCTACGGTTAATGCCGCCAGGCGATCCCCTTTGCGGATTACTACAATTTCTGTTTCTTCCTCGTTCTCTTCGTCAAAGCCTGGAATATCAAAGATATTCTTGAGCGAAAGAATCGGAATGTTAGCATTCCGGTAAGGAATCATCTTGTAGCCATGCACTTCCCGAATCTGCGAACGCTTGATCAAACCGGTCTCTACAATGGAAGACAGCGGAATTGCATATTTCTCATCCCCTGTTTTAATCAGCATAGCGGAGATAATCGACAGGGTCAGCGGCAGCTGAACCGAAAACTTGGAGCCTTGGCCCAAGGTAGACGTAACGAGGACTGTTCCTCCCAGAGATTCGATTTTAGATTTTACGACATCAAGACCAACGCCGCGGCCGGAAATATCGGAGATTTTCTCTGCCGTACTGAAGCCCGGAGCAAACAGCAGCAGCGCAATGTCGTCGTCGCTCATGGCCTTGGCCTGCTCTTCAGTCAGAATACCGTTCTTGATTGCTTTGGCCGCAACCTTGCTGCGATCAATACCACGGCCGTCATCAATGATTTCAATAAAGACGTGGTTGCCGCTGTGGAAAGCTTTGAGCTGAACCGTACCCGTTTCCTGTTTGCCGGCTGCTAGACGATCTTCGATTGTCTCTACCCCGTGGTCAACTGCATTCCGGAGCAAGTGCACGAGCGGATCGCCGATCTCGTCGATGACGGTACGGTCAAGCTCGGTTTCTGCACCAGTAATGACAAGGTCAATTTTCTTGTTCAGCGATTTGGCCAGGTCGCGGACCATCCGCGGGAACCGGTTAAAGACGGTATCAATCGGCACCATTCTGAGCTTCAGAACAACGTTCTGCAGATCACTGCTAACGCGTGTCATATGTTCAACCGCTTCGGTTAACTCACTGCGTTTAATTTCGCCCGCAAGCTGTTCCAATCTTACACGATCAATCAAAAGCTCGCTGAACAAGTTCATCAGCACATCCAGGCGTTCAATATCAACACGAATGGTGCGCGATGGCGCCGGTGCGCCGCCGGCTGCAGGCTTCTTGGCAGGTGCATCCTTAGGAGCAGCGGAAGCAGCGGCCGCCGGTGCAGCAGTCTGATCCTGTGCTGGGGCAGATGGCTTCTCAGGCGTCTCAACCGCAGCAGCCGCTTGACTGCTGGCAGACGAAACAAGCTGTTGAAGCGACTCTTTATCCAGAGGCATCACGCTAGCAGCGCCGATCTCCGATACGTTCATGATCATGCTTTCGAGGTCAGCAGCATCCTTCTGTGTTATGTAATACAAGGAAAAGCTGTTTTCAAATTTTTCTTGCTCGATGTCCTGAACCGTCGGATAAGATTTCACTACTTCGCCGAAACGTTCCAGCAAATCAAACACCATGTAGGCTCGAACTGCTTTTAACTGACAATCTTCACGAACTGTAACTTCAATATAATGAGCTTTATGCCCTTCGTTCATAGACTGCTCAAGAACGGATTGCTGGAATTCATCGAGCTCGAGTGCTGTTTTGGCTTGGCTTTGGGAAGCCGAAGCACCTGCTGCACCGCCGGAAGGTGAGGAGCCAGGCTTCTCTCCGCGGACGATGGCCTGCAGATTATCTACAATAGAGGTTACATCAGCCTTGCCGTCTCCGCCCTCCACGATATCCTGGACCATAGATTGAAGGGCATCCAGGCTTTTAAACAATGTGTCAAAAATAAAATCCTGCATCTTCAACTTGTCGTTTCGGACCAAATCAAGAACGTTCTCCATCTGGTGCGTCAAAGACGCCAAATCTTCAAAGCCCATAGTAGCCGCCATACCTTTCAGCGTATGAGCTGAACGGAAAATAACCTGAACAATAGCGATATCTTCCGGATTGCTTTCTAGCTGCAGCATATTCTCATTCAATGCCTGCAGGTGATCATTTGCCTCATCAATAAACATGGATAAATACTGATTCATGTCCATAGCGAGCACCTCCTCCAAGGGGTCAGATTGTTATTTCACAATTTGAACTAATTTTGATGCAATATCATGAAGCGGCAGTACGGATGTGACACAGCCAAGCTCCACAGCGGAGCGCGGCATGCCGTAAACGACGCAGGTTTCTTCACTTTCTGCAATCGTTGAGGTGACTCCCGCATCATAAAGCAATTTCATAGACTTTGCTCCATCGCTGCCCATTCCGGTCATCAGCACGGCATGTCTTTGCAATGAACCCAGAGGGAGCAGAGATTCGAAGAGCACGTCTACCGAAGGGCGGTGCCCGCTTCGCAGCTCGTCGTTACCGAGCGCAATTCTGCAGATGCCGTCAGTCCCCTGCTTGATCCGGGTATGCTTGCCTCCCGGTGCAATATAGGCCGTCCCTTTCTCAAGCGTCATGCCGTCTTCGGCTTCAACGACTTGAAGCGGACTCAAGCTGTTCAGACGCTGGGCCAAGGATTTCGTGAAGTTTGGCGGCATGTGCTGAACGATGACGACTGGCGCTGGAAAATCAGCCGGTATAGATTCAAGCAGAACCTTGAGAGCTTTCGGACCGCCTGTAGAGCATCCGACAGCGACAAGATGCTGATAGACGCCCGACACAGCGGAAGTCTTCGCCGGTTTGAGGCCTTTAGCCGGGCCTGTTGGCATGTCAGCTGCTTGAAGCCCTTCAGGCGCCGGTAATCTGCGTTCCTCCTGCGGCCGCGCCTGATGGGGCGGTTTGGCAGGAGCTGCTGCTTCCGGCAAAGCTGAAGCTGGTTTAGTTGCTGGACGCGGCAGATTCTGCTTCTGCCTTGGCTCTTCCGGCTTGGGAAGAGCCTGTTTGGCTGCTGCAGTCTGCTTGGCAGCCGTATCTTTTAAACTCAGGTCAAGCTCAGCGGCAGATTTGCCGGCCGGCGGCTGAGGCCGCTGAATTCCTTTCGGCTGCGCCGGAAGCTTCGGCTCCTCCGCCGCCTTGCGGAGCGCCTCCTCCCGCGCCATCCTCCGCTCCTTGGCCGCCATAGCGGCTTGAATCTGCATACGGAGCGTTTCGCCAATTTCAGCAATACTCTGGGAATTGCCTGTAATGGATGGCTTGCGTATAAAGTCAAATGCCCCGAGCTCAAGAGCCATAATGGTCTCTCTCATTCCCTGCTCATTAATACCGGATAGCATAATGACCGGAACGGGCTGCTCTTTCATAATGCTCTTAAGCGCTTCTAGTCCATTCATCTCCGGCATCTCAACGTCCATCGTAACGAGATCCGGAGAAAGCTCCTTGATCAGCTTGACGGCTTCCAGGCCATTTGCGGCAGTCCGCTCTACCCAATAAGCAGGGTCCTGTTCAATAAGATCGGTAATAATTTTGCGCATAAAAGGCGAATCATCGACAACCAAGATCCGATAAGGTTTCATCGTCCACCACTGTCCTTGTAAAGAATCATTTTGTACGAAGCCACTTGTGTAAAAATCCTTTGATTCCCGTCAAAGCGCCTTCCTGCCTAACTGCTGTAACTTCCGCAAAAGCCTGGGCAATCTGCCGAACATCTTTTGAAGCTGAGCAATGGGGGTAAGCAATTGTAAAAGGGATCTGTCTCTTCACAGCATTCATGACATAAGGCTCGTCCCGGATATAACCGAGAAGCGCGATGTCCAGGTTCAGGAATCGCTGCGCGACAAGTGTAATCTTATCGGCAACAAACTTTGCTTCTTTCTCACCGTCAGCCCGGTTAACCACAAGCCTGAATTTCACATCTGGCCTTGACCCGCTGACGACTTTGATCAGTGCATAGGCATCCGTAATCGAGGTCGGCTCAGGCGTGGTCACTACCAGACACTCGTCGGCTGCTGTAATAAAGTTAAAGGTTTCTTTCGACAATCCGGCACCCGTATCAAACAGAATAAAATCCATTTCCCCGGCAATAGCCTCAATTTGGGAGGTAAAGTAAACTAAATCCTCTTCCGACAAGGAAAACAAATCTGCAAGTCCGGATCCTCCAGCAATGAAAGGAAGCCCGCTTTCTCCATATGCAATGATTTCGGAGATCGTCTTCTCTCTCTTCAGAAGGTGGTACAGGTTGTAAGCAGGACGGACACCCATCAAAACATCGATGTTTGCCATTCCGATATCGGCGTCGAAGAGGAGCACCTTTTTCCCTAATGATTGAAGCGTCAAAGCCAGATTCAGGGTGAAATTGGATTTGCCTACCCCTCCTTTCCCGCTGCTGATCGTGATTATTCTAGCGGAGGCAGCAGGCTGTGCAGCTTCGGAATGCTCCTCCTGCTGCTCCTGCTTCATCCGGGACTCAATCATGGCTCGGAGCGATTCAGCCTGGTCTTTCATGCAGATTCATCTCCAAGCAGCGCATTCAGAAGCAGCTCCCGGTCAGCCTGAAGAAGGTCATCCGGAACATTTTGCCCATTGGTTAAATAAAGAAGCTGGAGCGGGTATTCGGAAAGCAGATTAAACATTCCTCCGCAGCTTTCTGTTTCATCCAGTTTGGTAAAGATGACTTTATCCAGCCCGTATTTGGAAAAGTGTTCCGCAATGGCTTTCATATCTCCAGGCTTGGAGGTAAGGCTTAGAACCAGGCAGGTTTCGCTTTGATCTTTAAGGCTGAGCAGACTATGCAGCTCCGCTACATAAAGCTCGTTCAAATAATTCCTGCCCGCCGTATCCATAAAGATGAGATCGCAGTCCTCCAGACTGGAAGCAGCTCGTTTCATATCTCCCGGGGACTGAACAACTTCAAGCGGTACATTAAGAATGGTCGCGTAGGTCCTTAGCTGCTCGACTGCCGCAATCCGGTAAGTATCGGCAGTAATGAAGCCTACCTTCTTATGATTTCTGAAGATTTGATCCGCAGCCATTTTGGCTATGGTCGTTGTTTTGCCAACCCCTGTCGGTCCAGCCACATACACCACTCTGGTCGTATCAGAAATACCGCCTGCTATCCGGGCATCCAGGAAGCTGCTGATTTCCTCTCTGACCGCCTGCTTTAGTTCGGCTTCACTTAAGCTTTCTCCTGAGGCTTCCCAGGCATCAAACGCCGGCTTAATCCACGCTTCAGCCAAACCGGCATCCACTTCCTGTGCTTTCAGCCGGTTCGAGATTTCTTCGAGCGCCTCCGGCAGCAGCCGTTCTTCACTGTGCTCTTTAGCGAACCTGTTCATCATAAGCTTCATCTGCTGGATGTCATTCAGCAGCTTGTTCCTGAACTCTTCATCAGAAGAATCAGGAACAGCATGTAAGGCTGCACTTGGTTGAGGAGCTGCGGAACCCGCAGCGGGAATCGCATCCTCTGCCTCTTTAACAAGGAAATCCTCAAACTGAACAGCAAACTTCTCTTCTTCTATGCTTGAACCGGACAATTCCGGCATCTTGTTCGGTACGGCGGTGTTCTCAGCCTGTCCGGTCGATAAGAGCTCTGCGGTACGCTGGTAGGCTTGAGTGCCCATTCGGCCAGTGGCCCGGACAGAAGAGCTGCTCAAATTTGGTTTGGCTGACAATTTAGCCGGCGGCTTGGCTGACGGTTTGGCTGACTGGCGCGCCTGCGGTTTGGCCGCAGTCCCGGCAGGTGCTTGTTCCGATTCGTCTACCCCGGCAATGACCTCAAGCCTTACTTTCCCGAACATTCCCAGGAATCCGCCAACCTTGATCTTCTTCGTGCTCAGGATGACGGCGTCGCCGCCCAAATCCTTTCGGATTTTAAGCATGGCGTCCGGCATGGTCTCTACGATATAAGTTTTTACTCTCACAGGTTGACCACTCCCACACTTTGAATCTCGACGTTAGGCTCCAGTTCACTATAGGAAAGCACCGGAACATCCTGCAGTGTTCTTTCCATGATCTGTCTCAAGTACATCCGGATCGTCGGAGAGGCTAAAACAATCGGCTGATGGCCGGACTGGATTAAACGGTTAATTTGCTCATTAAGCCTTTGATAGACAGTTTGGGTTGAAACAGGGTCAAGCGCCACATAGCTTCCCTGATCCGTCTGCTGCACACTTTCGGCAATTTTCTTCTCCAGGGAAGGTCCGACGGTAATCACCTGCATCGTCTCCCCCTGGTTCGTATACTGCTGGGTGATCTGACGGGACAAGGCCTGGCGGACATATTCCGTCAGTACTTCCGGATCCTTGGTGTACTGCCCGTAATCCGCAAGCGTTTCAAATATAGTCACCATATCCCGGATCGAAATCTTCTCGCGAAGAAGCTTGGCAAGAACCTTCTGCAAATCCCCAACCGACATGACCGAAGGGATAAGCTCATCCACAAGCACCGGATAATTTTCCTTAAGGTTATCAACAAGGGCTTTCGTTTCCTGTCTGCCCAAGAGCTCGTGAGCATGTTTCTTGATGGTCTCCGTCAAATGGGTAGCCACGACGGAAGGCGGATCGACAACCGTATAGCCGGACATTTCAGCCCGCTCTTTGGTTGCTTCATCAATCCATAAGGCAGGCAGCCCGAATGCCGGCTCCAAGGTCTCGATTCCGGAAATGGATTCATCATCGAATCCCGGACTCATCGCCAAATAGTGATTAAGTAGTAATTCCCCGCGCCCAACGGTATTTCCTTTAATTTTCATGACGTATTCGTTCGGTTTTAGTTGAATATTGTCGCGAATTCGGATAACCGGTACAACTAAACCAAGCTCGAGTGCACATTGCCGTCGAATCATGATGATTCTGTCGAGCAGATCTCCGCCCTGGGACGTATCCGCAAGCGGGATTAACCCGTAGCCGAACTCAAATTCAATGGGATCAACCTGCAGAAGGTTAATGACACTTTCCGGACTGCGGACCTCTTCGATCTGCTGCTCTTCTTCCTGCTGAACCTGCTCAATCGCTTTCTTGCTGAGATTGGTCTGCATCCGCCGGGCCGCATACGCAAGTGCTAAAGCAAGCGGTATAGTGGCCACAATCCCGATCGGGGTAAAGATCCCCAGCAGAGTAATCATGCCGGCTACGATATAAATGAGTTTCGGATAAGCAAAGAGCTGACTGGTAATGTCATCGGCCAAGTTCCCTTCCGAGGAGGCCCGAGTGACGATCAAACCTGCGGAAGTGGAAATAAGCAGCGCAGGAATCTGGCTCACCAATCCGTCCCCGATCGTCAGAAGCGAATAAGTGGACAGCGCATCCTGGAACGCCATGCCGTGTATAACCATCCCGATAATGAATCCGCCGATCAGGTTAATGAACAAAATGATGATGGAGGCTATAGCGTCGCCTTTTACGAATTTACTCGCACCATCCATCGCCCCGTAAAAGTCTGCTTCACGTTCGATTTTTGCGCGGCGTTCCTTCGCCTGCTGCTCATTAATAAGCCCTGCGTTCAGGTCGGCGTCGATACTCATCTGTTTACCAGGCATCGCATCGAGCGTAAATCTGGCCGCAACTTCGGCAACGCGCTCTGAACCTTTGGTGATGACGATGAACTGTACGACAACCAGAATCAAGAAGACGATAAAGCCGATAACCGGCTGCCCGCTCGAAATCCAGCTGCCGAACGTGCGCACCACATGGCCGGCATCAGCTTGTCCAAGAATAAGCTTTGTTGTCGAAATGTTGAGTGCCAGCCGGAACATCGTCGTGATAAGAAGCAAGGAAGGAAATATGGAAAATTGCAGAGCTTCCTTCGTATTCATTGCGACAAGCAGAATCATCATCGCAATAGATATATTGATAACCAAGAGAATATCCAGGAGCATTTTCGGGATCGGGAGAATCATCATCAGGACGATGCCGATAATACCTACCAATATCGAAATATCTTTAATTTTCATTCGTATCGCCTCCGATCCCTTCTTTATCTGACTTTGCCTTTCAATTTATATACATATGCCAGAACCTCTGCCACGGCCTGGAACAAATCTGCCGGAATCGAATCGCCGATTTCCGTTCTTTGAAACAGCGCGCGGGCGAGCGGCTTGTTTTCCATCGTTATAACTCCATGCTCCTTGGCTATTTCCCTGATGCGCAGAGCCACATAGTCCTGGCCTTTCGCAATTACCTGCGGAGCATCCATGGCGCTTCCGTCATATTTCAGCGCTACGGCGAAGTGTGTAGGGTTTGTGATGATGACGTCTGCCTTCGGGATCTCCTGCATCATACGCTGCAGCGCCATCCGGCGCTGTCTTTCACGTATTTTCCCCTTAATGAGAGGATCGCCTTCCATTTTCTTATACTCATCTTTAATATCCTGCTTGCTCATCCGCAGGCTTTTGGCAAGGGAATAACGCTGGTACATGTAATCCCCGAAAGCCAGAACTAACAGCGCAGCACCAATCTTGATGCCCAGGTCCAAAGTCAGCTTGGACGTATAAGTAAAGGCCTCTTCGATGCCCATACGGCCCATTTTTGAAATGTCGTCTCTTGAACCGGACAGGGTGATGAAGACAACCACCGTAATCACGAGCAGTTTAAAAATGGACTTAAGAAACTCCACGACGGTGCGCGGCGAGAAAATATTTTTAAAGCCTTTAAGCGGATTGATCTTGCTGATCTTCGGCTTCAAGGGTTCTCCGGTCAGCAGGAAGCCTACCTGAATGTAGTTGGCAATAATCGCAACCGCCATTACAATCGCAAAGATTGGCGCCACAATCATCGCTACTTGAGCTGCCAGGCTGGCAAACATTTGAGTTACACTTTGGGCTGTCACGTCGTCGTTCAAACGGTGCAGCAGAAAGTCCTTAAACAAATCAACCAGGTGCTGCTTGTAATAGCTGCCGAACATAAGCAGTGCCAGAAATGAGGAAAGCAGAACAAGTGCACCGGAGACATCATTGCTCTTGGCAACCTGGCCTTTTTCACGGGCTTCCCTTTGTTTCTTTGGCGTAGCCTTTTCCGTTTTCTCTCCGGCGAACAGCTGAAGATCAAGTGTGTAGCGCATTGCCAAGGACATTCCTTCCTGTACAGAGTTTAAGGCTTAAGGCCTGCTCCCGACCGTCCCCAGCAGATTTTCCAAGGTTTTAAACAAAGTTTCAAACAGCTGCTGAAAGGAATAAACCAGACTGGACATAAACACCAGCAGCAGGATCAGTCCAACCAAAACCTTAAGGGGAACGCCGATTACAAAAATGTTGTACTGCGGTGCGGTCTTCGCGAGAAAGCCCAGCGCCACGTCAGTTAAGAACAAAGCGACAATGATCGGTGCCGCCATTTGAAAGGCAATCATAAAGGACTGTCCAAACGCACGGATTAAAAATTCGCTGACATTGCCGTTTTGAATCCGGGCAAACACATCCCCGGTAATCGGAATCCAGTCATAGCTGCGAAGCGCGGCTTCCAGCAGATAATGATGACCGTTCATCCCCAGGAAAAAGAGTGTCGCGATCGCGTACTTAAAGTTGCCGGTAACCGGTGCGGATGCTCCAGTCATCGGATCGAGCACGTTGGCCATCCCGAATCCGATTTGTATATCCAGAAAGGCGCCGGCCATGGATATTGCTGTAAACATCAGCGTGGCTACGTACCCCATAAGGAGACCGACCAGGATTTCTCTTAAGATAAAGACAATGTAAGTCAAGTCCGTCGGAACCGTTTGTTTGGTGCCATAAACCAGAAAGATCAGCACGGCTACCATGCCGGAAAATCCGATCTTAAACGTATTCGGCACCGTTCGAGACGAAAATACAGGCGCAGCAACAAAAAAGGCGGTAATTCGACAAAAAACAAGCATGAAAACAGGTAAAGCCTGCATAATATCCATAGGTGACAGTTCCTATCCGATATAGCGGGACAGATTATTTAAGATTCCATACGTAAAATCCACCAGCGTTGTCAGAATCCACGGCCCAAACAAGAGCAGGGCCAGCAGCACCGCTACAATCTTTGGAACGAATGCAAGCGTCTGTTCCTGGATCTGGGTTGTAGCCTGAAAGATACTGACCAGAAGTCCGACAACCAAAGCGACTACCACCATTGGAGCACTGGCTTTCAGGACCGTATAGATCGCTTGTCCCGCAAGTCCAATGACAAATTGCGAATTCATAACCTTCTCCTCCAGTTCGTTCTCTTCGCTACCGCCGTCATGCAATTAGGCCGTCAAGAAGTGCCAAAGCTTTCAAGCAGCGACTTCACGACCAGATACCAGCCATCAACCAGCACGAACAGCAATATTTTAAATGGAAGTGAAATCATCACCGGAGGCAGCATCATCATCCCCATCGCCATCAGCGTACTGGATACCACAATATCAATGATGAGAAACGGGATAAAAATCATGAAGCCCATCTGAAAAGCCGTCTTTAATTCGCTGATTGCATAAGCAGGAACAAGCACCGTAATCGGAATATCCTCTACGTTCTTCGGCTGCTCCATCTTCGTATAGCTGAGAAACAGCTGAAGATCCTTATTCCGGGTATGCTTGTACATAAATTTCTTCATCGGGACAGCGGCCTTCTCAAGCGCATCCGTCTGGGTAATTTCACCCTTTAAATAGGGCTGAAGAGCTACTTTGTTAACATCCGATAAGGTCGGGCTCATGATGAACAAGGTCATAAATAAAGCCAGACCAACCAGAACCTGGTTTGGAGGTGCCGTTTGGGTTCCAAGCGAGCTTCTCACAAAGCCAAGCACAACCACAATCCGGGTAAAGCTCGTCATCAGAACCAGAATGGCCGGTGAAACGCTGAGCACCGTAACCAGCAGAATAATCGACAGCGAGCTGGTGCCCGGGGTTCCCCCCGAATCTCCAACTTGAATATTTATGTTAGGAATAGGATCGGCAGCAAAAGCAGTTACCGACAATACGCTAAACAGCATCAGCAATAATGCAATGATCGCAAGCTTTTTTTTCATGAGTCCCCCAACCGATCTGTAGATTGGTCCTCCTGAAGGATAGCTTTCACCTGCTGTTTCCGATTCGGCAGCTTTCTAAGCTTTGACTCAAATACTTCGTGAAAAGCAGCTTCGTCAATTTCCTCCTCCACTGGAGGCTCTTCCTTTCGAAACCGGGCGGTGAAAGAGGAAACAACGGAGGTTAACCTAGAATAATCAGGGCTTGCCTCTTCAAAACTCCGGATCAGCTGAGCTATTTCTTCAGGATCGGTAATTTTGTCGAGCATTGTAACGTCTTCCCCAACACCCACGACATAAATGTTGCCTCCGATTTCAAGCACTTGTACCGATTTATTCGGACCAAGTCCTACCGCACCAAACGTACGGATGGAGCGGTGTCTGGACATGGCGTGATTTCTGTTACCTAAAAACCGGATCAATAGCACGATCAGAATGACAATAACGGCCAGAACGGCAATGACGGTAAAAATATTGCCAATTTGGCCTGAATAAACTTCAGGCGGCTGGTTATTTTCCAGAGCTGCTGTTAACCCAAAAGGCATAACCTGCAGTCCTTATACGCCAAGCGTTTTGTTGATCGCTTCGATAACGCGGTCAGACTGGAACGGCTTAACGATAAAGTCTTTGGCTCCTGCTTGAATCGCATCAATAACCATCGCCTGCTGGCCCATCGCGGAACACATAATGACTTTAGCGGAAGCATCAATTTTCTTGATTTCCTTCAGTGCTGCAATTCCATCCATTTCTGGCATCGTGATATCCATCGTAATCAAATCAGGACGTAATTCTTTAAATTTCTCTACTGCCTGCGACCCATCCTGGGCCTCTCCTACTACTTCAAATCCATTCTTAGTCAAAATGTCGCGGATCATCATTCTCATAAATGCTGCATCGTCTACAATCAAAATTCGGTTTGCCATGGAAAATAGTCCCTCCTGAGATCTTCTCTATTGTAATTTTTGTATGCGGTCCCACTGGCTGATGATATCGGTAACACGGACGCCGAAGTTCTCATCAATAACGACAACCTCACCTTTGGCGATCAACTTGTTATTTACCAGAATGTCTACAGGCTCACCGGCCAGCTTGTCCAGCTCGATGATTGAACCTTGCGACAGTTCCAGGATATCTTTAATTTGCTTCTGGGTCCTACCTAATTCTACGGTGACTTTAAGGGGTATGTCCATCAATAAGTTTAAATTATTTTCGTCAATATGATCGAACGACGGCGCCTGCAGATTGGAAAATTGCACAGGCTGCACGTTCACATTGCGTCCAGGAGCTGCGCCGTAATGCTGCGGCTGGGCGTATCCATAGTTCGGAGGCATCATATTCGGATCATAGTACCCCGGAGGCGGCGTCATTTGAGGCGGATGGGCATATGGCGGAGCCTGCGGAGCAGGTGCCGGTGCCGGGCTTGGTGCCGGTGCCTCATAATGAGTCTGAGGGGCTGGTACTTCAGCCGCAGGCCGTACAGGAGCCTCGACAGCAGCTGCTGTTTCTTGAGCAGCAGGAGCTGAAGCAGGAGCCGGGTCAGCACCTCCGATCAGGTTGTTCACCATTTCTTTCGCGAACTGCACTTGAAGCAGCTGCATGATTGTTGAATCAATCAAATCTCCGATCTTAAGACGGAAAGAGATTTTAATTAATATTTCATCAGGCGGCAGGTTTGCAACGCCTTCTCCGTTTTCCACATTCAAGATATCAATTGCCGGCGGTGAAATGTTTACGAATCTGTTAAAGATCGTTGACATCGAGGTTGCAGACGAACCCATCATTTGATTCATTGCTTCTTGCACAGCGCTGATATGAATCTCGTTCAGCTCTTCATCCGCCGGATTCCCTTCTCCGCCAAGCATCAGATCAGCGATGATCTGAGCATCCCGCTTCTGGATGACGAGCGAGTTAATACCTTGAAAACCGTCCACATAGGTGACATGCACAGCCACATGCGGTTTAGGAAACACTTCATCGAATTCGGAACGCTTTATAATGGAAACTTTTGGTGTGGTAATATCCACCTTTTTATTCAGCAAAGCCGAAAGAGCCGTTGCCGCACTGCCAAAAGTAATATTCCCGATCTCACCGAGTGCATCCTGCTCTAGCGGGGTCAGATAGTCATTCACCGTCGGCTCAGAAGGTTCCGAAGAGTCCTGGCTCGCCTGCTTAAGCAGAGCATCGATTTCTTCCTGGGATAAATAATCTTTACTCGTCAAGTTCTTCAACTCCTTCGCTGACAATCTCATCAATTTGAACAGCTATCCGGTCTTTAACGGTTCCGGGACTTCCGTAGTATTTAAGGCGGTCCCCGATTCGGATAGAAAGTCCTTCATTAACAGACTTGTCCAAAGATATTACGTCACCTACCGACAGACCAAGAAACTCCCTGATGTTCAGCTTTGATTCGCCTAGTTCAGCCACAATCGACAGGGATGCTTTGCTGACCCGGGCCTGCAGGGCCTCCACCTCTTCGGGCGCTCTGGATTTCTTCTGGGAGACAAACCAGTGGTGAACCGAGAGTTTTGGCATAATAGGTTCGATAACAACGTGAGGAATACAAAGGTTAATCATTCCTGAGGTATCCCCGATTTTGGTGCTGAGCGAGATAAGGGCAATTGTCTCGTTGGGGGAGACGATCTGCATAAACTGAGGGTTTGTCTCCAAACCTTCCATCCTCGGATTGATGTCAACTACTGTCTTCCACGCTTCCTGCAGGCTTTCAAATGCACGGCTGAAGATCCGTTCCATGATGATGGTTTCGATCTCAGTCAAGGAGCTGATTTTTGAAGGAGCTGTGCCAGTGCCGCCCAGGAGCCTGTCCAGCATAGCATAAGCCACATTGGGGTGAACTTCCAGCACCATCCGCCCTTCAAGCGGCTCCGCCTCAAATATATTCAATATCGTCATTTTAGGAATGGAGCGGATGAACTCATCATAGGGAAGCTGTTCAACCTGAACCACGTTAATCTGTACAAAGGTACGAAGCTGAGCTGAGAAATAAGTCGTTAAATAACGCGCAAAATTCTCATGTATTCGGGTCAAGCTCCGGATATGGTCTTTGGAAAATCTAACGGCCCGTTTAAAATCATAGGAACGGATCTTCTTCTGCGTTTCTTCTTTCTTAAGCTCCTCTGCATCCATCTCACCTGAGGAGAGCGCTGCTAGCAAAGCATCAATTTCATTCTGCGATAATACGTCTACCAAAATATCTCACCCCCTTCAAAAGCTTGCTCAAGGATTCCTAAATTGCAGAAAGGACAAAATCCGTGATTTCAATCTGGGACAACGTTCCCACCGGCAAAACTTTGTCGATTTGGTTCATCAGCTCCGTGCAAAGCTGGTCTTTCCCTTTAGCTCCAGTCAAATCTTCCGGCTTCTTCTCGGCAAGGGTCTTGATAATAATCGGCTTGACTTTATAATCAGCAATTTTATCAAAAGCCTCTTTCGCTTTCGTATTATTCAGCTGAAACGCGAAGTTAACGCTGACAATGTAGCTTGGATCAGACAAGTTTGTCTTGATCCCTTCGATGACAGAAGTCAGCTCAACAATCTCATCGGCTGACAGCTTCTTAGCGGTTTCCGTTTCGGCCTTCTTAGCGGCGGCAGCCTCCCCCGTGGTTGTGGTCTGACTGGAACTTGGCTTGACTATCAGGAATGCTGCCAGAGCGATCAGCGTAATGGATAACAGCATTGTAATCAGCCAAGGTAACATTTTCTTCATTCCAATTCCTCCGTTTGTTGCACTTTAATAGCAGCTGCATGCATTCCAATTTCCTTGTAGTACTCCTGGATCTTCTGCAGGACTTCTTCAGCCTTCTCCAAAACGATCAATCGTTTGCCGGTCACCAAAGTTATGTAAGTGTCCGGTGTTTCTTCTACGGCTTCAATCATAATGGCGTTAATCCAAAATGGCGAACCGTTGATTCTTGTTACTGAAATCATGGGGCCTCCCGAAAAATACCGGGGAAGGCTGCCCTTCCCCGCCTAATTAGTTACTATCGTTTCAGGTTAACGACTTCCTGCAGGACTTCATCTGACGTAGTAATGATCCGGGAGTTTGCCTGGAAACCGCGCTGGGCAACGATCATCTCGGTAAACTCGCCAGTCAGGTCCACGTTGGACATTTCAAGCTGGCCGGATACGATGGCGCCGGTTCCCGTCTCCGTATTATTTGCAGTCGTCGGTTCAAGTTCTCCGTCAGGATTCGCATTGAGTGTCATACGGTAGAGGTTGCCGCCGATCTTCTCCAGACCTTCAGGATTGACCACTTTGCCAACGCCAATCTGCACACCGTTCTCCGTCGTGCCATCAGACATCGTCTGAACGAGTGTCCCGTCTTGAGAAATCGTAAAGCCCGTTACATCGTCTGCAACTGTGATAGGATCACCATTCGAGTCACAAACGAACAAGCCGTCAGAAGTAAGCAGGTTGCCGGAAGCATCCATATGGAAGTCCCCGGCTCTCGTCAAGTAAGGAACCTCTTGATCGGCAGTCATTTTAACCAGGAAAAAGCCGTCTCCATCAAGACGAAGATCAAGCGGATTATTGGTTGTTTGAGCACTGCCCGCTGTATGGAGGGTGTCGACTGAACCAATGGATACCCCTAGACCAATTTGTTTGGCATTAACGCCGCCGGTTTCTCCGTCAACAGGAGCAGTAACCCCTGACACTGTCTGGCTCATAATGTCCTTGAACATGACGCGGCCGGATTTAAAGCCCGTAGTATTTACGTTCGCAATGTTGTTGCCGATGACGTCCAGTTTGGTTTGGAAGCCGCGCATACCCGATACGCCCGAATACATTGATCTTAACATTTCATTTATTCCTCCTGGTTTGGTGGTTTGATTTGCATCAGTCGGTCAGCAAACCTTGTTTAGCTTTCCGTAACCGGGCCAGCTAAGTTAATCAATGAATAATAATCGCACTGTCAATTTGGGTAAAAAGGTTGTTTTTCATGCTTTTTCCATCCATAGCCGTCACTACTGTCCGATTATTGATATTGACGATAAAGGCCATATCTTTCATTAAAATAAGCGAATCCTTCGAGCCTTTGGCCGCTGCGTCATCAATCGCTTGTCCAATCTGCCCCAGCTGCTCCGGCCGAAGCTGGATGCCGCGCTGCTCCAGGCGTTTGGCTGCATGATTGCTGAACTTGACAAGCTCACTGTCCAGAACCTTTTGAAAGGAAGCGGCGTTCTCCGCTGCGGAGGTTTTTACATTGGCAGACTGATTAAGTGTTCCGGGCTGGAGGCGTCCGGGGTACAACTGCGCTACAGAAATGGAATCACTCATGAGGCGCTCCCCGATTGATCGCTTTCGGAGTCTGTGCTGCCGTCTTCGCTGCCTGAAGAGTCATCCGGGCTGTCAATCTGCGTGATATCGGTAACCGGAACTTCATTGCTGCCGATAATCGCATACTGAATCCCTGAACGCACCACAATTCCGTCGATGATGCCAGTGAGCGTGTAACCGTCACTGCTGCTTGTATCACCATCAATCACATATTCATTTGAAGAACTTGACGTATCCTGCATCCAGGTAGCCTGTTTGCCGATCAAACTTGAGACACTGCCCAAGGATGAGCTCATCGTATCCAGCTGGGTCGAAATATTGGAGAGCTGCTCCACCGTACTAAACTGCGCCATCTGAGCGATAAATTCCTTGTCATCCATCGGATCCATCGGATTCTGGTTCTGCAGCTGCGTAATCAGAATTTTCAAAAATTGATCCTTCCCCATGGTCTGGGTATCTTTGGATGAAGCGGTTTGAACGTTGCTGGCCGAATAATTGGGCCAAGAAACACTAGTTGTTATGCTGTCTGACATTTGTATTCCCTCCTTCCTGTATTCTCAATAACAGCAGGTTATGCTTTCGCAACAAAGGAACTGCCATAGTTGTCCTGCTTGGCTTGCACCTCTCTCACCCACTCGTTCCATTCTTCGAGCGTATCCAGGCTGGTAATGCCTTCTTCCTCGTCCGCATCGCGGCGTTTGCTGTTCTGCCGCTGCTGGGAGCCGGATCCGGACTGTTTGCCGTCATGGTACATATGAGAAGAAAGAGACGCGTTCTGGGTCACTTCAAGCTTCTCTACTTGAAGACCTTGAGCCTGCAGCGCCGAACGGAGCTGGGACATTTGCTGCTCAAGCGATTCTTTGGCAAAAGAGTGCTCTGTCACAAACTGGGCAACCACCTGACCGTTATGCAGGGTAATCCGGATATCGACCTGGCCTAAATGTTCCGGGGTCAAAGTGATTTTTGCTTCGGACATTCCCTGAAGCTTCACAATATCCATTTTGTTAATGATAAAGCCGGACACTTCCTGGGAAAATTTCTCGACCGGCACCGGCTGCTGCGCTTTGACCTGCGCTGCCGCGTTATCCCTAAGCTGCAGCTGACCGGCCGTTACGATATTAGAACCGGTAAAAGCTGATTGATCCGATTGCTGCTGGTCCTGAGTGGAAGATGAATCTTCCTCTGATGCCTGAACGGAAGCTGCCGCTACGGCTCCATCTGCATTGCTGCTTTCAGCCGCTGCCTGCACCGTCTGATCGGCATTTGAACTTGCTGCCTGGGTTGACTCTGCTCCTGCCTGTTGGCTGGCCGTCTGGCCAAGTGCCTTCTGCAGAGAGGTCACCAGCTGCATAAACGAAGTTTGAGAAGTTCCCTGAGCTCCTGTTCCTGTCAGCAAATCCTTCATAGACTGAATAGTGTCCATCAACGCAAATTTGATCGTCTCCGGCTGCCCGGCCAGCTGAGTCAGCGCAGCAGAGCCTTCATTATCCGAAAGAGCCGCATTCCCGGCTTGCTGCAGCTGCTGCATGGCCTGCTGAATCCAGGCTTGAAGCTGAGCCATCAGCTCCGGATTGGATGCCGTCAGCTCCTGCAGGTCTGCTGCGTCCTGCAATTGCTCGGCAAGCTTATCCAGCGCATTAATCAAAGCAGTATTGGAATCAGTGCTGCCTGCTTCGTCTGCTGAAGCCGTTCCTGCAGCTCCTTGAAGCAGGGATAAGAGCGTCTCCGTTAATGCTGCGCCGCTGTTCTCACTTGATGCAGCCGTCTTACCATCCTGTGAAGCCGCATCATCAGCCAGCTCGCCGGTTAGAAATTGATAGAGGGTTCCGCTAAAGGATGTGCTTCCTTCAACTGCTTTCTTGCCTTTATCGTTCGATGAAGCATTTACGGGATCTGTTAATGCCGACTGCCCCGCAGCGGTTTGACCTGCCGCAGACGCTCCGCTGCTGCCTCCTGAGGCATTTGCCGATTTTGTTTGTTTAGAGGAAGCCGCGATTGACTTGCTGCTGGAGCTTTTGGACGGAGCGGAAACCGTATTAAGCGGTGTGCTAAGAATTGTGCTCATGATTGTTGTTCACCTCCTTTCAGGTCTCCGCTGTTATTTACTGCTGCTGACCAGCTTGTTCAGAATTTTCGCTGTGGTCACTGCATCCGCATCGGACATCGCTGCAAGAATACTCGAGCGGGTAGAATCATCTACCGAATGCAGGATGCTGAGCGTTTTCTCCGGACTTATAGTATTGGTTTGCAGAAGCAGCGTGGCCGCCGTTTTAGCATCCATCGAAGCGAAAGTTTGGCTGATCTGCGTTGAATCAAGACCTGATGCTGTGGATGACGCGGATGACGACGTCGTGCTGTCTGTTCCGCTTTCTTTCTTTAAACGAGACTGCAGTGCAGCAATAGCCAGGTCTTCCGATGTATCAGCGTCCTTCAGCCGGATGGAAATATCGGCCGCAAGTTTCGCATCCATCTTCTCAAGGATGGCTGATCTGCTCTCATTGCTCATCGCATTGAAGAGCATAACATTTTCTTCTGTAGTTAAATTGCTCATGATGCTGGCAGCTTTGCTTGCATTCATGCTCCCATACATCTGGGCAAGCTTCTTAACTTCCTTCTGATAATCTTCAGCCGCTTGGTTAGTGGTTTCCTGCGCCTGTTCATTGTTCTTCTTATTCGCTTCGTCCAGCTGGGTCTGCAGGTCTTTGACTTTCTGTTCCTGCTCTGCAGTTTGCTCTTTCGCTTTCTGAACTTCCTCCTGCTGCTGGGCGAGCTGATCCTTCAGCTCTTGAATCGTAGCCTCCGAACTTTTCTCCTGACTGGCCGCATCGCCTGTGCCTGCCGCGGTCTTCACTGCCGAATCGGGCACCCAATTGCTGACGAACGGTATTTTATTGAGCACGGTGAGCGCCTTGTCCTGAACATCTTTATTTAGGAGCGTGAGCAGCACGCCCAGAAGCACAACCGTAAACAATATAGGTGTTACAAAAAATAAAAACCGTCCAAATCCCCCGCCTGATTCTTTCTCTTCCAATTCTGATTCTGCCAAAGTTGTATCCTCCTTCTCCAAAGCCTCAGGATTTCAGGCTACCTTGCTTTCATGGCAAAACGGACAGTCGCCATTTCGTCAAGCTCGCTCTGTTCCCGGAGAAGCATTTGCTGGCGAAACGCTTGAAGAGACTTGTCTCTAGCCTTAAGCCAAACCTTCTCATCCAGCATTCTGGAACTTAAATGGGCTTTATTCTGTTCTACATTTTGTTCGGCATGGTCAACATCTTTAGATTTGCTTGCAATGCAGCGCTCCAAATGTTCGGCATACTGCTGCATGGCCTGCAGACTTAAGCAGGAAGCTGTTTTTTGCGCTTCTTCCTGCATAGACGCCGCAAGCCTGCGCTTGTCCTCCAGCAGCTGCTCAAGGCTGCTCATCTCATTCTGAAGAATACCTACTGCGGCAGAAAGCATCCATTCGGCCTGCCTTTTTTCGTTTGTTTTCAAGTCCACAACTTTTTGAAAGGCATAATTAAACTTCACTATCCATTCATCCTCCTGCAAACTCGGCTATTAAACGTTCTGTCGCTTCAGTTAGGGTAACCTTCTCATTGACTTTTTGCTTCGTATAATCCCAGACCTGCTCAATCGCATCGATCGCTTCGTCAATCTGGGTATTGGAGCCTTTCTGGTAAGCCCCGATATTAATCAAATCTTCCGATTCCTTGTATACCGACATGATCCGTTTGAGCCGGTTGGCTGCATCCGTATGCTCCTCCGACACGATGTCCTTCATCACGCGGCTGATACTGGCCAAGATATCAATGGCTGGAAAATGCCCTTTATTCGCAATGTTCCGGTTAAGCACGATGTGACCATCCAAAATACCTCTGACCGCATCCGCAATCGGTTCGTTCATATCATCCCCGTCCACGAGCACGGTGTAGAAAGCGGTGATAGAGCCGGCTTTACCAGTCCCCGCCCTTTCCAGCAGCTTAGGCAGTGCCGCAAAGACGGAAGGTGTATACCCCCGCATCGCCGGCGGTTCGCCGACCGCAAGGCCCACCTCACGCAGCGCCATCGCATATCTCGTAACCGAATCCATCATCAGCATGACATTCATCCCCCGGTCCCGGAAAAACTCCGCAATGGACGTCGCAATCAAGGCGCCCTTCATCCGGATCAGCGCAGGCTGGTCAGAGGTCGCTACGACAACAACCGATCTCGCCAAGCCTTCAGGCCCCAGGTCTCTTTCAATAAAATCCAGCACCTCACGGCCGCGTTCTCCGATTAGCGCAATAACGTTAACATCCGCGGAAGTATTGCGGGCAATCATGCCCATCAAGGTGCTCTTTCCTACGCCCGAACCTGCAAAAATACCTACCCGCTGTCCTTTGCCAATTGTCAGCAGACCATCAATCGCCCGGACCCCTATACTGATCGGGTCCTTTACCCGCGGCCTTGCAAGCGGATTGCTCGGTTTGTTGTACGTCGAAAAATGCATCATCCGGGAGGGAAGGAGCGAGCCGTCAAGCGGCTGACCCAACCCGTCCAGCACCTTACCGAGCAGTTCAAAGCCGGCCTGAACCGTTAAAGGCTTGCCTGTTCCTACTACATCGCAGCCAGGACCGATGGACTGAAGCTCGCCGAGCGGCATCAGCAGCACTTTGTTATCCCGGAAACCGACCACTTCGGCTTTAAGCGGTACTGCGGATTTGCTCGGATAGATCTCGCAGACATCTCCGATGCTTGCATCCGGGCCCTCGGATTCAACCATAAGACCGATAACCTGAGTCACTTTACCGTTAATCCGAACCGGATCCACCTCTCTCAGGTGCTCCAGGTACGTCTCCAGATTAAGCATGGTTATCCTCCACCTTCTCATCGCCGCCTTGCTGCGCAATACGAAGGAGTTCCTTCTTGATCTCCGTCAATTGAGTGTCAATTCTCGCATCCACGCTGCCGAAGGAAGAGCGGATGACACATCCGTGATCCTTGACACTTGAATCCGGAATGATCAGCAATTCCGCTTGGGAATCAATGACCAGCGAAAGCTCCTCTTTCGCCGCCTGGACAAATGAATATTGGGAAGGTGAAACGCACAGCGTTAACGTTCCCTGTTCTCTTTTACGGGCCAGGTTTCGTTCGATCAGCTCCAGGTAAAACTCCGGCTCGATCGTCAGCTGGCGCTCGATGATCTTTCTGGCGATTTCACAGCTCAAGGTCACCACAAAGGGCTCAGCTTCCTGAATGATCTGCTCCTTATGCCTTTGAGCTTCCGTAAGAATGGACTGTGCCTCGCCCATCATGTGGTCGATTTGCTCCCGCAGTTCCTGTTCAGCCTGCTGCCTGCCTTCCTCGTAGCCCTGGTGGAAGCCTTCTGCCTTAGAAGCTTCGATCAGCTGCTCATCCTGCTGTCTTCTTTCCTCCCACCAGGTTTGAATCTGCTGCCTGGATTCTTCCAAGAGCCGCTGCGCTTCTTCCGAAGCCTCGCGGATCTGGCGTTCCGCAAACTCCTTGGCATCCTGCAAAATCTCTTTACGCGTTTGTTCAGCTTCTTCTATACGGCGGTTGTAGGCCGAATCGTGTTCAAACCTGTTGGAATCAGCCTTATTCGCCGCCAAATCCTCGTAATGCTTGGAGAGGTCCAATTGCTTCAAGTTATCCAGCGGAACGTATTGGGTAGCTTTAATCAAATTAGACAATGATGTCATCTCCTCCGCCGCGCGCTATGATGATTTCTCCGGCTTCTTCAAGTCTTCTAATCGTGGCTACAATGCGGGTCTGAGCTTCTTCAACATCACGCAGCCGCACCGGCCCCATGTATTCCATTTCTTCCTTGAACGTTTCGGACATCCGTTTAGACATATTGCGGAATACCGCTTCCCGGACCTCCTCGCTCGCCACCTTGAGGGCAAGCTGCAGGTCCGCATTCTCGATATCGCGGATAATCCGCTGAATGGAGCGGTTGTCCACATTGACGATGTCCTCGAACACAAACATCCGCTTCTTGATTTCTTCGGCCAGCTCCGGATCCTGAATCTCCAGGGAGTCCAAAATCGTTCTTTCCGTCCCCCGGTCGACGCCGTTGAGGATTTGAACGATCGATTCGATGCCGCCAGCCGTTGTGTAGTCCTGCGTTACTGTCGAAGACAGCTTCTGCTCCAGCACCCGTTCGACCTGTGCGATGACTTCCGGCGATGTGCTGTCCATGACCGCAATTCTTCTAGCCACCTCTGCCTGCTTCTCCTGTGGAAGAGAAGACAGGATCGAAGCTGCCTGTTCGAACTGCAGGTAAGAGAGAACGAGCGCAATCGTCTGGGCATTTTCGTTCTGTATAAAGTTCAGAATCTGATTCGGATCAGCTTTTCTCGCAAAATCAAAGGGTCTTACCTGGAGAGTAGCGGTCAGACGGTTAATAATATCGAGCGCCTTCTGCTGACCCAGCGCTTTCTCCAGAATATCTTTGGCGTAATTGATACCGCCCTGCGAAATGTATTCCTGAGCCAGGCAGATCTGGTGAAACTCAGCCATGACCGAATCCTTCTCCGTCGCGTCGACTTTCCGAACATTGGCGATTTCCAGTGTCAGTTGTTCAATTTCTTCATCTCTCAAGTGCTTAAAGATTTGCGCCGAAACCTCCGGGCCGAGAGTAATGAGCAGAATCGCTGCTTTTTGTTTCCCTGTTAATCCTTGAGTGCTTACTTTAGACAATGAAAATCACCTCTATTCTTCAGACAGCCAAGTGCGGAGCAGGTTCACGAATTCTTCCGGCTTCTTCTTGGCCAGTGTCTCCAGCTGTTTCTTTACTTGGCTTTCATTATTGATGCTTTCCAGACTGATGGACGGGAACTCAGTCGGCACCTGAAGCGGCAGGTCTTCCTCTTCTTCTTTGGAACGTTTGCGGTTCCGGTAGATCAGGATACCTGCTACAGCAACAGCAAGCAGTGCAACAGCGCCTATCCCCCAAATCCACATACTGGACAAACCGGACTTAGCAGCAGTTGTCGTACTACCCTGGAAGCTTTGGGCATAAACCGAAACTTTTTGAGTCAGCTGATCGTCTGTATAAGTAGTTCCTGAATCTGCCAAATAGGACGCTACAATATTTTTCAAGATTTTGGTAATTGCATCCGATGTGGTTTGATCCAAAGAATTTTTTCCGTTAGGTGGTTCAACCAGAACATTAATGGTTAAATCTTTAACAACATAAGGGCTTGCAATAATGTCCTTTGTGATATGGTTAACTTCATAATTGATCGTGGAGGAGTTCTCCTCAGAGGTTGAGGTGTCACCCGAAGTGGAAGAAGGATAACCAGGCACATCGCCTTCCCCCGTTCCTGCAACTCCGCCATTGGAGCTTCCCGAACCTGAATAACTGTTCTGAACGGTTTGGGCACTAATCTCGATGCCTTTCATATTCTCTTCGTCTACTGGAGTTACCAGCAGCTCTTTAGAGCTCACTTGATCGAAATTCAATTTTGAAGCAACCAGCACTTCGATTTTGTCCGGACCAGTCAGTTTGCCTAAGAATTGTTTAACGCTTTGTTTAACATCGGTTTCGAATTTCTGCTGCAGATTCAGGTTCTCCTGAACCGCTCCTGTAAGGCTTCCTGAAGAGCCGCTCTTACCCGACGGAAGCAGTTCGCTGTCGCCGCCGCTGATCGTAATATTTTCAACCGGAAGATTTGGCACGGCGGTCTTAACTAAATTGAAGTATCCGTCGATATTATCTTGTGTAGGACGAAAGCCTGGCTTGAAATCCAGGACTACCGAAGCAGATGCTTTCTCCTGCTCGTCTGCACTTGCAAAGACGTTTTGCGTAGGCAGGTTGATCAGAACCTTTGCGGTCTGCACACCGTCTGTTCTTTTCAGCAGCTGCTCGACTTCGCCATTGAGCGCGCTTTTGTATTTGACGTTGAACTCTTCATCTGTCATTCCTATAACACTTGAGCTTCCGCCGAATGCTTTATCGAAGCCGATGGAACCGCTTTGCACGATCCCCTGTGAACCAATATCGACCTTCACCCTCGCCGCATCTGTGCTTGGCACGGAAATGCTCTTTCCGTCACTGCTCAGTTTATAAGATGTTCCATTCGAATCTAAATAGGCCATAATTCCCGCTGCATCCGTGGAATCAAGCCCAGTAAAGGCTACCTCATATTCTGTTTTGGAGAATTGTATAGTCAACAGTATGATTGCTAGCAGGATAATGCCTGCCGTTGATAGGAATAATGTTTTTTGCTTTTTACTGAAATTGTTCCAGTACTGGACTACCTTATCCCTATACTGGGCTAATCGCTCATTCACATTGTCACCTCATCCGAAACTTCGCTTTACTTTATACCTACATTTGGGTTCGCATAATTTCCTGATAAGCCTCGATAACTTTATTACGAACTTGTGTAGTAAGCTGCAAACTCAGCAGAGCCTGTTCCGAACCGACCATGACCTGGTCAATGTTCACTTTGCCAGCCATAAACTGGTTATTAAGGGTCTGGACATTTTGTTCCTGTGAAGCAACGCTGTCGATCGCGTCCTTTAAGTAGGATCCAAATTCACTAAGGCTTTCTGAAGGAGACTGGGAAGTCGAAACACTTTGGGATTGGATGAGATTAAGCGGCTGTACCGCCGGAGTGGTTACATTCTGGATCATTTTTATAAGCCTCCCTATTATCAGATCTGATATTCTTTATTTGCCAATTTGCAGCGCTTTGGTCAGCATGCTCTTTGAAGCATTCAGCGCCGTAACGTTTGCTTCATAGGACCGCGAAGCGGAGATCATATCTACCATTTCTTTTACCGTATCCACGTTAGGCATGCTTACGTATCCGCTGCTGTCTGCATCCGGATTAGTAGGATCATAGACCGTCTTGAAAGGCGTCTGGTCCTCCTGGACCGCCGATACTTTAACCCCTTGCCCCGCAGACCCTTGTCCGCCCATCGCCTGATTCAACGCATCGTTAAAGCTTCCGCTCTCCGAGGATAATACAACCATCTTCCGGCGGTAAGGCACTGCCTTCCCATCTACTACTGAAGCTCTTGTGGTTTCTGCATTCGCAATGTTGGAAGAGATAACATCCATACGCAGCCGCTGAGCTGTTAGGGCTGAAGAACTAATCGAAAAGCTGTTGCTAAGGTTCATGACTACGCGTTTCCTCCTACTGCTGTACGCATCATTTTAATTTGGTAATTTAGCTGCTCTATGTAAGAGTTGTATCGCAGCTGGTTTTCAGCTAACAATGACATTTCACGATCTATATCAACATTATTGAGATTGTTATTCATGGTTGTTGAGCTATCCGTTGTCACTTTAGCTGATGGTACATTTGACGATGAGCCGATAACAAAATGTCTTGCATCCGTACGCAAACCCGATAATTCCTTAACCCCGCCGTTCATCTCGTTCTGGAGCAGCGATTCAAAAGAAACGTCGGATCTCTTGAAATTCGGCGTATCCACGTTTGCGATATTATTCGCAATGACATTTTGTCTTAGGTCAGCTGCCTGCACTGCGCTCTGCAGCCGATCAAAACTGGTTCCGCTTAGTAATTGCATCCTTGCATTCTCCTCCTAAATCCCTAACTCTACAGGTCTTTGAATGATAATTCAACATTATTCGATAAATTCCTCTTTTTGTCGACAAATAGAACATATCTTCTTCTATTTCTTATGTCCTATTATGGAAAAATATTGTTCGACAACCTATAACCTAAGTTTCTTATTGTTTGTAATATAATACAATAAGAAAAAAGGACTATCTTTGCCGAAAGACTGGCATAATTTTGTAAATTTTATCATTTTTTTCGAATAATCGCCTTCTTATTGTGATATAAAACGACATTTATCCGACAATCTTCCAATCGGCAAAAAAAAGATACCAACCAATGTCCTATATAAATTCAGACATTAGCTGGTACCTTAATCTTTCTATTTGTCAGGTCGAATTGCTTGCCTGCTTACAAAATGTATTGACTCAGATCCCGGTCCTCAGCGATTTCTCCCAGTTTCTCTTTCACATACTGAGGTGTTATAACAAAATGTTCCAGATTCAATTCCGGAGCTTCAAAAGACAGATCTTCCAGCAGCTTCTCCAGAATCGTATGCAAACGCCGCGCACCGATATTTTCGTTGTTGGCATTAACCGTGGTGGCAATGGCTGCAATTTCACGAATGGCGTCCGCCGAGAATTCAATCTTGATGTTTTCGGTTGCAAGCAGCTCTGCATATTGTTTCGTCAAAGCGTTCTGAGGCTCTGTCAAAATGGAAACAAAGTCCTCCAGGCTCAAGCTGCTCAGCTCAACGCGAATCGGGAATCGCCCCTGCAGCTCGGGAATCAGGTCTGACGGTTTAGCCACATGGAAAGCTCCGGCAGCTATAAACAGGATGTAGTCGGTTTTGACTGGTCCGTATTTCGTCATCACCGTGGAGCCTTCCACAATAGGTAAAATGTCTCGTTGTACACCTTCTCTGGAAACGTCTGGTCCGGACCCCTGTCCTTTGCTTGCCACCTTATCAATTTCGTCTATGAAAATAATTCCGGACTGCTCTGCCCGGCTAACCGCTTCCTGAACGAGATCATCGTGATCGATCAGTTTATTCGCTTCTTCCTGAGTCAGCACCTTGCGTGCTTCTTTAACCGTCAGCTTGCGCTTCTTGGTCCGCTTTGGCATAAAGCTGCCCAGCATTTCCTGCATATTCATGCCCATTTGATCGCCGCCCTGGCCGGACAGCATATCCAGCATGGTCGGAGTTGTGTCCTCAACATCGATTTCAACAATGTCCTCTTCCATACTTCCTGACAGAAGCTTAAATCTGACCTGCCGGCGCTTCTCGACGAGCTGGGTATCCTTATCCTCATCCTCCCGGCTTGCATCCGCTTCCTGGGACTGATTGCCTCCACCATTTCCAAACAGCATTTCAAAAGGATTACGCTGCTGTTTATTCTTCAATGGGGACGGGGCCAGCAGCTTAATAAGTCGTTCATTCGCAAGCTCTTCCGCCTTGTCCTTGACACTTTCCGTCCGCTCGGTCTTGACCATCCGAATGGAGGTTTCAATCAAATCCCGGACCATGGATTCCACGTCGCGTCCAACGTAACCCACTTCCGTAAATTTTGTTGCCTCCACTTTAACAAATGGTGCGCCAACCAGTTTGGCCAGCCGTCTGGCGATTTCCGTTTTGCCTACACCGGTTGGTCCGATCATTAAAATGTTCTTGGGAACAATCTCATCCCGCACGTCGTCGTGAAGCAGGCTGCGGCGGTAGCGGTTGCGGAGGGCGACGGCGACAGACTTCTTGGCCTGCTTCTGCCCGACAATATATTTATCCAGCTCATTGACGATTTCTCTTGGCGTTAATGCTTGGTTTTTCATAATTCGTGCCTCCCGACAAATGCGGCCGGCTTCTCTCATTCGGAAGTAAAAATCCATCAGAAAAAAGCCGGCCGAAAAATGGATAACCCGTTAGGTCCACCTATCTTCCATTCTATTAGAGTTCTTCAACAATAATGTTATGATTTGTATACACGCAAATATCCGCCGCTACCTTCAGAGACTCATAAGCCATCTCTTTGGCACTCATGTTCTGTGCATGACGTTTCAATGCGCGCGCGGCAGACAAGGCATAATTGCCTCCGGAGCCGATCGCAATCACATCATCATCCGGTTCAATAATTTCTCCGCCCCCGGAGATCAGCAGCATTCCGCTCTTGTCCATTACGATGAGGAGTGCCTCAAGCTTGCGCAGCACCCGGTCCTGCCGCCATTCCTTGGCCAGTTCAACAGCTGCCCTCTGAAGATTCCCATGGTGCTCTTCAAGCTTGCCTTCAAACTTCTCAAACAAGGTGATCGCATCAGCTACGGAACCCGCAAATCCAGCCAGCACCTGTCCACGGTACAACCGTCGAACCTTTTTGGCAGTGTGCTTCATAATGACGTTCTCTCCGAAAGTTACCTGCCCGTCGCCGGCTATTGCGCACACGCCGTTATGTCTGACCGCGCAGATCGTCGTCGCATGAAAAGACAAATCCATCCGCTAGCACCTTCCTTATTCAGATTTAAGATCGGAAGCTGTAATGAAAGACTGTAAGCTGTTTAGCGCTCGATGCGCCAGCGCTTCATATTTTTCCCGCTTCTGCTTGATCCGTGTATCCAGCTTAGGGAACAGGCCGAAGTTTGCGTTCATCGGTTGAAAATGTTTAAAATCTGCCGTCGTAATATACCGGGCCATACTTCCCAAGGTTGTTTCCTCCGGGAATACAATACCGTCCTGGCCGGAAGCTACCCTCGCTGCGTTAATGCCTGCAATCAGGCCGGAAGCGGCAGATTCGACATATCCCTCTACCCCGGTCATTTGACCGGCAAAGAAGAGCGTTGGGCGTCCTTTGAACTGATAGGTAGGTTCCATCAGCTTGGGAGAATTAATAAATGTATTGCGGTGCATGACGCCATAACGTACAAACTCAGCATTTTCCAGTCCCGGAATCATTGAAAATACCCGCTTCTGCTCGCCCCATTTCAGATGCGTCTGGAAGCCGACCATATTATAAAGCGTTCCTGCAGCATTGTCCTGACGCAGCTGGACTACAGCATAAGGGAGTGTGCCTGTATGCGGATTAACCAGCCCTACCGGCTTCATTGGCCCGAACAACGCGGTTTGTTTGCCGCGCTTCATCATGACCTCGATCGGCATACAGCCTTCGAAATAAACCTCTTTCTCAAACTCCTTAAGCTGCGCTACTTCCGCAGAGATCAGCGCATCATAGAAGGCATTGAACTCTTCTTCATTCATCGGACAGTTGAGGTATGCCGCTTCCCCTTTATCATAGCGGGAGGCCAGATAGACCTTATTCATGTCGATGGAATCTTTCTCAATGATCGGGGCAGCCGCGTCATAAAAGTAAAAGTATTCCTCACCCATCAATGCTTTGATCTTCTCGGACAAAGCCGGAGACGTCAGCGGACCGGTAGCTATGACTACCACTCCATCCTGGGGAATCTCCTGAATCTCTTCATTAATTACAGTTACAAGCGGATGCTCGTGCAGCGTTCTCGTAATCTCCCCGGAAAAACCATCCCGGTCCACAGCCAGCGCCCCGCCCGCTGGAACCGCATTCCGGTCTGCTGCGCCCAGCACCAGCGAATTCAGCATTCTCATTTCTTCTTTCAAGACGCCTACCGCATTGGTCAGTCCGTTCGCACGCAGCGAGTTGCTGCATACCAGCTCGGCGAATTGATTGGTATGATGCGCAGGAGTTTGGACAACCGGACGCATCTCATATAAAGTCACGGGTATACCCCGGCTGGCGATTTGCCAGGCAGCTTCGCTGCCCGCCAAACCGGCGCCGATGACGGTAACCCTATTTTGCTCTGTCAATGTTACAACCTCCATTATGTTAAAGCTCAGTTGCTTCTTCGTTCTCTTCTTCCACCATTTCCGTATGATCGCAGGCAGTACACTGCAGCTTAACGCCTTGTTTGCTGCGTTTCTCAATCATGAGTGAGCCGCACTCCGGACAAGGCTTGGCCGAAGGCTTATCCCAGGATACATAATCACATTCCGGATAACGGTTGCAGCCATAGAAGATACGGCCTTTCTTGCTGCGGCGTTCGACGACATGGCCTTCCTTACACTTTGGACAGGTCACGCCGATTTCTTTGATAATCGGTTTGGTATTCCGGCAGTCCGGGAAACCGGAGCAAGCCAGGAATTTGCCGAACCGTCCAAGTTTATAAACCATATGACGGCCGCATTTTTCACAAATCTCGTCGGAAACCTCGTCTTCGATTTCGATTTCCTTCATTTCTTCTTCCGCAACCTTCAAGCGCTTCTCAAAAGATTCGTAGAATTCGCCCAAGACGCGAACCCAGTCCTCAGAGCCTTCTTCCACACGGTCCAGGTCTTCCTCCATATTGGCCGTAAACTCTACATCCAGAATTTCAGGAAAGAACTGCTCCATCTGTTCAATAATCAACTCACCAAGCTCAGTTGGAACAAATTTCTTCTCTTCAATCGCTACATAACCACGCTTCTGGATCGTTTCGAGGGTAGGCGCGTACGTGCTCGGACGTCCGATTCCCAGTTCTTCAAGCGTCTTGACCAGACGAGCTTCTGTATATCTTGGAGGAGGCTGGGTGAAATGCTGCTTCGGTTCAATACTCTCGAGCTTCAGTTTGTCCCCTTCATGAAGAGGAGGCAAAAATTTATCGTCGTCCGAAGCGGACCCATCGTCACTGCCTTCCACATAGACCTTCATGAACCCGTGAAAACGGATTTTGGAACCAACCGCCCGGAATATGACTTCACCAGCCGTAATATCCACAGACATCGTATCCAAAATCGCTGAGGACATTTGGCTGGCCATAAACCGCTCCCAAACCAGCTTGTAAAGCTTATATTGGTCTTTGCTCAAGAGCGCCTTCAGAGAGTCCGGCTCCCGTTCCATAGACGTTGGCCGGATCGCTTCATGCGCATCCTGGGCATTTGTGTTCTTCTTCGTGTATTGACGCGGGCTGTCCGGAGCATATGCCTCACCGAACTTATTGACAATAAACTCCTTGGCTTCAACCTGGGCCGACTCTGCAATACGGGTTGAGTCTGTACGCATATAAGTAATCAGACCGACGGTTCCCTCTTTACCAAGGTCTATCCCTTCATAAAGCTGCTGGGCAACCGACATGGTTTTAGCCGCACGGAAGTTTAACTTGCGCGCCGCTTCCTGCTGAAGGGAGCTTGTTGTAAAAGGAGGCGCCGGATGTCTTTGGCGTTCCTTTTCTTTTACCGTGCTGACCGCATACTCAGCTCCTTCAATCGCTTGAAGGATTTCCTGCACATCCGCTTCGCTGTGAAGCTCCTTCTTCTGGCCGCTGAGCTTGTGGAACTTGGCCTCAAATGTTGTATCGCCTGTTACCAGGGCTGTAGTGATGCTCCAGTACTCCTCAGGCACAAATTCGGAGATTTCATTTTCCCGGTCCAGAATAATCTTTACCGCTACTGACTGAACACGGCCGGCGGACAGCCCTTTTTTGACTTTCTTCCATAAAAGAGGGCTGATCTTATACCCTACAAGCCGATCAAGAATCCGGCGGGCCTGCTGGGCGTTCACCAGGTCCATATTAATCTTGCGCGGTGTTTTGAACGCATCTTTAACCGCCTGCTTCGTAATTTCATTAAAAACCACCCGGCAGCTGTCCCCTTCATTCAGATCAAGGACATGAGCCAGATGCCAGGCTATCGCTTCTCCTTCGCGGTCCGGGTCAGCCGCCAGATAGACTTTCTTCACTTTCTTGCTGGCATCCTTCAACTCTTTCAGAACGGAGCCTTTCCCGCGGATCGTTATATATTTGGGGTTAAAATCATTCTCAGCTTCAACCCCGATTTGACTTTTAGGCAAATCCCGGACATGGCCCATCGAGGCTTTAACGATAAACTTACTGCCTAAATACTTGCCAATCGTCTTCGCCTTCGCCGGCGATTCTACGATGACTAACGAATCAGCCATGGGAGAACCCTCCTCTCTCATTCACAACAAAATACTTAATTATCCGTTCGTTTGGCAATTAACCGTTTAAATTAATTTATAAATAGAGCCTGGCAATTGAACTGCCTGCTTTTTTATGATTAAAGATAACAGAACTGAATGCAAAAGTCCAAACTCCCAGCCGGTCAGGGTTAGCAGCTCATCAAAAGTCTGGTTCCCCTGCTCCAACATATGGTATATGCGCAGTTCCTCTTCTGTCAACTTGTTTCCGTCCGCAGTCCGGCTTTCGCTAGGGGCAAATCCATACTCCTCCAAAATATCCCGGGCATCTGTAATCAGCTTTGCCCCTTGTTTAATCAAATTCAAAGCCCCTCTGCTCTTAGGGGAAGTAATAGGGCCGGGTACCGCATAAACGTCCCGGTTTGCTTCCAGTGCAGCATCAGCGGTAATCAATGAGCCGCTCCGTTCATCTGCTTCAACGACCACAGTCCCCCGGCTTAGTCCTGCGATAATCCGGTTGCGCTGCGGGAACATACCTGGATGGGAAGGGGTGCCTATTGGATACTCGGACACAATTAGACCTTTTTCAGCAATCTCCTCAAATAAGAAGCGGTTCTCAGGCGGGTACGGCTGATCAATCGCGGTTCCCATTACAGCTGTAGTAGCACCAAACGATCTCAGGGCAGCCTGATGACAAATGCCGTCGATTCCGCGCGCCATACCGCTAACTACATTAACCCCCCGTTCGGCAAGTGAACCTGCCAGCATTTCGCCTGCTTTACGTCCGTAGGCCGTAGGAACGCGGGTTCCGACCATGGCAATTGAGAATTGGGACAGGAGCTCTAAACGGCCCGCTGTATACAAAACCCAAGGCGGCCTGGAAATTTCCTTCAATAATATGGGGTATTGTTCGTCAAAAATTGTAACCGGCACGATCCTTTTGCTCTTCATCCGGCCCTGCTGCTCTATCCGATTCTCTTCCCGTATGGAACGAATCAAATTACGGGCTGCCGCCGGGGCAACGCCCCGGCTTTCCCAATCCTGTTCAGTAAAGTCTATCGCGTCATTCAAATCGCCGTGCTTCATAACATTATCTATCGTCTTCCAGCCAATTCCGTGTGTTCCATGCAGGGTAATCAGCAGTTCTCTTCTATCCATTTCCTGTCAGATCCTCTCTCTGGCTGCAGACACAAATAAGCAACCCTCCACCTCAAGCGGGTTGGAAGGTTGCTTACCTTTGCCTGTATCCTAAATTTTTGTTTTATTACTGTTCATAATGTAATACTCTTCATTATGATTACATAATTAGTGCGTTGTACAGCCTTCAAGAAGCCCTTTAGTCTCCAGCACTTCCATCAGTGTAGAGCCCATTTCGGCAGGTGTCGGAGCCACTCTGATGCCGCAGGCTTCCAATTTCTCAATCTTCTCTTTGGCTGTTCCTTTACCGCCGGAGATAATGGCGCCTGCATGGCCCATCCGTTTTCCCGGAGGAGCCGTTACCCCGCCAATGAACCCGACGACAGGTTTCGTCATATTGTCGCGGATCCACTCCGCAGCCTCTTCTTCAGCAGTTCCCCCGATCTCACCGATCATGATCACGGCGTGCGTCTGAGGATCATCATTAAAACGAGCCAAAATGTCAATAAATTCAGAGCCCTTAACCGGGTCCCCGCCGATGCCTACAGCTGTGGATTGGCCTAGCCCGCGGGTGGACAACTGATGGACCGCCTCATAAGTCAGGGTTCCGCTTCTGGATACAACCCCGATATGCCCCGGTTTATGGATATATCCAGGCATGATGCCGATCTTGCACTCGCCTGGAGTAATAACACCCGGACAGTTTGGTCCGATTAAGACCGTCTTTTTCCCTTCCATAAACCGTTTAACTTTAACCATATCCAGAACCGGGATGCCTTCTGTGATGCAAATAACAAGATCCAGCCCTGCTTCAACGGCTTCAATAATCGAATCAGCTGCAAAAGCCGGCGGAACATAAATAACGCTTGCTGTTGCCCCCGTTGTCTCTTTGGCCTCAATCACCGAGTTAAAGATCGGCAGAGTGGCAACCTTTCCGCCTTCAAGCTCGATCTCAATGGATGTGCCGCCTTTGCCCGGAGTTACGCCGCCGACCATCTGCGTTCCGTATTCCAAAGCGCCTCTTGTATGAAACAGCCCTGTAGCTCCCGTTATCCCCTGGGTGATGACTTTCGTATGTTTGTCAATCAAAATGCTCACGTTAAAGGCCTCCCTCATTTTCTACTTGGTTAATCAGGAAACGTTTAAGAAACGTATTGGCGGATTTCAACTTACGAGACCAGCTCAACGATTTTCCGAGCTCCGTCGGCCATCGAATCTGCGGACACGATGTCCAGTCCGGATTGTGCCAAAATATTTTTGCCGAGCGCAACATTCGTTCCTTCCAAACGCACGACCAGCGGCTGGCTCAGGCCGACCTGCTGTGCCGCTTCCACAATGCCGGAGGCAATAACGTCACAACGCATGATACCGCCGAATATATTAACAAAAATGCCCTTCACCTGCTGGTCGGACAAAATGATCTTGAAAGCCTCGGTTACCTTCTCGGCTGTTGCACCGCCGCCTACATCAAGGAAGTTGGCAGGCTCGCCGCCATAATATTTAATAATATCCATCGTAGCCATCGCCAGGCCTGCACCGTTGACCATGCAGCCAATGTTGCCATCAAGAGCGATGTAGCTCAGATCAAATTTGGACGCCTCGATCTCCTTCTCGTCCTCTTCCTCCAAGTCGCGCAGTGCCAAAATATCTTTATGGCGGAACAGCGCGTTCGAGTCAAAGTTCAATTTAGCATCAAGCGCCAAAACTTCTCCGTCACCTGTTACGACTAACGGATTAATCTCAGCAATCGAACAGTCCTTCTCCACAAATGCCTGATACAAAGCCTGCATAAACTTAACCGCTTTGTTCACCAGCTCGTTCGGAATGCGGATCGCATAGGCTAAACGGCGGGCTTGATAGCTCTGCAGACCGACAGCGGGATCTATAACCTCTTTAAAAATCTTCTCTGGCGTTGCTGCTGCAACCTCTTCAATCTCCGTACCGCCTTCTTCAGAACCCATCATGACTACCCGTCCTGTGGAACGGTCAACCACAACGCCGATGTAATACTCCTTCTTGATGTCGCAGCCCTGCTCGATCAGCAGCCGTTTGATCTCTTTGCCTTCCGGCCCCGTCTGATGGGTAACCAGCACCTTGCCCAGCAGTTCCTGGGCATAAGCTCTGACTTCCTCCAGGCCTTTGGCTACTTTCACTCCGCCCGCTTTCCCGCGGCCGCCTGCATGGATCTGAGCCTTAACTACGACTACCGGAGTTCCCAGCTTCTCTGCTGCCTGTACCGCTTCTTCCACCGTAAAAGCCACATGGCCTTCCGGAACGGCTACACCGTACTGTTTTAATACTTGCTTTCCTTGATATTCATGGATATTCATCTGATTTGAATCCTCCTATCAACGGACGGTTATGAGGGTAATCAATATAAACCCAATTTATTTTAGCATGAAATTAAAACGCTTTCCTCAAAAAGTTCAAGTTTTATACACATCTTTTTGATATGAAATCCATCCCGTTTTGAGAACGATTACATACGCCTAACGAAGAGCTGAATTTAATGCTGGCTGATTCGTCATTTTCCGCTATGCTCCGCGCCTTATTCGGCTTCAGTTCCGATCATTTGCTTATCAAGCTGTCTGTACTGAATGGCCTCGGCAATATGCTCGGCAAGCACCTGATTCCGGTCCTCCAAATCTGCAATCGTCCGGCCGAGCTTAATAATTCTGTCATAGGCACGCATGCTGAGGCCCAGCTGTTCAAAAGACGATTTCATGAGCAGCTCGGCGTCTCTGTGCAGATTAACGGACAGCCTGAGCTTCGCTCCCGATAATTCACTGTTCCAGCTCATTCCCGTCCCTCTCAGCCTGTGATTCTGCCGCTCCTGGGCGAACAGCACCTGGTCCCTCATCATCTCCGAAGTAACCGGAGCTTCGTCGGCCCGCCAGGCCGTCGGCCGTGGAACCTCAAGCTGCAGATCAATCCGGTCCAGCAAAGGACCAGAAATCTTGGCACGGTACTGATTAATGCGCCAGGGAGTGCAGGTGCAAACCGGGAGTGGCGGCCGGCTTCCCATATACCCGCACGGACAGGGATTCATAGAGGCAGCCAGCAGGAAATGCGCCGGGAAGGTAAATGCGGCTTTAGAGCGGCTGATGGTTACAATTCGTTCCTCCAGCGGCTGCCGGAGAACCTCAAGAACATTTCTGGAGAACTCGGGCAATTCGTCGAGAAACAAAACCCCTTTATGAGCCAGGCTGACCTCTCCGGGCTTGGGGATGCCTCCGCCGCCGATTAACCCGCCTGCTGAAATCGTATGATGAGGGGCCCTGAATGCCCTTCTTCGCAGCAGACCGGTGGAAGCTTCTTTAAACTTTCCAGCAGCGCTGTAAATTTTGGTTACCTCCAGCGCTTCCTCTTGGGACAGCTCCGGCAAAATTCCGGGCAGCCTGCGGATCAGCATCGTTTTTCCGGTGCCTGGCGGGCCGATCAAAATCAGGTTGTGCATGCCTGCTGCCGCAATCACCAATGCACGCTTAACATGGCGCTGTCCGGTAACATCACTGTAATTCTCGGATATTGTGCTGCTTTCCTTCTGAACAAGCTCATTATAATGCGCCGACTCCTGCAAATATTCCAGGCTGGACTCTATGGATGGCCCCGGGCCGTCCTGCTCTGCTTTAAGATTCAGAAAGCTCAGCTGCTTCAAATGACGGATTCCGTAAATTTTGATTCCTTCTATTAATATGGCTTCACCTGCATTGTCTGCGGGCAGCAGCACCGAATCAAAACCGCTGCGTTTTGCCAGGTCTACAATAGGAAGAACTCCGGTAACCGGACGAAGCCCGCCATCCAGCGAAAGCTCTCCTATAATAAGCATCCGTTCATGCTCAGGCAGCCGGATTTGCCCGCTGGCCTGCAGCAGTCCAAGCGCGATCGCCAGATCAAAGGCCGACCCCTCCTTGCGCAAATCAGCAGGTGCCAGATTAATTGTGATCCGCTGCAGCGGATACGTGTATCCGCAGTTCTTGACAGCCGAGCGGACCCGCTCTACCGCCTCCCTAACCGCCGTATCCGGAAGACCGATAATAGAGACCATAGGAAGACCGTTGCTTAAATCGGTCTCGATTTCGATCAAAACACCGTCTATCCCATATAGACAAGCACTGTGAAGTTTGCTGTACATAACAAAAAAACACCCTTTCCGCATCATGTTCACAACATGGCTGCAAGAAAAGGTGCTTCCTTATTCTCCGCACATTTATAAGATTGTAAAATATTGTATAACCAGACTGCGTGTCTGTCAACCTTGATAAGGAAGATTTTCCTCAAGTCAAAATGCGCCTATCAGATGATCGGCAGTTACCGCCTGCCCCGCTTTATTGACAATAACAGCCACTACATCGAAACGGACTGCCGCATCTCCTTTGCCTTGCTGATAAAGATAAACAGCAGCAGTGTCCCTGACCTGCTTGATTTTGCGGGCATCCACGGACTCGGCCGGATTACCGAACATCAATGCTCCTGCACTGCGGGTTCTTACCTCGACAAAGATAAACTGATGATCTTTAAAGGCGATAATATCAAGTTCACCGCTTCGGCACCGCCAGTTTCTTGCCAGAATTTCATAGCCTTCCCGGGCCAGCAGCTCTGCTGCCGCTTGTTCTCCGAGAGCTCCTGTCTGCTTGCGGTTTCGCTTGGGTCCGGCAGCCGGCTGCTTCTGCCCCTTCCCGCTAACGTCCATAGCGCAGATCCTCTCTGGCCGCCCGGTCTGAACGGTAAATAAAGCTCAAAATTTCTGCGACAAGCGCATAGAGCTCCGGCGGGATCTGCTGATCCAGATCAAGCTTGGACAGAACCTCTACCAAAGCCGCATCCTCTTGAACCGGTATGCCGTGCTCCTCGGCTTTATCCAGGATTTGCTGCGCCAGATAACCGCGGCCTTTGGCTGCAACAACCGGAGCATCGCTGACGGCAGGATCATACTTGAGCGCTACGGCTTTTTTGCGAAAAGGAGAATCATCCTTGCTGTCCTGGTTGTTCATACCCGGTAATCCACTCCTCTGTATACAGGAGGAACGTAAGAAGCCGCTCCCGACTGGGAGACCTGCCGGTCCTCCTGTCCATTTGATCCTGTTGAATAGGAAGCTGTTCTCATTGACAACAGGCGGTAGCCGGCCTGTTCAATTGCTGTGCTGATCTCCTCCTGCCGTCCCTCCAGAAAAACACCTGCGGCATCCCCTTCACTGTGGATGTTTAGGATTACTTTCTTGTCAGCAACCTGAACGTCTACCATCAGCTTCCCTAGTGCAGACATATTAAGATCAAACCACAGCCGGCAGTTGTCCGGGTCGAGCTCGCCCCTTTTGCCCCTGCGGGACTGGATTTGCACGGTCGCTGTTTCTTCTCCGTCCGGTCCCTGGAAGGGGAAAAACATCGTCACCTGCGCAAAAGGAGCCGTCCGGTCCGTATTGAGCAGCAGCTGCTGTCCGGTTAACTGCTGCACCATCTGTTTAGCCGCCTCCTGAAGCGGCTGCGGCGCATCCGGGGTATCTAGAATCTGCAGCAGAATACTCTTCAGATTCTCTTTCAGAGCGAGAGTCGAGCTGTCTTCTCCGGCTGACGCCTGTGAATCCTGCCCGGAGTCAGCCGTTTGGCCAGCGCTCACCTGCTCTGCTGCATCTGAATGGATATTAAGGCCATTAGCGATACGCGCTGCAGAGGAAGCCAGGTCCGGGGCGGGAGGCTGCCCGACCGCCGTGCCAGGGGGCTGGGCTGCGCCGCGGGCTGCATCGCCTGCGCCGCGGGCTGCCTCGGCTGGCGCGGCCTCAGGCCCGCCAGCCGCTGCGTCTCCTGCCGCAGCTGAGGCAGGAGACGGGGTGCCCGGCGCTGCCTGCGCCTGGGCACCCTGGCCCGGGGCGGCTGCGCCAGCCCCGGAGCCTGCCGCGCCGCCCTCAGCCGGCCGCGCGGGAGGCTCCGGGGC
>NZ_VAWG01000020.1 GCF_005869875.1 Paenibacillus pinistramenti
GGGGTGGCCGGCTCTTCGCGGCCCGCGCCGCGCCCGGATGGGCGGCGCGGACCGCGGGAGCCCCGCTGCTCGGCGCTGCGCCGCGGCGACAGCAGGCCGAGCAGCGACACCGCCCCGGGCCGGATGACGGCCGGGGCGTCCTCGTCCGGTGCGAGCACCACGCCAAGCTGGTGGTGCTCGCCCGCGTAGATGGCGCGCTGCAGGAACTTGACCTCCCCGGCGAGATTCAGCACTTCCAGTTTGCAGAACGCCGGGTTGATGCGCAGCGCTTCGTGCAGCTGCTCCTTCGTGTTCGTGTCCGTACCGTTCACGCGGACGATCGTCTCACCCGCCAGGATGCCCAGCTCCGCCGCCGGACTGTCCGGAATGACGGCCAGCACGCGCAGGCCGCGGTCCGGATGGACAAAGAACGGCGGGCGGTGCTGCTCCTCAAACCGGCTGTACCAGATCAGCCCCTCATGGAGCAGGAAGGCCAGCAGCGCAGCCGCCAGCGTAAAGCCGCTGAACCACCGCGCCAGCAGCGCCGCTCCCAGAATAAGCAGCCCGTAGAACAGCAGGCGGCTCGACGTCAGCTTCACCTTCGCTTTGGGCAGCAGGCTGATCGACATCTCCGAGAAGCCGATCATGACAGGCAGCCCGGCAAGCGCAAAGCCGTTCTGCCAGCCGTCGCCGCCAAAGATCGGCGTCCACGGCAGCACGCTGCCCGCTGTATGCGCAGGGATCAGCAGGAACAGCGGAACCGGCCAGAGGCTCTGCATCTGGTAGCCGCCTACTGGCCGGCCTCTTTTTCCTTCATAGAACAAAGGACCGGCGAAAGACGCACCCTGCCAGCGTACAAGCAAAGCTTCTGCGATATGCAGAAGTCCCGCCAAAGCCAGCAGCGCCGGGATATTCAAATCCCGCACCGCGGCCAGCACATCCGCGCCGAAACCCGCAGCCGGTCCCCCGGGAAACAGATTCACCACAAACTGGATCACGCCCAGAAGCCCTGCGGCGTAAGCCAGACACAGATAGCGCACCTTCATCAGCATCAGCACAATGGATGCGCCCCAAATCAGCAGCACACCTTCTAAGGTGAGATTCATCCCGAGAAACAACGAGACTGCGGAAACGCCGATTCCGGCTGCCAGGCCGCCAAGAAACGTTCTCCACGTTTGAAGGCCCCAGCGGTTAAGCCTGACATGAAACAGCTTCCTCTCCAGAAGCACCTGCCTGCGGTACTGCAGGGCAATCAGAATAATCGAAATATAATAAAATGGCTGCAGGAGCAGTTCAGCTCCGGCACGTGCCAGGTTCGACAGCCATTCCAACAGAAGATCCAAAGCGGTCACTCTCCTTCTCCTTCGGCTTAAAAATGAACCCAAGCAGGCCCCGCCTCTCCCAGGTTCATGCCACATTTCAAAAAAAAAAGAGAAGGCTGATGTCAGCCTTCCCAGCTTGATATTCTTAATTCGACACGGACGTCCCGATTTCCTTCCGGACTTCTTCATAAGCCCGGTTCAGCTGCGCATCGTTCGCCGGATCAGCGATTTTCTCCACCAGTGCAGACTCGATCTGCTCGGCTGTCTTCGCATCAATACTGCCGCTTGCGGTCAAGTTATGATCCTGCTGAAACTTCTTAACAGCTGCAGCAGTTCCCTTGCTGAAGTACCCGTCCTCCCGGCCCGGCTTGTAGCCGAGTCCGATCAGCATCGTTTGAGCGCTCTTCACATCGTCGCTGTTGCTGTCATAGCTGAGTGTTGTCTCTTTGCTGATCGGCGCAACGGAGAAATAGGCAGGCTGATTAACCGCAATATCGGGGTTGATGCCTTTCTTGTGAATCCATTCCCCGTTTGGCGTCAGCCATTTGGCCATCGTAATTTTGAGCAGGCTGCCGTCGCCGAACTCGTTCTCGTAGCTCTGCTGCACCGTCCCTTTGCCATACGTGGTTTCCCCGATCAGCGTGGCCCCTGCAGATTCCTTCAGGGCACCGGCCAGAATTTCAGAGGCGCTGGCGCTGCCTTTGTTCGTCAGCACGACAATCGGGTAAGACTTGGCTGTACTGGAGCCCGTCGAGAACGTCTTCTGCTTCTGCCCCGCCTTGTCCTCCACCTGCACAATGAGTTTCCCCTTCGGCACCAGCTGGTACGCCATGTCCTGAACAACTGACAGCACGCCGCCCGGGTTGTTTCTTACGTCAATGACCAGGCCCTTCATGCCCTGGCTTTCCAGCTTGGTCAGCTCTTCCTTGAAACGGTCCGCCGTGTTCATGGAGAACTCGGTCACTTCAATGTATCCGAGCTTATCGCTGGTCATCTTGGCGTTAACGGTCTCCAGCGCAATATCGTCCCGTTTAATATTGAAGGTCATCGGCTCGGATGTGCCGCTCCGCTGTACTTTAATCTCGACGCTGCTGCCCTTCGGCCCGCGGATCTTCGCAACCGCTTCATTCAGGCTTAAGCCCTCCAGCGATTCCCCGTCAACAGACAGCAGAATATCCTTGGCCTTGATCCCCGCCGTCTCGGCCGGCGAGCCTTTAATCGGCGATACCACAACCACATTGCCGTTATCCAGAGATACCTCCGCTCCAATTCCCGAGAAAGAGCCCTGAATCTGCTCTGTAAATTCCTTGGCTGTTTCCTCGCCCATATAGGAGGAGAAAGGATCGTCAAGCGCGTCCATCATCCCTTGAATGGCGCCGTCCACCAGCTTATCCGTATCTACATCCTGGTAATAATGCTGCTTCACCAGCTGGAGCGCTGTTTCCACCTTCGCCAGATCATCCTTGTCCTCACTGCTGCTCTGGCCCGAAGTCAAATCCGTCAGCAGCCCGGCTGTGGAAGCCGCCTTTCCGCTCTCCGTGAAATTCAGCTGGCCGGTAATGAGGAGCGTCAGGATGCTGCTGCCCAGCAGCGTTACCAGCATTAACAGAATCACCGTCTGTTTTTTGAACATTCAATCATGCACCGCCTTTTCGTTGTTCAGCTGTAACCTGTACCGGAAAGTCCGGTTCATGATCACTGATTGTTCAGAACGGATGCCCCTCCCCGTCCAGGGAAAAAGCATCCGTCCACAATTATCCATTCTATTATATTATATGTCCTGCTTGTCCGAAATATTTATGAGTGCATGAAGTGCTTGGTGCTTAATGTGCTCTGTGCTTAATATAACTAGTAAGCCAGGTAAGGCATCGGATCGGTCGGCTCACCGTTGACCCGGACCTCAAAGTGCATATGCGGGCCGGTAGACTGGCCTGTATTGCCGGATTCGGCAACTACCTCGCCGCGCTTCACCGTATCGCCTTTTTCCACTTTAAATTCGCTCAAGTGACCGTACACGGTCCATGTATTGTCGCCATGGTCGATAATGACACAGTTGCCGTAGCCGCTGTACCACTCCGCCAGGACAACTACACCGCCCTCGGCCGCATGGACATCTGTTCCGATCGGAACCGCGAAATCGACGCCGGCATGCAGCTTCTTCACGCCGGTAATCGGGTGAATCCGGTAGCCGAATGGCGAAGAGATGCGGGCATGCCCGACCGGAAGGCCGAGTGATCCGTCACCGGTTGTATAAGAGCCGGATGAGGAGGAAGAGCTGGACGACGAGGATTTGGCCGCCGCTGCTGCCTCAGCCGCTTTCTTCGCCGCCTGCTGCTTCTTGTAGGTATAAATCTGCTGCGCTTTAAGCTTGTTCTTCTCCTGCTCCAGAGCCGCCTGCTTCGATACAAGCTCGACAAGCAGCTTGTCCTGCTCTTCGCTGATATCGTCGCTTTCCTCCACCTGGTCACTGTATTGAGCGATCAGCTGCTGCTTCTCATCCTCCTTATCGGAGAGCACCTGCTTGCGGGATTCCGCTTCGGCATAGAGCTGCTTCGTCTTGGCATAGCCCGCTTCCAGCTCTTTCTGCTGCTGCAGAACCAGCTCCTTGTCTTTCTTGTGCTCGGCCAGAAGCTCCTTGTCCTGATTCGCAATGGCGGTTATGGAATCGATCCGGTCGAGAAAATCAGTGAAGCTTGTCGAGGACATTACAACATCAAGATAAGACACGGCCCCGTCCGTGTACATCAGCCGCACCCGGTTATCGAGCAGCTTGCTGCGCTCCTCGATGCGCTGCTCGGTTTCGTCCAGCTTCTTCGCCGTCTGGCGGAGCTGCTCCTCCGAATCGCTGATCTGCTTGGAGATATTGGCCAGCTCGCTGCTGACCGTTTGAATCTGGGCAAGCAGGTCATTTAAGTAGTTCGTATTCTTGTTGACGTAATGCTGGGCGACCTGGCCGTCTTTCTCGGCCTGCTCCTGCTTCGCCTGCGCCTCTGCAGCTTGTTCTTTCAGTTCTTTGAGTTCCTTGTCAATTTGATCCATCGTCTTCTGCTTGGCAAAGCTCTCAGCGGGCTGTACAATCCCCAGGGCCAAAACGATAACGGCAATGACAGAAATCCATTTCTTCAATATCCCATTCTCCGTTTCTTTATCAGTTTGACTTTCCTACATCTGCACGCACTTACACCTGCACGTACTTACACCTGCACGCACTTACACCTTCAGAAACTTGCGGATTGACATCGTGCTGCCCCAAACTCCGATTAATACACCGAGCAGCAGGATAAACCCGCCCAGCAGATAGCCGATATCGGACAGCGGAACCAGATGGAAATTCAGCGTGACATCCAGTCCGATGGCATTCTCCAGCATTTGATAGCCGGTAAACAGCAGGGCTGCCGAGATGGCAGAGCCGAGCAGGCCGATCAGAGCACCCTCTACAAAAAAGGGCCAGCGAATAAAGGCATTCGTCGCGCCAACCAGCTTCATAATGCCGATCTCCCTGCGCCTAGCCAAAATGGTAACGCGGATGGTGTTCGAAATCAGGAACATCGCCATCAGCGCAAGGCCTGCTACAAAGGCAAAGCCGATGTTGCGGATCAGTCTCGTTACTTTAAACAGCTTCTCAACCGTTCCTTTGCCGTATCTGACTTTGTAAATCGGCTGGCTGCTGTACTGCTTGTTCAAATCTTCAATCTTGCCGGCTACAAAAGAGACCGTTGAAGGCTCAATGACCTCCACCTTCAGCGTATCGGGAATCGGATTGGTCTCATCCGTATACCCTTCAAGCAGATCATTGCCGTCGGCTCCAAGCTTCTCGCGGAGATCCTTGAGGCCCTGGGTCTTGTCCACAAAGGTCACCTTGCTGACCTCCGGCATGCTTTCGATCGCCGTCTGCACCTTCTGACGCATCGCGTCATCGACATTCGAGCTTAAGAACGTGCTGATCTGCACCTGGCTGTCAGCCTCATCCGCGAAAGAATTGACGTTGACCACCAGCAGGACAAACACACCTAGAATAAACAGCGAAACAATAATAGACGTAACTGAGGCTACGGACATCCAGCCGTTGCGGAAGACATTCTTGATCCCTTCCCTTAAATGCCGCAAGAAGGTTCTAAAAGTCATATCCGTATTCTCCTCTCGGCTGGTCGCGCACGATGTTGCCATTCTCGATGGCGATAACCCGCTTGCGCATCGTGTTCACGATATCCTTGTTGTGCGTCGCCATGACAATCGTTGTGCCGCGGAAGTTGATCTCATCCAGCAGCTGCATGATTTCCCAGGACGTTTCCGGGTCCAGGTTGCCTGTAGGCTCGTCCGCAATGATGACCGTCGGGTTGTTGACGATGGCCCGGGCAATCGCCACACGCTGCTGCTCTCCGCCGGACAGCTGGGCCGGAAGGCGGTTTGCCTTGTTCTTCAAGCCTACCAGGTCCAGCACCTCTATCACCCTTTTGCGGATGATCCGCTTCGGCGCCTCGATCACTTCAAGCGCAAAGGCCACGTTCTCGTAGGCGGTCAGCTTGGGGAGAAGCCGAAAATCCTGGAAGATAACGCCGATATTACGGCGGACATAAGGAATTTTGCGCGGCTTCAGCTTGCCGATATTAAATCCGCTTACCGATATTTGGCCTTTGGTGGGTACTTCTTCTCTATAAATTAGCTTCATGAATGTCGATTTCCCCGCACCGGAGGGACCAACAATATACACAAATTCGTTCCGGTCGATCTTAACGGATATCCCTTGAAGGGCATGAGTCCCGTTTGGATAGGTCTTCCAGACATCCTGCATTTCTATCACAGCATCACTTCCTAAATCTTGTTGATAAACCAGTTTACGCAAAAAGACAACAGCTATGGTTACACTTCGACATCTTCCAGTGAATTCCTTTATAACGCGAGCAATTTCATCAGCCTGTTTTTCATTGTAACAAATTTGTTACCCCCTGAGTACCGAAATTTTCTCTAATAGGCTGCATATACATAGATTGATAAGGGACAAACCTGTTTCCGGAAAAAGGAGGGGCAACCCGTCTGATGAAGAAAATAATACGGCTCTACTTGCCGGCCTCCCTCCTGCTCGCTTCAGCGGGAATCTGGGGAGCCATGCTCCTGTATGCCGGACAAACCACCGTCCCGCGCGGCGTAACAGCAGGGGGCCTGCCGATTGGCGGCCTGCAGGTTAACGAAGCGGATGATCTGCTGCTGCGGGAGAGCGGCAGGCTGATGGCGCAGCCCATAACACTGGTCAGCCAGGAACCGCCCCTGTCCATTAAAGCAGACTGGTCCAAGGCGGGCCTCAGCCTCCGCTCTGACGCTCTGCTGCAGGCGCTGGATCAGCTGCAGGAGGGAAGCCTTTGGCAGCGGGTCAAATTCCGCTATACTTTTACAAAGATTTGGAGCCTTGAGGTGCATTACGACGAATCGGTGCTGAAAAAATCATTAAACAGCGAATGGGAGGCCCGCCAGTTTGGAGCGCTTAAGAACGCCGAGCGGGTCATCAAGCCCGGCGATCAGATCAGCTATATTCCCGAGGTGAAGGCGCTGCGGATCAAATGGGACACCCTGGGCGCCGCCCTGATTGCCAAGGCGCCGCGTACCTTGGATGCAGGGGATGCGGGGGCTGCCTCTGACGCGGACAGGGACCCGGGCAGCCAGCCGGTTCAGGTGCAGCTGCCGCTCGGGATGGCCGATCCGCCTGTAACGGTGTCCAGCCTGAAGGCCCAGGGCGTTAACCGGCGGGTGTCCATGCTGACGACGCGTCTGACCGGCGCCTCGGGCCGCCTGCACAACGTCGAGGCCGCCGCCAAGATTATCGACGGCATGCTGCTTGCGCCGGGAGAAGTGTTCGACTACGGCAAGGTGGTCCGCGAGGCGGAGAGCAAATACGGCTTCCGGGAAGCGCCGGTCATTATCCAGGGCCGGCTGGTGCCCGGCATCGGCGGCGGAATCTGCCAGGTGTCCGGCACGCTGTACGGCGCGGTCATCCGGGCGGGCCTCGAGGTTGTCGAGCGCCGCAGCCACTCCCGTCCGGTAAGCTATCTGCCGAAAGGACAGGACGCGACCTTCTCCACCGGGTACATTAATTTCAAATTTAAAAATAATACCTCCGGCTATCTGCTCATCAGCGCCAAAGCGGTTAACGGCACGATGACCGTCAAGCTCTTCGGCAGCCTGCCGAGCGGCGTCCATTATGAAATCCGCTCGAAGACGGTCAAGACGCTGAGTCCCGGCGTGCGCTACGTCAGCAATCCTGCCCTGCCGGCAGGCCTCAGGCAGATGCTGCAGCAGGGAACGCCGGGCTATGTAGTGGAGACTTACCGCACCAAGTGGACAAACGGTAATCCCGGCAAGGAAGAGCTGCTCTCGCGGGACACCTACCCCGCCCAGCCGGCTGTGGTGGCCGTACGCACTGCCGCGTCAGACCCCGGCGCAGGCCAGACCCCGCCGGAACCGCAGATTATCGAGGACGGCGTAAAGGAATAGGCCTTCAGGGAAACATTTACAGCCTTTATTTCGTCTTACAGGTTATAGGAAAACCCTTATGGAGAAATGGAGGCCGCTTTCGATGATCAAGCCGTGGTTTAATGCAGCCATGACAGCTGTTTTGCTGGCCGGACTGCTTTCGGCCTGCAAAGACGGGCAGGACGAGGAGCCTGCGGCCCTCCCGGCCTCTGCTGCGGCGGAGCTCTCTGCTGTGGGCTCTGCTGCGGAGGATTCTGCGGCGGCAGAGGCCTCCACACATGACAGCGCAGATCCGGCAGCAGGATCCGATTCTCCTTCCGAGACTCCGGACCCGGCCGCGCTGAATTTTAAGGAAGGAATTGTTGCAGATGTACAGGCTCTGGATAATCCGCTGATCCATTCGGATATCAAGGAGCTGCTGGATCAGATGATGAAGGCGATGGTGGAAGGGGATGAGCAGGCTTTTTACAGCTTGTTCCCGAACAGTGAGTCCGCCGCGTATTTCAGCTTCGAATTCGAGGGCTCTCCTAAATACCGGTTTGAGGAGATTGACGAGGGGGCAATTCAGAAGGATTCCGAAGGAAGGGTACTCCTGCCTGTCAGCGGCAGAGTGCAAAGAGACGGCCAGGTTCACGAGTTTTCCTGGGCCGTTTATTTCAAGAAGGACAAGGAAGGCGTCTGGCACCTGATTGCTCTAGATTAACTAACGGGAGCAGGAATACGCAAAAATCCCCTCAGCTGCGGCGTACAAGCTAGCCGCGATGAGAGCAGGTCCGCTGAATCGCGTGATTCGCGTGATTTCTGCTCTGCAAGCCGAGGGGATGTGGTTATCGTTTTAGACGTTCAAGACATTCAGACTGCCTTTAATGACCCGCTGAGTATTCGCCCTTTTCCTGCGCCGGGTCAAGCTTGTCGCGACCCATGAACAGAGCGGCTGCCAAAGCCAGCGCCGCCGGGAGCACCGCCCAGGCGAAGGTATGCACAATCGACGAGGACAGCGCGCCGGTAATGCTCTCAAGCAGCTGCGGCGGAACCGCTTTGCGGAGCTCCGGCGAGAGCAGCGCATGCGGATCGCTTAAGTTCAGATCCGCCGGCAGTCCGCCGCCGGACCCTCCCGCTGCTCCGGCGGAACCGGAGCCGGCCAGCGATTCCATTTTTCGGCTGAACAAATGGCTCTGCACAATCCCGAACACCGTAATGCCCAGCGTCATGCCGAGGGAACGCAGGAAGTTCAGGGTCGAGCTCGCTGTACCCCGCTCTCTCGGCGGCACCGAGAACATGGCGGCGTTGCTCAATACCGAGAAGGAAGCGCCGATTCCGAGGCCCACCAGCACCATAAAGCCGCGGACCGTCCACAGATTGGAGCTTTCGCCCAAGGTGGTGAGCAGGCCTATGCCCACTACCAGAAGGACAAGCGTCGGCAGCATAATCGTCCGGTATTTCAGCTTCGTCATCAGGAAGCCGCCCATCGTAGCCGTCACCACCGAGCCGAGCATCATCGGCAGCAGCACAAGGCCCGAGTTGGTCGCTTTGCCGCCAAGCACGCCTTGTATGAAGATCGGAATATAGACGGAAGCCGTAATAAAAGCGGCGCCGCTCAGGATCGCAATAACGTTGCTGGACCAGTAAATCTGCTTTCTGAACATCCCGAAGGAGATGATCGGCTCTTTGGCCGTACGCTCTGCAAGCAGGAACAAGACGCTGAGCACGACGAAGCCTGCCAGCAGCAGCAGGATCTGCCAGGAGTCCCACGCATAGGTTTTGCCGCCAAGCTCCAGCCCGAACATCAGGCAGACTACGCCGCCGATCAAGGTAACCGCTCCGGCCCAGTCAATCTGCTGGCGCTGGTGCTGATGTGATTCCTTATAGAAGAAGGCGATAAAGACAAAGGCAATCAACCCGAGCGGCAGATTGATGTAGAACACCCACTCCCAGGCCGCATATTCTGTCAAATAAGCCCCGAGCAGCGGGCCAAAAATACTCGACAGCCCGAATACCGCGCCGAACAGGCCGCCCAGCTTGCCTCTGGACTCCGGGGGTACAGCGTCAAACATGATTGTAAAAGCAATCGGCACCAGAGCGCCGCCGCCAATCCCCTGAACCGCCCGGTAGATACTGAGCTGCACGATGGAGGTTGCGGTCCCGCACAAGGCAGAGCCCAGCATAAACACAATAATTCCGAAGATGAAAAACTTCTTTCTGCCGTACATATCGGACAGCTTGCCGAAGATCGGCATGCCGGCCATTTCGGCTACCATATACGCCGAGGTTACCCAGACGAATTTATCCATTCCTCCAAGCTTGCCGACAATGTCGCCCATTGCCGTTGCGACGATGGTATTGTCCATCGAGGCCATCAGGATGCCGAGCAGGAGCCCCGCCAGAACGAGGCCCATCTTATTTTTGCTTGCCGACACAGGTCACTCTCCATTTCTCTCTATAATCATTTCCCACCTATTATAAGGGCGGACCTGCGAACATCTAATCGGTCTCAAGACCGATCTGTCTCTGCCGTTAGACCCGGTGCTCGCTTTGAACCTGCGAAGTGCTGTCGACCTCCAGTTTATCCCGGTATTCGACCGTCCCGATCCGGCAGCCTGGTCCGATCTCAACGCGCATGCCGCGGACGCTGTCCGCTTCGGTATTTTCCAGGTAAATATCATCGCCTTCGATGAGGCCTGCCTGCAATTTGCCCAGCCCCATCTGGAGCAGCGCCCCAAACGGAACAGACGTGGCGCCTTTAACCGTAATGTTCGTGCCGCCCATCTCCTTCACCCGGCTGGCCCCGTGAAGCTTGATGTTAATATCCTCCGCGCTTAGCACCCCGCCCGCTTCGATCCGTCCGCGCAGCTTGAACTCCTCGGCCTCGCAGCTTCCCGGCAGGGTGAGCTCGCCCGTAATCTTGACCGACTCGGCCCGGATTCCCGGCGCAGCCTCAGCTGCATCATCCGCACTCAGGAGCGGTTCTGCGCTGCCTGCCGCCGGCCCGCCGTTCTTCAAACGAAGCGTGCCCGTCACTTTCACTTCCTCCGCGTTGAGCGTGCCCTGCACGCAGACTTCGCCGGTTATTTTTAAAGTTTCGCACCGCAAATCCCCGTAAAAATCCGCCTCGCCGACCACCTTGACTTTCTCATAATCGCCGCCCGACGAGCTTCCCTCGCCGATAATCCGGATATTGGATTTATCCATTTTGCCGTCCCCCTCATTTTCCCGTGTTAGACCTGCACCTGCACCTGCACCTGCAGCTTAGACCTGCAATGGAGTCCCGATCACCGCATCCTCATCCGTCTGAAGCGATTCCTTGTATTCTACGCGTTTGATTTTGCAGCCTCGGCCGATGTAAACCCGGGTTCCGCGCACCGTCTCGGCTTCCGTATCCTCCAGGTACAGGTCATCACCTTCAATGAGGTCTGCTTTGAGCCGCGGCGCTCCCATCAGGCTGAAGTTCTTCCAAAATCCTCTCTCGATGCGCCGGACGTCAATCCGCTCACAGCCGATCTCCCGGATCGCCGACACGGAGTGCAGCCGGATCTCTACCGACTCTGCATTTAACAGGCCTTCCAGCTTGACGTTTCCTTCGGTATAAAAAGCCTCGCACTGCACGTCGCCCTTCACGCCGACCTCTCCGCCGATGCGGATCTGATCGCCTTCCAGCCGGCCTTCGATCTTGCTTTTGCCGTTCACATCCAGGTTCGTGCAGCTGACATCGCCGCGGAGGGTGAACATTCCGTCGATCCGGATCTCCGAAGCTTTGACCGGCCCTTCGATGGTGCCCATGCCGTTCACCGTCATCTCCCCTGTGGCCACGCTTCCTTTCATATTGAGCGTTCCGTTAATCCGCAGGCTGCTGCAGTCCAGGCTGCCGTTTACTTTAGCCATGCCGTCAATTCTTACATTCCGGTATATGCCGCCTGCCGTGGTGCTCATGCCGGAGATATTCAGGTCGTTTCTGACCGGCTCATTGCCGGTGTGCTGTCCCTGTTCACTCATCGTTCTCTGCCTCCTATTTTCCGATTAAGAGCTTCAATTCCTCTGTAAACTGTCCGATCGGCTTCTTGATGACCATTTTAGCCTCACTGTCCGCGTAATACTCCGTACCTCCCGCCGCCAGCAGAAAGACCGGCACACCCATCTTGCGGAGCAGAACCAGGTCGCAGGGCTTGCCTGCAAACCTGCCGTAATGCTCACTCATCACGCCCAGCAGCATCCGGCCTTCCTCGCGGGTAATCTCGCCGCTGCGCAGCAGCTTGTCGAGCACATAAAGCGCAAGCGTCTGATCCAGATTGAAAAATGCCGGCTCCCCGCAGACCTCTTTATATAAGACCAGCGAGCCCTCCGAAACAATGTTTCGTCCCAGCAGCTCGTGACGCTCAAGCTGAACCTCCCCAAGCGCCGGGGAAAACACATCCGCCAGCTCATCCAGCGAAAGTCCGTCCTTCATGTTCAGAATCTTATCAATACGCGGTAAAATCTGCTGTCTCGGGAAATACGTCTCCTGCCCTGTAAAAGAGGACTTCCGGATGAACCAATCCTCCGGGATGAGATTCTTCCGCTTCCACCGGTACAGCTGACCATAGGAAATGCCCGTTAAATCCAGCAGCTCTTTCTTGGAAATCAAATCTTCGCTCATGGAGCATGCCTCCTTCGTTACTGAAAACATCGTAACATAACATTGTTACGTTGTAAAGCGTGCAGCGAAACAATCCTCGTTTGGCCGTCCAAAGCGGAAACCTTCAGACATAAAAACAGGATTCCCCGCCCGGGAACCCTGTCTTTGTTGGTGTTGGTGCTGGTGCTGGTGCTGGTGCTGGTGCTGATATTATGACGCCCTTTGTCTCAGGCTTTCGGGACCCTCTCCAAATGCCCCGCCTGCCTCCGCCCGATTCCATCGGCCGCCGCCTTCATGCCGCAGAACAACAGGAAATAAGCCGGCAGTGAATACCACGAGCTCCACGAATACTTAATATAGATCCCCATCCAAACTGCAAGCGGCTCCAGCACTCCGGCAAATAATACAGACAGTCCTGCCGCAGCAGCCAGAAAGGCACGCCACCCGGAAAAATACTGATAAAGCAGCATGGAATGAGCTGCAATCATCCAGTCAATGCATATAATTCTTGCTCCCCAAGGCAGCAGCATCCGCGGATAATCCCAGAGCTGCAGCTCCCCGCCCAGCGTATCCGCAATGAGGCAAAAGGCCAGAGTCAGCAGGCCGTTGACCAGGGTCAGGAGGAGCGTGTTCTTTTTAACAAGGTGCAGCCAAACAAGCGTAAAGACAATCGAGCACACCAGCAGAAAAATCCACTGCCAGGACAGCAAAACCTCTGTGACCCAGTAATCCCATCGCGCTTCGCTCAGCTGCTTCTGGAGCTGATGAACGTGCTGTAGATCCGCCTTTTCCTTAGACAATGGTTTGTCACCCTTTTCTGAAAAATCCAATCCGGTTAGAAGTGTTAACCAGTGTTTCCAGAATTACAGCCGATATGCGGTGGTTCCGATTCAGAGCAGACAAGGGGCCCTGCATTCCTCTTCGGTTTGTAAAAAGAAAAGAACACGGCTGGACATCCGCCCCTCCCGTGTTCTTCACCTTTATCCCTATCAAGTTATCATGCAAGCTTGATCTACTACAAGCTTACCTTCGCCTCATATTCCTGCACCCAGCCTGCTGTTTCCGCAAGCTTGCTCTCCGCACGGGCAATCGCCGCTTCTACCTGGGCTGTCGCCGTACCGCCGTACACGTTGCGGGCGTTCACCACCGTCTCCGGCTGAAGCACCTCATAGATGCGGTCGTCAAACAGGTCGGAGAACTGCTTGAACTCGTCCAGAGACAAGTCCAGCAGGAACTTGCCGTTCTGGATGCAGTACAGCACTGTTTTGCCGATGACCTCATGCGCCTGGCGGAACGGCAGTCCCTTGCCAACGAGGAAGTCCGCAATATCCGTTGCATTGGAAAAATCCTGGTTCACCGCTTCGCGCATCCGCCCGGTGTTCACCTTCATGGTGGCGATCATCGGCGCGAACAGCTGCAGCGCTCCCTGCAGGGTAGCCACGGTGTCGAACATGCCTTCCTTGTCTTCCTGCATGTCCTTGTTGTAGGCCAGCGGCAGCGACTTCAGCACGGTCAGCAGGCCGAACAGGTTGCCGTAGACACGGCCTGTTTTGCCGCGGACGAGCTCGGCCACGTCCGGATTCTTCTTCTGCGGCATGATGCTGCTGCCGGTGCAGAACGCATCGTCCAGCTCCACAAACCGGAACTCGGTGCTGCTCCACAGCACGAGCTCTTCACTGAGCCGGGACAGGTGCATCATGACCGCGGACGCGTTAGCCAGAAACTCCAGGATGAAGTCCCGGTCGCTGACCGCGTCGAGGCTGTTCTCATAGACAGCGTCAAAATGAAGCTGCTCCGCCACAAAATGGCGGTCAATCGGGAACGTCGTCCCCGCCAGCGCGCCGGCGCCAAGCGGCAGCACGTTAATCCGTTTGTAGCTGTCCTGCAGGCGTTCGATATCGCGGCCAAACATGGCGACGTAAGCCATCAGATGATGGGCAAAAAGAATCGGCTGCGCCCGCTGCAGATGCGTGTAGCCCGGCACGATCGTGTCCGTGTTGGCTTTCGCCTGGCCGATCAGCGCTTCCTGCAGCTCCTTCAGCAGGCCGACAAATTCCACAACCCGCTTGCGCAGGTAGAGGTGCATGTCGGTGGCCACCTGGTCATTGCGGCTGCGTCCGGTATGCAGCTTGCCGCCTACGGGCCCGATCTGCTGAATCAGGTTCTTCTCGATGTTCATATGGATATCTTCGTCGGATACGGAATATTCGATTTCGCCGCTGCGGATTTGTTCAAGCACATTCAGCAGGCCTTTCTTGATCGTCTCCACGTCCTCCTGCGGCACAATTCCGCATTTGCCGAGCATGGTGACATGCGCCAGACTGCCTTGAACGTCCTCTTCCGCAAGCTTCTGATCGAATCCGATCGAAGCGGTGTATTCTTCTACCAGCTTGTTGGTCTGCTTCGTAAAGCGACCGCCCCACAGCTTGCTCAAATGGTTCACTCCTCGGGTGGGCTTTATAGGCTGGAGTTATTGGGGAACCTTGCTGGGGTGTTGCGTTACTGCGGGGCGCTCCGGTCTCGAATGTTCCTGCGACCGCTGTTGTCCTCGGATTTTTTTAAACTTAAACTTATGGTAAAAATCCGAGGACAAAGGCGGACACTTCGTTTCTTCGGACTCAATTCGAGCCCTCCGCTAGCGCCAGTACTGCAACAAGCAAGGTTCCTCTCCAAGAAAACCCCCGTGCTCTATAAAGCTGTTTGTCTTATATAAAAGAGTATTGTGCTGCTCTTCAACTCTTCTACCTTGTTGCTCTTTTGCTCCTATGTTCTCCTTCTCTTCTGCTGTGCTCTTCTTCTCCTACTTGTTCTGCTGATTCACACCCGCGCTCACTTTAAGACGCAGAGCGTTCAAACGGATGAAGCCGGCGGCGTCGCCCTGGTCGTAGGCTTGGGTAGGGTCGGCTTCCATCGTAGCGATGTCCGGATTGTACAGGCTGACCGGGCTTTTCACACCGGCGCCGATCACGTTGCCTTTGTACAGCTTGAGGCGGACGGTGCCGGAGACGTTTTTCTGGCTTTCGGTGACCAGAGCCTGCAGAGCCAGACGCTCCGGCGCAAACCAGAAGCCGTTGTATACCAGGCTGCTGTAGCGGGTAATGAGGCTGTCGCGCAGGCTCATCACTTCGCGGTCCATCGTGATGGACTCCATTTTGCGGTGAGCGGTGAACAGGATCGTACCGCCCGGAGTCTCGTACACGCCGCGGCTCTTCATGCCGACGAAGCGGTTCTCGACCATGTCCACACGGCCGATGCCGTGCTTGCCGCCGAGCTCGTTCAGCTTCTCCATCATGCGGAGCGGCTCAAGCTGCTCGCCGTTGAGGGCAACGGCATTGCCTTCTGCGAACTCGATTTCAATGTATTCCGCTTCATTAGGCGCATCCTCAGGATCTACGCTGAGCAGGAACATGTCCTTGTTCTCAGGAGCGCTGGCATCAAACCAAGGATCCTCCAGCACGCCGCTCTCATAGCTGATATGCAGCAGGTTGCGGTCTGTGGAATACGGTTTGGCCGCAGAGGCCGTGACCGGAATGCCGTGGCTTTCCGCATAGGCGATCATCTCCGCGCGTCCCGGGAACGTCTCCCGGAACTCAGGCAGACGCCAAGGGGCGATCACCTTGATCTCCGGTGCCAGCGCCGCCGCGTTCAGCTCAAAACGAACCTGGTCGTTGCCTTTCCCCGTTGCGCCGTGGGCAATTGCGGTTGCGCCTTCGGCGCGGGCGATTTCCACCATCCGCTTCGCGATCAAAGGACGCGCGATACTTGTGCCGAGCAGGTACTGGCCTTCATACAAAGCGCCTGACTGGAACATCGGATAGATGAAGTCCTTGGCGAATTCCTCGCGCAGATCGTCGATATACACTTTGGAAGCGCCGGTTGCCAAAGCTTTGGCTTCCAGGCCGTCCAGCTCCTCCTTCTGACCGATATCAGCGGTAAAAGCAATGATCTCTGCATCATAAGTCTCTTTCAGCCATTTCAAAATAATAGAGGTGTCCAGTCCGCCCGAGTAGGCGAGGACGATTTTTTCTTTAGCCATAATAATTCCGGTTCCCCTTTCCGTTATCCCATCAACGCCGCCATCAGCGCTTTCTGCGCATGGAGACGATTCTCTGCCTGATCAAAAATAATCGAGTTCTTGCCGTCAATCACGCCTTCACTGACCTCTTCGCCGCGGTGCGCCGGGAGGCAGTGCATGAACAGATAGTCCGGCTTCGCCAGTGCGGCCAGCTCCTCATTCACCTGATAAGATGCAAAAGCCGCTTCGCGCACCTTCTGCTCCTCTTCAAAGCCCATGCTCGCCCACACGTCAGTGTAGATGACGTCGGCATCTTTTACCGCTGCTGCCGGGTCGTTCACCACTTCGATCACTGCGCCGGTTGCCCCCGCGATTTCACGCGCCTGCGCCACGACTTGCGGGTCCGGCTCATAGCCGGCCGGGCTGCCGATCGACACGTGCACGCCCAGCTTGGCGCCGCCCAGCATCAGCGAATGCGCCATGTTGTTGCCGTCGCCGATGTAAGCCAGCTTCAGGCCTTCAAGCTTGCCTTTGTATTCGTAGATCGTCTGGAAGTCCGCCAGCACCTGGCACGGATGCGCCAGATCGCTCAGCCCGTTGATGACCGGAATGTCAGCATGCTCCGCAAGCTGGATCACACGGTCATGGCCGAAGGTCCGGATCATGATGCCGTCCAGATAGCGGGACATGACGCCCGCCGTATCGGCGATGGTCTCGCCGCGTCCGAGCTGGATGTCATTTTTGCTGAGGAACAGGGCATGCCCGCCCAGCTGGTACACCCCGACCTCGAAGGAGATGCGGGTACGGGTGGACGATTTTTCAAAAATAAGCCCTACCGTCTTGCCCGCCAGCGGCTGATAAACCTCGCCATTCTTCTGCTTGCGCTTCAGCTCGACCGCCAGATCGATCAAGTACCGGATCTCCTCGCTGGAGTAATCCGTCAATTCTATGAAATCGCGCCCCTTCAGCGCGAATGTTGCTCCTGCTTGTGCCAAACTCATGGATTAGGCTTCCCCCTTGCCCTGCGCTTCTTCATAAGCGCGGATTACGTTGTACAGCGTGTCAACCGCCTGGTCGATTTCCTCATGACTCACGTACAGATTCGGCAGAAGGCGAATGACGTTAGGACCTGCATTAATGAACAGCAGCTTGTTTTGCTGCCCGGCGAGAATCAGCTCGCCAACCGGCCCCCCGCATTCGATGCCGACCAGCAGCCCCATACCTCTGATTTCCTTCACAAAAGACAGCCCGGACAGCTTCTCCTCCAGCTTCTCCTTCAAATACGCGCCCATCTTGGCCGCGCGCTCCGGCAGCTGGTCCTCCTCCATCACTTCGAGAGTCGCAATAATCGCCGAGGTCGCCAGCGGCGTACCGCCGAAGGTCGAACCGTGACTGCCTGCCGAAAAAGCCTCCCGCAAATACGCTTTGCCCAGCATCGCACCTGCCGGAAATCCGCTCGCAATGCCCTTGGCCACCGTGATGATATCCGGCTGGATACCGTAGTGCTGATGCGCGAACCATTTGCCGGTCCGTCCCATCCCGGTCTGCACCTCGTCGATGATCAGCAGCAGGCCGTGCTCCTTGCACAGCTCCGTAATCATCTGCACAAATTCCGGCTTCGCGGCATGAATGCCGCCTTCCGCCTGCACCATCTCCAGCATGATCGCCGCCGTATTCGGCCCGATGGCCGCCTTCAGCGCCGCTTCGTCATGCAGCGGGACGGTCTTGAAGCCTGCCGGAAGAGGCAGAAAACCTTCCTTGACCTTGTCCTGACCGGTAGCCGTCAGAGTCGCCAGGGTCCGCCCGTGGAAGGACTGATGAAACGTAATAATCTCGAAGCGCTCTTCGCCTTTGATCTTCTGAAAATATCTCCGCGCCAGCTTGATCGCCGCCTCGTTCGCTTCCGCTCCGCTGTTGCAGAAGAACGCCGCATCCAGGACGCTGTGCTTGGTCAGCAGCTTAGCCGCCTGCTCCTGCAGCGGCAGCTGGTACAGGTTCGAAACATGCCACAGCTGGTCGAGCTGCTGCTTCAGCTTCTCCTTGACCTTCTCCGGCGCGTGTCCGAGATTCGTTACCGCAATTCCGCTCATAAAGTCCAGATAACGGTTGCCTTTGTCATCCCACAGCCAGCTGCCGTGGCCTTTCACAAGTGCGAGCGGATAACGGCTGTAATTGGGAAAAAGCGCGCTCGGCGCTTCCCCCGCTGCGGCTGCTGGATTCAAGTCCTGCGCGGCCTCGGCTGCTTTGGCTTCCGGTGGTGTCAATGTCATCGTTCTCTACCCCTTCCTCAATTTGATTTATTCTTCACGATTTATCCTTCACGATTTATCCTTCACAATTCGTCCGTAAAAATCCTACATCCGCACAATCCGCGTTCCGATCGGCTCGCCGGCCAGCACGCGGCTCAGCACCTTCGGCTCCGAGCCCGGCACAATAACAACCTCCTGCACCTCGCCGTGAATGCAGTCCACCGCCGCGCGGACCTTCGGAATCATGCCGCCGTAAATCTCGCCGCTGCTGATCATATCTTCGGTCTGCTGAACCGTAACGACTGGCAGAACCTTGTTCTCGCCGTTCACATTCCGCATGATGCCCGGCACGTCCGTAACCACGATCATCTGTTTGACTCCCAGCTGGGAAGCGACAGCCCCTGCGGCTGTATCGGCGTTAATGTTCAGGCGCTGGCCCTCAGGGGTGACGCCCAGCGGCGCCACTACCGGCATATAGCCAAGCTTCAGTATGCCGTTAAGAATTCCGGCGGCCACCTCGGTCACTTCCCCAACCAGGCCGACCTCTTTGCTCTGCGCAACCGGTCTTGCCAGCAGCAGCGAGCCGTCGCTGCCGGACAAGCCGATGGCGCGGCCGCCTGCGCTCTGGATGCGCCGGACGATCTGCTTGTTGATCGTGCCGGCCAGCACCATTTCTACCACATCGAGCACTTCCTCCGTCGTATAGCGCAGTCCATTCACGAACCTCGATTCAATGCCAAGCCGGGTCAAATTGTCGGAGATGGCCGGCCCGCCTCCGTGCACGATTACCGGCTGGAAGCCCTCCCGCTGCAGAGCGCCCAGCTCCTCGAAAAATACCTCCGGCAGCGCTGCAAGCGTGCTGCCCCCGCATTTCATGACAAACGTTCCTTTCGGCGATGCCTTGGCGCCTTCTGTCTGCTGACTGGCCGCCGCGGCCTGATCGGACGTAATACTCATCCTGCCCTCTCCTCTCCTGGTAGCCTTATTCTATTCTCTTATCGGCTTTACCTGCTCACTGCCTCTATTTAAAGTTAAGTCCTTAAGTCCTGTAAGCCGCGTTAATCCGTACATAATCATAAGTCAAGTCACAGCCCCAAGCCGTAGCCTCGCCTTCTCCGCCGTGCAGGTCTACGAAGATCTGCACCGTATCGCCCTTCAGATACTCCAGTGCCGCCTCTTCGTCGAAGGCGACCGGCTTCGAGCCTTCCAGCGTAACAATCGGCCCCAGCTTAATATCCACATTGGACGGGTCAATCGGCTCGCCCGCACGCCCTGCTGCGGCAATAATCCGTCCCCAGTTCGCATCGGCTCCAAACACGGCCGATTTAACAAGGCTGGAGCCGACGATCGTCTTGGCGATCGCTCCCGCCGAAGCATCCGTCACGCCGCCTTTAACCTGAACCTCGATTAAATGCGTCGCCCCTTCGCCGTCGCGCGCGATCTGCTTCGCCAGGGATTCGTTCACATGGCGGAACGCCGCTGCAAACTGCTCCCACTGCGGATGATCCGCCGACAGCGGGCGGTTGCCCGCCAGCCCGCTGGCCATAACCAGCAGCATGTCGTTGGTGCTGGTGTCGCCGTCCACCGTAATCATGTTAAAGGTGACGTTTGTCGTGTCCACCAGCAGGCTCTGCAGCGCTGCCGGATCCACCTCGGCGTCGGTCGTCACGAACGCCAGCATCGTGGCCATGTTCGGGTGAATCATGCCCGAGCCCTTGCAGGCGCCGCCGATCGTCACCTCGCGGCCGTCGATGGCCAGCTTGACGCAAGCCGTCTTCTTCACGAGGTCCGTCGTCAGGATCGCCTGGCTGAACTGCTCCGCGCCTTCCGCTCCGTAGGCCGTTGAGGACGGCAGCTGCGCAATGCCGCTGCTCACCTTCTCCATCGGCAGATTCTCGCCGATGACGCCGGTGGAGGCTACAGCGATATCCGCTTCCGCCAGCCCGAATGCGGCGGCCGTCTGCGCCCGCATGGCAAAGGCATCGGCTTCGCCCTGCCTGCCTGTGCAGGCATTGGCGTTGCCGCTGTTCACCACGACCGCGCGGAGCCGCCGGTCCTTCAGGCTGTCCCGCGTAACCAGCAGCGGAGCCGCCTGGAACACGTTCGTCGTGTATACCGCAGCCGCAGCGGCCGGCACCTCGCAGAGGATGACGCCGAGGTCGTTGCGGTCAGTCTTTTTCAAACCGCAGTGCAGGCCGCCTGCCTGAAATCCTAACGGAGAAGTGACGGAGCCGCCCTCCACCGCTTTCCAAAGCTCAATTGTTTCCATGATTGTCTCCTCCCGAACCCTTACGGATATACAGGACTCAGCTTGAGTCCGGTTGTTTCCTCCCAGCCCATCATCAGATTCAGATTCTGGATGGCCTGGCCCGCCGCACCTTTAACGACGTTATCGATGACCGACACGATGGTCAGCCTTCCGGTACGCGGATCTGCGGCAAAGCCGATATCGCAGTAATTCGATCCAAAAACCTCTTTCGTCGCCGAAAATTTGCCGGCCTCCCGGATCCGAACGAAAGATTTTCCTTCATAATAATTACGGTATAAATCGACCAGTTCCTGCTCCGAACGGCCCTCTGTAAGCTTGGCGTACATGGTGCTCATAATGCCTCTTGTCATCGGAACGAGATGTGTCGTAAAAGTAACGGTAACCGGCGCCCCAGCTGCAAGGGAAAGCGCCTGTTCAATCTCTGGAATATGCTGATGTTTGTTTACTTTATATACTTTCATATTTTCATTGATTTCCGCATAATGGGTCATCAGGCTGGTTCCCCGGCCCGAACCGGATACACCGGATTTCGCATCGATGATGATGCTGCCTGGGTCAATCCAGCCTTCCTTCACCGCCGGGAGCAGCCCCAGCAGCGTAGCTGTCGGATAACAGCCCGGGTTGGAGATGAAGCGCGCCCCCTCTACCTGTCCGCCGTTCTCTTCACACAAGCCGTATACGGCCTCCTCCAGCAAATCGGCAGGAGGTGCGTCATGTTTGTACCACTGCTCGTAAGCGGCTCCGTCCTTTATCCGGAAATCGCCGGACAAATCAATAACCTTCAGGCCTGCCTCCAGAAGCTGGGGGACCAGCCTGCCGCTGACGCCCGATGGCGTTGCCGTGAACACCACGTCCGCTTTCTGTTTGATCCCGGCCGGGTCAACGCCGTCCAGCGTCTGCACCAGAATCTCCGACAGATGCGGAAACCCTTCCGTAATCTTCTCTCCCGCATTGGAAGAAGAAATCACCGAGGCAATTTCAACCTTTGGATGGTTCAATAAAAAACGAATCAGTTCCACCCCTCCATACCCGGTGGAACCGACGATAGCTGCTTTTATCTTGTCTTGTGACTCTGCCAATCCTTCTCCCCCGCTTTCCCCAATAGCTCGCTCGCTTTATTAATGTTTAATGATGCTTATTAATGATTTATTCATATCCGATAAGATTTATGAATTATTATACATACTGATTTATATAAATACAACAACTTTACATGAATTTCCTTCATAAAAAATAACTCGTCCAACGCACAAAAGGATTCCAGGCGCAGCCCGAAATCCTTGTCTTGTTCCTCTTGTTCCTCTTGTTCCTCTTGTTCCGCCATCCTGCTCCGATCCATTTCGTTCCAGGCAGCCATCACCTGCCCTGTCATTCCGCTGTGCGCGGCTCCGCCGTTTTCTGAAGCAGCGGCAGACTGTAGCATTTGACCAGCGTAGTCCCGTTAAGCATCTCCTTCTCCGGTGTCCGTTCAAAGCCCAGATATTCATACAGCCGGATGGCAGAAGCCATCAAATCCGAGGAATGCAGGTAAATGCGCTCGGCCCCATAGCGTTTGGCCCTTTCAACAGTGGCCTGAATAAGCCGGGTTGCCACTCCCTGCCCTCTAACCTTCGGGGAGGCAGCAAGCAGCCGGATAATCGGCGCCTGAATATCCAGCTCGGGACGCCCGTATGCAGCTTCAGAAGTTAAGAACAGCAGCAGGCTGCCGACGATTTCCCCGTCCTTCTCCGCTACAATCCGGGCCTCCGGCCCTTCCCTGTATACCGACTCCAGAATACTGTCCCTGTACTCCGCCCATCTGTCCGCAGGCATAACCTGCTCATATTGACCATAGGCATCCAGCAGCAGCCGCTCGATCCCTGGCTGATCCCAATCCTGCGCGTCCCGGATCCTAATTTCATTCTCCCGGTATTGGTTCATTGTTTACGGCCTCCTTATTACGAATGATTAGCTGAAAAAGCGACATCAGACCTGCCTCCAATATTCACGAGCCGTTTTATTTAATTCTGTTTAATCCTAGTGGTTAAATATGGATTGTGACCTAACTTTATCCGTTTCCCCTTTCCGAGTCAATAAATCCGCTAATAGATAAGGCCTATATGTACATAGAACTTCTTAATAGATGCCGGCAGCTGAAGGACAAGTCTCATTAAACAACAAAAAAGGCCCCCGAAGGAGCCGGGACTGACCCCCGTTTGTAAGACAGGGATCAAAACACCTTTCAAAGTTAAGCAGCCAGTTGTCGGAAATGAACCGGTGACTGGTTGTTTAGTTTTGTTTGAATGCGAATTGAGTTATAGTAAAAGATGTACTCTCGAACGGTCTGTTCGACGATTGCCGTCGTCGTACAGGTTAAACCTTCGAGGTAGAACGTTTCAGACTTTAGTGTGGAATGAAACGATTCGATGGGGGCATTATCAGCAGGCGTTCCCTTACGGGACATGCTCATGGTAATGCCTTTTCCTTTTACAGCTTCCTGGTAGGCCAAGGATGTGTAGACGCTGCCTTGATCGCTATGGAGTATTGCGCCTGGTAAAGATGGCAACTGACGGAGGGTGTCCAGTACAAATGCGGTGTCCTGTTTGTCAGCTATACTGTAAGCCACAACCTCTCCGTTAAACAAGTCTAAGATACTCGACAAATACAACATTCTTCCTCCAAATGGCAAATACGTAATGTCCGTTACGAGTTTTTGCATCGGCTCATCCGCTTCAAACTGTCGCTTTAACAAATGCTCTGCAATATGAATAGGTTGTCCTGTAGGTTTCCGTTTCTTCGCTTTGACTCGACACTGCAGTCCTTCACGCTGCATGATCCGTTGTACACGTTTGTGGTTTACCGTGTACTCTCTCCGAAGCAAGGCAGTGATTTTCCGGTATCCATAACGGTATTTATGCTGGATACAGAGTTCGCGGATTTTTTCTACCAAGGGGTCCTCAACTTTGCTCTCATATTCGGATTTCCAGCGATAGTAAGTTGCGCGAGGGATTCCTATCCATGCACAAGCTTGTTTTACACTCACCTCTCCTCGGATAGACTCCATCCACTCAACTACGATTTTTGCCGACACCTCCTCTCCAGTTCCCTGTACTTTTTTAGCAACTCAAGTTGTTGTTTCAAAAACCTGTTCTCAGCCTTAACCTTCTCCAGTTCTGAAGTATATTCGGGTCCCTTGCCATAGCTGTATTGTTTACCTACAGGCTGCTCTAAGCGATTCTGCTCGCCACTACGATACCATCTCACCCAAGTTTCAACTTGTGTCTTATTTCGTATGTTTAACTGCTCCATGATTTCTTTCACTGGCGTACCAGCCATTTTCATTTCAATTGCCTTCATTTTAACTTCTAAGGGATAACTGACTCTTGTAGCCAATGAAAAAACACCTCCAAGGTTGTCTCCATATCTTACGACATGGTTGCATTCTCTTGAAGGTGTTTTAATTTGTCTCACGCTAAGGGGTCAGTCCCAGCCCTCTGCTGCCTTTCTGCTGCCTTTCTGCTATCTTTCTTCTGTCTTGCTTAATACCGCTCTAGTCGACAAGCATTCAAGCGTTCAAACGTTCATTCCGTCCGCTTAAACCCTTTGCCCAGAACCCCATGCGCATTGCTGATAATGACAAAAGCATTCGGGTCGATGACCTGCACGACCGTCTTGAGCCGCGTAACCTCGCTCTGATTCACGACAACCATCAGCACCGTCCGCTCATCACCGGTGTATCCCCCATGCCCATCCAGCTTCGTCAGCCCGCGGTCCATATGATTCAGAATCGCCTCGGTCAATTCGTCTGTCTTGTCAGCGATAATATAAGCGACTTTGGTGTAGCTGAAGCCCAGCTCGACGGCGTCGATAATTTTGCCGGTAATATACAGCCCGATCAGGGCGTAGAGCGCTTTTTCCCAGGATAGTACAAATCCCGCAATCGTAATCACCGTGCCATCCATCAGCATGACGCAGGTCGCCAGGTTCAGCCCGCTGTATTTCTGCACGATTTGCGCCAGGGTCGACAACCCGCCAGTAGAGCCCCTCCCCCGAAAAACAATGCCCAGCCCAAAGCCCACGCCGATCCCCCCATAGAGGGAAGCCAGCAGCGGGTCTGTTGTCGGTGCCTCCCAATGCTGGGTCAGCAGCACAAACATCGGCAGTAAAATGGTCCCGAGCAGCGAGCGGATCGAGTATTCACGGCCCAGCAGCAGCCAGCCGGCAATAAACAAAGGAATGTTCAAGGCCCACTGGATATAAGCGGGATTGACGCCCAGCGAATAATTCAGAATAACAGAAATGCCCGACACCCCGCCCGAAGCGATGTGTGCAGGAAGCAGAAACAGGTTAAAAGCCAGCGATGTAATAAACGATCCGATCATAATCATCAGCGTATCGGCGACATGGCGTCCAGGCCCAGTCACTGGCACCCATTCATTCATCCGGCGTTTGCGGCCTTTAGGCGGCATGCATTCTTCACTCCTCTAACGCAGCTAAGCACTTTTCTTTATAAAAACACCCCACAAAGCGCTCTTTCAGCAAGGAAACCTGCGGTTTCCCAGCCTGAGAGCACCCTGCGGGGAGCTGTACACGGCTATTTATTGTGCATCTGTTTTGATCTGGCTTCTTAAGTACCCGTCGATAAAAGCATCCAGGTCGCCGTCCATAACGGCCCCGACATTCCCGGTCTCCACGCTGGTGCGATGGTCCTTGACCATGCTGTACGGGTGGAACACATAAGAGCGGATTTGGCTGCCCCATGCGATATCCGACTGCTCGCCGCGAATTTCAGCCAGCTCCTTCTGCTGCTCTTCGATCTTGCGTTCATACAGCTTGGAACGGAGCATCGTCATCGCGCGCTCGCGGTTCTTGATCTGAGATCGTTCGTTCTGGCAGGTCACGACGATTCCCGTTGGAATGTGCGTAATCCGCACTGCCGAGTCGGTCGTATTGATGTGCTGGCCGCCGGCGCCGCTTGCGCGGTACGTATCGATCTTGAGGTCCTCGGTCCGGATTTCGATCTCAACATCGTCGGAAATCTCCGGTACCACGTCGCAGGATACGAACGAGGTATGGCGTCTGCCGGATGAGTCAAAAGGCGAGATGCGGACGAGCCGGTGAACACCTTTTTCCGCCTTCAGATAGCCGTAAGCGTTATAGCCCTTGATCAGCAGCGTTACGCTCTTGATGCCGGCTTCATCCCCTGGCAGATAGTCCAGCGTCTCCACCTTGAAGCCTCTCTTCTCCGCCCAGCGGGTGTACATCCGCAGCAGCATTTGGCCCCAGTCCTGGGACTCCGTGCCGCCTGCGCCCGGGTGCAGCTCAAGAATCGCATTCATCTTATCGTAAGGCTGGTTCAGCAGCAGCTGCAGCTCAAACGTATTCAGACGCTCGACAAGGTCCGCTACGGAAGCCGCAATGTCGGACTCCAGCGACTCGTCGCCTTCCTCTTCGGCCAGTTCAATCATAACCGTAATATCGTCATAGTCCTGCTGCAGCTTCATGTACTGGTCGACGGAAGACTTGACCGCATTCATTTCGTTAATGATCTGCTGCGCAGCGTCGTTATCATCCCAGAAATCTGGAGCCGCCATCTTCTCTTCGAAGTTCGCGATCATCTCCTGCTTAAGATCTAAGTCAAAGAGACCCCCTAAGATTGGTTAGTTTCTTGCTTACTTCACGCAAATCCTGTTTCACGCTTACATCGATCATCGGAAAATATCACCTCAGGCAAAAGTATAGCCGCCGCCTCATTCCAAGACTTCAAGAAGAGACGGGGCTTATTATAGAAAAAGCATATCCTATTGTAACCGCCGCCGTATATGGGCGGACAGCCAAATTTAAGGTATAAGGAAAAGGCTGAATCAGTCAGACCGCGAGAATAAGCTTTAAACTTAAGCTTCTTGTCCGTGGCAGTGTTTATATTTCTTGCCGCTGCCGCAAGGGCAAAGGTCGTTACGGCCGATCTCTTCGCCGCGCTGTACCGGATGCTTCTCAGCAGGCTCGCCGTTTGTCGAGACCTTGTTCTCATCGACAACCGCCTGACGCTCCTGGTTCGTTTCGATTTGAGCCTTCATGATGTAAGTCGCAATTTCCTCTTGGATCGTTGCGATCATCTCATGGAACATCTCAAAACCTTCAAACTGGTACTCGCGGAGCGGATCCGTACCGCCGTATGCACGAAGGTGAATACCTTGACGGAGCTGATCCATCGCATCGATGTGATCCATCCATTTGCTGTCCACGGAGCGGAGCACGATAACCTTCTCGAACTCACGCACCATTTCAGGGCCGATTTGCTCCTCACGGGCATTATATTTTTGCAGCACTTTATCAAAAATATACTCGACCATCTCTTCCTTCTCTTTGCCCCACAGCTCGTCTTTGGTCAATTCGCCGTCGAGCAGCTTGGCATTCACATAATCAGCGACTTCTTCAAGCTCCCAGTTCTCAGGAATATCATCGCTGCAGTGCGCTTCGACAATACGTTCTACGACCGGCTTGATCATATCCAGCACGATCTGCTTGATGTTATCGGACTCCAGCACTTCGCGGCGCTGTTTGTAGATAATTTCACGCTGCTGATTCATTACGTCGTCATACTGCAGGACGATCTTACGAACGTCGAAGTTATTGCCTTCTACCCGCTTCTGGGCGGATTCGATCGCACGGGTAATCATTTTACTTTCGATTGGTGAATCCTCATCAAAGCCGAGACGGTCCATCATCGCCAGCACGTTGTCAGCGCCAAAGCGTTTCATGAGCTCATCGCCCATGGACAGGTAGAACTGGGTCGATCCCGGGTCACCCTGACGGCCGGCACGGCCGCGCAGCTGGTTATCGATCCGGCGGGATTCGTGCCGCTCTGTACCAATAATATGGAGACCGCCGATTTCCTCAACGCCTTCGCCCAGCAGGATGTCCGTACCGCGGCCTGCCATGTTTGTAGCGATGGTCACCGAACCCGCTTGACCAGCATGGGAAATGATCTCCGCTTCCTCTGCATGGTATTTGGCGTTAAGCACTTTATGAGGCACGCCTTTGCGTTTCAGCATTTCGGACAGCAGCTCGGAGTTCTCAATCGAAACGGTACCGACCAGCACCGGCTGCTTGTTCGCATGGCGTTTGACGATTTCGTCGACAACGGCCCGGAACTTGCCTGCTTCGCTCTTGTATACGATGTCCGGCATATCGACGCGGCGGTTCGGACGGTTCGTCGGCACCTGGAGCACTTCAAGACCGTAGATCTTCTTGAATTCCTCTTCCTCGGTCTTCGCCGTACCGGTCATGCCCGCCAGCTTGCGGTACATCCGGAAGTAGTTCTGGAACGTAATCGTTGCGAGCGTCATGCTCTCGTTCTGAACTTCCAGCTGCTCCTTCGCTTCGATAGCCTGGTGCAGCCCGTCGCTGTAACGGCGGCCCTGCATAATCCGGCCTGTAAATTCGTCAACGATCAGCACTTCGCCTTCCGAAACCACGTAATCAACGTCACGGCGCATAATCGCATTTGCTTTCAGCGCCTGCACAATGTGGTGGTTCAACGTTACGTGAGTATGATCGTACAGATTGGAAATCCCGAACGCTTTCTCCGCTTTAGCCACACCGGCTTCGGTCAGAGCGACCGATTTTACCTTAATATCAACTGTATAATCCTCTTCTTTAACCAGACGTTTCACGAAACGGTCCGCAGCATAATACAGCTCTGCCGATTTCTGCGCTTGTCCGGAAATAATAAGCGGAGTACGCGCTTCGTCGACCAGAATGGAGTCCACTTCGTCAATAATACAGAAATAAAGCGGACGCTGTACCATCTGTTCCTTATAAAGGACCATATTGTCACGAAGATAGTCGAACCCGAATTCGTTATTCGTACCATAGGTAATATCACATGCGTAAGCAGCCTGCTTGTCGGCATGCTCCATACCGTTCAAGTTCACTCCGACAGTCATGCCCAGAAAAGAATAAATCCGGCCCATTTCCGCGCTGTCGCGCTGCGCCAGGTAATCATTCACTGTAACCACATGTACGCCTTTGCCTAGAAGAGCATTCAAATAAACCGGCAGGGTACCGACCAGCGTCTTACCTTCACCGGTTTTCATCTCAGCGATTCTGCCTTCATGCAGCGCCATACCGCCGATCATCTGTACATCATAATGGCGTTTGCCAAGCACACGCTTGGAAGCCTCACGAACCGTAGCAAAAGCTTCCGGCAGCAGGTCGTCCAGCGATTCTCCTTTATCAAGCCGCTCCCGGAATTCAACAGTCTTCGCCTGAAGCTGCTCGTCCGTAAGCTCTGTAAATTTAGGTTCTAATGTATTAATAAAGTCCACAGTCTTCGTAAGACGTTTGACATCACGCTCATTCATGTCGCCAAAAATCTTCTTAACAAGTCCTAGCATGGTTTTCCCCTTTCACGCAAAACAGGTCGTTTGCCTAAATTGTAACAGTTTGTAAGACACGCCGCAACACGGGTGTTGATGCCAATTCATATATCTATCTATATATACGCATAAAGAGCCTTATTCGGGTATGAATAAGGCTCCGTTAATCAACATTTTTCAAAATAAATTCATATCGTATTCACCAATTAGCCACTTTAAGGACCTCAGCTATGGCGTACATCCTGCCAAACACTTTGCTTTAATGCCAATTAATCCTGGGCAATCAGTCCATATCTGCCGTCATTCCGTTTGTAGACGACATTCACTTCTCTCGACTCCGTGTTGGAGAATACGAAGAAATTGTGGCCCAGCAAATCCATCTGCAAAATCGCTTCTTCCACGTCCATCGGCTTCAGAGTAAAACGTTTCGTCCGGACAACTTCCAGACCGTTGTAATCCTCCTCTTCCGACTCCGTTTCCACCAAGAGCGAACCATCCAAAGGTTCTTCGACGGAAAGCCCTTTAAGACCGGATTGGCGTCTGCGGCTTACTTTCGTTTTGTACTTACGAATCTGACGTTCAAGCTTGTCCACTACCGCGTCAACCGAGCTGTACATATCATCGCTCTTATCCTCTGCCCGGAGCAGTACGCCCGGAAGCGGAATCGTGACCTCAACGGTGTGTACGCCTTTAGCTACACTTAACGTCACATTTGTATCAGAGGTGGGGGGTGCATCAAAGTATTTCTCTAGCCGGCTAAGCTTCTTGCTCACGTAATCACGCAAAGCACCTGTAACTTCAATCTGCTGACCTCGAACACTTAGTTTATCCATAAAGCACGCCTCCTTTGCTCCTTCATTATACCACATTGTAATCGCTGTGTAAAAAAGTTGGCGGGCCGTTCAGGCAGGACAGGAGACCGGAATCAGGAGCGGAACAACCTGCTGATAAACAAAGAAAAGACCCCATTTCTGAGGTCTGCATCTACGCTAAGCGATTCAATTGTTAACCATCAATACCATTATATGTAGGTCGGCCTGGCCGGGATGATTATAATTTGATAACGTTAGCCGCTTGCGGTCCGCGTGCACCTTCGACGATGTCGAATTCCACGTCTTGTCCTTCTTCGAGCGTTTTGAAGCCTTCAGATTGGATTGCGGAGAAGTGTACGAATACGTCTCCACCTTCAGAAGTTTCGATGAAGCCATAGCCTTTCTCTGCGTTAAACCATTTAACTTTACCTTGCATGCACTAACATTCCCTTCATTGTCAAATAAGTGAGTCAGTCCCACATCTCGAATATACCACCCGGTCCCCCGCAACGTCAATCGGGGTAAAAACAGTTTAATTGTAGGTAAATGTAGAAAACTGTCTTTTCCGCTGTCTTTCGCAAGGAGACGCATGTTTTTGTGACGTAAACAAAATGGAGCCTGTACTTATGATTAAACCGGAAGGGCGAGGGTGAAACAGAACATTAAAAAATTATGATTTAATTCCAATAAAACAACAACTGAATTCATATTTGATAACTTTCTAAAATTTGTATTAAGTCGCTGGAATCTCTTAATTCTTTTACTAAATCGTGATGGAAAACGGAGGGGAAATAATTCAAGGAAATATTGCAATATCCATCTAAACGCAATGCATGATGCTTATCGCTTTCCGAATAGTAAATATCAATTTTAGTATCCGGATTATTTCGCCCCTCAATTAACTTACTTAAATCTAAATAGTAATCTACTACATCACTCGGAATGTTTCGAACCTTTTTCATCCACCTGCTTTCCCCCATTTCCGAGAATAGCTTCTCGCCAATAAAAGTTTGTGGATTAAATGCTACTACTTGGGTTTTTGTCTTTAGCAACAAGCTAAGAAGAATTGCGGCATATCCTCCCATCGAGTTGCCCACCAATATCACTTTTCGGGCTTGGGACTGCTCAATCAAGCTATCTAAGTATTGGGCTAACTGCTCAATATTAGATATGGATCGTGTCTTTAATCCGTAATGGTACCATGCTTGACTAAAATCACGAATAAATATTCTTTTCGACTGAATTTCCCTGGAGATATTATAAAATTCAAAGAATGGAATACCAAGACCGCTTTTCACACCTCCGAAGTAAACATATAAATATTTACTCTGAGTTGTATAATCAATTACAACCTTTTTCTCCTCTTCATTTATATACTTCTCAACTAACAAAGCATTACAACTGTTAATCCAAAATTCAAAATCCACTATGAGTGAACCCCAACAAATAATTTATCATTCTCTAAAAGATGCGCTTTGGCCTGCTCAATAAGTTCCTCGTTAATATCAGTACACGAGTTCTTATAAGCATCCATCAGTCTTTCAAAATAATACGATGATTTCCTTATATCCCCTTCTACTTTATACATAAATCCGAGATTAAACAGTGTTTCTGGATGATCAGGACGCAGAATGTAGTCCTCCCGCAACAATAAAATTGCCTTTTTTATATCATTATTAACAAAATGATAGGAGGCTTTTAGAGTAAGAAGTTCTTTATCATCACTTGCTTCTTTCGCATATTCATCAATTGCATGTGCTGCTTCATCAATAAAACCTTGTGTAAGCATATTATTTATGTTTGATTTAATAGTATTTCTGATTAGTAATATGTCATCGTCAATACTTTTATTGAGGAATTCACCTTTCTTATCTCTCCCTTCCCATAATGCGTCAATAGCCTGCCATACTCTAATGGAAGAAGAGCTATCTTGATAGTGGTGAACAATAGACTTAACATAATTCCGTTGCTGTTTAAAGTAATCAAGATTCGTAATTGATTTAATTATTTCTGATTGCAAATCAGATTGCGTACCTACTATCGGGCCTGGAGCCCAAAAATCATATGGTGACAGCCATAAGCCCCTGGTAGAGTTATATTTTTCTAAATCACTCGGAACGAACATCACTGGCCGATCTAATAAAAGGAAATCCATATAGACTGAAGAATAGTCCGAAATCAGCATATCAGCAGCATTTAAAATATCATACGTGCCTGTATCCGTTTCAGCTAACTTTTCCTCTGTCAGGAAGTAAATACTTGGACTTAAAAGTTCTTTCACTTTATCCGCAACAAGTCTTTCCTCAAAATAATGCAGTTTTACCACCATTAACATATTATTCTGCTCTAAAAATTCCTCGAATTTATGGAAATCAAAGTATTCAATTCCAAATATGTTCTGCCAAGAGCGCCCACCATCACTTTTGTTAAGGTTAACGTACTGATCTCTCCAAGTAGGCATATAATAGATAATTTTTTTATTAGAGATATCTCTATTTAATATGCTTTGTAGTCTATCTCTTCCTTTGGAGTTAAACAAAGCATCGTTCCTTGGCATTCCCGTAACTTTATATGCCTCTCCAGTAACATGAAACCCAGCATTGACCATTGCACTACAAAAAGGTGAGTAGGAAGCAATCATATTAATATTTTTAAAATAATAGTAAAGATATTCTCTACTATTTTTAATTGATCTTATTGTTGTCTCCATTGCCCCAGTAGTTTTCGGGCCAAATCCATGCCATAATTCTATATTTAATTGATAAGGTGTGGGTATATAATCCCTATGAGTCGTCACAACTATTTCACTATCTACAATCTCCTCTGGACCTTGTGTATAAAAATCGCTTACTAAAAGTTCCACATCATACTTTTCAGAAATGAAGTCAGGAATATTTTCATATAATGCTCTGCAATTACATCCGGCCCTCGTATGATTAATTAACTTTACTCTTGGCTTAAACTTTTTATTATTCAAATTGTAGCCCTCCAATATTAGTAACTCTTCACCTGTTGTCTTACTACAATATTTTGTCCGTCTAAAAAATCTCCAGATGCAGGGATTAAGCTACGAACAACACCCGCTATATCTTCTGGTTGCATAATAGTAGAGGGATCTTCGTTAGGAGCCAACTTTTTACGTAGATCTGTTGCACATCTCCCTGGCGAAACGCAATATACCTTTATCCCGTACTCTTTCAACTCTTCAGACAATGTCTCCGAGAAATTAATAACTGCTGCTTTTGAAGCAGCGTAAGCACTCCAACCTGGTCTTGCACTCATCCCAGCAGTAGAAGAGATGTTAATAATCTTTCCGCCGGAGCTTTTCATTGTTTTGACTGCCTCTTTGGTTATCAGAAACATAGAACTCACATTTACTTTAAATGTTGTTTCCCAATTCTCAATAGTTGTCTCTAAGATAGAGCGTGGTTCAACGTAACCCGCGCAATTAATAAGAATGTCAGCATCGTTATCTTTAAATAACGATGCTAACTGTTCTTGAGTCTCTTCTATATTTGCAAAGTCAATAGAGTATAGTTCAACCAGGCTAGAAGTATCCATAAAGCCTTTTGTCTTTTCTAATTCAGTAATAGATCTAGAAATTAAAATAAACTTCTCAATGCTCCGCTCGCTCTTACTCAATTCTATGGCTATAGCGCGTCCTATACCTTTGCTAGCACCAGAAATTATGCAAGTTTTCATATGCTCATTCTCCAATAAAATATTCTTGATAAATGGTAGGAGCTATTTTGAAATCGAAAGGAGTGGTTATTTTTAAATTATAATCATTACCTTTCATGATTTTTATACTTGCTCCTGAATGTTCAAACAGCAAACTTGCATCCTCAGTGAAACTATTTTTATTATTAGCAACAGCCCAATTATGAGCAGATTTTAGTTCACTCACATTGAACTTTTGAGGCAACTGAACATTAATTAATTCCGAACGCTTTAAATTTTCAATGATATAACCTTCACCTTTCAGAACAGTAAATGGAATATCTAAAGCATAGGTTATGTTCTCCTCAGAATCTTTCATAATATTCATAAAATCTGAGACCGTCACAAACGGTCTGGCAGCTTCATGAATAATGACACTTTCATTCCTCACATGTTCGAGTGCTTTAAATGTTGACTCTTGTCTTGTTTCCCCACCTGCAATACATAATATATTTTTCTTTAGTCCATATACTTCAATCAATTCAAGTGTTCTCTCAATATATTGCTCCGGACAAGATATAACAACTTCTTCTATTTCAGGAATATGCTCGATCTTTTCTAAAACATGGACGATTATTGGTCTGCCATATAGCAAAAGAAACTGCTTTGGAATATCCTGTTTCATCCTTGTACCCTGACCACCAGCCAGCAAGATCATACTTGTTTTCTTCATACTCTATCTCCCAACAAGTGAATATTATAAAGACTTAAAGTTCAATTTATATATAATATCGACATCTATTCGATATTTATTGACATTTTCTGTTGTAAATATGTTTGGAATTATATTCTTAGTCTATTTTATATCAATTAAACTAGTATTTTTGCCGATAAATAAAGGGGAGTAAGCGTATCACAAACTATAAAGGGTATATCGAAAGGGCATAAAACATGAGCCAAAAATTAAAAATTACGATGTTTAAAACCGCTAATTCAGGATCAAATACTTATTTCTTGAACCAGAATATCCCAAATGATATCAAAACCAAATATAATATCCGCCTAATTACCAACGAAGACGCAGAACGTGACCCTCATCTCCACGACTCGGATATCTATATCAACACTCATGGACAATACATGTCCTCTGAGGAGAAAATCAATATTGAGCTTTGGCACGGTTTTCCTCTTAAAGGCATGGCCAAGATGGATATCCAGGAAACGGCCAGCTCGGAGAAAATTCACCATTACTGGTCCCAGCTCGATAAAATTATGTCTTACTCTCCGCTGTACAACACGCTGATGAATGCCTGTAACGGCGCACGTATTACACAGTACAGCATAACGGGAATGCCAAGAAATGATGCTTTGTTTAATGCTGACAGCCGGGACAAGCTGCTGAAGTTCTTTCCTGAGCTGAAAGATCATAAAGCGGCTTTCTTTATGCCCACCTTCCGGCGTTCTGTCATTACCCCCAAGAAACTCGAGGGCGGAAAGGATTTTCATAATATATTCGGCTTTGAATCTTTTGATAAACACTCTTTTCAGAGCTTCCTAACTAAAAACAATTTAAAATTTATAGTTAAACTTCATCCTTTTGAAGAGGCCTTCTATAAGCAGGATATAGAAGAATGGAAGAAATACGGTCTTCTGTTCCTCACAGATGAGATGCTTAAGCGGCATGCGCTTGACTTGTACGAGCTTTTAGGCGCTGCAGATCTATTAATCACGGACTATTCTTCGGTTTATTTTGATTATTTACTGCTGGACCGTCCGATTCTGTTTTTACCTGTGGATCTCCAGGAGTATCAGCAAACAAGAGGTTTTCTGATTGATCCCTATGACTTCTGGGCACCAGGTCCAAAAGCCTTAACACAAGATGAAATGCAGCAAGAAGCCGCCAAGCTGTTAGGGGAAAAATCCTACTTCGAACAGGAAAGAGAAACCATAAAGAAGATGGTTCATTCGTTTACGGACAATAAATCAACGGAGCGGGTTTGGAAGGAAATCGACAAGACTGTGAGTGAGGTTTTTCAACAAAGAAGGGAAGAACAGAATAAGAAAGCCGAGATGGAAGAGCTGCAAGGCAAAGTTCGCGATCAAATCTCGAAATATATTGAGCAAGGTTCCCTGGAACTGGCTGAGCAAACCATTAAAGAGTATGAGCAGAGCTCAGGTACGGATGCTCCTATTTTGTCTATTAAAGGGATTTTGTACTTTTTACAAGGAAAAACAGACGCTGCAATCGACCTGCTTACCGCAGGCCACCGCTTATACGATAAAGATGCGCATATCATGTTTAATCTCGGCTACATTTACCAGTCGGTCGGCAATCTAAATTCAGCATCGCATTACTATACATTGGCTATGAAGAACAGCACTGAACCTGAGCTGCTGGAAGCAGCACGTCAGCAGGTGGCCCAGCTTAGTTAGTGAAGGGGGATTAAACATGAAAAAGGTAATCACTTACGGAACGTTCGATCTTCTTCATCATGGACATATTCTGCTGCTGCAGCGGGCCAAGGCGCTTGGCGACCATCTGACCGTTGCCTTATCGACAGATGAGTTTAATAGGGGGAAAGGCAAAGATTCCTTCTTCCCCTACGAGCAGCGCAAGCTAATTCTCGAAGCTATAAAATATGTTGATGAGATTATACCGGAGTGTTCCTGGGAGCAAAAAATAGCCGATGTTCAGAAGTATAAGATTGACACCTTTGTTATAGGGGACGACTGGAAAGGCAAGTTTGATGATCTCAAGCCCTATTGCGAGGTTGTCTATCTTTCACGAACCTCCGATATCTCCTCTTCACAGATTAGGGAATACTATAAAAATCATCTGGTAATTTGAACGAAGAAGGGAGCCTCACCGTGGGTTTATTATCTTTATGTATGATTGTAAAGAATGAAGAAAAAGTACTGGAGCGCTGCCTTAACAGTGTTAAAGATACGGCAGACGAAATGATTATTATTGATACCGGCTCTACGGACCATACAAAAGAAATCGCCAGAAAATTCACTGAACATGTCTATGATTTTGAGTGGATTAATGATTTTTCAGCTGCTAAGAATGAAGCCCTTAAACGTGCAACCGGGAAATGGATCCTCGTTCTGGATGCAGATGAATATTTGACAGCCAGCGATGCACAGAAAATGATCGAGTTTCTTAAAACCCAGGAGCCTCAGCCTCATGTGGTTTATAATCTGTCCATTATTAATTATACCGGTACCGAAAAGAGCGGAAATATGATGGAAAGCTCTGCCGACCGTCTCTTCCCTAACTTTATGGATATTTGGTTTGAACGCCCTATTCATGAGCAGCTTGTTTCGTCAAGACCTGGAGTGCAAGTGCGTTTCTCTCATGTGCCCTTTCGCATCTTTCATACAGGCTATTTGCAGGAGACCATTAAAGAGAAGGATAAGCATACCCGAAACATGGAGATCTTTGATCTCTTCAAGGAGAAACATGCCTTCGATGCCTATGACCACTTCACATTAGGGAACGAGTATCAGGCAAGCGGCAATTTCAAGAAGGCTGCAGAGTGCTATCAAAATGCTGTAAATGGCACTAATACTAAGAAAAAGGCTTGGTATCCTCATGCATTGATCGGACTCATTAACGCCAAATTTAAGCTGGATGAGCTGACGGAATCCTGGCGGCTTATCGAGGCCAACTTGTCCTTCTATAAGGACTACCCTGAGTATTATACGATTAAAGCCATGCATTATGAATTTCTTGGCTGGCTTGATGAGGCTATCACTCATTATAAAGCAGCAATTGACCATGCCGAAAGTATGGCCAAAACTAAAAATATATTCTGGCTGGTAAGCCCTGACTATGGAAGCCGAATCCCTCTTGAACGCCTATCCGAGTTATCGTTCCGTCTGAACCGCCCTTCGGAGGGAATCTTCTGGCTGACAAAGCTTCTGATGAATCAGCCTTATCAGCTTCACCTTCTAATCAAGCTTCTGGACTGGCTAAGCCAAAACGAGGATACCGCTTCTATCCGAAGACTCCTTGATGGTATGTACAAATTAGATGACTCTTCCGATCTTCTTCTGTTGATGCAGGCGGCGTTAGCTGTCGGCCAGTTGGATTTGTTCAAGCATTACAGCTGCCTTCTAGCTGATCCAATTGAACTTAGACCTGCTGATCAGCTGCGGCTCGCCATATTGGAAAATGATCAGGATAAATGGGAAGCCATCGTTAGACGTATTAGCCGTACTGAAACGAGCGAGACCCTCATACGGCACTTGCAGCTCGGGGCCTTGATCTGGAAAGAGCCTGTTCCATCGGTTAACTCATTAATTGATGATCCGGACGAGCTGATTAAAGCAGCTGCTCAGGTTGTCAATCAGGTCATCCATGACGACGGGCAGACTAATGAGGAGCTGCTGGATTCCTGCTCTGTTCAGTTATTTAACTTGACCAAAGATTTGTATCTGCTTAAACAATATGAAGCCTATGATTTCTTCATCAGCAAGGTTCAGCATCCAAAGCTGGTTAACAGCTTGGCTAACTATTTTTACAGCCGGAATCAGCTGGAGACCGCTGTTGCCTACTATTCTATTCTCTATAATAAAAATAGTTTGGAAGCAGAAAGCTGTGAAAACCTTGGCATGTACTACTTAAGCCAGAATATGCTTGATGAAGCTGCAGAATTCCTCCATATGGCCATAAAGCTGGATGATAAACGCAAATATCTTTATTATTCTTTCATTCGCTGTCTCCAGGGGCCCCTTCAGCAAGAAGTAATCAACCAGTTTCGAGAGAAATACCCGCAATATATCCGGCTGCCTTTTATAAAACTCCTTTAAATGCTGTAAATACAAAAAAGATAGGGACCGAATGGTCTCTATCTTTTTTGCTTACTTTTTTGAATCGAAGAAGCTGCTGCCCACTGTATAAGCCGCATTATAGGAGTTCTTCTGAAGCTGAGAAATTCTTATCTTCTTCAAGCCTTGAGCAGCCTCATTCTTTAACTGCTCCATCCGGCCTACAATAATTTCATCAAACTGTTTTAACTGCGCTGCAATTTCTTTCTCTTGTTCGGTCAAACCATTTGAATTATTTATCTTATTGACTACAACTTGTCTTTGAAAGACCAGTCTCTCCAGATCCGTTGTCGTAGCTTCATTAATATTTTCAGCCAATCTGGAGGTAGTCATATATAATCTCTGCAGTTCTTCAAGCATGCTGATTGATTTCCTTTGCTGTAGAACTGGAATCGGCAAGTTTAATAGCTTCTTTCCAGGCTTCGCGAAGCTCTTTAAGATGCTCCACTACTTCTCTGCAGAAAGGAACCTCTTTCTTAATATTCCCCTGCATCAGCTTATAAATCATATATTCATAAATTTGCGACAAGCTATTGGCTAATGGATATTTAAAATCCAGTGATGCCGTCAGCTCGTGAATAACAGCCTGAGCTTTACAAAGAAATAAATTGGCCTGATCATACCGCTTATTCTCTATCCCCTCAATCCCCTGGTTAATAAAGCGGATAGCTCCATCATATAACATGATGAGCAGCTGTGCTGGTGTAGCAGTTTGAATGGAAGTTTGTTGGTATTTAAGCAATGCTGGATTCTGCACTTCCTAATCCCTCCTTAATTCTTATGAAAATGCGCTGGCCTGACTATTATAGCTGTTGATCGCTGTTTCCATCGCAGTAAACTTTGCGTAATAACTGTCTTCTAACCGGTCTAGTCGATCTTCTTCATCGTCGATAGAATCACTTAAATTGCGAAGCTGTTCACTCAGAGTTGAATTCTCCAAGAAACTTGCCGTTAAGGAAGTACTTGTAGTTGAAGTACCTGCTTTAGCGGATAAAGAACTTAAAGAAGTCGAAAGAATTTTGGACATTCGGGTGAAAATACCGGAAGATGTGCTGGTCACACTCTGATCCGTACCGCTCTTTGTAAATAGCTCAACAACTGCATCTGGATTTGTTTCAAGAGCTTCCATTAATGCTTCTTCATCTTTAATGACCAATTTCCCTTTATCATACCAGTCACCTGTTGTAATCCCTATAGAGTTTAAGCTCATGGATCCAGCAGAGGTTTGGACGGCCGCCATGGAAGTAAGCCGCAAGCTAGACGCCGTAGAGCTCAAAATGCTGTCGTTATAAAGAAGGCCGCTCTTTGCCTTGGTTTCCCAAAGCTCAATCTGATCATCCGTCATCTCTTCCCGCTGCGCGTCTGTGAGTGGCTGATAGTCCCGGTAAACCTCTTGATCCAGCTCGTCATTCAGCTTGTCAACCAAAGTGTTATAGTCTGAAATAAAAGACTTAATGGTTTCCATAATTTTACTGGTATCTGTCGAGGTCGTTACAGTAGATGAACCGTTCGAACCCGAAACTGCATTTAAAGTCAACGAAACATTATTTACAGTAAACGTGTTGCTGGTATAGGTCATATCCAATCCATTGATATTGACCTCTGCGTTAGATCCGGAAGTATATGTCAAACCTTCAAAGTCTCCGCCCCACTGGATATTGCCGCCGGATTTACTGGCCAGGGAAATTTTCCCTGTTGTTTGGTCGTACGTTGCCGTTACGTTGGCCGTGCTGCTGGAATTAATATTTGAGATTAAATCATCAATCGTATCGGTCGATGAGTAGGAAATACTTGCGCCATTGACTGAAATGGTACCCCCGCTGGTATTAAATCCCGTTAATCCGGATACAGCAGTATCGGAAGCTGTGTCCGCTGTTGCAGCTGCCAATGAAACTGAGTTGTTTACAGAGATTGGTTTTGAATCAGAACTAAAGTCCCCACCCAAACTAACCTGGCCCTCACCCAAAGTTTTGTTGGTAATAGAGATTTTACCCGTCGTTTGATCATAGATGGCCGTTACTTTGGCAGCCGACTTAGCGTTAATATTATCGACCAGATCCTGTATCGTATCAGTTGCGGATATAGAAATCGACTGGCCGTTTACTGTTACAGAACCCGAAAATCCCGCGTTCAAGGATGTTAAGGCTTCGGAAGCATCAGACCCTTTAACCCCAGTATCAATAATGACATTTGCTGCTGTAGCCAATTTATTTACCGTAACGTTCATTGTACCAGTTGAAGAAGCTCCGTTTGCCGTTGCGGTAACTGCACTCGTGTTCCCTGTAACCACGGATTGCTTTGCATTGATAGCACTGGATAACGAATAGTTATGCAGTTTATTATTTCTAAAATCAACAAGAGATGTACTTACCGTACGGTATTCTTCTTGAGTCCAGGTTATTTTAGTCTGCTGCTGATTCAGTTTGTCCAGCTTCGTCTGTTCGGTTGACATCAATTGTTCTACAAGTGAGTCAATATCCAGACCCGAAGAGAAGCCGGAGATTCGGGTAACATTACTCATATTTTCCCTCCTATACCTTCTTATCTATTAAAATTCCCGCCACTTCCATAAGTTTAGAAATTGCATCCAATGTTTTTTCCGGTGGAACTTCTCGAATCACTTCGCCAGTGTCTTTATTAAGCACCTTTACCATAATGGCGTGTGTTTTCTCATGTATAGATACTTCTAGCTCTCTATCTGGCCCCGATAATGCCTTCAAGGCATTGTCGACCATCTTCATCTTTTGCTCTTCCCCTATAGTCAGTCCAGTAGTCAGTCCAGCTTCCTGAGCTTGAGTCACTTGATTAACAGGATCCTGGCTCTGTTCTGTATGATTCTCGGATGTAAGGTTGACTGATTCTTTCGTTATTGCGTTCTCCTTCATGGGCAGGGAATTGCTGCCATACGGAGGAATATTCACAATTAATCAGCTCCATTTCATAAAATATCCTTTATATATATATCGGCAAATTAGTCAAGCCATTTTATAATATTCGAGAGAAATTAGCTATTTAAACGTGTTTTAGCCTTCTCGTAGCCTAGGTTTGCAGCTTTCTGAAAACACTCAACCGCTTTTCCCTTCATTCCTAATACTTCGTAGTAGTTCCCCAAGTTATACAAAGCCGCATAGGAGCCCGTTCCCTCAACGCTGTCATAAACTGCGGTTTCGCCTATCTCCAGACAGCGCAAGTAACTTTTCTCGATCAAAGGCAGATCCTTTATTCTCTGTTCCGGGCTTAGCATAATCCAGTCCAAATAAAAGATTCCACAAACAAAATGGTAATCAGGAAAATTCTGCAGCCAGGAGTGCTGCGGCTGAATAATATCCCAAGCCTCTTCTAACTGACCCAGCTTTATTAAAACGTATAAGTAAGCAACGACTACGTTAGGAGCATATCTCTCCTTGCCGGATAACAGCTTATAGGCCTTCTCATAGTAATGCTTCGCTTGCGCATAATCGGAAGTCCCTTCAAACTCCTTAGCCAGTTGGTAGCAGTAATAGGGGCTTTCCGGATGTGCCTTGAGCTCCTGCTCTAAAATCGGAATATTCCGCGCAGATTTATTCTGGTTTAAATAACCGTCATGGTGTACGGTGATCGGGAGGTCGACTCTCCTCCATTGTTCACTTATCTGTTCATGAATTTTGCCTTGAAACCTAACACCAGCCGGCAGTAAACGCGGTATTCTGTTGGTTGCTTTACTGAACTCCCCGTTAACAATCGTCTCGTTAACTATGGTAATTCTTCCTACAAATTCGGCTGGAGACTGCACTGTCAAAAGGGATTTTACCTTCTCCCAATCCGCTTCATGGATATATTCATCTGCATCCAAAATCAGGTTCCAGTCTGCTGTCGACTGCTGAAGTCCAAAATTCCGGGCAAGCGAAAAATCCTGTGTCCATTCAAAATCATATACCTGTGCTTTCCACTTCTCCGCAATTTGCTTCGTTTGGTCGGTAGAGCCGGTGTCCACAATGATGATCTCATCTACCATTGATGCAGCACTCTTTAAGCAGCGTTCCAGAACTGTTTCTTCATTCTTAACGATCATGACTAACGCGATTTTAATCATCTTAAATCTCCTTAGTTTATTGCATTGAGCTGTCCTTCCTATAAAAAGAAAGAGGCCTTAGATAATCTAAGGCCTCTCGAACTTCTCGTATCAAAGAGCGAATTAACGAAGCAGGGACAATACGCCTTGAGTAGAGGAGTTTGCTTGTGTCAGCATGGATTGGGAAGCTTGCAGCAAGATGTTGTTCTTGGTCAGCTTAACCATTTCACTAGCCATGTCTGTATCACGGATACGGGATTCAGCTGCAGTCAGGTTCTCTACAGTAGTTCCCAAGTTGTTGGAAGTATACTCCAGACGGTTTTGTTTAGCACCCAGTTTAGCACGCTCGGAAGCAACTGCAGTGATTGCATCTGTAATGCTCTCGAGGGAAGTACCGGAGTCCAAACCGCTGAAAGAACCAGTGGAGATAGAGTTAATTGAGATAGTAGTACCAGTATCATCAGTCACAATGTCTACACCTTTAGTGATAGAGATACCGTTAAACGTAGTGTTTGTCATAATCTTGTCGATTTGCGCGCCAAGTTCAGACAACTCTTGGTCGATGTTAGCTGTGTCATCGCTGGAGTATGTTCCGTTGGATTTCTCAACGTTCAGCTCTTTCATACGAGTCAGCATGGAGCTTACTTCGTTCATCGCGCCCTCAGCTGTTTGTACGTAAGAGATACCGTCTTGAGTGTTGCGTTGAGCTTGCTCCAAACCACGGATTTGACCGCGCATGTTCTCGGAGATGGAGAGACCAGCGGCGTCGTCAGCTGCACGGTTGATGCGCAGACCGGAAGACAATTTCTCCATGGATTTGTTAGCTTCAGTGTTGTTAAGGTTCAAGTTGCGCTGAGTGTTCAACGCGGCAATATTGTGGTTGATAATCATTGGTTATTTCCTCCCTGAAATAAGTAAATTCCCACATCCATGTGGTTTCGGCTTTCTCAACCGGATCGGCCGCCCCGGCGATTGGCTCTAACTAATATATCGACCAAAATTTCGTAATTTGAATAGCTTAGGCCAAAATAATCAATCTTTTTTTTCGTGAAATTGCTTGAATTGACTCAGCTGTTTTACGTCCATTGCAGCCTGCTGATTGCTCTGCTGAATGGCCTCAAAGATCTCTTTTCTATAAATATCTACATTCTTCGGCGCGGAAATGCCAAGCTTAACCGTTTCTCCATCTATAGCAAGCACGGTTATCTCAATGTTCTCATCAATAACGAGCGTTTCTCCTTTTTTCCTTGATAAAACGAGCATTACAGTTCCCCGCTTTCCTTATGTGTTGACTCTTGTCCCCATAGAGGGGTCCGTGTTGTATAAGCCGTATTTTGAAGGACAACTTGTTTGCCTGCTTTAGTTTCAACGTTAAAGAGGACTGGAGCTACTAAATTAACGCAGACTTTCTCCTTTTGGCTGTGCCAGGTTACAATGCACCTTACGGCAATCTGCGTCTCGTCCTTGATCTGAAGCTCATTTAGCGCATCTTCCGGAACCTCAAACTCATAATCCTTGATATATGGAAAAGGATCAACCAGAATAAATGCAGTCTCTTCTTCCTGAAGCGATTGCAGGACACTAAAGTGCTCATCATGATGGTGCAGCTCAAACTGAGTCAGGTGCGGAAAGCCTGGAATGCCTTTAGGGAACTGAAGCAAGCTTTCATTGATAACTCCCGTGCCTGCATACTGATTAAATTGATGCTCCATATCTTTCACTCCTAAGTAATTGCTATTATTCCCTCTTAATTCTTCACTTTATAAAAAAGCTATGGACAAGACGTCCATAGCCGTATTTAACCTTCACGCTGTTTTATAACTATAAAGCTTCATTATCTCTGTCTTGCTCAAAGGTATCAGCTAAAAGGATTTAGCTAAAGACATTAGCTCATGAAATCGACCAAAGAGGTACTCATCACGCTTGAGGCAGCCTTCAGAGCCGATTCGTAAATCGTTTGTGCTGTCGTTACCTGAATCATCAGTTTATCAATGTCGGCATCCTCTGTATTAGCCTGCAATTCCGTAACGTTGTCTTCTTCCGACTCCAGACGGCTTTGCACGAGCTCTGCCCGGTTGGTGATCGCCCCTACTTCTGCGCGTTCCGCAAGCATTTTGCTTGTACGCGACTCGATGCCGGTAAGCTGATTGGCTAAATCCGTACTGTCTCCCGAATCCAGATCCTCAATAACCTTATCCATAAGATCGAAGACATTATCCGTATCCTGGCTGCTTCCGAAGAAATCAGAACCGCTTGAGTTAGCCTGCAGAGTTACCCCGCTTGTAATAGTATAACTAATTGCACCGGTATCTGTATCAATGTCTCCATAGCTTGTAACGGTGGAAGAAAGCTCGTACGGCTTCTTGTCGTATTGCTGGCCGTTAAAAATATATTTGTCATTTAACTGGCTGTTCCCCAGGTCGACCATCTGCTTCTTAAGTTCCTCAACTTCATTCTTAATCGATGTCCGGTCGGCCTCCGACATCGTATCACTTGAGCCCTGAACCACAAGCTCCTTCAGCTTGGTCATCACTTGTCCGGCCTGGTCCATGATGGAGTCTGTATAGTTCAGCAAGCTTAGCGAAGCATCGACATTCGTCTGATACTGGTCGTTGGATTTCAGCTCGGACCGGTATTTCAGAGCATAAGTTGCACCTACCGGGTCATCAGAAGCTTTGTTGATCTTTCTTCCCGTTGACACTTGCTCCTGCAGCTGATTCACGCTGTACATCGTGTTATTCAGGTTGCCCAGCAGCTGCGTATGCATCATACCAGAAGTAATACGTATTGCCATTGCTTATCCCTCCTATTTCACAGCACGTTATACGGCAGTTCCGTTGATCAGCTTATCCAGGATTTCATCATAGGTGGTCATAAACCGGGCGGAGGCGCTGTATGCCTGCTGGAACTTGATCAGATTACTCATTTCCTCGTCAAGAGAGACACCGCTCACCGATTGGCGGGAGCTGTCGACTTGGTCCACCAGGGTTTGGGAGTTCTCCAGTTCCCGCTGTGCGTCCTCGGTTTGAACGCCAAGCTGGCCCATGGTAGCAGATAAGTAATCGTTAATGGTTGTCGAATTGGTGCTGCTTACGCTGAATTTGGCGTATTTCAGATTCTCCATCAGCAAAGCAAGCGAGTTGTTGCCTGAAACGACCGTTCCGCCGCTTAAGCGCATTGAAGAAGCAATCAGGCTGGAGTCGTTCTGAATATCTGTGCTTAATGTAATGTTCGCTGCAGTCAATGTTCCGCCATCGCTGGCAACAAAGATATTGCCTCCGGCCTGGCCGCTCAAATTGTAGCCCAGCTTGTGGAGGCCGTTTATGCCCTGGACGGTTACAGTTAAATCACTGCTTAACGTCCGGTTGCCGTTAGCATCCGAATAAGTGACCCCGTTCAGGACAGTCCCTTCCGGAAGTACCGAACCTGAAGGAATCGTCACTTCTACATCGCCGTTAGCAATAGTATTAGCCAGCTGATTCATTTGAGTCTGATAATCGGTGACATAAGCTTTGGATTTGAAAAGACCGTTAAATTCACCGCTGGACAAGGTTCCGCCGTTATAGGCATCCTGAAGCGTCTGCAGCGACACCTCACTGTTAACCGTTTGGCCGGTCACCAGGACTTGTCCCCCAAAAGTGACTTCATACCCGTCAGCCTGCTCGGTTATCGATACGTTGCCCAGCTTGGAAAGCTGGTCGACATAATAGTCCCGCTTGTCTCTAAGATCGTTGGCGTCATCGCCAAGGCCTTCAATCTTCTTGATGCTGCCGTTCAGCTCAGCAATTTGGCTCAGATAGCCGTTGGCTTCAGTAGCCTTAAGAGTGACGCTGCTGGACAAGTCTGTATCCAGCTGACTTAATTTGGTGCTGATGTTATTGAGCGAATCCGTAAGTGCCAAAGTGGTTTGTTTGATAATGTTCCGGTTGGTCGTGTTATTAGGGTCGTTGCTGAAATCGGACCAGGCGTTCCAGAAGTTATCCAGAACCGTTTGAAGACCGGTATCCGAAGGCTCATTCATAATCGTCTGGATCTTGTCCAGATTACTGTATTGAATGTCCCAGCTGCCCAGTGCAGAGTTCTCGGAACGGTACTGGGAATCCAGGAAGGTGTCCCGGATCCGCTTGATCGAGGTAGCCTCTACCCCTGTTCCAATCTGCCCTGTGCTTGTTGAGCGCGATAAGCCGTAAGCTTCCATGGGGCTGCTTGCAGACATATTGACGACCTGACGCGTATACCCCGCCGTGTTTGCGTTGGAAATATTGTGACCTGTCGTATTCAGCGCTGTCGTCTGGGTCATCAGGCCCCGTTTGGAAGTTTCAATTCCATGAAAAGTTGAAGTCACTTTCTCGCCTCCATTCTAACCGCGTGCATCAAAAAATCCAGGCTTTGAAGCGCCCGCATTCTTCTCTGCCGGGTGCTGATAAATATGGCTGTTGTCATCCCGGTAGGATAACAGATCGATCGAGTAATCAATATAGTCAAGCGCCTGCTTAATCAACTGTTTATTCAGCTCGTTCAGGCGCTTTAATTTCAGCAATGTGGTGTGAAGCTTCGCTTGGGTTTCTTTGAGTTGAAGCTTAACCTCGGGATCAAATACAAGCCTGGACAGCTCGCTAACCGTAAGGTTAAGCTTCGATTTTATACCATGCTCCTGCAAAAACAAAAAGGTCTGATTGGTGCGCGATTGTTCCAGCTCTTCGATGATCTTAACCTGTTTGCTTTCACGGTTGACCAGTGCAATCACTTTGCTCACATCATTCTTAATGACAGCCTGTTTCTTCTCTTCGCCCAGTTCAATCAGATGAAGATGCGCTTCATTCAACTGTTCCATTAGGTCAATGATGGTATGAATAGCGGACATGTTACTCCCCATTTTTCAGATATTGAGTAAAATACGGTGCAAGCTTCTCGGCAATCTTGCCGGCTTCAACCTGATAAGTGCCTGAAGAAACTTGTTCTTTCAACTGTTGGATCCGTTCAGAATTGCCTGATTCTGCCGTCTTGTCGTTTGCTTTAAGCAGTTCCATTGCTTCGCTGGAGATGGAAACTTCATCTTTGCGTTTTGTCTTCTTATCGTCATTCGTACGCTGATTGTCAACTTGACGCTGATATGAATTAATGGCTCCGACACGGCCGGTTTCGTTAATTTTCATAACTAACTCTCACCTTCCTTTATCAAATAAAAAGCCGATAATCTTTACTAAGTTTATCGGCACAGACTGAAACATTATTAATAGTTAAATTTAACCGCTTTAGTCTTTCCGAAGCTTATTAACCGCCCCGTAGGTCGTAGGACCACCGTTCGATTCATCATCATTCATCGTCTTCGCTGCCTCATTCAAATCCCGGGTTAAACGGGCCCGGCAGCTTTCGCACATCGTGCCCTCGCGGAGCATCGTCGTTCCGCACACCTCGCACGGATACATCATTCCCGGGTTGTTCTCGATAGAGATGCGGCCCTCGCGAATAAATTTGGTAATTTGTCTAACGCTTACGCCCGTGGCCTCGGACAGCTCCTGCATATGGGCCCCTTTGTTCGCACGGAGATAAGTTTTACATTTATCGTATTCTGCTTCAATATCCTTAATGCAATTGCCGCACATTCCCATAAAGTTCTTTGCATATAGTTTGCCGCAGCGAGGACAATTATCCAGATTCATGCCATTTCCTCCACCCAAAAAAATGATAATAGCGGTTGCTCGTATATTAAATGAAATCATCCTACTAATGCAAGTCTTCGTTCTTACTTCCATATATATCGGCAGATCATTTGTCAAAGTTAATCAGGACCGCGCCCAAGTCAAACTATAAATTTCCGATTGTCTTCCAAGGGCTGATGCCAGGCTCTCCAGCTGGGACGAGCAGGCTCCGATCGTGCTGCCTGTGGTGTAGATGTCATCGACCAGCAGGAACCGGAGGATACGCTGGGGATCCAGTACGGGTTCAGTTGTTGAAAAATAGTCCCTGCGCCTTCTGCTTCCGCTTCCGCCGGCAAGCTCATGTCTCAGCAGGTCAGCGGCGTCTGCACGGGGAACGAAAGCCTTTTTCATATCCTGCAGGCGTTCGGACCTCGATTTGAGGCTTTGCTTCTCCGTGTCGCGTGAACGTTCCAGCAGCGGGACAAACTTAACTCCGGCGTCGCTGGCGACCGCCTTGGCCAAAACCTCCGCCTGATTGAACCCCCGTTCAAGCAGCCTTGACGGACTCACGGGCACACAGGTCACCAGATCGATGCGCCAGCTCCGGTTCCGCTGAATTTGACGCTGCTCCTCTTCCAAACGCTTGTACGCCCGGACCATCATTCTGCCAAATAAAGGGGCCAGGCTCTCCCGCCCCCGGTACTTATATTGGCCAAGCCATTCACGCATGCGGTCATTATAAGCCACGGCACTGCGGTTCAGTATGAACGAGCGATGCTCTGCCCAATCGCCCCTCGTGCAGTCCGGGCAGCCGATCCCTCTGCCGCATAGGGGACAGCGGGGAGAGGCAATCCATGGAATGGCAGCTGCACAAGCCAAACATAGTTCAGGAAATACCGCAGCTGGCTGCCTGATTGGGCTGCCGCAGCCCATACACAGGGATACCGGAGGCGCAAGCAGGGCAAGCAGCCGGGAAGCAATTGATTTTGAGGATGACATTCGATTATCGCTCCTTTTAAAAGGAAAATAAGCCTCCAGCAGAGCCCTTCAGCCTTTCAGCCGGGACTTTTATTCATCACAGCCTTTTTTCAAGTTAGGGCTTGGCTGCTCCAAGGTAGCCTTTGCGGTAGGCGATCCGGTTCATTTGGTTGATCTGGCGAATTGCCCCGCGCTGCGCTGAGGTTGACTGGCTGGAGAAGAATATAACCTTGCCGGCCGGATCCTCCTTTGATCTTCCGGCACGTCCCGCCATCTGCACCAGCGAGGCTTCATCAAATAATCCATTATCGGCATCCAAAATAAAAACATCGCTGCGCGGTACCGTCACCCCCCGCTCCAGGATGGTCGTCGTCACCAGGATTCGGATTTGACAGCTGCGGAAAGCCAGAACCTTGGAGGAACGCTGATTATCCTGAGAGGAGGTTCCTTCAATCGGAATCCCGGGAAGCCTGCGGCGCAGAAGCGCAAGCAGCGGTTCAATCTGCTGAATGCGGGAGATGAACAGAAAGATCTGCGCTCCTCTTCTTACGGAGACCTGCAGCTCCGAAAGCAGAATACCAGGCAGACGCTGGCGGCTGATGCTCTCGGCCGTGCCGGGCGTCTGAATCCGCCGGGGCACCGGCAGGGGGTGGCCATGAAAGCGGGCTGGAACCCTGGCTACTCCGCACCGCCCTGCCGAAGCATCCTGCTGCAGCCTCCGCGGCGGTGTAGCTGATAGAAATATGAAATGTCCCTTATCCTTACAGCACGCTTCCGCCGCATAAGCCAGCATAGGATCGTTATGGTAGGGGAATGCGTCCAGCTCATCTATAATGACCAAATCGAACGCTCCGCGGAACCGCAGCAGCTGATGTGTAGTCGCCAGCACCAGATTGCCTGTCTTCCAGCGGTCCTCGCTCCCTCCGTACAGCACACTCATGCGCTCCTCCGGAAAAACCTTGGCCAGCCTTGGCGCCAGCTCCAGCACCACATCCCTGCGGGGCGTGGCAACAAGAGCGCGGCCTCCCGCCTGCAGCACATAGGCAAGCAGAGGGAAAATCATCTCTGTCTTGCCGGCCCCGGTCACGGCCCAGAGCAGAAAGCGGCCCGGCCGGCCGGCGGCGGGGTGGGATGGGGCTGGGAGATCTGGCTGGGCTGGGCGCCCGGATGAAGAGAAGTGCCGATGCGGGGCAGAGCGCTCAGAGCGGAACGGGCGCCATGGATTTAAGCGCCAGGGAAAGGCTGGGCTCCTATGCAGGGCGGAGCGTCTGTACGGGGCAGACTGCTTAGTGCTGGGCGGGCCGCAGGGTGAGGCAGGCAGCTGGGACGAAGCTGCCTGCCTCAAGCGGGACGCGTGCCAAGGCCGGGCAGGGCGACGGGGCGAGAGGGATGCCCCGGCGAGGAACTGCAGCGCGGCGGCGGCTGCCTCGCGCTGCGCAGGGCTGAGCCCCCACCGGTCGAGCTCCTGACCGGTGGGGGCTGGGCGGGCCGCGGCGGTAAGATCGGAAGAGCAAAGGCCTGAACTCCGGGC
>NZ_VAWG01000021.1 GCF_005869875.1 Paenibacillus pinistramenti
CCCGCGGTCCGCGCCGCCCATCCGGGCGCGGCGCGGGCCGCGAAGAGCCGGCCAACCCGTAGGGGGCCGGCTGTACAGGCGCAGCGGGGCGGGGCGCGGCCGCCGCCCGCTGCGGTTAAACACAAAGGCTCAACTCCATGCTGCGGAGTTGAGCCTTTGTGCTGCCCGGCGGCTTAGATGTAATAAAGCCCGCCGGTGTAGGGAAACGGAATGGGGAAGCATTCCGTCAGCAGTGCGGCGGCCTCCTCAGGGAGCCGCAGGTCCGGCGCCTGGCCGAAGACCAGCCGGGCAAACTGCCCGGCTGACAGCTCGGCGGCCGGCTTACCGTCCAGCTGCAGCTGGACGGCGGACCCATCTGCCGCATACGCGGCAGACATCCGGCCGGCCTGCGGATTCCGGCCGGTCAGATAAGGCAGGAGCTGCCGCCACAGCCGGGCCGGGTCCATGATTTTGACCGTGCCTTCATTGGCTGCAGCTTCAGAAGGGAACCCGCTGCGGTCCAGCTCCCGGATGAGCTCCGTACGATGCAGGCTTACCGGCAGCTCCAGCTCCTGGAGCCCATTCTGCGACATCACTTCAAGACAGATGCTCTTGATCGCTGCAGGCTCGCCTGCGGCTTCAATCACTTTAGGCCTTGAAGAAGCCTGGCCGGTTTCTGGCACGCCTATGACAGCAAAGGCCGCAGCTTCGCCATCATTGCCATCCTCGCCATCATCGCCATTATCGCGCTGCGCTATCCACGTCTGGTGGGAAAGCTTATAGCAGCTGGCGAGCGGTTCCGCATGAACCAGCCTGGCCAGATCATAAAGGCTCAAGTCATAACGGGCTTCCTCCTGCCCGTAAAGCGAGGCCATCCTCGCGTAGTCCCTGGGTTCAGCCGGCCTGATCAGGCAGGAAGTGCCCGGGCTGGTACCGCTGCTGAGAATGTGCAGGGCGTCTGACGGCTGCTGCACAGTATATTTTTTCGCTTCGCCAAATGTCAGGCAGCCTGCCCGCAGATACAAGGAACGGTCGCCGGATACCAGCATCAGCGCCGCGCCGGCCTTGTTAATATGGGCAATGGCCTGGTTCAGCAGCAGGCTTGCATAGCCTTGTCCGCGGGCATCAGGATGCGTGCAGACCGAACCGATAGAATAAATGTGCAGCCTGGCAGGACCAATCGTTATAACTCCAGGCACTACCCCCATAAAGGCGGCCAGACGCCCCTCTTCAAATACTCCGATGGATTCCGGAGCCTCGGCAGCAAAGATATAGGGAAAAGCCTCGCCCATCGACTTCTGCTCCTGGTCGCGGAATACCAGATCCGCCAGCCGCGCGGCCTCTTGAAGCTCGTTAGCGTTTAACACCCGAATGTCTGTCATCCTTGCCCTCACTCCGTCTCCTTATAAAAGTAAAATTCGCAGAACTCCAAATCCTGCCTTCATGCTTTTGTTACATTTACTATGAAGAAACCGGTTTACTTTTTCAAGTATTTTAAACTATAATTTAGTTAGTGACTTAAAATTGTTAATTAAATATAAAAATTTTTAAATAAAAGGAGTCCACATCATGAGCACATTCGAAGAGCTGGTGAAATCCCGCCGTTCCGCCATGAAATTTCAAACTGATGTCGAAATCAGCCGCCAGGAGCTGTCTGAACTGTTCCGGCTGACGAGCTTTGCCCCATCCTGTTATAATTTGCAGCACACCCGCTACATCGCTGTAACCGATCCGGAGATGAAGCTTCAGCTGAAAGAGGCGGCGAACGGGCAGCACAAGGTGGCGATGTCGTCTGCGGCCATTATCGTGCTTGGCGATCTGGAGGCCCATAAGAAAGGCGAGGAGATCTACGGCGGCATGTTAAATCTCGGAATGCTCAGCCAGCTGGACTATGATCTGCAGCTCCAAATGGTGGAGGACCTCTATGGCTCCCGCGGCAGCGGATTTGCCCATGAAGAGGCTGTCCGCAATGCGTCTTTGTCCGCGATGCTGTTTATGCTGATCGCCAAAGACAAAGGCTGGGATACCTGCCCGATGAACGGGTTCGATCCGGTCAAGGTGAAGGAGCTGCTCAACATTCCGGATCATTTGCTGCCGGTGCTCATGATTACACTGGGCAAAGAGGACACGACAAAGCAGCGTCCGCGAGGCTACCGCAAGCCGGTCAATGAATTTGTGACCTTTGAGAAGTTCTGCTGAAGCCTAAACCATTTAGCATCAAAAAAAGAAGGACGGACCCGCCAAGGGCCTGTCCTTCTTCAGTATTTCTGGCCGGAATATCCGGCTGTCCATCTTCAAATGCCTTGCTGCTTACCGCCGCTGACCGCAGCTTTCGCCCTCCGCTGCTGCCTTTGATACTCACCGCTCTTCTGACGCTACTGCTGCAGCTGGCGCAGGACGATAATTTCGACCCGCCGGTTCTTCTGCCGGCCGGCTTCGGTTGAATTGTCCGCTGCCGGATGCGTATCCCCGTAGCCTGCGTATTGAAAAATATCCGCGTTCAAATGCATCGTATCGATAAAATACCGCAGCACCGACAGCGCCCTTGCACCTGAAAGCTCCCAGTTATCTTTGTAATCGGAGGAGTGGACGATCGGCTGGTTGTCGGTATGACCTTCGATACTGATTATGGTATCCAGCTTGCTGAACAGCGTCCCGAGCTGCTTCAGCGTCTCCTGCGAGCCCGGCTTCAACTCGGCTTTGCCGGCGTCGAAGAGAAACTGGTCGCTGAGCGTAATAGCGATGCCCTGGGGCTTGTCCGCCACAAAGATCTGCTGCTGCAGATGATTGGTGTCCACGTACTGCTGGATCACTTTAATCAGATTAGCCAGCTGCTCTTCCTGTTTGCGGAAGGCCAGCTCCCGGTCGGTCAGCGGCGCCTGGCTGGCATCAGTCTGGCCTTCGTCCGTGCTCGGCGAAGGAGTGCTGGAAGGAGGCTCACTGGCGGAAGGCCCGCTAGCCGCAGGCTGGTCGGCCGCATTCGGAATATCCGTGCCGGTCAAGCCCGGGTTGCCCTCCAGCACGGATTTGCCGCCGCTTGGGTTATTGAAGGTCAGCTGCAGGGACTGGGTGACCGTTTTATATTTATCGGTATCAATCCGGCTCATGGCATACATCACGACGAAGAAGATCAGCAGCAGCGTGATCAAGTCCGCATAGGTGATCATCCACCGGTCCTTGCCGTCCCCGCCGCCGGTCCGCCGCCGGTTCTTGCGCTGTCTCATGGCGTCTCCTCGGAAGACTGCCGCCGTGCTTCGTACTCGCGCGGTCCGGCCGCGAACGATTCCAGCTTCTTCCGGACAAGCACCGGATGGTCGCCGTTCTGGAGGGACAGCACGCCGAGCGTAATCATGTCCATCCGCTGGATCTCTTCCTCACTGCGGGATTTGATCTTGGAGGCAATCGGCAGAAAAATCAGGTTCGCACTGGCAACCCCATACAGCGTTGCGGTAAAAGCCAATGCGATCGACGGTCCGAGATCCGTCGGCTCCTGAAGACTGCCTAAGACGTGAATCAGGCCCATTACGGTCCCGATAATGCCCATGGTCGGCGCATAGCCGCCGGCCGCTTCAAACAGCTTGGCGAAGCCGTCCCAGCGGCTTTCGTGCGCATCGATCTCCAGCTCCATCATTTCCTTCACCGCCGTTTGGTCGGTTCCGTCCACAACCAGCTGGATGCCCTCGCGCAGAAAGGGGTCTTCGTGGCTCTCCCCCTGGCGTTCGAGCGCAAGCAGACCGCTGCGCCGGACCGTTGCAGCCATGGCTGCAATATCCTCAATTAAGACTTCCGTGTCACTGCGCCGGGAGAAGAATGCAAATTTGAGCGCTCTTGGAATATTCCGCAGCTTGGCCGGGGAGAAGCTGACCATGACCGCAGCAGCCGTGCCCCCAAACACAATCAGCGCAGCCGTGCCCTGCAGCAGGCCGCCCATGTGGCCGCCTTCCCAGAGAAAACCTCCAATTATAGCAGCAAGTCCAAACAGTATGCCGATAATGGTTATGAAATCCATTTGTACGTCTTCACTCCTTATTCTTGGCGGCGGCTGTTCGCACAGCAGCCCTGACTTTCCGTTTGCATCCTTTTCTTGAAACGGGTATAATACATGGGAACACGCATTCTTATAGAATGACATGTACGGATACGGGTATATAATGATGAATGCAGAAACGGAGTTGCCTTCTTACACTTTATCGGCGAAGGTTACCCGTTTTTGTTGCATACACGCACGCTGCGCACCAGACAGCTTGTTAAGCACTAGAAGAATCATAGCTTCCATTTTAGACGATAAGGGTGATGTTGGACAATGCAGGATATTGTCGTCAGTAACCAAAAGTTCGAGCTGGTCTCTGATTTTCAGCCCCAAGGCGACCAGCCAAAGGCGATTGAGGAACTGGTGGAAGGTGTAAGGCAGGGCAAGAAGCATCAGACGCTGCTCGGCGCAACAGGTACAGGCAAGACGTTCACGATTGCCCACACGATCGCCAAGCTGGGCCGTCCGACGCTGGTCATCGCCCACAACAAGACGCTCGCGGCCCAGCTGGCCAGCGAGTTTAAGGAATTTTTCCCAAGCAATTCGGTTGATTATTTCGTGAGTTATTACGATTATTATCAGCCTGAAGCCTATATTCCGTCCTCCGATACGTATATCGAGAAGGACTCCAGTATAAATGAAGAAATCGACAAGCTGCGCCACTCGGCGACCAGCTCGCTGTTTGAGCGCCGCGATGTCATCATCGTAGCGAGTGTGTCGTGTATCTACGGTCTCGGTTCACCGATGGAATACGGAAATTTGCTGCTTTCGCTCCGCGTAGGCATGGAGAAGCCGAGAAACCAGATTTTGGCCCGGCTTGTCGATATCCAGTACCAGCGGAATGACATTAACTTTGTGCGGGGCACGTTCCGGGTGCGGGGGGATGTTATTGAAATCTTCCCGGCGTCAAAGAGCGAACATGCCGTGCGGGTGGAGTTCTTCGGTGACGAAATTGAGCGGATTACCGAAATTGATGTGCTGACCGGCGAGATTGTCGGGGAACGCGAGCATGTGGCTATTTTCCCGGCTTCCCACTTCGTTACACAGGAAGAGACCATGAAAGTGGCGCTGAAAAATATCGAGCGCGAGCTGGAAGAGCGGCTGGAAGAGCTCCGCGGACAGGGCAAGCTGCTGGAGGCCCAGCGTCTGGAGCAGCGGACCCGGTATGACATTGAAATGATGAAGGAAGTCGGCTTCTGCTCCGGGATCGAGAACTACTCGGGACCGCTGACTTTCCGTGAGCGCGGGGCTACGCCATATACGCTGATGGATTATTTTCCGGACGATATGCTGGTTGTGATTGACGAATCCCACGTGACGCTGCCGCAGATCCGGGCGATGTACAACGGTGACCAGGCCCGCAAATCCGTCCTCGTCGAGCACGGCTTCCGCCTGCCTTCGGCCCTCGACAACCGTCCGCTCAAGTTTGAGGAATTTGAAGAGAAAGTGAAGCAGATCATATACGTCTCGGCGACGCCGGGGCCGTATGAGCTGGAGCATACACCGGAGGTGGCGGAGCAGATCATCCGTCCGACCGGACTGCTGGACCCTGTTATTGAGGTGCGTCCGACCAAAGGCCAGATTGACGACTTGATTGTCGAAATCCGCGATCGGATCGAGAAGGATGAACGGGTGCTCGTCACGACGCTCACAAAGAAGATGTCCGAGGATTTGACGGATTATTTGAAGGAAATCGGCATCAAGGTGCGCTATCTGCATTCCGATATCAAGACGCTGGAGCGGATGGCCCTGCTGCGGGATTTGAGGCTTGGCGTTTATCATGTGCTCATCGGCATCAACCTGCTGCGGGAAGGGCTGGATTTGCCTGAGGTTTCACTCGTAGCAATTCTGGACGCGGATAAGGAGGGCTTCCTCCGTTCCGAGCGCTCGATGATCCAGACGATCGGCCGGGCGGCGCGGAATGCGGAAGGACGGGTTATTATGTATGGGGACAAAGTCACGGACTCCATGGATAAAGCGATCAAGGAGACCGAACGGCGCCGCAGCATTCAGATGGCCTACAACGAGAAGCACGGCATTACGCCGCAGACGATCCGCAAGAGAATCCGGGATGTTATCGAGGCAACGAAGGCAGCGGAGAGCAAAGAGGATTATCTGCCGGACGGCGCAGGCAAGAAGCTGAGCAAGCGCGACCGTGAAGCGGTGATCAAACGCCTTGAAGCGGAAATGAAGGAAGCCGCGAAGAACCTGCAGTTCGAACGGGCTGCCCAGCTGCGTGACGCGATGCTGGAACTCAAGGCGGAATAAGGAGGATACAAGGGAAACATGGCATTTGACAATATTGTTGTGAAGGGCGCAAGAGCCCACAATTTGAAAAATATCGACATCACCATTCCGCGCGACAAGCTGGTTGTCATCACAGGCCTGAGCGGCTCCGGCAAATCCTCGCTCGCTTTCGATACGATCTATGCCGAGGGGCAGCGGCGGTATGTGGAATCTTTGTCCGCTTACGCCCGCCAGTTCCTCGGCCAGATGGAGAAGCCGGATGTCGATTCCATTGAAGGACTGTCTCCGGCGATCTCGATCGACCAGAAGACGACCAGCCGCAACCCGCGGTCCACGGTCGGTACAGTTACGGAAATTTATGATTATCTGCGGCTGCTGTTCGCCCGGATCGGCAAGCCCCACTGTCCGGATCACGGTGTTGAGATTACTTCCCAGACCGTTGAGCAGATGGTGGACCGCATCATGGAATACCCGGAGAAGACGCGGCTGCAGATTCTGGCGCCTGTTGTTTCGGGGCGTAAGGGCGAGCACAAAAGCCTGTTCACAGAGATCAGCAAGCAGGGCTTTGTCCGGGTGCGCGTGGACGGCGAGATCCGCGACCTGTCTGAGGATATCGAGCTGGAGAAGAACAAGAAACACACGATAGAAGTTGTCGTAGACCGGATTGTCATTAAAGAGGACGTAGCCTCCCGGCTGGCGGATTCGATCGAGACTGCTCTAAAAATGTCCGGCGGCCAGCTGCTGGTCGACATCATCGGCCAGGAGGAGCTGCGCTTCAGCTCTAACTACGCCTGCCCGATCTGCGGCTTCAGCATGGAAGAGCTGGCTCCGCGGATGTTCTCGTTCAACAGCCCGTTCGGGGCTTGCCCGGACTGCGACGGACTTGGCGTCAAGATGGTCATTGATCCGGATCTGCTTGTGCCTGACGACAGCAAGAGCATCGAGGAAGGGGCTTTTGAAGCCTGGGCCGGCGGCTATTCCAACTATTATCCGCAATTCCTGAAGTCGGTGGCCGAGCATTACGGCATTCCGATGGATGTGCCGGTCTCCGAGCTGTCGAAGGAGCAGATGAAGGTGCTGCTCTACGGAACAGGACAGACGAAGATCCGGTTCCGGTATTCGAACGATTTTGGGCAGATCAAGGATGCTTATGTTACCTTTGAAGGCATCATTAACAATCTGGAGCGCAGATACCGTGATACCGGTTCTGAAGGCATCCGGGAATACATCGAGGGCTTCATGGCGGCCAAGCCTTGTGATACATGCAAAGGACACCGCCTGAAGAGAGAGGTGCTGGCTGTAACGGTAGGTTCATCGAATATCGCTAATGTTACGGATTTATCCATCGGCGAAGCGATGAAATTCTTCAACAGCCTGGATTTGAATGAGAAGGACCGCGCGATTTCCAACCTGATTTTGAAGGAAATTAACGCCCGTCTCGGCTTCTTGGTCAACGTCGGCCTGGATTATCTGACGATGAGCCGGGCGGCGGGCACGCTGTCCGGCGGCGAAGCGCAGCGGATCCGGCTGGCGACCCAGATTGGTTCGCAGCTGATGGGCGTCCTCTATATCCTGGACGAGCCGAGCATCGGCCTCCACCAGCGGGATAACGACAAGCTGATTGCGACGCTGGGTCAAATGCGCGACCTCGGCAATACGCTGATTGTGGTTGAGCATGACGAGGATACGATGCTGGCCTCCGATTATATTATTGACATCGGACCGGGTGCCGGCATCCATGGCGGACAAGTTATTTCCCAAGGTACGCCTCAGCAGGTTATGGACGATCCGAAGTCGCTGACCGGGCAGTACCTGAGCGGGAAGAAATTTATTCCGGTTCCGCTGGAGCGGCGGAAGACCGACAACCGCTGGCTGGAGATCCGCGGCGCTAAGGAAAATAACCTGAAGAGCATTAATGTGAAATTTCCGGTGGGGGTATTCACCTCCGTTACCGGCGTATCCGGCTCCGGCAAGTCAACGCTCGTTAATGAAATCCTGTACAAGACGCTGGCACGCGATTTGAACAAAGCTAAGGTCCGTCCAGGACAGTACAAGGAAATCCGCGGTCTGGAGCATGTGGAGAAGGTGGTCGACATCGACCAGTCGCCGATCGGCCGGACGCCGCGGTCCAACCCGGCAACCTATACCGGCGTGTTTGACGACATCCGGGATCTGTTCTCCCAGACGAATGAAGCGAAGGTCCGCGGCTACAAGAAGGGCCGCTTCAGCTTTAACATTAAAGGTGGACGCTGTGAAGCCTGCAGCGGGGACGGCATCATCAAGATCGAGATGCACTTCCTGCCGGACGTTTACGTGCCATGCGAGGTCTGCAAGGGCAAACGGTACAACCGGGAAACGCTGGAGGTCAAATACAAAGGCCAGAGCATTGCCGACGTGCTGGAAATGACGGTCGAGGATGCGACCAACTTCTTCCAGAACATTCCGAAGATCCACCGCAAGCTGCAGACGCTGCTGGATGTGGGCCTCGGTTATGTGAAGATGGGCCAGCCGGCGACGACGCTGTCGGGCGGCGAAGCGCAGCGTGTGAAGCTGGCTTCGGAGCTGTACCGCCGCAGCACGGGCAAGACGATCTACATCCTGGACGAGCCAACGACAGGCCTGCATGTGGATGATATTGACCGCCTGCTGAACGTGCTGCAGCGGCTCGTTGACTCCGGCGAAACGGTAGTCGTTATCGAGCATAATCTCGATGTGATCAAGACCTCCGATTATATTATCGACCTGGGTCCGGAAGGCGGCAGCGGCGGCGGCACGATCATTGCAACCGGCACGCCGGAGCAGATCGTGAAGGTAGAGGAATCCTATACCGGCCGGTATTTGAAGCCGATTCTGGAGCGGGACACGAAACGCAGCACAGAGCTTCTGCAGCTGCAGAAGTAACTATTTGCGCTTATAAGAAGCAAGTTGCAGCTAGAAGCAGCAGACCGGGGAAGTCTGCTGCTTCTCTTTCTGCTGCGAACCCGCGTAATTGTACCAAGGCGGGGATTTGCTAGATTATTTGTTAGATTAATAGAGCGGTTTCTATACTTTGATGAGCTCCTTGTACTAATTTTTATATGTGAATTGCAATAATTGTTTCGGAATGGGAACTGTGATAAATTGAAATCTAATATAGAGATTGCTAGATAGATAACTTGCATGGCAGAAGGATTTTTAAGCCTGACAGACTTGAATTTCCTCGGTTATGCGACCTAAAGGAGAAGGATTAAACTGATGAATTTGAATAGGAAAATCCGTACAGCAGCACTGCTGCTGGCATCCGTTATGCTGGCCGGTGGGCAGCTGGACGTCATGGCGCAGTCTTCGTCCGCGGCGGCCAAGAGCAAGAGCGCGGCGGGCACAAGCAGTGCTTCAGCCCAAACCGCAGCAGCTTCCGGATTGGCTGCGAGCTCCGTCAAGACCTCCGCACTTACAACCGATCCCGTCCCAGGGATTATTCAAAAGGTATCGCCTTCCGTAGTAGGCATCATCGGGGAGGCGGCGGAAAGCGACAGTGATCAGGCAGCCAGCGAGTATTACGGCAGTGATACTAGTGATACTTCCATGGAATCAGCTGAGAATCTGGCTCACGGAACAGGAGTCATTATCAGAGCTGACGGCTGGATTGTCACAAACGCCCATGTGGTTAACGGGATTCTCGATCCTACGGTAGTCACTTCAACCGGCAAAACATACACCATCGATAAATCTTACATAGATACAGTCAGTGACCTGGCACTGATCCACATAAAGGCAGCCGGGCTGAAGCCGGCAGCACTGGCTCCGGCAGGCACGGTTACACAGGTTGGGGAGAAGGTTGTCGCGCTCGGCACGCCGGTCTCCTTCACGCTGCGCGGTTCGGCAACAGAAGGGATTATCAGCGGAGTTAACCGGGCGGTAAGCGCCGCCTATCGCCTCATCCAGACCGATGCCGCAATCAATCCGGGGAACAGCGGAGGCCCGCTGCTGAATATGAAAGGCGAGGTGATCGGCATCAATTCGCTTAAATATGAGGCGGTTGGCGTAGAGAATCTTGGCTTCTCGATCCCTTATGATACGGTCCGCTATGTTATTCAGCAGCTGTTCGCCTACGGCGAGGTTCACCGCCCGGCGCTGGGTGTTACCCTGGAAGAGGGCTGGTCTGCTGAAATCGGCCTTCCAAGCGACGATCCTCTGACCGTGGTGAGCGTCGATTCAGCCGCAGCACGCAAAGCCGGCATTCAGGCCGGGGACAAAATTTACCGGGTAAATACAACGGCGGTTACTTCCATCGTGGATCTGAACGAGCTCTTGAAGAAATACAAGCCGGGACAAACCGTTTCCTTATGGATGCAGTCGGGCGGGGACATCGTGAAGCGCAGTCTGGTGCTCTCTTTGGACGATAGCAGCGCTGCGGCCAGCGACTAAACTCAAACTTGACGATACAGAATCTGGTTCAAGAAATCCGAAATCCAAATAACGGGAAGAGGTCTAACTTGTATGTTAATGAAAAATAAATCGGCGCTCCTGCTGGCAGCCGCTCTGCTCGCCGGAATATCGTCTGCTGCTGCCCAGTCCGCATTTGCGGCCTCGGCTGAAGTCGGCAGCTCCGCAGCTGTGGCAGCCGCTGGCGAATCGGCCGCAGGTTCACAATCCCAGCTGGACGAGCTGCATCTGAAGATCGGCAGCAGACAGGCAGAGATTAATGGAACAACGGCGACCATCCTCCGTGCTCCTTTCTCTCAGCAGGGGACAACGATGGTGCCGCTTGGTGTGTTTGCCAGTGCATTTGGAGCTGAAAGCCGGTTAAGCGACGGCAATACGATCAAGGTGACGCTTGGAGCAAGCAAAGCAACGATGACGATCGGAAGCAAGGTGCTCTGGACAAGCAAGGGGAAAGTTACGATGAACGCTGCCCCGACCATGGTCGGCGGCGTCCTGATGGTTCCGCTGCGGCCGGTGGCACAGGCTCTTGGCGCGTCAGTATCCGGCTCGGATGGTGAAATCATCGTGCAGATGCCCAAATCACTGGAAGAATCTTCGGATGAAGGCTCCTACGGAGATGGATCAGGCCTTGCGATGGTTGGCAACAGCTATTACGGCTGGAGCATGATCAACCCGGGAACCAAGGTCAGTCAAAGCAGCGAGGACGAGAGTCTGGTATCGTTCAGCGACGCGGAGGGCAATTATTATCTGCAGGTGTATGTAGCCGTAAATCAGCCGGAGCAGGACAGCGAATCGCTCCTTGACAATCTGGCGGAAGAAGCCAAAGCCAGTGAGGAAGCGGTGCTTCATGAGGAAGTGGTCAATAGCGGCGGCGAATCTTACGCACGGCTCATTACCAGCGATGCATCCGGCATGCTCTCTGAATATCGGGCTTATTATGCCAATCATAAGATCTACGAGGTTTATCTGACCGTGGCCGATGCTTATATTTATCAGGACTTTGACAGCTACGCAGGGCTGCTCGATTCCTTCCAGACCTCCTATGACTCCGGCAATCCGGAGATTGAGGATCTGTCCACGTTGACCGATGAAGGGCAGACGCTGCACAGCGATATGTATGGGATTGCTTTGGACTTGCCTGCCGGCTGGTCGGCGGACAAGAACGGAACGGATTTTACAGGTCTGGAAGGAGAAAGCATCCACTTAAACGTCTCTTCCAATCCGGCAGGAGCAAGCCTCGATGATTGGACCGAGCAGATGAAGCAGCGCCTTGCCAAGCTGTATGTGCCTTCGGCACTCAAGGTTGTGAGTGTGAGCGAAACGGAGGTTTCCGGCGAGGAGGCGGCTGTGCTTAAAGCGGAGGTCAATTCCGGGGATGGCTGGAAGCCATTTTACGAGGTGCTTCTTATTAAAGATGGCCACCGCTATCTGATGGAATATCACGGTACGGCTGCAGCAGCCGATTCTTCCACTGCAGATGCTTCCACTACAGACAATTCCACTGCAGACACTTCGACAACAGCCGCGGATCAGGTATTTGACCAAATGCTGCAGTCCGCCTATATTCCTTTTGACGAGATTGAGGTTTATTTCGGCAGCCTGGAAGACCGGAGTCAGGAGAGCGATTTTACAAGAACCACCTCCAAGACTTCGACCGCCTACGGCTTCACGATTCAGATCCCGAGATATTGGGCGGCCCAAATCGATCAGTTTAACCAATCTTATGTGCAGTACAGCTTCCCTGGCGGCAGCTTTAAACTGGCTATGGGAGAGACCGATGATCCGGAGCTGTATTTGGGCGATCTGGCCAGCGCGTACTCGGCCGCAGCTTCTGCGGGCCAGAATGTAACGGTAACAACGGAAAAATCAACAATTGCCGGTGTGCCTGCGACTATGTTCACCATTCACGACCAGACAGACGGCATTCCGAGCACCAAACGGGTCGCTGCGTTCAGTCACAAGGGCGTATTCTACCAGCTGACGTTTACGCTGAATGACGCCAACGCGACGGCTGAACAGAAAGCGGCGATGAGCATTGTGGAGAAGTCGTTTCAATTTTTGGATTAAATTATTGGATGATGATAATCTTTCAGGTCTTTCTTATGACCCGGCTGTCAGGCCCTGCGCCGTCAGCCGGGCTTTCTTTTTCCCACGAAAATATTACAATATCTTTCACCTTTCTTCCCTCCGCCTTTGTGATACAATGTTCTAGTCTGTTTAGTGGCAAGTGATCAGCAAGTGATGCAGGAGGACCTTGAAGTGAAGAAACTATGTCCGTTTATTGCGGTTGAGGGAGCAATTGGCGCTGGCAAAACGACGCTGGCAACGATGCTCTCGGACCGATTTGATATTCCGCTTCTGAAAGAGATTGTGGAGGAGAACCCGTTTCTGGACAAGTTCTACCACAACATCGAGGAGTGGAGCTTCCAGCTGGAGATGTTTTTCTTATGCAACCGGTACAAGCAGCTTGAAGAGACGGGGCTGCAGTATGTCTCCCGGCACCAGCCGGTGATTTCCGATTATCATATTTATAAAAATCTCATCTTCGCCCAGCGCACGCTGAAAGGCGTCAAACTGGACAAATACCGCCAAATCTATCATCTGCTGACCGAGGATTTGCCGAAGCCCAATATTGTCATCTACATCCGGGCGAGCCTGGAGACGATTCTGAAGAGGATCGAGCTGCGCGGAAGGGACTTTGAAACGGTGATTGAACCGGCTTATCTGCAGCAGCTGATTGAAGATTACGAGACGGCTTTTGATGAACTGAGGAAGACGGAGCCTGAGACCACGATTATAACTGTGAACGGGGATGAGATGGATTTTGTCGAGCATCCCGGGCATTTTGAACATATCGTTTCCCAAGTAAAGGAGCTTTTATAAAATGAACCATTTATATAATATCCCGTCCGACGCGCTGATTACGGTGGCGGGCACGGTGGGCGTAGGCAAATCTACGCTGACGCAGGCGCTGGCGAATCGTTTGGGCTTCAAGACTTCGATGGAAAAAGTCGACCATAACCCTTATCTCGAAAAATTCTACCACGACTTCGAGCGGTGGAGCTTCCACCTGCAGATCTACTTCCTGGCAGAGCGCTTTAAGGAGCAGAAGGCGATTTTTGAAGCGGGCGGCGGGTTTGTGCAGGATCGCTCGATCTACGAGGATACCGGTATTTTTGCCAAAATGCATGCCGATCAAGGCACCATGTCCAAGACCGATTACGAAACTTATACCAGCCTGTTCGAGGCAATGGTGATGACGCCGTATTTCCCGCATCCGGATGTGCTGATCTATCTGGAAGGCGAGCTGCCTTCGATTCTGACGCGTATTAAGCTGCGCGGACGCGAGATGGAGATTCAGACCGACGTCTCTTACTGGGAGCACATGCACGAAAGATATGCGAACTGGATTAACGAGTTCACCGCTTGTCCGGTGCTGCGGCTGAACATTGACGAATATGATGCCAACGATCCGGCTTCGCTGGATGAAGTGATTGGCAAAATCAGTGAAATGATTCAGAATTCGAGGGCGGAGCGGATTAAAGCTTAATTCAGTATGAAGAATAGTGAATTTAGGGATGGTTGGATCGGCTGAAGGGTTTTATTTCCTTTGGTTGAGGTATATTTTTAAGTGTGCTAAGATAACAATAAATAAGGAGCCGTGCTGGAACACGACTCCCCCGTACACTTGCCGCTTTAAAGAGCGGTCGGCTGTAGGTTCAAGAGCGAGTGAAATAGACCGCTGCCTTTACCTGAGGGCGGTCTATTTCTTTGTGTTTTGATTAATAGCAACTACAATCGCTACTACCAGCGTAAGCAGCCTATGATAAGCGTGACAAAACTGATCATGATCGTAAGAGCGTCCTTAATCGCCACGGGCATCACCTCCCTTTAGGGAGACTAGCCGACCGTCCTTTAAGCCAGATTCGTGTACTTGTTAAGTCACAGCAAATATTTGGTAGATTGGCGAGTTCTTCATAAGTCTAAGTCTCTGAAGAGCCTGATTCATGTTGGAAGTGCTAGAGCGCAGCAGGAATGTCTGGTAAACTAGATGAGTCTGTAAAGATTAAATTTTATGGAATAACATTCAAGCCCAAGAAAACATTTCAGGTTATGAGTACACGCCGCAGGGCCGGAAGTTCAAAGGTTTACAAGTTTACACCGGCCAATGCCGGTTTGGGAGGATATCCAATCATATGAGCAAAATTACAAGGCAAGACGTGGAGCTGCTGGCGCCGGCGGGCGATTGGGACTGCATGCGTGCGGCGGTGGCGAACGGAGCTGACGCGGTCTTTTTCGGCGTAGAGAAGTTTAATGCCCGCGCCCGGGCGAACAATTTCCGCATGGAAGAGCTGCCGGAGATTATGGCGTTTCTGCACAGCTATGGAGTTAAGGGATTTTTGACGTTTAATATATTGGTGTTTGAGGACGAGCTGAAAGACGCGAAAGAGCTGATTGACGCTTGTATTGATGCGGGCGTGGACGCGGTGATAGTGCAGGATCTGGGTCTGGTAAAAATGATCCGTGAAATCTCGCCGGACTTCCCGATTCACGGTTCCACCCAAATGACGATTACCTCGCCGGAGGCGGTCGAGTTCACCAAGCCTTGGGGCATGGAGCGGGTCGTGCTTGGACGGGAAAACAACTTGAAGCAGATCAAACAAATTGGCGACCAGGCCAAGCTGCCGATGGAAGTGTTCGTGCACGGCGCTTTGTGCGTGTCTTACTCCGGCCAGTGCCTGACCTCGGAAATGTGGGGCGGACGCTCCGCGAACCGCGGCGAATGCGCGCAGGCGTGCCGCCTGCCGTATGACCTGATGGTCGACGGCGAGCAGAAGCCGATGGGCGATGTAGCCTATCTGCTGTCGCCAAAGGATTTGGCGGCAATTGATATTATGCCGGAGCTGATTGAAGCGGGCGTTACGTCTTTTAAAATTGAAGGCCGTCTGAAGAGCCCGGAATACGTGGCCAACGTGGTCAGCAAATACAGCAAAGCGATCGACAACTATTTCGAGGGCCATAACGAGCTGCCGACGAAGGAAGAAATCCGCGAGCTGCAGCAAAGCTTCTCGCGCGGCTTTACGCACGGCTTCCTGGAAGGCACCAACAACAAGAAGCTTGTCGACGGCACGTTCCCTAAGAGCCGCGGCGTGTATCTGGGACGCGTCGAGCAGGTGCTGCGGGACGGCGTCGTTTGTAAAATCGAGGCGCCGCTGAAGCGCGGCGACGGGATTGTGTTTGATGCGGGCGACCCGACGAAGAAGGAGGAGGGCGGCCGCGTCTACGATCTTCGCCGCAAAGGCGTGAAGATCGAGGGCGAAGCCGGCGAAGGCTGGTTTGTCGACATTGTGGCAGGCCGCAATGACGTGGATCTTCGCCGTGTGCATGTGGGCGACCGGATCTGGAAGACGAGCGATCCGGCGCTGGACAAGCGGCTGCGCCAAACGTTTGAGACCGAGAAGCCGTACCGGGTATTCCCGGTACATGTGCGCGCGGTCGGCAACCCGGGCCAGCCGCTGATCACCTTCTGGACGGATGTCCAGAAGGGCACCACGGTGCGGGTCGATTCGGAGCTGGAGCTTGACCTCGCGAAGAAGCGGCCCATGGACTACGAACTGCTCGAGGAGCAGTTCGGCCGCCTTGGCGGCACCCTCTTCCAGCTGGAGAAGCTGGAAGTGGACCTGCACGGCGACGTCATCGTGCCGATGCGCGAGCTCAACAGCATCCGCCGCCGCGCGGTGGAGCTGCTCGCGGGCGAGCGCCCGAAAGCTCCCGTGTACACGAAACGGGAGGCCGACATCTTCGGCGACGCGGCGACTGCCGCTGCGCCGGTGCCTTTGGGCGGTGCGAAGCTCACCGCCCTCTGCCGCAGCCTTGACCAGGTGCTTGCTGCCGTGAAGACCGGCGTCGATTTCATCTACGCGGACTTCGAGTTCATCAAGCAGTTCCCGGCTGCGGTGGAAGCCGTTCATGCCGCGGGCAAGCAGATCGCGCTGGCTACGCCGCGCATCCATATGCCGGGCGAGAACGGCTACCACAACAACATCCTGCGTCTCAAGCCCGACGCCGTTCTGGTGCGCAACACCGGCGCGCTCTACTTCTATCTCCGCCACCGGCTGGAGAATCCGCTCGCGCACCAGCCAAAGCTGATTGGCGATTTCTCTCTGAACATCGCCAACCACAAAGCTGTGGAGCTGTTCCTGGAAGCGGGCTGCGACGTCGTTACTCCGTCGTACGACCTCAACATCCAGCAGATGGTCGATCTGCTGGGCAAGAGCCGTACCGGCCAGATGGAAGTGGTCATCCACCAGCATCTGCCAATGTTCCATACCGAACACTGCGTGTACTGCACCTTCCTCAGCGAAGGTACGGATTACACGAACTGCGGCCGGCCGTGTGAAGAGCACCGCGCGTCCCTGCAGGACCGCATCGGCATGAGCCATCCGGTCCGCGTCGATGAAGGCTGCCGCAACACGGTGTACAACGCAATCGAGCAGTCCGGCGCGGAATACCTCACGAACTTCATGCAGCTCGGCGTATCCAGCTTCCGGGTAGAGTTCCTGGAGGAGACGCCGGAGCAGGTTCAGGAGGTAATCGACCTGTACACCCGCGCCCTGCGCGGTGAAATCAGCGGCACCCAGGTATGGAAGACGCTGAAAGCCACCAACCAGCTTGGCGTAACACGCGGCCAGCTGGTGAAATAATTCCTTCGCTGAAGGAATTATTTCCGGGGAAATTCGGCAATTCCTGATCGAATGCCCGAAATAGCATAATAAATCACAAAGAGTCTTCTGTTCCTTTTTGGGAACGGAAGACTCTTTTTCGTGGAATTTGCGATATCCCGCCTCTGAAGGCAGGGAGTAAGCTATCTTTTTCACCGATCGGCCCAAATTCTCCATTCCGCGCAAATAACGACAAAAGCCGGGCGTAAAGGCTGCCCTTTATACCCGGCTCTTTCATTTCTTTATAGGTTTAACTATGGTCATTACTAGGTTGGTTGCTATGGTCATTGCTATAATTATGGCTGAGATTAAGACGATGGTTACGGCGCAATCTGCACCAAACTATCAATCTGCGCTTCCTGCGAAGGCTGTGCTGCAAGCAGCTTGTCATGCACGGTCTGGTCGCTGCCGCCGCTCTTCTGCAGGGCTGCCAGATACCAGGTCGCCGTTTCAACGTTAGTAGCGTCCGAATAGTCGTCCGTTAAGCTTTGTTTCAGCGTAGCTGCAGCATCGGCGGCTTTGCCCGACAAGAGCTGCATTTTACCTGCGTTAAGTGCGATGGTCGCCGTGATGGAGAATGGACGCCCTTGCAGCTGCTCAGACGGCAGTGTAGCCAGGTGAGCTACTCCTTTAACGACGTGCTGGTAGGCCTCGATCCCGGTGTTAAAGTAAGATTTTTCTTTATCGGTCTCACCCTGCCCCAAGGCCTGATACCCAAGCTCAAAAGACTGCGCGATCAATTTCTCATACCAGTTAATGTCCCATGCAAACTTATAGGCATTATCGGCCAGCACCTTATAGGCTTCATCCGCCTGATTGTTGAGCTGGTAACCCGCCATCAGCTGGTTAAGCAGATCCTGATTGTAAGGCTCTTTCTTGAGAGCTTTGGTCAGGAGCACATAAGACTCATCGTAAAATTCCTGCTGGCTCGTCTGTTTGAATACGGCCTGATCCAATGAGGCAGTGTACAGCACCGCATCGGGCAGATCCGCACGCAGATCCATTGCTTTTGCCAGAGGAGCTTTGATCTCCTGATAATTTTGGCTCGTCTTCATCAAGGCTTGGCCTTCAGTGACATTGTCAGCCGCCGAAATATACCGGATGGTTATAAAGACCAGCACAAGTGAGACAACCCCAAGAGCCACAGAATAAATCGGCCGGATTACTTCCGGCTTCACTTGAAGCCTGCCAAGCGGCTTGTTATGCATAGCGGCAGCCATGCCCCCAAGACCTACAAAAACCAGCATCCCGATAAACACATAACTGATGTTAAAGTCCATCGCGCTGTGCAGCAGAATTGACAGCACAAGAATGAAGTATACGAAGTAAGAGTTCCGGTGCTCCTCATCACCCGCCATAAACCCGCGGATATATTTGTAGAAGATATAAATGATGAAAGCCATAAACACGACAAAGCCGAGAAGTCCGACCTCAACCAGATACTGCATGAAAAAGCTGTGCGCCTGACGGCTTGTATACGGATTGTTCTGGTACTCCTGATAAAGCGAAGCCCAGGCCCCGCCGCCTGCACCGACCACCGGGTAATCCTTGACGACCTTCACCGCATCCTTGTAGAAAGTCAGCCGTTCCAGCACACTGTGCTGCTGAAAGTTGATCGTCTCCAGACGTTCCCCGATATTCCCCGGCAAAATATTGCGTGCGCTCGTCCCGATCAGCAGAACAGCGATAACCGCGACGCCCACGACGGAGACGATCGGCAGCCACAAGCTGGCTGTTTTGCGTTTGGCCCAGCCCTGCAGCCCGTTCTCCAGCTTAGGCGCTGCAAAGCGCTGAAGCAGCCAAATAAGCAGCGTAACCGCGAGAGAAGCACCCAGCACGTAGAACCAGCCTCTGGAAGGCTGAACTTTATTGACGCCGTTGTAGAAATCCTGTCCCAAATCCGTCACGGGTTTGGCAATCAGCATCGTTGCAGCGCCTGCAATCAGCGAGTAGATAATCCACAGCAGCTGCTTCGCCGGCTTCAGGAACAGCAGCAGAATGACGAATACAACCGGCAGGAATACCAGTCCGCCCCGCGACAGTGTCAGCAGCACCGAAATGGCCATCGGCACCAGCATGAAAGCGTGAATCGCTTGAATGTAACCCTTTTTGGAGCGGGTAATGCCGAACAAGGCAACGAAGAAGAAGGCCATCAGAAACGCTGCATATGTATTCGGATACTGAAAAATCGACGCCAGACGCGGTCCGTTCGAATCAATCCATACCGCCTGCGTATATCTTCCATTTACAACTGTATTGGAGAACCATCCTACCAGCGCTGAGGTGAATTTGATCTGCCCCAGCCAGTTGAGCAGGCCAAACATAACGATGATATAGGCAATGGCGATCAGCGCCGTTTCCATAATCCGGTTAGCCCGCTTGTTTTGCAACAGATAAAGGCTCAAAATAAATAGAAAAGCGTACAAGCATTGAATCAATACATTATTTACCGCCAGATAAACCGACGCCGCAGAAATCAGTGACAAAATGTACGTCAGCGGCAGCAGCAGCACGAGAACCGCCAAGCTGCTCCTTTGGTCCTCCAACTTAAAAGATTTGAAGAAAGCCGCGACCCCGATCAGCATCAAAATGCACCCGATGAGGACCGCCCATAATATCGGTTTATCAAAAGATAACACCAGCCCGTTAAACAGTCCTGCCTGGAACGGCGCCCAGGTCAGAAAAGCAATCAAGCCAATAATCAGCACCCACGCCGTGCTGGAAAGAGTCTCCTTGTTCCTCGACGTATTGTTTATTTTCCCGTATACTGGTTTCGACAACGTTCTAATCTCCTTTTCCTGTAGGTACGACAATATTTTAGCATAAAATACGCACATAATAATATTAAGTTTAGAGGGCCGGCAATGATAACTAACTTACTAAGGATTAATAGATTGATATTTGAATTATCGAAGAGCGACTTTAAAAAGAGATATCTTGGCAATTACTTGGGTATTGTGTGGGCTTTTATTCAACCTTTAATATCTCTTCTGCTCTTCTGGTTTGTGTTTCAGGTTGGCTTTCGAAATATGCCGGTTGACGATGCTCCATTTATTCTATGGCTTGCCTGCGCTATGATTCCCTGGAACTTTTTTGCGGAGGCGGTGCAAGCTTCTACCGTTTCTGTTATAGAGAATAGCTTTCTGGTAAAGAAAGTAGTATTTAGACTAGAAATCTTACCCGTAATTAAAATTTACTCTGCTTTGTTTGTTCATTTGTTTTTTATAGTCTTCTTGTTTGTGATGTTCTTAGCCTATGGGTACGGCTTTACCTTATATGATCTTCAAATTCTTTATTACTTGCTGGCCAGTATTGTTCTAATCCTAGGTATTTCTTGGATTACAAGTTCGGTAATACTTTTCTTTAAAGATACTGGGCAAATTGTAGCTATGTTAGTTCAATTTGGTTTTTGGCTCACTCCTATTTTTTACTCAATAAATACTATTCCTGAGAGATTTCGATTCCTCCTTAAAATGAACCCTATGTATTATATTACTGACGGCTATAGAAGAATCTTTATATACCGGCAATGGTTTTGGCAGGATATGAAGCTTACTTTATATTTTTGGGCAGTTACAATCAGTTTACTCTGCATCGGTTTTTTTCTATATCGAAAGCTTAAACCGCATTTTGCTGATGTACTCTAAGGGAGCATGGAAATGGAAAATACGAATATTATAGAAGCTGAAAATCTCACAAAAATATATAAGTTGTATAACAAACAAATGGATAGACTCAAGGAAGCGTTGCACTTTTCAAAAAAGAAATATCATAAAGAATTTAAAGCGCTCAAGGAAGTTTCATTTAAAGTAAAAAGCGGAGAATGTCTGGGGATAATAGGGAAGAATGGATCAGGAAAGTCTACTTTGCTGAAAATATTGACTGGCGTTCTTACCCCAACATCGGGCAGTCTTCAGATCAAAGGGAAAATATCAGCATTGTTAGAATTAGGAGCGGGCTTTAATCCGGACTTTACCGGCTTAGAGAATATTTACTTGAACGGTACGATCATGGGTTATACCAGAGAAGATATGGATAGCAAATTAAAAGATATCTTGGATTTCGCAGATATAGGAGAATTTATTTATCAACCTGTGAAATCCTACTCAAGCGGTATGTTTGTCCGATTGGCATTCGCTGTGGCGATAAATGTCGAACCAGATATTTTAATAATTGATGAAGCATTAAGCGTAGGGGATATAAGATTTCAGCAAAAATGCTATCGGAAGATTGATGAATTAAAGCGCACCAAGACCATTTTAGTCGTAACTCATGATATGGCGGCAATTAACAAATATTGTGACAGGGTACTCTGGATTAACGAAGGTGAACTTGTGGATGAAGGAGACCCTAAGTCGATTTCAAAGAAGTACCAGGCATTTATGATAGGCTCTGAATTTAAAAAAATGAATTTTAATCAGCAAAGTGATCATGCTCAGGATGGATCGAATACATCTGTGAGTGACGAGGTAGAGCTTTTATCGGATGAACTAGAAGTGATGGGGGATAATAAAGCGCTCATTACAGGGATATCGTTGCTAGATGCGTATACGAATGAAAAGGTAAGTGTTGTAGAAGGAAACCAGCATTTGAAACTGTTGATTAGGATAAATATTATGGAGGATATTTACCGGCCTATCGTTGGATTTTCTATCAAAGATAGATTGGGCACCATTATTAGTCAGACAAACAGCTATGTGTTAGGATTTGAGATGGAATCCCTTATTCCTGGACGAAATTATGTATTCGGTTTTGATTTTAAATTCCCTAATCTGAATCACGGGCAGTATACTATTTCTCCTGCGATAGCTTCTGGTACGCAAGAGGATCACTGCCAGCACAGCTGGGTACATGATGCTTTGATTTTGCAAGTCTTACCTGCTGGGTATGAAGAATTAAGCGGGATCGTGCACATGAGTGATGTGGGGTTCTTAACTTTTTAATTAAAGGTGGGGATAAAGTTGGATTTTACCGGTGAACGGTTTATTCCAGGAAAGGCTGATATTGAACTAGAAGTAGAACATCTACATAGATATGAGATATTGAGAGAATTTGTTAAGGGAAAACGGGTATTAGATGCAGCCTGTGGTGAGGGCTATGGATCCTATCTCCTTTCAGAAACGGCTGAATCGGTCACGGGTATAGATATTAGTCCAGTGTCCGTAGCTGATGCGAACGAAAAATATATAAGAAACAATCTTCAGTTTATTGAGGCCAGCATTGCTGATCTGCCATTCAGCAGCGCTTCCTTTGATGTAGTTGTCTCTTTTGAGACTTTGGAGCATGTAGATGGAGCAATACAAGATCAATTTATGACAGAAGTTAAGAGAATTCTGGTAAGGGATGGAGCTTTCATAATATCTACACCTAACAAAAAATATTATTCTGATCTCCCTGAATTTAAGAACCCATACCATATAAAAGAATTATATAAAGATGAATTTCTAGATTTATTGAGTAATCATTTTAACAACGTAAGTATAGCCAATCAAAGGTATGAGGTTGCTTCGATTATTTCTGAATCGAATATAGAAAGCGCAGTGTTCTTGAATACAGACAACTCCTTTGAAGATTTGCCGCATGAAAAATACATGATCGCATTTTGTTCAGATACCAATACCGGCGACTTTCCTTTCAGCTCCTTTAGAATATATAAAGGAAAGTATGAGCAGCTAACAACGAGAGTGTTGAACCTGCAGGAAGAAGTAGAAGAACGAAATAATCATATCGAAGTATTAGATCGGGAAATTGATTATTTAAGAACAATATATACCCGATACAAAGAGTTAACCCGTGTATTGAAGATAGAAGAAGTGATGACGGCGGATGAAAACAAGGAGTTTGTTCTTAATCTTCAGAGTAAGCATGAAGCCCAAAATCAAAAAATAAGTAGAGAGCTTGAGGAGATTAAGTCCTGTTTAGAGAGTACCAGAATTGAATTGAATAATAAAAAGAGCCATATCAATCTTTTACTTGAGAAAGATCGAGAGCTTAATAACATCTACGATTCTGCGGGTTGGAAGCTTCTTATGAATTATTATAAATTTAGAGACTGGTTAATTCCGGCTAACAGTAAGCGAAGAGTAATTTCAAAATTAGCTGTCAAAACTTTAAAGCATCCTAAATTAATGTTGTCTAAGTTGAATCGGTCGAACATCAAAAAATTGAAGTATTATCTTGAAACAGAAGAAGGTAAGCGTGTTGAAGGCCGCATTGACTCTTATATGGACAGACATGTCAGCGAAGCTGCTGACTCTGCCCGCGTGCAGTTATTTAAGATTGACGAATATAGAAAGCTTGTTTTTAGAAAGTATGCAGACCCAGCAGTATCTATTATTATTCCGGTTTACAACCAATGGAATTATACTTACTCCTGCCTAGTATCCATATTGCAAAATACATTAGATATCCCTTACGAAGTAATCATTGCGGACGATATGTCAACGGATGAAACCGTGAATATCGCTCAGTATGTTGAGAATATTACTGTCGTGCGAGATGGGATAAACAGAGGTTTTCTGTTGAATTGTAACCATGCAGCGAAAGCTGCAAGGGGGAAATATCTGTTCTTCCTAAACAACGATACAAATGTGCAAGCAGACTGGCTGAGTTCTTTACTAGAAGTCATTGAATCCGATGCTTCAGTTGGAATGGTGGGGTCAAAGCTTGTTTACCCCGATGGCAGACTTCAAGAAGCCGGCGGTATTATCTGGAACGATGCAAGCGGCTGGAACTATGGCCGGTTAGATGATCCGGGGAAACCCGAATATAATTATTTAAAGGAAGTCGATTACATTTCCGGAGCTGCTATTTTGGTTAGGCATACGATTTGGCAGGAGCTTGGAGGGTTCGACGAAAGATATGTACCTGCGTATTTTGAAGATACGGACCTGGCATTTGAGGTTAGGCGGCTGGGCTATAAAGTGATATTACAGCCTAAGTCGGTTATCGTTCACTTTGAAGGCATATCACACGGAACCGATACGAACAGCGGTATCAAGAGCTATCAAGTTACAAATAAAGAGAAATTCATGGACAAGTGGAAAGAAGAATTATCGAGAGATCAATTTTCAAATGCTGAACATGTCTTTTGGGCGAGGGATCGCAGCAGAAACAAAAAAACGATTGTAGTCGTGGACCATTATGTTCCTCACTTTGATAAAGATGCAGGCAGCCGGGCGACTTACTTTTACTTAAAGCTATTTGCTTCAATGGATTTTCATGTGATCTTTATAGGAGATAACTTTTTTAAACATGAGCCGTATACATCAAAGCTGAAGCAGCTTGGAATAGAAGTTCTATATGGTGACTACTATGCCAGAAATATTAACAAATGGATCAAAACTAACGGCGCGTATATAGATTATGTTTATCTTAATCGTCCGCACATTTCAGTAAAGTATATGGAAATTTTCAAAAACAATACGTCAGCTAAAATGATTTATTTCGGTCATGATCTGCATTTCTTGAGAGAAATGAGAAACTATGAACTAACTAAGAATCCAAATCTCATTAAATCTTCAGAAGAGTGGAAGAAGATCGAATTTTCTCTGTTTAATGATGCAGATGTAATTCATGTTGTAGGTTCCTATGAACAATCTTTTCTTCAAAAGGAATTTGCTAATAAGCCAATCAGGAATATTCCATTGTTTCCGTATGAACAGCTATACGCCGAGGATCATGACATTGAGACGTTTGATTCCAGAAAGGATTTACTTTTCGTCGGGGGATTTAACCATACGCCTAACTATGATGGGATTTTGTGGTTTTTAAATGAGGTCTTTAATGAAATCAAGAAGCAGCTCCCAGATGTGAAACTTTATATTGTAGGCTCAAATCCTCCGGAGGATTTGAAGGCAAGGTCTACAGATGATGTTATCGTTACTGGCTTTGTTTCAGATGAAGAATTGGAGAGATATTATAATCGATCCAGACTGGTCATTGTGCCTCTGCGTTATGGGGCAGGCGTTAAGGGGAAATTAGTTGAAGCTTTATATTATCAGGTTCCCGTTATTACTACATCCATCGGTTCTGAAGGATTGGAGGAGCCTGAGAAAGTGATGACAATTGCTGATGATGCCCAGAAATTTGCTCATTCAGTCATTCAGCTGTATCAAGATGAATCAAAATGGAGGGCTAGCTCTGAAGCATCTGGCCAGTATATAGCAAAGTATTTCACGTGCGAAGCTGCCAGAAGTATTCTTGCCCTCGATTTCGAGTAATAGGAGAAGCGAATATGATAAATGTTGTATTGTGCGGAGGGAATGGTACCCGGTTATGGCCGCTATCTCGAACATTGTATCCTAAACAATTTAACAAGATGCTGGGGGATCACTCTTTATTTCAAATGACTGTGGAGAGAAATGCCGCCCTCTGTGATCAAACATTTATTGTGTCGAATGAAGAGCAGTATTTTTTGGCATTGGATCATCTTAATGAATTGGATATTAGAGCGGATAAATTTATTCTTGAGCCAGTCGGGCGGAATACCGCCCCGGCCATAGCTCTGGCTTGTTTTGCGGCAGGTGAAGAAGAACTGGTTCTGATCACGCCTTCTGATCACGTTGTACAAAATCAGGAGGAATACGCTAGCTGTATAGAAACAGCCAAAGGGCTGGCTCTTAAAGGATATTTAGTAACTTTCGGTATCAACCCCACTTATCCCGAAACAGGATATGGTTATATAGAAGCTGATGGTCAGAATGTAATTTCGTTCAAAGAAAAGCCGGATTCATTAACTGCCGATCAGTATGTAGAGGCCGGAAACTTTTATTGGAACAGCGGTATGTTTCTATTTAAAGCAGGAGTATTTCTCAGAGAGTTGAAGTTAGCAGCTAAAGACATTTATGAAACGACTCTATTAGCTTTTAAAAATGCAAAACTGCATTATGACTCTCTTCGTATCTCAAAGGATGAAATGGAAGCTATTCCTTCTAACAGTGTTGACTACGCGGTTTTGGAACACAGCACAAACGTAAAAGTCGTTCCTTCCGATATAGGCTGGTCTGATCTTGGAAGCTTTGAAGCTCTATATGAACAATTACCCAAGGATGAGGCTGGTAATTCGGTATCCAAAGATTATATTAACGTTAACTCAGCGGGAAATCTTGTTCTCTCAAATGGTAGAATGGTAGCAACCATTGATGTAAATGACCTCTTAATTGTTGATACGCCAGATGCTTTAATGATTTCAAGACAGGGTTCGTCTCAAAAGGTAAAGGAAGTAGTGGGTGAATTAAAGCGGAGAAAGTCCGAGCTCTGTGATAACCATGTTACGGCTTACAGGCCGTGGGGCAATCATACGGTTCTAGACACTGCTCAAAACTATAAAATAAAAAAAGTAGTTGTTAAGCCGGGCGGGAAATTACAAACTCAGAAACATTTCCATAGAAATGAACATTGGATTGTACTTGGTGGGACGGCATTAATTTCAGTAAATGGAATTGAGACACTCTTAAGAGCGAACGAATCAACGTTTATTCGAATGGGGGAAGAGCACACAATATGCAACCCCGGAAAGATAGATTTGTGCTTTATAGAAGTACAGGTTGGGGAATATGTCCAAGAGGATGACGTCGTGCGGTGACATTAAACTCTCTTGGCGCTTCCCGTCAGCTACCACATTTTAAAAGGAAGAATCGAGGTTAAAGATGCTTTTTAATAAAATAAGACTTCTTAATGTCCTTGCTATTTTACTTCTTGTCTTCGGTAATATTTATATTGCTTTTTTGCTAGGAATTATACCTTTTAATGGATTTCCTACACTGGGAATTAATTATGCGGTGATGGGAGCTGGGAATTATCTCGCTAACAATGGTATTTTTCATACTACTCTAAAGCAGTTTGGATATCCTTATGGAAGTCCAAGTGATGAGATGTTTTTTCCCTATATTGTTATTTCACTAACGAAGTTGTTCACAAATAATATCATCTTCAGCACTGTTTTTACTTATCTAATTTTTTATGTATGCTCGGTTTTTTGTCTAATCTATTTCTTTTATAAAATTACCAAAAATCTCTATGTAAGCTGGTTTTTTAGTATTTTATTTTACATAGATCCACTAATAGTTTCTCAAGTTGGAATCCCCGCTGTATTTTTTGGGATCATGCTTATTCCAATTTCACTGTGCCTTGATTACTATTTATCAAGAATAAAATCCAATCAATTTGTGTTTTTAAGTTGGAAGAATGCTGCTATTTTTGCATTGTGTTATTTAGTCCGCCTGCTTTACCCTTCAACATCCTGGTATATTGCAGTTATATTGGCTGCTGCCTCATGCTTGTATTTTTTACTCTCTCTTTGTTTTAGAAAGGAATTTTCAATAAGAGCTTGGGGGTTCTATCTTTTATTTATAATTGTTCCGTGGCTGCTTGCTGCTGTATCAATAAAAATATTATTACCAAGTGATATAACTAGCTTTTCTAGCCCATTGGACTTCTTTAGAGGCACCTCTCCAGATGTACTCAGTTTGTTGCTGCCTACTGATTCTCAATATATAAGTAAAATTTTCTCAATTAACACGTACTTATCAAATAAATCTCTTAGTTTTCCAGGCGATTCTACAATGTGGTTTAACTATTTAGGCATCGTTTTGATTGCAGTTTCTCTATTTTTTACTTTAAAGAATCGTCATAAACCAAATGTAAAAGCCTTTTCGCTCATATTTTTTGTTTTTCTTATTTTAGCATTAGGTCCGGCACTAAAATTTAATAATACAATTGTCAAAACGGGTTCAATAACCTACGAAAGTTATTTACTGAGTTCTAAACAAACGCTTTTAGAATTTCCATGGGATTTTATATATAAAATATTTCCATTTAATATGATGAGGGCCAACTATAGGTGGTTGATTGTACCAAAGATACTTCTATTAATTGGAAGTTGTTATGGATTGGCTTTATTGAAAGAAAAGAAAAAAAATGTTCTATACTATAGTTTAATTATATTGTTATTAATAGATTTTCTTCCAAAGACCTTCGCGCCGACTCAAGCCCAAGAAACTTTGAGCGAGATTCATCAGTTCAACAAAGATGTTATTGCGCCTATGAAAAAGTATAATTTCTCACTGAATGATCGTGTAGTTTTTATACCATCTGAAAATGATTATTTAGCGCCTTATATATCGAGTGAGGTTGGTTTTACAACTTATAATAGTGCCGGCGATAAAAGTTTAGCGATTAGTGCGCAGTATTTTCCGGATTCCATCCGTAATCTTCTAGCGGACTCTGATATTGCCAAGCTGAACCAAGATATTCTTGAGGTTAAGGAAAAAGGTTTGGCTGAATACGTCATCATGCCGTATTTTTCATTAAGATGGGAGTCGTATTATTGGCCGGTAAGCAAGAGTACTCTTGAAAACTATAAAAGTAAAGCTGATCAAATCGCTATGGAGTTAGCGAAGGATGGAATTCAAGTTTATAACGAAAAATATTTCACCATAATTAAACTGTCAGATAAGTAGAACTATAGTAGTGGTAAAAAATAAAATAGGCCGGTACAAAAAAATGAAAAAGACAGCCAAATTAATTATTTCCATATTCCTTACATTACTCTTCGTCCTATATATTGCCTTTAAGATCGACTGGATTAAATTTGTGAGTATTATCCAGGATCTCAACTATGTGATGTTGATTTTTGCAGCGACAGTCTACTTTTTATGTTATTACCTGAGAGCTTTACGTTTTAAACTTCTGCTAGCAGATCCTGTAGTCAAAACTAGCCAGTTGCTGGGGGTTAGTATATTGCATAATTTTTATAACAGAGTGATTCCAGCTAGATTGGGCGATTTTTCGTTAATATATTTATTAAAAAGGGTTCGAAGAACTTCATTGGCCTCAGGTATAAATGTTTTTATTTTTGTAAAGTTATACGATTTGCTAATTTCTGTATTCTTATTGTCGCTATCCTATACTGTCCTATATAAACTAAATTTAATTAGTATTGGTCTGTGGATAGTTACTGCGATTCTGCTATTCTGCGCTTTGAAGCCATCAACATTTTTGTATCTATTTCGCAGAGTTTTAAATAAAATTAGCATGCGAAAAATTTTCAAAACAATTGATGAAAAAGTAGGAGTATTAATCGGACATTCAAAAGAGGTAGAAACAAATCAATTGCGTATTTATCTGTTTTTTACTTCGCTAGGGATATGGAGTTTTATTTTCGTGTTCTTTTATTTATTGTTTTTTTCATTGAATCAGAAGTACGAGATGTGGGATACCTTATTTGCAACAACACTGGCAAATTTTTCATGGGTTCTGCCCATTAATGGGGTCGGCGGATTTGGTACAATGGAAGTAAGCATGGCATTTGCTTTTTCGATGAGAGGGTATTCTTTCCAGGATTTATTGGTTTGCGCTTTTTATATTAATGTTGTCGTATTTATATTAACGACCTTATTTGCCATAGTTCCCTATTTTAAGATATTGAGAAAGGAGAATACTAATGAAATTAATCATTCAAATTCCGTGCCTGAATGAAGAGGCATCCCTTCCGGTTACTATTAGAGATATACCTAGGAAAATTAAGGGGATCAGTAAGGTTGAAATTTTGATTATTGATGACGGCAGTACTGATAGAACAATTGAAGTAGCTAGATCATTAGGGGTAGACCATATTGTCCGTTTCCCTAAAAATAAAGGGCTGGCTGAGGCCTTCAAGGCCGGTATTGATGCGTCCCTTAAATTAGGAGCAGATATTATTGTAAATACCGACGCAGACAATCAATACAGAGGTGCTGATATTCCTAAATTGATTGCCCCTATCCTTAGCGGAGACTATGATATGATAGTCGGTGATAGAAAAACCGACAATATTGCTCATTTTTCCCCTATAAAGAAGTTCTTTCAGAAATTTGGAAGCAGTGTTGTGAGAAGACTGTCCCAGACAAAAGTTCCTGACGCTGCAAGTGGTTTTCGTGCCTATTCCCGTGATGCCGCACTTCGGTTAAATATTGTATCTGAATTTACATATACTTTAGAGACTATTATACAGGCTGGTCATAAGAAGTTAGCTATAGGACATGTAGAGATTGGTACGAACGGGAAACTTAGAGAGTCTCGTTTATTTAAAGGTATTACTAATTACATGAGACGCTCTGCTAAAACTATTGTCCGAATTTATACTATGTATAAGCCAATGAAGGTGTTTGTAATTGCAGGTTTGATTTCAACGTTTATTGGATTACTAATAGGACTTAGATTTTTAATCTTCTATTTAACAGGTTCAGGGAATGGACATGTTCAATCCTTGATTTTGGCTGCAGTGATGATGATTGTTGGTTTTCAACTTGGAACATTAGGAGTTATTGCAGATTTAATATCCAATAATCGTAAACTTATAGAAGAATTACTGTACCGGGTTAGAAAGATAGAATTAAGCCAACCAGTTATCATGGATGATAATTATGAATCAAAGGCCCATACGGCTAAAGATAAAAAACAAATCTCATAAAGTGGTGAAAGAGATGAAATTGGCTGTAATAGGTACTGGGTATGTCGGATTAACTTCAGGAGTTTGTTTTGCAGAGATGGGTAATGAAGTTATCTGTGTAGATATTGACTCTTCTAAGATTGAGCAGCTGAATTTAGGTATTATGCCTATTTATGAACCCGGAATTGAGAAGCTTGTAATCAAAAACAGTGCATCAGGAAGGTTAAAGTTTACTACGGATTTAGATATGGCAGTGCAAGCTGCAGAAATTATCATTATTGCTGTAGGGACTCCTTCTTTAGAAGATGGAAATGTAGATTTGTCATTCGTCCACACCGCAGCTAAGCAAATTGGGGCATGCATGAATGAATATAAAGTCATTGTTAATAAAAGCACTGTTCCAGTGGGAACTGCTAGTCAAGTGCAAGAGATTATCGGCGCAAATATAACGGATGAAAACATTGGTTTTGATGTGGCCTCTGTACCGGAATTTTTGAAAGAAGGCACAGCGGTAGAAGATTTCTTTCAAACAGAGCGCGTTGTAATAGGAGTAGCTTCTGCAAAGGCGCGTGAAATCCTTGTTGAGCTTCATAAGCCATTAAATACAAAAATACAGGTCACCGACATTCGAAGCGCAGAACTTATAAAATATGCAGCAAATTCTTTTTTGGCTATGAAGATATCTTTCATTAACGAAATTGCAAATATCGCAGAACTTGCAGGAGCTGATATTTCACAAATTGCAGAAGGAATAGGCACTGACTCTAGAATAGGGAGCAAGTTTTTGAAAGCAGGAATTGGGTTTGGAGGTGCATGTTTTCCGAAAGATACTAAAGGTCTTATTAAGATCGCTGAGCACCTGGGACTGAATTTCAATCTGCTTCAAGAAGTTATCAATGTCAATGAAATTCAGTATAAGAAGTTAATAAGCATGCTGGAAGAGGAATGCGAAGATCTAGAAAACAAAACGGTTGCTGTCTTGGGGCTAAGTTTTAAACCTAACACAGACGATATAAGAGAAGCGGCATCAATTAAGATTATTAATGATTTAAAGAAAAAATATCCGGGTCTGCATTTGAAAGTTTTTGATCCGGCTGCTATGGAATTAGCTAAGACACAACTTGGCGCCACGGTTCAATACTGTACTTCTGTAGAGGATGCCCTTACGGAAAGCCACGCTGCGCTTATTGCGACTGAATGGAATGAATTTATTTCCTTTGGTCTGGAGAATTACAAAAAGTATTTGAAAGAACCAATAATTATTGATGGAAGAAACTGCTTTAGTCCTCAAGCGGCATTCAATTTGAATATTGTCTACCGAAGTATCGGCAGAAGGTCAAATGTTAATAGAGTATTAATTCATTAAGAGATCTTGTTAGTGCAAAATAGAATGAACCAACCTAGTGATGCCGTTTATAATGAGGAGGATCCTTACATGAAAGCAATCATCCTAGCAGGCGGGACCGGCTCCCGCCTTTTTCCTTTAACCAAAGTCACCAACAAACATCTGCTGCCCGTTGGCAAGTACCCAATGATCTTCCACTCTGTATATAAGCTTAAACAAGCCGGATTGACCGACATCATGGTCGTCACAGGCAAGGAGCATATGGGCGCTGTAGTTAACCTGCTCGGCAGCGGCAGTGATCTAGGCGTGGCTTTCACTTATAAAGTCCAGGATGAAGCCGGCGGGATCGCCCAGGCTTTAAGCTTGGCCAAGCGTTTTGTCGGGGATGATCAGATGGTTGTTATTCTTGGCGATAATGTCTTTGCTGACGATATTACCCCTTACGTCCAAAATTTTGAGAATCAGCAGACCGGAGCAAAAATCCTGATTCAAGAGGTTCCTGATCCGGGGCGTTTTGGGGTTCCGGAACTGCAGGGGGATAGAATCATCTCCATTGAGGAAAAGCCGCAAACCCCCAAAAGCAATTACGCCGTAACCGGCATATATATGTTTGATAGCTCCGTTTTTGATATTATCAAAACGCTGAAGCCGTCGGCGCGCGGTGAATTGGAGATCACTGATGTAAATAATGCCTATATCGGGCGCGGCCAGCTTACTTATGATGTGCTTGAGGGCTGGTGGACAGATGCCGGAACTCATGCCTCATGGGCCAGAGCTAATGAGCTCGCGCAGGATATTCTTTTTGGTGAAGAATTCGGCAAATTGAAACTTTAGGTGAAGGGGAGTCGAACGATGAAGGTAACTCCTTTGAATCTGGAAGGAGCCAGTCTGCTGGAACCGGTGGTTCATGGGGACCATCGCGGTTTTTTTATGGAAAGCTACAATGAACAGGTGATGCAGGCTAAAGGCCTTAACTATCATTTTGTTCAGGATAATCAGTCCCTGTCTGCCCAGCCGGGGGTGCTGCGCGGTCTGCATTATCAGCTGAATCCAAAGGCGCAGACGAAGCTGGTGCGGGTTCTGTCCGGAGCCATTTATGACGTGATCGTAGATGTGCGCCGGAGCTCGCCGACCTTTGGGCAGTGGCAGGGCTTTATTTTGAGCGAGTTTAATCAGCGGCAGCTGCTGGTGCCGAAGGGTTTTGCGCATGGCTTCTGCACGCTTGTGCCAAATACCCAAGTCATGTATAAAGTGGACGAATATTATTCTCCGGAGAATGACCGCGGCATACTATGGAATGACCCTGCGCTTGGCATTGATTGGCCGGCGTCCAATCCGGTGCTGTCGGAGAAGGATCAGCGGCACCCGCTGCTGCAGGATGCGGAACTGAATTTTGATTAGAGGATGAATGGAAATGAGGGGGAGCCTTTCATGAAACTGCTTGTCACCGGCGGAGCCGGTTTTATAGGCAGCAACTTTGTGCTATATATGCTGAAAGAGCATCCGGAGTATGAAATCGTGAACGTGGATGCTTTAACTTATGCAGGCAATCTGGAAAATTTAAAATCCATCGAAGACAATCCGAAGTATACCTTTGTTAAGGCGGATATTCAGGATACGGCGGCTGTAGATGAGCTGTTTCAGCAGGGCATCGATGTTGTCGTAAACTTTGCAGCTGAATCGCATGTGGACCGGAGCATTTTGGATCCGGGTATTTTTGTGAAAACGAATGTTTTAGGGACACAAGTGCTGCTGGACGCAGCCAAGAAATACGGCGTGACAAAGTTTGTACAGGTTTCTACGGATGAAGTTTATGGATCGCTGGGGGCGACCGGGTTATTTACCGAAGAGACACCGCTTGCTCCAAACAGCCCTTACTCGGCATCCAAAGCCAGCGGCGATCTGCTGGTGCGGGCTTATCATGAGACGTTTGGCCTACCTGTAAATATTACCCGCTGCTCGAATAACTATGGTCCCTATCAGTTTCCGGAGAAGCTGATTCCTTTAATGATATCCCGTGCTTTGGCTGATGAAGCCCTGCCCGTCTATGGGGATGGCATGAACATTCGGGATTGGCTCTACGTGGAGGATCATTGCAGCGCTATCGATCTGGTAATTCACGAAGGAATTAATGGTGAAGTATACAATATCGGCGGCAATAACGAGCGGACTAATGTGGAAATTGTACAAACAATTTTGAAGCAGCTAGGTAAGCCAGAGTCATTGATCAAGTTTGTTCAGGATCGGCCAGGACATGATCGCAGATACGGTATTGATCCGACCAAAACAATGTCAGAACTCGGCTGGAAGCCGAAGTATACATTTGAGACGGGGATTAAGGAAACCATACAATGGTATCTAGATAACAAAGAATGGTGGACGCGTATTCAGTCGGGTGTCTATCAGCAGTATTATGCCGTGCAGTACAATTCTCGCTTAAATGAGGCATCACAATGAAGGCGCTGGTTACCGGAGCCAGCGGGCAGTTGGGACGGGACATGGTTCTACTTTTAGAAAAGGTGGGGCATACCGTCCTCGCCTGCGACCGCGAGCAGATGGATATCACGGATCAAGCAAAGTGTCATGATATCATTTCATCGTTTTCTCCAGAAGTCATTATCCATTGTGCTGCATATACAGCTGTGGATGCAGCAGAAGCCGATCCAGATCGAGCCTATTTGGTGAATGCCGCCGGCACCCGGAATGTTGCTATGGCTGCAGAACAAGTCGGATCGAAGCTTATTTATATCAGTACGGATTATGTATTTGATGGCAACTCTGAGGTCCCTTATGTGGAATACGACAATACGAACCCGCAAAGCGTATATGGCAAATCAAAGCGTGCGGGTGAACTGCTGATCCAGTCTCTGTCCACCAAATGGTTTATCGTGCGGACATCGTGGGTGTACGGACATTACGGGAATAACTTTGTTAAGACAATGTTGAAACTTGGTCAGGAAAAGCCAAAGGTGCAGGTCGTTCATGATCAAAAGGGCTCGCCGACCTATACGAAGGATTTGGCAGAGTTCTTGCTTGAACTTATGGCCACGGAGAAGTACGGCATATACCATGCCTCCAACAGCGGCTGGTGCACGTGGTATGAGTTTGCGCAGACGATTTTTGAAGAGGCGGGGCGGTTGGTGCCAGGATTTTCACTCCATGCCGAACTGGAGTCGTGTACAACCGAACAATTCCAGCGTCCGGCCCCCCGTCCCCGTAATTCGATTATGGAACATCTTTCGATTCGTACGAATGGCTTTAATGATTTGCGTCCTTGGCGTGAGGGATTGCAGGAGTTTCTCAGAGGGGTTCATAATCAAACGATCACTAGACCATGATTATTTGGTCAATTTATTTTTCTTTCGGGTTTGATCCTTCAATTGAAAACGGTTGACCTTTAAACAAAACGTCCCTTAGTAGTGGGACGTTTTGTTGTAGTTTCTTTGACGTTTAGTAAATGTCGTATTTACTACTTTGTTCGTAAACAATATGTTACAATAACCGTGCTGAAAATCGAATTCAGTCAGAACTTATATCTCAACATGAAAAGGTAAATCAACGTCATGATCCCGTTTAATAATCCACAACCCATAGGAAGAGAAACCGAGTATATGTTAACCGCTGCTAAGAGTGGAAGGTTATCCGGGGACGGCCCCTATACTGCAAGGTCTAAGAAATTTATTGAAGATAACTTTCATGTTAATCATGCCTTGTTAACGACCTCTTGTACTCATGCGCTGGAAATGGCTGCACTGCTGTTGAATATTAAACCGGGGGATGAAATTATCGTTCCATCCTACACCTTTACTTCTACAGTCAATGCTTTTGCCATGCACGGCGGCATTCCTGTTTTTGTCGACATCAGAGAAGATACCTTGAACATAGACGAGACTAAAATAGAGGAAAGAATTACTCCGCGCACCAAAGCAATTTTTGTAGTTCATTATGCTGGCGTAGCATGTGAAATGGATTCTATTATGCAGATCGCACAACGCCATAGTCTATATGTGGTCGAGGATGCTGCTCAAGCTTTAACGGCCAAGTATAAAGATAAGTATCTTGGGACAATTGGTGATTTAGGAGCATACAGCTTTCATGAAACAAAGAATTACTTCTGCGGTGAAGGCGGTGCATTAGCTGTCAATAACGAAAGGTTTATTGCTAGAGCAGAAATCATACGGGAAAAGGGCACCAATAGAACAGCCTTCATAAAGAAAGAAATTGATAAATACTCGTGGGTCGATATGGGTTCTAGTTACTTGCTTTCGGAAATATTGGCAGCATTTTTATATGGGCAATTGGAGAACTGGCAAGAAATTAATCAAAGAAGGAAAACGTTATTTGAATGTTATTACCAGGGGTTAAAGCCTCTTCGAGATAGAGGATTAATAAAGCTGCCTAGCGTTCCGGCAGAATGCATAACCAACTATCATATCTTTTATCTCCTTTTGGAAACAGAAGAAATGAGAAATAAGATGATGGAATATTTGCAAGAGCATGGAGTTACGGCAGTACCGCACTATGTTCCTCTGCACCTGTCAAAAATGGGGCAAGTTTGGGGACAAAATGAAGAGTTGCCGGTTACGGAACATACAAGCCGGATCTTATTGAGATTACCGCTGTATTACTCATTAAGCACATCACAACAAGATTATATTGTTCGGCTAATTTTTGATTTTTATGAAACGAAACTTATAGGAAAGGGCTTTTAAATTTTGGCTGTAGCTCGGAGAATGAAATGGGAATGGTTATTCATATTGCTTCTGTCATCTGTGCTCACTCTTTTGAATGTACTTACCGTCCATCAGTTGCATTATTCAGTCCCCCTCTTTTTTATAGGCATTTGTTTACTTGTATGGTTAAGCGGCAGAATTGTTCTTTCGTATATGCCTAATTCTATAAAAAAATATCACGATTTTTGTCTGTGCTTTTTAGTTGGATTCTTTTCATTAAATTCCATTCTTCTTTTTATGTTTTATATATTCCCCTTTAGCGTAAGAGCCGATCTTTTCTGTATGGCGACCCTTGTTGTTATAGCGGCACTTCTCAGTAAACAGAGGATCAGGGATATGGAGGAAAATGCTGAGCCTGAAAGCAGGAAAATGAGCTTAGCTGCTCTCCTTGTTATTCTGTCAGCAGTTTCCTTATGGATGAGAACTTCTGTAGATGCAGTGGAAATTTCTGGAGAGACCACCATTATTAAACCTTGGGTGGATAGTTTTTTTCATGCAAGTATAATCAGCTCGATTACCCATGCTCAAGGGTTTAGTTCCATGCAGCATCTATTATTAGCCAATCAGCCAATGCCTTTTTATCACTTTGCTATGTATATTTTGCCATCTGAACTAAGCTCCCTTACCCCTACGACAGCCTATGAGGTATTCAATAGTTTCTTAACCCCTATGGGAATGCTCTTGTCAGGATTCGGGGCATACGTCATTATTCGCTCCTTTTGGGGAGCTAGAGCAGGTATTATAGCTGCAGCTGGTGTTCTTACGTTTCCTGATGCTTCGCCGCTTTGGTTTGGTAACTCGTGGTTGAGCTATCATTGGCTTCAATTTATTGCGCCAGGCGGATTTTATGGTGTGGCATTAATGTGCCTTGCTTGGATGATTATGATTATAGGCTGTAAAGAGGGCCGCTTTCTAAATATAGCGATAAGTTACACTATCTCTGTAATTTGTATAACTTATAAATTTCATATCTTTTTTGCAAATGCCTTAGTTCTGTGGATATTTCCTTCGATATTTTTTACTAAAGTCACCGTCAAAATCAAAGTTCTTTGGTTCACATTTTGCATATTTTCCTATTTTTTTGTTATCCATTATGTTCAACAATTCAAAGAAGTCCCTTATATAAGCTATGATGGGAGTGCTTCGGCAAGTTACACTCGGTTCACAATTGAACAATTCCAGAATGCATGGATGAAGAAGTGGTTCACAACAAGTATGACTCCAGATCACTTTTCAATAAGCACTGTGTACTGGTACGGACTTATGGCGGTAATGCTGTTTTTAGGTACTTTAGGCATATTAGGGGCGGCCTATATTCTCATTATTGTTGTCTTACGCAAAAAAATATCATTGGTTTTAGCCCTATTTCCACTTATTGTTATATTTAATTATTTGGCCACGTCCTTAACCATTTCATATGATGCCCATCTAATTGGTAATAAAGAGGAACTTATGCATCGTCCTTTAGTTTGGGCTTATTTTATAGTGTGTATATGGGTATTTGGAGCAATTGGTTACTTGCTCAATAATAAAATGGATAGATCTCGTTATTTACGTTACACCTTAAGCACAGTTATGGTACTCCTTCTTATTATTTCATGGAACATGGCCAAGGACGTTCAGAAGGGGCCCGCTTGGGGGAAAGATTATAATTATCTCTCTTATCCAACGGCTTATGTGGGGGCCTTGGAGTATATTAAGGAGCAGAGCGCCCAAAAAGATATTGTTCAAGATTCCCATAACGATCCCGATCTTATGGTCACCGCATTGTCAGAAAGACAGGAATATGTATCTTTCTATAAAGACCTGGGTACCCCCTTGCAATCCGATAGGATAAAAGAAGTGGAAAGTATAATGAAATGGAGTGACGGTGTAACCATAAAGAATTATTTTAAATCAAAAGGTATAAAGTGGTATATTGTGCATCAAGGAGATCTCTTAAACTGGCCTCCATCGTTAAATAAGCAAATCGTTTATCAGCAACAAGGTTATAAAGTTTATTATTTTGATAATTAACGTACAAATTGAAAGTGTATGGTGAATAATGAAAAAAATTGATGCTTATTGGGAATTAAGAAATTTAGATAGAAGTGTCCTGGAAATTGAGTTTGAAGATAAAGATACAATACATGTTTTAAACGATTTGACTCAAGACTTTCAGAACTATCCTTACATTGTTGCTAAGATTCCAAAAGGAAAGCTGGAACTCGTGCACAGCCTCGAGGATATGGGGTTTAGATTTATGGAGACACAGTTTGAATTGTCCCGAAATCTCAACAGACGAAGAGAGTTATCTAGGTATGTACAAAAAATGTTTCCCCAATGTACATGGGAAAAAGTAGATACCGAAGAGAAGCTGCAAGGTTTTTTGGCCAAGATCGAAGAAGGTATTTTTGTTACAGACAGAGTATCGTTAGATCCTGTATTTGGAACAGAAACCGCTTATAAAAGATATGTTAATTGGATGAGTAATGCCTATTATTCGGGTACAGCACATATCTACCAAGTAGAGCTTAATTCCAAGAAAATCGGATTCTTTTACTGCTCTGCGGTGGATACGAATACAGTGCAGGGGATATTAACTGCAGTTTACAAGGAGCATATTCATAATGGCTTGGGGTTAATTGTTATAGAGGCAGGTCTGAAATGGGCTAAAGAATCTGGTTATTCAAAATTGGTTATCAAAACTTCCTCAAACAATCTTGAAGCTTTAAGAGCTTATACAAGCGCAGGATTTGAAACTAAAAATGCCTATTATATTCTAAGAAAACATCCAAGGCAGGATGCTTTAACATGACTTATACTCGGCTTTCGGTAGTTATTCCCGTATACAACTCACAAGATTCAATAAGCACGGTCGTAAACCAACTGCTCATTCAGTACAAGTACGGTTATAATTTAGAAATTATACTGGTCAATGATGGAAGTTTGGATCGTAGTGCTGAAATCTGTTCAACATTGGAACTTCAAAACCCAAATGTTACATTTATGGATCTAAAGAGGAATTTCGGCCAGCAGGTTGCAATATTTAAAGGACTGAGTGTAGCTGCGGGAGATATTATCGCTTTAATGGACGATGATATGCAAACTCCACCGGAAGAACTGATAAAATTGTTAAATAAAATGAATGACGGATATGATGTGGTCATTGGGCAAAGAAATGAATATAATCATACACTATTCCGTAGGCTCATATCGAAATACAATGCTGTTGTTGTAAACTGGCTGTTAGATCGACAGGAGGCTATTCACTTTAGTAGTTTTATGGTGATGAAGAGGGAAATCGCCAAGGAAATTGTTAGTCAAGCAGGTGCAAATATTAATATTCCAGCTAGTATTATTCAAATTACAGATAATATCACAAATACATCTTTTAATCACCGAAAAAGGCAGTTTGGAAAATCTAATTATAATTTTATTAAGCTCTTTAGGGTTTGGGTACAAGCGATGTTCATCATCATCAAGAAAGCAAAGCGTTCAAGACTGTTATTGCTTCTATTGCTTTTAGCATGTATTGCTGCGGGAACAATTTATCTGTTTGTGTTACTTGGCGATATTTTGGCGCGGTTATAATCTGCTTTTAAGTTCTTAGCCACTTAGCCCGGAGCGGATTATTTCGCTTCCGGGCTATCTTTTTCAGGCTCTTTATTTCAACAGCCCCGCATCCTCCAGATCCGCTTTATTCAGCTGAATCGAACCCAGATATTTTCTGAGGGTGATGACTTTGCCGTTTGTGGCGGTGAAGGTCTTCTCTTCACCCTCGCGCAGGTTGCTGGCATCGGCGGTGAGCAGGATTTTGGTGCCCTGAACAATGTTGTATTCGTCGCCGTCCGCGTTTGGCAGCTTGATGGTGTAGCCGTTGGCAGCGGCAAAATCGCTCAGCGTCACCCAGGCTGTGCTGCTATTCTTCACAGAGAAGCCAATGGTTTTTGAGGCGCTGTCATAACTGACGTCGTAACCGAAGAGATTGCCCGCTTCGCGCAGCTGGATGTATGTATTGCCTTTATAGACGAGCTGGCTGGATGATACCGTTTTCGTTTGTCCGCTTACGATAATTTTAAAATGGGCCAGAGCAGCCTGCACCGTACTCGAAGTGGCGGCGGCTGCCATTGTGGATGAACCGATCAGCATCCCGATGGTGAGTCCGGCAATCAGCTTTTTCATAAATAATCCTCCCTGCTTCATGTTTTGGTTTATTTTACTAAGATATTAACCAGTTCCTTGGTGAATGACTTAGGACCGGCAGACTATTTATTCAGGCGCTGCTGTTCCCACAGTCCTTGCCAAAGCTGATATAATAATAGGAGATTACTAATTTTGTCAGGAGCTTAACTGCTATGGACTTAAGCATTATTATCGTAAATTACAATACGTGCGGCTTGACCATAGACTGTATTCAGTCGGTTTATGCTTCCAAGACGCGTTATACCTATGAAATTATCCTTATCGATAATCATTCGGCCGACAATACGGTTGCGGCGGTTTCTGACGCTTATCCGGAGGTTCGTGTTATTGCTAACGATACGAATGCCGGCTTTGCAAAAGCAAACAATCAGGGCATGGCCATTGCCCGGGGGCGTTACGTGCTGCTGCTCAACTCGGATACGGTCGTGCTGCCGCATACCTTGGAGACCATGATCTCTTTTATGGACGGTACACCGGAGGTTGGAGCTTCAGGCTGCAAAATCGTACTCCCCGACGGCTCGCTGGACAAAGCCTGCAAGAGAGGCTTCCCTACGCCATCGGCTTCGTTCTATTATGCCTTCGGGTTCTCCAGGCTGTTTCCGTCCAACCCCCGGTTTAACCAGTACCAGCTGGGGTTTAGGAATCCGGATGAGTCTTACCCGGTCGATTGTCTGGTGGGCGCATTTATGCTGGTCCGCCAGGAGGTGATCCGGCAGGTTGGAGGGCTGGATGAGAGCTTTTTTATGTACGGCGAGGACATCGACTGGTGCTACCGCATCAAGCAGGCGGGCTGGGAGATTTATTACAACTCGGATACCAGCATCGTACATTTTAAGGGCGGAAGCGCGCGGCGGCGGCCGTTCAAAATCGTCTATGAATTCCACCGTGCCATGCTGCTCTTTCATAGAAAGCATTATCAAAGACGTTATAACTTTCTGATCAACGGGGCGGTGTACGCCGGCATTGGCCTGAAGCTGGGGCTTGCGCTCGCGCTTAACTGGATTAAGCCTGCAAGGCCGGCAGCTGCTGTCAGCGGCAGCTCGAAGGCGGGTGTTAAAGCATGATCCGCAGCAATCAGCGCTTCTTGACGCAAATGTACGCTTTTGCCGATCTGCTCGTCGTCCAGGTCTCCTTCTTGATCGCCTGGTGGCTGAAATTCGGAAGCGGCTGGATTCCGCACGAGCAGCCCCTGCCGATTGAAAGCTATGCTTATTGGAGTTTGATTTACGGGGCGGTAGCGGTCATGACCGGCCTGATGATTGCCCTGTATTCGCCCAAGCGGAGGAAGCGTTTCGCCGACGAGATGCTGAAGATTTTTCAGGTTCATTCCATTAGCCTGTTCGTGCTGCTCAGTCTGCTGTTCTTTGTAAAAGAGGTGAACATCTCCCGCTCCTACCTCGCGATTTATATGCTGCTGAACCTGTTCCTGATTCTCTTCTACAGGTATGTGCTCAAATACTCGCTCCGCCGGCTGCGCAGGAACGGCTACAACCGCCAGTTTGTGCTCATCGTGGGTGCAGGCTCGCTGGGTAAACGCTTCTCGGACAACTTGAGTCAATATCCGGAGCTTGGTTATGAAGTTGTCGGCTTTCTGGATGACTACCAGCGGTGGGATGACGCAGAAGTGCAGAAGTACAAACCGATCTTAGGCACTTTAAGTGATCTTGAAGCCTGCCTTAAGAAATACCTGATCGACGAAGTGATCCTTGCCCTGCCGCTCGACGCCCATCCCAAATATCCGGCGATCATTTCGGCCAGCGAGAAGGCGGGGGTACGGACCCTGATCATTCCGGACTTTTTCGATTATTTGCCTGCAAGACCCCACTTCGATAACTTTGCCGGGATGCCGACCATCAATGTGCGGGAGATTCCGCTTGATCTGATGAGCAACCGCCTGTTTAAGAGAGCTTTTGACATCGTATTTTCTATGCTTGCAATTCTCTTTACCTCGCCGATCATGCTGGCCGTAGCGGTTGGCGTGAAGCTGACATCTCCTGGCCCGGTCATTTTCAAACAGGAGCGGGTGGGCCTCAACCGCCGGAAGTTTAATATGTATAAATTCCGCTCCATGCGCATGCTGCCCGAGGGGGCGGCGGATACCGGCTGGACAACTCCAAACGATCCGCGGCGTACGGCGTTCGGCTCCTTCATTCGGCGGACGAGTCTGGATGAGCTTCCTCAGTTCTTCAACGTGCTGCTTGGACATATGAGCGTGGTCGGTCCCCGGCCTGAGCGGCCTTACTTCGTGGAACAGTTCCGCGAGGAGGTGCCGAAATATATGGTCAAGCACCACGTCCGTCCGGGAATTACCGGCTGGGCGCAGAGCAACGGACTCCGCGGGGATACCTCGATCGAGGACCGGATCAAGCACGATATTTTTTATATTGAAAATTGGTCTTTATTATTCGATATCCGCATTATTATCAGGACGATCCGCAACGGCTTTAAAAATGCTTACTAAAACAAATACACCAGAGTGCAGAGAAGAATTCAGTGCATTCTGGTTTTTTTTGCCCGGATAACTGGCTCAAGCCAGCTCTGTATCAGCTCAGAGTATCTCATAGACAGGTGCTTGTTTTATGTGTCCGCACACAGTGAACAAACTTCTTTTTCTAGTGTACTATTTTAAAGATATGTCAACTTTTAACCTTGATTTAACAACATTTTTACCAAAAAATAATGTGCATTTCTCGCGGACACACCTTCCAATAACCCAGCAATCGTGCTATAATGAAAGCGTAACCAAAGAGGTTGCAAATTCATTTGAAACATCATCCAAGGAGGATGAACAGCCATGCTGGCAGCTATTAAAGAAATCAAGAATTTCGTAGCGGGAGTACGCGGGGAATCAAAGGCAGCCGGGGACGAAGAGTACCGGAAGATTGAGTTTGGCACAGAACGCCTTTTGCACACACCGCAGTCGCCGTACACTTTGACATCATTAGAAGAATCCCGGATCAAACAGGTGATCTTCCATTAAGCAGATTCTGCCGGAAGCCTGAGACGGGATAACGAACATATACGACATATACAGACCGCCAGAGTCGGAACGAGGGTTCCGGGCCTGAGCGGTCTTTTATTTTGCCAGCCTCCTTCTCATGCGGCTTAGGCGGGAACCAGCCGGGCTTATGCTTCATATGCTGTTCCAGAGGAAGATTGCAGAACGCGGGACGTATTTGTCCTTCATCGTAGTTGTCCCTTATTACTGAGAAGAAGGTGCTCGGAAATGATTTTTAAAGCAGATCAGGCGATTGCCGATGTGACGGGCGACGGCAGGCCGGATACCATCCTGCTGACAGGAACGAAGACGGTAGACAGCCCCTTTGTGCAAAATATTACGCTGACCGTCAAAGACGGCAGCACCGGCCAGGTGTATACGATCAGGCTGCCGGAACCGGCAGGCTATAACCCGCGCCTGGTGCTGGCTGATTTTACCGGCTCCGGCTATCAGGACATATTAGTGCAGATTGACTCGGGCGGGTCAGGGGCGATTACGTACGATGATGTGTACCATTATGAGAACGGAAAGTTCAGGCATATTTTTAACTCGGAGCACTTCAGCCAGCAGTGGAAATACACGGTCGATTTTCTGCCGGATTACAAGCTGCGCGTAACTGCCCTGAACACGAACAAGACGTATACAATCGATATCAGGGGGCGCGGCAAAGACTACTTAAACCAAATCTACAATCCGGACGGCACGCTTATCAAACCCGTTCAGGGATTTGTGGATCCCGTCAGCGGCCTGTATCCGGTGGATAATGACAGGGACGGCAAATACTCGTTAATGGCTTTCCAGGGGGTCAGCGGCCTTTATCATGCCGACCGTTACGGCTATATGGTCAGTCTCTTAGGCTGGAACGGGCGAGGCTGGACGCTGCAAGATCAATGGTTTGCTGTTGAGGGCATGTGAAGGATGCAGCTGGGGAGCTTCGGAAGCCTTTCCCTAGATCCCCAGCTCGGCACTCTCACAGCCCTGTGTTATAATAAATTGGATCATGAATAGATAGATAAAAATGAACCGGGATTGCTGTCCCGTATTCATTTTTGGCTGACCACCAACAAGGGAGATTCTAAGTCTATGAAAATACGCAAAGCCATTATTCCTGCAGCCGGTCTCGGAACACGATTCCTTCCTGCCACGAAAGCGATGCCGAAAGAGATGCTGCCGATCGTCGATAAACCGACCATCCAGTATATTATTGAAGAAGCCGTCGCTTCGGGAATTGAGGATATTATTATCGTGACGGGGAAGGGCAAGCGGGCGATCGAAGATCATTTCGATAACTCCTTTGAGCTGGAGCACCATCTGTCGGAGAAGCGGAAGTGGGAGCTGCTGGAGGAAGTCCGCAGACCGTCCAACATGGCTGATATTCACTACATCCGGCAAAAAGAACCGCGCGGACTTGGGCATGCCGTCTGGTGCGCCCGCAAATTCATAGGCAGCGAGCCTTTCGCCGTTCTGCTCGGCGACGACATCGTGGAGACCGCAGGCACACCGTGCCTGAAGCAGATGATGAACGTGTTCGAGCGTTACGGCCGTTCGGTTGTCGGCGTGAAGCCGGTGCCTCACGAGCAGGTGTCCCGCTACGGCATTGTGGACGCCGATCTGCTGGAAGAGCGAATTTACCGGGCCAAGCGTCTGGTCGAGAAGCCGAAGGCTGAGGACGCTCCTTCCGATTTGGCTATTATGGGGCGTTATATTCTGACCCCTGGTATTTTTGAGGAGCTGGAAGCCCAGCATGAGGGGGTAGGCGGAGAAATTCAGCTTACCGATGCCATTGCGCGCCTCGGCGAGAAAGAAAGCATCATGGCTTACCATTTTGAAGGAGAACGCCACGATGTGGGAGAGAAGCTCGGATTTATTGAGACAACTCTTCATTATGCGCTGAAGCAGGAGGATATGCGGGACCAGCTTCTTGCGTATATGCAGAGCATTTTAGGCTGGAGGCCATAATTCATGAAACGATTGTTAAGTCTTCTTGGGGTTGCTGCAGCCGTATTCCTGATTATGCTCTTCGGGAGCAGTTTTATTTTTCATGATCAGGAATCTGCTTTTGATAAAAAAGGCTTTCTGCAGTATCAGGCTGTTTCGCACGCCATGGGCGCCATTAACGGATTGACCTACACAAACAGCTACGAAGCGTTTATATCCAGCTACGCCAAAGGCAACCGGGTTTTTGAGATGGACATGCTGTTTACCTCAGATGAGGACCCGCAGCTGATCGGCCGTCACGAATGGGGCGCAAGCTTATCCAAAATGATGGGCCAGCAGGGTGAACTGCCTGAGGACAGGCTGGATGCCCGTTTTACTTATGAAGAATTCAGACAAGCCAAGATTCAGGGGAAATACGATGCGCTCAGCTGGGCCGATGCTGTGCAGCTGCTGCACGAGTATCCTGACATTTATATTATTACCGATACCAAAGAAATTGAGCCGGAACGCATCAACCAGATGTTCAGCACCATCGTCAAGGAAGCGGATGAGGTGGACCCAAGCGTGCTGAGCCGGGTGGTCCCGCAGATTTACAATCAGCCGATGCTGGCTGAGGTTAAAGCCGTGTATGATTTTCCGCAGATCATCTACACACTTTATGTCTCTAAGGATACGGACGCCCAGGTCGTCAAGTTTGTGCGGGAGAATCACATTACAGCCGTGACAATGTCGGATTACCGGGCCAACCGCTGGCTGATTTCCGCTTTGACAAATCTGGGTGTGCCGTCCTACGTTCATACCATTGATACGATGGAAGATGTTTTGAAGTATAAGGCCATGGGCGCCTACGGATTCTATTCGGACGACCTGTCGGAGAGTGATCTGCAGACCCCGGCCTGGAAAGTGCTGCTTGGATTAAGATAACGTTCCATGCTCAGCTTGTTTGATTAAAAATTTATCTTCGCACGCAGCGCAGCGCTCTGCTGTCCGCATAGGGATAACCGATTGGGACGGCGGAGCTTTTTTTGTTCCCTTTTTTCCATCCAAAATACGAACGTTGACACCATTCGGGTGGTATCATAGACTAGAACGTAGTGTCTTTTTTGAACGATTTTCAGGACATATGCGCTGGAGGAATCAGACGTTGAAATCAATGATTGACACGTGGAGACACGTGTTTAAGCTGGACCCTGACCGCAGTCTGACAGAGGAGGAGCTGGAGGCAGTCTGCCTCTCCGGAACGGATGCCATCATGGTTGGCGGCTCAAGCGGGGTTACTTATGACAATACCGTGGACCTGATGTCCCGGGTCAGACAATTTGAGCTTCCGTGTGTGCTGGAGGTTTCCGATCTGGAGGCGGTTGTTCCTGGATTTGACCTTTACCTGATTCCAATGGTGCTGAACGCCGCGGACTCCGGCTGGCTGATTGGAAGGCACAGCGAAGCGGTTGAACAGTTCGGTTATTTGATTCCCTGGGAGATGGTGATCCCCGAGGGTTATATTATTTTGAACCCGGATTCGACGGCCGGGAAGCTGACATCAGCGGATAGCAGTTTGTCTGCCGCGCGTGCGGCGGCTTACGGACAAGCCGGGGAACGGCTCATGTCGCTGCCTGTGATCTATGTGGAATACAGCGGCACATTCGGGGACATGGAGCTTGTGGCCAGCGTCCGGCGTTCACTGCAACAATCCCGCTTGTTTTACGGCGGCGGCGTGACGGATGCGGAGACAGCGGCCCGGGCTGCGGCGGTCAGTGACACCGTTGTGGTCGGGAATATCGTCTATTCCGATCTGGCCAAAGCGCTTGAAACGGTTCAGGCGGTGAAGGGGACGTAGTCTGTACCGTCTTTCAGTAACGTCTTTCAGTAACTTCTTTCAGTAACGTCTTATAGAAGTCGCGCTCTTTTCGCAAAATTGCAGAATTTTGCAGGATTTTTCATATGTGGGCTCTTCCAACGGAATGGCCTCAAAGTCCCTCGTCCTTTATGAGGGAAGTTTGTTAACAAGGAAAGGAGACATGACTTCAATGTCTGTTGATATAGAACAAGCCATACAGAAGCTGAATCCGGAGCAGAAGAAAGCGGTGCTCGCGACAGAGGGGCCGCTGCTCATCATGGCGGGGGCGGGCAGCGGCAAGACGCGCGTGCTGACGCACCGCATCGCCTATCTGATCGGTACCCGCAAGGCTCCGCCTTGGGCAATCCTGGCGATTACTTTTACAAATAAAGCTGCGCGTGAGATGCAGGAGCGGGTCTCCAGTCTGGTCGGCTCCGAAGGCCGTGAGATCTGGGTTTCCACCTTTCACTCCATGTGCGTACGGATTCTTCGCAGGGACATTGAGCGGATCGGCTTTACGTCGAACTTCTCCATTCTCGATTCCACCGACCAGTTGTCCGTTATCCGGAATTGCATGAAGGAATTGAACATCGACACGAAGAAGTTTGAGCCAAAGGCCATTCAAGCTCTGATCAGCGCAGCCAAGAACGAGCTGGTCACTCCTGACCAGTACGAGAAGAAGATCGGCGACTACATGCAGGACATCGCGGCCAAAGTGTACAAAATGTACCAAAGACGGCTGAGAAGCAACAACTCGCTGGATTTTGACGATCTGATTATGAAGACAATCGAGCTGTTTAAAGAAGTGCCGGAAGTGCTTGATTTCTATCAGAAGAAGTTCAAGTACATTCACGTGGACGAGTATCAGGATACGAACCGTGCCCAATATATGCTCTGTAAAATGCTTGCAGACAGCCATCACCGCATCTGCGTGGTGGGGGACAGCGACCAGTCGATTTACCGCTGGCGCGGCGCGGATATTACGAATATTTTGAACTTTGAAGAGGATTATCCGGAAGCAACTACGATCATGCTGGAGCAGAACTACCGCTCGACCTCCACAATTCTGAATGCGGCCAACGAGGTTATCGGCCAGAACAGCGGGCGCAGACCGAAGAAGCTGTGGACGGATAAAGGCGAAGGCGCCAAGATCAAGGTTTACCGGGGCGATTCCGAGCATGATGAAGGGTATTTCGTAACCTCGGAGATCCATAAGAATATTAAGAATGCCAAATCGTACCGGGATCACGCGATTCTCTACCGGACGAACGCCCAGTCCCGGGTCATCGAGGAAATTTTGATCAAATCGGACATTCCTTATCAGATCGTCGGCGGGATCAAGTTCTACGACCGCAAAGAAATCAAGGACATGCTCGCTTATCTGCGCCTGCTGTCCAACCCGGACGATGATATCAGCTTGACCCGGATTATCAACGTGCCGAAACGCGGGATCGGCGACACGACCGTAGCCAAGCTGGCTGCCGCTGCAGCAGAGCGGAACACCTCGATCTTTAAAGCGCTCGAGTACGTGGATGATCTCGGCTTTGCAGGCCGTACCCGCAATACGCTGGTGGAATTTTACGACATGATCGTGTCACTTGTCCGCATGGTTGAGTTCCTGTCTGTTACCGAGCTGACTGAAAAAACGCTGGAACTCACGGAATATCGTCTTGAGCTGCAGCGGGAGAACACGCTTGAATCGAAGTCCCGTCTGGAGAACATTGACGAGTTTCTGTCGGTTACGATGGAATTTGAGAAGAATAATGAAGACAAATCGCTCGTTGCCTTCCTGACCGATCTTGCGCTGATCGCTGACATCGACAGCATGAACGATGACGAGCAGGAAGCCGATTCGTCGGACGCCGTCGTCCTGATGACGATGCACAGCGCCAAGGGCCTCGAATTCCCTGTCGTCTTTATCATCGGCATGGAGGAAGGCGTCTTCCCGCACAGCCGGGCATTCCTTGACAATGAAGAGCTGGAAGAGGAGCGCCGCCTTGCTTATGTGGGCATTACGCGGGCGGAGGAGCAGCTCTTCCTGACCTGTGCCCAGATGCGCACCCTGTTTGGCCGCACAACGGCCAACCCGCCTTCCCGGTTCCTGGAGGAGATTCCTGAGGAACTGAAGGAAGACACCGACATCGCCCGCGACCGCTACCGGCGCGGGGCGAACAACGGCGGCGCCTACAGCGGACGCGGCTTCGGCGGCGGAGCGGGCGGCAGCAACTTCGGTGCCGCCCGGAACCCTGCGGGCGCACCAGGCGCCGCCCGCACGGGCTATGGCGCGCCCGGCACGACGGCGCGCCCGCTCGCCGGAGCGGCCCCTGCGGCCGGCCGCCCGAGATC
>NZ_VAWG01000022.1 GCF_005869875.1 Paenibacillus pinistramenti
AGCGTTCGTCCTGAGCCAGGATCAAACTCTCCATAAAAGTAAAGTTTGTAGCTCATTTTGAATCTGACGAGTTGTTACTCGTTGTTTATTTCTCACTCGTTGTTCAGTTTTCAAAGATCAAGTTTTTTTTCGTTGTCGCTGTTTTCTTAAACTTCTTTAACAACTCTTATATCTTATCATCTTCCAGTCGATATTGCAAGTCTTTTTTTTCGACATTTTTTCTCACTTGTCGAAAATGACTTTTAACTTGGCCGGACTTATATAATATCACACGTCCTGGTAAGCATGCAAGCTTTTTATTAAATCATTTTATATCACTTGTAAGCAGCAAAAGTATCGCCGCATATTACCCTAACAAAAATAAAGCGAAGCAATAGCTCCGCTTTATCCGCTTCCTCTTTATTAATTATTATTAATTGCCGATCCAGGGGTTTCTCCGGCTCTTTGCCTTGTTTGAAGTGCTGCGGGCTTTAGCATTTTTCTCCGGAGTTCTTGATTGTTTTTTTGCAGTTCTTTTCTCAGCAGGCTGAGTTGAGACCTTTACTTTTTCCGTATCGGCTCTATTCGCTTGGAATTGGGCATTCAAGCTTTGTTCTTCACTGCCTGCACCGGCAAATTCCGCAGATGTGTATTCATTCTCCTCACGCACTCCGGTTCCCCCGATTGGCGCGCCTGGAACCATGAACCCATAGGGATTGCCATAGGATGAATAGGCATCCGGCATAAATCCCTGAGTGTTAAATCCATAAGGATATCCGGCCGGGTATTGCGGCTGCTGCATATTCCAGTAAGGAGCCTGATAGGTTCCCGGTGCTGCTTCGTAGTTCAGTTGAGACGGAATATTCCAGCCTCCTTGGTTTCCTTCCGGAGCATAGGCAGGAAACGTTTGAGCAGGATAGCCTGCCGGCATTCCTTCCCCGCAGCCGCATGGCTGAGGCATAAATGAATTGGAGTTAGGCGCATACATTTCCGGCGATACCATATTCGGCATGCTTCCCGTATACGGATTGTACGGATCATTTGTAATTCCCGGATATCCGCCGCTGTAAGATTCCAATTGAGGAAGCATACTGTTATTTTCAGCGTTCATCGGAGAAATCTGGGATGGAGACAAATTCGGAGCGCTGTTGTTAAACGGTGAATAAGGGCCGAGATTCGACGGAACCGCATTAGGCATATACTGGAAAGGCGAAAGATTAGGAGCAGCATTTGGAGCAGCATAAGCTGGGGCGATGTTAACAGGAGCGTAATAAACTGGAGCAAGGTTAGGTGCGTAGTCAGCAGGAGATATATTCGATGGCATATAGTTTATCGGGCCCAAATTAGGTGCTGTATTAGCCGGTGACGTATAGGCTGGAGACTCGTTAGTCATAGGCATATTAGGAAAATCATAGTAAGAAGCAGCTTGTGGTGCCATATGCTGATACGGCATCATATAACTATTTTCTGCAGGCTTGGTGTCCGAGCAGCCGCAAGGTTTTTCTTGAACAGGAGGAGCCGGCGTATACTGAGGGATTGTATTAACGTATTCAAAATGCGTCGGCTGCTGCATGATCAATTCGGAAAATTCGAATTCATAATGAATTTCATTCTTTGGCGGTTCAGGAGCAGGGGCAACCGGAATCGGAACTGCAGGCTGTTCAGGAACAGGCTGAGCCGGTGCAGGGGTTTCAGCTATAGGCTCTACTGGCGCAGGTTCAACTGGAACGGGAACAGGCTCTGTCGGCGTCTTTGGCGCAGTATTTTTCTTGCCGCTGCCGACCGTTCCGCCCGTGCCGGTGCCAGTCTGTGATTCTGGTGCTGTTTCAGACGCCTGCTGCGGCGCTTGTTCAGACGACTGCTCCGGCTCCTGCCCGCCACCCGGGATGTTTACAACTTCTCCGGCAAGCAAGGCGTTCGGACTCTTAAGCTGCGAATTCGCATCAATCAACGACTTCAGCGATACGCCCCAGGCCTTTGAAAGCTTCCAAAGCGTATCCCCCTGTTTGACGACATGTTTATAAATGACGTTTTCGTCATTGCCGACAGGTACGGCCGAGGAAGGAATCTTTACTTTGTCCCCAACCATCAGTACATCCGGGTTGGTGATTTGCGGATTGGCGTCTATCAATGTTTGCAGAGGCACAGCATACTTTTTCGAAAGTTCATATAACGTATCGCCCTCTTTGACCATGTGTATTTTCACGCGGCAAAAACCTCCTAATCTTCTTGGGCCGTGATATTAGCCCGTTTCCCATTGATACATCCTATGCACCTGCCCGGAAATTGTTATCCTCAAAACTAAAAAAAACCTTCCGGCTTCCCCATAAGGGTTCCGAAAGGTTATCCGCTGTTTACTCCTCGTCGTAGGGATAGCTGGGATATGAGCCCAGAACCCTGACCTGACAGCCCAGCGCCTCGATCTCCGAAATGGCGGCACCGAGCAGGATGGAGTCTATATTTTCAAGCACGTCCATATAAAAATAATAGCTGCCAAGCTTCTTTTTGGTCGGCCGTGATTCAATCCGCGATAAGTTGAGCTTGCGCCATGCAAAGGCGGACAATACCTGGTGAAGCGCACCAGGGAAGTCGGCGGGCAGCGTAACCAGAATGCTTGTTTTCTGTGTGGCCTGGCGGCCGAAAAGTTCAATCGGACCAGGGCCAATCAAGACAAACCGGGTAAAATTATTGTTATGATCCGTGACCCGGCGGGCCAGGGTGTCCAGTCCATATCTTTGTGCGCCAAGCGCGGTACCGATCGCCGCCCAGCCTTCGCCCGGATGCCCGGCAACGCTTTGAATGGCTTCAGCTGTACTGCCGACATTCTCAAGCTCAGCCTGCGGCATCCGGCTTCTGATAAACTGCTGGCACTGAGCCATGGCCACTGGATGAGAGAGAACACGTTTTACTTTGGAGTAATCCAGGCTTTCTTCCGATTCGAATTCGTTTCTGCGTCCGATCAAATTTTGAATCGACGGGTATACCCATTCAAGCTGCATAGGCACATCCACTTCATGGACGAGCCAATCCATATGGAGGCTTACCGAGCCTTCAATTGTATTTTCCACCGGAATTACGCTGAAATCAGCTTCTCCGTTCGCCACAGACAGGAAGACGTCCGATATCTGTTTGTAATGCTTGAGCTGGACCGGCTCATTCCCGAACAGGTACAGAACAGCTTCATGCGAAACTGTACCCTCCGGAAGCAGCGCAACTGTTCTCATCAAATTTCCCCTTTGCATCTCATAAGCATGGAGTCAGGCTTGCTGCATAACCACAGCTTGTTTAAGCCCCGTTATTTCCTCCAAAAAAAGTTAAACCAGACTGCCCGCGTTAAACGGAGCTTGCTCATGGCTCAGCAGGCAGCGGACTCCTTCCGAGCTCGGATCGAGCCATAACATTTTGGCTTCAATGCCATGTTCGCCTAATACATCCGATATAAAAGCTTCAAGTTCACTGCAGCGGTCTGAGCTCCGGCTTGTTAAAGCCAGCAGCGTAGGGCCCGCACCGCTGAGCGCAGCGCCAAGGGCACCATGGTTGACCGCCTCTTTCAGTATCCGGTCCATTCCCGGAATCAGGGGCGCCCGGTAAGGCTGGTGAATTCGATCCTTCATGGCCTCAGCAATAAGATCAAGTCTTCCGGCTGCAAATGCTCCAGTGAGAAGAGCAGCCCTGCTCACATTGTAAACCGTGTCTTCCATTGAAAAAGTCTCCGGCAGAATCGACCGCGCCTGCTCGGTAGCCAGCCAAAAGGAAGGAACCGCGGCCAGGGCCCGCAGCTCCTTAGGCGGTTCTATACGCAGATAATGCGCGCGTTCTCCGTCCCACACAGCCGAAATTATTCCTCCGAACAAGGAAGCTCCCACATTATCCGGATGCTTCTCAATCGCGGCAGCCATGTCAAACAGCTTATCTGCCGAAAGAGGGGCGCCGATCAATTCATTAGCCGCATAAAGCGCACCAACGATTGCCGAAGCGCTGCTTCCCAAGCCCCGGGTCAAGGGAATTTCGGAAGCCATGGATATTTCAAGCTCAGGGACGGATACACCCGCTTCTTCAAATACCCTCTGCGCCAATTTGTAAACGAGGTTGCTTTTGTCTTGGGGAATGCCCTTCAGCTCTTCTCCGTACAAGTAAAATTTGGTTTGCTCAGCCGGCTTCATCTCGATCCAGGCATACAAGGACAATGCCATGCCCAGCGTATCGAATCCGGGTCCAAGATTGGCCGTGCTGGCCGGAACCCGAATCCTTACTCCTTGAGCCTTGATCATACGCTCTTACCTTCCAGTTTGGAGATAGCTTCCATTACGGCTTCTTCTTTATCCTTAACGACAAGCGGCTCTCCGCCGATGCTTTTGATCGCAATGTTAGGATCTTTCAAGCCGTGGCCTGTAAGCACACAAACTACTCTCTCTCCGCCTTTGAAGTAGCCCTCGCGCTTCAGCTTATACACCCCTGCCACAGAAGCTGCGGAAGCCGGCTCAGCAAAGATGCCTTCGCGCGCTGCAATCGTCCGGTACGCACTTAAAATTTCCTCGTCTGTTACGTAATTGATTTGGCCGTCCGACTCCTCGGCAGCGGCAACAGCTGTCTTCCAGCTCGCCGGGTTCCCGATCCGGATGGCTGTCGCTACTGTCTCCGGCTCCAGAATCGGCTCGCCTTTGACGATCGCCATCGCTCCCTCGGCTTCAAAGCCGACCATACGCGGCAAGGAATTGATTTTTCCATTGGCATGATATTCTTTAAAGCCTTTCCAGTAGGCAGAAATGTTCCCGGCATTCCCCACCGGAATCGCCAGTACGTCCGGAGCGCCGCCAAGCTGGTCGCACACCTCGAAAGCAGCGGTCTTCTGTCCTTCGATCCGGTATGGATTCACCGAGTTCACCAGCGTGATTGGATGTTTGGCCGTAATTTCGCGTACAATTTCAAGCGCCCGGTCAAAGTTGCCCTCAATGGCAATAACCTTGGCTCCATAAATCATGGCCTGAGCAAGCTTGCCCAGCGCGATGTTATTATTCGGAATAAGAACGATGCAGTTAATACCAAGTCTTGCAGCATATGCAGCAGCAGCGGCAGATGTATTCCCTGTGGAAGCGCACATGATCGTCTGGCTGCCTTCTTCAGCCGCTTTGGCGACGGCCATCACCATGCCTCTGTCCTTAAAGCTTCCTGTCGGATTCAAGCCTTCATATTTGAAATAGAGGTCGAGTCCGAGCTCCTCCGAGAGGTTCTCAGCCCGCACAAGCGGAGTATTTCCCTCCTGAAGAGTCAGCATTGGCGTACGTTCCGTTACAGGCAGAAATTCTTTGTAAGTGTGCAGCAATCCTTGGTATCTCATTAATCTCCAGCTCCCTTGTTCAATTAAATAGCTCTATATTGGTAATTTGTAAGAACGACAATCAGCCTTCTACCCGGTATATGCTTTTGATCCGGCGGATGACGCTCATCGATTCAAAATGCTTCACGACTTTATCCATGCTCGCCTTGTTCGCCAGATGCGTTACAATCATAATCTCCGCCCCAGGCTGCTGGGCATTTGGCGTCTGAATGACAGAATCAAGGCTGACCTCGTATTCAGCAAAAACCTGGGTAATCTGCGCCAGTACACCGGCCTTGTCATCCACCTGAAGCAGCAGAAAATTCTTATAGAAAATCCGTTCATCTGCCCGCAGTTTCTTTTCCTTATAAGGAACAATGGCCTTCAGCCCGGTTACGCCAAGCTTCATATTCTTGATAACAGCGATCAAGTCAGCAACAACTGAGGTTGCCGTTGGCAGCTCGCCTGCCCCAGCCCCGTAAAACATCGTCTCTCCCACTGCTTCCCCATGAACATATACAGCATTATAAACGCCGCCGACTGCCGCGATCGGGTGGGAAGCCTTAACCATGGTAGGCTGGACGCTGATCGAAAGCCCGTCATCATGGCATTCCGCAATGCCGAGAAGCTTCATCTCATAGCCAAGCTGCTTCGCATAAGTGATATCCTCTTTCGAGACGGAAGAAATGCCTCGGACGCTTACGTCTTTAAGCTCGACATTTGTACGGAAGCCTAAAGTACTCAAAATGGCCATTTTTCTGGCTGCATCCAGCCCTTCAACATCAGAGGTCGGATCCGATTCGGCATAACCGAGCTGCTGGGCCTCTTTAAGAACATCCTCATAAGATGCGCTTTCCCGGCTCATTTTCGATAAAATATAGTTTGTGGTTCCATTGACAATCCCCATAATCTTTGTAATCCGGTCCGAGGAGAAGCCCTCAATCAGCGTCCGGATGATGGGAATGCCGCCGGCCACGCTCGCCTCATAGAAGACGTCGCATTGATGCTCAAGCGCCTTGGCCAGAATTTCACTCCCGTACAGCGCCATCAGATCTTTGTTAGCTGTGATGATATGTTTGCCGAGCGCGAGCGCCTCCAGCAAATAAGTTTTGGTTTCATTGATTCCGCCCATTACTTCAACAATGACATCAATCTCGGGGTGGCGGATAACCTCCCACGGGTCCTCGGTAAGAACGCTGGAATCGACTGAAATGCTGCGTTCCTTCTTTAAATTCTTCACAGCAATCTTCTCAATTTGAATAGGAGAGCCGACCTGACTGAGCAGATCCTCCTGATGCTTCTCAACGATACGCACAACACCCGTTCCGACAGTTCCAAGTCCTAGCAGACCAACCTTTATGGCTTTCAACTGATCCCCTCCGCTCCTTAGTATCTCTGTAAACTATTAATAGTCCGGTGCGTCCAAACTATCCCTGGCCGATAATCTGAACCTTTCGGACTCCCTGAACTCCCCGCAGCTTGCCCAGCATTTCATCCAGCTCTTCTGTCAGCCTGGACGTCTCCACGGAAATAACCACATTCGCCACCCCTTGAAGAGGAATACTTTGGTTGATGGTAAGCACGTTCCCCCCAAAGCTGGCCACCAGCGCCAGCATCTGGGATAAGATACCGGACCTGTGTTCGAGGTCAAGGGAAATGGTAACGATCCGATCACGTTCCAGCTGATTCAGCTGATGGATGCCATCTTTATATTTGTAAAAAGCGCTTCGGCTTAAGCCAACCTGTTCAACCGCTTCATGTACGGTTTTGACATTACCGCTTGCAAGCAGCTGCTTCACCTGAAGCGTCTTAAGCACTGCTTCCGGCAGAACATCCTCTCGGACCAGATAATAACGTTCCCGCAATATCGTCCTCTCCTTAAAGACTTTTGTTTTTATATAGTGGACATTATAACCTATACATCCTATGTAAGCAATAGAGAAACGCCTTAATAAAAGAAAAGCTGCCGCCCCGTTACCTGGAGAACAACAGCTTTCATGCCATGCCAATATGAAAAGACAGTATAAAATTAATAGTAGTAGCTGCTGCCTTCTACAAATTCAAATTCAAAATCGCCGATCCGCACGATCGTGCCATCCGTAGCCCCGCGTTTGCGCAGCTCATCATCAATGCCCATATGGCGCATCGTCCGGGCAAGCTTGAGAATAGCATCATGGGAGTTCAGCTGCATCCGCTTCATCATCCGTTCAACACGCGGGCAGGAAACCACATAAGCCTCATTGTCACGGGTAATCGTAAAGCTGTTGTCTTCCTCTTTATCCAGCTTGTAGATTTTCCGCTCTTCCAGAGCGCTTACCTCTTCAATAGCAGGGGCTTCCGGAATCTGATCCAGCAGATCCGCAGTTTTGTACATAAGCTCTTTGACCCCTTGGCGGGTCAGGGAAGAGATCGGCATAATCATCAAATCAGGCCGGAGCTCGGCAACTTTCTTGCGGAACACTTCCAAATTCTCTTCCGCCTCCGGCATATCCATTTTGTTGGCCGCTACGATCTGCGGGCGGTTCTCAAGCTCAGCATTATACTGCTTCAGCTCATCGTTGATCTTCACCCAGTCGTCAAACGGGTCACGGCCTTCCGAACCTGCCATATCCACCACATGAATGATGACGCGAGTACGTTCAACATGCCGCAGGAATTCATGGCCCAGGCCTACACCTTCGTGTGCGCCTTCAATCAGTCCCGGAAGATCGGCCATCACAAAGCTGCGCCCCTCACCAACACTGACAACCCCCAAATTCGGAGTAATCGTTGTAAAATGGTACGCGCCGATCTTCGGCTGCGCCGCGGAAACGACAGACAGCAGCGTGGATTTGCCCACGCTCGGAAATCCGACAAGGCCGACATCGGCCATGACCTTGAGCTCCAGAATGATCCAGCGCTCCTCGCCTTCCTCCCCGTTCTCAGCCAGCTCGGGAGCCGGATTGCTTGGCGTAGCGAACCGGATGTTGCCCCGTCCGCCTCTTCCGCCGCGGGCTACGACGACCTGCTGGCCGTGGCGGGTCATATCCGCCAGCACTTCCTGGGATTCATCATCAATAATGACGGTGCCCGGCGGAATCCGGACGATCATATCCTCTGCGCCCGCTCCGTGCTGGCTCTTATTGCGGCCCTTCTCACCGCGCTGTGCCTTGAAGTGGCGCTGGTAGCGGAAATCCATCAGGGTCCGCAGTCCTTCGTCTACACGAAAAATAACACTGCCGCCTCTTCCTCCGTCACCGCCGGCAGGACCTCCTTCGGGAACGTACTTCTCCCGCCGGAAGGAGACGATTCCGTCGCCGCCGTCGCCGCCCTTCACATAAATTTTCGCTTTATCTACGAACATATTCTTCCACCTCTTTTAAATTGCCAGCGGCATCCGGAGTTCACAAACCCCTTTCTGCATGGCTTCTTCCTTCGCATAAATCCGCTTGCCCCGGATCGCTTTAAGCGTATTGGCCTTTAACAGCTCCGAATTCCCCGAGCCGCCCTCCAGCTCAAAGCGGACCACGACTTCGCCGCCTTCCCGGTAAATGGACATATTAAGCTGCAGCGTCTCTCCCCATGAAGACCGCCCGGCAAACTGATAGGCTCTGATGGTCTCCATGACGGTCTCCGCCCAATTCTCCGCTTCTTCCCGGTCCAGCAGCTGCCCGAGCTCCAGTCCTTCTTCAATGGAAACCTCCAGCTGGACGGAAGGGTTCATTTCCCGGAAAGACTGCAAATAAAAGACTAGCGGCTGGATGCCCAATCTGGAGATGTGGCTCTCCGCGGCCATTCGTTCTTTTATTCTGTCCAAACTGCCGCGCAGTTTATCATATTTACCAAGCTGAATATATCCATACAAAATCTGCAAATCATTCATCCAGTCGTGCCGGTACCGCGCAAGGGTAGAAGTTGCTGTCCGCTGAACAGATTCAACCAGCCGCCGCTTGTCCGCTTCCTGCTGCCTGCGGATGTATATCCAGTACCCGTACAGCACAGCTCCAACCCACAAACAAAGGCCAATATGCCCAACCACCGACCGGTTAAAATAAAAGAGAACCAAAGGGATCAGCAGCAGAATTCCGGCTATGATCGTTAACGATCTACGGTCCTTCATGATTATTCTCAATCCTCTACGCATTTTTACCTTTCTGTCCAACATACAACAGTATAACATAAAGTATCATCTTCGAAGTGGAGTGAGCTGCTGCGTTATACCTGATTTGCTGGAAAAATAACTCCTTGGACGGACCGGCTTGAGCGTCCTGCTGTAATTTTCCAGTGATGGTTCTCAAAAAAAATCCCCGGCAAAATGCCGGGGATTTCTAAGCCGTTCGGGCTTGTTATTAAGCTTCAACAGCAGCCGCTACAGGAGCGACTTCAACAGGGTACACGCTCACTTTCTTGCGATCGCGGCCCCAACGTTCGAACTTAACAACGCCGTCCACTTTGGCGAACAAAGTGTCGTCTTTGCCGATGCCTACGTTAGTGCCCGGATGAATTTTCGTTCCGCGTTGACGAACGAGAATGCTTCCGCCGGTAACCACTTGTCCGTCAGCACGCTTAACGCCAAGGCGCTTCGAAATACTGTCACGGCCGTTCTTTGTGGAACCTACACCTTTCTTGGATGCGAATAACTGAAGATCCAATTTCAACATGTCTGGTCAACCTCCTTCTTTAATTAGTCACTATCTATTATCTGAATATACTGCCCATAAGATTGCTCAATAGTCCGAAGCATCACGACAAGCGCAGACAAGAGAAGCATAGCTTGAGCCTTGGCCTCAGCGGGAGATGCAAGCGGAAGATCCGCGCTTAAAAAGCCGTTCTTCATACGTGAATCCATTACGATTCCGGTTAGTTCTTCAACAGCATTCACCGAACCAACAGTAACAGCGGAAACACCAGCACAAACAATATCCCTGCCGGCCTCAGCAAAGTTCGCATGGCCTTCTACCCGAAATCCGGTTACGGATTTCTGCTTATCGCGTTTGATGGTTACGATAATCAAGTATCGTCACCTTCTTACGCTTGGATTTTCTCAATAGTCACCTTCGTGTACGGTTGACGATGACCTTGCTTTTTGTGGTAGTTCTTCTTAGGCTTGTATTTGAATACAACAACCTTAGCACCTTTACCATGACGTTCAACTTTTGCTGTTACAGTTGCGCCGGATACAACCGGAGTTCCTGTTACCAAGCCGTTCTCTTTAGAAACAGCCAATACACGGTCAAAAGTTACAGTTTCACCATCAGCTGCATTCAGCTTCTCGATGTAGAGAACATCGCCCTCTTGAACACGGTATTGTTTGCCGCCAGTTTCGATAATTGCGTACATTTGCTTGCACCTCCTCATGTCTCAGACTCGCCTAATTCAGGTGACGCTTTGTTTCACGCGTACTTTGGCACCCGATTGGTGCGGTTACAGCATGTGTACAAGATGCACTTGAAACACATACTCGATTATGTTAACACAGGTTAAACGTAAAATCAACCTATATAATGATCAGAGATAATGATCAAAGCCCAGCTCCGGCGCTCCAGATTCTATTTGCGGTCAGCGCTTTCCCTTATTTTCTTGCGGGTCATCTCCACCAGACCAAGCCGGGTCCATCCCAAAACATGATGTTGGGTACGGTCGCCGCGCATACAAGTCTGCAATCTCGCAAGCACCTCATTCCGGTGGTCTTCAAGCTCCATATCAATGAAATCAATAATAATGATCCCGCCGATGTCACGAACACGCAGCAGCCGTGCAATTTCCTCCGCCGCCTGAAGGTTCGTCCGGAATACGGTGTCCTCCAGCGAATCCGTGCCTACATATTTTCCTGTATTGACGTCTACGACGTTCATCGCTTCCGTCTGATCCCAGATCAGATAACCTCCATCCGGCAGCCAAACCTTCCGCTGAAAGTCCTTATCCAGCTGCTGCTTCACTCCATAAGCCTCAAACAGCGGGACAGCGGATTTATGCACGACGATCTGCGGCTTTGTTCCCGGATTCAGATTATCCAAAAATTGGCCTGCTTCCTCCGCCTGAACAGCACAGTCCACCAGCAGCTCGTCGGTCTGCGGGCTGAAGACGTCCCGGATCAGCCGCTGCACCATGCTGAGCTCGCGGTGCAGAAGAGCAGGTGCACCGAACTGCTGCGATTTCAGCTGCACGTCCTCCCACTGTCTGCGCAGCAGAGCAAGATCCTCTTCTATGGCACTCCTGTCGTGGTCTTCAACGATCGTGCGGAAGATCAGGCCTTCCTCTTCCTGGCGAAGCTCCTCGCCGATCTCTTTAAGGCGGCTCCGCTCGGCTTCGTTCTCAATCTTTTTCGAAATGGCAATATAACCGGCCGTCGGCATATACACAATAAAACGTCCCGGCAGCGAATAATGGGTTGTAACCCGCGCTCCCTTGGTTCCCATCGCGTCTTTCGTGACCTGTACCACAATTTCCTGTCCCGGAGTAAGCAGCTCTGTAATCGAAGGTTTGATCTTCGGCTGCTTCTCAAGATGCGGGGAAAGGCAATCGTCTATGTACAGGAAAGCATTCTTCTTCTGTCCAATATCTATAAAAGCCGCCTGCATCCCCGGGATAACATTAGCGACACGTCCCTTGAACAAACTGCCTACAAGCCCTTTCCCGTCAGAACGTTCAACGGCGTATTCAACCAGTCGGCCGTCTTCGAGCAGCGCCATTTCGGCAGAACCGTGTTCGTAGTGCACTACCATTTGTTTCATACTCTCACCTACTGCCATTTCCCCATATATTTGATGTAACCCTGGTCATTTATACTCATGAATCAAACAGCCGGACAGGAACAGATCAATGATCTTATGCTCCGGCACAATCTGCAGAAGCTCTCCCGCCGGGTTCAGTACATAAACAAAATGATACTTATCTCTCTTAAGTAGACGCAGGACGGTATCCAAAGGTTTCGTCTCATCTGCGACAATCGGCTGGGCATTTTTGGCAGATGGATCTTGTCCCGCAAACAGGCGCTGCCTGCCGATCAGAAAGCGGATAAAACGGAACGGAATATTCCGATGATCCACCCAGTTGGAGTAGAACAAAAAAATGCCGACCATCAGCAGGTTCAGCTGAACGCCTTGATGGCTAAGCAGCGGATAGAAAGAATAAGCGATAAGCAGCACGCTGAAAACAACGCTGATTCTCGCCGCCCACAGCAAGGTCGAATGGTAAGGCAAGAAGAGGCTGCACAGCGCCTGTGCCATTTTCCCGCCGTCCAGCGGAAGAATCGGCAGCAGGTTAAATAAGACGATCAGAATATTAGCTTGTACAAAATAGGCCAATGTCGGCCCCTGCCACAAGCCGGCTAAATGAGCCAGCAGCCCAGTGCCTGCCAGGATGACATTTTGCAGCGGCCCGGCTGCAGCAATCCAGATTTCTTTCGCTGCGCTCAGGGTTCCGTTGTCTTCAACCGCCGCGACGCCTCCAAACGGAAGCAGCTGAATGGAAAGGACGTTTAATCCAAGCATTCGGGCAGCCGCAGCATGTCCAAGCTCATGGACAAATACGATTCCGAACAGAACAATCAGCTCGGCAAAATGTCCGGTGAGAACGGAGGTTAACATAATTATAACAAATAAGGGGTGGAAAGAAACCGGAATTCCGGCAATCTTAATCAAGCGGCACCACTTCTGCCGGGTCGATGTAGAGGCCGTCCTTTTTGATGGCAAAATAGACAGTATCGGAACCTCCGCTCCGGGAATAGCGGCCAACGCTTTCTCCGCCTTCCAGCCAATCCCCTTTGGATACTGACACCTCCGTCAACCGCCCATAAACGGATACATAACCCCCGCTGTGCTGCACAACAACGGTTCTGCCCGTGAGCGCGTCGTCACTAACCTCTGTTACCCGGCCCGTTTCCACGCTTTTAACCTCTTGAATGCCCGATGAATCCAATTCTGGGATAATTTCTACACCTTTCAGGCTGATCGCAAAGCTCTCGGCAAGCTTACCCTCGATCGGGATTGTAAATCCATGAGCGCTTTGGACCAGCTGCTGCGGCTCGCTCTTGCTGCCGAATATAGGAATGAAGCTTGGCGCCCCTCCAAAATTGCGTTCATACCAGGCTTCGGCGGCCTGAAAATCCATTTCCTGGTGAAGGGATGCCGTCACATAGCTTTCAAGCGGTGCTGACCAGGACGGATGGTAGCGGTGAATTCCCCACAGCCCTCCAAACAAGACGGCGCTGATTAAAGTCCTTGTCATGAAAGCGCGGAAAAAGGATCCTTTGCGGGGAGCATCATACCGCTCTCCAGAAGTGCCGGGGTCATATCCCGCGAAACGCGTTCCTCCCGGACCGGGCGGCCTTCCCGCAATTGGGGCGTTAAAGGCATCCTCGCGCCATAATCCCCGTCCCTGCTTCCACATGAGCTCGGGATCTCTCTCTTCCATCCCGCCGGAGTCAGATGTGACAGGCTGCTGCCGGGCCGGCTGGCCAGCCTCCCGGTACGGTTCAAAATCCTCCGGATAAGAAGACTGTGTATAAAGCCGAAGGGCCTGTTCTTCTCTGCCCAGCAGCTCCCGGATCCTTTCCTCGCGCCGTTTCTTCACGTTGTTTTTAACATCCATCAGATACCTTCTCCTCTCCACAGCTTGCGGCTCCCTGGAGCTTGTTCGCTACATCTTATGAAGCAGGGGACAGGAATATGAACAACAGGCGCGCACACAAAAAGGGTGCCCTCCTAACCGTCCAGCGGTTAGTGAAAGCACCCTTTCAAAGGGAGACAGCTTGTCTGCGGATGAGTTCCGGTAAAGGCCGCTCAGCCTCCCATGCCGAAAAATTTCTTGAATTTTGTAAATGCGCCTTTCTTCTGGGTGAGCGGCATCAGCGGAACCGAATCCCCCAAAATGCGGCGGGCAATGTTCCGGTATGCGATGGCAGCGGAGGAATCCGGGTTCATCACCGTCGGTTCGCCGCTGTTCGCCGCTTTAATGACATGCTCATCGTCGGGAACGATCCCGATTAAATCAATGTTAAGCACCTGAATAATATCTTCAATGTCCAGCATGTCACCTGATTTGACCATATTCGGACGAATCCGGTTAACAATCAGCTTCGGCGCTTCCACCTGCGAGCCTTCCAGCAGCCCGATTACACGGTCCGCATCCCGCACTGCGGCATGCTCCGGAGTCGTTACGACGATCGCGCGGTCAGCACCGGCAATCGCATTCTTAAAGCCCTGCTCAATTCCGGCTGGGCAGTCAATAATGACATATTCATATTCTTTCTTCAGTTCAAGCACAATATCACGGACCTGTTCCGGAGTAACGGAATTTTTGTCCTTGGTTTGTGCGGCAGGCAGCATGTACAGCTCATCAAACCGCTTGTCCTTGACGAGAGCCTGGTTCAGCCGGCAGCGCCCTTCCGCCACATCGACCAGATCATAAATAATGCGGTTCTCAAGCCCCATCACCACGTCCAGATTCCGCAGCCCAATGTCCGTATCCACCAGACAGACTTTCTTCCCCAATAACGCGAGAGCCGTGCCAATATTAGCCGATGTAGTTGTTTTGCCTACGCCGCCTTTGCCTGAAGTGACGACTATTGCCTCTCCCATATCTACACCCCTTTAAACACATTGAAGTCCGGTCGAACTTTCCCCACATTGTTGATCTTATCAATTTGCATGGTGCCGTTCTGCAGAAAAGCAAATTCCATGCTCGTTTCCCGGTTCTCCCATTCATCGGGAGGCCTGCTGATCACTTCAGCAATCCGAAGCTGGGTAGGCGCCAGATAGGAGGCGGCAATCACCGCCTTCTCATTCCCGTCAGCTCCGGCATGGGCCGTTCCCCGAAGCGCACCCATGATGATAACGTCACCGGTGCAGATAATCTGCCCGCCCGGATTGACGTCCCCAAGAAACAGAAGATTTCCTTCGTGCTTCAGCACCTGACCGGAACGAACCATTCCGCAAAGGGTCTTTATCACCGGACCGGCAGATTCATCCGGCATACTTCCCGGCGTATCCACTGAACGGATCAGCAGATTGCCTTTCTGCTTTAATGTATCTAGAATGAGCGTTTTCTGTTCTTCGGTCATATTCCGCATGCCCATCTTCACATCAACATGAACGATAGGGCCTGTTAATATACTCTGATGGCTGTGCTCCAGTTTATATTTCAGCTCGTTTAGAAGCTCTGAAAATTCACATTGATCATCAAAAAGGAAAATCAGGCCATCTTTGATTCCCTTGATCGTCACATGGTTGGATTTAACTGTCATCGCCTGTCCCTCCCTTTATGTTAATTCGCGCAGACCTGCAAAAACTCCTGCTTTCTGCGTAAATTGACAACAGACGCTAAGCCTTCTCTTCCCTTGGACGGTTTCGAAACTTCGTCTTCTCCAGGAAGCGCCGCAGAGGAACATAGACGATAAGCGCAAAAATAAAATGAACAATCATGTTCGGTAAAATATGATTCATCAAGGTCCAGGTATAGGCCTGATGGTTGATTTCGAACAGCTTATAAGTACCAGAGAGGATCGAATCCAGCAGCAGGCTTCCCATTAAGACAGCAAACAGCATAAACGGAAGCGGTGTTCGGTTAGGCTTGAACAGCAGTCCGATTAAGTAAGCAGAGAAGCCCATTGCAAAAGAATAGGCGCCTATCATCGCGCCGTAATAAATGACATCCTGCAGCAAGCCGAACAGAATGCCGAGAAGCAGAGCTTTATGCCGGTTCTGATAGACAGAAACAAATAAAATAACGATATAAACCAGATGCGGAACAATCCGGGTCTGCCAGGCAGGAGGAATCAGCCACGGCAGGATGGCTCCCTCCGCAAGAAACAAGGCAAACAGCAGGATGACGAGCAGCAGATTACGGTGTTTCATTATTCCGGTACCTCCGGCGTCACAACCACAAACAGCTCGTTCCAGTCAGAGAACTCGGTCGCCGGCTTCACATAGGCCGTATCTGTCAAACCAAATTCGCCAACCTGACGGCTGACAACCGTACCAATGACGATAAAGCGCGGGAACTCGCCGCCAAGCCCGGAAGAAATGATCGTATCTCCCTTCTTCAGCGGGTCGTCGCTCTTAATCTTTGTCATCAGGAACATGCCTTTCTCCTGATCGTAGCTTTCAATCATGCCAAACGATTTGTTCTCGTTACCCTGAACCGTAGCCGCGATGGCATTGGAATTCGGGTCCTTGGAATCAAGTGTCGTTACAAGCTTGACAGTCGACGTAAAGTTGCTGACTTGACTGATGGTGCCAACCAGCCCTTTATCCGAAGTCACCGCCATATCGGTCTTGATTCCATTCCGGCTTCCCAAGTCGATTACAAGCGTCCGGTTGTCCGGGTCATCGCTGACACTGACCACATGGGCAATCCGGTATTCATAATTCTTGTTTCGAGCTTTCTGCTCCTCCGTGAACTTCAGCGCGTCATAAAGCCGTTCATTTTCCTGCTCGATTGTATTGTATTTGGCTTTATCCCGCGTATAATGCGCAAGCGCGATCTTCAGTTCCTCGTTCTCTTTCTGCACCGACCTTAAATCGGCAATATCGTGGAAAAAACCCGCAACATAGGAGACGGGTTTATAGACGATATACTGTACAAATCCGACGGTATCCTTGGTAAATTTCTCCGGCCAGGACAAGCCTGCCCGCGGTCCAAGCGTAAAACCCATAACCGCGATAAACAGGATCAGTCCCATCAGCAGGAAAAACAGTCGTTTATTGCCCAGCAATTTGAACAGTTTAAGCACCCTCTAACCATCATATTCTCTCCCACTTCAAGGGTGGTCTATCTTTGTCAATCTCTATTTATTTAGCATTTCGAACGGTTAGCGTTTCGAACGGCTTGACTGGCTCTTCGATTTAAACATATGGATGTTCTCAAGCGCACGGCCGGTGCCGATCGCGACGCAATCCAGCGGATTCTCGGCTACAATTACCGGCATGCCTGTTTCCTTGGCCAGTAGCTTGTCTAGGTTGCGGAGCAGAGCTCCCCCGCCTGTAAGCACAATGCCCCGGTCCATAATGTCGGCTGCAAGCTCCGGCGGACATTTCTCCAGGGTCACCTTAACAGCCTCAACAATTGCGTTGACGGTGTCGTTCAGCGCTTCGGAAATCTCGTCAGAGGTGATGGTAATGGTCTTCGGCAGACCCGTTACAAGGTCACGGCCGCGGATTTCAAGCGTTTCAACCGTCTCAAGCGGCATTGCCGAGCCGATATCCATCTTGAGCTGCTCAGCTGTTCTTTCGCCCACCATAAGATTATATTGACGTTTGATAAATTGAATGATGGATTCATCCATTTCATCTCCGGCCACGCGTACAGATTTGCTGGTTACAATTCCGCCGAGGGAGATAACCGCAACTTCCGTTGTTCCGCCGCCGATGTCTACAACCATGCTTCCTGTCGGTTCCCAGACCGGAAGGTCTGCGCCGATCGCCGCCGCAAACGGCTCCTCAATGGTATAAGCTTCGCGGGCTCCCGCCTGCTTCGTCGCGTCTTCAACCGCGCGCTGCTCAACCGCTGTAATGCCTGAAGGCACACAAACCATAACATTCGGATGACGCTGGAACATGGAACGCTGCTTCTGGGCCTGCGAAATAAAATATTTAATCATAGTTGCCGTCGTATCAAAATCGGCGATAACGCCGTCTTTCATCGGGCGGATGGCCCGGATATTGCCCGGCGTTCTGCCGATCATTTTCTTAGCGGATTCCCCTACCGCTACAATATTTTTCGTATCCGTATGAATTGCTACGACGGAAGGTTCTCTGGCAACGATGCCTTTGCCCCGTACATATACAAGTGTATTAGCTGTTCCCAAATCAATTCCTAAATCTTTACCACCAAACATGCTGTTATCTCCTTTTCTTATATCGCCGCTGACCGGCTGGATATCTGGACTATTATATTACATCAAGCCTTGTTCCTTCAAACTGACAAACCGTCCGTCACCGATAATCAGATGATCCAATACGTCGATTCCGATAATCTCCCCGGCTTCGCATAACCGCTTGGTAATCTGAATATCTTCCGGACTGGGCGAGGGATCACCGCTGGGGTGATTATGTACGCAGACAATCGACGCGCTGCTGCACTTCACAGCCGCCCGGAAAACCTCCCTCGGATGAACAATAGAAGCGTTTAAGCTTCCGATGGAAAGCGTTTCTTGACCGATAAGGTGATTTTTCGTATTGAGAAACAAACATATAAAATGCTCTTTATTCAGGTACCGGAGCTGATCCATCACGATCTCGGCCGCATCCTTCGGACTGCGGATGACCACCGCATCCCTGCGTACAGATCTGGCCAGCCTGCGCCCGATTTCAATTCCTGCGAGCAGCTGGATCGCCTTAGCTTCCCCGATTCCTTTGATCTCCATTAGTTCATCCAAGCTTAAATCGACCAGACCGCGGATCTCTCCGGCTTTGGATAGAATCTTCTGCGCAACGTGAATCGCGGACTCCTGATGAGTCCCTGTACGCAGCAGTATGGCCAGCAATTCGGCATGGCTCAGCGCCTCCGCTCCATATCTGATTAAGCGTTCTCTAGGTCGTTCTTCATGGGGGATGTCACGCAGCCTGTAAATCGGCGCTTCCATCTAGTACCCTCTCTTCACCCTAATTTGATGGTCTCTGTTTCAAACAGGCATTCAAGTAACGTTTCAGGACAAGCAAAAGTTACATGTCTCTTCAAATTTCGTCTTCCTTCAGCACGTGCACACCAAACCCGCCGAGCATATCGGCAAGCAGGGACAAGGGCAGTCCGACCACATTAAAATAGTCGCCTTCAATTCCGGTTACCAGCGCGGCGCCAAGTCCCTGAATCCCATAAGCCCCGGCCTTGTCCAGGCTCTCGCCGCTGCGCACATAAGCAGCAACCTGGCTTTCGGACATCGGTTTCATCGTTACTTTTGTCATTTTGCAGTCTACCACCGTCAGGCCGGTTTCGGCATCGAGACAAGCTACGCCTGTGTAAACCTCATGCTGCCGCCCCTGGAGTGAGAAAATCATCTGCCGCGCATGCTCTTCATTGTCCGGTTTACCCAATATGACCCCATCCCGAACCACAACCGTATCGCTGCCTACAATTACAGCACGGGGGCGCTGCTCCAGGGACTGATAGACCTGCTGCGCCTTGCGGCGGGCAAGCTCGGACACAGCTTCTGCCGGAGTCCATTCCTGTGACAGCGTTTCGTCCGCATGGCTGGGTATAACGGTAAACGGGATGCCTAAAACGGCGATCAGTTCTTGTCTGCGGGGAGAGGTTGAGGCTAAAATAATGGATTTGGAAGGTAGTTTATTCAAACGTAACGTTCTCCTTCAAACAGGTCTATGTCCATAAAATGTACGGAACGATTTCATAAAATGCGCCTCAAAAAAACAAAATGGCCCAACTTGTGACAAGCTGTTAACCCTGTCAAGCCTCGCCATTTTTTGACACTACTTATTATAAGGTCATTTGTTTCACAATACAAACAAAATCCGGCATTGGATGTGATTGCCACATTATGCCGGATTCTCAAATCCTGAAGATTTAATTGTCACTAAAAAGCCGCTGCTCATCCAGCACATAACGCATCATGGAGTTCTGTACTTCCCACAAATGGGATTTGGCCTTGGTCTTGTCAAACTGCAGAAGGGCCTCCACCGCGCTGTTCATTTCGGTCTCCATATTCTCGATAAGCTGCTCCCCGCTTCCACTGAAGCCGCCGCGCACCGCGGCCGCATTCTTGGTGAACTGGACATGCTGGTCCTTCAGCGCGCTGATCTGATCGTCAGCCAGGTCCGGGGACTCCTCAAGCAGCAAAGAAGCGGAGGTTTCGCTGAGCAGCTTGACCAATTCCGCGCTCTGCACCGCGTATTGCTCCAGTGTTCCGGTCTCCTTGCTGTAAGGCACAGCTGCCGCAGACGGAATCGACGCCTCATGCAGAATCAGGTCAACGCCCTCTGATTTGAGTTCACTGCTCAGCAGTTTGGCCTGCTCCCTGTCTGCGGATATGCCGGCATATACTCTGCTGTCGTCCAGCGTATCCTGGGCTGCGGCATAACCGGCATCCTTCAGCTCCTGCTGCGCCCTGTCCACGCCGTCGGCCGAGCTGAAGACCCCGTACTGGAGAAAATAATAGGTTTGCGCCGGCAGGGCAATCTGTACGGCCGCGCCGCTTGTCTCCTCCTGCTTCAGCTCACCGACAACAGGCAGAGCCTGGACTGCCTTCTGGGCCGATTCGCTGATTGCCGAAAGGCCGGGAATCGGAAATTCCGCTTCCTTATTGAAGAAAGACAATACCACCATGCCAAACAAAGCCCCGGTTACAATAGCCCCGGTTACCGATCCGATCACTTTCCAGCCGGAATTGCGGCCTGGCGTGCGGTGCCGGACCGGGTCGTGTGACCGATCGTATGACCGATGATCGTTTGACCGATGATCGTCTGACCAATGATCGTTTGACCATGCAGGCCCGAAGCTTCCCCCTTCGTCCTCCTTGTCCACTTGCGGAAAAGGCTCGTATCCTGTGCGGGCGGAGCGTTCCTCCCTGTTCCATCCCGGTCTGCCGCCCTTCTCCAGCTCCTCTTCTTCGGGGAAGCCGTACATGCCAAGTCCGGAATGCGCCTGAAACGGATTGCCGGGGTCTTCCTCAGGCCAGTTGCTGATCGCCGCATTCATATCCGCATAGCTGCGGCGCTTCGGCTGCTCCTGTTCCGGCTGCACGAGCTCCAAATGCGGATGCTCCGCTTCTGCACGTGAATCAGAATTATTTTCCATTGGCTTCTTATTTGCAGGATTCCATAACGGTTCGTTTCGGGCCGGCTGGCTTGTCCCCCGGTCATCAAAGCGGAATGTCATTCTGGCTTTATTCACCGTCACACTCTCCTTGTCCGTCTCTTCTACTTCCAGCCTATGAGACAAGACCCGGAGTTATGCCACTAAAAATAGCCAGGCGCAGCCGCTAAACGCTTTGCTCTGCCATACAAGCAGCAGACCCGGCAGCGGAGGAATCCGGCCGGGTCTGCGGTTGTATTCTTTTTCAGCTGCCTCACTCTTGCTTGGTCAGGGTTTAGGTTTAGTCACGGATTTGTTTGGCCAGGGCATAGCCCACCTTCCAAATGTCTCCAGCGCCCATTGTGAGCACAAGATCACCCGGCTTAACCCGTCCCGCCAGATCGGCGAGCACTTCTTCCTTGGTCGGAATGTAGCGCGCGCCCGGATTGCTGTTCTGCTTGATCAGCTCAACCAGCTTGGAGGAGTTTACCCCTTCAATCTGCTTCTCACCGGCAGGAGAATAAATATCGGTAATAATGACTTCATCCGCATCGGCAAAAGCTTTGCTGAACGCATCCAGCAGGAAGAAGGTCCGTGTGTACCGCTGCGGCTGGAATACCGCCACAATCCGCTTGCCCGTCGCCTTAGCAGCACTGATCGTTGCCTGAATCTCCGTCGGATGATGGGCATAATCGTCGATAACCAAAATGTCATTTGATTCTCCGAGCACCTGAAAACGCCGCTTCGCTCCGTTAAACAGATGAATGGCCCCGGCAATCCGCTCAAACTTGATTCCGGCCTCCAGACATACTATTACAGTAGCCAGCGCATTATAAACGTTGTGTTTGCCTGGAACGGACAGCTCGATCGTCCCCAGCTTCTGCTGATGATGGCTTACCGTAAAGGATACTTTCCGGTCTCCAAGCTTAATATCGCCCGCCGTATATTCGCAGTCCGGATTCATTCCGTAAGTAATGACGTTCGCTTTCACCTGCGGAAGCAGCTCCTGGATGATCTGGTCATCCCCGCAGACAACGGCTTTTCCATCGGATTTGGTCTGGTTCAGGAACTGAACATAGGCCTGCTTCAGACGCTCAAAATCTCCGCCGTAGTTCTCCAGATGGTCGGCTTCGATGTTGGTCACAACGGAAAGCGCCGGGAAATAATGAAGGAATGAGCCGTCGCTCTCGTCCGCCTCTGCCACAACGTACTCCCCTTTGCCGGCTTTGGCGTTCGTTCCGATATTCATAATTTCTCCGCCGATAATGTAGGTCGGATCTGTTCCGCATTCCTCCATAACAAGCGCGATCATTGAAGAGGTAGTCGTCTTGCCGTGCGCGCCTGCAACCGCAACTCCCCTGCGTTCGTTAAGCAGCCTTGCAAGCATTTGGGAACGGTGCAGAATCGGTATCCCCTGTTCTTCCGCTTCCAAGCGCTCCACATTATCTTTCGGCAGCGCAGTGGAATAAACAACCATATCGGCGCCGTGTACCTGTTCGGGGGTATGCCCTATATAAATTTTAGCTCCTTTAGCCGCGAGCTTCTCGGTAAGTTCTTGGGATGCGACATCTGAACCCGTAACGGTATAGCCCATTTCCAGCATGACCCGGGCAATTGCACTCATGCCATAACCGCCGATCCCGATAAAATGAACGTGTTCTGTAACCGTGTTTGACATTGAATTCACCAGCCTTTTTCAGAATCGGTTTGATGCAGCAGCGCTGCCCGAACATCAGAAATTAAATACAGCGTACCGGATACGACGCCCAGATCCTCTGCCTTTGTATTCTGCTTTAATATTTCTAGAGCCGTTTTCCAATCAGGTTCGACTATGATTTCCAATCCCGGTTTCGCTGCCGTTTCCTTCAATTCTTCAACAAGGCCTAACAACGCTTCCGCGTCCATCTTTCGGCGGAAATCCGGCTCTGTAAGGATTATTGTATCCACTATCGGTAATATATGCTTGAAGTATCCCTGATGATGCTTATTGGACAGCATACCCATCATTAAAATGAGTTTGTTATAGCGGAAAGCTTCCGGAATCGACCGTGCAAGCATCTCCGCACCTTCCGGATTATGCGCGCCGTCGAGCACAATCCGCGGCTCTGTGCTCACCTGCTCCAGCCGTCCGGCCCATGCCGTTTGCCGCAGTCCGCGGGCCACATCCTCATCGTCGAGGATAAACGCCATATATTGGCGGAGAACCTCAAGCACCATTAAAGCGCCGGAGGCGTTCTTGCACTGGTGCTCGCCGAGCAGGCTGATCTCTGCCTCAAGGTTGCGGAAAGGGCCTTTAAAGAGAAATTGCTGTGCCCCTTCCTTCAGCTCGCCCCGCTCGTAACAGAACTGCTCATTCATCAGGTAGAGCGTCGATTTGTTCCGGGCAGCCGTTTCCTTGATCACCTGGACAGCCTCAGGCTGCTCCACGCAGCTGACCACAGGCACTCCCGGCTTGATGATGCCGGCCTTCTCTCCGGCGATCTTCTCCAGCGTATCGCCCAGCACGTCCATATGGTCATACCCGATGTTCGTAATGAGCGAAACAATCGGCGTCACGATGTTGGTCACATCCATGCGCCCCCCGAGGCCGGTCTCCCAAACCACAACGTCCGGGTAACAAACTTCGGCGTAGTACAGAATCGCCAAAGCGGTAGAAACCTCGAACATGGTCGGGGAGCCCAGCTCCGCTGCCGCCAGCTCCTCTACTACCGGATGAAGACGGTTCGAAAGCTCCAGCAAAACGTCCTCGGGTATATCTTCACCGTTATACTGAAAACGATTCGTAAATTTTGTAATATATGGGGACGTATAAGTCCCCACGCTGTAGCCGCTCTCCAGCAGCACACTTGTCAAAAATGCGCACGAAGAGCCTTTGCCGTTCGTACCGGCCACGTGAATGAATTTCAGGCGGCGGTGCGGATTGCCGAACCGTTCCATCAAGGCATAAATTCGTTCAAGCCCGGGCCGGATTCCGAATGGAATCAGCCCGTTGATCCAGTCCACCGCCTCCTGGTAGGTCCGCAGCGGCGTTAGTTCCCCATCATGCTGGTTCATGGCTGCTCACCTTACCCTTTCAATTCTTCAATCCGGGCAAGCACTTTATCGCGTTTGTCCGCGTAGTCCTTCTGTTTCGCGCGTTCTTCTTCAATGACTGCAGCCGGTGCTTTGGAGACAAAGCCCTGGTTGCCCAGCTTCTTCTCGACCCGCTCCACTTCCTTGTTCAGGTGGTCAAGCTCTTTCTCCAGGCGGGCAATCTCCTGGCTGATATCCAGCAGGCCTGCGAGCGGCAAATACAGCTCGGCGCCGGTGACAACCGCCGTCATTGCTTTATCCGGAGCTTCTGCCGACGTCGAGGACGCAAACTCGGACGTGTTGCAGAACCGGCGGATGTAGTGCGCGTTGCGGTCGATGATGTTCTGCAGCTCATCGGAAGCCGGCTTCAGCAGCAGCTCGACTTTTTTGCTCATCGGCACATTCACTTCCGCCCGGATGTTCCGTACAGAACGGATGATGTCGATCAGCAGGTTCATCTCCTGAACCGCATCCGGAGCTGAAAGGGCTTCGTCGTATTTCGGCCATTCGGCAAGTGTAATGGTTTCGCCCACATGCGGCAGGTGCTGCCAGATTTCCTCTGTAATAAACGGCATAAACGGATGCATCAGACGAAGCGTGCGGTCCAGCACGTAGGCCAGTACAGACTGCGTTTTGGCCTTGGCGGCCGCATCTTCACCGTACAGGGACAGCTTTGAGAACTCGATGTACCAGTCACACAGATCATCCCAGATAAAGTTGTACAGAAGGCGTCCAGTCTCCCCGAACTCATAACTGTCGATCAAACGGGTAATGTCGCGGGCCGTTTCATTAAACCGGTGCAGAATCCAGCGGTCAGCTGTGCTGAGATCGCCGGTAATGTCGATTTGATCAGCTGTAACGCCTTCCAGGTTCATAAGAGCAAACCGGGAAGCGTTCCAGATTTTATTGGCAAAGTTGCGGGCCTGCTCTACGCGTTCCCAGCGGAAACGGAGATCCTGGCCAGGCGTGCTGCTGGTGGAGATCATGTAGCGCATGGCATCCGTGCCGTACTTCTCAATCACCTCAAGCGGGTCGACGCCGTTGCCGAGCGATTTGGACATTTTGCGGCCTTCGCTGTCGCGCACAAGACCGTGGAGCAGCACGTCTTTGAACGGCATTTTTCCTGTAAATTCGATCCCTTGGAAAATCATCCGCGCTACCCAGAAATAAATGATATCGTAGCCGGTAACGAGCACATCTGTCGGATAATACCGCTTGAAGTCCTCGCTGTTCTCATCCGGCCAGCCCAGTGTGGAGAACGGCCAGAGGGCGGAGCTGAACCAGGTATCCAGCACGTCTTCGTCCTGGCGGATGTCGTCCGTGCCGAGCTTCGCGCGGGCTTCTTCCTCGTTCTTGGCCACAACAAACTCGCCGGTTTCGTTGGAGTACCAGGCGGGGATGCGGTGTCCCCACCACAGCTGGCGGGAAATACACCAGTCGCGGACATTTTCGATCCAGTTCAAGTAGGTCTTCTCAAAGCGTTCAGGCACAAAGTTAACGCCTTCGCCGGACTTCTGCGCGTTGATTGCAGTTTCAGCCAGCGGCTGCATCGCTACAAACCACTGTGTGGACAGATAAGGCTCGACAACAGCGCCGGAGCGCTCACTGTGGCCAACTTGGTGAACATGCTCTTCAATACGGATCAGGACGCCAAGCTCCTTGAGGTCGCTGACGATCTGCTTGCGCGCATCCGCACGGTCCATGCCCTGATATTTGCCGGCTTCTTCATTCATAATGCCGGATTCGTCCATGACGATGATCTGCGGCAGGTCATGGCGAAGACCGACTTCAAAGTCATTCGGGTCATGCGCAGGCGTAATCTTTACGGCTCCGCTGCCGAAATCTTTTTCCACATATTCGTCTGCAATGACCGGAATTTCGCGGCCGATGATCGGGAGAACCAAAGTTTTGCCGATCAGGTCCTTGTAGCGATCGTCCTCCGGGTGCACCGCGACGGCTGTATCGCCCAGCATCGTTTCGGGACGGGTTGTCGCCACCGTCAAATGGCCGCTGCCGTCCTTGAGCGGATACTGCAGATGATAAAGGGCACCGTTCACTTCCTTGTATTCAACTTCGATGTCGGACAACGCCGTACGGGCGGCCGGGTCCCAGTTGATGATCTTCTTGCCGCGGTAAATGAGGCCTTTCTCATACAGCTTGACGAATACCTCGCGAACCGCATCGGACAAGCCCTCGTCGAGCGTAAAGCGCTCGCGGGAGTAGTCCAGGGAGAAGCCCATTTTGGCCCACTGCTCATGAATGGTCGCCGCGTATTGGTCCTTCCACTCCCAAACCTTCTCCAGAAACTTCTCGCGTCCCAGGTCATACCGGGATACGCCCTGCTCGCGCAGCTTCTGCTCGACTTTGGTTTGGGTTGCAATGCCCGCATGGTCAGAGCCTGGGAGCCACAAGGCATCATAGCCCTGCATCCGCTTGGTGCGGATCAGAATATCCTGCAGGGTGAAATCCAGCGCGTGGCCGATATGAAGCATCCCGGTTACGTTAGGCGGGGGAATAACGATGGTGTAAGGCTCGGCGTCCTTGCGCTGTCCTGCTTTGAAAAATTCATTGTCCATCCAGTAGCGGTACCATTTCTGTTCCGCCGCTTTCGGATCATAGGTTGTCGGCATTTCCGCCGAAGACGGTGCTTTTTGTTCCTCTGTCATGTTTGGATTACCCTCCTGTATTGGTCTGAAGATAACGTCAGAAATGCAAAAAAAGCCCTTCGTCTCAAAGGACGAAAGGGCTCGATCTCTCGCGGTACCACCTTTGTTTCGCTTGAACAGGCATAGCTGCGGTATGTAAGCTGAAGCAGCAGGCCGTACTCAAACGACACTTTAGCGCAAGGTAACGGTTGCGAAACGGCCTGTTCTAACCTGGATCTCATCACGGCTTCAAACAGGCAACTTACGGGCGACTTCAGCGGCTGTTTCCTGCGGAATCTCACAGCAAGTGATTCCACTCTCTGAAGGTCATACGGCCTACTCTTCCCGGTCATCGTCTTTGACTATAGTCCATCATAACTTTCTTGCCGGACATAGTCAATGGCGGGACGCGGAAACCCGCGCCCGTTTGAGCGTTCAGGCTTCAGCCAGTGGCGGATAAAGGATTGCGGGTAACAAACTACGATCAATAAAGACTTGACAAAGGACTGCGGCAAAGACTGCAGCAAGGGATTGCGGACAGCTTACGGCAGGTACAAAATCTGGCCTGCGGAAATGTTCTGCTCCGACAACCGGTTGTGCAGCAGAAGCTCCCGCGCGCTTACGCTGTAGCGGTCGGCAATTTCGTCGATCGTCTCCTCGCGCTGCACGATGACCATCCGCACTTTGCGGAAAGAAGAGGCATCATCCAGGCTGGAAATAAAGGCCTGCTTCCAGAGCCGGTCTTCCCGGTCGGTGTGGTAAAGCTCCTCGGCCGGCTGTTCCGTTTCCTGCGAGCGCGAATCCTCTGAATCCTTCCCTTTGGAAAAGGAATGCAGCAGCTTGCTGAAGCCAAAATGCTCGCTGCCTGAGGCGGCCGGTTTATTTTTGCTGCCCAGCGCAATTTTGGGCTCAGCCGGCTTCTCGGCTTCCGGAGCCGTATTCTCCTCTGATGGGGCTTGATTATTCTCGGCCGGAAGGTTCCCGGGGAGGACATTTTCCTGCTCAGGCGCCGTCTGCTCCGGCAGAACATTCTCCGGCGCATTCTCTTCGGCAGGCTTCACCTCTGTCCCCTTCTCCTTGGCAGCAGGAGCCTGCTTCTCCTCCGTTTGCTTCGGTACTGTTTGTTGAGGTACTGTCTGCTGAGGTGCTGTCTGCTGCGCTTCCGTTTGCTTCGGCGGCTCCTCCGAACGGCGGGCGGCAGCCTCGGCAGCGAAGGCGTTGTTTGCACTCCCCGCCTGGAAGGCATTTTCCGCTAACGGAGAATCAAGACGCCATACCGGAATTTCAGATGAGAACCCGGACGAGAATTCAGATGGAGACGGCTCTTGAGCGGACGATTCGAATTCGTTCACAGCCTCCTGAGAGGCAGATGCCTGTGCCGGAACGTCCCCAAAGATGCTCCAGCCGCCCTGCTCCTGAGAAGAAGACTGGTCAAGCGCGGCAAAGCTGATCTTCGGCAGAGCTTCCTGCGGGAAGCTGAACGCCTCAGGCTCTTCTTGTCCAAAACGCGCAAAATCTGTCAGGCTGTCTGCAGTAAATGGGTCACCGCCGGCAGCGCCAGGCTCCTCCTCCAGAAATTCCAGATCGTCATCTGCCTGAGCAGCCGTACTCGAAGAAACGTAGACCTCCTTGGAGGAAAAATCAGCGGAAGACTCAGCCTGCGCCGGGCTTTCCGGTGCTGCCTGTTTATCCGCCTGCAAAGTCGATGCGTCCGCAGTGATCCAAGGGTCATTTGGCAGATTAAAGCTGTCGCTCTGCTCGTAAGAAACCGTGTATTCACGATTGGTCCAGTCCTGGGCAGCAGGGGTGAAGGCAGCAGCCGTTTCAATGCCCTGCAGCGACAGCACGCCGGTTACGTTCAGACTCCGCTCGTTCAAGAGATCCACATCGAAATTCTCAATTTCGACAGAGATGTCCTCCAGCCGGTTGACGCGGTTCAGCGGAACCGTAATTTCAACCGGGATGAGATGGGACAGCTCACGGGATTCTCCTTCCCCGCGGTAAAGACCTGTAAGCAGCAAATGACCGCGAAGCGTGGCGTAATCCTCACCGGAAAATACCTGAATCCGCGGGTAAAGCTCAATCTCTTCCAACTCGTCAATGCCGGTCTCTTCTGCCGATAAATGGACACGTTCATAAATATCAAATCTCAAACCGTAAGACTGATCAGACAAGGGCACATACCTCCTTTTTACGCTTGCCAAAACGGGATTCTTCGCTTGTAACAAAACAACGAAGCTCAATCATCGCTCGTTTCTATCTATATGCCGCAAAAAGGAGAGCATGCCATTCTTTTGGCCTACCCTGAGAATTCATAGTTCACTACACTGCTGATGAATTAATGAAGCATGGCTAGCAGATTCAACTTCTGAGCAGCGCCAGCTCCCTGTCCAACCGGACAAGCTCCGGCGGCCACGGATCTCCAATCGAAACAATCTCCCCGGTAACAGGGTGTTCAAATGTCAGCTGTTCGCCGTGCAGCGCCTGATACGCAAGCTGTCCGCCTTTGGCTCCATACAGCTGATCACCAATTAGCGGGTGACCTGCATACGCCATATGCACGCGGATTTGATGCGTTCTTCCCGTTTCCAGCGTGAGGCGGACGAGCGAGGCGGCTCCCCTGCCTGTTCCGTATACGGCGAGCCGCTCCACATGGGTTACAGCGCTCTTGCCGCCTGGCGAAACCCGCTGCCTGCGGCTGTTGTGACGGTCTCTGCCGATCGGCGCATCGATTACTTTCAGCGCAGGGTCAACGGCGCCCTCCACCCAGGCTGCGTAGGTGCGCCCGATTTTTTTGGCGGCCATGGCCTCATCCAGCTTCAGCTGGGCCCATTCATTTTTGGCATACAGCACAGGACCGGAGGTATATTCATCAAGCCGGTGAATATGGCGCACAGCCGCGCGCTCGCCGGCATCCCGGTAATGAGCCGCTACCGCATTGGCCAAAGTCGTCTGGCGTTTGTCCTCCCCGTCCGGGTGAACCTTCATCCCTGCAGGCTTGTGCGCTACAAGGCAGTAATCGTCCTCGTACAGAATGGAAGCCGGCTGCGCCGCAGGCTCAAAGCCGAATTCCCGCTCAGGAAAAACTCTAACTCTAAGCCGGTCTCCCGCCAGCTTGATGTCTCCGCCTGACCATAAACGCTTGACCAGCTTCTCCGGAATACCGGCATCCTTCTCCAGCCAGACGAGGGCAGCGGCCATCCGGTCCTCAGTTCCTCTTAACGCCTTCCCTGGCGTAAGCTCCAGCCACTCTCCCCTGCGCTGTCCGAATCTCCCGCTCATTACAGACGCTGAAGGGCGCGGCGGTGCGCTTCGATCGTATCGTCAATATCAGCTTCCGAGTGCACGCCGGACACAAACATGCCTTCAAACTGGGAAGGAGCAATGCTGATGCCTTCATCCACCATGGCTGCAAAATAACGGCGGAACAGATCGAGGTCGCTTGTTCTGGCCGTGTCAAAGTTAACAACCTTCTCACTGGTGAAGAATGGGCAGACCATGGAACCTACCCGGTTAACCGTACATGGGATGCCGCGTTCCTTCGCATTTTGCTCAAAGCCGCCCTGCAGGCGCGCCGACAGGGTCTCAAGACGGTCGTATACCTCCGGTGTCAGGAGGGACAAGGTCGTGAATCCGGCGGTCATCGCGAGCGGATTGCCGCTCAGCGTACCGGCCTGATAGATAGGGCCCGACGGCGCCATCTGCTCCATGATCTCCCGCTTGCCGCCGTAAGCACCGACCGGAAGTCCGCCGCCGATCACCTTGCCAAGGCAAGTCAGATCCGGCGTCACGCCGAACCGGCCCTGCGCGCAGTTCAGGCCGACGCGGAAGCCGGTCATTACTTCATCAAAAATCAGCACGCTGCCGTACTGCTCGGTCACGCTGCGCAGGCCTTCCAGGAAGCCCGGCTGAGGAGGCACTACGCCCATATTTCCGGCTACAGGCTCCACAATGATACCGGCAATTTCTTCGCCAAACTTTTCAAAGGCCAGCTTGACGGTCTCCAAGTCGTTGTACGGCACTGTAATCGTGTTGGCCGCTACCCCTTCAGGTACGCCGGGGCTGTCCGGCAGTCCCAGAGTGGCAACACCCGACCCTGCTTTGATCAGCAGGCTGTCCGCGTGCCCGTGGTACGAGCCTTCGAACTTGAGGATTTTGCTGCGGCCGGTATATCCGCGTGCCAGCCGGATCGCGCTCATCGTTGCCTCGGTTCCGGAGTTGACCATCCGGACGATGTCGATTGAAGGAACACGCTCGGCAACCAGCTTGGCCATTTCCGTTTCCAATAGGGTTGGCATGCCGAAGCTGGTGCCTTTGGCGGCTGTTTCCTGCAGGGCTTGTACCACTTCCGGATGAGCATGTCCCATAATCAGCGGTCCCCAGGAGCCTACGTAATCAATAAAAGAGTTCCCGTCGATATCATAGATTCTGGAGCCTGCACCGTGATCGGCATAAATCGGGGTTAATCCAACAGATTTGAAAGCACGGACAGGGCTGTTGACGCCGCCCGGGATGTACTGTTTGGCTTCTTCAAAGGCTGCTTGTGACTTGGTGTCGAGGCGTTTCGATTGTTCTGTACTCATGTCATTTTCACTCCTTATTATGTAAGGAAGGCAGAGCTTCCAGCTTCTCCTGGGCTTCTGCCTTCACTTTTTTTGGATCAAACTTCCCGGAGCCAGCGGGCCATATCTTTCGAATAATACGTAATGATCATGTCAGCACCCGCGCGCTTCATGCCGAGCAGCATTTCCGTCACGATGGCACGCTCGTTAATCCAGCCCTGCATAGCAGCTGCTTTCACCATGGAGTACTCGCCGCTTACATTGTAGGCTACCAGCGGAAGGTCGAACTGGTCGCGCAGAAGGCGGATCACGTCCATAAACGCCAGGGACGGCTTCACCATCAGCATGTCCGCGCCCTCAAGCACGTCAGACTCAGCCTCGCGCAGCGCTTCGCGCACATTCGCAGGGTCCATCTGGTACGTTTTGCGGTCTCCAAACTGCGGAGCCGAATCCGCCGCTTCCCGGAACGGACCGTAGAAGGCGGAGGCATATTTTACGGAATAAGACATGATAGGGATGTGGGAAAAACCGTTCTCATCCAGCGCATGGCGGATCGCCTGCACAAAGCCGTCCATCATGTTGGATGGAGCAATAATATCCGCGCCGGCGCGGGCCTGGGATACAGCTGTACGGGCCAGCAGCTCGAGGGATTCATCGTTCAGCACATCGCCGCATACATGGCCGTCCCGCTCAAAGGTGTGCACCATGCCGCAGTGGCCGTGGTCCGTGAACTCGCACAGGCAGGTGTCCGCTACAACCAGCAGGTCCGGATATAGCGATTTGATTACCCGCGTCGCTTCCTGCACAATGCCGTCCTCTGCAAAGCCAGAGCTGCCGACCGCATCTTTCGTTTCCGGAATGCCGAACAGCAGCACCGCTTTAATGCCGAGCTCGGCAATCTCCTTAACTTCATCCTTCAGGGTATCCAGCGAAAAATGGTAGACTCCGGGCATGGACGGGATTTCTTTCTTGACTCCGGTACCGTAGGTGACAAAGATAGGCTGGATGAAATCGTCCACCGTCAATACCGTTTCACGGACAAGACTACGGATATTCGCGGACTGCCGCAAACGCCGGTGACGTACAATGGGGAAAGACATATTTAAACAGCTCCTTAGTTTGATCTATGTTTTATGATTTAACCGGCACAGCTCCTCAACCAGGCTGTCGATGGTGGATTCCTCGGCCGTGACAGTTACCCGGAGCCCGCAGGACTCCGCCGTTTTGGCTGTGATCGGCCCTATGCAGGCGATTGCCGAGCGGTTCAACACGGAAGCCGGATCAGACAAGCCCATTCGTTTCAGCATTGCGATGAGGTTGGTTACCGTGGACGAGCTTGTAAAAGTTATGATATGAATGCTGTCTTCCTCAAGCAGGGAAATCAGCTCGTCGTCGTTCTCTTCAGGCACAACTGTGTCATAAGTGACCATCTCCGTTACTTCCAGGCCTTTCCCGCGCAAAGCCTCAGGCAGCCATGAACGCGCCAAATTGCCGCGCGGCAGCAGCGCCTTCTGTCCGGACTCCCATTCCTCGCCAAGCAGCTCTGCCAAGCCCTCAGCCTGAAAACGTTCCGGAAGCTCTTCAGTCACGATGCCGCGTTCCGCAAGCGCCGCCCGGGTAGCGGGCCCTACCGCAGCGATTCTCGCCCGGTACAGCAAGCGGATGTCGACGCCGGACTGCTGGAGATGGCGGAAGAAGAACTCCACCCCGTTGACGCTGGTGAAAAATACCCAGTCATACTCGCCCAAGGCGGATAAGACCTGGCGGCTATGCTGCAGCGTCTCCTCTGACACTGGCATTACGGTTTCGATAACGGGACATTCGTAAGGCTCCCCGCCGAGCTCCTCGATCCGGCGGACAAGCTGGCTTGACTGCGATCTCGCCCGGGTGACGAGCACGCGTCTGCCGAACAGCGGCAGCTCCTCCGCCCAGCGCAGCTCCTCGCGCTGCAGCACAGCCTCACCAACCACGATGACAGCGGGCGGCTGGAAATTGGCGGCAGCCACTTTGTCCTCAATATCCGCAAGCGTCCCCGTCAGCGTCTCCTGCTCGGCTCTTGTTCCCCAGCGGACCAGCGCCACAGGCGTCTCGGGCGAACGGCCATGCTCCATCAGCTGTCTGCTGATATAGCCGATCTTCGCAACCCCCATCATGAAGATCAGCGTGCCGGTCGCATTCGTCACCTTGTCCCACTTAATGGAATGGTCCAGCTTGTCAGGACTTTCATGGCCGGTAATGATGGAGAGTGATGAAGCCAGGTCGCGGTGAGTTACAGGAATACCTGCATACGCCGGAACGGCAATCGATGCGGTAACCCCCGGTACGATTTCAAACGGGATGCTGTGCTTGCGCAGAAGCCCGGCCTCTTCGCCCACTCTGCCGAAGATCGTCGGGTCGCCGCCCTTTAGCCGGACAACGGTTTTACCTTCCAGAGCAAGATCTACGAGCAGCTGGTTGATCTCCTCCTGCTTCATCGTGTGGCGGTCCGGCCGTTTGCCGACGTAAATTTTGTCCGCCCCTCTTTTCATATGCTTCAACAGAGAAGGATTGGCCAGACGGTCATACACAACGACATCAGCCTGTTCGATACACTGCAGTCCTTTGACCGTAATGAGCCGCGCGTCCCCAGGACCCGCTCCTACCAGAAATACTTTTCCCGCCATCCGTTATCATCTCCTAATTTCAGCCAAAATATCTCCTGCCCCTTGGGCCATCAGCTTGTCCGCAACCTCTTTGCCAAGGCGTTCCGGATCCGTTCCTTTGATCGTCTCTTTCAGGATTTTGCTTCCGTCCGGCGATCCCACCATACCTGTTAAGGTCAGTTCGGGAGCCTGGCCCGTATTCTCTTGGTCAAATGACAGCTCTGCAAAAGCGCCGATCGGGATCTGGCATCCGCCGTTCAGCTCGCCCAGGAAGCGCCGCTCGGCCTGCACGGTCAAGGCTGTAGCCGGATCGTTGTACAGCGCCAGCAGCTCGCGCACTTCTTTATCCTCTTCGCGGCATTCAATGCCGAGCGCCCCCTGCCCTACAGCAGGAATGCAGACATCTGCCGGAAGGAAATAGCTGATCCGGTCGCTCCAGCCCATACGCTGAAGTCCGGCAGAGGCCAGAATGATCGCATCAAAGCCTTCCGTTTCCAGCTTGCGCAGTCTGGAGTCGATGTTGCCGCGCAGGGATTCGATTTGAAAATCCGGACGGAGCGCCTTCAGCTGGCTCGCCCGGCGTAGGCTGCTAGTGCCGACCTTGGCGCCGACAGGCAGATCTGCCAGGGAGGTCAGGTTCTCATGCCTTGAAATGACGGCATCCCGCACATCCGCCCGGCGGGGAACCGCGCCGTTGATTAATCCGTCAGGGAGCCAGGCCGGCATATCTTTCATGCTGTGGACAGCCATATCAATTTCTTTGTCCAGCATGGCCTGTTCAATTTCTTTTACAAATAAACCTTTACCCCCAACCTTGGAAAGAGTAACGTCAAGGATTTGATCCCCCTTCGTTACGATCTTGCGGATTTCAAACCGGTAAGGGAGATGATTCTCCTCGCAGATCCGGGTCAAATCGTCGATTACCTGGCCTGTTTGGGTTAGAGCCAGCTGGCTTTGCCGGGTTCCTACTATAATTGTGCGCATGCTGTTCATCCTTTCACAATCCATTCGTCTATTTGTTCTTCCGGCCAATCCTGAAACTGCCCTGACCGGATTTGTTCCAAAATATCCAGTTCCGTCAATTTGTTCAGCAGCTCTGCCCTCCTGGCGGGCTCCTGAACCACCTGTTTGATCCGCTGCCTGACCCTGCGGCACAAAGACAGATAGATTTCAAACTCTTCGCCATAATGAGAGGCAAGCTCCTTCGCAATATTCCGCGACAGGGCCGGGCTGGCGCCGGAAGCTGATACTGAGAAGATCAGATCTCCGCGCCGCACCACCGCCGGCGTAATAAAATTGCCGTCCGCGGACCGGGCCGCCACATTTACAGGAATATGCAAATGCCCTGCTTCTTCCGCAATCAGCCGGTTCACCGCTTCATCAGGAGTGCAGGCAAAGACCAGGCCAGGCTGGGCGGAGATGAGGTCTCCAGCCGCATAATTTTTCCCAATCCAGGTAATCCGGCCTGCCTCGTGCTCTCTCTCCAGTTCGGAGCCCAGCTCCGGGCTGATGACCATGAGAGCTGCTCCGCCCTCCAGCAGCGGGGCTGCCTTTCTGGCAGCAATGCGGCCTCCGCCGACAATCACTGCCTTCAAGCCTTCGCAGTCAAGCATAATCGGAATATAGTATGCCATGTCCGGGCTACCTCCAATTCCAGCTGTGAAAGGCTGAGAATGAATTGCTCAGAAAGCTGACGATAATAACAGCATACCCCAGCAGCACCCATTTTGCCATCGAGACGCCTGTAGAACGCTTGTGTCTGCGGATGGCGAAGTAGAGCAGGTACACAACAAAAGAGCCAATGGTAAGCAGCATTTTAAAATCGAGGAAAGCCCCCCAGGTTCCTTCTCTTACTATAATAGCTCCCGCAATCAGCAGGGAAACCGCCAGCAGCGAAACGCCCCACAATACGGCCGCGGGAATGTAGCTGTCCAGGGATTCCAAACTGGGAAGCCGGCGCATAATGTCGCCCCATTTCTTCACTTTCAATCTGTGGTGCAAAAATAAATATAAAATGGCCAGCACCGCGGCCATCGTCAGCGCCGCAAAGCTTACCCCCGCCAGAACAATATGGAGCGTTAACAAGCTGTGCAGCACATACCCGTGCAGATAGGCTTCCTGACCCTCCGAGGAACCGAGACGGCTTGCCAGCAGTCCGATAAAACCGATCAGGCTGATCAGCATGACCGCGAGCTCACTCCTTGGCAGAAAAGTGAGTACGATTGAAGCGGCCATCAGGCACAGCGCTACGAGCTGCAGGTAGTCATAGGTGGAGAAAAAGGCTGACAAGCCTTCCTGCGCAATCCTTACTCCAAAAATAACCAGCATCAAAAGCAGGGAACAAGCAAGAAGCCCTGCGCCCATCCGCTTTGCTCCCGGATTGCGGTAGAAGCAATTCGAGAAGTAAAACAGAAGGCTCAGGGCATAGATATAAATAACAGCATCATCAATAATCGCAAGCTGCATCAAGGCTGCTCACCGCCTTATACGGACATCTGTGCCACAGGATATGAAACTTTGCCCGGAACCGAAGAGGTACGGACCTTATGTTCTTCTCCCGCTTCCCTGGCTTCGGACGGCTGTTTGCCGTCTTCAAGCAGCTGGTCTTCCAGCGCAAAAATTTGGCTGAACATGTCCAAAGCATCACTGCCGTTCTTCTCGGCAGCCATTTCTTTAATCCGGTTAATCGGATCATGCATCATCTGATTCACAATACTTCTCGTCAAGCGGCGGATTACGGTGCGCTGACGCTCATCCAGCTCCGGAAGCTTGTTGAACAAGCTCTGAAGCGTATCTTCATGAATCGTTGTCGCTTTCTCCTGAAGCGCGCGGATCACCGGCTTAACGCCAAGCGTCTGCAGCCACAAAGCAAATGCTTCCATATCCTGCATAATCATCACTTCAATCTTGGCTGCTTCGTTCCGGCGCATCGCCAGGTTGCTCTCTACGATGCCTTCCAGATCGTCAATATCATAGAGGAACACATTGGCCTGGCCCGCAATCAGTGGATCCAAATCCCGCGGAACGGCAATATCAATCATAAACATCGGCCGTGACGGCCGCTTCTTCATGGCCTCCGATACTTCGCTGGATTTCAGCACGTACCCTTCAGCACCGGTTGAGCTGATGACAATATCCACTTCACCCAGCCGCTGCGCCGCCTCATCCATTGTGCATGGCGTGCCGTTAAACTTCGAAGCCAGCTCCTGCGCGCGGGCCAGCGTACGGTTCGCCACAATAACTTCTTCCGCTCCATTGGCAAACAGGTGCTTGACTGTCAGCTCGCTCATTTTCCCAGCCCCGAGAATCATGACTTTCTTGCCGCTGAAGGAACCAAAGATCCGTTTGCCCAATTCAACAGCCGCATAGCTGACGGAAACCGCGCTTTCACCGATCGACGTTTCCGAATGCGCTCTCTTGCCGAGTGTAATGACCTGCTGGAACAACCGGTTAAAATAGGTGCCGGTCGCTTTCTCCTGCTGAGCTAATAAAAAGGCGTTCTTGACCTGGCCCAGAATCTGCGTTTCACCCAAAACCATCGAATCCAGGCCCGCTGCTACGCGAAACAGATGCTCGATGGCCTGATCCTCTTCGTATATATACAAATGCTGTGTAAACTCAGACTGGGGAACCCCAAACCACTGCTCCATAAAACTGCGGATAAAATACCCGCACATCGGCAGCCTGTCTACGACAACATAAAATTCAGTTCGGTTGCAGGTGGCGAGAAGAACGGCTTCCAATACACCTTTAATCTGCTTTAACTCCGCAAGCGCTTTGGGCAGATCCTGCTCTGCAAAAGTAAATTTCTCCCTTACCTCTACCGGCGCTGTGCGATAGTTTAATCCTACTGCCATAACGTGCATTGTAAGTTTCACCTGCCTATAAAAATAGTGCGTTAATCATTCCGATCGCGCTCTTAAGCAATGTTAATTATATCACACAACTCTCCGCTGTTACTGAAAGGATTATGAAATGTTTATGAAAAGTTGCTGGTTGAGAGTGACACCGTGCAGTTTTTATCGTTGCCTTCCTATATAAAAAATAACCATGGATTCCGAAAAATCCACAGTTATTTCTAATAATCAGCCCTCAATCTCTTCTTCGTCCACGGAAGAATATTGGCTAATGACTTCCCACAGTTCCTCTTTGCCCATTCCTTCCTCTGCAGAGAACATGATAATCGGGTCCCCGCCCCGCAGCAGCAGATCCTGCTTGATAATTTTCATATGCTTCTGCCAGCGGCTTTTCGGAATCTTGTCCGCCTTGGTTGCCACGATGCAGACCGGCAGCTCGTTGGCCTTGAGCCAGTCATACATCATGATATCGTCCTTGGTCGGAGGGTGTCTCAGATCAATGACTTGAATGACGAGCTTTAGCTGCTCACGGGTCAGCAGATAATCCTCGATCATTTTCCCCCATACGGCACGCAGAGTTTTGGACACCTTCGCATATCCGTAGCCGGGAACGTCAACGAAATAAAGGTCGTCGTTAATCCGGTAATAGTTCAAATGCTGGGTCTTGCCCGGCGTTGAGCTGGTGCGCGCCAGGTTCTTGCGGGATATCATCCGGTTGATCAGCGAGGACTTGCCAACATTCGAACGCCCTGCCAGAGCGATCTCCGGCAAGGCGTCGTCAGGATACTGATCAGGCCGGACCGCACTGATAATAAATTCGGCCTTTGTTACTTTCATATTCATAACTTCCATATTCAAAACAATCCCTTTCTAATGCACTTCGCTGTGCTGCACAAGCGCGTGCTCCAAAACCTGGTCCATATGCGAGACCGGTACAAACTCGACATCGTTCTTCACGCTGTCCGGTATATCCTTCAAATCGCGTTCATTATCCTTCGGAAGCAGGATCTTCTTATAACCGGCGCGGTGCGCCGCAAGCGATTTCTCCTTCAGCCCGCCGATCGGCAGGACACGCCCGCGCAGCGTTATTTCACCGGTCATGGCAATATCCTTGGATACATAACGGTTGGTCAGCGCGGAGATCAGCGCCGTTGCAATCGTAATCCCTGCTGAAGGTCCGTCCTTCGGAATGGCTCCTTCAGGAATGTGGATGTGAATATCGTTCTTCTCATGAAAATCAGCAGGAATGCCCAGCTCTTTCGCTTTCGAACGGGTATAGCTGAAGGCTGCCTGCGCCGATTCCTTCATCACATCGCCGAGTTTGCCGGTCAGGGTCAGCTTGCCGGAGCCCGGAACGACAGTAACCTCGATAACCAGCGTCTCCCCGCCGACTTCCGTCCAGGCAAGACCCGTTACCGTACCGATTTGGTCTTCAAGCTCGGCTACGCCGTAGCGGAAGCGGGGCGCGCCTAAATAATCCTTGATTTGGTCCGGCTCAATGACAATGTTCTGCTCCGGATTGGCGACGATTTGTTTAGCCGCCTTGCGGCAAAGTGCCGCAATCTGCTGTTCCAAATTCCGCACGCCGGATTCCCGGGTATATTCACGGATCGTCTTCAGAATCGCCTCGTTGCCGATCTCCAGCTGCTCTTCACTCAAGCCGTGGTCTTTCTTCTGCTTGGGCAGCAGGTATCTTTCTGCAATCTCAAGCTTCTCAAGCTCCGTATAACCGGGAATGTTCAGCAGCTCCATCCGGTCGAGAAGCGGTCTTGGAATATTGTGAACCGTATTGGCGGTCGTAATGAACATCACGTTAGAGAGGTCGAACGGCAGCTCAATGAAATGATCGCTGAACGTACTGTTCTGCTCCGGATCCAGCACTTCCAGCAGCGCCGCCGAAGGATCTCCCCGGAAATCAGACGCCATCTTGTCGATTTCATCCAGCAGGAAGACCGGATTCAGGGAGCCCGCTGTCTTCATGCCCTGGATAATACGGCCCGGCATGGCACCCACATACGTGCGGCGGTGCCCGCGGATTTCGGCCTCATCTCTTACCCCGCCCAGCGATATGCGGACAAACTCGCGTCCAAGGGAACGGGAAATGGAACGTGCAAGAGAGGTTTTGCCGACTCCCGGAGGACCCACGAGACACAGGATCGGCCCCTTAAGCTTCTTGACCAGCTTCTGAACGGCCAGATATTCAAGCACACGCTCCTTCGGCTTGTCGAGTCCATAATGATCTTCATTAAGGATGGCTTCCGCATTACCCAGATCCAGGTCATCTTCCGTCTTCTCATTCCACGGCAGACCTAACAGCCAATCCACATAGTTGCGGATGACTCCGCCCTCGGCTGAGCTTGCCGGCATCTTCTCCAGACGGTCGATTTCCTTCGCGGCCTTCTCTTTGACTTTCTCCGGCAGATTCTTCTCCTCCATCTGGCTGCGGAGTTCATCCGCTTCACCGGCGCGGCCTTCCTTGTCGCCCAGCTCCTTCTGGATCGCTTTCATCTGCTCACGCAGGTAGTACTCCTTCTGTGTCTTCTCCATTTGTTTCTTGACGCGCTGGTTGATCTTCCGCTCCAGCTCCAGCACTTCACGTTCGTTATTTAAAATGTCCAGCAGCTTCTCCAGGCGGGTGCGGACATCGATCGTCTCCAAAATTTCCTGCTTCTCCTTGATCTTCAAGGACAAATGGCTTGTGATGACGTCTGCCAGCCTTCCGGGCTCCTCGATATCCGAGACTGCCGCAAGCGTTTCAGGCGTTACCTTCTTCGATAGGTTAATATAATGCTCAAACTGAGTCAGCAGGGTGCGCATCAGGGCGTCCACTTCAGAATCAGAGCTTTCTTCTTCCGGACGTTCCTCGGCAATAACCTCGTAGAACTCGTCGTTATCTAAATATTCGGTGATTTCTGCCCGTTCCAGGCCTTCAACCAGTACACGGATTGTGCCGTTGGGTAGCTTCAGCATCTGCCTTACTTTGGCAACGGTTCCGATACGGAAAATATCTTCTTGCGTGGGCTCTTCAATGTTCACTTCTGACTGAGAACACAGGAGAATCAGGTTGTCTTCAACCATCGCTTTGTCCAGCGCCTTAACGGATTTCTCACGGCCTACATCCAGATGGAGAACCATACTGGGGTAGACGAGAATACCGCGCAAAGGCAGCAGCGGAAACCGGCGGCCCTTGGATTTATGATGTCCCATTGCTTCGCACCTCCATTGGCTCCCTTTTACCATTGCCTGCCTGCTGTCTTACAGCTCTTTGCAGCAGCCATTGCAATATCATTCCTATTTTAGCAAATGTTCTTTTAAAACTCCAATTGATCACCTTCTACACCTTTGCCTTTATGGAAAAATAAAAAAGCAGCCTAAGGACAGTGTGTCCATTTAGGCTGCTTGGCCATCCTACATTTTGCCGGACTGGTTCGGCTTCGCATGAAGAAAAGGCGGATGAGCGGCAGGCGGCATAAAGAGCTCCGCCACACTTTTGGATGCCTGCTCCTCGCTTTCCTCGGGCTGATCCGGCCCGAAGATCCATCCGAAGGCCTCCTGGATTGTCTCGACCGGAATGACCTGAACACCTTCAAGCCCTTCGAACATCGAGTTCCAGTTCTCTTTCGGGATGAGCACTGTGGTTGCTCCGCTCTGGAAAGCGGCCTCCGCTTTCGCTACCACGCCGCCGATCGGCTTCACCTTGCCGTGAATGCCCAACTCGCCGGTCATGGCGATCTTGGGATTGACCGGCGTCTTGCGGATCGCGGAGACTACCGCTGTCGCAATCGCCAGCCCGGCAGATGGCCCGTCAATCGGCGTTCCGCCCGGGAAGTTGATGTGCAGGTCGAATTTTTCCGGCTCAACGCCGATACTCTTCAGCACAGTAAGCACGTTCTCGACCGAACCCCGGGCCATACTCTTGCGACGCAGGGTCCGGCTTCCTCCGCCGCCAAGCTCCTCCTCATCCACCACGCCGGTAATGTTGCAGACGCCCGGGCGGCCTTCCGGCGCCGGCACGGCTGTCGCTTCAATCTCCAGCAGCGTACCCATATTCGGCCCAAACACGGCAAGGCCGTTAACCACACCGATCTGCGGAAATTCGGCGACCTTCTTGTCCGGACGCGGAACAAGCTGGCTGCTCGTTGCGACCCATTCGAGATCGGACGCCGCCAGAGTGTTCCGCTTCTCGGTCAAAGCAAGGCCGGCCGCCAGCTGAACCATGTTAACCGCTTCACGGCCGTTTGTCGCATATTTCTTGACGACATCCACCGCTTCAGGGCAGGGCTGAAACCCGAGCCGCTTCACCGCGTCCTCGGCGATCTGCGCAATTTCCTCCGGAAGCAGCGGCCTAAAGAAGATCTCCATGCATCTGGAACGGATGGCCGGCGGAATTTCCTGCGGCGAACGGGTAGTTGCCCCTACCAACCGGAAATCGGCAGGAAAGCCGTTCTGAAATATATCATGGATAAACGCAGGCGTATTCGTATCCTCAGAGTTATAATAGGCACTTTCGAGGAATACCTTGCGGTCTTCCAGCACCTTCAGCAGCTTGTTCATTTGAACAGGATGCAGCTCCCCGATTTCATCAATGAACAGGATCCCGCCATGCGCTTTCGTTACCGCACCTGCCTTTGGCTGCGGAATTCCCGCTACCCCCATGGCCCCGGCTCCCTGATAGATAGGATCATGCACAGAGCCGATCAGCGGGTCGGCAATGCCGCGCTCATCAAAACGAGCGGTAGTGGCATCAATCTCGGTGAACTTGGCGTCTGACCGGAAAGGTGAAGCGGGATTCTTCTTCGCTTCCTCCATAACGACCCGGGCAGCGGCGGTTTTCCCGACGCCCGGCGGCCCGTAAACAATCACGTGCTGCGGGTTAGCGCTGCAGAGCGCAGCCTTGAGCGCGCGCAGCCCGTCTTTTTGACCCACAATATCCTTCATTGATGCCGGACGCGTCCGCTCGGCGAGCGGCTGGGTCAGCGATACGGAGCGCAGCTTGCGCAGCTTCTCCATCTCCTTGCGCGATTCGCGGTCTACCGCCGTACGGCTGCCTTTCTGGCTGCGCAGCAGATTCCAGAAATACATGCCGATAATAACGCCAAAGAACAAGTTGACGACCATTACGATGACGCTCAGATTCATGTTACACCAACCTTCCGTTTTCTTCTCGCTGTTCCTTTATTGACTAATACTTGGTAGTATAGCCTTTTCGGAAACGGCTAAACGTTAGGGGCTAATTTTTGCTCATATAAAATGATGAACCCTTTGCAGGAAGACTGGAAAAATAAAAAAACTGCCCGCCGAAGCGGACAGTCCGTATAAATTCTATTAAGACGGCTGAGCCACACCATGCTGCTTGCGGCCCGGAATTTCTCCCGTTTCTTCATAAGCCTTAACAATGTTGTCGATTTCCTTCTTCAGCTCGGAAAGCAGATCCGCTTCCGGCACTTTACGAATCATTTCCCCATAGCGGAACAGCAAGCCTTCGCCTCTCGCTCCGGCAATCCCGATATCAGCCTCGCGGGCTTCACCCGGGCCGTTAACGGCACAGCCAAGTACGGAGACCTTGATCGGAACCTTGATCTTTGAAATGTATTCCTCTACCTCATTGGCAATCGAGAACAAGTCGATATCCAAACGTCCGCAGGTCGGACAGGAAATCAAGGTTGCAGCATTCGAGATTAATCCGAACGTCTTCAGCAGCTCGCGGGCAACCTTCACTTCTTCTACAGGGTCCGCACTCAGCGAGATCCGCACAGTGGAGCCGATGCCCATGGACAGCAGCGCCCCAATGCCTGCAGAGCTCTTCACCGTTCCGGCAAACAAAGTACCGGATTCTGTAATGCCGAGGTGCAGCGGATAAGGAATAACCTCTGCCGCTTTGCGGTAAGCTTCAATCGCCATCGGCACATCGGAAGCCTTAAGCGACACGATTATATCATGGAAATCCAGCTCTTCAAGGATGCCAATGTGGTAAAGCGCGCTTTCCACCATCGCATCCGCAGTCGGATATCCGTATTTCTCAAGCAGATGGTTCTCCAGAGAACCGGCATTGACGCCAATCCGGATTGGAATGCCCTTATCCTTACATGCCTTTACAACGGCTTCCACCTTCTCACGCCGGCCGATATTGCCTGGATTAATCCGGACTTTATCAATGCCGTTCTCGATGGCCATTAAGGCAAGCTTATAGTTGAAATGAATGTCGGCAACAAGCGGAATATGAATACGCTTCTTGATTTCTTTAATTGCCGCTGCTGCTTCCTCATTGTTGACTGTTACCCGGACGACCTGGCAGCCCGCTTCTTCAAGACGTAAAATTTCAGCTACTGTCGCGTCAACATCTGCCGTCTTCGTGGTACACATGCTTTGAATAATGACTTCATTATTGCCGCCGATGGTCAAATTACCGACCTTAACCGGACGTGTTTGATGTCTTAGGTACATTAGCTTCCTCTCCTATAACGCCAAATCTCCACCCCTTGCCGGTTATTAGCCAAAGCTAGCTAAACCAGTAGAGGTGGAGGAATGGACATTTTATTCTTGGATCGCAGCTAAGCCAGAACCGGCCTTACGCGCTCTCTTCTTGTTTGTTATTCTTGCCCGATTTCAGTTCCGGAATGATCTTCTCTTCCACAACCTTCTCGGTAATCACGCAGCTTGTGATATCATCGCGGGATGGAACCTCGTACATAACCTCAAGCATAATGCTTTCGATAATGGCACGCAGACCGCGGGCACCCGTGTTGCGTTTAATCGCTTCGCGGGCAATCGCTTCAAGGGCCTTTGGTTCAAATTCCAGCTTCACATTATCCAGTTCCAGCAGCTTCTGGTACTGTTTAACAAGGGCATTCTTCGGTTCAGCAAGAATGCGGACAAGCGTCTTCTCGTCAAGCGGCTCCAGAGAGGAGATGACTGGAAGACGGCCGACAAATTCCGGAATCAGGCCGAATTTAAGCAGGTCCTCGGGGAGAACGAGCTGCAGGTATTCGCCCGGCTTAAGCTCTTTCTGCCCGTCGGAGGCAGCGTTAAAGCCGATTACCTTCTTGCCGACTCGGCGTTTGATCATTTGCTCGATGCCGTCAAATGCACCGCCGCAGATGAACAGAATATTAGTGGTATCGATTTGAATAAATTCCTGATGCGGATGCTTGCGTCCGCCCTGCGGAGGAACAGAGGCAACCGTTCCCTCCAGGATCTTCAGCAGCGCCTGCTGTACACCTTCACCGGATACGTCGCGGGTAATAGAAGGATTCTCGGACTTGCGGGCCACTTTATCAATCTCGTCAATATAGATGATGCCGCGCTCCGCCTTCTCAACATCATAATCCGCAGCCTGAATCAGCTTCAGAAGAATATTCTCAACGTCTTCCCCTACATAACCGGCTTCAGTCAGAGAGGTAGCATCAGCGATCGCAAACGGAACGTTCAAAATTTTAGCCATGGTTTGAGCCAGCAGCGTTTTACCGGAGCCGGTAGGACCAAGCAGCAAAATATTACTCTTCTGCAGCTCTACATCTTCAATTTTACTACCGGAATTAACACGCTTGTAGTGGTTATAAACCGCTACGGACAGCGATTTCTTCGCAGCATCCTGACCAATTACATATTGATCGAGAATTTCGCGGATTTCACGCGGCTTCGGAATCTCTTTCATGTCAAACTCTTCATCATGTCCGAGTTCTTCTTCCACAATCTCTGTGCACAGTTCAATACACTCGTCACATATATAAACGCCAGGTCCGGCAACTAGCTTGCGGACCTGATCCTGCGATTTACCGCAAAAGGAACATTTCAGCTGGCCTTTTTCTTCGTTAAACTTAAACATGACAACACCCCTTTATTCAAATATTAGGCTTATCAATCACTTTATCAATAATCCCATAAGCCTTAGCCTCATCGGCACTAAGGAAATAGTCGCGGTCTGTATCGCGCTGTATCTTCTCAAGGGGCTGCCCGGTCCGTTCCACATAAATCTGATTAACCTTCTCTTTCGTCTTCAGGATCCATTCGGCATGGATTCCAATATCCGTTGCCTGACCTTGAACACCACCCAGAGGCTGGTGAATCATCACTTCGCTATGCGGAAGAGCGTAACGCTTACCCGGGGCGCCTGCCGTCAGGAGCAATGATCCCATACTGGCAGCCAGACCTACGCAAATTGTGGATACGTCTGATTTAATATACTGCATTGTATCATAAATACCCATCCCTGCCGTGATAGAACCACCCGGGGAATTAATGTACAAATGAATGTCTTTGCCTGGTTCTTCCGCTTCCAGAAACAGCAGCTGAGCTACAACAAGATTAGCCACTTCATCATCAATTGCGCCGCTGAGAAAGATGATCCGGTCCTTAAGCAGTCTAGAGTAAATATCATACGACCGTTCTCCACGACTAGTCTGTTCTACAACCATTGGTACTAAGCTCATGCCACCGACCCCTTCTCCTATCATCTCATCAGCTACACCTGTATTCTAACATGTTCCAAGAGCCATGTCATTTTTCCCAAGATAAAGCTTTAGTGATACATTGTATCAGCAACAGCTAATTTATATGCTATGCGTTCTGCCTGTCAACCCGCTTAAGAGGTACCTCTTCTTCTTGGAATCATCCTTCTCGCTTCTCATTGAAGGATATACAATTCGTGCTCTCATTTGAAAAACGAAGGCACGCAAAAAATCTACGTGCCTTCCCCTTATTTCCATATGAAGATGTGACTTGATTAGATCCGGAAGTCCGGATTACTCAGCTGCAGCTTCTGTTTCTTTGCTGTTCGCTACAAGGAATTCAATTGTCTTGCGAAGTTGTACTTCTTCACGCAAGCTTCCCAAAGAACCATTAGAAGCAAGAATGCTCTTGATTTCTTCTTTAGAACGCTTGTACATGTCAGCCATGTTCGCCAGCTCTTGATCAATATCTTCCTCGCCAACTGTGATGTTCTCTTCTTTCGCAATTTGCTCAAGAACAAGGTTATTGCGGACGCGCTTCTCAGCGTCACCTTCCATTTGCTCCTGCAGCTCAGAAAGAGTTTGTCCGGAGAAGCTCAGGAACATATCCAGGTTCATACCTTGGGTGCGAAGACGGTTGTCGAAATCGCGGACCATGTTTTGAACCTCGCCAAGCACCATAGGTCTTGGAATGTCAACCTGCGCATTTTCGGCAACTTTCTCAACGATTGCAGACTCGCGTGCTGCTTCGTTGTCTTTCTGCTTGCGGGAAGCAAGCTCTTTCTTAAGGTCTTCTTTGTATTCGTCAAGCGTATCGAATTCGGATACGTCCTTCGCGAATTCGTCGTCCAGAGCAGGCAGCTGCTTGCGTTTGATTTCATGCAGTTTCACTTTGAACACGGCTTCTTTGCCGGCCAGCTCTTCTGCATGGTAAGTTTCAGGGAAAGTTACAACAACGTCCTTGAAGTCGCCAGTAGCCATACCGACTACTTGATCTTCAAAGCCTGGGATAAAGGAGCCGCTTCCCAGTTCAAGGGAATAACGCTCTGCTTGGCCGCCTTCGAATGGCACGCCGTTAACGGAACCGTCAAAGTCGATTACAACCGTGTCGCCGTTTTGAGCCGGTTCTTCATCAATAACGACCAGTTCAGCATGACGCTGCTGCAGACGCTCAAGCTCTGCGCTCAGTTCTTCTTCCGTAACTTCTGCGGATGCAGCCGGAACTTCGACCCCTTTGTATTCGCCAAGAGTAACTTCAGGTTTAACTGTTACTTTAGCTTTGAAAATAAAGGCTTGTCCTTTTGCAAATTGTTCAACGTTCACTTCAGGACGGTCAACAGGGAAAATATCCGTTTGTTCAACCGCTTCACCATATACTTCAGGGAGCAAAATGTCGATGGCGTCTTGGTAGAGGCTCTCCACACCGTAGCGCGCTTCGAAAATCGGCCGAGGCACTTTACCTTTGCGGAAACCAGGCACATTTGCTTTCTTTACTACTTTGTTAAAAGCTTTATCCAGCGCCGCCGCTACGCGTTCCGCTTCGACTTCAACCTCGAGAACGCCGAGGTTCTTCTCTATTTTTTCCCAAGTTGCTTTCATTTTATGCTTTCCCCTCCAAAAATTGTTCACATATTGACAATGAAAAACGATTTGATGTTATCGATTTCAGTCTTGTCCTATCGTATTTCACGTTTAGAATAACCACTATATTATATACAAGAATAGTTGATATTACAAGTGGGCGAAATCGGTCTGCCGGATGTCATCTTTTTCCTGAGCAGCAAGCCCTGCCGGATATTCAAGCCTGCTCATAATACCGCGCTTTCCGCCGCAAACTGCTTCATTGCCCGGTGAGCCTGCTCAAACCGCAAACGAAGAGAGCCCGTTATGCCGTATGCGGCCCTCAAGTCTTCGTCCGGTCCGCCGCTTCCTCCCTGCAGCGTTTCGGTCACCGTCTGATGCAGCGCCGCCGCCCAGATGTCCAGTGACGCGTCGTCTTCACGGGTGATTGAAGCGTATTCCGCCGTCCCGTAAATTCCCATAATGAACTGATACCAGAATTCCTGGGCAAAATAAAACATGGCCGGATCATGCACCTGAGCTTCCCGTCCTACCCTTTCCAGCACATCGCCGACAGCAGGCGGAAAATCCTCCAGTGTTAAGGGTACCGAATCAATGTCGATCGTTACCCGTCCGCGCGCCCTGATCAAATGAACCGTACCGCCCGCCTCACGCTTGCGAAGCGTCTGAAGGGCTCTGAACTGAAGCATCGGATGGCGTTCCCCGCGTTCCAGCCACTCCAAAAGCGCATCGTCAATCTCGGGTGACTGAATAAAGGCCAGCTGTTCAAGCGCAAGAAAGGTATGCTCGGACAAAGGCTTCTCCGTAACCGTTTGAAGCAGCTTGGCAGCATAATCCTTGTTCTCGGCAAATTTTGCCTCCGCGTGCTTCCGCGCAAAATCAGCTTCATGCTCCGGCTCCTCTTCCTCGGCCCCAGGCTTGTCCTTACCTGCTCCTGCCGAGGCGGGAAATGCTTCTTCCAGCCATTTCAGCAGCGCCCCCCATTCCTCATAATGGCGGTCATCCTGCACTTCGCACCGCAGCAAAAAGCGAAGCAGCTCCGCTGCTTTCGCGTAACATTCCGTTTCCAGCATACGGGTAAGCTCAACCTGGTAATAATCGAGCGTCTTCGGGAATAAAACTAGATTATCCTTGGCGCTCTGCTGATTCCCGTTAATATAGGCTCACATCCTTCCACCGTTCCTCAATGATTTGTAGATTATAACATACCGTTTATAAAAGTAAAAAAAGAGTCCTTCCGCAGAAACACCTTGCTAACTCCTTCAGGTTATGATATATTATTATTCGCTCGATTTTATTTTTTGTCCCAGTAGCTCAGCTGGATAGAGCAACGGCCTTCTAAGCCGTCGGTCAGGGGTTCGAATCCCTTCTGGGACGTCAAGTGAAAGCTCTCCTTTGGGAGAGCTTTTTTTTGCGTCCCGCGGGATGAGAACCCCGGAGAGGGGTTCGTCGAAGTGAGGCCATCCATTCACGGATGGCGGAACGAAGTCAGCCGCCTGGCGGCTGTACCCCGACTGGGACGTCGGTGTGCTATCCGGCAGGAGAGCTTTTTTACGTCCCGCGGGATGAGAACCCCGGAGAGGGGTTCGTCGAAGTGAGGCCATCCGATTCACGGATGGCGGAACGAAGTCAGCCGCCTGGCGGCTGTACCCCGACTGGGACGTCGGTGTGCTCTCCGGTAGGAGAGCTTTTTTTGCGTCCCGCGGGATGAGAACCCCTGGGGGGGTCGTCGAAGTGAGG
>NZ_VAWG01000023.1 GCF_005869875.1 Paenibacillus pinistramenti
GGGCGGCTGCCCGCGCCCCGCGGGCGCGGGGCCTGGGCCGCGCGGCGCAGCTGCGCGAGGCCGGGCTCTCCAAGCTGCGCCACCTCGTCGGCGAGCAGCTTGAAGCCCTCGTCCTGCTGCTGCACGGTCGCCCTGACCGCCAGCAGCGCGCCTTTCTCCACGAGGCTCCGGCTTCGCGCCCACACCTCGGGGAACAGCACAACCTCGGCGCGTTCGATCTGGTCCTCCAGCTCCATAAACGCCATCGGCTTGCCTTTCTTGGTCGTGATCGCTTTCACGGACACAACCATGCCGCCGACCACCGTCCGGCTCTCATCCGGCGCTTCGGACAGGTCCATCAGCTTGTCCACTCCCTCTTCAGCGAGCAGGTCCTCATAATCATCCAGCGGGTGGCCGGACAAATACAGTCCCAGCAGCTCGCGCTCCAGCCCCAGCTGCTCGGCTGCGGTCATGCGAGGCACATCTGGGTAAGGAATCTCCCAGTTAACCGTTTCGACGAAGTCAAAGAACTGGATCTGCAGATCCTCGCGCTCCTTGCGCCATTTGACTGCAGCTTCCACCGCCTCGTCCAGCATCGCGAGCAGCTGCGCCCGGTGTCCGGGCAGACTGTCGAACGCGCCGCCCTGAATCAGCGATTCAATGACGCGCTTGTTGCAGACACGCAGATCAACGCGGCGGCAGAAATCGAGCAGGCTCTCAAACGGCTTCTTCTCCCGTTCGCGGATGATGCTCTCCATCGCCTGTGTTCCGACGTTCTTGATGGCAGCGAGGCCGAACCGGATAACGCCGGGAGCCGGGGCCGGCAATCCTTCCGGAGCCCATGCTCCTGCTTCTGCTTCTGCTTCTGCTTCTGCTCCTTCTCCTTTTGCTCTTTCTCCTCCGGCCGGACCTGCCTCACGCCGCGGCGTAAACAAGATCCCGCTGTCATTGACGTCCGGAGGCAGCACCTTAATTCCCATCCGCCGGCATTCCACTATATATTCCGCAACCTTCCGGTGGCTGCCCATCACCGCTGTCAGCATGGAAGCCATGAATTCTACCGGATAATGGGCTTTCAGGTAAGCTGTCTGGAACGCAAGCACGCCGTAAGCAGCCGCATGCGCCCGCGGGAAGCCATAGTCGGCAAACCTTACGATCATGTCATAAACGGCGTTGGCATCCTGGTCGTTGTAGCCCTGCTTCAGGCTGCCGGCCACAAAATGGCCGCGCTCCTTGTCCAGCACCTCCCGCTTCTTCTTGGAAACGGCTCTGCGGAGAAGATCGGCTTCACCGAGCGAGAACCCCGCCATGCTGGAGGCAATCTTCATAATCTGCTCCTGGTAGACAATGATCCCGTAGGTGTCTTCCAGAATCGGCTTCAGATCCGGATGCGGATATTCCACCGCGAGCTGGCCGTGCTTGCCGCCTATATACTTTGGAATAAAGTCCATTGGACCCGGACGGTAAAGCGCAACAACGGAGATAATATCTTCGAAATGAGAGGGCCTCAGCTCCTTCAGCACCCGGCGGATCCCGGACGATTCCAGCTGGAAGATCCCTGTTGTCTCCCCCTTGGACAGCATGGCATAGGTCAAGGGGTCATCATCCGGAATGATGCGGAAATCCGGCGCTGCGCCTTCAAGGCTTGCAATCCAGTTCATACATCTTTCGATGATGGACAAGGTGCGCAGGCCGAGAAAGTCCATCTTCAGCAGTCCAATTGATTCCAAGTTCTCCATGGAATATTGGGTCAGCGCAGCCACCTCGCTGCCCTCCTGCAGCGGCACCGCATCGGTAAGCGGGTCCCGGGAGATCACAACGCCTGCGGCATGCGTCGAGGCGTGGCGCGGCATGCCTTCAACTTTAACCGCAGTATCCAGCAGCTCGCGGACGCGCGGAGACTCCTCGTACAAGGCTTTAAGTTCCTGGCTTTCCTTCAGCGCCCTTTCCAGCGTGATGCCCAGATGGGAGGGAATCAGCTTGGCGACCTTGTCCACCTCGCCAAACGGCACATTCAATGCCCGCCCCACATCGCGGACAGCCGCTTTGGCCGCCATCGTACCAAACGTAATGATCTGCGCCACATGCTCGGAGCCGTACTTGCCGGCGACATAAGCGATCACCTCGTCCCGGCGCTCATCGCTGAAGTCGATATCGATATCGGGCATGGTAACCCGCTCGGGATTGAGAAACCGTTCAAACAGCAGATGATACTTCATCGGGTCAACATCGGTGATATGCAGCGTATAAGCCACAAGACTGCCCGCAGAGGAGCCCCGCCCCGGGCCTGTCACAATGCCCTGGCTGTGGGCAAAGGCAATAAAGTCCCAGACAATCAGGAAATAATCCGAGAACCCCATGCTCTCAATAACCTTCAGCTCATAAGACAGCCGCTCTTCCAGCTCCGTCCGCCGGGTCTCATCGTGCCAGCGTTCAAGCTGGCTGTAGCGCTCCTCCAGCCCTTTGCGGCACAGCTGCTCCAGATAACCGGCTGCGCTCAGCCTGGCCGGCAGCGGGCGGTATTCCGGCAGGATGGAGCGGCCAAACTCCAGCTCCAGATTGCACTTGCCGGCAATGACCGCCGTATTGGCAGCGGCTTCCGCCCACTGCGGGAACAGAACCGACATTTCCTGCTGGCTCTTGAAGTAAAGCTGATCGGTCGGGATCCGGAACCGCTCCTCGTCGTCGACGGTTTTTCCCGTACCGATACAGATCAGCACGTCCTGCACATCGGCATCCTGCCGCTGAAGATAATGCACATCGTTGGTCGCGACCAGCTGCACGCCAGTCTCTCTGGCGAGCTCAACCAGCAGCGGATTCACCTTCTTCTGTTCGGGAAGCCCGTGATCCTGCAGCTCGATATAGAAATCCTCCCCGAACACTTCCTTATAACGAAGCGCGGCCCGCTTTGCTTCTTCCCTGCGGCCGTGAAGCAGGTGCTGCGGCACCTCTCCGCCTAAGCAGGCGCTGAGCACAACGAGGCCTTCATGATGCTCCCTGAGCACCGCCCAGTCTATCCGCGGCTTATAATGGAAGCCTTCCAAATGACCGATGGAGCACAGCTTCATCAGATTCCGGTAGCCCTGCTCGTTCTTAGCCAGCAGAATCAGATGGTAAATCGGCTGATCCTTGCGGCTGCCTCTCTCTTTGCGGGAACCTGCCGTGAAATAGGCCTCCATCCCGATGATCGGCTTAATGCCTTTCGCTTTGCACAGCTTGTAAAATGGGACCGTTCCGTACATGACGCCATGATCGGTTAAGGCCAAAGCCCCCATGCCGAATTCCGCGGCCTGATTGACCAGATCCTCCAGCCTCGCCGCTCCGTCGAGCAGGCTGTATTCGCTGTGCACATGCAGATGCACAAATCCGCTGTCTGCCATCTATTTTCCCTCCCCGCCGCAGCACGAAGCCGCGGTAATTCTTGAACTTTATTATGAAAAACACGGGCGGACAACGCCCATGCGAATGGTCCCTGCCTGCCGTAAATAAGCACACCCGTTCTTATTAAAGATTTTATCATACATAGGCCGGGTTCGCCCATACAATGATATAAAATCAGCCCCGGACAAGCGGGCAGGAGAGGAGAACCACACCGTGAGCTCTTTTGTGACCAAAGCTATTCTGGACTTCTTTATCGCTTTCGGCATTGTGCTGGGAGGCGCAATGATCGGAGGCATCGGAGCCGTCGTCTCCCTCCAGCCCCCTACCCAGACGATGCTGGATATATCCGACCGGATCAAAATATGGGCGTTAGCCGCCGCCGTAGGCGGAACGATCGACCCGATGCGGGTGATCGAGAGCAATTTTTTTGATGGAAATTTATCGCCTGCCATCAAACAAATCTTATATCTGTTATTCGCCTTTCTGGGCGCGCATATGGGTTCGGAGCTTGTGAAATGGGTGTGCGGAGGGAGCCGGGGATAGCCGATGAGAGTACCTCAGTTTGAACGATTCCGCCCTTTCATGCAGCTGGCTGCCGTGTTTGCGCTCGGCATGCTGGCAGGAAGCGTCGTCTACAATTCCCTGTTCCACGCGGCTTATAACCGGATCTGGACGGAAAAAAAAGACCTGCAGATCGAATTGGAGCAAGCCAAAATCGACCTCCAGGCTATGAAGAAATACAGCAAAAGGCAAACCGCAATCAAGGAGATCAAAATTACGATTGAGGATCACGATCCCCCCTTCGATACCCTTGTTGTCAAGGAAATCACCCAAAAGCTGCAGACCGAGCTGAATGTGCTGAGGGGGCGGAATATGTACGATATAGACGGCGATGCCAAGATGGTGCGGATTCTGCTGAATCAGAAGAAATACGAGGTCCGCGACAAGGAATACAGCATCCAGATCAAAACGATGCTCGTCAGTGAAGGCGTGCTGCAGGTCTGGGTAGAGCTGAAAGTGATCGCGTCTTGATCCGGAAATCAGCCGTGATCAATGGATTGAAGGGTCATCACGGCTTTGGCCACGATGCCTTCCAGATAGCTCATCACGATCTCCAGCTTGCAGGTCCGGCGGCTGACCTCAAGCACCACGGGCGTAATGACAATCTGGTTCTCGATCTGCACCGGCCGGATGAAGTAGGTGGTCATATTATCCACCACATAACCGCTGCCGCTCATATCTTTGGCCGCCGCAAGTCCCGCCTGCGTCATCAGCGAGGATAATACCCCTTCGGAAATCGTTCCCAGGTTCGTCGCCATCTGCGGGGTAATAATGCCATGAAAGAACAGCTGGCCGTCTGCACTCCGCTCCTCGGCAAATCCGTTCCACATCAGCTGCTCGAAGGTTTCCCCCAGCTGAGGCTGATTCTGGGCGTCGCGCATCGCTTGAAGCACTTCCTTCCGGGTGACCGATGCAACCAGCTTCCTGTTGCGGTCCACAACAGGCAGAAAGTCGATGCCTTCCCAGACCATAATCTGCGCCGCCGAGGCCAGCGAGGTCTGCATCCCGGCAGTGACAGGATTGCGGGTCACCACCTTCTCGATCGACTGATCGGCTTCCGCCTCTTCAATATCCTTGCGGCTGACGATGCCGATGACCCTGTTCCAGTCATCTGTAACCGCAAACCGGGACAGGCCGGTTTCGGCGGCTAAACGCTCAAAATCAGCGACAGTGCTGGTTGTCTTCAGAAAGCTGACCTTTCTTTTGCCGGAAGTGACAATATCCTCAATCAGCATAATCTTCTTCTTGATAATCCGGTCGAAAATCGCCCTATTAATCATCGAAGCTACAGTAAAAGTATCATGCCTGGAAGAGATGATCGGCAGGTTCAGCTGATCGGCAAGCATCTTGACCTCCCGGCTGGTGCCAAATCCCCCGGTAATCAGCACGCCCGCCCCCTGCTCCAGGGCCAGAATATGAGCGTCCTCCCGGTTCCCGACGATCAGAAGGCTGCCTGCATCAATGTACCGGACCATGGCGTCAATCTTCATTGCGCCGATGACGTATTTGTGCAGAGCTTTTTCCAATCCTTCGCTGCCTCCGAGCACATGCCCCTCAACGATCTCCACCACATCGCCGAAAGAAAGCTGGTCGCTCAGATTGCGCGGCTTCTTCTCCACACGGACAGTTCCAATCCGCTCTTTCGTAATGACAATGCCCACCATTTCGGCTTCCTTCACCGCCCTGTAGGCTGTGCCCTCGCTGACCCCCAAATTCTTCGCCAGCTTGCGTACTGAAATTTTGGTGCCGATCTTTAAGCTTTCAATATATTGAAGCAGCTGCTCGTGCTTGGTAATAGATTCTTCATGTCCCTCCATCTGTTACCCCTCCGGATGCGAATCTGTACTAATCTGTATCTATTATATCATTATTGCCGATAACCGGAAACTAAACCCTTTCTATACGCAAAAAAACCTGCCTTCCTCCAGCGGATAAGCAGGTTTGTCTATTTGTCTGTCCTTCCGTCTTACATGGACAGCTTTCGTCTTACAATGGACGGCTTTCATCCTGCAACGAACGGCTTGTCTTGCGTTCCTTGGACCATTTCAGCTGCCACTCGCGCAGCTTGGCCTGGCGGATCCATTCCTGCTGCTTCTTGTTCTCCGTGTCTACACCCAGAATGAAGTGCAGATGGGCGCCGATTACCAGAAAAGCAAACAGCGCCCAGGCCGCCCCAAATAAGGATACCCAGCTGCTGCCTGACGAGAACGAAATCATCGGCAGTGCGTACAGCAGCATCCCCAGCGCGAACAGCATGTAAACGGCGTGCTTTAATTTTCCCCATATTGTCAACTCGAACACTCCTTCACCAGAAATCTATATTTCTAGTCTATGAAGCTCGCAGTCAAATATGAGAGATTTCCTGCAGATTTTCAGAAGAACTATTATTAAAGACCGCTGTTCCCATAGAGATGCTGCAGGCTGTCGGAAATAATCTGGTTCACGTCCTGGATAATGACGCTTAAACGGCGCTCCGCATCAAACAGACGGCGGATGTTCAGATTCAGGCTGAGCGTATCAAAGAGCTTCTCCATCTGCTCCATCTCCTCCTGGGAAGGCATGTCGCCGGACATCATGCGCTGCTGCACTTCCATCTGGCGGGTGCGGAAGTTCTCCAGCATCTGCTTGCTGTCGGGATCCGCTTCAACCAGCTTCATGGCAGCGTTAATTTCCTGTACTTCCTGGCTCTCCTTAAGCGCTTTGGCCAGCCCGTGCGCCTGATCATAAATGTTCATAATGTCAGCATCTCCTCTATTCACTTAGTCCATGGAATTATACCTTACCCCTGCCTTTGAAGCAAAAAGCCCCGGCAAATTCATCCCCAAGGCCAATCACCAAGGTAAAAACGTCCTCATATGATGAAATACATGCAACCATGCAGGTCGTGCCGGCAGTATAAAGTGACCAGCCTCAGGTTGGAAGGAGAACGTCAAATGCCCTCCATAAAACTACCTATAAAAATCATGAACCCGGGTACTCTCGGTGACAGCGACATTTTGATCGGGGCAGCAGCGGTAAAAAGGCTGAAGGTCCCCACTAACACCCCTATCCGGCTGCTGTTCGGCTCGTTCGAGCATTACGTCCGAGTAGTTCCGCTAAGCAAAGCAAGCAGTCTCCGCCTAAGCCCGGTTCTGGCCGCAAAGACAGGTGTTACCTCCCAGACAACGCTGCGAATGGGTTACTCGCCGAGCTCCAAAACCCTCCGTTTGGGACCGGTGATCGGGGTTCTTGTCAGCCGGGATTATCCCGGCAATGCTGAACGGCCCTTTGGCCAAATCACAGCTTTCTGCAAGGAGATGACCGATGCAGGCCGCAAGCAGGGAGCCTACGTATACTTCATTACTCCCCAAGGGATCGAGCAGGGCGTCTCCAGCATTCAAGGCTGGGCTTATGACAAAGGCTGGCGGACCTCGGAATTTCCGGTGGCCGATGTGTATTACAACCGTTTGACTTCAAGAAAGCTTGAGAACAGACCAAGCGTCCAGCATTTCATGCAGGAAGTGAAGAACCGCTACCGCAGTCATTTCTTCAATGAAAAATATCTCGATAAAACCGAAGTTTTCGACGCGCTTAAGCAGGATTCCCGCCTGCTCCGCTATCTGCCGGAATCCCACCAGCACCGCGGCCTGGCTACGCTGAAGAGCATGCTTGCCAAATATCCGGTCGTATTTCTGAAGCCGATCAAAGGCAGTCTGGGCAAAGGCATCATCCGGATCACCCGGATGCCTGGAGGCGCGTATTTGTCTCAAACCACCCAGGAATTCGGCATCCGCAAGCAAACCTATGAGAGCCTGAGCGCGCTGCATAATGCATTATCCGGAAAAATGAAGCAGACACGCTTCCAGATTCAGCAGGGTCTGCATTTAATCGAAATCGGCAAGCGCCCGGTCGATTTCCGGGCACTTGTACAGAAGAACCTGCAGGGCCAGTGGGCCGTCACCTCCGTCGTCGCCCGGATCGCCGGTTCCCAGCATTTCGTGTCTAACCTGGCCCGGGGCGGGTCCCTCTCAACAGTGAAAGAAGCGCTTGAGCGGTGCTCGCTGTCGGGAGCAGTCAAGCTGAAGGCCGGAGCAAGGCTGAACAAAGCCGCGCTTGAAATTGCCCAAGGCATGGATGACCGCTCCTCCGCCCATTTCGGCGAATTGGGCATTGATCTTGCGATGGACCAAACCGGCCGCATCTGGCTGCTGGAGGTCAACTCCAAGCCGTCCAAGAATGATAACACCCCGCTCACCGACAACAACAAAATCCGCCCTTCCGTACGGCGGCTTCTCGACTATTCCGCCTACCTGGCGGGCTATTAGTGACCGGATTGCGGCAAGGTCTTCCTGAGCGAAAGGAGTCTCTGTATGGAAATTTACCGCAGTCCTGTCCAAAGCCGGTCTGGAGGGAAAGAGACTTTAGGTACCTTGGGTATTCTGGTCTCCAAATCCGCCACCGGGCACCCCCCTTTCACCGAGGCGGGTTTTGCCAGAAGCCTGTGCCTGGCGGCCGCAGAGAAAGGGCTGACCGCTTTTGCATTCACGCCGGCTGCGGAGACAGATAACGAACAAATATCGGGATACGCCTTCCGGAACGGTGCATGGATCAGGCAGTGGTTCCCGCTGCCTGATCTTATATACGACCGCTGCTTTGCCTCCGGCAAAGCGAAGCTGGAGAAACAAGCGGCACTGGCCCGGCTTGCCGGGCAGCACCGCTTCCGCTGCCTGAGCCGGGGAACCGGAGGCAAATGGCTGGTTTATCAAATATTGAAGCAGCATACAGAAACCGCTGCCTTCCTGCCCGAAACCCGCCGCTACGAAGGCTTCGGCCGTTTGGATCAGCGGCTCAGCCGGTTTCCGGAAGGGATTTTTCTAAAGCCCCAGTTCGGCATGCAGGGCAAGCTTGCGATGCATCTCAAGAAGGATACAGCCGGGGGCAGCCCGGTTTACCATCTCACAGGCAGGGATGGGAGCAACTCGGTGTTTAACCGGAGATTCTCAGACAGCCGTGAGGCCAGAAATTATATTGAATCGCTTCGTCAAGGCCAGCCCTTCCTGGTCCAGCCCTTTCTGCAGCTGTTAACCACAAACGGGGAGCCGTTCGATATCCGTGTATTAGTCCAAAAGGACGGAAGCGGCCAATGGTCGGTGACCGGCATGGCTGCCCGTGTCGGCGCTGCCGGCTCGCTTACCTCCAATCTGCACGGCGGGGGCAGAGCCTTTCAGGCAGAAGCACTGCTGCAGCGCGAGCTGGGCAGCACCGCCGCCCGGACGGCTGCCGCGCTTATCCGCCGGCTATCTGCTGTCATTCCTGCTTGTCTGGAAGAAAGATTCGGAAGGCTGGCAGAGCTTGGCATTGACTTTGGAGTTGATGCTGAAGCGCGCGTCTGGATTCTGGAGGTCAACTCCAAGCCTGGCCGCAGCGCCTTTCGCACCATCGGGGACAGCAGCGGAGCCAGAAGGTCCGTGGAGAACCCCGTTTTATACGCCTGTTATTTACTGAAACAACCGGAAGCTGTCAGAAGCTATCAGAAGCGGCAGTTAGCACGGTCTGACGCATAGTGCTTTAAATGAAGATTATTTGCTGCTGTTCACAGCGATGTGCATGCTGCAGCAAAATTCTTAGGAGGATAACCCATGAGTTTGACTTTCTGCAATGTGCACTTTACCCAGCAGCCCCAAAAAGTCGTGTATGTATCGGGTTCCCTGCTCAAAAAACTTAAGCTGAGCGGTAAAAAGAAGGTAAACCTGCGGCTTGGAGGAGAACGAATCTATGCTTCCGTCAAACCGATCCGGAGAGCCGGCAACCATCTTTATCTGGCCTCCGGCGTGAGACGGGGCATCCGTGTTCCCAAATCCGGCTCCATCTTTCTCCGCAGTCTGCAGCAGAACGACGAAGTGCAGATCGGCCCCCTCATCGGCATTCTCTCCGACGGCCCTACCTCCTCGCTCCAGAATCCTTTTGGGCCCAGAACAGGATTTATTAAGTCCTTGCTGCGTGAAGGCGGAAAAATGAGCTATATTTTCGCATTTACTCCCAGGGATATCAACTGGCAGGAGGAGACGATCAACGCCATATTTCTGAATGAATCGGGAAGCTTCTATCGTCAGCGCGTTCCGCTTCCCGACGTCGTATACAACCGTCTGCCCAGCCGCAAAGCCGAAACCACAGCTTCAATCCAGCTTCTGCGCGAACGTTTCATCCGTAAGAGAATTCCTTTCTTTAATTGGAGCTTCTTCAATAAATCCGATATTTACCGGCTGCTCGAGAATGATACTGCTGTGAATAAGTATGTGCCGGAATCGATCATAGGCCCGACCAGCGAACAGATTAAAGAGATGCTCGAACGCCATTCATTCGTCTATTACAAGCCGAGCGGCGGAAGCCTTGGCAACGGAATCTACCGGATTTCGTATGTGCCGCAGAACGGCTATTTTGTAAGATACCGGATGAAGACGGGCAATGCGCTGCACAAATACACCAACTTCAATTCCCTGGTACGGACGCTGCAGAACCGCCACGGACGCGGCCTTCGCTCTTATGTTGTACAGCAGGGGATACGGCTGATTGAAGTGGACGGCTGTCCGATTGATTTCCGGTTTCACATGCACAAGAACGGCCGCAACCAATGGGTCGTAGTCGGCATCGGCGCCAAGAAGGCCGGCAAGGGCAGTGTGACCACGCATATCAAAAATGGAGGTTCCCTGCTCACTCCGCAGCAGGCATTGAGCAAAGCCTTCGGCACCCGCAGCGAGGAAGTGCTCCGCAAGGCTAAGCAGGTGGCGGTCACCCTGGCTGAAAGCATTGAAACTCACCACCAGCATCTGATCGGCGAGCTCGGCTTCGATCTGGGCATCGACAAAGACGAGAATATCTGGATGTTCGAAGCCAATGCCAAGCCAGGACGTTCGATCTTTAAGCATCCTCAGCTTAAAACGGAAGGCAGGGTCTCCATCCAGCACATTCTGGAACACTGTATGTATCTCAGCAGATTCCGGAGGAGGGAAGAATCATGACCTTCGTCCAGCAGGAAGACCGAAAGCCGGTTATCGCAATCTTGACCGTTGCCGATCCTTACCGGAAATTCTGCGGCAATCATGCTAATTTCCGCGATATTGTCAAAACCGGCAAACAGCTTGGCTACCTGGTTTATGTAGTTACAACGCGCGATCTGAAGCTTAACGAGGATCAGATTCAGGGATATATCTATCAAACTGACACCAAGCAGTGGGTCCAGCAATGGGTCCCGCTGCCGGATGTTATCTATAACCGCATTCCCAACCGCGGCCAGGAGAAAAAGGTGTTCATCCAGAGGAAGATTGATGCCTGCCTCAATCATCCCCGGATTCATTTGTTTAACCCTTTCTTCTTCAATAAATGGAAGCTGTTCAGCTGGCTGAAGAAATCCGGAGCGACAGCAGACTTCGTCCCTGCCACCAAACGTTTCGGCACCCGTTCCGCTCTGGCCGAAATGCTTAACGAACACGCAGAGCTGTACCTCAAGCCGGAAAGCGGGAAAGCCGGCAAAGGGATCATGAAGCTGACATTTGATTCCCAGGACAGTAAGCCCTACAAGCTGATCATTCAGAATCCGGAGAGAAACCTGATCTATAAGACGGCCAAATTTCCGCTGCTGTGGCGGCGGATTCGGGCGGAAATGGATAAGACCCCGTATATTATCCAGCAGGCCATCCGGCTGACCCGCTATCAGTGCAGGCATTTTGACCTGCGCGTGCTGGTGCAGAAGACGAGCCGCGGCTATTGGTCCGTCACTGGCATCGGCGCCAGACTGGCCGGCAAGAAACGGATCACCACCCATGTTCCTCAAGGCGGAACGGTAGAGGATCCGAGAGATATGCTGCTGCCAACCTTCGGTCCGGAAGGCGCGGAGGAGCTGCTGGAGCGCGCCCGTGCTTCGGCGGTAACCATTGCCCGCCAGATTGAACGGGCCTGCGAGCAGACACTCGGCGAAATGTCCATGGACCTCGGTATCGACGAGGACGGGAAGATCTGGTTCTTTGAAGCGAACGCCAAACCGATGAAGTTCGATGAACCGAAGATCCGCCAGAAATCGCTGCAGCGCTTGTTCCACTACAGCAGCTTCTTATCTCGAACCAATAAAGTCTGATTGAGGAGGTGCCGGATGATCATATCCCCTGTCCGTCCGGAAGAGCTTTCTTCCTGGGAGAGCTACCACGGCACCCTGCTTGCCTTTATCCGAAAATACGCCTCCAAACGCATAACGGCCGACGCTTACCGTGCTGTTCTCCGTCTGACCCCGCAGTCCCTCGCCCAGCCCGGCACCGGGATTATGCAGGCTGTCGTTTCGACCGAGGACGGCCTGCGTCTCGCCGGTGTGCTGTGCACGGCCGGCTATGGCCAGGAGCTGAGTGCAGCCGTGGTTCATCCGCTGTACCGGAGCCGCGGCATCGGCACTCTGCTGATGAAGGCACAGCTGGAGCAGCTCGGGCAGATGAACTGCAGGGTAGCCATTGATAACCTGTCGAGCTTGAAAATGTGCTTCAAAGCCGGACTGTCGGCCGGCGGACTCACTACAGGGCCCACCGGCAAGCCAACGCTGCTCTTCTCAGGCAAACCTGCCCCGGCCTGAACAGAACACCGGTAGCCGGTAAGCCTACTTCCGCAAAGAAGGTGACTATTTTGCCGCAGCCTGTACTCGGCATTCTAACGCTTTATCTAAATGACAAGAAGCAATTGGAAGAACGGAATATTTATGAACGCATGATCCGGGAGGGGAACCGAATCGGCCTTACCGTATTTGTATTTACTCCCGCTGACGTCAATGACCAGAAACAAATGATCGACGCGATGATTTATGACCCGGTACACCGGAAGTGGACACGGGCCTCAAGGCCTTTTCCCGATATGATCTTCGACCGCTGCAGGATTCAGCACAGCAAACGGTTCGAACAACTGCGTGCCTTCAGAAAAAAATACGGTCATCTGCATTTTCTCAACAAACCGCTTCGAGACAAGTGGACCATTTACCAGGTGCTGTCCCGGAAGCCGGAGTTTAAGAATTATCTGCCCGAAACAGAGGATTTCAACAGCCTGTCCGATGTGAACGCCATGCTGAAGAAGAACAAGCGGGTCTATGTCAAGCCTGTTCAGGGCACCGGCGGACGCGGCATTCTTTGTGTCGAGAAGCTCGGCTCCAAAATGTACCGCATCCAGGGCAGAAACCAGAACAGAACCATCATCCCGTCCCAGAAGCTCCACCTTTCAAGGCTGGGTCCCTATCTGCTGAACTGGAAGCAAGGCACCCGGTTTCTCGTTCAGGAAGGGATCAACATTACGCTGCCGGACGGCCGCGTCCATGATTACCGCATGCTTGTCCAGAAGAACAGCAGCGGAGTCTGGAGCGTCACCGGCTGTGCCGGAAGAATCGGGCCGGCGCGCAGCATTACCTCCAACCTGCATGGGGGCGGTTCGGCTGCTGAAATGACCACCCTGCTAAAGAAATGGATTCAGTCGGAGGCTAAAGTCTCCGAGGTCCGCCGCGAAGCCGAGAAGCTGAGCCTGGGCATCGCCGCTTTCCTCGAATCGTTTTACGGTCCTTTATGCGAGCTTGCGCTGGACCTGGCCATTGACCGCAGCGGGCATATTTATGTCCTGGAAGTTAATCCGAAGCCGGCCCGCGAGGTATTTAAGAGAAGCGGAGACAAAGAGGCTTACCGCTCCGCCATTATCAAACCGCTGGAATATGCCCTTTGGTATTACAGGCATAAAATTCAAAAACCAGATCCCTTCTTCTAGGAGATCTGGTTTTTATTGAAGTTTCTGATTAATAACCTGCGATTAATAACCTGCCGTTTACGGCGTACCGGCTGCAGCAGAGTCATAAAGCCCGGTCAGCTGCTTGAAATCTGTAATCAGCACATCCGAGCCCTTCAGCTCGTCTTCCTTGCCAAATCCGGCGTACTGGCAGCCGATCACGGTCTGTCCGTTCTCCTTGCCTGCTTCCACATCAGAGGAACGGTCTCCGACCATCCAGATGCGTTCAAGCCGGTTATCCTCCATCAGCCGCCGCACAAGGTCTACCTTCGAGCGGGTTCCATGTTCGCCGGCACTGTATAAACCATCGAACAGCGGGGCAATCCGGTGCGCGGCTGCCACACCTTTTACATAATGCTCAAGCCCGTTGCTGGCTACAAACAGCCGGACACCGCGCTCATGAAGCGCCTGAAGCGTCTCGGGCACAGAAGGATACAGCTCCGAAACAGCCTTCTCCAGCCCCTCAAGCTCCAATTGCAGCAAGAGCTCATCTGCCCGTCTGTGCACATGGGTCTCCGCCTCCGGCATCACATTCTTCCAAATATCCTCGAGCAGCATGCCCAAGCTGCCCAGCATCAGGCTGTCAGGCGGCGTTTCACCTGTAAACAGCCCTTCTTCACGCAATTTGTCAAATACCCCGTGATAGGCAGGAATCAGCAGGGTCTCCGTTTTAAACAGAGTCCCGTCCATATCAAATACCATCGCCTGCGGTTTAATGAGCTGCTGCTCCGTCTTCATGCTTGCGAGTCTCCTCCTTATCGTCCGCATCTCGCAGACGTTCGGTTGGTTTCGTAACTGCCACTCCCTGATCATAAAACAGCGGGTTCACGTTTGTAAACGAAAGGCAGGTTATCTTACGTAATAAACAATATCATTCGTTACATCAAGCGCGTTGAGCTGTCCTCCAAACACTGCCCCGCCGTCAATTCCAATAATCCTATTTGCCCCATAATAAACGTGGTTATTATCCGGATCCTGATGGAGGCCGCTGGTCGGAGTGTGCCCGAACACCACTTTCTTGCTTCCCTTATATTCGTTATGAAAAGGCTGCCTGATCCACATCAGGGTGTGCGGCGGCGTGCTGGCCGGCTCCAGCTCGGGATCTACGCCTCCATGGACAAAGATAAAGTCATCGGTTTCAATGTAATGGTCCAGGCTCTGCACAAATTCAAGATGCTTCCACAGCTCCGGCGCATACAGAATCGGCATGCGGAAGCTGTCCCCTGTTCCTTTTGCAATAAGATCCCGTTCAAACAGGCCGTAGCTCAGCAGGGTCTTGTCGCCGCCGTTACGGACGACCCAGCGGTACCAATGCTGTTCTTCCTTGGTCGTAAGAGCCTGGATCATCAGATCCTCATGATTTCCCTTCAGCACCTGTGCGCCCTGCTTCTTGAGCCCGATGACCTCATCAAGCACCTCTCTGGAGTGAGCACCGCGGTCTATGTAATCGCCCAGCAGTATCAGCTGATCCTTGTCCGCATTATATTCGGCCGCCTTCAGCAGCCTTCTGAGCTTGTCAAGCTCTCCGTGAATATCGCTGATCGCAATTGTCCTGTCCTTCATTCGGCTCACTGTATGTCCCCTTCTCCCTGTCCCCTTATCCGCTTCCAAAGCTGTCCCTTTCTATGATAATGGCTTGGCTGGTGCAAGCGCAAATCCTTGTCCGGCAGCTGGAGCGGTTATTTTTAAGTAAAATTTGTTGGCAGTCAAGAGGGATTAATTTACAATAGATCTGTTGAGTCAGATCTGCCAAGTTAGATCTGCCTAGTTCATTTGCCGGACAAGTTAACGCGCTCTGCTTACTTCCTGAATCGTGTGGTGAAATCCTTGAAATTTAGAGAATTTTTTACACCGTCAAAGCTCTCTTTGCACAGGCAGAATACCTGGATTAGGTGGTTCCTGAAAATATACTGGGCCATCATCGGTCTGCATGATGCGGCTCAGCTGCTTGCTTACTGGTTTATTCCTTCTTATGACGTGACACCGAGACATTTTTACTTTCACACTGTGCTGTATCCGACGCTTCTAATGGGAGCTGCCGTCGTTGCAGCGGAATGGGTTCATCGAAAGGCACCCAAATACACCTTCTTGTCCTTGTTTAGCGCAGGAGCCGTCATTTCAATTGAAATTATTCGTCTGAATATGGATATTCGAATCATTTCAGCGATTCTTCTGCTGCCCATCATTGCATCTGCGATCTTCTTCAGACTGGATTTAACCCTGTTCACGGCAGCATTGCAAACGGCAGCGTTCCTGATCATGTATGACCTGGATTCCTGGTTCCGGACCTTTCTGAGCCCGTTTGATGTCATTGCCATTCCAATCTTCCTGCTGGTCAGCACTCTGGTGTCGGCCATTATCATCATATCCGGCAGAGAGCTGGTGAACGATCTCGAGCAGGCGATTGAGGAGAACCGGACCATTACGAAGCGCTCAAGGAAGGATGCCCAAACCGGCTTATACAACCACAATACGTTTCAGCAGCTTTATGAAGAGGCCCTAGTACAGGGAGCCCAGGGAAAAATATTTCAGCTCGCGCTCTTAGATATCGACAACTTCAAGCAGGTTAACGACCAGTACGGCCACCGGACAGGCGATTTAATCCTCCTCGGTGTATCCCGGATTATCCGCGGGCATATGCACCCGAGAGATATCGCCTCACGTTACGGGGGAGAAGAATTTGCCCTCCTGCTGTTCCGCAAAGATATTCATGAAGCCTATTCCCTGCTGGAGCGCATCCGTGTCCAGATTTCCGAGAAGGTATTTGAGGAGCTGGGAGGCAGATCCGTCACGATCAGTATTGGAGTCACATGCTATACCAGCGGCCTTTCCAAGGAAAATATGTTCGAGGAAACCGATGCCCTCCTCTATAAAGCCAAAAGAACCGGCAAAAATAAAGTCGTATTATAAGAGATAAAAGGCAAGAGACAAGAAACAAGAGACAAGAAACAAGAAACAAGAAACAAGACACAAGAAACAAGACAAACAGCCTTGAACCGGCCAAAGACTGGTTTAAGGCTGTTTGTTTCTTTTTCACTTTCTTTTTCACTCAGAAGAACTTCTTCGTTCCCCGGTCGTCTTTCAGGATTTCCACCGCTTCCCGGAAGCGCAGGGAGTGAACAACCTCCCTCTCGCGAAGGAACTTCAGGCTGTCCTGCAAATCCACATCATCCGTCATGTCGATTAACCATTGATATGTAGCCCGCGCTTTCTCTTCAGCCGCGATATCTTCATAAAGATCGGCAATCGGATCGCCCTTAGCCTGAATGTAGGTTGCCGTCCAGGGATCGCCTGCAGCGTTCTGATAGAACAGGGCTCTGTCATGGTTGACGTAATGCGGATCCAATCCTGCCGCCTTGAGCTGCTCTAGCGTAGCATCCTTGGTTAATTTATATACCATAGTGGCAATCATTTCCAGGTGGGCAAATTCTTCTGTGCCAATATCATTAAGCAGTCCAATTACCTTATCCGGAATCGTATACCGCTGATTCAGATAACGAAGCGCCGCCGCAAGCTCCCCATCCGCTCCCCCGTACTGCTCCAGCAGCAGCTTTGCCATATGGGGATCGCATTTGCTTACCCGTACCGGATACTGCAGTTTCTTCTCATACACCCACATTTTTACGTCTCCTTCCTGATTTAAAAATAACCAGCTAAAGAGGGCAGGTTTACACCTGCCACGGCCAAGGCGTCTGAGACCACTCCCACGGATAACGGCTGTAAGCGCGTCCGAAACCTTGAAGCGGACCATATTTTTCCTGGAAAATGTTCGCCAGTTGAGTACGTTCCTGTGTCAGGACGTTAAACTGCTGGATCGCCTGCAGATCATCCGGATGCGTATCCAGATACAAATTCAGTTCCACCAGCGCAAAATCAAGCGCCTGCAGCTGCTCAAGCATTTCGTAATATTCAGGATCACAAGGTTTTTGCTGCTCCATTCCTTATTGCTCCTTTCCCCATTTGGATTCGTAAGGGCTGTAAAGAGCAGGCCACAATGTTCCTTTAAACAAAGCCTCCTGAGGATTGAATTGCGGAAGATTCGGCGGCTGAAAAGGAATGAACAGCTGTACAGGGGTCTGATAAGTTTTGGTTAAAATCGGAGGGCAAGGATCAAACGGCCCGACGAAGGGATGATAAACTCTTACCTGGGAAAATTCCAATGTTTAAACCTCCTTCGGCTATTTTGCATATTCAGACCAGACATAATAAGCCTAAATTGCAGATCACCTACTCCTAACATATGACAGCCGCCCAGAAAATGAACTTCCTATATGCCGATTTTTTCCGGATGCCTGTCTTATTAACACGTTCCCTGTGACGGACTTGCCGGAGTGTGACGAATCAAATCTCCGCAAAATAAAAAACGGAAAGCAGGCTATTTCCTTAGCCGCTTTCCGCTAATTTATCTCATTATCTATCATTGTTATGAAAAATTCATTGCTATGAAAAATCCTCTTCCTGCTCGCTCAATTCCGGCTCTGAAGATTGGGCGACCCGGTAAATAATTACCCGGGTAATACGCAGCCTTGCAGCCTCGGCCACTTCAAAGACCACGTTGTCCTGCTGAACCTTCTTCCCTTTAAGCGGAGCACCCTCCAGCTCCTTAAAGAGCCAGCCCCCGATCGAGTCCACTTCCTCATCTTCAATCGTCGTACCAGTCAGATCGTTGACTTCTTCAATGAGCAGACGCCCGTCCACTGAAAAAATCCCTTCGCCCAAGATCTCAACCTCCGGACGGTCATCCTCAAATTCATCATGGAGATCTCCGACGATCTCCTCCAAAATTTCTTCTGCCGTCAGCAGGCCTGCTGTTCCGCCGTATTCATCCACAATCAGCGTCATTTGGGAATGGCGCTTCTGCATTAAGCGGAGCACATGGCTGATCTCCATGGATTCCGGAACATTCAGAATCGGGCGGACAATATCCTCCAGGTTCTGGCTGCGTTCAGGATCTGGCAGGAGCATGTCCGTAATATGTACAAAACCGATGATTTGGTCCTTATCTTCACGAGCCACTGGATAGCGGGAGTGCTTCGTTTCCGCAACAATTTTCATATTCTCTTCCCAGGACAAGTTGGTATACAAGCAGTCCATATCGGTGCGGGGAAGCATAATCTCCCGGGCCAGCAGATCCGAAAATTCAAAAATGTTGTCCATCAGCTTCATTTCGTCTTTATCAATAACGCCGCTTTTGGCACTTTGATTCATCAGAATCCGGATTTCCTCTTCAGAGTGCGCCGCATCCATTTCACTGGCCGGCTCAACACCAATCATCCGGAGAATGCCGTTGGCGGCCGTGTTCAGCAGCCAGATGACCGGCATAAAGATTTTGTAGAAATACATAAGCGGAGCAGACAGCCACAGAGTGGTGCCTTCCGTCTTCTGTATGGCCAGCGATTTCGGTGCCAGCTCCCCGAGCACGATGTGCAGGAAGGTAATGACAAAGAAACCAACCGCTACAGAGACCGTTGTAATCAAGGTCCCATCTGTAATGCCAATCTTATGCATCAGCGGTTCAATCAACAGCTCGGACACCGCCGGCTCGCCCACCCAGCCAAGGCCAAGGGATGCAAGCGTGATGCCAAGCTGTGTTGCTGATAAGTAAGCATCCAGCCTTTGATTGACCTTGAGGGCAAAGCCGGCCCGCCGGTTACCCTCGCTGACCAGCTGTGTCAGCCTGGACTGTCTCATTTTGACAAGTGAAAATTCAGCGGCGACAAAAACGCCGTTCAGAAATACTAATACAAATACGAACAGTAAATTCAAGAGCAGTTTACCTACTTCGAATTCCGTGTGACTGGGCAACACCAACGCCTCATTTCTATATAGTCATCGCTTTGCGCGATTTAAAATCGGTATCTTTATAATACATATCAGCAACAAGCAGGTTCGGTCCGCAGCAGTTTGCCGCATCGCAGAAGCAGTTGACGGTTCCTGACAGCGGGTGCTCGGACAGCCAGCGTTCGAAGATCTCGTCGAGCTTCTGGCCGGCAATATTACCGAAGGAAGGAATCGCTGCAAAGTCGGTTACAAATACGTCGCCGGTAAACATATTAACGTTCACCCGGTTGCGTCCATCCGGATCGTTGCGTACGGTCACCTTCTGTTCGCTCCGCAGCCGCGCAACAATCTCCCGGTCCTCCCGGTTACTGCTGCATGCAAAGAACGGCAGCGTTCCAAACAGCATCCACACCTCAGGGTCCCTATGGTCCAGGAGATGATGGATTGCGGTGCGCATGTCATCCAGCGACAATACCGGCAGGCCCTCTGCAAAATCAGCCGCATACATCGGATGAACCTCATGGCGCTTGCAGCCCATATCGAGAATAAGCCGGTGAATCTCCGGCAATTTCTCATGTGTACGATAGTTTATCATGGATTCCGCCGAAATAAACATGCCGTCCTGACTCAGCCTGCAGGCATTGTCAATCATGGCATCATACATTTTTGCTGCTGCTTCAAGACTAACGGGATGACCGCTTCTCGCAAAGCAGACCTCATGAAAGTCATGCACATTTGTATAATTGAATGAGATATGCATGACATCCAAATAAGGCAGCAGCTTCTCATACCGCCCATAATCCAGCGTTAAATTGGAGTTAATTTGGGAACGAATGCCGCGCTCTTTGGCATATTTGAGCAGAGGAACAATTTTCTCCTCAACGGTTTTGAGCCGGAAGGACGGTTCTCCGCCGGTAATGCTGATGGTCTGCAGATGCTCGACCTCGTCCAGCCTCTTAAGCATCAGGTCGAGGGGAATCTGCTCGGGTTCCCGGAGCACCAGACTATCCCCTACCGCGCAGTGCTCGCAGCGCATATTGCATAAATTGGTTACTGTCATCTCTACACTGGTCAGCCGGTGTCTGCCATATTCACGCAGAGACCTGATCGGATCCCAGGGATCATTTTCCGGAGAAATGACAGGCAATCCTTGCGAAATACTGCCTAAGTTCATGATTTACTCACCTTATCCTATTATTAACCTGATCAAAGCCATCCAAAAGCTATTGACCTATGTTTTTATATACGTTCTATCATACCACGAAATTCCTGTTCCACACACCGCCTGATAAACAAACAGACCCGTTCCATAAGCGGACGAGTCTTACAAGCTTTGTGCCTGTTCATGAACAGCGTGCGCCGGTTCCCCATCAACACGGGTAACGATGACACTCAGTTTCTCGGACAGGTCAATTTCATAAGGTTGTGAAAGCTCCTCTTTCTCTGTGCCGTACAGCACCCTGACCACCGGCCTCTGCGGGGCAAAATGATGAATACGCGATACAACGCCAACCTCGCCAGTATTCAAGGTCACCGTCATACCGAGCGGATAAATGGCCACGTGGTCCCGAAAAATCTCCAGCTTCTGCTTCTCATACAGCGTACCGCAGCCTGCATACAACGACTCAACCGCCTGATGCGGCAGCAGAGCCTGCTTGTAGACCCGATGGGATGTCATGGCGTCGTAAGAATCTGCGATGCTGATCCACTGGGCATATTCATGGATTTCATTGCCTTCAATGCCTCTCGGATATCCGCTTCCGTCAATTCGTTCATGATGCTGGAACGCGCAGTGGGCCGCCTGGAGGGGGATTCCGGGCTCATCCTTGAGCATTTTATAACCGATCTCCGCATGCTGCTTCATCGTTTCGAACTCCACATTGCTTAATCCGTCGGGCTTCAGCAGGATGGAAGGAGCAATTTTCGTCTTCCCGATATCGTGGAGAATTGCCCCCAGCCCCAAAACGGAAAGCTCCTCATGCGTATAGCCGTGTGCTTTGCCAAGCATCAGCGAATAAATACAAACGTTCAGCGAATGGCGGAACAGCGTACGGTCTGCTTTATTAATATTAGTCAGCATAATTAAAACGTCTTCCCTGCTGCTCAGATCCTTCATAATATTCTCAACAACATTCAGAAAAGCCTTGCCGAGAAACGGATAGACAAATCCCTTCAAAGAAGCGTTGGAAATTTTAATAAAATTAGAGCGGATCTCCTGAATCGCCCTTCGCTCCGTTTCTTCCGAAATCAGTTCAGGAATCAGGATATCCTCGGTCCTTGGATCCGAGACATAGACAAAATCAATGCCAAGCCCGGCCAGCCTGTTGATCAGGATCTGAGTCAATTCGACATTTTCGGATAGAAGGACCAGCCCTTCATCGTTATATATTTTTTTAGCTAATTTCATCCCTGGCTGCAGAGATTTTATGGGTATCAGCCGCAAGCGTTCCACTCCGTATCTATTCGTATATTAATTCATAATAAAAATCCAGAATACGGCTGCAAGCACAAATCGGTAATATGCAAAATGTCTAAGTTGAATCTTCTGGATCAGTTTCAGGAAAGCCAGTACAACCAAGTAAGCAACGACAAAGGAAACGACAAATCCGATTGCAAAGGCAAGAAGCGTGTCCGAGTTCATATCCTTGTAGGAATCAAGAAGCTCATAGCCCGAAACGGCGATCATGATCGGTACAGCAATCAGGAACGAGAAATCGGCAGAAGCTTTATAACTCGCACCGGCGATCATTCCTCCTGAAATCGTGGAGCCGGAACGCGAGAATCCTGGCCACAGAACGGAAATACACTGGAAAATGCCAATCAGAAAAGCCTGTGTGTAGCTGAGCTGGTCAATATCCTCTGCCGTCACGCGGGCAACCTTCTTATTATACCATTCTGCAAAAATCATAAAAGCGCCGCCGACAACCAGCGCCCACAGGACAGTTGAAGCGCTGAACAAGCTCTTAATATGATCTCTGAATATGTATCCCACTGCCAGTGCAGGCACGATGCCAAGAAGCACATGAATCAGGTTCAGCTTACCGGCAGGCTTGCCGATCGCTCTGGAGGTCTGACTGTCCTTCTGAAGACCAAGCAAATTCAAAATTCTGTATCTGTACACCCAGGCAATCGCCAGGATAGCTCCAAGCTGGATCACAATTTCAAACGAATTCATGAGCGGAGACTGATCATCATACCCCATCAGCCTGGCTGTCAAAATCATGTGCCCTGTAGAAGAGACCGGAATAAATTCAGTAATCCCCTCTACAATGGCTAAAATAATGGCGACAATAATACTCATATTTTCCTCCCAATCGTCAATTTTTAGGTCCTAGTCCTTAAATCATTCGGTTCATCCAAGCAGGCGGCCTTACGAAAGCGGATGTTTATGCCATCTTGATATGAAGCTTTGTTCTACCGCGCCCGGAGTTTGCAGTTCCAGGCGCAGCAGGTCCCGCAGAAATTCCGGCAGCATGTACACTTTATCTGTGCCTAAAGATATAGCCTTGTAGCCGATCCCGAAAGTAAACATATCCAATGTCCCTACATCATACTCGATTTCCGGATCAATCGGAACCCCCCCAATGGTAGCCATCCGTATGCGTCTAAAGGGCTGGTCGGTGAAATCGTATTCGATTTCCAGTCCGTCCGTGGACAGGTTTCCCAGCACTTTCCCGCGGAAGCCAAACCCATAAATCGTTTTGCCGGCGATTTCAGGAATGAGCGACTCTTCCAGACTCTTCAAAATATACTCTCCCTTTAACTTGATCCGGCAAGGATTAATAGGTGACGGACATAGGGCATGCAGCATCCCCTCGCTGATCTCCCCTTCCGGAAGTCCGCCAAGCAGCTGTCCTGAATTCACGATGGCGATCTGGCTGCCTGTAAATCTGCGGACAGACTGAGCAAGCAGATTCGCAAAGGGAGATTCCTCCTCATAACTGACCGGGAGGGCCTGTCTCGTGATGGCTACCGTCCGGTTCAGTCTTTCTACAGCATGCTTGTGATGAATGCCTATAGCTTGAACGACCTGCTGCTGGGCTTCAAATTCAGCCGCCTGGCTGACTTCCGGCTGCCCAGCTACTTCCAGAGCTGCACCTGAGCTTACTGCCACACATCCCCCGCTATCCCGCGTTAACACAATCTTCCCCAGGTAATGGCCGAATTTCTCGGCTGCAGCCAGACATGTCCCCTCTATAAATAAAGGCTCTTGAATCAGATGGTGGGAATGCCCACCCAATATAACATCAATGCCTGGAACGTCTGCAGCCAGCATCTCGTCCATTTTTAATCCCAAATGAGACAGGAGTATAACAACATCGACTTGACTTCGTATTTCGTTCACCTGGCTGCGCACGGCCTCAAGCGGATCCAGCGACTGCCAGCCCAATATATGATAAAACTCAGCATATGCGGCGGTCGCTCCGATCAAACCGATTGTGAAGCCTGCCTTGTGCACAATATGATATTCTTTCATCCAATCCGGAGTCTGTCCTGATTTTGTTTCCCTGATATTACAGCAAACGATGGGGCACTGCAGACCGGCATACGCCTGCTCCAAAAGCTCCGGTGTAAAAGTCAGCCCTTCATTGTTGCCTATTGTAACGGCATCATATCCCGTCAAATTAAGAATATCGACATTGGCTTGGCCCAGGGTGCCTTCCGTCTCCACCGCTGCCCGGTCCATGTGGTCGCCTATATCCAGCAGCAGCAGCCGGTCCTGCCAGGTCTGCCGTTCCGCTTCAATCATGCCTGAAATTGCGGCCATGGCACCGAAATGGCTGTGAAGGTCATTAGTGTGAAGGATTAGAAGCTCATCCGTTTCTGCATTCTGCTGCATCTGCAATTCCTCTCCTTTCGGTCCCGCTTGCCGTTCGTAAGCTGCCAAACTTATGATATATTATATTTATAACATAATTGCAATTTGAGGAGACAAGAATATGAACCTTCGTGTGCAACTTTTTGCAGGGCTTGCCGAAAGTTTGGGGTTAACCCTTATTAACGTAGAACTCGAGGAAAAAGTTACAATTACTGCGCAGGAATTAAAATCCTTGCTTGCTGAGAAATATCCTCAAGCCAGCCAGCAGCTGGTACAGGCTTTTGTTGCTGTAAATCATGAATATGCGCCTGATGAAACCCTCATTACTTCCGATGATGAAATTGCGCTTATTCCCCCGGTCTCTGGCGGGGAGCCCCTGGCAGATTCTTATCAAAGCGAAGACGGATTCTATCAATTGACCTCTCATCCATTAATGATTGAAGAAATTGCAAATAAAGTGATTCATCCCGATCACGGCGCTTCTCTGGTCTTCGTCGGAACAACCCGCGAAATGACTGCAGGCAAACGCACGATTCATCTGGAATATGAAGCCTACCCCCCAATGGCTCTCAAGAAGCTGCAGCTCATCGGTGCAGAAATCGCAGTTCGGTGGCCGGGAAGCCAATGCGCTATCAGTCACCGGACCGGGAAGGTTGAAATCGCCGAAGCCAGTGTTGTCATTGCTGTTTCCGCTCCTCACCGGGACAGCTGCTATGAGGCAAGCCGGTTCGCCATTGAGCGGCTTAAGCAAATCGTCCCAATTTGGAAGAAAGAAATCTGGGAAGATGGCTCTGAATGGAAAGGCTCCCAGCAGGGACCATGGAACCCCCTGTCCCCCTCTAGCTGATTCTGTCGAATCGTGAATAGGATTGTCAATCCATATTTTGCCTGATATATTTAAGTAGATAATACTTTAGTAGAAGGTGGATGGTCCTTGTGCGAAAGCATGTGATGGAACTTCGCCCGGGGGACCGGGTGACCGAGGATATTTTTAATAGCAACGGTGTATTTGTTCTGCAGAGAGATACCATTTTGACGGATGAATCCATTGTGAAGCTTGTACAGCATGGAATTGATTTCATAGATATAGAGAATCACATAGACAATGTATCCGCCTCTTCAAGTCAGCCTCTGTCAGCCTCTCTCCAGAAGTTAAAGCCTAAATTCGATGGTGCACTGGATATTTTTGAAACGCTTTTTCTGGAATCTCTGGCAAATGGAAAATTCAGCAGTGACTACATAGATGAAACACTCCAGCCTTTAATGAATGATCTGATGGACCAGAAAGACGTAGTCTCACTGCTGATGATGTTTAATCACCAGGATGAATATACATACAACCATTCCCTCCAGGTAGGACTGCTTTCTTATTATATCGCCATTTGGATGGGCTATGATGAGAAGGAAGCGTACAGAGTAGGCAAAGCCGGATATTTGCATGATATGGGCAAGTGCATGATTCCGCCGCATATTCTTAATAAGCCTAGCAAACTGACCGAAGAGGAATTCGATTTTATCAAAAAGCATACTCATTACGGCTATGAATTAATCCTTAATTCCACCGGAGATGAAACGGCAGCTTTGGTCGCACGCCAGCACCACGAACGGGATGACGGCAGCGGCTATCCGTATGGATTGAGCAAAGAGGAAATTCACCCCTATGCACGCATCGCCGCCGTTGCGGATACCTACAGCGCCATGACCTCCCAGCGTGTATATCAGTCGCGCAAAGAGCAGCTGACAGTTCTGCAGGAAATGTACAAGCTGAGCTTCGGCAAATTGTCCGGGGAAGCTGTACAGGCTTTGATCCGCCATTTGGTTCCTAATTTTATCGGCAAGAAAGTCCTTCTGACTACCGGAGAAACCGGCCATATCGTAATGACCAACCATTCCGACTTCTTCCGTCCTTTGGTAAGAACGGACTCCCGGTTTGCAGACCTTGCCAAAGAGCCAGAGACGTCGATACAGGAAGTCTTGATGTAATACACTGGCGAAGACGCTGGCGAAAGAGCCGTATTTAGAAGGAGAATCACATTTGGGCGAGCAGCATTCACTCAACCTCTGCCTCACATGCACGCTGCTTGCTTGGGCTACTCCTTCTTCTTTCTTTGTGAATGGATAGCGCCGGTTGCGGATAGGCCAATAACGGAGATCAAGATAAGCTTTTCCTGGATCTTATCGGGAACAAGTACGAATATTGCAGCAATGAGCACCGCAGCTACGTTAATCCATTTCTCTTTAAGGCCAAATGCGCGTGTAACGCTTACATATGCAGCAACCAAAGCGGCAAGATTAAGAATATCGCTTGAAATGTTCATGATTAACCTCCTATTTTCTAAATTTGAGTATTTAAAATACCCTTTCGAAGTCACTTGTCCTTTTGTTCCGAAAAAGGGACTTAAACGCCAACTCCATTAAATTCGAACAAGCCGGTAAGTTTGCGTCCTTCTCCTATTTCGTATTTCGATTATATGTGGTATTATAAATACCGTCAAGTATTTTAAATACTCTTTTAGATTACCCTTATTTATGTTCATTATTGATTTGGAGGCCTTGTCTATGTCCCTTGGTGAAAGAATACGCGAGCGCCGCAAGCAGCTCGGCCTGACTCAGCTGGATATCGCCCAGCAGCTTAACATGGGGAGATCCAATTTTGGCCATATTGAGAATGGCCGTGTGGTTCCCTCCAGCTCCGATCTTGATAAAATTGCTGATATTTTGAGAACCAAAGCCGACTATCTGCTTGGCAAAACGGACGATCCTACCGTTCCGGGCTCTGTGGATGCTTTTGCTTTGACGCCTAAAGAGGAGAAGGATATTGCTGTGCGGCTGCAGAAAATGTTGGATGAACTGGAGAGCGATGTGCCATTAGCATACTTTGGCGAACCGCTTGAAGATGACGAGGATCGTGAAGCCTTGAGAGCTTCCCTGGAGAACACGCTCCGGTTGTCCAAATACATGGCGAAGAAGAAATTTACACCGGACAAATACCGGAAATAATACCGGGGGGACCCTATGGACGAAGAACGTCTCATAACAAAGCTAATTAGGACCTGCGGAACCAACAATCCCTTTGCCATTGCGGAACACCGGAATATATTGGTTCTGTACGAGCAGCTGGGCAAACATATTTGGGGATATTTCAGCAATGCTTACCGGATCCCTATCATTCATATCAATGAAGACCTGAACGAGTTCGAGCGGACCTTCACAGCCGCGCATGAGCTTGGGCACTGTCTGCTGCATGCCAAACTCAACACGCCTTTTCTGCGCAGGAATACGCTGATATCTGTCGATCGGATCGAGCAGGAAGCGAACCGTTTTGCCATCAAACTGCTGATCGGCCAAGCCAAACCGGAGCCTGGTGAAACAGCCAAGTTTTTTCTGCTCCGCTGCGGGATCCCCGAATGGGTGCACCCCTATTTCGCTGGTGAACAGCCGGACGGGAAGAGCAGCTGGTCTGCTTTCTGCATGGATGACCAGTCATTTTGGGGCTGCTGACTTTAGTTCAATGACTAAGGCGCAGCCTTTAACAATAAAACTCCCTGCTGCCAATTGGACAAACAGGGAGCCGCTCTTAAGGAACAAATGATCCATGCCTGGAGCTGCTCCTAATGCATTTGAGATGCCATCGCAAGAACATTGTGCCTAAGATATATACCGGGATTGAATACCACAGCTTCCACTCTTTATAAACCAAATAGCCGGCTAACACAGACAGCCATTCATAGAACATTGCGGCTACGGCAACCCCCAGCAGGTACCAGATGAATCTGGAGCGCTTCTCTGGGATAAAGTTTGCAATAATGATGCCGTAAGATGGCGGGAGCACAGCCTCCAGAGTAAGATCAGCAAAGGTAACTTTAGGATCCACGAAGTCATACATATCCAGTACTAATCCAAATACGAGATCCGTAAGAAGAGTGAGTGTCGACATCCAGCCCCAGGTAATATATATTTCCTTAACCGTTAAATGTTTTGGCATTGCAATAATGAACAGAATAGTAACCATGAAACTTAGATAACCAAACCATATTCCCAACGGCATCCCTCCACAAGAAAGAATGTCCAAAACAGCTGCATTTTATTTACATTTCATATGTTTTTAACGATTTATAGCCACAAAAAAATACGCGTCCGCGCGATAAAAACCCCTGAGGCCTTACTCGCGCAAACACGTATTTTCAGATTAGAGGCAATATGGTGTTTTGCCCTTCTCCCTAAGGAAATAAGGCTTAACCGATACTTCCTTCCATCTCGAACTTGATCAGACGGTTCATCTCAACCGCATATTCCATCGGAAGCTCTTTCGTAAATGGCTCGATAAAGCCCATTACGATCATTTGTGTTGCTTCCGCTTCCGTTAAACCGCGGCTCATCAGGTAGAAGAGCTGGTCTTCGGATACTTTGGATACGGTCGCTTCGTGTTCCAGTGTAACGTTATCGTTCATGATTTCGTTATAAGGAATCGTATCGGAAGTAGACTCGTTATCCAGAATCAGCGTGTCACATTTGATGTTGGATTTTGCACCTTCCGCTTGACGGCCGAAGGAGGCCAGACCGCGGTACGATACTTTACCGCCATGCTTGGAGATCGACTTCGACACGATCGTGGAGGTTGTGTCCGGAGCCAGGTGGATCATTTTCGCACCGGCATCCTGGTGCTGGTTCTTGCCGGCTACAGCAATGGACAATACGCTGCCCTTTGCCCCGCGGCCTTTCAGAATAACTGCTGGATACTTCATGGTCAGCTTGGAGCCGATGTTGCCGTCAACCCACTCCATGTTGGCATTCTCTTCAGCAACCGCACGTTTTGTAACCAGGTTGTAAATGTTTGGCGCCCAGTTCTGGATCGTTGTATAGCGAACGCGGGCATTCTTTTTCACGATAATCTCAACTACCGCACTGTGCAAAGAGTTTGTGCTGTAGATTGGAGCTGTACACCCTTCTACGTAATGCACAAAGCTGTCTTCGTCGGCGATAATCAAGGTACGCTCGAATTGTCCCATGTTCTCGGAATTGATGCGGAAGTAAGCCTGCAGAGGCACTTCGCATTTCACGCCTTTTGGCACATAGATGAAGCTGCCGCCGGACCATACCGCACTGTTCAAAGCAGCAAACTTGTTATCTGCTGGAGGAATAATCGTACCGAAATACTCGCGGAGAATTTCCGGATGCTCACGGAGCGCAGTGTCCGTATCCATGAAGATAACGCCCTGCTTCTCCAGATCCTCCTGCATGTTGTGGTATACAACCTCGGATTCATACTGGGCGGATACACCCGCAAGGAATTTCTGCTCGGCTTCCGGAATTCCCAGCTTATCAAAGGTTTCTTTGATTTCGGCCGGAACCTCTTCCCACGTTTTGCCCTGCTTCTCGGACGGTCTTACATAATACTGGATATCGTTGAAGTCCAGCTCGCTTAAGTCTCCGCCCCAATTTGGCAGCGGCATTTTCTCAAACTGTTTGAGCGCTTTAAGGCGATATTCCAGCATCCATTCTGGTTCGTTCTTGATCCGTGAAATTTCAGTAACGATCTCAGGAGTCAGCCCTTTACCAGTTTGGAAAACCGCTTTATGCTCGTCACGGAAACCATATTTGTACTCTTCCATTTCAGGCGCTTTTTTGGCCATGGGTATTCCCTCCTTATTCGATGCCCTTCTTCAGAGCGTTCCAAGCCAGCGTTGCACATTTGATGCGGGCCGGAAATTTATTAACACCAGACAAGGCTTCAATATCTTCGTAATCATCGAATTCGGCGTCTCCGCCCTTCATCATCTTGGAGAAACGATCGGCCAGATCCAAAGCCTCGCCTACCGTTTTTCCTTTAACAGCATCAGTCATCATGGATGCAGAAGACATGCTGATCGAGCAGCCTTCCCCCGTATAACGGGCATCCTTCACGACACCGTCTTCGATAATGAGCTGGAGCGAAATTCGGTCACCGCAGGTTGGATTGTTCAGGTTCACGGTCACCGCATCGTCTCCGAAGGTTCCGCGGTTGCGCGGATTCTTATAGTGATCCATAATGACGCGACGGTAAAGATCGTCTAATTGCATTATCCAAAATACTCCTTTGTTTGGATTAAGCCATCCACAAGGCGGTCAATATCTTCTTCCGTATTATACAGATAGAAGCTTGCTCTCGCTGTTGCAGTTGCTTTAAGCCAGCGCATCAGCGGCTGACAGCAATGATGGCCTGCACGGACCGCAATACCGTAGGAGTCGAGCACTGTAGCCACATCGTGCGGGTGGACATCCTCAAGATTAAACGTGATCAGTCCAACCTCGCGTTTCTTTGGACCGTACAGCGTCAATCCTTCAATTCCGGCAAGGCGTTCCATCGCGTAGTTCGCAAGCTTGCGTTCATGCTCAGCTACAGCCTCCATACCGATGCCTTCCAGAAAATCTATGGCTGCCCCAAGACCCACAGCCCCCGCAATGATTGGAGTGCCTCCTTCAAACTTCCAAGGGAGTTCCTTCCAGGTGGATTCGTACAAACCGACATCATTGATCATTTCGCCGCCAAACTCAATCGGCTCCATGCCTTCCAAAAGCTCTTTCTTGCCATATAATGCGCCGATTCCGGTAGGAGCACACATCTTGTGTCCGGAAAAAGCATAAAAGTCGCAGTCCAGCTCCTGCACATCAATCTTCATATGTGGCGTGCTTTGCGCGCCGTCTATAACAATTATACCACCATTGCGGTGAGCAATCGCGGCAATTTCCTTAACCGGATTAACGACCCCAAGCACGTTTGATACGTAGTTAATCGCAACGATTTTCGTCTTAGGGGTAATTGTCGCTTCCACATCCGCAAGCTCAATATGACCGTCAGGCTGCATCGGAATATATTTCAGCGTCGCACCGGTCCGGATCGCAAGCTGCTGCCATGGAATCAGATTGCTGTGATGCTCCATCTCCGTGATGACGATTTCGTCGCCAATTCCCACATGAGCCGGGCCGTAGGAAGAAGCTACAAGATTTAAGGCCGTTGTCGTCCCACGGGTAAAAATAATCTGGCTGGCATCCTCCGCATGAAGGAAGCGAGCAACCTTCTCACGGGCACCTTCATAAGCTTCTGTTGCACGGCTGCCAAGCGTATGCACTCCGCGGTGAACATTCGAGTTCTCCCACTCATAATACTGCTTCACCGCATCAATAACGGCTTTAGGTTTCTGTGAAGTTGCCGCATTATCAAGATAAACGAGCGGATGCCCGTTTATCTCTTGGTTCAAAATAGGAAATTGTTCTTTCAGTGCTTTGGAATTCATTGCCCCAGCTTCCTTTCCACAAGAGCCTGCAATTGGTTTTGGAGCTGCTCAAGCGGAATATCGGAAACGACAGGAGCCAGGAAACCGTATATGATCAAACGTTCCGCCTGCTCACGGGAAATCCCTCTGGACATCAGGTAATAAATTTGCTCTAGATTAACCTGGCCGACGGATGCGGCATGACCCGCTTTAACGTCATCTTCATCAATCAGGAGAATCGGGTTCGCGTCACCGCGGGCTTTCGGGCTGAGCATCAGTACTTTCTCTGTTTGCTCACCATTGGCTTTGGTAGCGCCGTGTTCGATTTTGGTAATACCGTTGATGATCGCCGTAGCTTCTTCGCGCATAACTGCACGAGTAATCATCTGGCTCTCGGAACTCTTGCCGAAGTGAGTCGCTCTGGTGGAGAAATTCAGACGCTGAGAGCCGGAGCCAACTGCGATGACTTTCGCATCAGAGAGAGAACCGTTTCCTTTCAGGATACTGTTTGTATCGCTCATCGAATCACCGTTATTCATTTCGCCGACGATCCACTCAATGCTTCCATCGTTATCAACTACAGCACGGCGGTAAGTAAGGTCTGTCACTCGGCCGCTCAGATGATGAACGGTTGCATACTGTACCTTCGCACCTGCTTTGACGACAACCTCAACGATTCCTGTATGAACCAGCTCGCTGTCCAGTTCACCGGAAAGGTAGTTGTCGACGTACGTCACCCGGCTGTTCGTATCTGCTACAACCAGCACGTGCGGTGCAAATGTGGCTTTCGCATCATCAACTAGGAACAGCGCTTGAAGCGGCACTTCAACCTCAACGTTGCGAGGCACGTACAGGAAGACCCCGCCGTTCCACACGGCATTGTGCAGAGCTGTCAATTGGTTCTCTTCAGCCGGCACAACAGTGGAAAGGTATTGCTGCACGAGATCGCCATGTTCTTTAGCCGCTGTCTGCAAATCGGTAAAAATAACGCCCTTTGCTGCAAGCTCAGCAGATAGACGGCTGATTACCGTACCGTTGTTACGCTGAACGACCAGCGATTCGCTTTTGGAAGAATCTACAAGCGCGAGGACGTTCTCAGGCAATTCCCCGCCAGTTTGTCCAGCCGCTGCTGGTGATCCGAAGTTTTGAAGATTCCAGCGTTCAAGCTTCATCTTCTCCAGTCTTGGCAGTTCCAGCTGCCCAGCCAGCTCAAGGGCTTTAAGTCTGCGTTCTGCGAGCCACGCCGGCTCGCTGCTCTGCTCGGAAAATGCGTTCAAAGCCGAAGCCTCCACGGGAAGAACGGTTAGTGTTGTCATACTGTCTCCTCCTCCGTTTCTTAGGCTTCCTGCTCTTGGCCAACAGTTTCATCAACGATGCCAAGCTCTTCTTTGATCCAGTCGTAACCGTCTTTCTCCAGACGCTCAGCCAGCTCAGGTCCGCCGGATTTAACGATGCGGCCCTGCATCATCACATGGACAAAGTCAGGTTTAATGTAATTCAGCAGACGCTGATAGTGAGTAATAACAAGGAAGCCTCTTTCTTCGCTGCGCATGGAATTCACGCCTTCAGCAACGATGCGCAGGGCGTCGATGTCCAAACCGGAGTCAATCTCGTCGAGTACGACAATTTTCGGGTCCAGCACCATCATCTGCAAAATTTCGTTCCGCTTCTTCTCCCCGCCGGAGAAGCCTTCGTTCAGGTAACGATGAGCAAACTCAGGATTCATTTCAAGCTCCTTCATTTTGCTCTCCATCTGGCGGATAAATTTGATCAGGGAAATTTCATTGCCTTCACCGCGGCGGGCATTCATTGCACTGCGCAGGAAGTCGGAGTTGGTAACACCCGCGATTTCACTCGGATACTGCATAGCTAGGAACAAGCCTGCACGGGCACGCTCATCAACAGCCATTTCAAGCAGATCTTCGCCGTCCAGCGTTACGCTTCCGTCAGTCACTTCATATTTCGGATGGCCCATCAGCGCGGATGCGAGCGTACTTTTGCCCGTACCGTTCGGTCCCATAATCGCGTGGATTTCTCCGCCTTTGATTTCGAGATTGATGCCTTTCAGAATTTCCTTACCTTCAATTGCTGCTTTCAACTCTTCGATGACAAACTTCGTGGACATATTAGAGACTCCCTCCATCTATTTACAAACTTTTATGGTTGTACGTTATTTTGACAGGGACGTCTCCCTGTTATGACTTTTATCATACCATAATCAATATCAAATTAGAATCATTCTAAGAAAAATGATTCTCAATTGATTCTCACTACATTTTAACGCAATAGATAGATAGAATCAACGCGGCTTAGGCGGTGACCGTAAGCAGCAAACAAGGCTTGGCCGATAACATGGCCAAGCCTTAGCTTATTAGCGGAGCGCCCTGTGCAGCACACGCGCCTTTTGAGCAAATTCCGAAGCGGAAAGTACCGGTGTCAGGTCCCTGGAATCCGGAGGAGCAAGACTTTGCAGTTCAATCCAGGATTTGCAGCCGCCGTATTCAGGCAGCGAAGGTACAAGAATTGGATTGTTCAAGCGGTAAACCCGAAGCAGGAGTACATGCAGGGGGTCGCTCTTTTTCCAGCGGAGCCGCTCTTCTGCAAAGTATTCCGTCCACATGTGAAAACCATACAGCCGGGACAATTGTTCTTCGGAGTGCACCAGCAGGTCATCTGCCACCTCGGCCCACGCCTTGATTGCAGTCTGCCCGGCGCCGGCAGCCGGAGACTCCGCTTCCTGCAAAGATTCATCCAAATAATGTCTCACTTCCGGTTTAAGAAGCTCTCTGCGCTGATGCTCATAAGTGGGATAAAGGTAGAAGGAATCGCTTTTCGTCTCGAAATGACGGGTTTCCTCGCGAATTCCTCCTTTCCGGAGAAGAATGATCTGATTCCCCTCCAGCAGAGCCCTTATCGCAGAAGCCCATTCTTTTAAAGCGACAGCCTTCTCTTCCACCCCGACCAACTCCTTCTATATTTAACCCAGATAAGAACGAAGCATCCACATATGTTTCTCGATTTCCCCTTTAAAGCCTGTGAGGAGATCCGCTGTGGCCACATCCTCGGCTTCTTCAGCCAAATCAATGCCTTCCTGGAAGGACTCAGTCAATGTGGCAAAATCTTCGATCAGCGTCTGCACCATAGCGCGCTGGTCTTCCTTGCCGGTGGCTTCCTGAATCGTTGCGATTTCAAGGTACTCGCGCATGGTTGCGGAAGGGGAGCCCTTTAATGTCAGCAGACGCTCCGCGATCTCGTCCATCTTCAAAGTCATCTCATTATAGAGCTCTTCAAATTTTACATGCAGAGTAAAAAAGTTCTCGCCCTTCACATACCAGTGGAAATTATGGATCTTCACATACAATACATTCAGGTTCGCGACCTGCTCGTTCAAAACCTGATGAAGCGCCTTGCTCTTTGTGGATTCCTTCGATTTGGAGTCTGCTTTTGCCATTATTAATCCCTGCCCTTCCCTATAATTAGTTGTAAGAAACAAGCTTAGTTTCAGCTGAAATTGATGTTTCCATCCTGCCTATCATTTACCCTAAGCCGCTTACTGCGAAACAAAGCAACCCGGCCGGCTTATCCCTTGCTGTCCACAAATTGGAGTTCCTATTCAGGGGTGTTTTTGATCCTATTTTCCCTGAAAATTATCTCAAAATTTACAGTACTTTTGTACTAGGTTTATGAATGGTTTGATGGTATCATTAGTCTACCGTCAGTTTTCTGATGCGGAATAACGTAATTTTAGGCAATGCGGAGGACAGCACCCATGAGAGAAAAGGAAGAGAACGGTTTTTTGTTTAATGTGGATATTCTTGTGAAGAGCCCTACTAACGGGCATGCACTTCAGCTTCTCCTCCAAATGCTGAACAGTCACCAGGCCGAAGTAGCCGATTACCGGGTAAAGTCAGGCATTGAGCTTGGTCATATTATCGACGCTGCGCTTGCTGCCAAACGGCAAGCTATGGCCTCATCAGTCGGCAAACAGCCATCCGGCGGTTCTGTAACCAAGAAGATTGAGAAAAGTGAACACTTGACCGATTCCAAGGGCAACCCGGTCAGTGAATGGATTCAAAGCCTGATTACCAGCAACCGTTTGGTACGAGTTATGATTGAGACTCCAAAAGGGAGACACAGCATTCCTTGCCGGATATTAAACTATCTGCCGAAGGAAGAGCTGATTAACGTGTACCATGTAGACGAGAAGCAGGTTTACACCTACAAACTGAGCGAGATTATCGACATTCTTGATGCGTAGTTTACCGCTCAGCTGCAGCAAAGACGGACATCCCTTCACGCAAAGGGGTGTCCGTTTTTTAATTTTTTCCGCGCCGCAGTGCAGTTACGGCAATTAAGATCCAAGCAGACAGGAAAGCTGCTCCGCCAAGCGGGGTAATCGCCCCAAGTACGCTGACTCCAGTAATGCTGAGGACGTACAAGCTCCCGGAAAAGAGAATGATGCCGGCAAGAAACAGCCGGGCGGCCCAGCGCAGGCGGCCTGATTCCCCCCACAGATGAGACAGTATCCCGACAAGCAGCAAAGCCAAAGAATGATACATCTGGTATTGTACGCCTGTTTCATAGACGCTCCGGGCATCATCGTCCAATACGCTCTTTAAAGCATGGGCCCCGAACGCCCCGATCGCTACGGACAGCAAACCGCAAATGGCGCCGATCGCCACATATTTTCGAGACATCTTGTCACCCCTTCATTTTAATTTCTGTTTTTATCTCTTCAACTAGTTCATTTTACATGATCATTCGAGGACTTACTATGCTGTTCAACGGATTGCCTTAAAAGCGGCTTGCTTTTTCCCCCATAATATTGAAAAATGAACAAGAAAAAGACTTTATGACCAAAGGAGACTGCCCTATGGATTTTGAAGCAAACCAGGAGAGAGAAAATGTTTCTTCATCTTTCCCCCTCCATCCAGAAGAGCACCAGAATCAACGGCCGAAAGTCAAACATTCCGGACCCGGCATCGCCTCTTTTGTTCTGGCTGTCGCGGCAATAATCGGTTACATCGTTTGTATGTCCTTAATCGTTGCCACATTTTGGCGGATCGGAACAGAAACCATTGATGAAGAGATACTTATGCAGCAGCAGCTTTTTGTCTTAGGCGTCTACGGTTTTATGATTGCTGGTCTTATCAATTTGGCTGGAGTGATTACTGCAATTATAGGCCTGGCGATCAAGAACCGCAAAAAAGTATTTGCCATTCTCGGATTGGTGTTCAGCCTGCTGCCGTTTCTGCTGCTCATCGTATTGGCAATTATCGGCATTGCTGCGCAGGGCACACTTTAGCCTTGAGATAAATCAGCAAGAATTTGAATTTACACCCGAAAGGTGAGTTACATGACATCTATCAAAATTTTCGCGGACAGTACCTGCGATCTGTCGGCAGACTTAATTAAGCAATACGAGATCGGCATCGTTCCTTTATATGTTACTTTCGAGCCGGATACTTACCGGGACGGCATTGATCTTACCCCTGCCACGCTATACGCAAAGGTAGCGGAAACAGGCAAGCTTCCTCTGACCTCAGCTCCATCACCGAATGATTTTATCAAGGCTTTTACGCCGTTTGTAGAGAAAGGCGATCAGATCATCTACATCAGCTTATCCTCCGAGCTTTCGTCCACTTATCAGAATGCGCTGCTTGCCGCAGAAGAGTTTGAATCTGGTATAGTGAACGTCTTTGATTCACTCAACCTGACAACGGGTATCGGCATTCAGGTGCTTAAAGCAGCCCGTGCAGCACAAGCCGGCCAAAGCGTAGAGCAGATTCTGAAGATGCTTGCCGAAATCCGGCCGAAGGTGGATACGGAGTTCGTGATCGATTCCCTTGATTATCTGCATAAGGGCGGACGCTGCTCCGGCATGCAAAATATTATGGCCAGTCTGCTCAAGATCCGCCCGGTCATTAAGGTGATTGACGGCAAAATGACTCCGGCTTACAAAGTCCGCGGCAGCCGTGAGAAGGCGTTTGAGCAGATGGTTTCAAACGCGCTTGCAAACAAAGACAACATGGATCATGGAACAATCTTTATTACCGAAACCATGGCCAAAGAGGATGCTTTGAAGCTCAGGGATACCATTAAAGAGAAGGTTAACCCTGATGAGATCCTGCTTACCGAAGCCGGGTGCGTAATTTCCAGCCACTGCGGACCCAAGACGATTGGAATTATTTATTTGAAGAAATAAGGAGGACATACAGATGACATTAATGAAGAAAAAAGCCATTGTCACCGGAGCCAGCAAAGGAATCGGCCGGGCAATCGCATTTGCCCTGGCAGCCGAAGGAGTCCATCTGGGACTCATCTCCCGCAGTGCTGATGATCTCAATAAGCTCCAGAAAGAGCTCCTCTCTACATACGACATTCAAGTGGTCTGCAGTGCTGCAGATATTTCCGAGCGCCACCAGGCAGAAGCCGCAGTCGCTGCAATTGAGCTGGAGCTTGGCTCGATCGATATTCTGATTAATAATGCCGGAATTGCCAAATTCGGCACTTTGCTGGATATGGAGCCCGCCGAGTGGGAACGGATGATTCAGGTTAATCTGATGGGAACCTATTATATGACCCGCGCCGTTCTTCCTTCACTGCTGAAACAGAAGAGCGGCGACATCCTGAATATCGCCTCAACGGCCGGCGAACGCGGATTTGCAACCGGCTCCGCCTACTGCGCTTCCAAGTTTGCGCTGCTGGGCATGACCGAAGCCTTGATGCATGAGGTGCGCAAATCAAATATCCGGGTGACGGCACTGAATCCAAGCACAGTGAATACTGAGCTTGCAGTGAATGCCGGACTGCCGATCGGCGACGAAGACCGCATGATGCAGCCGGAAGATGTCGCGCAGGTTGTCGTAAGCGCACTAAGGCTGCCGGCCAGAGTGACTTTAAAAACAGCTGGACTTCTGACGACAAATCCGCAGTAAGGCTGCAGATCAGAATGAAAAGCAAAAGCAGCAGAAGCTCTTCCCGATGGAAGGAGCTCTGCTGCTTCTTTCTTTTTGCGCTCAATAATACGGAGCCATCATCAAATAGACAATGACGCCGGTCAAGCTCACATACAGCCAGATCGGCATCGTCCAGCGGACGATTTTCTTATGTTTGGTCACCTGCATCGTCCAGCCCCATACCAGCGCAAACAATGCCAGAGGCACCACGATGGCTGCAAGGAAGCTGTGCGTGATCAGAATGAAGAAATAGATCGGGCGGATAATGCCTTGTCCGCCATATTTGGCTGTATCCGGTGAAATATAGTGAAACGTCAGATACGAGAAGAGAAACAGCAGTGTTGTCGTGAAAGCGAGCAGAATAAACACTTTATGCACGCGGATGTTCTTTTTCATAATTGCAACCAAAGCCGCAAGCAGAAAAATAAACGTGAAGCTGTTAAAAATTGCGTTCAGCCGGGGAAAGATCGTAATATCAAAATTGACGGCCCCTTCATAGCCCAGAGGCGAGAAGAACAACAGCAAAATAATAATGTTGGCTACAATCGATACGGTGATGATCAGCCCGGTGAAATTCTTGGAGCTTTTCGGCGAATAACTGGAAGAATCGGGTTTACTGTTCATGTTCGATTTACTCCTATTCAGGTTCTTGTTTCTGTCAATTATATATCTCTACCAATTATCTTGTTAAGTGACAAAACAGCGACTTTTCAAATAAAAGGCTTGACCAGCCGCTTTTATTTCTAGGCCCTATAACTTATTATAGGACTTCTAATCAGCAGCTAAACGCCGGTTTGTTCAATTTGACCTTTATTTGACCAACATCTCCCTAAATTTGAGAAAAATCACATGAAAACGATTCTGTCTTACCTAATATTGACCAGCGTTTGTTATAATAAGAGCTACATTTGAATAGAAAGGGTGTTGTTGGATTTATGTTAAAATTTAGCGAGTACCGTTATGAACGTCCTGACGCCGATCAGCTCAAGCAGCAGTTGTCCACCCTCGTTCAGCAGTTAACCACCGCTTCCACACTCGACGAAGAACGTGCAGCCGTTTCAGCCATTAACAAACTGCGCAGCGAATTCGAAACGATGCAGCAGCTGGTAAGCGTGCGGCACTCCATCGACACTACCGATGCCTACTACAAAGCGGAACAGGACTACATGGATGAAATCGGACCTGTCATTCAGGAATACATAACCGACTACTACCGGGCGATTGTTGGCTCCAAGAACCGGACGGCTCTTGAAGAGGAATGGGGCTCGCAGCTGTTCAAGCTGGCTGAGGTCTCCCTCCGCACCTTCAATCCTGAGATTATCGGGGATTTGCAGCAGGAGAATAAACTAACGACCGAATACGCACAGCTGATCGCCTCTGCCAAAATCCCCTTCGAAGGCGAAGAACGAACCCTGCCTCAGCTGACTCCTTTCGAGCTGTCTACTGACCGGGATGTTCGCAAACGCGCCTCCGATGCCCGCTACGGCTTCATGGCCGAGCATGGCGCCGAGCTTGACCGCATTTATGACGATCTGGTCAAGGTTCGTACACGTATGGCCAAGAAGCTTGGCTACGACAACTTTGTCGGACTGGGCTATGACCGCATGATGCGTACCGACTACAACGCGGACATGGTGGCAAACTTCAGGAAACAAGTATTGGAATCTATCGTCCCTGCAGCACAAAAGCTGAAGAAGCGCCAGACAGCTCGACTTGGGATCGAACAGCTGAAATTCTATGACGAAGGCTTCAGCTTTAAATCCGGCAACGCTAAGCCGAAGGGCGATCCCGATTGGATCGTGGCCAATGGAGCGAAAATGTATAAAGAGCTCTCTCCTGAGATCGATGAGTTCTTTACCTTTATGCTCGAGAGCGAGCTGATGGACCTTGTGAGCAAAAAAGGCAAACAGGGCGGCGGCTATTGCACCTATTTCAGTGAATACAAAGCGCCGTTCATTTTCTCCAACTTTAACGGCACTTCCGGGGATATCGATGTATTGACGCATGAGGTAGGCCACGCGTTCCAGGCGTATGAAAGCCGCAGCCTGACTGTGCCTGAATATGCCTTCCCGACTTACGAAGCTGCTGAAATCCATTCGATGAGTATGGAATTCTTCACCTGGCCGTGGATGGATCTGTTTTTTGAAGAAGAGGCAGACAAATACCGCTTTAATCACCTGGCCGAATGCCTGCAGTTTATTCCTTACGGCGTTTCAGTAGATGAATTCCAGCATTTTGTCTACAGCAATCCGGAAGCGACTCCTGCAGAACGCAAACAGGCATGGCGGGACATTGAGAAGAAATACCTGCCGCACCGCGATTATGACGGGAACGCGTATCTCGAGCAGGGCGGCTTCTGGCAGAAACAAGGCCACATCTACAGTACGCCGTTCTATTATATCGACTATACGCTTGCCCAGCTTTGCGCCTTCCAGTTCTGGAAGCGTTCAAGAGAGGATTTTGCATCCGCCTGGAAAGACTATTTGACGCTTTGCCAGGCAGGCGGCAGCCAATCCTTCCTGAAGCTGGTCGAGCTGGCCGGACTGAAGTCTCCATTTGAGGACGGCTCCATCCAGTCCGTAATCGGTGAGATTGAAGGCTGGCTGGACAGCATTGACGACAAAGCGCTGTAAAAGGTTATCTGCAGCACGCACGAGCGTATTGCTGCTGAACATTTTAACCAACAAGAAGAGGCTTCTGCCGCGGCAGGAGCCTCTTCTTTGTCTGGCTATTTTTAACACCAGCTCATTCATGAATACTGTTTAAGAACCTGCTTCACCTGTTCTAGTGCTTCATCCACATGCTCTGCATGAATGACAATCCGATCCTTCTCCGCAATTTCTCTGGCGGTATGTTCATAACGAGGGTCGTAATAATGCACCAGCAGCTGCTCCACGGCCTCTTCAAAACGTCCGGCCAGCAAATCCGCTTCGATTTGTTTGGCGATCGGCGTGTGTATCCGTTCTTTAATTCTCCGGAAGGCCGCAAGACAAGTTTCCTGATGTTTATCCGGTTCGTAGTCATTAATAATTTGCCGGACCCGTTCCTGCATCGGCAGATCGATCCACAGCTGGATCCCCTGCTCCTTGCTTGCAACCAGAAATTCCGGCATGACCACTTTGCCAATCCGTTTGCTCTCCGCTTCCATCAGCATATAAGGACGATCCTGCACCTCAAGCAATGCCTTTAATAACAGAGAATCAAAGATTTTCTGGTTGTGTGCCGTGAGTCCCACCTGGCCGAAGACAGAGCCCCTGTGTCCTGCCATCCGTTCCAAATCCAACACCGGATACTGCTCGGCTTGAAGTGCACGGAGCATGTACGTTTTTCCTGTTCCGGTATAGCCGTTTAAGACGACAGCTTTGGGCTTCACTTCAAACCGGCTTAGCTCGTCTACCACCCATTTCCGGTAAGAACGAAAGCCGCCGCTCAAGCGCTGAACGTGAACATCCATCAAGGACAGCAGCGTTGCAGTTGTACGGCTTCGCATTCCTCCGCGCCAGCAAAAGACCGCCTTATCCCCCTGCACCTCCTGAAACTGTTCAATAAAAGAAGGCAGTTTGGCGGAGATAATCGCAAGGCCCCGCTTTTTGGCCGTATCCACACTTACCTGCTTGTACAGCGTCCCGATCTCTGCCCGTTCTTCATCGTTAAAGAAAGGGATATTGAGGCTTCCGGGAATCGTTGCTTCCTCATATTCCGACGGAGACCTTACATCGATTATGGTGATTCCGTTCTGTTTTTGCTTCGCAAGAAGCTCTTCGACCGTTATATCTGTAAACACTGTTATCCGCTCCCTGCTTGCTATGTTACTTTACGACAATATGACCCGGATGCTCTGAAATCACTTCACCAATCAAGGCCGCTTCTACCCCAGCTGCTACGAGCTTGTCCAGCAATTGAGGGGCCTCTGCGCCATCTACCGAGATGAGCAGCCCGCCGGAGGTTACGGCGTCACACAGCATCCACTGACCGATTTGGTCCAGCTCCTGCGGGAATGTGACAGAGCCTTCCAAATGGCCATAATTATTTTTGGTGCCTCCAGGAACAAAACCGGCCTCAGCCAGCTCGCGCACACGCGGCAGAAACGGTACTTTATCCTTGTAGATCACGATTCCCGTCTGACTTCCTTTTGCCATTTCAGAGGCATGTCCCAGCAGTCCAAAGCCGGTTACATCCGTGCAGGCATGCACGTCGTAGCTTTCCATAACTTCAGCCGCTGTTTTGTTCAGCGTAGTCATAACAGAAGTTACCCGGGACACTTCCTCCGGACTGAGCTGATCCTTCTTAATGGAAGTCGTCAGAATGCCCACACCAATCGGTTTGGTTAGAATCAGCTGGTCACCCGGCTTTGCCCCTGCGTTCGTCCGCACGCGTGATGGATGGACAAGTCCAGTAACAGCTAAGCCAAACTTGGGCTCTTTATCGTCAATGGAATGACCGCCGACCAGCGTTACGCCCGCTTCCTTCAGCTTGTCCCCGGCCCCCTTCAGGATTTCCGTCAATACCGACTTATCGAGCGTGTGAATCGGGAAAGCTACAATATTAAGGGCAGTCAGCGGTTTGCCGCCCATGGCATAAATATCACTAATGGCATTGGCCGCTGCTACCTGCCCAAAATCGTATGGATCATCCACAATCGGTGTGAAAAAATCAACGGTCTGCACTAACGCCAATTCATCCGTCAGCTTGTATACACCGGCATCATCACTTGTGTCCAGCCCGACAAGCAGATCAGGATTAGGGGCCGCAGGCGGCAGGTTGCGCAGCACTTGGGCCAAATCTGCCGGACCTATTTTACAGCCGCAGCCTCCCTTTGAGGATAAAGAGGTTAATTTTATTGGTTGTTGCTCGGACATTTCAATCATCCGCCTTTCAGCTTCTTAGGTTGGTTTTATTTACTCCGTAAGGATTACTTCTCAAACAGTATACCACTAATAATTTCAAGGTAAAAATATTGCTAAATATGCTATACTATTATATTGACGCTATTTCATCATGATAATCGGAGGTAACAACATTTATGCCGCATTTAACTGGTTCTTCACCCGCTCCTCAGCGGAATTATAAAGCTGTTATATTCGTCGTCCTGTTTATTCTGATTGCTGCAGCTGGGCTTAGTTATGTCAAATGGTGGCCCTATTACGAAAAAGCATTTAAAGCCGCCACCGAGCATTCCATCGGCTCCTCGATCCTAAGCGGCAATGCCGATACAGCGCCGGACCCTTCCTGGTCAGCAGCTGTTGACTATGCCAAAGCGTATTTCAAATCCGTCTGGAAAGCCGCTGTCCTGGGCATCCTGCTCGGTTCGCTCGTACAAGTGCTGATTCCTGCTCAGTGGCTGCTTAAGGTTTTGGGGAAAGCCAGCTTTAAAAGCACCGCACTCGGCGGGATCGCTTCCCTTCCGGCTATGATGTGCACCTGCTGTGCGGCCCCGATTGCAGTCGGCCTGCGCAAGAAGAACGTATCCGTTGGCTCCAGCCTTGCCTTTTGGCTCGGCAATCCGACACTTAATCCGGCAACGCTTATCTTCATGACTTTCGTATTGTCCTGGAAATTTACGCTTCTGCGATTAGTCTTCGGTATCGTGCTTACTTTTGGAGTCAGCTATTTTGCAAACCGCTTTGCCGGTACAAGCAATATCCCGGAAGAAGTGCTGGAAACGACCGAGGAAGCCGTTAAGCAGGAGGAAGGCCCTTTTCTGGTCCGCTGGTTAAAAAGTGTCGGCAGCATGCTGCTGAGCATCGTGCCCGCTTATCTGCTGTTTGTGTTTATTCTGGGCGCCGCCCGGGCGTGGCTGTTCCCGCATATTGGCTTGAGTGAAGGCAATCATTTGCTGGCGGTCATCGGATTCGCTATTGCCGGTATGCTGTTTGTCATTCCAACGGCTGCAGAAATCCCGATCATTCAGTCGTTTATGTCGTTTGGCCTTGGTGCCGGCCCGGCCGGTGCACTGCTGCTGACCTTACCGGCAGTAAGCCTGCCGTCCCTGCTTATGATCTCTCGTTCCTATCCGAAAAAAGTGCTCGCCTTCGTCGCCTCGGCCGTTGTCGTGCTTGGCATCCTTTGCGGATTGAGTGCTATGCTGATTATTTAATCTAATCAGATTACTTGCAGGCCATTAACCCCCTCTACTTCAATAATGAGCAGAGGGGGTTAATTTATTACCGGATAGCTGCTGATTAATCCGTCAGCTATAAATAAAAAAAAACGCCGCGAAATCCGCAAGCGCTTGTAATCTTTAATTGGAGCGGACGACGGGAATCGAACCCGCGACCCTCGCCTTGGCAAGGCGATGCTCTACCGCTGAGCCACGTCCGCATTATGTATAAAGATGAGCCATGAAGGACTCGAACCTTCGACACCCTGATTAAAAGTCAGGTGCTCTACCAACTGAGCTAATGGCTCACATAGATGGGGTCCCCGGAAAGTACTCGGAGTTCTCATCAAAGCTCAACTTCACTTTTTAAGTAAAGTTGGCTGGGGATATAGGATTCGAACCTATGCGTGACGGAGTCAAAGTCCGTTGCCTTACCGCTTGGCTAATCCCCATTAGTGAAAATATGGGGCGATCGATGGGACTTGAACCCACGAATGCCGGAGCCACAATCCGGTGCGTTAACCCCTTCGCCACGACCGCCATAGTAATCAATTGCGGGGGCAGGATTTGAACCTGCGGCCTTCGGGTTATGAGCCCGACGAGCTACCGGGCTGCTCCACCCCGCGTCAGTGTTAAAATATGGTGGAGCCAAGCGGGATCGAACCGCTGACCTCCTGCTTGCAAGGCAGGCGCTCTCCCAGCTGAGCTATGGCCCCATAATGTACCCCAAAAAGTGAAGTGCTGCTCCGAGGTCAATTCCGATTAATTCTCGGATACCCATGCATACAAACTCAACTTATGAGTGTTAGGAATGGTGGGCCCTAGTGGACTCGAACCACCGACCTCACCCTTATCAGGGGTGCGCTCTAACCAGCTGAGCTAAGGGCCCGAATTTCAGTTCTCATTAAATATCCCCAAAAGGGTCTGCTTGGCGGCGTCCTACTCTCCCAGGACCCTGCGGTCCAAGTACCATCGGCGCTGGAGGGCTTAACGGTCGTGTTCGGGATGGGTACGTGTGGAACCCCTCCGCCATCGCCACCAAACATGATTTT
>NZ_VAWG01000024.1 GCF_005869875.1 Paenibacillus pinistramenti
CCAGCGTTCGTCCTGAGCCAGGATCAAACTCTCCATAAAAGTAAAGTTTGTAGCTCATTTTGAATCTGACGAGTTGTTACTCGTTGTTTATTTCTCACTCGTTGTTCAGTTTTCAAAGATCAAACTTAATTTTGCTCTTCTGCTTTTGTTCTTCACCGCGTTTCAGCGGCGACTTAATTAATATAACATGAATCGTTCATCAGAAGCAAGTTGTAAGTTTTTCCAGCCAGCTTTCTTGACGCTTTACAATATGGTTTCACCCAATATCGCTTCATTCAATATAGCGTTAATCAACTTTTTTTAATGGCCGGACTATTAATTTACTCTCTATATAACTTTTCTGCAAGCTGTAATATTTTCCATTTGGCTCGGTTTTGATGCTCCATGAAGCGATGACTCCAAGCAACCGCAGCACCTCCACAGCCGCCGGCTGAGCAGCACTTCTGTCTCCATCGGCAATTGTGAGGGCAATCCCGATTCCCCGCGCAGGAAGGAAAGCTTCATATAGAAGACGATAAAAGCGGGGAGCTGTGGACGATTGAAGACGTTAGAAGGATGACGGCTGCATGGCAATGTGTCTTTTTCGAAAAAAAAAGCCCTTAAGCGAATAGACCTGTCGGATACATTCACGTAAGAGCCGGGAAGCTTATTCCATAATTTTGCCGGGATCGGCCACCTTGCGTATTTTCTGAACGGTGCGTTCCTTGCTGCCGAGGTAATATTTTTCGATTGGCGAAAGGTCTTCGTCCAGCTTGTAGACAAGCGGCGTTCCCGTCGGAATATTCAAATCCAGAATTTCTTTGTTGCCGATGTTCTCCAGATATTTAATCAGTGCCCGGAGACTGTTGCCGTGGGCAGTAATAATGACTTTCTTGCCGTTCTTGATCTGCGGGGCAATCTCGCGGTGCCAGTAATCCTCAACCCGGACAACGGTTTCCTTCAGACTCTCGGTAAGAGGAATGTATTTATCGTCCACATCTTTGTACCGGATGTCATTGCGCGAATACCGTTCATCGTCTTTGGTTAAGGAAGGCGGGAGCACATCATAGCTTCTGCGCCACAGCATGACCTGATCCTCCCCGTATTTGACAGCCGTATCCGCTTTGCTGAGTCCCTGCAGTGCGCCGTAGTGGCGTTCGTTGAGCTGCCAGGTTTTTTGAACTGGAATCCAGAGCAAATCCATTTCCTCCAGCGCAAAAAATAAGGTTTTGATCGCTCTCTTCAAGTAGGAGGTATAAGCAACATCAAAGGTCAGCTGCTCACGCTGCATCAGCTTGCCAGCTTCATGCGCTTCATGAATTCCTTTGTCCGAAAGATCTACATCCGTCCAGCCTGTAAACAAATTCTTCTGGTTATACACGCTCTCACCATGTCTAAGCAGTACCAACGTATACATGTGTTTAGGGAGCACTCCTTTCCTGTTTTATCTTCCGCTATGCGGGTGTCCGGTATTCAGTCAAACGGCAAATCAACTCATTTTTCTGCTGGATCACCTCTACCTATTACCCGTTTCCGTCACTGCTGCTTCCCCCCGAGGAAAAACCGGCAGGGTGAAGAACTATGGTATAATAACGGTAAATGTCCCCATTTGGAGGAACGGTGCCGTATGACTAAATTTTTTATTTTTCTGATCCTGCTTCGGCTGGTTGGCAATCCCATTCTTGCGATATTGATCTTTCTAATCCTTGTATATGTGCTGGACCGCCGCTACGTCGGAATGCTCCCGAGCCTTACCAAGCCGTTCAAGCGGCGGCGGAGTATTGCTAAGCTCCGTCTGCAAATCGCTGCCAGTCCCTATGATGTGTCCTCCAAACGCGAGCTGGCCCGGCTCCTGATTGAGCGCAGGCAGTATGGCGAGGCCAGTCGTCTGTTGGAAGAGAGCTTGTCATTCTCGGAGGAATCGGCGGAATTTTGGGCGGATTACGGGCAGGCTGCAATCGGACTTGGACGGCTTGAGGAGGGCGAGCAGCGGATACTTAAAGCCTTTGAGCTGAATGAACGTGTCCAGTACGGTCAGCCTTATTTGAAGCTGGCGGAGGCCTACAGAAGCGTTAGTCCGGCTAAAGCGCTCCAATATGCCGAGCATTTCCGGCAGATTCAGTCCTCCTCCATCGAAGCTTATTATCTGCTTGGCAGGCTGTATCAGTCGTTAGGCAGAAAGGACGAGGCCCGCGCCGCTTATGAGGAAGCACTGCTCATTTACAGGCAGCTTCCGAAGTACAAGAAACGGCAGGAGCGCGGAGATGCGCTGCGCAGCTACTTGAAGAAAATGTTTCTTTAATCAGGATTATATTTAAAAGAAAAAAGGCAGTACCATAAGTCTTAAAGACTTGGTACTGCCTTTCTAATCTGCTTAAAATTCATCTTCGCTCTCCACTGCGTGATAGACGCAGAGGAAACGTTCCCCGCCGGCTTGATCGACGCCCTTACTGGTCACCGTGAAACCGATATTCCGGTAGAAATCAGCTGCCTCTTCATCCACTTCTGCAGAAATGGTATCCGGCGACTGTTCCATCAAAGCTTCCAGAATAAGGCCGCGGCCAAAGCCTTGATTGCGCAATTCCGGATAAACACAAATATGATGAATGGTCATCGTGCCTGCTGACATATCCATCTGAAACCCGATCAGCCCAATCGTTTCTCCTTCTTCCTGATACAAGTGGAGCAGATACTGGGCTTGTTCAGGGCCGTACAGTTCTTTGGCGGCCGCCAAAGCCTCCTCGTCCTCATGTACAGCCAAAGCGAGCAGCTCGTTTACCTCGGAACCCTCAAGTTGAAGTCCTTGCTTGGCATCAATCAGCAAAAACAATCCCTCCTGTTTTTAACTGTAAAGGCATGCTGCAAAACGGCTGTTTCAGCAGCCTTCGCCCCTGCGGTTACTTTGTGCGTACAGACACCGTTCCATCTTCGTTGCCCAGAACAACCGTCTTGGCAATTCCCACAAACAAACCGTGGTCTACAACACCGGTAGTGGCTTTAAGTTCATCAGCCAGCTTCCCGGTCTCTTCTATTCTACCAAAAGCGGCGTCAATTATATAATTGCCGTTATCCGTAATGTAGATACTTCCTTCATTCTGGCGGAAATCCATCGGAACTTCATAACGTCTGCGCAGGAGATCCAGCGTCCATTCGCTCGCAAACGGCACGACCTCGATAGGCAGCTTGAAGGTTCCTAGCACGTTCACATCCTTGCTGGAATCGGCAACGACAATCAGTTTATCACTTTTGAGTGCAACCATCTTCTCGCGCAGCAGAGCACCGCCGCCGCCTTTGATCAGATCCATTTGCGGATTCACCTCATCGGCTCCATCAATGGTTAAATCAATATGAGGAATGTCTGCAGCTTCGTACAAAGGAATGTTTAATTCCTTCGCCAGCTTCTCCGAAGCCTTTGAGGTCGCAATCGCCCGAATCTCAAGCCCCTCCTGCTTCACTCGCTCTCCGATCCGCTGGATCGCCCAGTAAGCGGTAGAGCCTGTTCCGAGTCCAACCGTCATCCCCGGTTCCACCCATTCAACTGCGCGGTAACCCGCCGCTTGTTTTCCATTCATAACTAAACCCTCCGCTTGCACTGCAGGACAAATGTTGATTTTTCCCGCTGCTTGTTATAATAATTTCATGACATTAAATTACTTGAGGTGAACGATGAGAACTGAACAGCAGATCAAATCCAAAATGAATGAACTTACGGTGCAGAAGAAACGCCTTGCAGACCGGATTGCCGGCCTTCAGCCCGGCCAGGAGCACCAGCGTGCCGCCCTGTCCCAGCAGCTCGAACGGCTGGACGATATGATCCTGATGCTGGAATGGGTTCTGAACGCACCGACCGGAAGTTACCATATGTAGCTTGGTCCTCTATAAACTTGCCTGTATTATCATACCAAATGCCGGGCAGGCGCAAAACTCTTTTTTTGCCTGGACAAGAAAAACAGCTGCCTGATTCCAGTGACAGCTGTTTCGCTTGAAGTTAACCGGAAGGAGCGGGCCGCGGAACGGTCCTTCCGTCCTCTTTTTGCTCAGGATTGGGTCTTACAGCAAACAAAATAAGCACAACAGCAATGAGGGATATGCCTGCTATCACAAAAAACATCACCCGGTGGCTGGTGTTGATGAGCAGCGAAACAGCCGGAGGACCAAGCGACACCCCGATAAACCGCATGCTGTTATACAGCGAAGTCACTGTACCTCTGATCTCCTGCTTGATGCCTTCCGTAATCAGCGAATCCGCGCACGGGAGCACGACTCCAATTCCCGAACCGCAGATAACCAGACACCCAATGACAAAATATATATTGTTAAACAGGCCGATTCCGAACAAAGAACCTGTGGACAAGACCATGCCGATGACCCCTGTCCATTTCATGGCCGTTTTGTTCCTGCCGATTTTTTTCCCGGTGATATAGGAAGATAAGCAAAGCACCGCCAGCGGTATAGCAAGCACAAGCCCTTTAATAACGCCGTGCAGGCCATGCTTCACCTCAAGCTGCTCGGACAAATAAGACAAGACGCCGAACAGCAGAAACATGCAAATCCCGCCAATGGCAAATATGGAGTAGAGCCACCGCCCTTCCTGTTTCAGGACATCTTTGACAGCATGAAGCGTCTCCGCCAGCTTCTCCGGCTTCTCCTCCTTATCCGGTGATTTAACTAGGAATAGAACTAAAAGCAGGGCAGCAAGGCACAGTACCGGAATGGATACAAACGGCAGATACCAGATAACCATGCCCAGCGCGGCGCCAAGAATCGGACTGAGAACCTTACCGAAGGTATTCGACGTTTCAATAAGCCCGAGCCCTTTGCTGACCTGCTTCTCATCATCAAACAAATCCCCCACAAAAGGGATGACAATCGGAAAAGCCCCTGCCGCACCGATTCCCTGAATAAAACGTCCCGCCAAAATAATCCAGTAGACCAGATTGCCGCCGCCCTCGCCAAACCAGGCCGCAGCGCCGCAGACGGCGCCTCCGGCTCCAGTCACGATGAGACTGGGCACGATCACCTTTTTCCGTCCTATACGGTCCGAAAGATACCCTGCAATCGGGATCAGCACAATCGCGACGACCCCATATACAGTAATCAGCATACTGGACTGCAGGGAGCTGATGCCGAGCTCCTGGGATATTTCCGGAAGAATCGGGATCAGCATGGAATTACCGAGCGTCATAATGAGCGGGATCGAAGCCAGCGCGAACAAAGCCCCTTTTTTGTTGCCCATTAGATTGACCACCTTTCACTGTATGACGAACACAACGGTGATAGTGTGGGTTGCTCCGGTTCCTTTTATCCCATCCAAAAAAGGCTAAATCAGGCTGCTGTCCAGCTCGATTCTTCGGTAATCCGCAGGGCTGGCTTCTTCAACAAAAGCCGAAGGCTGCCCTAAACAGTAAAGATGCAGCAAATGCATCGCTCTGGTGCACGCTGTGTAAAACAGCTTGCGCTCCGACTCCCGCCCGTAGCGATTCGCGGACGCATCGTAAATGAGCACCGCGTCGAACTCTACGCCTTTTGCCAAATAAGCCGGAATGACGTGAATCCCCTTCTCAAAAGAAAGCGTCGTTTTCTTGATCAGCTTAAGCTCATGAAGGTCCTTTAGCTGCTCGTAAGCTTCCCGGCTCTCTTCCGCCGTTTTGCAGATGACCGCAATCGTTTCGTACTTCTGCGCTTTCAGCTCGCCAAGATCCGCCGACAGCGCTGCAATCAGCTGGTCTCTGCTGTCCGTAAGCCGGACCTCCGGCAGCTCACCCTCCCGGTTAAACGGAACGATCTGATCTCCCCCGGAAATCATCTGGCGGGTGAACTCCACAATTTGGCGCGTTGAACGGTAGCTTTGGGTCAGTGTAATCTGTTCGGTTTCTTCACTTCCATACAGCTGCGTAAGCGCTGAGGTCTGCTGCAGAATAGAGGCATGGGCGTAAATCGCCTGATTCAGATCCCCCAGCGCTGTCATGCGCGCACGCGGGAATAATCTCTTCAGGAAGAAGAGCTGAAACGGTGAATAATCCTGGGCCTCGTCAATAAAGACATGCCGGATATTGCCATTCGAGCGAAAACCGAGCAGCTGCTCCCGCAGGAATAAATAAGGAGTAGCGTCCTCGTAGGCAAGCTCGCCCCTGGATAGTCCGTCAAGGGTAAAGGAGCAAATATCTTCCCACGCAAGCGGAAGATCCCCGCCGCTCGCCTCCATCATCACATCCTTGTCCGCAAACAGCTGTCCGTACAGCCCTCTCACATCCACAAACCGGAGCGCCTTCACCCATTTGCGCAGCGGCTTTAACCGCTCGCTGACCACCATGCGTGCCAGAATCCGCTTCTCATCTTCAAAATCGCTGAAGGAACGGTTATTCTTCCGGTTCTGCCGCCGCATGCGCTGATAGGCAATCTGATAATCCTCGCTGTCCAGCAGCTGCATTTGCTCCTCGACCCAAGGGGCGTCAATTTCGCGCTTACTGAAATCGGCCAGCTCCTTCAGGAGCCATTCGCGCAGCAGATCACAGCGGTTGGCCAGCGTAATGGATGGATCAAATGCGTAGAACCGCTGGTGGATCTCCTCTTTGCCAATAATCTCCCTGCCCTGAAAGCGAAGCGGCCTAAACAGCATGCCGCCCTTCTCCAGCATTCTGCGGTATTCATTCATTGCCTGCAGATAGAGAGAAGAGGACTTGTAACGGATGCCTTCAATCCGGGCGTCATACCCGGGTTTGCTGCTGTCGCCTGACAGCACGTATTCCATCTGTCCAAACGGGTCCTCCAGCTGGAACTCGCGGCCTATCCGGCGCTCGAGATACTCCTGGAAGGTCGTTTGGAGCATATTTTCCTCGCCAAGCTCGGGCAGAACGGTTGATACATAGCTGTTAAACATCGGGTTGGGGGAGAACAGAATCACCTGATCCGCCTGGAGATGCTCACGGTATTTGTACAGCAGATAAGCAACTCTCTGCAGAGCTGCCGACGTCTTCCCGCTGCCTGCCGCCCCCTGCACAATCAGCATCCGGCTCCGGTCATTGCGGATAATGCGGTTCTGCTCTTTCTGGATCGTCGCGACAATACTCTTCATTTGGGCATCCGAGCTTCGTCCCAGCACCTCCTGCAGCAGCTCGTCGCCGATGGTGACCCCGGTGTCAAACATCAGTCTGATCCGGGCGTCCCGGATTACGTACTGGCGTTTCAGCAGCATTTCTCCATCTATCTTTCCTACCGGCGTTTTATAGGAGGCCGGGCCAGGCATGCTGTCATAATAAAGGTTGGAGATCGGTGCGCGCCAATCATAAACTAGAAAGGACTGGTCATCTTTATCCAGCAGAGAGGCAATCCCCAAATAAATCTGTTCAGCCTGCTCGCCCTCTTCGGCAAAATCAATTCTTCCAAAGTAAGGAGTCTGACGCAGCCGTTTCATCTTGGAAAGCGCCGCGAAGGAGTGCTTGTGGCTTCTTTCCCGCTCGGACAGCACTTCGGACTGCTGCCGCAGACTGGTCGAAGTTTCCCCTACATCATCCGCTTCACTAAAGTTGATGGTGACGTCCTCCCAGAAATCCCGGCGCATCTCCACTACGTCAGTACGAACGCTGCCCACTTCTCTTTCCAGAGTTTTTATGCGTTTATCGACAACCTCTACTACATAATCAACCCTGTCTTGTTCTTCCTTCCAAGATTGTTCGTTCATACTCAAGCAACTCATCTCCTCTTATCACAAAGCTACCTGTTGACAAATCACAATTTATATGCTAAAATTCTAGTAGAACGATTTTGTGATTAATCTCATTTTTGGTCTATTCTTTATTTTATCAGTTTACGGCATCATTATCAATTCCATTCTTTATTTCTAAATTTTAAAGTCCCGCCATTGGCGGGACTTTTTTGCTTCTCATTCGACCTATGCATCCGCATGTTCCGGAGAATGTCCGGCAAGCCGGTTCAACCGGTCCAGCTGATGTCCGTAGTCGTAAATGGCGGAGGATACAATGGACAGCCGCAGGGAGCTTTTTTCCCCTTCCTTGTACTGATGGAGAATCCCCCTTAGGAACTCATCATTGTCCTGCTGGAGCGCTTCTGAATCTATGGAGCCCGGTTTGAGCTTATGATCGAATTTAAGCATGATCTGTTCATGAAATTTAATCAGCTTCTCGATCTGCTGGTCAAAGGTGCGGTCTATTTCCTCTGTCCGGCCGGCCTGAAAATAATGCTCCTCAATCGCCTCAATGACTTCATAGCCCTTTCTGAGCGTATTCAGCATCTGCTTGTACACGACGAGCTGCCGGCTTACGCCGAACTTCGGCGTCTTCAGCTTCTTCTGGTCCTCCTCCATCAGCTTGTATTTGTCGCTAATTGAGCTGATATCGTTCTCCAGTGCACGCTGCTCCTCTTTAAAAATCGTTTCCTTCATCTCATCCGACACAGCGGTCCGCATCAGAAGCGACAAACGCTCAAAGGTCCGTCTAACCTGCTCCACAAACTGAACCTTCGGTTTCGGAGGGAAGATCAAAATATTGATTAAGAATGCGGAGATGATGCCGATCAAGCTCATCACAAACCGTGTTACTGCAAAATTCCATTGTCCGGACGCCTCCATCACCGCCACCACCGTCACAAGCGTCAGACCGATGGTATCTCCCATTTTCAGCTTAAGACAGATCATGATGACAAGGATGCAGACAATCCCGATCGCAAACGGCTCCGAGGAGAATACCATCCCCGCCAGCATAGCCAGCACCGCCCCGAGCGTATTGGTCTGCAGCTGGTCCATCAAATACCTCCATGAACGGTAAATGGAAGGCTGCATCGCAAAGATCGCTGCTACGGCTGCTATGACCGGCGAACCCATCTTCAGCCATATGGCCGCATATAAGGCAAGCGTAACCGCCAACCCTGTTTTGAACATTCTGGCGCCAAAATTCAAGCGTTAACCCTCCTGAGCAGCTTATTATTCTAAGATTCCCATTATCCCGCATCAGCGGTAAAGCAAATTTTATTAAAAATTAAGGTTATTTCAGGTAAATAAACCGATTTTTTGTAAACAATAAGAAAGAAGCAGTACAACATCAACTAGAAGGTGAGACAAAATGACGAAAATGAAATCAAGTACCATCACTGCCGGAGTGTTGGGCGCGGCGCTCCTAAGCTGCCTCCTGCCCGCTTCTCAAGCCGCATATGGCAAAGAAGTCGACTCCAACTCCACTGCCCTGCTGAGCACAAGCGCCGGCGAAAGCAGCAGCACAAGCACTGCAGCCGTTCCGGATGCAGGTTCCAACCCATCTGGCCAGACGCCGGAGCGTAACCACCATCCTAGAAGACATTTCTTCGGCGGCTACGCCATAAAGACAACGGCGGATATGCTTGGCATGGACAAGACCCAGCTGATTCAGGAGCTGAAAGCCGGACGTACGCTGATGCAAATCGTGAAAGAGAAAAAAGGCTGGTCGGAAAGCGAATATATCAGCAAACTGACCGACGCCTCTTCCAAGAAAATAGATCAGGCCGTTAAAGACGGCAAGCTTGATGCCGACCGGGCAGCGAAGCTGAAGGCGGCTTTTCCGGCAAAATTCAAAGAGGTCGTTAACCGCAACTGGACCCAGGAGCTGGACAAGCATGATTCCAAAACCGGCGGGCAGGACGGGATCTTCCGCCAGCACGAAGCAAAGCTTCAGGAATCAAATTAGAAATCAGGGAGCTGCTGTTCAGGCAGCTCCTTATTCTTTTTAATGCAGCCGCATTTCCGGGTATGTTCCGCTACTGCTTTGGCAGAAAGCTGCCGCTGCGCTGAAACTCCGCCATAATGGAGAACTCTGATTTTAATTTGCTGTAAAGCCGTTCGTACATGTCAAACAGCTGCAAGTAAACCTCGCTGTTCTGCAGATTCGGCTCGTGCTTTTCCGAAATCCGCACCCATTCTTTAACCTCTTCCAGGCTGTCAATGTCCTTAATCGCATATAAAGCAACGGCCGCCGCACCAAGCGCAGAGGCTTCCTCTACTTCCGGCACCAGCAGCTCCTTCCCCATCACGTCGGACAGGATTTGGCGCCAAAGCGCCGATCTGGCGAAGCCGCCGGATGCAATGATGGTTGTCGCCGGGCCCGCCAAGTCCCGCAGCGCCACTCCGATCGAGAAGATGCTGAAGATGACCCCTTCTAGCACTGCCCTGATAAAATGCTCACGCTGATGTCGGAGGCTGATTCCAAAGAACAGCCCTCTTGCGTCCGGATCCCAGATGGGAGCTCTCTCACCGGTCAGAAAAGGAATAAACAGCAGTCCTTCGGCCCCTGCCGGCACCTTCTCGGCGTATTTGATCATCAGGTCATACGGGTCCATTTCCAGCCTTTTGGCCACTTCCACCTCCGGCGAACCGAACTGGTCTCTGAGCCATCTCAGCATGATCCCGCCATTGTTGGTCGGCCCGCCCACTACCCAATGCTTGTCTGTAAGAGCGTAGCAGAACGTCCGCTGCTGCGGGTCTGTCAGCGGTTTACCGCTCATCATCCGCACAGCACCGCTCGTACCGATGGTAACAGCAACCTCACCGCTGCCCATTGCCCCTACCCCCAGATTTGCCAGAACGCCGTCGCTTGCTCCAACCACAACCGGAATATCCGTGCCAAGTCCCATATGGCTCGCGAGCGTCTTGTTCATGCCTTTCATCACATAGGTGGTGGGCACCAGTTTGGGCAGGCGGGAAGGCTCCAGCTCAAGCAGCTTCAGAGCCCCCTCATCCCAATCCAGCTTCTCCAGCTCAAATAGTCCTGTAGCCGATGCCACGGAGTAATCCATGACGTATGTATCAAACAGCCGGTATATGATATATTCTTTAATCCCTGCAAACATTGCTGCTTGATTGTAGATGTCCGGGGCTTTCTCTTTCATCCAGAGCAGCTTGCACAGCGGCGACATCGGATGAATGGGAGTTCCCGTGCGCATATAGATGTCATGGCCTCCACCCTGCTTGAGCTTCTCGGCTTGTTCCGCACTCCGGTTGTCCGTCCAGACAATGGAACGGGTGAGCGGCTGGCCTTCGCCATCCAGGGCAATAAGGGAATGCATGGCCGAGCTGAATCCAATCGCTTTGATCCGGCTCACATCCGCTTTGCATTTAAAGGTTACATGTCTTACGGCATCGACCAGCCCCTGCAGGATTTCTTCCGGATCCTGTTCCGCCCAGTCGGGATGCGGCTGATAGAGCGGGTATTCGGAGCTGTGTTTGGCAATCATCCTTCCACCAGGACCAAACAGAACCGCTTTAAGGCTTGTAGTACCGATATCCAGTCCAAGCACCATATCCTGCTCTTTCATTATCTTCAGCTCCTGTATGCGTAATAAAAATTAACGTTGCTCTTATATTAACCATTCCCTTATAAAAAGAACAAAGCCGCCTATCCCGGGAAAGGCGGCCTTCATCATCGTTCATCGTTCAGCTTCATATCTAGTTCTCAGCATAGATCTCAGCTTCAATTATTCCGGAATGCCCTTGCTGCTGTCCTCATCCTTAGAGTTGACCTTCGCTGTCTTCAGACGCTTCCCCGGATCAGAGATCGGCACCTCCAGAATGTCCAGCAGGAACATGAATACAGGCACCCCGACGATAAGCCCCCACACCCCATAGAAGTGTTCGCCTACAATCAGAACCATGAAGGTATAGAAGATCGGCAGATGCGTCTTGTTGGACATGAATTTAGGGTTCAGCACATAGGACTCCAATGCATGCAGGACAACGATCATGGCCAGCACGTAAATGATTTTTACGAAACCGCCGATTTTAAAAGCAATCGCACACAGCGGAATCAATGAGACGATAACGCCCATAACCGGAATAAACCCTAGCAGCAGAATCATAATTCCCAGTGCGAGCAGGTTCGGGAAACCAAGAATCCACAGAAACAAAGTAGATAACGTAGCATTTACCAGCGCGATCAGGAACTGTACCTCGATAACCTTCCCGAAGGAGTGTACGAATTTGCTGCCGAAATACTCGAGTTCTTCAAACAGATAAGCCGCTTTGCTCTTCCGGAAATTGGCTGTAAAATGGGTAACTTTCTCTTTCTCCAGCATAAAGAACAGGCTCAGAATAAGTGCAATGAACAGATTCAGGCTCAGCTTCCCGATGTCAGACAGCGTGTGAAGCAGAAAGTTGAACCCGCCGGAAATATAACTGGCCAAATCAATATCCTTCAAGGATTCCATTACATAGTTAACGACAACGTTGTCGGGCAGATCGATGGGCGGCTTGTTGTAAAAGGATATCACCTGGCCTACCAGATCGCTTAATTCGTTACTAAATAAAGGCAAATAATTATACAAACCGCCGGCCAGCAGGGCGACCAGGACGACATAGATGATAATAACCGCCAGTCTTCGGCTCAGCCTGAACCTTTCTCCCCCCACCTTCATCACAAATCCGTGCAGGCGGTTAATCAAGTAGGTAAGAATAAACGTCAGCAGCACCATATTCAGCATGCTTTTGAATACGTATAGGGCGAGCAGCACGAAGAGCAGCGCGATGATCCGCCTAACACCCGGTATGTAGAAAAATTGTTTAAATGTCATGCCTTCGTTTACTCCTTTTAACTTCAAAATACTGTCTCTGCCTATTTTACGCATAAAAGAGGAAATGGTCTCATTTTTTTGGCAAATCCGTTCTCCCCTAATCGTTCAGGAAAAACTTGACATCACCGCGTTAACGTCCTATAATCCGAGTTAATTACCAAATACGTTGACGGAGACAAGTACCGCAAACGGCTTTCTGTACAGGGAATGAGGTGCCATAGACTGGGAGCCCTCTGGGAGAGCATTGCCGGGAATTCACTCCCGAGTAGACCTTTGAACGGGATCTCATGCTATCGAGCTCCTCATTAGAACGGTCCGGCATCACACCGTTATTCGTGGCTTGAGCGGGAAACTTCACAAGTTGTCCAACAAGGGTGGTACCACGGCACAGCCGTCCCTTGATGGGCGGCTTTTTTTATTTTCCGTAGCACAAAATTCTATTATAGAGGAGAATCAAGATGAACGAAACGCTGGAAATGCTGCGCACCCGTCTGGACGAATTGAACATGGAATTGCTGCGTCTGCTCAATGCACGAGCTGAAGTCGCCCGCTCGATCGGCGAAATCAAAGAGAAACAGGGAGTTCCTAAATTTGATCCTGTCCGCGAACGTGAAATGCTTGAAGAACTCGTTGAGCATAATCCCGGACCTTTCACCAACACCGAAATCAAACAGCTGTTTAAGGAAATTTTCAAAGCTTCTCTAAACCTCCAGGAAGAAGATCATAAGCGCCAGCTTCTGGTCAGCCGGAAGAATAAACCGGAAGATACCGTGCTGGACATCAAGGGCACTATCATCGGCGGCCCAACCCAGGTAATGGTGGCAGGACCTTGCTCCGTCGAGTCCTATGAACAGCTCCGTACAGTGGCGGCTGCCCTGAAAGAAGCAGGCATTAAAGTAATGCGCGGCGGTGCCTTCAAGCCGAGAACCTCCCCTTATGACTTTCAGGGTCTTGGAATCGAAGGCCTCAAAATGCTGAAGGAAGTCGCGGATGAATTCGGACTTTCCACCATTAGCGAAATCGTCCATCCCGCCCATATCGACATTGCGGCCGAATATATTGATGTCATCCAGATCGGCGCCCGCAACATGCAGAATTTCGAGCTGCTTAAAGAAGCCGGCCAGGCCAAAATCCCTGTTCTGCTGAAGCGCGGGATCGCCGCGACGCTTGAAGAATTTGTGCATGCTGCGGAATACATTGCCGTGAGCGGCAACTCCAACCTGATGCTGATTGAACGCGGAATCCGTACCTATGAAAAATGGACTCGCAACACGCTCGACATCTCGGCAGTTCCGATCCTGAAACAGGAAACCCATCTGCCGGTCCTGGTTGACGTTACGCATTCCACCGGGCGCAAAGACATTCTGCTTCCATGCGCCAAGGCTGCATTGGCTGCAGGTGCGGACGGCGTAATGCTGGAGGTTCACCCTGATCCGCAGACTGCACTGTCCGATGCCGCCCAGCAGCTGGAGATTCCGCAGTTTATGTCCTTCATGAACGGCGTGCGGGAATCCGGCCTGCTGAACGAACAGAAATAATTATTATAAATAACTATTATTGAAGCCGCATTAAAGCTCCAGACCGGTGTCCCCGAGAACGTCCAAGATGACGCGGGGGCGCCTTTTTTTTGAACGCTGATTTAAGACTTCTGATAATAAGACCTCTGATTAATAACGCTGCGCGTCTGGAGGCATTGCTGCTGCATGCCGCAGATAAGCGGTAACCCGGCGGTCCTCTTCTTCCTGATACGCAAACCCCATGTGCCCCGCCACCTGCCTCGCCGTCTTCCGAAAGAGCTCTGTCATGGCAAACAAGGCCCTCCAAACCTCTTCATACTGCCCGGAAGCATAGGTCGCCATCAGCTGTTCCCAGTCCGCTTCCGTTAAATAAGCCTGCAGATATTTGCTGTTCTTCCCCGTAACTGCTTTAAACTCCGTCTGAGTTCCCGCGAGCCATTCCAGCATTCTGGTCAGCATCGGCCGGACGTAAAGATTCAAATGATCCTGAGCGTAGAGCATCTCCCGCCGCCAAAGTCCTTTGGCCACATAAGCCGATACCCACCAAAATTCGTTGCAGCAGTCAGCAAACAGCTCCGCAGTTGGAGGCTGGACACGAAAGCCTTCATCCGTAGGCGGAGGAAGCGCCGGCAGAGCATTGTCTTTATCCAGCAGGATCACGGTAAGCTTATCTTCCCGTAAATACGCATCGGTCTGATTAACGGGGATCAGCGTCAAATCCAGGCGGTTTCCGTCTGCAAACAGCATCAAATACGGAAACCGTCCGCTGCGTTCACGAGAGGTAAGGTGCATGAGCTCCGGGCATTGCAGAATAATCCGCTCGCCAAAGACGTCAACCCAGGCAGGCTCCTGAATAAAAGGCTCCACCTCGGTTACCAGATAAACGACATCATAGTCCTGAAAAAGATCCCTCCGCACGTTCGGGTTTGCCCGGGACCCGTTCAGCGCCACTGCGCGGATTCTTTCGTCCTTCCGGGCTGTGCCAAGGATCAGGTCCAGCATTTCCTTCTCATCCCTCATAAGCTTCTCCTCTCCATAACAAGAAACCCGCCTTCTTCCGAAGACGGGCGGTATACTTCTTGCTGCACTTATTACAGATAGACGGGCTGCACGCAAACCGGCTTCGACAGCGAAGTCGTAACTCCAGTTGCCGCAATCTTGCCAGTTTCTTTATCAACGCGGAATACAACCAGATTGTTGCCGTCACGATTTGCCGCAATCAAGTAATCACCGCTTGGCGTCAGAGCAAAATGACGCGGATGCCCGCCTTCAGTCGAGACATAATCGACAACACTCAGTTTGCCTGTCGCAGCATCAACTGCCATAATGACAATGCTGTCATGGCCGCGGTTCGAGCCGTAAACAAACCGTCCGTCCTTCGAAACCGCGATTTCCGCCGTACCGTTTTGTCCTTCATAGCCGGCCGGTAGCGTGGATACCGCCTGGATCTCCGTCAAGCTGCCGCTGCCGGCGTCATAACGATAAGATACAATCGTGGAGTTCAATTCGTGAATGACAAATACATAAGGCTCGCTCGGATGGAAAGCAAGGTGACGCGGTCCTGCTCCCTCGGCCGTCTTGGTATCGCCGTGGAAGGTAAGTCTGCCGGTCTCCGGATCGAATTTATAAGCGCGGACCAGGTCAAGGCCGAGATCGTTCACAAACAAATATTGTCTGTCCGGGCTGAAAAATGCCGAATGCACATGGGACACCTTATCCGGAGCTTGTCCGGCCAGCGGCTCATGCTGCTTCTCGTCCGTCAGACTGCCCAGGGTACCGTCTTCGTTCAGCTTAACGGCTCCGACCTTCCCGCCGTGATAGCTGGATACAAATGCGTAATTGAACTCATCCACGCGCTGAATGTGGCAGAGGGTGTTGTCCAGGTTGATCTCCCGGTTGAGCTCAGTCAGCCTGCCTGTAGCGCCGTCGATGGAATAGGCAGCGGCTGCGCCGGCTTTTTTCCCTTCAGGAGTAACTGTTTCTGCAATGCTGTAAAGCCTTTTGTTCTTGGCATCTACGTTAAGAAAGGTCGGATTCTTAAGTCCGGCAATTTCCTGTACCGCTGTAAGCTCGCCTGAGGCTTCGTTAAATTCGTATACGTATACGCCCGGTCCTTCCGCTTCCGCATAGGAACCGATGAATAGATATAACTTCTCGCTGGATTGTGTCACAAGATGTCCTCCTCAAAATGATATGTATATGACTTTATATATATCATATCACTTCGCTTTCCTGTTAAACAAACCGAATTAAGTTTGCCTGTGTCCCATGTCAATCAAGCTCGTCCAGAGTTACTCTTCGTCTCTCGTCGGCGGACAGCCGGCAGGCATCCAGCAGAAGGAGATTGGCCAGCGCATCGGAAGCAGCAAAGTCCGGTTCGGCGCCTTCCAGCACGCACCTTCCAAAATGGTCAATTTCCAGTACATAAGCATTCAGCGGCTCCTCCCGGCTTTCGGTCTGTTCCCCTTCCCTGTACAGAGAATAGCCCGACTGCTCTTTCCCTGAAAAAGCATGGGGAACCTCGATCCGCCCCCGGCTCCCCACAATTTCCAGGCAGCGCCTTTCCTCAGACCACAGCCCGCAGTCAAACAACAAAGAAACGCCTCCCGGAAACTCCACCAGGCCGGAAGCCGCCATGTCCACCTCTCCATAGCCTTCCGAATGCACAGCATGAACGGTAACGGCTTCAGGCTCCAAACCGGTCATCCATCTCGCCGCACTGAGGGGATATTCGGCCAGGTCATATAAAGCTCCTCCGCCAAACTCACGCTGGAACCGGATATTGCTGCTTGTATGCGAGCTGCAGCAGGTGAAGCAGGCTCTGATCAGCCGAAGCTCGCCGATTTCACCCCCGCGGATCCGGTTTCTGACCTCCTTAAGCTGAGGGTGGTAACGGTACATCAGCCCCTCCGAAAAATGCATTCCCGTTGACCGGGCCGTCTCCAGTATCCGGCGCGCCTGACCGGCATTCAGGGCAGCCGGCTTCTCGCACAGCACATGCTTGCCTGCTTGCATGGCGGCTATGCTCCATTCTGCATGCAGGTGGTTGGGCAGCGGAATATAGACCGCATCCACCTCGGGATCCTGCAGCAGCTCGTTGTAGCTTCCATAGGCTTTCTCGGCGCCTGATTGCTCTGCCAGCCGTCTGCTTTTGTCCAAATTCCTGCTTGCAACAGCCGCAACAATGCCTGTCTCGGATTCTCTGACAGCCGGAATCACCGAGTCCCGGGCGACGCTTGCCGTCCCCATGATTCCCCATTTCAGCTTTGGCCTCATCATAACCCCTCTTTCTTGAGATGGATTCGGGAGCCGATAACACTTTGAATTTTCATTTATTAGGTGTTCATTTTAATAAGTGTTCATTTATTAAGCTTTAACCTTCTTGTGCTTCTTGAAACTCCTGCTGCGGATGCGGCTGCTCCTGCTCCTGCCATCTGCCCTTGACCAGCTTCAGGGATGCAACAATTAGAAAGCTGACAATTACAAGCAGCAGCCAGGAGCTTACTTTGCCAAGATGGACAAGCCGCCAGGAGACTGACTGATCCGGATATTCCCAGGCACCGAAGAAAGTAGCGACGTTCTCCGCCACCCAGATAAAGAAGCCGATTAGGACAAAAGACAGCGCAAGCGGCATCCGGTATCGTTCCCTGCCAACCTCAAACGTCACCCATGTCCGCCAGAATACGAGCAGAACAAGCCCTGACAGCCACCAGCGGATATCGATCCAGTAGTGATGAGTGAAGAAGTTCAAGTAGATCATGCTTGCAAGCGGCACTACGACCAGGAACGGCGGCCAGCAGACCAGTTCAACCTTCAGCCTCCGCCATGCCTGGCACAGGTAACTTGCGACACTCGCATACATAAATCCGCTGTACAGCGGAACGCCAAACACCTTCGAGTATCCTTCCCCGGGATATGACCATGACCCCATATGAACCTTGAATAGTTCAAGGGCAAGGCCGATTAAGTGGAACAAGGTAATGACCTTCACTTCATCCCGCGTTTCCAGGCCGGAATACAGCATCCATCCTTGCATGGCAAGGCAGATGAGCAGCAGCCAGTCATATCTGGGCAGCCAGGGCAGGCGGACAAGCTGCGTTACGGCCAGCGAAGCAAAGATAACGACCGGAAACAGGCAGGACAAGGCCTGCTGCCAGCCAAACCGGACAAGCTGCCGGAATGCGTTCTTCCTTCCTGCGCTGCCGGTTCTGCCCGGTGATAAAGCGGCTCTCTTCATCCGGCCACATCCTCCTGCTTTATCCATCTAGGAACCTTCCTCAGCTTTATACTCCAAAATATCTCCAGGCTGACAGTCCAAAGCTTTGCAAATCGCCTCCAGCGTTGAGAAGCGGATGGCTTTGGCCTTGCCATTTTTCAAGATAGACAGGTTGGCCATCGTAATCCCTACCCGCTCCGAGAGCTCCGTTACGCTCATTTTTCGTTTAGCCAGCATTACATCCACGTTCACTATGATCGCCATGTTCTTCACCTCAGACCGTCAAGTCATTTTCTGCTTTGATATCAATCGCATTCTGGAGCAGCTGTTGAAGCACAGCAGCAAAGACGGCAATAACAATGGGCGCGAATGTGAGCACCATGCCGATTACGATCACACCTGGTGCATCATCTTTGTCGCCAATAAGGTAGAAAAATGGCATGCTGGCCAGATACAAAATACTGATCGCAACCGCACAGAACTTAATCAGCCTCAAGGCTTTAACGGATAATTCCGAGAACGCTTTGTCCTTGTCAATGAAACCGAGCAGCCGAAACGCCTGATACAGGGCAATGAAGAACGGAATTACGGATACATACATGACCACCAGTATGGGATACAGCAGGTAGGCGTATTCCCAATCGCCTGCTGATATGTCCTTGGCGATCCAAGGCAGCAGGAAGATACAGCCTGCAAGAACCGGGATGGCAAGCAGAAGAACAACAGTCTTTAGAAAAAGGGTTTCTCGCTTCATAAATATCGCACCTCACTTTTATTGTGAAATTCACTATAAGTAGTGTGGAATTCATTTTAAGCTTTAATTTATCGTTTATCAATAAAAAGTTAATGATTTATAGATCATATTTTTCGCATTAAGTCCAGATAATTGAGCAGCCAGCGAGAGTCTTGATTGTCTTTATATTACACCACTGTTATAATACATAAGTGAAATATTAACCAAAATTAACTATAAGGGGTTTCTGCATGAACGAACTTTCGAATGTTGAATTTATGCTGCTGCAAATGATTGCGGAATGCAGTCAAGCGTCAGGTTACGACATTAATAAGTTAATCGATCAACGAGGTTACCGGGAATGGGCGAATATTGGCACCACTTCGATTTACGCAGGACTGAAGAAATTGAACACAAAAGGATTAATCATGTCCGAGGATTCAGGTGAGAAGTCCGGCAAGGGGCCTATGCCGACCCGATTTGTCCTATCGGAAGCCGGTATGACAGCACTGAGGAATGAAATCATCGTCAGCCTGTCTTCTTCCCGGGAACGCGATACCCGGTTCGACCTCGGGCTTGCCGCTTTATCTTTTATCGATAAAGGGACAGCAATTGATGCTTTGCGGAGAAGGCTCGATTTTCTTGAGGAGGCTTCAAAAAATATAAAGCAAAAGTACGAATCACAAGGCCACATCCGATTGCCGCTGCATGTAAGGTCACTTTTCCTTCATCCGATGAGTCTTATCGAGAGTGAGCAAGCGTTCGTTGCAAAATTAATCAGTGAATTGTTGGAGGAGACGAATAGTCATGTCTAAAATCGTTGAAGGTTTCATTCCTTATCAAGGGGAACACTGCGAGACGACAACCATGGGCAATTTACTTCAATTTGCGGGAGTTCATCTATCGGAGCCGATGCTGTTCGGTCTGGGGCAAGGGTTGGGATTTATTTATTGGGACTCGAAGGGGATGGACTTTCCTTTTATTGGCGGGAGGGTGAAGCCGGATGAACTCGCTGCCTGCCTGGCATCCCGGCTTAACTTCATCATCAAGGCGCAGGAAACCTCTTCCGTTGAAAAAGCGCGGCAGAACGTACAGAGGTTCATCGAAAACGGAACGCCCGTAGGGCTTAAGCTGGACTCCTATTACTTGGACTATTTTACGAACAAAGTACACTTTGCCGCCCACTATGCGGTACTATACGGCATGGATGACGAATACGCCTACATGGCGGATACCAGACAGCAGGGAATTCTTGCGAAGACGAGTTTGGCCCATTTGGCTATGGCCAGAAACGCAAAAGGACCGATGAGCTCCAGGAATCGTTCCTTTACGATCGAGCCGGCCGGTTCCCTTCCCCCGCTGATCCCCGCTATACAATTATCTCTAACGAAAAATGCACATGACTATTTGAATCCGCCCATTCGCAATATTGGGAATAAAGGTATTTTAAAAATGAGCAAAGAAATGCTGAACTGGCCTTCCCGCAGCAAAAATCTGGAGCATGATCTATGCCTGACTGCGCTATTAATGGAAAGAGCCGGGACCGGCGGCGCTTTGTTTCGAAATCTGTATCGGGATTTTCTAAAGGAATGCCTGGAGCTGTTTGGAGACACAAGAATGGAACAGGCCTATTTGCTGTTTACTGAGATCGCTCCAATGTGGGTTAACGTTTCTTCTTTGATCGACCTTGCGGGAAAGACGGGAAACAAGCAGGCGTTAAACGAGGCATCCAAGCTTTTGCTCGAGATTGCGGATAAAGAACGTATAGCTATGGAATTTTTATGTAATGAATCGCCCTAAAAGACGAAATAACCCATCCGCACTATTCAGCGCGAATGGGTTTCTTTAGTTATCGGTAATTCCTGATTTTCAGGAAACTACGAACGAAACGCTTCCAGCTTCCGGTTCAGCAGCTTTGTGCTTCCATAAACCTCTTGGTACAGCGGATACAGCTCATTGTACAGCTTCACCTTGTCCTCGGAAGGCTGGTAGCTCGCTGCTTTGGCAATAAACTTGCCTGCGCATTCCTTGAGAGAGCCGTACCATTCGAGTCCGGCTGCAGCAAGCATCGCCGCGCCCATAGCCGGGCCCTGCTCACTCTCGAGACGCACCACTTCAGCTCCGAAAATATCCGCCTGCATTTGCAGCCACAGCTCGCTGCGTGCTCCGCCGCCGATGGAGACAATCGTATCGATCTGTTTACCGGCAGCCCGCAGAATTTCAATCGATTCACGCAGGGAGAACGTAATCCCTTCGATGACTGCTCGCGTAAAATGCTCCTTCTTATGGCGAAGATCCATGCCGATAAAGCTGCCGCGGATGGTGGAATCCGCGTGAGGCGTACGTTCGCCGGACAAATACGGCGTAAACAGCAGGCCGTCCGCACCGGCAGGTACACCTGCCGCTCCGACCAGCAGCTCGTCAAATGAAGTGCCCGGGGCAAAGGTGTCCCGGTACCAGCTGAGGCTGCTGCCAGCCGCCAGCGTTACACCCATGGCGTAAAAAGCATCCGGTTCGGCATGGTTAAAGAAATGCACCTTGCCTTCGTAATCGGCTTCCGCGTTCTCCTCATAGGAGAGGATAACCCCGGAGGTGCCGATACTGCACAGCGTTTCGCCCGGCCCCAAAATGCCGGCCCCGGTAGCGCCGCAGGCGTTGTCAGCTCCGCCGCCAAACACCTTGACGTCCGTGGTCAGGCCGCTCTGCTCTGCCATTTCTGGCAGCAGCGTGCCCACGCACTCCGTCGAAGCGATCAGCTTCGGACAGAAGCTCTCGTCCAAGCCAAATGCCGCAAGCACCTCCGGACTCCAGCGTCGTCCGGCTACATCCAGCAGCAGCGTGCCGGCGGCATCGGAATAATCCATGCCGAGCTCGCCTGTCAGCCGGTAGCGCAGATAGTCCTTTGGCAGCAGGAAGATGGAGGCTTTGGCGAACAGCTCCGGTTCATTTTGCTGAACCCACAGAATCTTAGGCAGTGTAAAGCCTTCGAGTGCAGGATTCCGGGTGACCGCCAAGAGCTGCTCCCCAAGCTTCTCTTCAATTTCACGGCACTGCTTGGTCGTGCGGGTATCATTCCACAGAATCGCGTTGCGCAGCACTTGATGGTTCTGATCGAGCAGCACCAATCCGTGCATTTGCCCCGAGAAGCTGATGCCTTTGACCGCTGCAGCATCAATGCCGTTCTCCTTCACAAGCGTGCGAAGCGCGGAAAGGCTTTTTCCTACCCATTCCTCGGGATCCTGTTCACTGTAACCGGATTTTGGCTGAATAAGCGGGTAAGCCTCCGATGCTTCCCCGCACACCTTCCCATCACGGTTAACCAGCAGCGCCTTGACGGAACTGGTTCCCAAATCGATGCCAATTACATACTCCATTGTTGTTCTCCTTTGCATTGCAAGCCTTAGAGCGACCTCTTAACGGCTTACAGATCTCCAAGGATGTATTGGTTGATGGTAGCGCGAATCAATTCCAGACGGCCGGATTTGTTATTTTCAGGGTTGTTCTGAAGAGCGTACTCTTCCAGCGATTTCAATGTAGCCTTACCAGAAACGATAGATTCGCCCAGTTCACTCTTGAAGCTGGAGTACCGGTCTTCAACGATATTTTCGAAGTAACGGTCTTCGATCATCTTAGCAGCAACCTTCAGACCTTTAGCGTAAGCATCCATACCAGCAATATGAGCATAGAACAGGTCAACCGGCTCGAAAGAACCCCGGCGTACTTTCGCGTCGAAGTTTACGCCGCCTTTGCCCAAACCGCCGTTTTGCAATACTTCGTACATAGTCAATGTAGTTGTGTACAGGTCATAAGGGAATTCATCTGTATCCCAGCCGAGCAGTACGTCGCCTTGGTTCGCATCAAGGGAACCCAGTACACCGTTATCACGGGCTACACGAATTTCATGTTCAAACGTATGTCCAGCGAGTGTAGCATGGTTAGCTTCAAGATTCAGTTTGAAATGATCTTTCAGTCCATAAGTCTGCAGGAAGGACAGTGTAGTAGCCGCATCAAAATCGTATTGGTGCTTTGTTGGCTCTTTTGGTTTTGGTTCGATCAGGAATTGAGCATCAAAGCCGATTTCTTTAGCATAGTCGATAGCCATACGATACAGACGAGCCAGATTATCCAGTTCAAACTTCATATCTGTGTTAAGCAGAGTTTCGTATCCTTCGCGGCCGCCCCAGAATACATAGTTTTGTGCACCAAGCTCTTTGCCGACTTCCAGACCTTTTTTCACTTGTGCAGCAGCGCGCGCATAAACGACAGCATTGCTGGATGTACCGGCACCGTGAGTGTAACGCGGGTTGCTGAACATGTTAGCTGTATTCCAAAGCAGTTTGGTTTTGCTTGTCTTCATGTAATCCTTCATCATCGCAACGATGACATCCAGATTTTTATTTGTTTCCTGAAGCGTTTCAGCTTCTGGTGCAATGTCTACGTCGTGGAAGCAGAAGAATGGAACGCCCAATTTTTCATAAAATTCGAAGGAAGCTTCTACACGGAATTTGGCTTGATCAAGTCCGCTGTAGCTTTCCCAAGGACGAAGCGCGGTGCCGCGGCCAAACATATCAGTACCGTCAGCAACAAAAGTATGCCAATAAGCGGTTGCGAAGCGCAGATGCTCTTCCATCGTTTTGCCTGCTACTACTTCTTTAGGGTTATAATGTTTGAACGCAAGCGGATTCTTGGAGGATGCTCCTTCGTAAGCGATTTCATTAATATCAGAAAAATGACTCATTTCAAAAAACCTCCTAGATATGATGAACTGTTTTCGTCTATTATCATAATACAGCTTTCTTAGTTTGTCTATTGGATAAACAAAGTAATTGAAAAAAATTTACTCCCGCTTTACACTTACTATAGCTTTATTGCTTACTATGAAAACTTTCTATTATAAACTTGGTTGCCCGCTTGGCCCCCTCTTTGGGTTAACCGGCCTCAATGTTATCTATCATTCTATTCGGGGGGATTGTTGTGAAGCAAACCGGAGACCTGTTCCTGGTCAAGAAAATAAATAAATCCATCGTGCTGGACACCATCCGCGCCCGCTCGCCTATTTCCAGAGCTAAGGTTTCGGAATCCACCGGCCTGAATAAAACTACCGTCTCCAGTCTCGTCAACGAGCTGATCGACGAACATCTGGTTCATGAAATGGGACCAGGTGAATCCAGCGGAGGCCGCAAGCCTCTCATGCTGCTGTTTAACGATCAGGCCGGCTACGCGATTGGAATTGACGTTCGGATTGATTCGGTTTCGGCTGTTCTGACCGACCTCAAAGGCGCTATCAAGGACCGCTGCTTCTTTAAGCTGAGCTCAGCCGAACCTCAGCATGTCAGCAGCATAATTGCCCGATCCGTCAGAGAGCTTTCAGCGCGCGCGCCGGAGAGCCCATACGGTGTGGTCGGCGTCGGCGTCGGCGTTCCGGGTATCGTGGATGAGCAGGGCAGTGTCCTGTTTGCCCCCAACCTGCACTGGTCGAACGTTCCGCTGCAGCAGATGCTGATGGACGAGCTTCAATTACCTGTCGTGATTGATAATGAAGCCAATGCCGGAGCCGTCGGAGAACATAAATTCGGTGCTGTCCAGGATACACAGAACCTTCTCTATATCAGCGTCAGCCACGGGATCGGCACAGGCATTATTATGGGCGGCCACTTATATAGAGGGTCGTCGGGCTTTGCGGGCGAGGCCGGACATTTCTCTATCAAGCTCGACGGCGCGGACTGCTCCTGCGGCAACAAAGGGTGCTGGGAGCTGTATGCTTCCGAGAATGCCCTGCTGTCAGCTGCCTCCAGCCTTGAGAGCGTACAAGCCTTAACCGGACACGGACCCGTAACGCTTGAAGAGTTGATCGGACTTGCCGAGCAGGGAGATCCGGACATTTTGGAGATAATGAACAGCGCCGGCCATCATCTTGGCATCGGGATCTCTAACCTGATCAATCTGTTTAATCCCGAGCGCGTAATCATCGGCAACAGGATCGCCCTTACGGAGCCCTGGATCGCAAAAAGCCTGTACGATACGGTGAAGGAAAGATCCCTTTCGTTTCACTATGCCAGAGTAAGCCTTGAAATTTCCAGGCTGCATCTGGATTCAGGCGTGCTTGGCGCAGCCTCGTTTGCACTGCAGAACTTTTTCGCCAAAACACAGATTTCCTTATAAAAATTTTCAAAACACCTTATCTCCGCCTATGGAATATGCTATAATTGTAAGCGCTAACAACACATCTTTCTGAAGGGGGATTCTAAAGATGAATGTAGCATATCCGGAAAAGGATGTTTTCGAGAATTTCTCGCCGGCAGAAGACGCCTATTTCTTTAAGATCGGCAGCAAGGGACTCGTCAGCTTTCACGGCCGTAACTATACCATAAAGAGAAAGTTAACTGCCGAAGAACAATTGAGTCTGATGAACCATCCAAGCTTTGTCCGGGTCGCTCACCAGTGTTATGCCAACAAAGACAAGATCAGCGGGCTGGAGAACCAGATGCTCTTCTTTGGAGATAAGGAATCTTATCCCCGGACGTTAACTGTCGCCCCATGGCTCCAGCGGCACGTCAAGAAGCAGCTCTCTCATTAACGAGCTTTCTTCAGCTCTCATTCTCCTCGGTCCCATACCACTCTCAGCTGCTTCCATCACTTCACTCCATTATCATGAGAAAGAAAGACGTCCTCTATGCAGAGAACGTCTTTTTGCTTATTTCACTCTTTTGCTTATTTCACATAGAAGCGGGCGGTTTCTTCCCAAATCTCTCCAGGCTCAAGCCCGATCAAGCCTATTTCGTCAGCAGGCAGGTTCGTGATATTTGGAGCGTTAACCAGGTTCATCTGCGGTTCCGGACAGAAGAAGCCGGGAGTCGCGCCATTGTTCCAGATCATCCACTGCTTATAGGAGGTTCCGACATCATAGACGAGCGTCAGGTTCAGCTTGTGATCCGTCAGCTCCATCCGGCTGCGTCCCTGCTGCGGTACTGCCGTATAGTGATTGTCCATCGACTCGGCAAACGGATAAACGCCTTCTCCTTTCAAAGCCTGGTCGAAGCCGGATAATTCCTGATACTTGCCGGTTGGAAGCATGCGCTCCGACATTTCCCAGCGCTCGCCGATCGTCAGCTTCACTTTGCAGTCCGTGCTTTCACTTTCCCGGGAGAAAGGAGCATTAACGGCTGTGTGGAAAGCAATCAGACACGGCATAGCGGCTTCCCCTTCATTTTTCACGATTACATGCTGGGACAGTCCATCACTGCTGAGTGCGTAACGAAGCTTGACCGTAAATTTAAAAGGAAAATAGCTGTATACGCTGCTGCTCTCGTCCACTTTGATTTTTACCGTTACATAGCTTTCCTGGCTGGTAGTCCCGAATTCTTCCACTTCCCACGGAACCGTGTGCAGAAACCCGTGCAGGTGGTTGCCTGTCGCTTCTTCATTGACGGGAAGCTGAATGACCTCTCCATTCCATGGGAATTTTCCATCTTCATAACGGTTTGGCGGGAACAGCACCGGAATGCCATACACACCAGGAGCAGCTTTAAAATCCTCAATTGCCCCTTCTTCCGGCTCTCTGAGAAATTTATACCCGTTCTCATTGTCTCTAAAGGCAATCAGATTGCCGCCCGTTTCCGGGAGCATCACAGCTTCATATTTGCCCGCCTTAAGCCAGACTGCCTTCTCCCCCTGAAAATTACCTTCATAGGCCTGATATTGGCTCATGTTTTATTCTCCTTTTCAGCTCATTTTTTGTATTCTGCTCTTACATAAAATCCGGCGAACCATCACACACTTCTGGTGTAGTTATTTACATGCAGAAACCGGAGGACCGCTTAATGAAATTACCCTTATGGGCCAATTCCTTACCTGCCGCTGGATTAGCAGTGGTTCTGGCCGTCTCCCTGACAGGCTGCAACCACTCGAATCCCCAAAACAAGACGCAAGCCAATCAAACCGGCACTCCCCGTGTGCTCAGCTTTGATAACAAGCAGGGGTATCACGACAGTGAGACAACACTGAAACAGATTCCGCTGTCCCTGGCCGCGAAGCAGCTTGGGCTGAACATGGTCCGCCGCGGTGATGAATACCTGATCGGGCTCAGCGATGTGCTGTACAGGGTCAAACCCGGACAGGCTCACGCCCTTTCCATGAACCACCCTGTTATTTTAAGCCATGCGCCGGAGGAAAGAAATGGGGATCTCTACTTTACCCGCAATGCGATGAGTGATCTGCTCGGCACCCAGGTTGGCTGGAATAACGCCAAGCACGAGATTATTTTTGCTCCTTTTCCTGGCCGGCTTGCCCATGATTCAGTCGTCCCAGGCCAAACGCCGCGGATTCATATTCAAAGCAATGTTGATGTTAACAGGCTGATCAGCTATGCGAAGACGTTCATGGGAACCAAATATGATTTTGGTGCCGGCAACTATAAAGACACAGGAACCTTTGATTGTTCTTCCTTCACTCAATATGTTTTTGGCCGGTATAATGTAAACCTTCCGAGATTGGCCAAAGATCAGGCCCATACCGGGACCCCAGTAAGAAAGTCCGAGCTCGAAAAGGGCGACCTTGTCTTTTTCACCGTGCCTGGCCGCTTTAAGAACGATAACATAGCCGGACACGTCGGTATTTACATCGGCAACGGGCAGTTTATTCACACTTGGGGCGCACCTGGCGTGCAGATCACCAATCTTGACAAAGAACATTGGAAAGACATGTATTTGGGGGCCAGAAGAGTCCTTTAGACCCTTCCCCCTTTTTTTCTTTCTTCATCTGAGCAATATCCGTTTTCCTAAAGTTATAACAAGCACCAGCATTCCTGCTCCAACTGCCAGTTGCATCCCGTATACCTGGACCCAGTCCGGTGCATCGCCAAGCCATTCCTGCAGCTTCCCTCCAAGCAGCGGGCCAAAGAAACTCGCCATCCCCGTAATAGCTGAATAGGTGGCCATGTACATCGGGCGGTCCTTCTTAGGCGTATCCCCGATCATAAAGTTAAAAGCAAGCTGGTTAAAGCCGCCGATCCCGATTCCCAGGAAAGCATGGGCCGCCAGCAGGACCAGCAGAGTTGGAAATACCGAAAGCGCTCCCCACAATAAACAGGAAGCCGCAACAAGAGGCAGTGTCCAGTACAGTAGCTTCTTGTTGCTGAATTTGGCGTTCAAATTCCCCCATACGTAGAAGCTGCCCATCATAGACAAGGTCTGCATAATGTTCATCAGAGATACCGTTTGATAGCTCAGATTCAGCCTTTGAAGCATGATGTACGAGTATAGGGGAACAACCAGGTTCTGGAGAAACAGAAACCCTGCCAGAAATGCCGTAGACTGAATAAAGGAGGCATCCTTCAGCGGTCTTTGCAGCATGGGCCAGAACTTCGTTTCATCCGAACGCTCAAAAGGAATATCGGGATAAAAGAAAAAGATGGCAATATTAGCGGCTATACATATCCACACCACAATGTACAGGATCAAGAACCCTTGACGTTGCGGATAATGATCCAATAAGACTCCGCCGGCAAAAAGAATCACTGTCCCTGCCGCATTCAGCAAAGTATTGCGGATGCCAAAGTACCGCCCTCTTACCCGCTGGGGCACCAAATCACTGATAACGGAGCTCCACAGCATCCCGCTGATTGTACCAAATACACATGTCACCATGTAGAGAACGATAAATGCCGGTACCCAATACTCTTTGGGAAACAGAAAGGGAACAAGCCCGGTCGTCCCCCACAAGGTCCGGTGAAGGATGATAAAAATAATCAGCGGCCGTCTCCGGCTTCTCAAACGCTGAATAAGAAACGCCACCGCGATTTGTGCGATGTTCACAAAGGTCGTGATCGCCAGAACAAAGCCCAGTTCACCTGAGGTAGCTCCCAAATAAAGCAGAAAGCCCGTCAGAAATTGTCCACCCAGCAGAGTCTGGAAAATAACCGAAGGAAGTCCTTCCCAGCTGGCAATAGACAGATTATTTCGGTGAATGGATGGTTTGCTTCTCCTGTGAGGCTTAACAGCTGCTTTCATTAACATGGGGAATCGCCTCCGGCAAACAGTTCGAACCCGTTCAAATTGATTTCTGCCGCTCTTTGCGCTTTCTTATTTTGCGCCTGCTGCTTTGAGCCAGGCATCTGCAATCAGACCATGGCCTGCAGCAGTTGGATGAACGCCGTCAGCGGCCCAGTAAGCGGCTCCCGTCCGGGTGCTCGCCGCATTAAATAAGCCATCGAGCGGTATGTACAAGGAGTTAAATTCTTTGGCCAGCTCCCGGACGGCTTGGATTTTGGGATTCAAATCCTCATACCAGCCTTTTTGCTCCTCCGTCACAGGAACTACAAACGGCTCAAGCAGAATAAATCCCTTTACGCCTTGCGTAAGCGCTTGCTGAATTAAACTGCGGTAACCCTCATAATATCTTTCGGCAGAGGTAGGTTCATTATTGTCATAACGGCGCCAGGTGTCATTAATGCCGATCAGAATAGAGACATAGTCCGGCCGTACGTCAAGGCAGTCCCTCTTCCATCTTTCTTCCAGATCGGCAACCCGGTTCCCGTTAATGCCTTTGTTCATAAAAGATATTTGTTTCTCGGGATAAGCCCTCCCCAATTCTGAAGCAGCCGCAAAAGCATAGCCGGAGCCCAAGCTGTCCGGGTCCTCATAATTCCTTCCGCAATCCGTAACACTGTCCCCGATAAAGAGGACCTTTGAGTTATTTTCAAACACGCACATTCAATAAAACCTCCTCTGCAATCTGCAAGTTTGTAAACGTATTCCTAATTGTTTATCATAATACTAGCGGGGGAAATGGTAAAGCCGTCAGCTTATCCAAAACGGCAACTTCATATTTTTATAACAATCAAACAGAGGAGAGAGCGTATTAGTTATGGATGAGTTGAGAAATGCCTACGAAACCCTTGGACTGGAAGAAGGAGCCCCAAGGGAAGAAGTGAATAAGAAATACGATCTGTATGTGCGGAAATTTCGCTCGCGCGGCCGTACAGCCGATCCGGATGCAGAAGACCCGTTTGAGAAGATTAACCAGGCTTACCGCTATATCATCAATTATGAAGATTCACAAGTCATTGATCAGAAGCGCCAGGAGCGTTTTGGAAAATGGGGAAGATTTGCCGGCCAGGCCGAACAACTCGATGATTTTCTCCGTCTCCACCGCACTAAAATTCTAGTCTCCCTGATTGCCGCAGTTGTGCTCATTATCGGAATCTCCATGTATGTCAGTCACCGTCAGGAACAGGAGCGGCTTGCCAAACTGCCGCCGGCCGATCTCTCCGTCATGTTTGTCGGAAATTTCGTACTTCCTGAAGGAGATGATTCGAACGAAGCCCTGGAACAGTCACTGCTGGCGCCATTTTCGGATTGGAAGCGGATTACAGCGAAAGTATCCTATTTTCCCGGAGATGGAGTAAGTTCGGGCCAAATGGGAATGGCTCTTCAGCAGAAAGCACAAATTGACGTTATGACCGAGAAGCCTGATTTGTATATCATGGATAAGTCCTCCTTCGCTTGGCTTGCCCAAGGGGGAGCTCTCCAGAACCTCGACAGCTATGCTGACGGAGAACTTAAGTCCCTGCTGAGCAGTGATGAAGTGGTTAAGGAGTCAACCGAAGAAGACACCTCTTCTCATATTTATGGAATCGATCTATCGAACAGCTCCCTCGCTTCAAGCTTGGCAATCGGCAAGACGGATATGATCGTCGGAATCCGGGGCGGTACCGAATTGTCGGGTAATACCCTGAAATTTATCAAAAGTTATCTTGAAGCTGAACAAGCTAAGTAACGTCCTAAGTATCCGGTCTACTTCAATCCCATAAAATAATAGTCTGAATAACAGTCTAAATAACAGTTAAGAATACAAAAAACAGCCGGCACAGGTAATTACCTGAACCGGCTGTTTGCTTTTACTATTCTTTTGCTTATTAGAGCAGCTTAGCCTTTTGAAGCCACAGACACGGTTTTGCTGTCCAAAGGAGCAGATTCCTTGTTCACCTGCACTTTTCTAATGAAGAACGCAAGCACCAAAGCTACAACGGTAATCCAGGTTGCTACAATGAACGCCTGGTCGATACCATACACCGTTGCATCCTGGGTCAGCTTGCCAATCGCTTGTGCATTCGCAGGATCCTGCGGGTTCAGACCGCTGGCTTTAACCAGTTCAGTTCCACGGTCAGTAGCTCTGTTGTTCATAATTGTAACCAGGAAGGCAGTTCCCAGCGCACCGGCGATCGTCCGCAGTGTATTGGACATTGCCGCACCATGCGCATTCATCTTGGCAGGCAGCTGGTTAAGACCAGCCGTTTGCACCGGCATCATGACCATGGACATACCGAACATGCGGGCGGTATATACAAAGATCAGGTGACCGTAAGTAGTGTTTACAGTCAAGTCACTAAATTCGTAAGTAGTAAGAGTAGTAATAATCAAGCCGATTACAACCAGCCATCTAGCGCCGATTTTATCAAAAATAATACCGGTAACCGGAGACATGATCCCCATCAAAATTGAACCTGGCAGAAGCAGCAGACCGGATTCGAGCGGCGAGAAACCGCGGATATTTTGAAGGTAGATCGGCAAGAGAATCATACCTGCATACATTGCCATGGTAACGACAACGTTAATTACTGTAGTCAGGGAATACATATTGTATTTAAACACACGCATTTCCAGAAGCGGTGTCTCTGCCATAAACTGGCGCCATACAAACAAGACCAGTGCTACCGCACCAACAACGATGCTGACAATAACCTCTGTGGAATCCCATCCTTTGCTTCCGGCTTCACTAAAGCCGTACAAAATTCCGCCGAAGCCCAGAGTAGAAAGAATTACGGATAAGTACTCAAGTTTAGGTTTCGAGTTCGGCAAAACATTTTTCATGAACAAGAAGCCCAGAAGAACCGAAATCAATCCCAGCGGAAGGATAATCCAGAACAGGACATGCCAGGAGTTATGTTCAATCACCCAGCCGGATAAAGTAGGGCCGATTGCCGGGGCAAAGATCATTGCGATCCCCATCATACCCATTGCTTGACCGCGTTTCTCAATTGGGAAGATCGTCAGGAAAATGACGTTCATCAGCGGAAGCAGGATGCCGGCGCCTAAAGCCTGAACAATACGGCCGACCATAATAACTGAGAAGTCAGTTCCTATCGCACATATAAACGTACCAATTGAAAATAAAATGGTAGCTGTCAAGAACAACGCTCTGGTCGTAAACTTCTGAACCAAGTAGGCGCTCAATGGCACCAGCACACCGTTGACCAGCATAAAGCCGGTAGTCAGCCACTGGATTGTCGTAGCCCCTACACCAAGATCGTTCATCATTTTTGGCAAAGCTACGTTCATCAGGGTTTGGTTCAACAAGGCTACAAATGCTGCAATCAGAATCGCAGCGACGATCGGGCCCTTTTTCAGAACCGGAGCAGAAGCTCCACTTGTTTGTGTTGCACTCATCGTGTTCTATTCTCCTTCTTTCTCTGTTTCTAATAAATTTATAATAGAACGAAACGTTCTTATTAAATGGGTCATATCTTCGGACGGAATTTCGTTCAACCTGCTCATTGCTTTCCGGTATAACAGGTTTGTTGCCTTTTCGATCTCCCTTCCTTCATCAGTCAGATGCAAAGTAACAGACCTCCGGTCCACATCCGAACGTTTCCGCTCGACATGTCCGGCTTTCTCCATCCTGTCAATGATTCCGCTGAGAGTACTGTTTCCTAAATGAAGATGTACGGCTAAGTCAGACATGCTGATTTCGGGCTGCTTTCGAAGTTCGACTAGGACATAGAACTGGATGTCCGTTATCCCCATCTTCTCAGCTTGTTTGGATACGACCTGGTGAAAGGTTCTCTTTAATTCACGAAAGCCGTGAACCAGTTCGTGAAGTTGGTTCCCTTGTTCCAAAGACATATTTCCTTCCTTCCCGAATATTTATCTTCTTTAAAATTTCGTACACGAAATATTAAAACTCTTTTCAACCTAAAAGTCAATCCATTTTTTCTGAAAAAAACACATTTTTTCATCCGCTTACAGTGCTTTCATATGTATTAGCCGATGATTTTGAATTGACATATCGAAAAAGACCGATATAATAATTTTATGGACTATACATTGATATTTAAAGCATTGTCAAATGAAACAAGATTGCAAATGCTGCAATGGCTCAAAAATCCCGAGCAATATTTTCCGGCTCAAACGGAACATTCAGCAGATCAGGATTCCTGGGGCGGCATTTGTGTGGGCTCGCTTCAAGACAAAGCCGGCCTATCTCAGTCAACCACGTCGCAATATTTATCTCTGCTGCAAAGAGCAGGACTGCTGGAAGCCAAACGCTGCGGTCAATGGACCTATTACCGCCGCAATGAAGCAGCTTTAAAGCTGCTCGCCGAATGGATTGGCAAGGAATTGTAAAAAAAGCTTGCATTAAGTCGTGTCAATGATATAGTTGACATATTCATTTCTTATTTTTGTGTATTCTTGAATTAAACAATATAACAAAATTTATTAGGATCTTCGGGGTAAGGTGAAATTCCTAACCGGCGGTGATGCTCTCTGAGCTCAGCCCGCGACTCGCTGCTTGCTTTTGGCCTGCAGCGACTGACTTGGTGTAATTCCAAGGCCGACGGTAAAGTCCGGATGGAAGAAGATCATCAATAAGCATGTTTTGCTCGGCTTCTTTGCCATGACCATCATGTTTATTTGATCACCCCCGATTGTCGATACTGACGGTCGGGGGTTTCCTTTTTAAGATCCGCAGGAGGCTATCATGAACAGTATTAATCAAGCTTTACCAATGCCCAAGCAACGGGTAAAAAGCGGGTTTTGGCTCGTAGTCATCGGCGCGGCGCTGTGGGGTGTCGACCCTATTTTCCGGATCATGCTCTCAAAATATTTGAGCTCCTCACAAATCGTGCTGCTGGAACATATCATTTTATTCCTGTTCTCGGCTCCTATCCTTTGGAAGCACCGGACCGAGCTGCGCGGATTAAAAGCCCGGCATGTCGGCGCCCTGCTGTTCCTTTCTTGGGGCGGTTCTGCGATTGCTACTATTTTGTTCACTCAGGCACTAGCTTCAGCTACCAATTATAACTCGGTTCTCCTGCTCCAAAAGCTGCAGCCGATTTTCGCTATTCTGTTGGCCCGCTTACTGCTGAAAGAATCTTTCCCCAAAAAATTCGGCGGCCTTTTAGTATTAGCACTGCTTGGCACCTATTTCTTAACTTTTGGCTTCAGTGTTCCTTTTGGGCACATGAACGAATTTGCTCAGACGGCCAGCTTGCTTTCTCTGGGTGCCGCAGTATTGTGGGGCGGCTCAACCGTCATGGGCCGAATTATGGTTGGAAAGATGGAATACGAAGCCGTTACGTCACTTCGTTTTATTCTAGCTTTGCCGCTGTTGATTGTAATCTCAATGACCTCACACGCTAGCTGGAACATCCCTTCGGACGCAGGCGTAATCGGCGGAATTACCATCAACATTGTTCTGCAGGCTGTGCTGCCGGGTTTGTTCAGCCTTCTCCTTTACTATAAGGGACTGATCACTACCAAAGCTTCAGTAGCAACACTCGCCGAGCTGAGTTTTCCTATGGTAAGCGTACTGATGAACTGGGCACTCTATCATGAAGTTATTAAGCTTCCGCAGCTGATTGGCTTTATGCTTATCTGGATCGTACTGTTCCTAATCTCTCGTCAGCAATCTGCTAAGGCCTAAGCTCTTATAAGAAGAAGCTAACTTAAACTAGCCCGTCATTGTTAAGCGTGATTAACAATGGCGGGCAGTTTTTTTGTAGCAGATTACTATATAAAGTGCGAATTCTCTCCAGTTCGGCAAGTCTTTCTTCCAAATAGCGGGGCATCGGATAATTGAGACGTATCATACCCGTCATTTTTACAAAGAATAACCAGCATTCAGCGCCTAAAGAAGGGCTTAGAAAAAGACTTAGAGAAGACATAGAGAAATCATTGCCTTTACGAGCTCGAATGATATTCGGTCATTGGTCATTGAATTTGGAGCTAGACACTGCTAATAACGAGCAAAGGGCATAAACAAAGCTGTAGCGCAGCCTTTGCTGAACGTTGATCTCAATTTACGCTGATCTCAATTTACGCTGCTATTGCATACTTCTCTCAAAATACAGAATCGTTTCGTCCCTCCACTACGGAGGGCCTCATATTCTAACGAGTCAATAACTGTTTCATTCAGAGTACAGTATCTCCAAATACTCCAAATAGCAACGGGCAGGCGTCAATCCTTAGCCCTTCTTTAGCCTTTCTGACTATGCTCCAGAACGAAACATGAAATTCCGCCTGCTATACAAAACTGGAACCTTTCCATGACTTGCAGGTTTACTTTACAGTTTCATATACATCTTGACAGCGAGCTTTAACAAAACACTATCTACAACAATACACTATAGTCCTCTTTACGAAGACCTTACCAAAGGACACATTTGGGCTGCCGTACTTGATTTAATAAACCACCAAAGAAATATTTAAAAAAACAAAAAAACTCTTGATAAACAAGAGTTTAAGTTTACTAATTTGGAGCGGGTGATGGGAATCGAACCCACGCTACCAGCTTGGAAAGCTGGCATCCGTACATGTCGTCGTTAACCCATGATAATAAAAACCCAGTAAACTAGGCAACTTTAAATTTTCAAGATGGCCTATAGATACCTATGCTACCCATCCGCAGTAAATAGAAGCTATATAGAACAAAGAATGACCACCAAGGATTATTCCTCGGTGGTCTTTTTAGCGTCTCGCTCAATCTTCTCTTCTATAGCCGTCAGGATGAAGTCATTGAGACTCAGGCCTGCTTCTTTGGCAGCCGCCTAAATTATTCATTCAAAGAGAAACCCCGTCAGCCAAAGCTAACAGAGCTTCTCTATTACTGTTTCCAGGTTTGCATTCAATACTTCCGCTGCCTGATCTCATCCATATAGGAGCGAATAAGACCATCAAGCGCTGTGCTCGACAACCCCATCCGCTGCCGGATCAGCTCCAGTACCTCGTCTTCAAGCGTCACGACGATCCCTCCTTACTGGACCGCCTTAATCTTGGCCAGAATGTCTTCTTTCTTCGCGGCGTCGCCCAGGTCGATCTGATGCTCGGCAGCGTAAGCCTTGAGCTCAGCCACCGTCATGTCTTCAACCGACTTGTCCGCCAGCTCGTCGTTCTCTTCCAGCACAGTGACATAGTCCTTTAAGCGTTCATGCTGATCAGCAGGCAGCGAAAAGGACGCCCCTTTTTCATAGAGCGTCCCGTCGTGTTCGATTGGAATATTGTTGACTTCAACTATCACAGGTCATCCCTCCTTAAATTACGGTCGCCTGGAAGACGTTATCGGCTTCCGGAAAGCTCGGCAGAGCCGTAGCAACAGCCTTCGTCCAGGTGCTGACCGGATCAGTTCCTTCCTCGTACACCATAGCCAGCACATTGCCAACGGACTGCGTCTGAATGGATGGGTCACGAGTCAGGCGGATTTCCTCAGCTGTCGGGCCGTAGATCGTTTCGCCGAGCGTGCCGTCGCCGAAGAGCGCGATTTTGTTCTCCGGAAAATAATGGGCAGTTGTAAAGGTGCCGTTGGCCAGCTGCTTCTTGTATTTGCCGTCGTAGACCGCAATCTGCGGCAGATCCAGCTGCTGCAAGTAGGCATTCAGCTCCGCACGGGATGCCATTCGGCTGCTGCCGTTGACGCCGTACAGGGCGCCGACCACTTTCGGATGCTTGACCAGTGTCCCCAGCACTTTAGAGGACGTCAGGGCACGCGTCGGACGAACGTCCAAAGCATTGACCCAGGTCATCAGCGCAGCAATTGGATCGGCAGAAGCATCCGACCACAGGCTTGTGCCGCTCAGCACGACCTTATGATCCGCCGGTACACCGTAATCAATTGTCGCGGAAAGGTTGTTTTCAGCCAGCGTAACGGTACCGCTCGCCAGCACCTCCATCCGCATGGCTTCGACGCGGGCGCGCACGCCGGCGACCAACACGTCGATATCGTTGTAGACTTGGCCCATCAGGTACTGCTGCTCCGCATCGGTCCGCGGGCTCTCCAGTGCGATGATCTCACGCTCACCCATACGCAGCTTCCGCTTGATCAGCGCCAGCTCCAGGGCCATCTTGCTGGCTTCGCGCGTGCCGATTTCGGATTCCGTGTCAAAACCATGGACCGATGCAATGACCGGGATCCGGCTGGCACCGACGATGGCGTCAAATTCCAGGGATTGCTTTTTCACTTCCGGGAAAAGCGTCTCGCCAAGCAGCGCCGGGTACTCATGGTTCTGCAGATAATTCAAAATTTCTTTCTGAGTAAACAATTCCAATACAGTAGCCATATGATTTTATCCTCCCTCTTCGGCCTTAAACGACCGTCTTGAATTTGATCTTGCCGGCCAGTGCCGTAATAGCCGCAGCCACAGGTACTACTGGCAGACGAGCTTGCAGGACCCAGCCCTCAACCATGACTGCGCCAGGCTGCGGACCGCTCGTCACGTCAATGTCATTCAGCAGGATCCCGACGGCCGTAGCGTCGTTGGCTGGCCATACCGTGCCCGCGGGAACAATCTTGCGGCCCTTAGAGTCCGCCGTCACGCCGCTGTCGCTGATTTGGTAGGTAAAGCTCACATATTTCTGGCTGGCCAAAAAATTCGGCTGCGAGACGCTTGTTCTTTTCACGTAAACCATGTGTTATGCTCCTTTCTTAGCCCCAGGGATTCGGTGCGGCTGCGGGGGCTTTACCGCCTTCATTTGCCGCTTTTGCAAAGCTTGCGCCAACACTGGCTTCTCCGCCGCTTCCTCCGGCACCGCCGCCCTCCGGCGGCTTGGCACCCTTGAACGTCGGCTTGGCCTCTTCTTTCTGCGCAAACAAAAAGCCCTTGCTCTCACGCAGGGCCTTCACTTGGTCGTCCAGCCCGCCCTTCACGGCGCCGCTGTCGTCCAGCTCAATCTTCGATTTGTCCAAGAGCCCCGCCACAATGTCCGGGTCATGCGCCTGACCGGCCAGCGCCAGCTTGATGGCTGTCGTCAGCTGCAGGTCCTTGACCTTGGCTTCATACTGCTCTTTAGTGGCCTTGTTCTCGCCCTGCAGCGTCTCGATCTGCTTCTTCAGCGTCTCGTTGTCGCCGGCGGACTTCTTCAGGTCCTCCAGCTGCTTGTCACGGTCCTTCAGGGTATCCTCCGCGCTTTTCTTGGCCGTGTTGATCTCGTCGAAGCGCGCCTTTGGCACAAAGCTCTTCAGCTCGTCGGCCGATGCAGCGGCGGCCTTCGTGGCCAGGTCTTCAGACAGCCCCAGTGCGATAAACTGCTCTTTATTCATAACAGATTCCTCCGTTTCATCTTCGCTTGGTATCCCGGTCGCGTCCGGTGATGTCTTGTTCTTTAACGTCTGCAATACCAAAAAGACGGCATGAAAAAGGCACCCTCGCGGTTTGCTTGAGTGCCTATAGCTTCAGTTCCTGATCCTGTATTAATTTATCGAATCTTGACTTGAACTTGTCGAATGCTGGCTGCACATCATCCGGAGCCTCTGCCTTAAGACGTACGGTGTTCTCACCAAATTCAATCCACGGCAATAATACTAGTGGCACAATGGGCTGGGTCATAACTCGACCTCCTTCAGTTTTTGTTTTAGGATTTTGAGAATCTCCGAAGCCAGGCGCCGGGGACTATCGCTTCCTACGGCCTCCGCAACCGCTTCGGCCAATACTTCTTTCGTATTCGTGTTTGCGTAATTGCTCAATTCCCGCTTAATCACTTCTGGCGTATGGTCCAGACCAAGATTCCTCAAGGCCTCCTGCAGGATACCTGCTGAAAATATTCCGCGATTGATTCGCATGAAAGCGATCTGGATGTCGTCCTCACTCATCGGGATTCCGGTCCAGCCTTCAAACAGTTTTAGTGCATGCGCGTACTCCAATAAATGCCCGAACTCATGGATGAAGATGGACTGCTTATTGGAACCTGCCGGCCAGTGCTGGGCGTCTACCGATGCCCTGATTATATCATCAATGTCCGTTGAATTGTAATAGTGAGAAGAGACCTTAAGTTCGGCTTGAAGTATACCCTCAGCGTATCCCAAAGATGCCTGTGCTACGAATTCATCTGTATCAACCGCCTGAATGGTCTTCGCAAAGCCCTTTATGGCTGGGAACTCTGTTAGCGCCTTGCTGATCGCCTCGTTGATGCTGTTCGCGCTGTCCAAGTCCATGCCGGTGTAATCGACGCGATCAAAGCCGTAATCATTCAGGGCCGCTTCTTCAGCCTTCTTGATTGACTCTGCAGGAGCGAAAGGTGGTGGCTCCGAGTCGGCGGCTTCGGGCGGTTCAAGCGGAGAAGGCAGTGGCGGATCCACAACCTCCGGCACCTCCGGTTCAACCGGCTTGACGGCTTCCGGCGCCCGCTTGGCTGCCCAGTCCGCGTAGGTCGTATCCTCCGGAACAGTGTAATAGTTGCCGTCATCATCCTGCGCGGCCCGCTCTCCGGTCGGCTCGGCATCCTCTACCACCGGAACCGTCGTTGACCGGCAGCGGACATGCAGCGGCGGGTAGTTGACGCCGGTCTGCGCATCGCCGAGCTTGATTCGATTGCCGTCCATGCTCCGGCAGATCTCGCTGGTCCGCTTGTCCAGTGTGGCCAGGAACTCAAATTCCTTCACGCCGGTCTCCTTGTAGGCGTCCAGGCGAGACTGCCCCGCAAAATGAGCTGCCTCCGTGAGAATCAGCCGCTCGGCGTTGCTCTTGGCCACGCCCATCCGCTTCGCAAAGTCGGAAATGAGCTTGTTCGACGTGGAGCCGTTGATCAGGCTCTGCGTCAGCGTCGTCTGCAGCTCATTCACCAGCTTCGTCCGGTCCGCCCAGATCCGGCTGCTGAAGTTGCTGCCGTCCGGCGCCCAGGGCTTGGCCAGCGTCTTGTCGATCTGGCCGGCATCGAGCTTCGCGAAGCCGGTGCCAAAACCCTTACCCTTTTCCAGCTCGTAAATGGAATGGTAATAGCCATCCTTGTACGTTTCGCCGAGTACCTTGGTGGCGCCCTTCTGCTGACGACCGGACAGCTGCTCGACCTCGTTCCGGATCTGTGTCTGAATCTGCTCCAGCCGGTTGATGTGCGTTTTGGCGCTGGCGTTCTCCAGCTCTTTCGCCCAGCGCTGGTCAATAGCGTTCTCCCGGCCACGCTCAATGTACTCCTCGACGGTCCACTTGAATTCCTTCAGCTCGGACTTGCTGAGCAGCTTCTTGGCATCGGCCAGACTGACCTCGTTATTGGCTGCCAGGCGGCCGTACCAGCGCTCCACGTCGGCAGTGATGCGGGCCAGCGCCTTATCGTATTCTTTGCGCATATCGGCCGCGTAGGCGTCACCTTTGGATAGCAGCGACTCCTGCAACTCCTCCATGCGTTTTGCCCAATATTCTGCGGACTTCATTCTTCATCCTCCGGTGGACTCGGCACAATGAATCCGATACACGGGCTGCCATCCACAGGCGGCTCCCCGTGAGCCGCGTTGATCAAGCTGGCCAGGGCCTCGATAGTAGCAGGATCGCTCTTCCCTCCCTCGTAGGCTCTAAGCGCTGAGTCTGCAACGGTTTGAATCAGCTTATCCACTTGCTGCATTGTTTCCTTGCTGAGCATCGCCACTGCCTCCTTCCGGCGGTAAACCGCCGTAATCTGCTGCCTCGTCCCGCTCCTGATCCATCTGCTTGAGCTCCGCGTTTGTGTCGCTTACCCATGGGTGATTGGCTACGATAGTTCGGGTGGAGATCACGCCGACACTGTTCTTGGCGTTGGTTACAGCCTCTGTCTCGTTGATCAGAATGTCACGATTGAAAATGGACTCGACGTCCTGGTCGCTGTAATCTGTGCCCGCCGTATTGGCGATATGGGTATCGACGAACCATAGAAGCTGCTCGAGCGCCGCCTGGAACTCGGACTCCATGTCGGACATGTCCATGTCCAGATCGGCGTACAGGAATTTCAGCGCGATGCCGGAGGCGTTCCCGACCTCCTGCCGCTACGTGTCGACCCCGCGGCCGAACTCGTAGATGTTTTTGCGGGTCTCCTCCATATGGTTCTGGTAGGCAGCCGTGTCGATCGTGATGCTGATCGTATCGACGCCCCCCTCGCCGTCCACAAAGGCCACCCGGTACATTGCGATATTCTTCCGAAACTCGCCGCCGCTCGTGCCGTTGTAATTCTTGACCACGTAAATGCTGTTCGGCAAGTCCTCCAGGTTGTTGGCATTGTCCGATTTCCGGCGGTCGTAGTCGTCGACCTGCTGCTTGATCAGGTCAATCAACGGCTGCTCCTCATCGTTATACTTGAAGCAAATGAACGGCAGACGCTCCCAATTCATAGGCTTCGTCATCTCACCCTCCACATACGAGAAGTGACTGGTCTCTTCGATCAGCTTCAGCATACCGTCGTCCTCGAACAGCTTCATTCCGGATTCGTCCCAGAACTGGATCCGCCGAACGACCCGCTTGCTCTTGGCCACATAGGTCTCAAAGTCGTAGATCCGAACGAACGCAGCCAGCTCCGTGTGCGCCGAATCGCGCCACAGCGGCAGGCACTCCTCCGGCTGCAGCCGCATGAAGGACAGCTCGCCTGCCTCGTTGTAGTAGACCTGTAGCCAGGCCTTGCCGCAATTGATGGCGTCCTTGCCCAGGTTCTTTAACATCCGGCGGAATCCCTTGTCGAAATAGCCGTCCAGTAGCTTCTGATAGGCGTCGTCTTCCGTCTTGGCCACGAATGGCCGAGAGAGCAGATAGCCGGTCTTCTGATCGACCAGCTTTCGGACAAAGCCGTGCGGGATCCGGTTATCAGCCAAGTTATGCGCTTCAACCAGCCGGCCATCGTCGCCAATGGTCAGCCGGCGGCGATCCACGATGTCATTCTTTACGCGGTAGTACCGCTTGCCGGTCAGCATCAGTCGCCTATCTTCGGATGCCAGCCAGGCGCTGGTCTCGATCCGGATGATCTCCGGCTGGCTGAGCGGAGCGTTGGCGTCCAGGTTGTCCAGTATTTCCTGCAGAGTGCTCATAGGCCCCCTCCTCTCGTTATTTCTTGAAGCTAACACCGCCGCGCGGCATGTCGTCCTCGAGCGCGTACCGGCATTGGTCGAGATTATTTATCTCAGGCAGTCAAGTATTAGGGGAACAAGAGGAAACCGGGGTACTTTTCTTAATCCGAGATTTAGCAAAGAAGAAGTAAATCATGTCTTACACAGAACATTTAGGCGGCAACAAATACCGGCTATGCGCCACAAACCCAACCAAGGCAACCAGAAAGCTCGTGAGCAAGTCTGTAACCGTGCCGGAGGACATTTGCACGTTCGGTCCGTAAAACACAAGCCTGGCTGAGACTGGAGCTTGCGAAGTGGGAAGAAGAAGTCGAATTGGGAACTGTGCAGGGCCGAATCGAGAAGATAAGCTTTAAGGATTTCGTTCCGCAATGGAAAAAAGGCTATGCCAATCAGCACATGGGTGATAATACTCGCCGTAATGTCATGGGGTATGTTGATTCCTATCTCATGCCTGAGTTCGGGGTTGTCCGCCTGGATCAGATCCGCCCTCTTCACCTGGTCACCTTCTTCGCCGGCTTGATCCGGAAGGATGAGAAGCTGATGGCCACCAATACCAAGCTGAACATTTATAAGGCAGCCAAGAGCATTTTTGATGCTGCAGCTGTTTGATGCTGCAGCTGATTGGAAGGTCATCAAAGAGAACCCCATGGACGGAGTGCAGCGGCCGACGATCGGCAAGAAAGAGAAAAAAGCCATGAAGACAATCAAGAAGAACTACACCACTCACAAGAGGTTGAGACGCTCTTGGCGGCGTTCTACGCCCTCCCTACCCATTGGAGGCTGTATTTCACCGGGGTGATGCTTGGCGGCTTTAGACGGGGCGAGTTATTGGCCGTTGAGTGGCCAAACGTGGATTATGAGCAAGGAGCGATCTACATTGAGAACCAAATCACCTTTGACGAAGACGGAAATAAGATTGAAGCTGAAGTAAAGACAGAGGAATCAGAAGGCTGGGTCGCCATGCCAAAATGGTACATGGAGGAGCTGCGGCGTTATGAACGGGAGTGGGGAGAAGCTCAGCTGCAAGAACTGGGAAGGCGGAGACAAGCAGTATATCTTCCACGGCGGTCGTGGCGTGATGTACTATCCTAATACTCCCTCTCTAACCTGGAGACGCTTCATGGCTACGCATAACCTTCCTCCTGTCAAACTACACGACTTACGGCATACAGCAGGCATGCTATTGCGCGAGAGCGGCGCAGACCTTAAGACGATCCAGGAGCGGCTGCGGCACACCAAGATCGGTATGACCGCAGATATTTACACGCATGAATCTGAGATCATCAGCCGCGAAGCTGCGGACCGGTTAGAGGGGCTGCAGCCAAAACAGCAGAAATTTGCCCCATGAATTGCCCCATAAAACAAAAGAAGTCATGGCTGTGACGAATTTTTCGCAAGAAAAAAACCCTTGCGGCACAAGGGTTTCAGCTACTTTTTAATTTGGAGCGGGTGATGGGAATCGAACCCACGCTACCAGCTTGGAAGGCTGGAGTTCTACCATTGAACTACACCCGCAAATTATAAATGGTCGGGATGACACGATTCGAACATGCGACCCCCTGGTCCCAAACCAGGTGCTCTACCAAGCTGAGCTACATCCCGAGATTAGATATGCGGTCGAGAGGACTCGAACCTCCACGGGGGTTAGCCCACACGGACCTGAACCGTGCGCGTCTGCCAATTCCGCCACGACCGCATATTTAATTTAAATGCCACTTATAAGATAAATGGCGGAACCGACGGGATTCGAACCCGCGATCTCCTGCGTGACAGGCAGGCATGTTAGGCCTCTACACCACGGTTCCAAGAGTTATTATGGTGACCCGTAGGGGATTCGAACCCCTGTTACCTCCGTGAAAGGGAGGTGTCTTAACCCCTTGACCAACGGGCCTTATTAAAAATATGTATTCCTAGAAGGAATGCTTGGCGGCGTCCTACTCTCCCAGGACCCTGCGGTCCAAGTACCATCGGCGCTGGAGGGCTTAACGGTCGTGTTCGGGATGGGTACGTGTGGAACCCCTCCGCCATCGCCACCAAACGCGCATTTACAACGTAAATGCTTCATTCAGGTTACAGCATCGCCAAATGCTGAAAGCTCGTCTTACTAAGTGTAATTGCTTGAATTACACAAGCTAAACTTTGCTCCCTGAAAACTGGATACGAAACAATCATCTACGAATTAGCCCTTACTCCGTTCCGGGGTCCCCGAAAAGTAATCGGAATTACCTTCGAAGCCTCACGTCACTTTTTGGGGTATCTTTCTGGGCCCCGCCAAAGTACTCGGAATCCGCTTCGTCAGCTTTTTCTTCACTTTGGTGGGTACTTTTTGGATAAGCCCTCGACCGATTAGTACTGGTCAGCTCCATGCATTGCTGCACTTCCACCCCCAGCCTATCTACCTCGTCGTCTTCAAGGGGTCTTACTAATTGG
>NZ_VAWG01000025.1 GCF_005869875.1 Paenibacillus pinistramenti
TAGGAGTCTGGGCCGTGTCTCAGTCCCAGTGTGGCCGTTCACCCTCTCAGGTCGGCTACGCATCGTCGCCTAGGTGAGCCGTTACCTCACCTACTAGCTAATGCGCCGCAGGCCCATCTGCAAGTGACAGATTGCTCCGTCTTTCCCAAAGGAATCATGCGACTCCCTTGCGTATCCGGTATTAGCTACCGTTTCCGGTAGTTATCCCAGTCTTGCAGGCAGGTTGCCTACGTGTTACTCACCCGTCCGCCGCTAAGTTAATCGGGAGCAAGCTCCATCATAACTCCGCTCGACTTGCATGTATTAGGCACGCCGCCAGCGTTCGTCCTGAGCCAGGATCAAACTCTCCATAAAAGTAAAGTTTGTAGCTCATTTTGAATCTGACGAGTTGTTACTCGTTGTTTATTTCTCACTCGTTGTTCAGTTTTCAAAGATCAAACTTTTCGTTTGTCGCTGTCGTCTTTCTCAGCGGCGACTTTTATATATTATCACATCACCCAGTTAGCAGTCAAGCTCTTTTTTAAAAAACTTTTTACCGACTGTTTCGTCGATGGTTACTGCTTCAAGGGACGATGTATAATGTATCACATTTCTTCAGGGCTCGTCAACTGTTAAATCCAAGTTAGTTTTAATCCGATTAGCAGGCCGACACCAGGCAGTCCCAAAACGAGCACCGTTCCTATGGTGGCTGGATTAAGCGGTATATATACATCGGGCAGAACGCCTGCAAAATTAACGGCATATATGCCTACAGCGGCCAGTACAAAATGGAGGGCCAGCCGGGTAAGCCATGCAAAGCCAAGCTTTTTCGAAATCCAAATATAGAGCATCGCTGCTGCAGACAATACCAAGATTCCGGCGGCAATCAGTTTCATGATCCCAACCTCCTTACCGGCTGATTTCCCAAGCATGGGAGTTCAATGTGGTCCCCATAATTAAGCTTTAGTTTTTTTGCTTCTTTTAACTGAATTTGATAACGTCTCTCCGCTGCTTCCAGCGTGTAGATCGCCACGTCAACTTCATCTTTTCCAAGTGCGGATTGAAAAGCCAACTGAGCTCTTTGCCACTCCTTATGCGCCTTCAACACCTCATGATAAACTCTTTCTCTCTCCTGCTGCTCTTGCTCCAGCTTCTTCCGCCCAATTGTTCCGGGGAACAAAGAACTCCATCTCTTGCTCATGTTATCCTCCCTTTCCCGCATAGGTTTGGCTGAGAAAATTCCTCTGTTGTGTCCAGCCCATAATTCATAGATATCGTTAAAGGGACAAACTTAGAACGGACTTTTTTTCTGGGGGGCGGGGAATAACCTTTACGTCAGGGGTGTATTTGGGGAGGAGGTTCCAGTATCTTAGAGCATAAAAAAAGAAGCCTCCCGGCCTCTTATCTGCAAAAAAAGTATTTATTTAGTTCAGCTCTCTCCGGCCCTCAAGCGCTTTGGAGAGCGTAACCTCATCAGCATACTCCAAATCGCCGCCTACAGGCAGGCCATGGGCGATCCGGGTCACCTTGATCTCAAAAGGTCTTACTAGGCGGGAAATATACATGGCTGTAGCTTCCCCTTCAATGTTCGGATTCGTAGCCAAAATCAGTTCCTTCACGCGCTCATCGCTTAGACGGGTTAACAGTTCTTTTAATTTAATATCATCGGGACCTATCCCCTCCATCGGAGAGATAGCCCCCTGCAGGACATGGTAGTAGCCATCGAACTCTTTGGTCCGTTCCATTGCGACGAGATCCTTGGTCTCCTGGACCACACAGATCACAGAGGGATCACGGGTTTTGTCCTGGCAAATTTGGCAGGGATCCGTATCTGTAATATTGCCGCAAACGGAGCAGTAGTGCAGGTTGCGCTTGACACTGACCAAAGCTTTGGCAAAGTCGATGACATCATCCTCTTTCATACGCAGCACATGGAAGGCCAGGCGGGCCGCTGTCTTGGGACCAACGCCGGGTAAGCGGGTAAAGGCGTCAATGAGTTTGGCTATCGGTTCGGGATAGTACAAAGCGGCGTTCTCCTTCTCTTTATCAAATAGACCGGGCAGCTGCCCGAAAAATTCTGCCATTACGAATAAACTTCGGAAGCAGGGCTGCCTCCGAAGTTTCATGCTTTCTTTGGTAAGACTTCAGAATCTGAAATTAGAACAATCCAGGGATTTTCATGCCGCCGGTAAATTTGCCCATGTCCTGGTTAGCCAATTCTTCAGCTTTGACCAATGCATCATTTACAGCAGTCAGGACGAGGTCCTGCAGCATTTCTACATCTTCAGGGTCTACGGCTTCCGGCTTGATCGCGATGGACAGAATCTTCTTATGGCCGTTGGCTTCTACGGTTACAACACCGCCGCCGGAAGTTCCCTCAACGCGTTTATCAGCAAGCTCCTCCTGAGCTTTGAGCATTTGCTCCTGCATTTTCTTAACCTGTTTCATCATTTGATTCATATTATTCATGATCATTCATCTCCTTAGAAAAGTATATTTAAGTTGACCAGCTGGCTGAGCGTTCTTCCGTCAATCCTTAATGACTACAAGGTCTTCGCCAAACAGCTGAACAGCTTCATCCACCCACGGCTCCTTAGCGGCAGAGCCAGGCTCCTCACCCGGGTGGGAGAGCTCGAACGGTTCCTTATCCGGCTCTGCGCTACCTTGGGCAGCCGCATCATTCCAATCCTTCAGCATCATAGTTACCAGTCTGAACGGTTTGCCTAGCTGCTGCTCCAGAACCCGTTCAATCACCTGCTTGTTGGCAGGCTTCTCCGTAGTCTCACGATGGATATCATTCTTAAACGCAACGAGAACAGCATCCTCCCAGACGGAAACAGGTTCACCATTCATAAACCAGGCATGAATCGTGACTTTCTCTTCTTTGACACGCTGAAGAATAAGGTTCCATTTCTGCTGAACCGTCTTAAACTCCTCGCTCCCGCGGTTCGCAAGATAACGGTCCATATGGGAAGGAATCTTGGCTGCGCTTGAGATGCGCGGTGCTGGAGTCCGCGGACGGGCATTGTCAGTCTGTCCCCCGCCCCCGCTGACTGCACCGGATTTAAGCGCCTGCTCCAGCTTCTTCTCAAGCTCCTGAAGCTGCCTCCGGAGCAGATCCACCTGGCCGGCATCAGCCGCTCCCGAAGCAGAATTGCCAGACACAGGAGCGGCGCCCGCAGAAACAAATAGGGCTTCGCGTGAGACATCGCGCGCAGAGCTGCCGCCTTCCGCAATGCTGCACAATTTCAGCAGCGCAACCTCAAATATCATTTGAGGCTGGGACGCGTATTTCATTTCATTCTGATAATGATTCAGCGTGTCGATAAACTGAAACAGCTGGGCTTTAGTAAAAGACTCGGCAATTTCTGAAAATGCCGCTGGTTCCAATACCCGTTCGGTCAGCTTATCGGCCTTAGGCACCATTTTTATCATCAACAGATCCCTAAAGTAATACAGCAGGTTCTCCATGCATTTATCAGCGCTCTTGCCTTCCTGCATCATACGCTCGATAATCTGCAGCACCCCGCCGATATCCCCTTTAAGCAGGGTTCCGGCAAGCTCTGCAAACTGACTGGAGGCAATTCCCCCTGTCATCTCAAGCACCTGCTGGTAGGATACTTGTCCCTCTGAGAACGAAGCGATCTGATCGAGTATACTCAGCGCATCCCGCATACCCCCATCGGACAAACGGGCAATATAGTCGATCGCTTCATCCTCGGCTTCAATTCCCTCTTCACGGCAAATTTGCTGCAGTCTCTCGCTTTGCTCCTCAAGAGAAACACGGCGGAAGTCAAACCGCTGACAGCGTGAGATTACCGTTGCAGGCAGCCGGTGAGGCTCTGTTGTGGCCAGAATAAACATGACATGCGGAGGAGGTTCCTCCAGCGTCTTAAGCAGGGCATTAAACGCTTCCGTAGTCAGCATATGAACTTCATCAATTATATAAACCTTCTGCCGGACTTCAGTCGGAGCATATTTGACTTTATCCCTTAAATCCCGAATCTCCTCAACCCCGCGGTTGGATGCAGCGTCAATCTCCAGGACATCCATCACCGCACCAGCCGTTATACGGCGGCAGGCTTCGCAGTTATTGCAGGGTTCAGCAGCCGGGCCATGCTCACAGTTAACCGCTTTAGCCAATATTTTGGCCGCACTGGTCTTGCCGGTGCCTCTTGGGCCGCTAAACAGGTAAGCATGGGCTAGGCGGTCTTCGCGGATCGCATTTTGCAGCGTGCGAATAATATGCTGTTGTCCCACCATGTCCTGAAACGACTGCGGCCGCCAGGCGCGGTACAAGGCAACGTGCTCCACTTTATGCGGCACCTTCTTTCAAAACTTGGATAGTTGAGTTGCTGCACTTCGCACAGTACTGGGCACAGCGATTAGCAGCCCGGATCCTTCCACATGTAAATGGTCAATCGAAGCCGAGACTGCTTTCTTTATTATACTATACTAGGGACTACCAGAAAAACACAAAATGACCCGTATCAGAAAACTCCGCCACCTGATCTTTGGGTCATCCTTATCCGTAATGGAATCTTCATGGATATAAAAAATGCACCTCCCCGCTGTCCGCAGGAGATGCATTTACTTTACTTGAGAATTATTAAAAGCTGGTTGAAAGTTAAACCGTGCACCTGTTATTGATCATTGCGATCCAAGCGGCACCCTGCCGGTACAACTCGGGCTAGGCTGCCCTCCGGCACAGGAGTGGGACTGCTTATGGCTGCTTCCTTCCGGACCTGACCAGGTTCACAGTTACTCATTGCGGAGGACCCAACCGTCAACATTGACCGACAGGACCAGACCTTACATCGACAAGACCTCTAACAGGAATTCAACCTCGCTATAGCGGATTGCGAGTTACAGGGCACCGCTGCCTCCCCATCTAGCACGGTGAAAATAAGTATATCTCATGCCAGTCCAAATTGCAACCGACCCAGCAGGTCCTTATTCTGCCAGCCCTTCCTCCGGCAGGTAATGCATAAAAAAGCCTGCTCCAAAAGAGCAGGCAGATCTTGATGACTTAAACGCCGTATTTCTTCTTGAATTTCTCCACGCGTCCGCCGGCATCCATAAACTTCTGTCTGCCTGTGTAAAACGGATGGCATGCCGAGCAGATTTCTACCCGCAGATCCTGTTTTACTGAACCCGTGTCAAATTGGTTCCCGCATGCGCAGGTTACCAGGGTCATGTTGTACTTCGGCTGAATAGCTGAATTCATGACTTTCACCTCTTTCCGCCCTGAGCCTCATGCGTGCCCAGAGTTATATTGGACAATCAGCCAGAATTATAGCATACACCGAAGAAAACCGACAATCCCCGTGTTTGTCATCGCGCAAATTATAAAAGCGTCGGCTTCCGTTTCGCACGGGTCAGTTCAGCTGGAGGTACATGGGTATAGGAGCCGATTACCACATCCGGGAGCTCTTCCTGGAAGATCTCAATAGCCTGCTTCATTCCCAGAATATCGCCTTTGGCTTTCGGGATAAGCCCCAGATAGCTCTCTGGATCAATATTCAGGTTGCGCAGCTGAATCAGCTTCAGCTTCGTCCGGCGTGCAAACTCGATCATGGCTTCTACTTCTTCCTCCCGGTCCGTAACACCAGGGAAAATGAGGTAGTTAATGGAGGTATACACTCCTTGCGACTCTGCGTATTTGAGCGATTTCTCCACGTTAGCCAGCGTATAACCGCGAGGTTTATAGTAGGCGTTATAGTGGTCATCAAGCGCACTAATGGTGCTGACACGCATCAAATCAAGACCTGCATCCACAATGCCTCGGATATGGTCGCTTAAGCCTGCATTGGTGTTGATGTTGATGTAACCCATATCCGTGCGCTCCCGAACCTGGCGGATCGCATCAATAATCAGCTTAGCCTGGGTAGAGGGCTCGCCTTCACAGCCTTGTCCGAAGCTGATAATGGATTCCGGTGTCTTCAGATGCTCCAGCATCACTTCCACTATTTCCTCCGTCCGCGGGCGGAAATTCATCCGCGTCTGCGGGGAAACAAAGCCGCTGTCGTCCGGCTGCTCAGAAATACAGCCGAAACAGCCCGCATTACACGAATAGGATACCGGCACTGCGCCTTCCCAGCGGTTAAGGAAGGTGTTGGACGCCGTCAAACATTCATAGCCCAAAGCACAGTTGGATAAATGCTCATAAAGACGGTTCTCCGGATATTCGGCTCTCAGGCGCTTGACGCTGCCCTTGAGCTCAAGAGGATCGCAGTTAAGCGGATTCCATTTCTCCGGATCATCGCTGAGTCTTGCGGTTACGTAGAATTGGCCGTCCTTCCAGACGACAGCCGAGTAACCGAACAGCGGCAGTTTATACTCCTTGTCCGTTTTGACGTAACCCGGCAGGCAAAGACGGGTGAAGCCCTGCGGCAGCAAAGCGCCGACAGCCTGGAGATTGCCAGGCAGCGGCTTCATTTCGCCCGTATCCGGATCCATGCCGACCGGGCGGGTGCTTGGCAGCCCGACGAGCGTAGCCCCATCCGGAAGAGGAATGAGCTCATCCTCCATAATTTCAACGATCATATCCCCGCTTCTGGCCAAGCCGTAAAGCGTATCGTGATCAAAGACGTTCCCTTGTTCATCTGCATATACTAAATACATATTGTATTGTTCTCCTTATAAAAGGGCGGCCCGGCGGGTATTCAGCCGGGCCGTCCATGGTTTATACGCCCGACGGCGCGGATGAGCCTGAAGACGTCGAAGAGGCAGCCGTGCGAGTCCGGCGCGGTGTTTGAGCCGGCGAGCCGGATGGCTTGGCCGCACCGCCGCTTTCGGCCGGCGGTGCATCAAACGACGCAATGAATTCGGCGTTTGTCTTGGAATTGCGCAGCTTTCTCAAGAATCCTTCGACGAAGTCGTAGGATTCGTTCATATTTTTACGGACATTCCACAGCGTGTCGAGTTCTTCCTTGGTAAGAAGAGCCTCCTCGCGGCGAGTGCCGGAGCGGCGGATATCGATCGCAGGGAAGATGCGGCGTTCAGCCAGCTTGCGGTCTAAATGCAGCTCCATGTTGCCTGTACCTTTAAATTCTTCATAAATAATATCATCCATACGCGAACCTGTATCCACGAGCGCAGTTGCTAAAATGGTCAAGCTGCCGCCTTCCTCCACATTCCGGGCAGAGCCGAAGAAGCGCTTGGGACGGTGGAAGGAGGCCGGATCAATACCGCCGCTCAGCGTTCTGCCGGACGGAGGCACAACGAGGTTGTAAGCCCGTGCAAGACGCGTGATGCTGTCCATCAGAATAACAACGTCTTTCTTATGCTCCACCAGACGCAGCGCGCGCTGCAGAACCAATTCAGCAACCTTGATATGATTCTCCGGGAGCTCATCAAACGTAGAGGCCACCACTTCGCCCTGCACCGATCTCTGCATATCCGTTACTTCCTCCGGACGTTCATCAATAAGCAGGACAAAGAGGGAGATATCCGGGCGGTTCGCAGAGATGCTATTGGCGATTTCCTTCAGCAGCATTGTCTTACCGGCTTTAGGCGGAGCCACAATCAGCCCCCGCTGCCCGAGTCCAACCGGAGCCAGCACGTCCATAATCCGCGTGGAAAGGTGATTAGGCGCATTCTCCAGCACCAGCTTCTCTTGAGGATATAACGGGGTTAATGCCGGAAAATGAAGGCGTTCGGAGGCCATCTCCGGATTCTCTCCATTTACGGCGTTTACCTGCAGCAGACCAAAATACCGTTCATTCTCTTTCGGAGCCCGGCACTTACCGGAAACGAGATCACCTGTGCGAAGATCAAATCTGCGGATTTGGGATGCGGAAATATAGATATCCTCGGGGCTCGGCAAATAGTTGATGGGTCTTAGAAAGCCATAACCCTCGGGCAAAATTTCAAGCACGCCTTCCATAAACATAAGGCCGCTTTGTTCGGCTTGAGCGCGCAAAATGGCAAAGATCAGTTCTTTCTTCTTAAGCTGCCCATAGTAAGGAATCTGGTACTGTTTAGCCAGCTTGTAGAGATCTGTAAGCTTCTTCTCTTCCAGATCGGCAATTTGAAGATCCATTGTGTAAAACCACCTATTCAATTATAAGTATCTATCGATTTTGAGGTTATAAGATTGGGAGACTAGCAGAGGATACTATAGTTATACCCGCTGCAGAGAGGAGTTATGCCGCTTTTGTAAAAATAACGGGGAAAAGCGTGAGGCGCATGGAAATGGGGCTCCTCCTGCTCCACGCGCCCTGTATCTGCTTCGTTAATCGTTCTGCCGCCAAACATCTGCGCCCAAGGCACGGAGATTAGTCACAAGATGATCGTACCCCCGGTCGATATACTCGACACCCGTCACTTCTGTAATGCCCTCGGGTACGGTTAGTCCGGCAATGACAAGCGCTGCGCCGGCACGCAAATCCGAAGCGGATACCTTGGCAGCATTCAAAGGCCCGCCTTCGATGACGGCTGATCTGCCCTCTACCCGGATTTTGGCTCCCATGCGGCTAAGCTCCGGCACATGCTTAAACCGGTTGCTGTACACAAAGTCGCTGAGCACACTGACTCCTTCGGTCTGGGTCAGCAGGCTGGTCATCGGTGACTGCAGGTCTGTCGGAAATCCCGGATAAACCAGCGCTTTGACATCAACATGGGAATAGGACGGAGCGCCGATAACCCGAATAGATTCATCAAGCTCCTCCACCTTGACTCCCATTTCAATCAGCTTGGCAGTTAAGGCTTCAAGATGTTTGGGAATGACGTTATCAATCAGAACATCCCCGCGCGTTGCAGCAGCCGCGATCATGTACGTGCCTGCTTGAATACGGTCAGGGATAATCGAATGCCTGCAGCCGTGCATTTCTTTCACGCCTTCAATCCGGATCGTCTCCGTTCCGGCGCCTTTGATGCTCGCTCCCATTGAGTTCAGCAGGGTGGCTACATCAATAATCTCCGGCTCTTTAGCTGCATTCTCAATAACGGTAGAGCCTTCCGCGCGTGCAGCTGCAAGCATAATGTTAATCGTTGCTCCTACACTGCTGACATCCAGGTAAATCCGGGCTCCCCGCAGCCGTTTGGCATGCAGATGGATGGAGCCGTGCTCGTTCGTAACAGTGGCGCCCAGTGCTTCAAACCCTTTGATATGCTGGTCAATCGGACGGGGTTCAAAATTACAGCCCCCCGGAAGCCCGATAACCGCTTCTCCAAAACGGCCTAAGAGCGCACCCATCATATAATAAGAGGCTCTTAGCTTCTTAACCGGGCCGTTAGGCATCGGGATGGATTTGACCTGGCTCGGGTCGATTCTGATCTGGTTCTCTGACCATTCAACCGTTGCGCCGAGTTCTTCTAATATATGCGTATAAACCGCAACATCACTGAGCTGCGGCAAATTATCCAAAATCACTTCAGATTCTGCCAGTATGGCTGCTGGAAGCAGTGCGATCGCACTGTTCTTGGCCCCGCTGATTTGTACTGTCCCACGCAGTGGCCGGCCGCCGGCAATCATCAACTTTTCCATAATGGTTACAAGTCCCCCTGATAGCTAAAAAGGTTCTGTCATACCTCACCATAATACCACTTAAACACAGAAAAGGGAAAGACACCGCCTGAAAAGCGGTGTTTTCCCCCGAACTTCCAACAATTAAACCTTCAAACATGCGAAAGCCGTCCCCGGAGGAACGGCTCGGCTTGTGCAGTCTTTACGCTTTGTTGTTTGTTCCGAATTCACGGATCTTGCCGACTACAGTTGCCTTGATGGCGTCGCGGCCTGGAACCATGTATTTACGAGGATCGTAGGCTTTAGGATTAGCATCCAGAACTTCGCGAACTTTAGCAGTGAAGTTGATTTGATTCTCTGTGTTCACGTTGATCTTGGAAGTACCCAATGAGATCGCCTTCTGAATGTCGTGTGTAGGAATACCTGTTCCTCCGTGCAGAACAAGAGGAATTCTTACTGCATCGCGGATTTCTTCCATTTCTTTGAAGCCGAGGTTTGGTTCGCCATGGTAAGGACCATGTACAGAGCCGAGTGCAGGAGCCAAAGTGTCGATGCCTGTTTCTTTAACGATACGAACACATTCGTTCAGGTCTGCATATTGAATGCCGCCGATTACGTCGTCTTCCTGACCGCCTACAGTTCCTACTTCCGCTTCTACGGAAACGCCTTTAGCGCGTGCATATTCAACGACTTTCTTAGTCATTTCAATGTTCTCGTCGATTGGATGGTGAGATCCGTCGATCATAACCGAAGTAAAGCCAGCGTCGATCGCTTCTTTACATTTTTCAAAGCTGGAGCCATGGTCAAGATGAATCGCAACAGGAACAGTAAGCTTCATGTCTTCGATCAAGCCTTCAACCATTTTTACAACGGTTTTGAAACCGCTCATATGACGTGCAGCGCCTTCGGAAACACCCAGAATAACTGGAGCCTGCTCTTCTTGTGCTGCAGCGAGGATCCCTTGTGTCCACTCAAGGTTGTTGATGTTGTATTGACCAACAGCGTATTTCCCTTCAAGTGCCTTGTTCAACATTTCAGTCATGGATACTAATGGCATGGTCCATCCTCCTAATAAAGATAAGTTTTTATGTTTTAAGCCGACATTCACACCTACATATTATACCACAATTTGTGTGAAATATTAAACAAGCTTTTGCTTTCTTTTACACGGATTGTGATATTTCTATGGATATTTTCGTGAAAATTTTCATACTTCCAAGAAAGAAGAACCCCTTGCCCAGGGGTCCTGTTTACTTGACCGCATTGCCTTTCAGCTGGGTATTCACAGCGATCCGCATTTCGTCGATATCAAACGGCTTCGTAAAATGCATTAAAGCGCCAAGCTCCTCCGCCTGCTTAATCATATCCAGTTCACCATAAGCCGTCATCATGATGACCTTGATCTCCGGGTTAACCGCTTTGATATGCTTAAGAATTTCCAGCCCATCCATGCCCGGAATCTTCATATCCAGAAGAACCAAATCAGGTGATTCTTTCTGAACGATCTCCAGCGCAATTTTGCCGTTCGCAGCCTGGAAAGTTTTGTAGCCTTCGCTTCCGAACACTTCCATTAACAAGATACGAATTCCGTTCTGATCATCGACAATCAATACTTTCTTCTGTTCCATCAGAATCCCCCCAAGAATCGGCACATCCGCTCTGCAAAAAGCCATGCCCTCGAAAATCCTATACCGCCACTCTTCAACACGTTCTTCAATACGTTATCAAAAACTGCTATATAAGGAATATTCGCTTTCCCTTTTCCAAATCCTTCTGAACCAAGAAAAAGAAGCCAGGGGAGGTTCAAATCCGGAATACGCCAGCAGACTGAAAGGTCGTGACGATAAGGAGATAAGGCCGTTCTATTGAAAAAGCTTAAGCCTGCTCGCCGTAATTAAGCGAAGCTTTCACAAATTCACGGAACAGCGGCTGCGGACGGTTCGGACGGGAAGTAAACTCCGGATGGAACTGAACCGCAAGGAACCAAGGGTGATTCGGCAGTTCCACGATTTCAACCAGACGCCCATCCGGCGATGTACCGGAAATACGCAAGCCTGCGCGTTCGATCTCCTCGCGGTAGCTGTTGTTAAACTCGTACCGGTGGCGGTGCCGTTCATACACCAGTTCATCGTTGTAGCATTCCATGGCCAGCGAGCCCGGAACCAGCTTGCATGGATACAGGCCGAGACGCATGGTACCGCCCAGGTCCTCAATATCCTTCTGCTCAGGCAGCAGGTCGATGACCGGGAATTCTGTCTGCGGATTGATCTCCGAACTGTTCGCACCGTTCATGCCGGCCAGCGCCCGCGCATACTCGATAACAGCCACCTGCATCCCGAGGCAGATCCCGAAGAAAGGAATATTCCGTTCGCGCGCATAGCGGATAGTAGTGATTTTGCCCTCGATGCCGCGGTCTCCGAAACCGCCTGGAACCAGGATACCGCTGATTCCGCCGAGCATCTCCTCGACATTCTCTTCCGTTACCTCTTCCGCGTTCACCCAGCGGATCTTGACGTCTGCGTTCGCATCAAATCCGGCATGGGACAAGGATTCTACGACGCTAAGGTAAGCATCATGCAGCGCCACATATTTACCGACGATTGCAATTTCAACCGTTCTCTCCAGACGGCTGATCCGGCTGACAAGATTCTCCCATTCGGTCATGTCCGGAGCTGGAGTCGTTAATTTCAAATGATTGACAACGATCTCGTCCAAGCCTTCATCGCGGAGATTAAGCGGCACTTCATAAAGCGTGCTCGCGTCACGGCACTCAACAACCGCGTTCGCATCGATATCACAGAACAGCGCAATCTTGGCTTTCATGTCTGCAGAGAGCTCATGTTCCGTACGGCATACAATGACGTTCGGCTGGATGCCGATGCTGCGCAGCTCTTTTACACTATGCTGGGTCGGCTTTGTCTTCACTTCACCGGCTGCTTTAATGTAAGGAATCAGCGTAACGTGGATATACATGACATTATCGCGGCCGATATCGCTCTTGATCTGGCGGATCGCTTCAAGGAACGGCAGGCTCTCGATGTCGCCTACTGTACCGCCGATTTCCGTAATGACCACATCAGAGCCGGCTTCGCGGCCCGCGCGGAAGACACGTTCCTTGATCTCATTCGTAATGTGGGGGATAACCTGCACAGTACCGCCCAAATACTCGCCGCGGCGTTCCTTGCTGATTACGGAAGAGTATACTTTACCCGTTGTGACGTTGCTGTTCTTGGACAGATTGATGTCAATAAACCGTTCATAGTGTCCAAGGTCGAGGTCCGTTTCAGCTCCGTCATCGGTAACAAACACTTCACCGTGCTGATAAGGACTCATCGTTCCAGGGTCAACGTTAATATAGGGGTCGAATTTCTGGATCGTTACTTTTAAACCTCTGTTCTTGAGCAGTCTGCCGAGTGATGCCGCCGTAATCCCTTTGCCCAGGGACGACACGACACCTCCTGTTACGAAGATATATTTTGCCACTGTTGAAAAACCTCCTAAATAAACATAGTGCCGGGCAGCGGCACTTGGTATTGATCATTTCCAAATCCAGAAACTCATCCGACTAGGCTTTAGCGTAACCCATTTCACAGCTAATCACGCGTAATCCATCCCAAAAGTAACGAGGAGCTCCAAAGCCTAAACCGAGTACGCTTGGGGGAGTTCCGCATGAAAAAACCTTAAAAAAACACAAAAAAAGCGCCACCCGAAATGGTCGGGGCACTTTCCAAACTTAACTTATTTATAGATCCGATTCATAAGCCCAAGCAATAGTTTAACTGCTCCTATACTGCGTTGTCAAGCAACCTGGAGGGAATCTTCAAGACTAATATAAGAGCTGGAACCGAATGCTTCAGCTGCCTTTATTTATGGAAAAAGAGAGCGGCAGCCCCGGTATAAAGGGGAATCTGCCGCACAAATCCATCAGTCTTTAAAGTCTTCTTCCTCTTCGCTCTCCAGATCGTCCTCTTCCTCAGACTCTTCATCCAAGTCCTCTTCTTCCAGATCCTCATCATCCAGCAGAGACTCGTCTTCCACTTCGGCATCCTCGTCTTCATCCGCAAAGAGGGCGTCCTCGTCCTCTTCTTCTGCCGCATCGTAGTCTTCCTCGTCCGCGGAGTAGGATTCTTCTTCCTCGTCCGTGTAATCCTCATCGTCCAAATCATCATCTTCATCATTAATGATACGGGGCCGTGAAGCGTTGGCAATCGGATCTTCAGACTTCTCAATCGGGTACCAGCGCTTAAGTCCCCAAAGGTTCGTTCCTACACAGGCAAAACGACCATCAATGTTAATCTCCGTATATAGCTGTGCAATGGCATCCTGAAGCTGCTCCTCAGTCATCCCGCGGAGCTTCGCCACTTCATTCATCAAATCACGGTAGTAATAAGGCGTATTGGCTGCTTTCAAAATCATGAATGCTAGATCGACCATCGGAGTCTCTTGAACCTTCTCCGGATCAATCTTCAAATTGAGCGGTGTACTCACTAACGGACACTTCCTCTCAGGCAATGTTAACGGTTGCGTGTCCATACCTGACGGCATGTGCGCAAATATGGACATCCTCTAATTTAACCTAACGAACTCATATCACACAATAGTAAAACCTATTTGAAAGGAAAAAGCAAGTCTTATCAGGGCTTCCGGCTTATATAAACAGCAAGAAGCGGAGCGCCAACAAACGCCCCGCTTCTGCTGACTGTATCCTGTTCGGATCATGGCGGAATCCTCCGCGAGCTCCGGGATTTTTGCAAGGAAGCCGACCCCTGCAGCCTCCTCCTTCCATCGTATGTATGCATTTGCAGAATGACACGGTCAGCGGGCCTGTAACTGTGAAAAAAGCCGGTGTAGCCGATAAAGGCCTATTTCGCTTCACCCGGGCATGTTCCCCATTCAGCGCACCAGACCTCTTCATAAAATACTCCAACACGCTTTGGTCAGGGGGCTGCTTTGCATGAATATACCGGAATTGCTCCGCTTTCTGAGCGAACGAATAGCTCCTTCAAATGAGGAGGGGTACCGCTATATTTTCTCCTTCCGCAATCCGTCTCATTATCAGGAGATCCTTCACGAACTGCAGCTGAAAGTACCCGGGCTCGACCCGTTTCTTCGCCAGCAGCTTCATCCCTCTGCTCTGATGCAGGGCCTCGCCTGCAGCCTGCTGTCCGCCGATCTTCCCCTCCGTTTCCGGCGCATGATCCGGGTGGAGGAGGACGCGCAGGTACGTGTTCACGGACTCCCCGTCCATGAGAAGCAGATCAACCCCGGCATTCCCTGGGGCGTAAGGCGAATACGTGCCCCGGAGGCCTGGGCCCATACGACAGGTCTGCATGTCCGGATCGGCGTAGTCGATACCGGTGTTGATTTTAACCACCCCGATCTCAAGTACTGTCTCGCCCGAGGCGTCAATCTGCTGAGCCGTTACCAGTGGCCGTATGACGACAATGGCCATGGCACCCATATTGCCGGGACCATTGCTGCTGCCGGCGGCTCGGAGGGCATAACGGGAGTTGCTCCCCGCGCGATGCTCTACCCGGTGAAGGCCTTCGACAATAACGGTGCTGCTTATGTCTCTGATATTATCCGCGGAATTGACTGGTGCGTGCAGAACGGCATGCAGATCATCAACATGAGCTTTGGCATGAAGAAGAAAAGCAGTTCCATGGAAGAAGTGGTGGACCGTGCCACCCAGGCAGGCGTCGTGATCGTCGCCTCGGCCGGCAACGATAAGAAGAAGCGCAGCATTGATTATCCCGCCAAGCTGCCGCAAACCATCTCGGTTGGCGCAACCAACCGGGAACGCCGGACTGCGGCCTTCAGCAATGTGGGGCCCTACATTGATATTTATGCGCCCGGCGATCAGATCCGCTCCTCCTGGCTGGGCGGCAAGCACCGCAGAATGAACGGGACATCGATGGCCACCTCCCATGTCAGCGGCGCCATCGCCCTGCTTCTTGCCAAGCGCCCCGGCCTCACACCGGCCGAAATCAAAGCGCTGATCCGCGGCACCGCCCGTCCTTTATCCCTGCTTGAGGATAAGAAGAAGCTGCATGCCGGCGAGCTGGATGCTTATCGGCTTATCAGAAGGCAGACAAATGCGGGCGTCTCCAGGAAAAAGAGTTAGCGGGCACGTTTATTCTTGCCCGCCCGCAGCGCCTGCAGCAGGCCTGCAGCAGGCCCGTTCAGGCGGAAAAAGCCCTGGCCGCGCCTCCTTGATGGAGGGCGGCCAGGGCTTGCTGCGCTTTATAAGCACGCCGACGCGGGATTACATCCGCTCAGGCGCTTCCACGCCAATGAGCTTGAGCACATTGGCGATTGTGATCCGCACCGCGCCGAGCAGCGCGAGGCGGGCAGCGGTCTGCTCCGCGTCCTCGGTGATGACGCGCTCCGCTCTGTAGTAGCTGTGCAGCTGTGCTGCCAGCTCATATACATAACGCACGATGCGGTGCGGTGCGTAGCCGTTGGCTGCTGCCGCGATTTCCTCCGGCAGCTCGCCGATCTTGCGGAGCAGGTCGTACTCGTGCTCCGCCGTGAGCTTGTGGAACGGCACGCTGTCCGGTGCCGGGACCGCGATGCCCTGCTCTTCCGCCTGGCGGAAGATGCTGCAGATCCGTGCATGTGCATACTGCACGTAGTAAACCGGATTCTCATTAGAAGTCGAAATGGCAAGGTCCATATCGAAATCCAGATGAGAATCCATGCTGCGCATGGTGAAGAAGTAGCGGATCGCGTCCACGCCGACTTCATCCATCAGGTCCACCATGGTAACGGCTTTGCCGGTACGCTTGGACATTTTTACCTTCTCGCCGTCCTGGAACAGGCTGACCATCTGGGCAATCAGCACAGTCAGCTTGTCCGGGTCATTGCCAAGCGCCTCCATAGCCGCCTTAAGGCGCGGAATATAGCCGTGGTGGTCGGCGCCGAAGATGTTGAACATCCGGTCAAAGCCGCGGTTGTATTTGTTGCGGTGGTAAGCCACGTCCGGTGTCATGTAGGTGTAGGTGCCGTCATTTTTCACAAGAACGCGGTCTTTATCATCGCCATAGTCCGTCGTGCGAAGCCAAGTCGCGCCGTCCAGCTCATAGGTTTGGCCTTTGGCACGAAGCTCCTCGAGGGAGGCCTCCACCTGTCCGTTCTCATATAAAGAGCTTTCGCTGAACCAAACGTCAAAGCCCACCCGGAAGCGTCCGAGGTCGCGTTTGATCTTGTCCAGCTCTTTCTCCAGGCCGAATTTGCGGAAGAACGCGGCGCGTTCGCCAGGCTCATAGGAGAGAAGCGAATCGCCCTTCTCGGCCACGAGCTCTTTCGCAAAGCCTTTAATATCTTCGCCATGGTAGCCGTCTTCCGGCATCTTGGCGTCCTGTCCCAGCTCCTGCAGGTAGCGGGCTTCAATCGACTTGCTCAGGTTAACGATCTGGTTGCCCGCATCGTTGATGTAATATTCGCGGGTCACGTTATAGCCGGCAAAATCAAGCACGTTGCACAGAGCATCGCCGACGGCCGCGCCGCGGGCATGTCCCAAATGCAGGCTGCCTGTCGGGTTGGCGCTTACGAACTCAACCTGCACCTTCTGCCCGCCGCCGATTTGAATTCGGCCGTAGTTGTCGCCCTCGGCGTAAACCTGGGGGATGACCGGGTACAGATAGCTTTTGCCGATCGTAAAATTGATAAAGCCCGGGCCGGCAATTTCGGCCTTCTCAATGGACGCCTTGCTGTAATCCAGATGCTTCAGAATGTCCTCCGCGATCTGACGCGGGTTCTTCTTGGCAATCTTGGTCAGCTGCATGGCAGCGTTGGTCGCCAGGTCGCCGTGCGCCTTGTCCTTCGGCACCTCCAGCGTAATGGCAGGGATTTCTTCGGCAGAGGCCAGGCCGGCAGCCGTAATGGCTTCGACGATCGCATTTTTAACCGCCTGGTTGATCTGCTCTAATGGATTTTGAGTTGACATGTTCAAGCTTCCTCCTGTATTTGCAAACTAATGGTGAACCGGCCTGCCAGTTCCTCATAGACGTATAAATCATAAACCCAGCCCAAGGTGCCCTCCGCTCCGTTTAACCGGATTTCGACGGACTTCGTGTCCGTTGACAGGTTAAAGGTTGTGAACGGGGAGCGGTAGAAGCCGGGATGCCTCTGTCCCGCGCCAAAGGTCTGCTGCGACTGGATTTCTCCGTGGCGAAGCACTTTAATTTCGTTCCCGCTGATCCGCACGGTCGTCCGTGTCGAGCCGCCCTTCGGGCCAGGCTCCGGTTCTTCGTACCGGATATAAATACCGGAAGCGCCCTGGACCAGCTCGCCCCGCAGCTGCTGAACCGACGTATCCGTTCCGTCAAAGCTCTTGAGGGTAATGGCCACAGCCTGACTGTCTGGCATAGCTTTCATCCCCATTTCTGTTCTCTTTATCATACTCTATCATATAACCTTAACCAAAGTCTCCGTTCTAAGACGTACGGTCTGCGTCAAATATTGATTATACCTGATCCAAGTCCCATTCGTTAATTGAAAAATGGAAAAATCCGCTTCATCCTTCAAAAGCGGCTTCAAACCGAAAAAAACCCGCAAAACCGGCGGAGCTGCGCCTGGTTCTGCGGGAGGATTAAGCGCGGCCTTTAATTCAAGAATCGCTCTCCGGAAGCTGGAATTTCTGATTCCAGCTGGCTCCGCCGTCATGCGTCACGTACACGGCGCTGGAGGAGACACTGGTGACCGCGAGCCAGCCCGTCTTCTGCGACGGGAAGGAAATGCGGGCGTCATAGCCTTTAATGGAAGCTTTGGCATTCTCCCAGCTTTGTCCGGCATTATAGGAACGGCCTACCCCCACAGTGCCGCCCGCCGGTGAGCCGCCGGCCAGATAAGCAGTGCTGCTGCCAACCAGCTCCATATTGCCGGGGTGCCCGCCCGGGCTTGCCGGTCCCTTGGCTGCCAGCGCTTTGCCGCTGCCCGGAGCGGGGCCTCCGCCTGCGGTATCCTGGGCGATCACGCGCGTCCAGTCTGTTCCGCCGTCCCGGCTGGCATACAGGCTGTAGGAGATCTGGGACATGCCCGATTCCCCGTAGGCGAGCGCCCATACCTGGCCGCCGCTGCTGTATACCGCTCCTCCATGATTTGAAATGGATGGAATCGTAAGCACCCGGCTCCAGCTTGCTCCGCCGTTTGTGGTCTTCATCACCTTGTAGCCCCCGCCTGGGACAATGGTGAGCACATATCCCCTGCTGCCGGCCGCATCCTCAAAGGAACCTGCGCGCGTATTCGGCGGCGTGCTGATCTTCTTCCAGCTCTTGGCCTGGTCCGCCGATTTATAAACCGCGTTAGTTGTGAACCCAAATAAAGTGCCGTCCACATAGGAGATTTTAAGAAAGGACAGATTCCCTGCGCTGTCTATCCGCTTCCAATGGGAACCGCCGTCCGAGGTTGACAGCAGGTAGGACGGGCCGCTCTCCTGGGCCGCTGCCAGCGCCCAGCCTTTTACATTACCCGGAAACAGAATCTGCGAGAACTGCCAGGAGCCTTTATAGATGGCCTGCCAGCTGCATCCGCCGTCCGAGGTGCCGATCAGAAAGCCGTTCCCGGCCGCCCGGCCTGTCGTGTCACTGAGGAAATCAACGTCCGCAAAATGAAGCGGCGTCTCCCCCGCTCCCTTATGCTTGGCCTGCAGATCCTGCAGCAGCGCCTGATTGCCGCTTCCGCAAGCCGCACTTGCCGATGGCGAGGCCGAGGCGGCTTCTGCCGTGCCGGCAGTCCGGGTTCCCCCTGTCAGGGGCAGACACAGGGTCAGTACGAGAGCGGACGCCGAGACGATTTTTGCGAAACGAAAATGTGCTTTGCTCCAAGACATAGCGATACCTCCGGTTTCATTAGGTCTATTCTATTCATTAACCCTGCCAGCGGCAATGAATATCGTTTCTAATCTTTCCCAATACTAAAAAAGACAACCGCCGGGCACAACTCCCGGAGGCCAGCTCCTGCTGCCGCACAGTTTGCGCACAGTTCATCCGACAGGAGGTTATTTCTATGCAGCGATTATCAAGAAAAGCACGGCCGTCCGGGCCGGGACGACTAAAGATGCTGTTCAAGCTGGCGGCTGCCGCCGGCCTGCTCGGGGTCTCCGCCTTGTGCATTCTGCTCATTTATTTATATCAGTCTCCACTCCCGCCTATTGATTCCGACCAGAATTCGGTCATGCTGGATGCCAAAGGAGAAGCCGCAGCTGTATTCTCCACTGCCGACAAGAATCAGGCCCATGTCAAGCTGGAGCAGATCGCTCCCTCCCTGATCCAGGCGACGCTGGCGGTTGAGGACCGGCATTTCTACGAGCATATCGGGTTTGACTTTAAAGGAATGGCTCGGGCCCTGCTGGTTAATCTGGAGCATTTCGATAAAATCCAGGGCGCAAGCACGCTCACGCAGCAGCTCGCCCGAAATCTGTATTTAACCCATGAGCGGACCTGGACGCGCAAAGCCAAAGAGGCCTTGTACACCGCCCAGCTGGAGATGAAGTACAGCAAGAAAGAGATTTTGCAGATGTACCTGAACCAGATTTATTACGGCCACGGGGCCTACGGAATTGAAGCGGCGGCACAGACGTATTTCGGCAAATCCGCCAAGGAGCTGACCCTGGCTGAGAGCGCCATGCTGGCCGGGATTCCGAAAGGGCCCACCTATTATTCACCCTATAATCATATGAAAAATGCGAAGGACCGGCAGAAGACCGTCCTCGGCACCATGGTCGACACCGGCGTAATCACGCGGGCAGAAGCAGACAAAGCTTATGCCCAAATGCTGAGCTTTCAGCCCCCGGCTATGCGGAGAACCGATGACAAAGCGCCTTATTTCCGCGACTATGTCCGCAGCGTGCTGGTGGACAAGCTCGGCATCAGCGAGAATCTGCTGGAGCACGGCGGCCTGAAGGTCTATACCACCCTGGATACGGACGCCCAGTCCGCGGCGGAAGAGGCGGTTCAGTCCGTCATCGGCAGCGACGAGGAGCTGGAGACCGCCCTGGTCTCCATTGATCCCCGCAGCGGCTATGTGAAGGCCATGGTTGGGGGCACCAACTATATGAAGAGCCAGTATAACCATGTCTTTGCGACCACCCGCCAGCCGGGATCGTCCTTCAAGCCGATCATGTACCTGACCGCGCTTGCATCCAAGAAGCTTACCGCTGCCAGCCGGTTCAACAGTGAACCGACGCTGTTCCACTACGATGGCAACCGCAAGACCTACAGCCCCAAGAACTTCGGGGAAAAATACCTCGGCGAAATTGACATGAAGCGGGCTATCGCCGCCTCGGACAATATTTACGCCGTCAATACCATGCTGACTGTTGGAGAGGACAACGTCATTGAGATGGCCCGCAGGCTGGGCATTACCAGCAGGCTTCAGGCCGTCCCTTCCCTTGCGCTCGGCACCTCGCCGGTAAGCCCGTTTGAAATGGCTTCCGCCTTTGCCGTGATCAGCAGCCAGGGCCGCAGCGTGAATCCGATAGCCGTGCTCAAGGTGACAGATGCCTACGGCAATGTCCTCTATGAAGCGCCGCAGCAGCAGCCGGAGCAGGTGGTGGACCCCGCCGCCGCTTATGTGCTGACGCATATTATGGAAGGCGTCTTTGACACCGGCGGCACAGGCAGCCGAGTCTCGGCGCTCATGAAGCGCCCGGTCGCCGGCAAGACCGGCACCACCAGCACCGACGCCTGGCTGGTCGGCTTCACGCCGGAGCTGTCAACGGCCGTCTGGGTCGGCTACGACAAGGGCAAAACCCTGGATACGGCCGCCTCCCGCAAAGCTGCGCCGATCTTCGCCCGCTATACGGAGAAGGCGCTTGAGAAGGTACCGCCCAAAATGTTCCCGGTCCCGGAGGGCGTTGTCAGCGCGTATATCGATACCGCTACGGGCAAGCTCGCCGATGCCGGCTGCAGCGGCGGCAAGGAACTTGAGGTGTTCATAGCCGGAACAGAGCCTACCGAGACCTGCAGCGGGGCCCAGCCGCCGGCCAAGGCAGAAACCGCGCCGGAGCCGGCCAAAGAGCAGAAACGCTCCTGGTGGCAGGATCTGAAGCGGTGGTGGATGGATTAACTTGAACTAACAATAAAGGGAAGGCCAGCGTCATTTGACGAGAGCCTTCCCTTCTATTTTTCCAAACAAGTATTCGTCCATTCTTTAACTCAAAGCCGCTTTAAACGTCTCCGGCGTCCGGTCCCACCATTCCTCGTTGTGGCTGACAAGCAGCTTCTTCAGCGCAGCCTTCTCTTCGCTGCCCAGATCATCCAGCATCATTTTGCGCTTTAAGGCATAGTCGAGCTTGTTGACGTGGTCGGCGAGGATTTTCCAGCCGCGTTTGGCTTCGGTATCAATCCACATTTCGCAGGCGGTCGCCCCGCCGTAGCATTTCCCTTCCTCTGTCTGGTCAACGGCCACCCAAACGACCCATACCTGGCGCCCGTTCGGCACGTCTTCCCGGTTCGCAGAGAACTTGATGCCGCGCTCCACCTTGCTCTTCGCATGCATCGCCCCAATGTCAATCTTCGCTTCCCCGCCGTCAATAATGACCGGAGACACGTTGTTCAAATCAATGGAGCCGGCTCCAAACCCTTTGTGCTTGCTCTTCTCATTGCTGCTTATAATATTCAGACTCAGCGGTTTCTTCCCCGCATTCGGCGTGTTATCCATAGTTCCCTCCACGGTTTAAGGCGCTCCAGTCACACCTTGTACATTAAATTTATTTTAACTAATAATCTTCCAAATACAAACATATACATGCTGTAGATGCTTGTCAACGGGAGGTATCAATCTATGTTTGCTCCACGGAAACGGACTACAAAAATCATGCTCTTGGCAGCCGCCCTGCTCCTTCTCGGCGGTTCGTTATGGGGATTAACGAAGCTTCGGGCCGGCCAGCCTGCGTTCTCTTCTGCTCCCGGTCAGGCCAAGCCTTCCCTTACAGACTCGGCGGCATCCCCTTCAAAGGAAAGCGTACAGCAGCCAAGCGCCCAGGTGCTCAGCGACCGCGTCACCGAATACCACATCGACGTGAAGCTTGACGAGCAGACCGGCACGCTCACCGGGACGGAAACGCTCAGCTGGACGCATCCCGGCAAGAAGCCGGTGAATGAAGTGTACCTCCACCTCTATGCAAATGCCTTCTCTTCAGCAGACTCCAGCTTCATGAAGGAATCCGGCGGTGTCCTGCGGGGCGACACCATGCCTGAAGACGGCTGGGGTTCAATTACGATGACCGACCTCCGGACGACAAACGGGATCTCCCTGCTGCACCGCCTCCAGTATGTTCAGCCCGATGACGGCAATGTAAAGGACAAGACCCTGGTTAAAGTCCGCCTGCCGCAAACGGTCCAGGGCGGTGAAACCCTGACGCTGAAGATTGCCTTTGAGGTGAAGCTGCCCAAAGTGTTCGCGCGGATGGGCAAGGCCGGCAATTTCGTCATGGCCGGTCAGTGGTTCCCCAAGATGAGCGTCTACGAACCGGCCGGAACCCGGGGCAGGGCGCAGGAGGGCTGGAACCTGCATGAATATCACGGCAATTCCGAGTTCTATTCCGATTTCGGCATCTACAGCGTGCGCATCAATGTGCCGGAGAAGTACATCGTCGCTGCCACCGGATTTCCGACCAAGCCTGCAGCCGTCAAGGATGCGCGCAAAATCTATCAATTCTACGCCGACGACGTGCATGACTTCGCCTGGGCGGCCTCTCCGGATTTCATTTACGCCGAAGAGCCCTTCTCCTCCGACAGCGTGCCCGGTGTAAGAATCAAGCTTTATCTCGATCCCGCCCATAAAGACCTGAAGGACCGCTATTTCTATGCGGCGAAGACGGCGCTTGCCTCCTACAGCAAAGCCTACGGCTCTTATCCTTATTCCACGTTATCCATCGTCGTGCCTCCGGCAAACGGCAACGGGGCGGGCGGCATGGAGTACCCGACACTCATTACGGCTTTCGGCGCAACCAGTGACTCGCCGGGTTATGATCTGGAGCGGACGGTGGTGCATGAGATCGGCCACCAGTATTTTTACGGCATGCTCGCCAGCAATGAATTTGAGGAGCCCTGGCTCGATGAGGCGTTCACCTCCTACGTTGAAGACAAGCTGATGGAGAAGGATTACGGCGTAAGCCCGAATCTGACGCTCCAGGCGGCCATGATTACTCATCCCCAGTCCCTGGAGCAGGCGGCGTGGAAATACGGCTCTTCACGCAATTACGCGCTCAACGTCTACACCCGGGGCAAGCTGGTGCTGCTGGATATCGAGCGGCAGATCGGCACCAAGCAAATGAACAAGGTGATGAAGAGCTATGCCTTGAAGTACCGGTTCCAGCACCCGTCCACCAAAGATTTTCAGCAGGTACTCGAGAAGGTCACCGGCAAGAGCTGGAGCGATTACTTTGACAGCTATGTTTATGGTGGAAAAATGGCCGATTACGCCATAGACAGCATTCATAACGTCCAGAGGCAGGGGCAAAATGGTGACACGGTCTACGAATCCACCGTATCCATCAGCCGCCGCGGAGCAGCGACCACATCAGTGCCGGTTCTCTTCACCTTCAGCGACGGCCACCAGGTCCTCAAGGTGTGGGAGGGCAAATCCTCTGCGGCTGAATTCAAAGTCCAGTATTCCCAGCCGCTCTCCTGGGTGATGGCCGACCCGGCTTATTCGCTCCTGCTGGAGAATCAGCATATCAACAATTATATGAAGGCTGAAGTGGATCAGACGGTCAGCTTCAGATGGAATCTGGGCATTACCAAGCTCATGGAAGCTGTGCTTGGACTGCTGTCATGGTGAGGAGGATGAAACGATGACGTATATCCGGAGCGGTTGGAGCAGCGCTGTCAAGCAGCTGCCCATTGCAATCCTTCTTTTTCTCTACCGGCTGCTGTGGGGCGTATTTCTGTACAAAACCATTCATTCCGCCATCCTCCCGATTCTCCAGCGGTATCCCGAGCCCGGACCCGGCGAACTGAGCCGGCTGCTCTTCTTTGTCGAGGGCCAGATGGGACTTCAGGACAGCAGCCAGCTGCGGCTCTACGGCGGCCTGCTCGCCGGGATGATGCTGCTCCGCCTCCTCCTTACGCCGCTGATCCGGGCGGGGATTTACCACGGCCTGCTTGAGGAGCGGGACGGCGACGGGGCGGGCTGGCTCTTCTTTGAAGGGATCCGGAAGCGCTGGAAGCCGGTCAGCCTCTTTTTCCTCGCGGAGCTGGTTCTGGGGCTGCTCCCTGCCTGGTGGCTCCTTCCTGAAGGGTACAGACGGTCTATTCTCCTGCTGAACGGGGATCACCATTCCCTCTGGATTAGCGGAGCTGCGCTGCTGGGCTGGGGGCTGTGGTTCTACCTGGTGAAAAAGCTTCTGGAATACGCCCTGCTGGGCTGGCTTTCAGGAACAGGCCTTGCTCCATCCCTTCTGTGGTGCCTGAAGAACCTGGCCAAGGTCATCTGGATTTCACTCCTGCTTGGCGGCCTGACCCTGCTGATCAGCACCCTGTTTACAGCAGGCTCCTGGATCTGGACGGGCATACTCGGACTGATCCTGCACCAGACCTATCCGCTGATCGGCAGCTTCCTGAGTATCTGGCATACGGCCTCCCAGTTCCACTTGTGGAAAGAAGGCTCAAATAAATAAGGGTCCGCGAACAGCCTGCAAGACTTTCTTCTATATCGCTCTCTACTAAGCCTGAGCGGCTGTGCTCGGGCTTTTTCCCCGTTCTCCATCTAGTTAGGGCAGCAAAAATAGGTAAAATAGTGGTTGCCAAATTGCACCTTCTGCTGATACAATGACCTCAACCAAACAAGTAACAACTTTGTAATTCTTTCTTAATTAAGTAGCAGGATTCTTGAAAATGATGTCGAATAACTAGCTTCAGATGCTAATAAAGAATAAGCCTAATCCCCAGGCATCAGGGGAACGGGGGAACCACTTTGGGTGAATTGATCTCGCAACGGAGTGATCATAGGGGGAACCTTCTACCGAATCCTTAAGCTAACCTCGTAGGCATTGGAAGGGGTACACACAGTTTGAAGAAGAAGTTGGCAGCAGTAGCGGTAGGTCTTGCAGTATTGTTCACGTTGGGTTCTGGCAGCGCTTTCGCGGCAGACACCCAGTTGGACAAAGTGGTGGACGGTGCTTTGGGTACAGCTTATAAATCCGGCGGAACAACAACCAATGGTTTTGACTGCTCCGGTTTCACAAGATATGTATACGCAAAGCTCGGCATCACGCTTCCGCATCAATCAGGCGCCCAGTACAAAATGGGTACCGCAGTACAGAAAGGCGAGCTCATCCCTGGCGATCTGGTGTTCTTTAACACCACTGGCAAAGGCGTTTCCCACGTAGGGATTTACGTAGGAGACGGCAAATTTGCTCACGCTTCCTCCTCCAAAGGAGTAACGATCAGCAAATTAAGCGAAAGCTATTATGTCAACCGCTATGTTGGAGCCAAACGCATTATGAGCAATGACGTCTATGAGGCCGTCGCGGACAATTCCGCTGACGATGACAACGTCGAATAAGACGGGTCATCTGCCCGCCCTTTAAATCATTCTTGCCGGAATGGTTTAAAGGTTTTTTTTTGCCCGGAATATCTGCAAGGCTCTTGAACCGGTCTAGGTCCATCCTTCCCGCTGGCGGGCAGGAATAGGACTAAAAGACGATTTTGAGATATTTACCAGAGAAAACGCTAACATTCCTTGCGAATTTCTTAGCGTTTTGTTACACTTAAGTCCGTAATGGTAACAAATTTGTAATTATTGCCGGAAGCCGCAGAAATGGACAAGTTCGTTTACGTCTTATTCGTCCGTAACATTGTCAGGTGCCATCACAAAATAACCAGCCGAATTCCCCGCACCTGGGAAACGGGGGAACCAATCATGGGTGAATTGACCTCGCTATCAGAGGGTCATAGGGAACCTTCGACCGAATCCTCAAGCTAACCTCGCAGGCCTTGGAAGGAGTTTGACATCTTGAGAAAGACTTTAGCAGCAGCGGCAGTGAGCTTGGCTCTCCTCTTATCCGCAGGAACATTAGGAGCAAACACCGCATCCGCATCCACCCTCAGCACAGTTGTAAATTCCGTTTACGGAACCCCTTACAAAATGGGAGCTACCGGGAACGGAGCTTTTGACTGCTCCGGATTTACGAAATACGTGTTTAAGAAGATGGGTGTAACACTGGCACGTCAATCGAAAGCACAGTTCAAACAAGGTACAGCAGTTGCCAAAAGCCAGTTGAAGGCCGGGGATCTGGTGTTCTTCAACACTTTAGGCAGCGGTGTCTCCCATGTAGGGATTTACATGGGCGGCGGAATGTTCGCACATGCCTCCTCTTCAAGAGGCGTCCGCCTGGACAAGCTGAGCAACAGCTATTTTGCCAACCGTTATGTTGGAGCCAAACGCGTGTTAAGCAATTATACTTATACAACTTATGCTGTAGATCTGTAATAAGCTCTGCTCTGCAAGGCCTTCCGCCCTGCCAGGCGGAGGAGCATTCTGCATGTTGTTCTTGTTGGCCGCACGATTCTTGCCGGAATCGCCTGCGGCTTTTTTTTTCTGGTATTCGTTTCTTTCTTGTTCTTGTTCTTGCTCTGTCATTATTCTGTATTTATAACGTGATACTTCTGAAAAAGGTTCCAGCGTGCGGAGGAAATTTTGTAATTATTTTTCCGCAAAGGAAGTCTTGATCAGCACATACGCTTATACCTATGTATTACCCCGCACCGTCTGCCCGAAACAAGGATCAGGGCCTGTTTCAGGGCACTTTTACTTTTGCAATTGCAGCGGTTCTCGGGTACAGTAAACTTGAATCTGCGGCGTCTTTAGCCTGCCTGTAATCTGGTGATCTGACAAGGGGGATGAGTATGAACCAGCAAAGCGGTTATTCCTTTCAGGTGGTACCGATGGAAGAACATCACGGGGCGGAAATCTGCGCTTGGAAGTATGAGCCCCCTTATAATATTTACGGCTGGCTGCCCTGGGAACAGATGAAGGAGCTTGGGGTGGAGTTCGGAGATCCGCAGATCCGCCGGGAGCAGTATGTCTCCTTGCTGGATGAGCAGGGGGAGCTGTGCGGATTTGCGCAATATTTTCCTATGGTCGGGGTGATCCGGCTTGGCATCGGCATGAAGCCTGAACGGTGCGGACACGGCCGCGGTGCTGCCTTTGTGGGTGCCATCGTTAAGGAGGCGGTCCGCCGCTTTCCGGAGCATGAAATTGATCTGGAAGTGCTGACCTGGAACAACCGGGCGATCCGCGCCTACCAGAAAGCCGGTTTCTCCATTACCGATCTGTACGAGCGGCAGACTCCGTCAGGGATGAAGCCTTTTTACTGCATGGTGTATCAGCCTTCCGGATCCACTTCCCGTCCTTAAGTTCTCTTAATTCCCGCTCAATAAAAAAGAAGCGCACCCTCCGTACAGGTTGATGCGCTTCTTGGCGTGAAGTCTTGTGCATGATGCTATTGGGGTGATGCTCTTGGCATGATGGCCGGGCGGCCATGACGTAAGATTATTCAACATTTAATCCGGACTGTTCATTCTATCATAAGCTTCGTTATACTGCTGAGCTTCTTTAATATCTACGCCAGTGATGCCGCCTTCCTCCCAGGAAGTTAACCGAAGCGTAACCACCTTGTAGTCTATAGTGATAAAAGGATGGTGGTCAAAAGCCTCCGATATCGCCGCGACCTCCGCTACAAAAGCAATGCCCTTCATATAACTGGAGAAATTGAACTTCCGGACGATCCAGCGCCCTTCCTCCTGCTTCCAGCCTTCCAGCTTCTCCAAATGCGCTTCGACCTCTTCAGGTGAAAATGGCATTTCGATTCCTCCTAACTATCCCATCATTTTATCATTAAGACTGAGGAAAAGCCATCCGTTCCGCAAAGCGCACACACCACTTTTAAATAAGTGAAATCGTGGTCAGCTCTTCTTCGCCAATTAAAACGTTTATTCTGTGGACAGCCCCGTCATGCATGACAACTGCGCTTCCTACAGTGATGACAGGCTCTTCGCCAAGGCCGTAAAAGAGGTCCTCCGCAAGCGCTTCCCATACTTCCCGGCGGTCCTCCTGCGGCAGACGCTCCCAATCCTCCGGTTCCATCTCGAAGAAAATATAACTATCCGGTACAGCCGCCATAGCCTCCGTTAATTCTGCCAATATCAAAGCATAATCCCTGCCGTGTTTAACTCCCATGTTCGTACCCCTCTCCTGCTGATGTTCCAGCTTTTGGTCATTCTTCATTATACCCAAAAAAATGCCTTAAAAAATAACAGAAATCTGTCGATAAAAAAGATAAAGCATTTCGTGTTTCACTTCCCGGAAGGATGCCGGGAGGATAGAAAGATTCAATTCTCATGGATGAGGTGTAGGAATGGAAATTTCAAGTATAATCGGTATAGTCTTAGGTCTGGTCGCTCTCATTGGCGGGATGTTCCTGAAAGGGGCTCCGGTCTCCGCTCTGAACAACCCGGCTGCATTTGTCATCATCCTTGTGGGAACCATGGCTTCCCTGTTCGTTGCCTTCCCAATGTCCGATATGAAGCGGGTACCCAAGCTGTTTAAAGCCCTGCTGTTCCCTAAGAAGATGCTCAGCAAGAGCGAGATCATCACGATGTTTACCGAGTGGGCCTCCATTACCCGCCGGGAAGGTCTGCTGGCACTGGAGAGCAAAGTCGAGGAAATTAATGATGACTTCCTGCGAAGCGGTATGCGGATGATTATAGACGGTAACGATCAGGAATTCGTCAGTGATGTCTTGGCGGAAGACATTGCAGCAACAGAAGAACGGCACCGCGCGGGAGCCCTGATCTTCTCCCAGGCCGGTATGTACGCTCCAACGCTGGGTGTACTCGGCGCGGTTATCGGTCTGATCGCCGCTCTCGCGGATATGAGTGACATGGAGAAGCTGTCTCACGCTATCGCGGCTGCGTTTATCGCAACCCTGCTCGGTATCTTCACCGGTTACGTCCTTTGGCACCCGATTTCAAATAAACTAAAACGTATGTCCAAAGGTGAAATTGAAATCCGCCTGATGATGGTAGAAGGACTTCTGTCCATCCAATCCGGGGTATCTACCATTGCTATTCAGCAAAAATTGTCCGTATTCCTGACACCGGCCGAACGTGCAAAACTTCAGGATAAGGAGGCGGACAGCGGTGAGCAAAAAGAATAAGAAGCACGAGCATCACGAAGAGCATAACGACGAAAGCTGGCTGCTCCCGTACTCCGACCTTATGACCCTGCTCCTTGCCCTGTTCATCGTTCTCTACGGTATGAGTACGGTTGACGCCAAGAAGTTTGAAGAGATGAGTGAAGCTTTTAATGCTGCCTTAACGGGAGGGGTCGGCGTTCTGGATCAAAGTACTCTCAACGGCACGACCAAGAACACCCCGACCAAAGAACAAGATAACCAGAACACAAGCACACCTGTTACAAGCACGCAGAGCATGAGCCAGCTTCAGAAGCAGAATGCGCTCCGCAAGCAGGAGCAGGAAGATCTGGAGAAGCTGAAGCAGCAGCTGGACAATTATATCAAGCAGAGCGGTTTAACGTCCCAGCTGAGCACCAAGCTGAACCAGTCCCAGCTGCTGATTACGATCAGTGACAACGCCCTGTTCCCTTCCGGCAGTGCGACCGTCAAGCCGGATGCGCAGGTGCTGGCCAAATCACTGTCCAGCATGCTGGAGAAGTTCCCGGACTATGAAGTCCTGATCTCCGGTCATACGGATAACGTTCCGATTGATAATGACGAATTTGCATCAAACTGGGATCTGAGCTTTGCCCGGGCCCGGAATTTCATGGAGATTCTGCTCCTGAACAACAAACTTGATCCTAAAATGTTCAGCCCGATCGGCTATGGTGAATATCATCCGGTTGCCGACAATAATACAGAAACCGGCAGAGCAAAGAACCGGAGGGTTGAAATCTCGATTATCCGTAAATATCAGGATCCGGACAGTCAAGTCTCGATTTCTTCTACACCTTAAGTGATCGCGGCATGGACTCGCAGCCTTTTATACAGCCACTAAAGCAAGAAAGCCCGGGACTTTGCGTCCCGGGCTTTCTTTTGTCTTATGTGACAACTGCAATTGATTAAACCCTGCTGATGTTCCATTGGCAGGCTACTGCTGCCAGGCTACTGCAGCTTGTAATTCAGCTGTTTGCCAAGCTCCTGCTTCTCCTGCGGCGTGAGGTCCCGCCACTCCCCTGATTTCAAATTGCCCAAATGGATATTCATAATCCGGATCCGCTGAAGCATCCGCACGTTGTAGCCTAAAGCAGAGCACATCCGGCGGATCTGCCGATTCTTGCCTTCCGTTAAAATAATCCGGAAGACCCGCTCGGAGATTCGCGTTACTTTGCAGGGCAGCGTCATTTCCCCCAGAATCTTCACGCCCTCCGACATGGCCTGTATAAACCTTGGCGTTACCGGTTTATCTACCGTTACAATATATTCCTTCTCATGCTTGCCTTCAGCGCGAAGAATTTTATTCACAATGTCTCCGTCGCTTGTCATCAGAATCAGTCCTTCTGAGTCCTTGTCCAGACGGCCGATCGGGAAGATGCGCTGCACATGCCCGACAAAATCGACGATGTTGCCTTTTATATGATGCTCGGTTGTGCTTGTAATCCCTACCGGTTTATTCAAGGCGATATAGACACCTTCTACCGGTTTGGCTGTGAGCCGCTGCCCGTTTACTCTTACGTCATCGCCATCCTCCGCCTGGCTTCCCAGCACCGCCACTTCTCCGTTGATGGTTACCTTGCCGGCTTCGATCAGTTTATCTGCCTCCCGGCGGGAGCAGAACCCCGTCTCGCTAATCCATTTATTGATACGCAATCGTTTAACCCTCCTGACTTGCACTACTGCCTGGATGCGGGCCCGGCCGTCCATCCGGATCTTCGCTTGAAGCTTCCGCCAGCGGCAAAGTAATGGTGACCATCGTCCCCCATCCGACCATGCTGTTAATATTAAAGGTCCCTCTGTGGGTTTCGATAATCCGCTGACTGATCATCAGCCCCAGGCCTGTCCCTTTCTCCTTGCTTGTATAGAACGGCTCGCCGAGCTTGGAGATCTTCTCGAAGGGGATGCCTTCTCCTTCATCAATAATTCCAATTAAGGCCTGCCCGCCCTCTTTAATGACCTTTAGACCGATTCCGCCGCCGCGCGGCATAGCTTCCATGGCATTCTTCAAGATATTAATGAATACCTGCTTGAGCTGATTCTCTTCGCAATGCACAATGACCGGGTCCTTCGAGAAATCACTAACAAACTCTATGCCGTGCAAATGAGCTTCGCTGTCGAGCAAAGAGATCACATCGCCCAGCACATACCTGATATCCTTATCCTGAAAATGACTCGCCTGCGGCTTGGCCAGAATCAAGAACTCACTGACTATAAGATTAATTCGGTCGAGTTCAGATAGCATAATATCCACATGCCGGGAATTGAATTTCTTTGTCTGCTGCTGCAGCTGGAGGAACCCCCGCAGCGTCGTGAGCGGATTGCGGATTTCATGCGCCACTCCCGCCGCAAGCTGTCCGACCGTCGTCAGCTTCTCCGAGCGCCGCAGCAGCTCCTGCATCCGGTTATGCTCGGTCATATCTCTTGAAATCGTGATATAAGCAATGATGGTTCCATTTTTATTGAAGACCGGAGAATGGCTTATGCTGACCTCAACCTCAGTTCCATCCTTCCGCAGCCGGAGGGTCTCCTCCCACGGCAGCTGTTCTCCTGAAGCGAGCTCCCTCTCCCATTCCTCCCATTCTTGCCATTTGCCGCTGGGAACAAACGGAAGCTCACGCCCGGCGATCTCATCTTCCTTCCAACCATACAGCTGTGCAAACGCATGATTGACCCGGAGAATCCGCCAATTGGGATCGGATAAATGGATGGCATCTGCGGTCTGGTTAATGACAGATTCCAGGTATTCCCGCATGGAGCGGTTCTCCAGATTTATTTTCTCCATTTTGGATGTGTATTCGCTTAAGCTCTCAGCCAGCACATTAATGTGGTTGGCCAGCAAGCCAAACTCATCGCGGTTCTTCAGCTGGAGCAAGGGTCCAAACCGGCCTTTGGACATCTCTTTCAGCTTCGCAAGAATGCTTCTGAACGGCCGCATCAACCACCCTGCAGTAATATAGACCACCAGCAGCAGCACCAGCAGCGTAATGACTAAGGCCAGAATGTGGACCTTTAAGTAAGAACGGAGCTCGGTTAGAAGCGGATCATAGCTGTAAACCATTCGCAGAACATAAGCCGGCCCTTCCAGCGGGGTAACCGGGACATAACTTTGCAAATAGTGTTTGCCGTTCAGAGTAAGGTCAGTGACCAGGCCCGGTCCTCTTTGTGCTGCCTTGATGCGTTCATCCACAGCCGGATCGGGGAATTGAAAGCCTCCATACAGCACCAAATCTCGAAAAGAGTCGTTTCTCTCCATCAGCCGAAGTTCATTCCGCTCTATCCTGAGACCCGTGATTTCCAGGATCGTGGAATCATTCTGCTTCAACAGGTTCATAGCCGCGGGTAATCCCAGCCGTGTTAAATCCCGGTTCGCATCATCAGGCCGTATAAATACATTGACCATATAATTGCTTCTTCCATCATAGTAAAAACCCATCCGGTCCTCTGACTGCCATGTTCCGGTAATCTGACTGTAGGTATCTGTCCAGTGAGGGCCATGATCCTGCGGGCCTGGAGGATGGGCGAATGGTTGAAAGTACGACGAGGGAACATCTGCATAGTTATTCACAGGCTTGCCCAAACGCAGAGGATCTGTGGACAGTCCGGCCTGCACTTGGCTATCTTTCATATATAAAAGGGAAAAACCGCTTACGCCTGTCCTTCGGCTCAAATCGGTCAGCTGGTTTAATGTCACCTTCGACCAGTCCGATGCAAGCTCCCCGGCAGCTGTTTGTGCGGCTCTATATAAATCTTTCTCCATATCTTGTTCAGCATAATTCGAGCCAAACCGGCTTTGTTCCAGCGAAACCGCGGCCTGCCGTGTACCTGAAATCAGTCTGGATTCATAGTCCCCGCGAAGGGTATTCCTGCCATGATTATATACAAGAACCATATTTAACAGCACCATGGCTGAGAGCGAAACAAACAATAACAGGATCATCTTTCTTTTGATCGACAAGCTGCCCGCACCTCCAGACTCAGACTCAGGATGGCTAATATTGGTTCACTCTAACATGATACAATTTTCGACGGCATTTGCCTATAGATTGATAAGCCTATTCACGAAGATTACAATGGAATCAATCGGCTGGGGCCTTTTGCAAGGATATTCATCACTCATCAACATTTTGTCCACAGATTGTGCACAATTCCACAGAATTTATTAGACCTTGTTAGTAAAAATGTGCATAAAACCACTCTTATCCACAGGTTTATCAACATCATGTTAACAAACGAATAAATGTTCGTTGGATAATATCCACAAAATGAAGCAAGGAGCTGTTTGCAAGCATGTCTGAAAAAGAAGTCCTTCTCTCCTCATCAGAAGAGTATTCCGATGAATACTGGATGCGCTTCGCCATAGAGGAAGCCCGCAAAGCGGAGGCCATTGGCGAGGTGCCTATCGGGGCCGTAGTCGTCAAAAATAACGAGATTATCGGCCGCGGCCATAATCTTAGAGAAACCACGCATGATTCTACCGCTCATGCCGAAATGATCGCAATCCGCCAGGCCAGCGAGGCCCTTGGCGCCTGGCGGCTGCTGGACTGCAGGCTCTATGTGACCCTCGAGCCCTGCCCCATGTGCGCCGGAGCGATCGTCCAGTGCCGGCTTCCCGCCGTCGTCTATGGAACGGCCGATCCGAAGGCCGGCTGCGCAGGCACCCTGATGAATCTGCTGCAAGAGCCTCGCTTTAATCACCGGACAGAGGTGCTGTCCGGGGTGCTTCAGGAGGAGTGCAGCTCCATGCTCAGCGAGTTCTTCCGCAGGCTGCGCCGCAGGTAGCGCCGCAGAGCCGCAGAGTCGCAGATAACAAAGAGCCCGCACCGGGGCTGATTCCCTGGTGCGGGCTCTTAATATCGTTATTTTTAATGGATATCCCGTTTCTTGAACCGCCCGCCCTTGACGTCATGAATGTTGCCGACTGCCAGAAAGGCGTTTTCATCAAAATGATTCACAATCTCTTTCAGCTTCGCTTCTTCCAGACGGGTAATCACACAGAAGATCACTCTCTTCGGATCTCCCGAGAATCCGCCTTCGCCTGATAGGTAAGTAACTCCCCGTCCAAGACGGCTTAGAATCGCATCCCCGATGTCCTGAATCCGATCACTGATAATCCATACCGATTTCGACTCATTTAAACCATCCACCGTAATGTCAATGGCTTTAGAGGCAATATAGTAAGCTAAAATAGAAAACAACGCCGAATTCCAGTTAAACACAAATCCCGTACTGCCGAGAATAAACAGGTTGAACACCATAATAATTTCACCAACGGAAAAAGGAAGCTTCTTCGCCAGCAAAATTGCAATGATCTCCGTTCCGTCCAAAGACCCGCCAAAACGGATGGCAATACCCGAGCCTAAACCAAGCAGGATACCGCCGAAGACAAAGGCAAGGAGCGTATCCTCTACTACGCCGTCTACATGGTGGAGCAGAACGGTGACCGTCGACATGACAATGATGCCAAGCAATGTGGATAACGCAAACGTTTTACCGATCTGCTTGTAACCGATAAGAAGGAAGGGAATATTGAGAATAAACAGGAATAAACCGAGGGACCAGCCGCTAAGATGGGCGACAATTACCGCTATACCGGTAATGCCTCCGTCTGTAATGTTATTGGGAACTAGAAAAAGCTCCAGTGCTACGGCATAAATCACCGCGCCGACCATAATGAACAGGCACCTGGCCAGAATACTGGCCAGCGAACGCCTGTTATGCTGCTTTGGAGGAAGCGATGCAGCCTGCAAGCCTTGTTCGCCATTTGCAAGATGGAACATTTTATAACACTCCTTTTCTATAAATTTTGGATCTCATCCCCATTTCTTCTGTTCTATACAGGATTCATAACCTGAAGGTTACATTTATCCCTACTCTATTATTATGACATTAAATTGGCCTGATGTCCTCCGTTAAGTTGCTTTACATGAATATAAATTTAACAAAATGCAATTACCAGTATAATTCCGCTAGCAAGGATAACATTTATGTACAGTAAAATAGGCCGGCTAATGCCGGCCCGGCCCACTCAAACTTCCTTCTCAATTCCGCTTGAACCGCACAGCATAACGCCGCTTCCCTCAGATGAAGAAGCGGGCCGATCCGGTTTATTAACCTTCCGGATTGTTATGGTCGACGTGATTCCGGTTCTTCACTTTCTTGGAGCCTGACAGCGGCTCGGGACCTCCGCTGCCCTTGCGCCGTTCCTGTTTAGGCTGTACGCCTGGTACAGGCATGCTTCTTGGTTTGCTCATCGTTAAGCCCTCCTCCGTGTTCACAGAACCATTATTGCCTATCCATGTAAAAGGGACCGCGGCAGCAAAGACATGCGCCTTCTCCCCGCTTCCCTTCCTTAGTAACATGCGGAGATTAGGCGGGTTCTATACCAAGCGCAGGATGGAGTGCCATTAAAAATCAAAAACCGCAGTCCCAAAGGACTGCGGCGCTAATGTGTATGTATGGCGGAGAGAGTGGGATTCGAACCCACGTGGGCTTGCACCCTAACGGTTTTCAAGACCGCCCCGTTATGACCGCTTCGGTATCTCTCCAATAAAATCTTCATCGTTAAGAACAACGTAACGAATTAGATTTTATCATATCACTAAGGTAATATCAAGTTTATTTCTTCTTGGTAATGTGTGTAATGCTGCCCATGTACGGACGGAGCACTTCCGGAATTTCCACGCTGCCGTCCTCCTGCTGATAATTCTCCAGAATAGCGGCAACTGTGCGTCCTACAGCCAAGCCGGAGCCGTTCAGCGTATGCACGAATTCCGGCTTCGACTTTGGATCAGGGCGGAAACGGATGCTTGCCCGGCGGGCCTGGAAATCCTCTACATTCGAGCAGGACGAAATCTCGCGGTACATGCCGCTCTCCGGCAGCCATACTTCCAGATCATACGTTTTGGCAGCTGTAAAGCCCATATCCCCCGTACACAAGCTCAGCACCCGGTAAGGCAGATTCAGCAGCTGCAGCACGCGTTCCGCATTGCCTGTCATTTTCTCCAATTCTTCATAGGAAGTATCAGGGTGAACAAGCTTAATCAGCTCTACCTTATTGAACTGGTGCTGACGGATCAATCCGCGTGTATCGCGTCCGGCCGCACCCGCCTCAGAACGGAAACAGGAGCTGTAAGCCACATAATAACGCGGCAAATCGGCGCCATCCAGGATCTCATCGCGATGGTAGTTCGTAACCGGTACTTCAGCAGTTGGGATCAGATAATAATCGCTGTCCGTTAATTTGAACAAATCCTCCTCAAACTTAGGAAGCTGCCCGGTTCCATACAGGCTGTCCCGATTAACGATATACGGCGGCAAAACCTCTTCATACCCATGCTCGTTGCTGTGCAGATCCATCATAAAATTAATCAAAGCACGCTCAAGACGCGCCCCCAAACCTTTGTAGAACGTAAACCGGGAACCTGTGACCTTCGCCCCCGCTTCGAAATCCAAGATCCCTAGTTCAGAAGCAATGTCCCAATGCGCTTTAGGGGTAAAAGAGAACTGGCGCGGCTCGCTCCAGCGGCGCACTTCCACATTATCTTCCTCAGAAGCACCTACAGGTACGCTTTCGCTCGGAATATTCGGAATGCTCATCGTCAGCTGGTCGATCTGCGTCTCCAGCTCCCGCACTTCTTCATCCAGCTCTTTAATACGGTCGCCAACCTGGCGCATCTCCGCAATCAGGTCATCCGCATTCTCTTTCGCTTTCTTCAGCTTGGCCACTTCGCCCGAAACGACGTTGCGGCGGTTCTTGAGCTGTTCGCTCTCCTGCAGCAGCTCCCGGCGTTTCTCATCCAGCTTTGGAAAGTCAGCGATCAAATCGAGCGATTTGCCTCTCGCTTTAAGAGCGGCTTCTACACGACCGTAGTCATTACGCAAAATTTTGACATCCAACATGGGTTACCCTCCTAAATCAGAACCATAGGCATAAAGTAAAAATTCAAGGCAAAAGGAGCGGAATTGCCCCCGCCCCTCTATTGTGCCGCCAGGCAGGTTCTTTCTTCCCTCTGATCGGTGAAATTACCCGCCCTTTATCATATCCAAGAAATATTGATGCAAAGAGAAATCATCGGTAAGCTCCGGGTGGAAGGAGGTCACAAGGATTTTACCCTGTCTGGCCGTTACAACCTCATCCTTGTACGTACACAGCACGTCCACTTCAGGACCTGTCTTCGTAATCAAAGGCGCACGGATAAAAACAGCCCGAACAGGATTATCAATCCCCTTCACGTCCAAGTCCGTCTCAAAGCTCTCCCGCTGACGGCCAAAGGCATTACGGGAAGCCGTAATATCCATCAAACATAAATGCGGCTCTTCTCCGCCTTCGATGGATTCGGCCAGAACGATCAGACCAGCGCAGGTGCCGAACAGACCCTTGCCTTCAGCCGCAAACTGACGGATAGGTTCGATGAAGCTGTATTTTCTCATCAGCTTGCCGATTGTGGTGCTTTCCCCGCCGGGAATGATGAGTCCATCAAGCTCTCCGAGCTGTTCTGCATGCTTAACCTCTACACCTTCTGCGCCAGCAGCTTCAATGCTTCGTATATGTTCCTCAACGGCGCCCTGAAGCGCCAACACTCCGATCTTCATGAAGGTACCTTCTTTCTCTCTAAACAGCTGTTTTGGTGATACCCTTCAGCTTACCAGCCGCGCTGGGACATACGCTCGTTCGCTGCCAGTGTGGAAATTTCAATCCCTTTCATTGGTGTACCCAGGTTCTTGGATACTTCAGCGATCAGTTTGTAGTCCGTGTAATGCGTTGTAGCTTCAACGATCGCACGTGCAAATTTCTCAGGATTTTCCGATTTGAAAATACCGGAGCCTACGAATACGCCGTCAGCACCCAAATGCATCATCAAAGCAGCGTCTGCTGGAGTTGCAACCCCGCCTGCAGCGAAGTTTACGACCGGCAGTTTGCCATTTTCATGAACTTCAAACAGCAGTTCGTAAGGTACGCCAAGGTTTTTGGCTTCGGCATACAGCTCGTCCTTCGACATGTTCTGCACTTTACGGATCTGGCTGTTAATCAGACGCATGTGACGTACAGCTTCAACAATGTTGCCTGTTCCCGGCTCGCCCTTCGTACGGATCATGGAAGCTCCTTCACCAATCCGGCGCAGCGCTTCGCCCAGGTCTTTAGCACCGCAGACAAAAGGTACCGTGAATTCACGTTTATCAATATGGTAAACCTCGTCAGCAGGGGTCAAAACTTCACTCTCATCGAGATAGTCAACGCCCAAGGACTCCAGCACTCTAGCCTCTACATAATGTCCGATGCGGGCTTTGGCCATAACCGGAATAGATACCACATCTTTTACTTGTTCAATAATAGTAGGATCGGCCATACGCGCAACCCCGCCTGCTGCACGAATATCGGAAGGTACACGCTCCAAAGCCATAACCGCAACGGCACCTGCTGCTTCAGCAATTTTCGCCTGTTCAGCATTCATGACGTCCATGATGACGCCGCCCTTTTGCATTTTTGCCATGCCTCTTTTAACTGTAGGTGTTCCTGTCTTCATAATTAACCTCCCGTTATATAGATCATTTACTCCCTATGGCTCTTTACACCTGCGGAGAATAAAAATTCCATCCTTTAATCTAACTTTAAATTTTACATGAAACCTGCTCAATATACAATCATTGAAGTCGGATTTGAGCCGTTATATTCAGAGTTAGAACAAGTTTTTAACGCTGCCGAACAGATCATGGAAGAAGTCGCCGATGGCGCGCATGAACAGCTTGAACCAGCCTGCCTTCTCCACCTCTTGCGACGTTACCAAGTTAACGGTTCTTTGGATTGGAGTATTGGAGCCTTGTACTTTATAAGAATAAGTGGCTGTGCCGACTTTTGTGCCGCTTTTCACCGGTGCTGTAAGCTCTTTGGTAGTCAGGTTTACAGTAACGGACGGAGCGCCAGTAACGTCTTTAGGAAGAACAAAATTAACGTCCTGGTCGGTCACAAGCGGTACAGAGGTCTGTTTGCCCTTCTTCACGCTTACGGTTTTGGCGGAATCAATGGTCGACTTAGCCGGAATGGTTTTCTTGATCTCAAAGTTATTAAAGCCGTAATCCAGCAGCTTCGCTGTTTCCGTAAAACGGGTCGCCTCAGTGCTCGCCCCCATGACCACGCTGATCAGCCGTACCCCGTTGCGGACAGCAGTACCAGTAAAGCACTGGCCGGCAGCCGATGTATGGCCTGTCTTCATCCCGTCCAGACCCTCGTAGGCGAACTGCTTCAAATACGTATTAGAAGCATTGGCCGGCAGCATCCAGTTATAGTTGATGATCGGATCTGTATCCCGGTCGCGCAGCTTATAGGAAGGAATCGTTGTAAATTGGGAAAAATCCGGATGATCGTCAACAATGTATTTAGCCAAAATAGCCGCATCCATCGCCGACATTACCGTTTCCTTTGTACTGTCAGGCCGGTAGGCTTCCGGCATATCCGCAATGCTTAGACCCGTTGAGTTGGCAAAATAAGCCGTCGGCAGGCCCATCCGCTTGGCCTCGTCATTCATCATTTTCACAAAGTTTTGTTCTGTTCCGCCCACCAGCTCAGCCAAAGCAACCGTAGCATCGTTGGCAGAGCCTACAGCCATCGCGATGTACAGCTGCTTGACAGTATATTGTTCACCTTGTGCCAAAAATACCCGCGAACCGATCTGCTCCGCTGCATTCTCTTTTACAGTGACCATGTCATCCCAGCTGAGCTTGCCCTCTTTAACCTGCTCCGCGACAATATATTCGGTCATCATCTTTGTCATGCTTGCAGGCGGAAGCGCCTCTTCGCTGTTAAAGGAGTACAGGATCTGGCCTGTTGTCGGCTCCAGCAAAACCGCTGATTTCACCGCAAGCTGAGGCACAATCGGCATAACAACCTCAGCTGCAGTGTCTGCAGCAGGAGCTGCCGCTGTATTAGAGGTATTTGCCGAAGTATCTGCAGACGTATTCGTTGTAGTTGCAGCATTAGTAGTTGATGTATTTGCATCCGACCCTTCAGCCATGGAAACCGCAGGGGCGGCAGTCAGCATCTGAATTAATAGAATAATAGCAACAGCTCTCTTAAACTTGCGCTGTTTGGTCCATTTTTGCTTGGTATCCGTTGATTTCAAAACATTTACTCCCTTCATCTTCTCTTTTAAACTGTTTTCTATTCTATCACAGGCCATACAGCAAAAAAAAGACAGACCAGGCGTTCTATGCCCGGTCCGTCCTAGCAGTTATTCCCACTCTTACGATTATAAGGAGTAGTTTGGAGCTTCCTTCGTAATTTGTACATCATGCGGATGGCTTTCACGCAGACCTGCACCCGTAATCCGCACAAACTCCGTATCATTTTGCAGTTCTTCCAGCGTCTTGGTTCCGCAGTAGCCCATACCGGAGCGGAGTCCGCCGATCAGCTGATGAATAGTGTCAGACAAAGGCCCTTTGTAAGCCACGCGGCCCTCAATGCCCTCTGGTACGAGCTTCTTGTCATCGTCCTGGAAGTAGCGGTCTTTACTGCCCTGCTTCATGGCTGCCATGGAACCCATACCACGGTAGACTTTGAATTTACGGCCTTGATAAATCTCCGATTCGCCTGGGCTTTCATCCGTACCGGCAAACAAGCTTCCGAGCATCACAGCATGCGCACCAGCCGCAATTGCTTTCGTAATCTCACCAGAGTACTTGATACCGCCGTCAGCAACGATAGGTACACCATATTCACGGGCAACCGTTGCACAATCGTAAACCGCTGTGATCTGCGGTACGCCGATACCTGCAATGACGCGGGTTGTACAAATGGAACCTGGACCAATACCAACCTTAACGATGGAAGCGCCAGCTTCAATCAGTTCGCGGGTCGCTTCACCAGTCGCAACGTTGCCGGCCATAATGGTCAAATTCGGGAAACGCTCCCGCAGGCTGCGAACCGCATCAATAATATTGATATGGTGACCATGCGCAGAGTCAACCGTGATCAGGTCCACACCCGCCTTAACGAGAGCGTCTGCACGATCAAATGTATCTTTGGAAATGCCAATAGCAGCACCGACTAACAGACGGCCCTGTGCATCTTTTGCAGCGTTAGGGAACTGAATTGCCTTCTCAATATCTTTAATCGTAATAAGTCCTTTAAGGACATTGTTATCATCAACAAGCGGGAGCTTCTCGATTTTGTGCTGCTGCAAAATAATTTCCGCTTCCTGAAGGGTCGTCCCGACCGGTGCAGTCACCAGATTTTCTTTGGTCATCACTTCGCTGATCTTGATGTTGTAATCATGAATAAAGCGCAGGTCACGGTTTGTAAGAATACCAACCAGCTTCTGCTGCTCGTCCACAATCGGCACACCGGAAATGCGGAATTTGCCCATCACGCGTTCAGCATCGGATACCAGATGATCTGGTGTCAAATAGAACGGGTTGGTAATTACGCCGCTTTCCGAACGTTTAACCCGGTCAACTTCTTCGGCCTGCTGCTCAATTGGCATATTCTTATGGATAATGCCGACGCCGCCTTCACGCGCAATAGCAATCGCTAAAGCTGCTTCCGTCACGGTATCCATGCCTGCACTGATCAGCGGAATGTTCAGCTTTACGCTGCTGCTCAGCTGCGTGGACACATCCACCTCTTTAGGCAAAGTCACCGACTTACGCGGAATCAGCAAAACATCGTCAAACGTTAATCCTTCTTTAGCAAACTTGTTCTCCCACACCTCAAAAAATCCTCCTTAAATGATCGCTCTATTTTCCTTACAAAAGCCGATTTCCCTAATAAAATAAACCCGGGCTGCACCCTTGCAAAAATATATTATTGCAATCTTAGCAAAGGGGATATGGGCTGTCAAGGCTATGAGAATCCGTCAAAGACAAAGCTCACAGCAAGCGAACTTGTGTCTATGTAGGGTGCACATTATTACAGGTTTTATCAAAAAAGAAAGCCTTAACCCCGCCAGGTTAAGGCTCTGTGATGCAAGGTCACCCTTAGCAGATGACCTTGTCGATGATTCCATACGCCTTAGCTTCCTCCGCTGAGAAGAAGAAATCTCGGTCCATATCTTGTTCAATCTGTTCGGATACCGACAATACGCAGGGTAACGCTTGCTGACGGTCCTCCAACTATTTAGAAAAATATGTTCAACAAAATACGTAAGAAACGCAAAAAGACACAGTTCCATTTATGGAGACTGTGTCTTTAGATTGCTTGGCGGCTTCCTACTCTCCCAGGACCCTGCGGTCCAAGTACCATCGGCGCTGGAGGGCTTAACGGTCGTGTTCGGGATGGATACGTGTGGAACCCCTCCGCCATCGCCACCAAACATGATTTTTCGGAGCCTCCGCTCCTCGAAATCGCTTCGAGAAAATATCAACCATCTTCTCTTTCATGAAATTCGGTCGATCACGAATCGTGCCGATGAATTTCATGAATACTCAGGTTTGATCACCTGAAAACTGGATACGAAACAATATTTTCGAATTAGATGTTCTCGGGGTCCCCGCAAAGTATTCGGAATCCGCTGCGAAGCTTCTTCTTCACTTTGTGGGGTCCATTTGGATAAGCCCTCGACCGATTAGTACTGGTCAGCTCCATGCATTGCTGCACTTCCACCTCCAGCCTATCTACCTCGTCGTCTTCAAGGGGTCTTACTAATTGGGAAATCTCATCTTGAGGGGGGC
>NZ_VAWG01000026.1 GCF_005869875.1 Paenibacillus pinistramenti
CTTTAGAGACCGTATCCCTTTTGACAGCAACATAAGTGGCATCGATATACACGCAAACATAACGCTTAGCCAGCTTGCGTGTCGTGAAGGCATCGACATGTTCAACCATGGTCTTCGTCATATTCGACACCGTTTGCGGCGTCTAGTGATGCCCATACATTTTCTCAATGAGGTCCGCAATCTCCGTCATCGTCACACCCTTCTGGAACATGTGAATGACGAAGGACTCCAGCGTGTCATTGGATCGCTTGTACGGAGCGATCGTTTGCTGTTTAAACTCCCCGTTGCGATCCCTGGGAATGGTGAGCATTAAATCACCATATTCGGTGTGCAGTGTACGTGAGTAGCTGCCATTTCGAGAATTTCCAGAGTTTACGCCCGCACGGTCGTACTTCTCATAATCTAAAAATGCGGTGAGCTCGGTTTCTAACAAGCGATTCATAGCCATTTCCAAATGATTGCGAAAAATCTCGGTTACGTCCTGCTTTGTGACTAGAGCCTGGACTAAATCTGATGTAAAATGATTCATAGGGAAGACCTCTTTCTTGTGAGTTGGTTGTGGTGACTTAATTCTACAAGAAAGGTCTTCCTTTTTGCTATTTATCTATTTACACAAGATATTTTACGCTCTCGACTTGGTATCCGTTATTCTTCAAGATATTCGTTTGCTTGTATCCAACTTGAATAATGAAGCGGTAATTAAGAAGCTTGAAAACCAGCTAAAGAAACAAAAGCAACAAAATGAAAAAGCGATCAAAGCCTTGGATGCTCAAATGGACAAATTGAAGCATCGAAAGAAGCAAGCACACGATAAGCACTTTGACGGAGACATGCCAAAGAGCGAGTACGATGAGTATGTTGCTTCGATCAATCAGGAGTTAGACGAGCTGAAGTCCAAAAAGCGACAGTACGATGAATCGCTTCAAATCCAAGACGATACTTTAGCATTTTCCCAACTAAAGAATTCCTTGGAGGAGTTCCTGTTATTCGACGAGCTAACGCCCGAAATCCTTCACAGACTAATTGATCGCATCGAGATTAAAGCAGATGGGAGTCCGAGAATCTTTTACAGATTCTCGAACCCCTCTGCTTATTCTTTACTTCTAACTATCAACGCACAGCATTCAACGTGAACCGTATGCGGAAACATATCCACCGGCTGCACTTCCACCGTCCGGTACCCGCCTTCCTCCAAAATCGCCAAATCCCGTGCCAGAGTCGAGGCATTGCACGACACGTACACCACGCGCTCGGGCTTCATTTCAAGGATGGTCTCGAGCAGGCGCGGGTCGCAGCCTTTGCGCGGTGGGTCGACTACGATGACATCCGCCTCAATTCCCTGCTCTTTCCAGCGAGGGATGACATCTTCTGACGCTCCAACTTCAAACTTCACATTGTTCATGTTGTTAAGCTGGGCATTGCTGCGGGCATCTTCGATCGCTTCTTTGACGATCTCCACGCCGTAGACCTGGTCCGCATGCTGCGCCAGGAACAGGGAAATCGTGCCGATGCCGCAGTAGGCGTCGATGACGGTTTCTTTGCCGGTCAGGCCGGCGTACTCCACCGTTTTGCCGTACAGGACTTCGGTTTGGACCGGGTTCACCTGGTAAAAAGAACGCGCCGAAATCGCAAACTGCACGTCGCCGATGTAATCGTAAATGACGTCGCGGCCCCACAGGACGCGGGTTTCGTCACCGAAGATAACGTTGGTCTGCTTCGTGTTGACGTTCTGGCAGATGCTCGCTACACCTGCGATCTGTTCGCGGATCAGGCCGATCCATTCGTCCTTATGCGGGATGTCCCGCCCGCTCGTGACAAGGACGAGCATAATCTCACCGGTGCGGAAGGCCTTCTTCACCACAACGTGGCGAAGCAGACCTCGCCCTGTCTCTTCGTTGTAGGCAGAGATGCCGAGCTCACGGCCGATCGCTTTAACGCGCGAGACGACTTCGTCGTTATGCTCGTGCTGGATGAGACAGGTCTCCATGTCGATGATCCGGTGGCTGTTTTTCGCGTAAAAACCGCCAACCAGGCCGCCTTCGGTTACACCGATCGGCACCTGGGCTTTGTTGCGGTAGCGCCAAGGCTCATCCATGCCCAGCGTGTCGCGGACAATGATGCCTTCATTCTTGCCGTACTCCTGCACGCCTGCATCGATAGTATTCTGCACGGGTTCAGCTGAATGTGCGGAGCCGTCTGAAGGATTGCTCGTTCCAAGGCCTTCAGCACTTTCCGGAGCAATCTCGCCTGTTCCAGCATTCGCATCAGCATCAGCACCCGCTCCAATCCCTGCACTCCCGCTCACCCGCAGCTTCCCGATGCGCTCCAGCGCATCGACAACACGCTGGCGCTTCCACGCCAGCTGGCCGGCGTAGCTCATGTGCTGCAGCTGGCAGCCGCCGCATTGGTCGTAAATCGGGCATGGCGCCGCGACGCGGTCCGGGCTGGCTTCCAGCACGTCCAGGAGCTTGGCGTAGCCGAACTGCTTTTTCGTGTGGAGCACCTTGACCCGGACCTTCTCGCCCGGCAGCGCGCCCGCAGCAAAAAGGGTATAGCCCTCCGCGCGGCCTACCCCTTCCCCGTCGTGATTCATCCCGATGATGTCGATAATGTGTTCTTCGTTCTTCGCTACCGGCAGGTTCCATTCGGCTGCGGCCGCAGTGCTGCTGCGATTCCCGCCTGATGAACGCCCGCCCCGTCCGGTTGACGCGCCTCCGCGTGTTCCGCCCCGGTGTTTACTCATCTTGTTCATTTCACTTCTTTCCTGATAGTCAAAAAAATAAAAGCCTTGCCCGGCCGCCCGGCCAGCAGCAAGACTTTTTCTAAAAGGTGAAGACAGTAAGCTCTATGCAGTATGCGCTTGGTTCACCCTGTTCACTTCTAACGCTCTATTTATGATCTTATAATACCGATTTCCAGCTTAATTCCTTATTATCCCGCAGGTCCTCAAGCAAAAATTTGCAGATGCGACGGCAAAATTTCGAACACGCCAGGCAGCTGGCCGCCGAGCTCGCCGTCCAGATTCAGCAGCACCGGAGCCGGGGAGGTGACGATCATCCGTTTTGTTTTGAAGTAAATGACGTGCGAATCGTTAAAATGGTCGCCCCGCAGCGCCATCGTCACCAGCCGGATAAACTCGCCCAGGTTGCAGCGTTTAACGGCGATAACATCGAGCAGGCCGTCGTCGATGCGCGCGTCCGGCGCCAGCTTCTCAAAGCCCCCGACTGAATTGGAGTTCGCGATCAGGAACATCATGAATTCGCCGTGCATCGGGTCATAGCCGTCTGCCATTATCGAGAGCTCGGTCGGGGACAGATTCACCATCTTCTCGATGCCCTTCATATAATAGGCCAGCTGCCCGATCATCGTCTTCAGACGGCTCGGCACCTCGTAGGTAAGCTGGGTCAGGGAGCCGCCTCCGGCGATGTTGATAAAATAGCGGTCGTTCGCCTTGCCGATATCGATCGGACGGGTCTCGCCCTTGATCAGCAGATCGCAGTATTCTTCCCATTTTCTCGGGATGCCCATGGCGCGGGCAAAATCGTTGGTCGTTCCCATAGGGAAAACGCCGAGCGGCGGCAGGTTCTCCTTACCGGCCATGCCGTTCACGACCTCGTTCAGGGTGCCGTCGCCTCCCGCCGCAATGATAATGTCATACCCGCGGTACACGGCTTCAGCCGCTTCGCGGGTCGCGTCGCCTTCGCCGGTGGTCGCATGGCAGGAGGTTTCAATCCCGGCCAGATCCAGCCGGTTTAAGATGTCCGGAAGCAGTCTTCGAATCTCCTCGCGTCCGGAGGAAGGATTATAAATTAATCTCGCTCTCTTCATTGCTGCTGCAGCTCCATTTATTCTCGAATAGTCATTATCTTTCCATTATATTCGAGATTTGTTCCTGTATCCAGTCCGCCAGGCGCGGATGCGGCAGCAGCGCCTCTCCGCTGTACCGGTATTCCAGGCCTTCCAGCCTGGAAGGGATCACCTGCTTCGTGAAATATCCCGCACTCAGGAACAGCGGGGCCACGATGACCTCGTAGCCCCGCCCGCTCCACTCGGCCACCTTGCTGCGCACGGTGTCCGTCCGCAGCAGGCCATAATCGGCGGCTGCCACGCCGCTGATGGCCTGCACGCTGGCCGCCAGGGAAGCCATCCCTGCCTCCCAGCGCTGCCGGAAGCCGTCATGCCCGCTTCCGTGCCCGACCAGCACCACCGCTTCCCGGTCCGGGTCCCGGGACAAACCGCGCACCTTGTCCCAGACCATGTGCGCGATCACCGGATCGTCGTCCACCGGGCGGCCGAAATGCACGGCCACCCCTTCTCCGATCCGGAAGGGCGCGAGATCCGTCGGAAGCTCCGGCTCCGGCTTCACGCCCAGCGCATAGCTGATCTCGTCGATATGCGTGCTGCCTGAAGACACAAACAAAGGGATGACGACCAGATCGGTCACGCCAGCTGCCTCCAGGCGGTCGATGCCGCCTTGAATGCTCCGGTCTCCGTCGTCCTCCAAGAAAGAAGCTTCCACCGGAATCCCGGTTGGAAGCTTCAGTTCCGCCACGGCGTCGTCGACGAGCCTGATCCAGGCATCGTCCGGCGAACCGTGGCTGATAATCAGAACGCCTGGATGCTTCATTTGCTCTCCAGCCGGTCCAATGTCATTTTATATCCATCGTTGCCGTAGTTCAGGCAGCGCTTGACACGGGAAATCGTAGCCGTGCTGGCGCCTGTCTCGGCTTCGATTTGATTATACGTACAGCCTTTCCCAAGCATGCGCGCAACTTCGAGCCGCTGGGCCATGGACTGGATTTCATTCACAGTACAAAGATCGTCAAAGAACACATAGCATTCTTCGAGGTTATCAAGAGTAAGAATCGCTTGAAATAATTGATCAATGCTGGAATCATTCAATTTCTTGAGCTGCACCTGTTTATCATCCCCTACCATTAGTAGTTTCATTGTACACGAGTGAAGGCCTCATTTTCAAGCGTTAACGGATTCACGCGTTGCAGAGCCTAATTCTGATTTCCGCATTCGCCCAGCCCAAAACCGGGCGTTCGTCTATACCCCGCTCCTGCCTAAATCATACGATGTTGTAGAGAAAGGCATCCACGAATGTCTATCATTCATAGACACAAATACTGGAAAAGGAACGTGATGCAAATTGCCTCATTACAACAATCCAAATCCCAACATTCCGAACCGGAATACGAACCATCGGCAGGGCGCAGCCTCTTATCCGGGCATGAACCGCTACCGGAGTGTCGGCACCAGCAGCGCGGCCCCGCCCGAGCTGCCGTCCGTCCCGCAGTATTATCCAGGTGTTAATCCTTACGGCATTTCACCTGAGAGCTCTCTCGTCCCGTTCAATGCGGCCAATTCTGTAACGGACGCGGCTGCCACAGGCGCCGGAGCTGCCGGCAAAGGCGGCGGACTGCTCTCCAACATCGGCGACTTGAAAGGCATGATTGACCGCCTTGGCGGTATTGACGGCATCATGGGCCATATCGGCCGTGTGCAGAAGATCATGTCCAGCTTCCAGCAGATCGCGCCGATGGCCAAACTGCTGATGGGCTCCTTCCTCCCTGGAGGCAAAGCAGCCGCAGGTGTCACAGCCGACCCTGACCGGCTGGATGAATACCGTCCGAAGCGCAGACGCAAAGGCTCCGGGAGCGGGAGACGCCGCAGCTCCGGCGGCAAGGGCCGTTCCGGCAAAAACGGCTACCGCCGCTCCTCTTCCGCCAAGCGCCGCAGCCCGCGCCGCCGCTGACAGCTGCGGCCGGGAAGGAAGGCGCCGCCGGCGCCGCAGACACAGGCCCGCCCTATATCGCTATATCGATCCGCCCTAGCGCCCTATCGCCCTTCCCTTTATCATGCTCTACCTCGTCCTATATCGCCCTATAACGTATCGCCTACATCATCCTACATCGCCTTACATCGCCCTTTATCTCCCTACTCTCCTATATCGCCCTCTCGCCCGTCCTTTATCGTCCTATCTCGTCCTATATACATGCGCGGGCAAGCGCGCAGACAGCGCAAACAGGCGTGCAGGCCTTCCCGCACGCCTCCCTCTTTTTTTCATCGGAAGATTTCACGTTATTTATAAGCGCTGCCGTCTTCCTATTTAAACCAGCCGCGCCGGTTGAACCAGAGCACCATCCAGAGGGACAAGCCCGCCATAAACAGCAGCACGGTGAAATAGCCGTAGGCCCAGTGCAGCTCTGGCATCCTCTCAAAATTCATGCCGTAGATCCCGGCGATCAGCGTCAGCGGCATAAAGATGGTGGTGATAACCGTCAGCGTCTTCATGATGCCGTTCATGCGGTTGGAGTTCAGCGAGATGTAGGAGTCGCGCAGGTCCGCCGTCATCTCCCGGTCCGCCTCGATCATATCGGACAGCTTGAGCAGATGGTCATGAATATCGGCAAAATAAGCCCGCAGCAGCCCGTTCTCCTGCATATGCTGGGAATTGACGATCCGGTACAGCAGGTCGCGCATCGGCACCACCGACCGGCGCAGCTTCAGCAGCCGCCCCCGCAGGTCGAACACCTGGTTCATCAGCGTCTCCACCGGCTCCCCGCTCCCGATGGATTCAATATCCGCCAGCTCGTCTTCAATAGCATAGAGGCTTGGAAAATACGAATCCACCAGGTGGTCCATCACCGCGTGCGCAGCCGCCATCGGCCCCTGCTGCACCTCCTGCCCGCTGCGGACCAGGCTGACCATTTGCTGGATGGCCTGATCCACCTCTTCGAGTTTATTTTTATGGAAGGATACGATCAGCTTCTCCCCGACAAACAGGTTCACCTCTCTCGCCTTCAGACGGTCCGGGTCGATCGCATGCAGCACATAAAACCGGACGTCCTCGTACACATCCAGCTTGGGACGCTGCAGATTATGGAGCACACAGTCCTCGATCGCGAGCGGATGGAAGTGAAAATAGCTGCTCAGCAGCGCGCATTCATCCTCCGTTGGCTGACAGAAATCGGCCCAAATCCATTTGGCCGAATCCCGGTCCAGCTCCTGCAGAGAGCTTCCTTCTGTTATTTCGTTATCAAGGGAAATGGATAGCGTGCGGATCATCGTGATTTCTCCTCGTTTCTGTCTTCTGGGAAAATATCGGGCTCAAACGCCTGAACTCTGGGCTCAGGTATGAAAAAAGCTCCCCCGGCCTTTCCAGGCCCTGAAGAGCTTAGCTTTGCAGGTTAAGACCATCCGAACAGGAGCTTGAAGATCAAACCGGCCAGAACGGCCGAGATCGGAATGGTGATAAACCAGGTAATAACGATCCGTCCGGCCAGCGACCAGCGCACCGCGGAGAACCGTTTGGCAGCGCCCACGCCCAGAATGGCCGGCGTAATCGCATGCGTCGTGCTGACCGGCAGGTGCAGCAGCGTTGCCGAGAAGATAACGGAGGCCGACGAGATGTCCGCCGCAAAGCCGTTGATCGGCTCGATCTTGAAGATCTTCGTTCCCATTGTCTTGATGATCTTCCAGCCGCCAACAGAAGTGCCGACCGCCATAGACAGTGCAGCCGCGATCTTTACCCAGAGCGGGACTGTCAGGTCAGACAGCTGACCGGAGGTCACCAGCGCGAAGGTAATGATCCCCATCGCCTTCTGCGCATCGTTCGTGCCGTGCGTGAAAGACTGAAGCGCCGCTGTCAGGATCTGCAGGGTGCGGAAACCTTTGTTAACGGTGTGCGGGCTTCGCTTGGCAAAGATATATTTGAGAATCGTCATAACAATATAACCAATGATAAAAGCAATAATCGGCGAAAGCAGCAGGCCTTCCACAATTTCTCTAAAGCCCGCCCATTTGACTTGATCGGAGCCGGCACCGACGAAGACTGCACCTACCAACGCGCCGATCAGCGCATGGGAGGAGGAAGATGGAATGCCGAAATACCAGGTGACCAGGTTCCAGATAATCGCCGCGAGCAGCGTCGCGATGATGACTTCTAGGCCGTTGTCCATTGTAGTCGGGTCGGCGATCTTGCCGCCGATGGTCTTGGCGACGCCTGTAAACAGGATCGCGCCGAGAAAGTTCATTCCGGCCGCCAAAATAATCGCTCTGCGGGGCGTCAGCGCCCGTGTCGATACCGATGTAGCGATGGAGTTCGCCGTATCGTGGAAACCGTTGATAAAGTCGAAAGCAAGCGCGAGTATAATGACGACGCCTAATACGAGCAAAGTTGTATCCATTGTTTTGTCAACGCCCCTTACGAATTGCGCATGATAATGGATTCCAGCATATTGGCTACGTGCTCGCAGGCATCCGTCGTCGTCTCAAGACGCTCGTAGATTTCTTTTTTCTTGATCAGCTCAATCGGGTCCGTAACGGATTTAAAGAGCTCGTTAATGCAGATCCGCAGCAGGTCGTCGCCCTGGTTCTCCAGATCGTTCAGACGGATCGTATGCTCACGAATGGCCAGCAGCTTCTTGGAAGACAGCAGTTGAACCGCTTTCTGGATCTCATACGCAGAGTTGCGCAGAATTTCCCCGAACTGGACGATATATTTGTCCGGCTGTCCCAAATGATACATGTAGAACCGGGATACCGTCGCTTCGAGCCCGTCCATCACGTCGTCCATTGTCGTGGCCAGATCCATAATGTCATCCCGCTCGATCGGCGTAATGAACGTTTTGTTCAGTTCCTTGATAATGGTATGCGTGGATTCATCGCATTTTCTTTCAAATTCTTTCATGGCTTTCGCAAAATCGGAAATGTTGTTGAAATCCGAAACGTGTGCGGCAAAATAATCAGCGGCTTGTACAATCGTGTCCGCCATATTTTCGAGTGTCTGGAAAAAAATATCCTTCTTCTTGGCCACCTGGATATCTCCTTTATAAAAAATTTGGTGAATTTAAGCAGTTGATGACAACCCTTGTTATCTTACCAACCTGAAAGACCTATTGTAAAGATTATGTAAGCGCATTATCAAAACTTTCAGTCAATATTCATTTAACATTACCCCATCTGAACCCTTCTATTCCTAATATTAGTAAAAAGGGGGTTTTTCATGCATCAATAATTCGCACAGGAGCTGCGCCAAAGTCCTGCAAGAGCCCCCAGGCTCTTCTTCTATTATAAAGCCAAACCGGGCAAAGCGAAAAGGAGAAGAGCAGGCGCACCCGGCGTCACAACCAACGTCACACCTTACGCCGCATCCGGCGCTAAGCCCAGCGCCAAAAGAGCCGCACCTCTAGGGCACGGCTCTTGATTTATAGCCATTCTGGTTGTCTGCTCAAATGCCGGTAAGCTCATCGCCCCCGAACTGCCAAATATCGAGATTCAGCGCCCCGGGCCTGCGGTCCTGGAACAGCCGCTTCGCTGTGCGTTCCTGATCGGCGGCTCCCATCGCGTAGAACAAAGGACTGATATGCTCTTGTGCATAAGACGGAACAGCGTCTCTGACATTCGGAGCCAGCTTGTCGTACCGGAACAATTCCGGCAGGGTCCAGCGGCTGATCTTCTCGCTGATCCACTGGTCGAAGGCCTCGACCTGCGGAACAGGGCCGTTCTGGCTTGGCAGGCGCAGGTTGTGCACCAAAGCGCCGCTGCCGATGATCAGGACGCTCTGCTCACGGAGAGCGGCCAGCATTTTTCCAATTTCATACTGCTCAGACGGTGACCGCCTGGAATCAATGGACAGCTCCATCGCCGGAATCTCCAGATCCGGGTACAGCTGCTTGAGAATAATCCATGCCCCGTGGTCAAGCCCGCGGTCCGGCACGGTCTGGTGCTTGAGATTCCCTTGCTGGAACAACCGCTGCACCTCAGCGGCAATCTTCCGGTCGCCGGGAATGGAATAACGGATTTGATACAACTCCTCAGGATACCCGTAATAATCATGAATCGCTTCATAACGGTCCGCGTCTGTCAGCTGCTGCTGCGGCTCATCCCAGTGGGCCGAGAAGATGACAACGGCCTTGGGAACAGGCAGGCGACGGCCCAGCCGCTTCAGGAAAGCGGTATACGCGCTGTTTTCTACTGCGAGCAACGGTGAACCGTGTGCGATAAATAAGGATGGCATCGTCAACCGGGCCACCTCCTTATCCCTTGATAGTGTATATTTATCCTCATTGTATCGCTTTTGTGACTTATTTACCACTTGGGAGCTTATGGGACATAGGAAAAATAGCAGAAAAGGCGCCCCGCAGGGACGCCTTCTTCACCAGCTGTCAGATCATCCAGTTCTGCCACTCCGCCTGCAGCGCCTCCTGGCCGTCCAGCCAGTCTTTCGTCGTCTTGATGAGATGCCTGCGGTGCTCGCCGGAAGAATACGTATGATTGGCCTGAAAAATAATGTCCTTGTCGCAGCGCCCTTCCCGCCGGGTCCAGAACACCTTCTGATACAGGAAGGCATAATCAGCGGGAATCACATCGTCCGATGTTCCGTGAATGACCAGAACGTTGCCGTCAAACTTGGCGGCCTCCTGGAACGGCTGATAAAGCGCCAGCGAATCGAAGAATACGGGCGTCATTTCATAGCCGAGGTAATCTGCGCGGCCATGCTTTACGGCGCTGTCATAGACGCTGCGTTCCGTAATCTTCACGATATCGTTAAACGGATATCCTACAGCAGACCACAGCACCAGATTCTTCACCCGGCGGTCCGATGCCGCCGTCAGCACCGCCACCGCGCCGCCAAGGCTGTGGCCGATGAGGGTGACCTGCGCCGGATCCACATCGCTGCATCCCAGGGCGTAATCGAGGACGGCCTTGGTCTGCTCAACCATGGATTTCAGCCCCTCCTGCCCATAGCTGCCGCTGCTCTCCCCGCAGCCCAGATAGTCAAAGCGCAGTACGAGATAACCGGATGCCGCAAGCTCCCTGGCTGTATTCACGAACAGGCGGTCTACGCCGATCCGGCTGCCGACAAAACCGTGGCAGATGACCACAAGAGGAACACGGCTCTTGCACCGCCCCTCCTTCCTGGCCGTTTCAGCCGGATAATGCAGGCTTGCCGCAATATCCTCCTTGCCGTAATGAATCGTAATCTGCCGCTCCATGCCGGATTCCTCCTCAATAAAATAAACCTTATAATTCCGAGTTGTTTAATTGTATTTAGAGTGTAACACCCTGCAGGATTTTCTGTCAATGCAACCTTCTGCAGCCGGAAGACGTCTGAATGGGTAATTTTGGGTGAGATCCAAAAATCCGATCTGCAGGAGGTTTAACATGCGCATTCTACCATCCGAGTCATCAGGGTCATCCAAGTTATCCGGAAAAAGACGCTTTGCTGCCGCAGGCCTGGCCGCCGCGCTGGCCTTAGGTTTGGGGCTGGTATCGTTTGGCGGAAATGCCGGCCTTATCCCGGCCGCTTCTGCCCAGTCCGCATCGGCTCAGTCCTCATCGGCTCAGTCCTCTGCCGCTTCCGCGTCCAGTGCGCACAGCAATACCTACAAAGAGTTCGAGGCGCTGCTCGGCAAGGGCCGGCTGGCGCAGGCGATTGCCTATTTCAAATCCCACCGTTCCCAGGTCAGCCGGCAGGAGGCCTCTGTCATGACGCTTCATCTCGAAAATGAACAGCTGAAGCAGCTGGACAGCTGCACTGCCAAGCTGTCTGACCCGGCCGTACAGCCGCAGCTGGCGTCCCTGTACCGAAGCGGAGATTCTTTTGCTAATATGGCGGCACGGACCTCCAGCAAAACGCTGAAGAGCCTGCTGAGCCAGGCGGGAGCCAGCGGTTATAAGCCGGAAATGGCGGAGGGAATGCTCTTCCCCGTGCTGGATTATTCCCAGTACATGGATTACCGGGCTTACGTTTCTCCGGACATCCAGGCCTATATAGATATCATGGCCGAGGAGAGCCGGCTGGCGCCTGCTGAGGATGGAGGGCTGGTCATCGGCTACCAGCAGATTGTGGGCCGGGCGGTGGCTCAGGAGCATTTTATAAAAAGTTATCCTTACTCCAACCGGATCGGGCAAATCCGCAGCTTGTTCAGCAATTATGAGCTGTATACCTATTACGGGCTCAACAATACGCCTCTGTTCCAATATGACGACAAGAAGATTCAGCCTGATGCAAGCCGGGGCTACAAAGCGGCGCTCCAGTACCGGGATGCGGCCGGCAGCGATTATTTGACCGGCCTTGCGGCCTTCATGAAGGTGGTCGACCAGAATGGCGGCAAGCTGACCGCCGAGGTGGAGAAGTACCGGAGTGAGCATTTTCCGGCTGAGTCATAAGGCTGAGTCATAAGAGCGGGTTCAAGGCTGGTTTATTAGCCTGACCAAACGCAAAGAGGCCCGGCTGCCTTACGGCACCGGACCTCCTCTTGCTGTGCGCTTAAGCCGCAGCAGCCGGCAGGCAAGTCCTTCAATCGTAGGATTGAAGATACATTTTTCGGGTGAGGTCGCGGCCTTCCCAGCTGTAATAAAAGGGGGCATTCTCCCCTTCGCCGTCTCCGGCAGCGCTGCCGGTTAAACCGCCCAGCTCCACCCTGTCGTCCTCGCCCGCTACTTCATGCAGCGAGCCGCGGGATTGGCTGTTCAGCAGCATCGCCCGTGTTTCTTCCTCGCCTGACCGTTCCATTTCATCCCACTCCTTATATTCAAGTACAAGCCAGGATTGCTTGGCCCCATTCCATAAGTAACGAGGAGCTTCGAAGCTTGATCATTCAGGAATATTGTGGGCTGAAAGGGAGCGGTTTTATTCGGCTGCCGCAAAAATGACATATCTGGCTCCCGCCTTGCAGGAGCGGACCGGTGAACAGTATACTTTTACTAACATGCAGGAAGGGAATTGGAAGGTTATGAACACGCAGCAGATCAAACAGGAAATGGAGCGGCTCCGCCCGCAGCTGACCGAGGCGAACTCTCTGTTTCTTGACGAAGTATCCCGTAGAGTAAGCGCAAGCCCGCTTAATGGACCCGCGGCAGCCTACGCCCTGCTGGACACGGCGCGCCAAATGCTGAAGGACCAGAACAGGGGCAGATCTTATCTTGAGCGCTACAGCTACGATCCTGAGGTTTATACGGAGGAGCTGCTTACCGATCTGGAGATGCGCCGGCCGCGGACGCTCCGGGACAAGGTCAAATATTATACGATGATTCCCTGGATTGCTTTGACCTGGGTATTCTTTATTTATACGTTCCTGGGCTTCATGAACAGATGGTTCAAGGGAGAAGCAGGTGAGGTTACGGTGAAGCTGCCTACGCTGATTCTCATTGCCGCCGGCTCCCTGCTGCTGATGGAACTGATGACCCGCTTTCTGGGGGCGCCGGATTCGCAGAACAGCACTGACGGACGCCGGCCGCTCAAGGCCGAGCTGAAATCGGCGGCTCTGACCATCGGCACCGCGATTGTGGTCGTAGCCCTCTATGCCATGCTGCAGCAGATGCTGCCTGCCTTCACCTTATCGGTGTGGACATGCCTGGGGCTGTTCGCCGCCGGACTGGCGGGGCAATACTTTTTCCTGAGGAAGCCTCGACGGAACAGAGCGGATTAATACGAATTAGAGCGGATTAGAAAACGAACTAGAACGGAACAGCAAAAGGAACGCCCCGCGCCGGCCAGGCTGTGCGGAAGCGTTCCTCTTCTATTGTTCAAGGGGCCGGGGCTGCTGAAATGCAGCTTACACTTCGACCCGTTTGTCGATCAGCTTCACCATGACCACGATCATGACGAGACTGCAGATCAGTTCAAAAACCGTGGAGGCAGACACCAGCTTCATGGAGAAGAATTCGGAGCTGTTCAAGCCCAAGTTATCAAGCTTCAGGGCGTCTTCAATCAGCAGCAGGCCATTTTGCAGAACAAGATAAGCAGCTACGATGATGACCGCTTTAAATTTGACGCGGAGGCTGCGCCCGATGGTATAAGCAAGGAAGAAGAGCAGCAGCTCGAACATCATCGACTCAAGGCCGGAAAGGCCAAGGAGCACGACGGAACCGGGGTCCAGGCTGCTCACCTGGTCAAATTCAGTATAATGCTGAAAAGTCGTACTCATGGAAAAGTGGAGCACAAACAGAAGTCCGATCACCAGGGTGCCCGCAAGGCCCATCACCAGCGGGGACAGGATATGCTGCAGGCTGGTCACCGGGAGCATGCGCCGGCCGCTGGAGCCGATATTTTTCACATAGGTTTTGACCGCTGACACAACGATAAAGACCAGCATCGCCGCGTAACCGATAATCATCAGCGAGACAGCGGCATCGCTGTTGCTCACAAACCACTCCACCGCCAGCTCTCCGAGCACAAACAGCACAAACGCGCTCAGCAGATAAGTCATGTTCCTTCTCCAGTCATATTTCAGCAATCTGATCATTCGGCAAACACCTCTCTGAATAATTCGTCCACACTTTTCCCCGTTCTCGTCCGGAGCGTCTCCACTTCATCCATCAGGACAAGCTCCCCATTCCGGATAAAAGCAACCTGGTCAAATATCCGCTCAATATCCCGCACCAGGTGAGTCGTAATGACAACGCTGCTGTCTTCATCGTAAAATTCCAGGATGGCATCCAAAATTTTGCCCCGCGCTACCGGATCCACCCCGCCGATCGGCTCATCGAGCAGGTACAGCTTCGATCTTCGGGAGAAGGCCAGCGTCAGCTGAAGCCGCTCCTTCATCCCTTTGGACAGCGAGGTCACCCGGTCGTCCGGATTCAGCTTCATGAACTGCAGCATTTCGGACGCTTTGGCGCTGTCAAAATCGGCATAGAAATCGCGGTAGAAGCCCATCGCATCCTTTATCCGCATCCAATCCTCCGTCACCGGCGCATCCGGCATGAATGAAACCAGGCCCTTGGAGCGGACGCCAACCGGCTCTCCGGCTACCGTCACCTGCCCGGAGGACGGCTGGGCCAGCCCGGCTGCAATTCTCATCAGCGTGCTTTTGCCGCTTCCGTTCGTTCCCAGAAGGCCCACGATCCGCCCGGGCTCAATATCAAAGGTTACGTTATTTAAAGCCGTCTTCCGACCATAAGTTTTGGTCAGATTGCTGACGCTCAGCACAGGCTGGGTCAAACTGGCCTTCGCCGTATAGGCTGCCGGTTCTGCCTTCCTGGTCCCGTTATTTACTGCGTTCATGCGCTTCTCCCTCCTGCTCTACCGCTTCGGATACGATGGATACAATGTCCCGCTCTGCAAATCCAAGCTCTTTCATGCCCTGCACAAATTTCTCCAGCAGCTCGCCGGCCATCTCTTTCTTGATCTCCATAATTTTCGATTCCTCACTTGTCACGAATCTGCCCAGCCCGCGCCGGGTCTCAACAATTTCTTCACGCTCCAGCTCCTGAAAGGTCCGCTGTATCGTGTTCGGGTTAATCTGGAGCTCTGCCGCCAGCTCCCGCACCGACAGAATTTTGTCTCCCGGCGCGAGGATTCCGCTTACGATCTGCCGTTTGATATAGTTCATAATCTGCAGATAGATCGGAAGGTTGTTATCAAATTCTATGCTCACCTGCTCGCTGCCCCTCTCTTCCGTTTTGTATCACTGTTATAGTTGAATAGTACACTAATATCGTAGTCGTGTAAAGAGGATTTTAAGGAATTTTTTTTCAATTAAAATTTAATTCAATTAAATGGCTGCCTGAAAAAAAGAAAAGGCATACCTCCGCGAGGTATACCTTGTCTCTTCTGATGCTTGCAGGCACGCTTAACGCTGCTTACAATTTGACTCTCTGCAGGCGGAGGGCATTCAGCACGACCGAAACCGAGCTGAGCGCCATCGCGGCTCCCGCCACCCAAGGGGCGAGCAGCCCTGCGGCAGCGATCGGGATGCCTAGGGTGTTGTATCCGAGCGCCCAGAACAGGTTCTGCCGGATATTCCTCATCGTCTTGCGGCTCATCGTTATGGCGTCCGCCACGCTGGTCAGCTCGCCGCGCATCAGGGTCACATCCGCGGCTTCCATCGCAATGTCTGTGCCGGTTCCGATCGCAATGCCGATATCGGCGGTTGCAAGCGCCGGCGCATCGTTGATGCCGTCACCTACCATGGCGACGATTTGCCCCATGGACTGCAGCCGCTTCACTTCCTCCGCTTTGCCTTCCGGCAGCACTTCAGCAAGGATGTGCTCAATCCCGGCCTGCCCCGCAATCGCTTCAGCGGTGCGCCGGTTGTCGCCCGTGATCATCACGACGTCTATGCCCAGCTGCTTCAGCTTCGCAATCGCAGCTGCGGAGGTCTCCTTGATGGTGTCGGCAACAGCAACTACACCTGCATAGGTCCGGTCCACGGCCAGGAGCATGGCGGTTTTGCCTTCAGCTTCAAGGCGGTTCATCAGCTCGCCGGCTTCACTAAACTCAATCTGCTCGCGGCTCAGAAGCCTGCGCGTGCCGACCAGCACTTCTCTCCCTTCTACACGGGCGCGGATTCCATATCCGGGTATCGCCTCAAACTGCTCTGCAGCCGGGAGGGAAATGCCTCTTGCCTGTATCCCGGCAACCATTGCCTCGGCGAGCGGATGCTCCGACTGCTTCTCGGCAGAACCGATCAGGCGAAGCCCTTCGGCCTCATCCATGCCTTCGATGTGAATGTCCGTCAGCTCCGGCTTGCCTTTCGTAACCGTACCCGTCTTATCCAGAATTACAGTTTGGACCTTCTGCATCCATTCCAGATGCTCACCGCCCTTGAACAGAATCCCGTACTCCGCCGCGCGCCCGGATCCCGCCATGATCGAGGTCGGTGTCGCAAGGCCTAGGGCGCAGGGGCAGGCGATGACCAGAACGGCAATGCCTTTCTCCAGCGCGGACGCGAAGTCGCCCGGCGATACGAAGACAAACCAGATCAGGAAGGTGAGCACCGCGATGCCTACGACGAACGGAACGAAGATGCCGGAGATCGAATCGGCCACGCGCTGAATCGGCGCCTTCGAGCCCTGGGCCTCTTCAACCACCCTGATGATCTGGGCCAGGGCGGTTTCTTTGCCGATGCGGGCGGCTCTGATCTTCAGAGCGCCGTGCTTGTTCAGGGTGGCGCCGATAACGGCGGCGCCGGGTTCTTTTTCAACCGGGATACTTTCCCCTGTGAGCATGGATTCGTCCACCGCGGATATCCCCTCAAGCACTTCGCCGTCCACCGGAATCTTCTCGCCCGGCTTGACCAGGACGATTTCGTTCACCGCTACCTCCTCCACAGGCACGGACATTTCCCTGCCGCCGCGGATGACCGTGGCCTGCTTGGCCTGCAGGTTCATTAATTTCTTGATCGCTTCCGACGTGCGCCCTTTGGCCAGCACCTCGAATAATTTTCCGAGAAGAATCAGCGTAATCAGGATCGCACTCGTTTCGTAATACATGTCCGGCGCCATACCGCCGTGTTCCGATCCGGCCCAGCTCAGCGTCAAATACAGACTGTAGAAATAGGCGGCCGACGTGCCCAGAGCAACCAGCACATCCATGTTGGCGCTCTTATTGCGCAGCGCTTTATAGGCTCCGGCGTAAAACTGGCGGCCGATCCAGAATTGGACCGGAGTCGCCAGCGCCAGCTGCACCCACGGATTCATCAGAAATTGAGGCAAATAAATCCAGGAGGTCCATGAAAAATGGCCGGCCATCGCCCAGAACAGCGGAAGCGACAACAAGGCGGATACGAGCAGCTGCATTTTCTTGCGGCGGATTTCCTTCTGCTTGTAATCCCCGCCCTTGGCGGCTGCCTCCTCTTTAGGAAGGGCTTTATAGCCGAGCTGCTCCACCTTCCTCATCATATCGGCCGGCGTAACCTCTGCCGCGTTATATTCGACATGGGCGCTCTCCAGCGCAAAATTCACCGCCGCCCTGCTGACGCCCGGCAGCTTGCCGAGACCTTTCTCAATCCGGTTCGCACAGGCTGCGCAGGTCATGCCCTCCAGCTTGAAATCAACCCCGTCTTTAACCGTGCTGTACCCCAGATCCGCAATCTTCTGCTCCATGGCAGCTGTATCCACTTTGGAAGGCAGATAGGTCACCGAGGCTCTTTCCAGCGCAAAATTGACGTTCGCGTCCTCCACGCCCTCCAGCCTCTTTATGCCCTTCTCGATCCGGCTGGCGCAGGCCGCGCAGGTCATGCCGGCAATTTGAAAGGTCACCTGCCGCTCCTCTGGATGTTTCTCCATTTTGCTTCACCCCTGTCTTTATTTTACCCCATGGGGGTATATTTTTATTAAAAATATTCATGAATTGATAAGCTCTGAACTCATCATATCATACCCCATGGGGGTATTCAAGGGAGAGGGCCCGCGGTTCACTCTGGAAAAAAAAGAAAAGCCCCTCAATACCGAGGGACTTTCAGACAGACTCCAATCTTAAATCAGCAGATTAAACAGGTTCAGGTCACGATTCAATTCCGTATAAATGATGCCCTTCGCATCCATCCGGCGGATGAGCGGCTCATAATCCTCTTTGTTCATCAGCTCGATGCCGACCAGCGCCGGACCGTTCTCCTTGTTGTTCTTCTTCGTGTATTCAAACCGGGTAATATCGTCGTTCGGACCCAGCACTTCCGCAAGGAACTCGCGCAGCGCGCCCGCCCGCTGAGGGAAGTTTACCATGAAATAGTGCTTCAGCCCTTCGTAAATCAGCGAACGCTCCTTCATTTCCTGCATCCGGTCGATATCATTGTTGCCGCCGCTGATGACGCAGACGACCGTCTTGCCCTGAATCTGATCCCGGTACATATCGAGCGCGGCTACAGGCAGAGAACCGGCCGGTTCAACGACGATAGCATTTTCGTTATACAGCTCCAGAATCGTAGTGCACGCTTTGCCTTCCGGCACCTTAACGACATCCTCCAGCACTTCCTTGGCAATTTCAAAATTCAGGTCGCCGACCCGCTTCACGGCTGCGCCGTCTACAAATTTGTCGATCGTATCCAGCGTGACCACCTGATTCAGCTTCAAAGCTTCGGTCATGGACGACGCGCCGAGCGGCTCCACGCCGATGACCCTGGTCTGCGGAGCTACCATTTTCAGATAGGCGCCCACGCCCGATACCAGACCGCCGCCGCCGATCGTTACGAAGACATAATCAGCAGGACTCTGCAGGTCCTCCATAATCTCCATGCCGATCGTTCCGTTGCCCGCGATAATCTTCGGATTATCAAACGGATGAATAAACGTCATGCCCTGCTCCCGGCAGGCTTTCATAGATTCTTCATAGGCATCGTCATACGTGTCGCCCGTCAAAATGACCTCCACATGCGAGCCGCCGAACCGCTTCACCTGCTTCACTTTCTGGTTAGGCGTCGTTGCCGGCATGAAGATCTTCCCCTGGATGCCCAGCGCATTGCATGAAAAAGCCACACCCTGCGCATGATTGCCCGCGCTGGCGCAGACAATGCCGCGGCTGATCTCCTCCGGCGTCAGGCTCCGGATCATATTGTAAGCCCCGCGGATTTTGAACGAGCGGACAATCTGCAGATCCTCTCTCTTTAAATAGACGTTGCAGTCGTATTTGGCCGACAAAACCGGATCCCGCTGCAGCGGCGTCCGCACAATCACCTCACGCAGTACATGATGCGCACGTACGATATCTTCCATACCCACTGACGCTGAAGGGGCCGTCTTAGGGGTGTCATCTGTCTGTTTCATCTTCTTCTCCACACTCCGCTTATTCTATTCATAGATTCTATAATGCCGCTGCCGGCCTGTTACACTGATTGTACCACCTTGTCAGCGCAGCGGGGCAAGTTTCTTTGCCCATCGCCTGCGGCCCTCACAGCCTACAATCAGCCCAATTCACGAACCCGGAACGCCGGAAAATTCCGTTCAATGGAAGTCCTGTCCGGTTCAAGCCTGTCCGGAAGCATCAGCTCCCGGCCCAGCTGTCCAGCCGTTTCATCTCTCAGGAAGCCTGGAGCATCCGTAGCCACTTGAAAAAGAATCCCGCCAGGCTCGCGAAACTTCACCGTCTTGTAATACTCCATGTTGATCGCCGGTGTCGGATCAAGTCCGCCTTCCTTCAGCTGCTCCTGCCACAGGATCTGTTCGCTGGCGTCCGGGGTCCGCCACGCCAAATGCTGGACCACGCCGGCGCCCGGGGAGCCGGCAGGCATCGGCTCGACATTCATGTCGATCCTGCTGCCTCTTGGGCCGTGAGCTTCAAAGCGGACAAGCCCTTCCTCGCTGCCTTTATAGGCAAGCCCAAGGCTGTTCTCCAGAACCTCCGCCGTCCGCTCCGGCTGTCTGCTGAACAGCAGCACGCCGTCAATGCCTTGAATGGCGTACCTCTCAGGAATCGGCCCCTCTCCGCTGCCTCTGGCTCCCGCCGCCGCTCCAGGCTCCAGCTCCACCAGATCAATCAGCAGCCCCGCCTCATCGGTAAACCGGACATAATCTTTGCCGAAGCGGCGCGTTTCCATAAACGGAATATCATATTTCTTAAGCCGCTGGCGCCAATACAGCAGGCCGCCTTCAGGGACGGCATACACGATTACCCCGACCTGTCCGCCGCCAAGCCTTCCTGCAGGCAGATCCTTCCGGAACAGAAAGGACACCAAAGTGCCCGGATGACCCGCCTCATTGCCGAAATAGAAATGGCCTACTTCAGGCGCGTCAAAATGAACCGTTTGTTTAACGAGGCGCAGTCCCAGCAGCCCCGCGTAGAAATCCACGCAGGCCTGAACATCATGAACATAGGCCGTAATGTGATGAATGCCAGCCGTCTTAAGCAAGTTGAATCCTCCTCGGCTTTGAAATCCGCATGTCGGTCTTTGTCTGTCATTTTTTTCATTATAAAGAATCGGACGGCTGAAATCATCCCCGCATGCTGGCAGACTCGCAAAAAAACCGCTGATCGCCTCGCACTGCCCTCCCCTTCTTAGACAAGAGGACAGTCCCGGCCGATCAGCGGCTTCTCTGTAAATAATCCCTTCTAAAATAAATAACCCCTTCTAGACCAGCGCTTTCGCTGCAATATCGGAGCGCTGGTGTTTGCCTTCAAACTGAATGCGTTCGGCAGCCTTGTAAGCCTGCTCCCTGGCGGCGGCGATGTCCGTGCCGCGGCCTACAACGCCCAGCACGCGCCCGCCGTTCGTCAGCCACTCGCCGGCTTCGCTTCTAGACGTGCCTGCGTGGAACACCAAGGCCTCGTCCTCGGACACGGTGTCGAGTCCGGAAATGACCAGTCCCTTCGGATAAGAGGCCGGATAACCCGGGGATGCAAGCACGACGCAAACCGCGGCTTCGTCGCTCCACTTGATCTCCACCTGGTCGAGCGTTCCGTCCAGCGATGCCAGAAAAATGTCCAGCAGGTCGCTCTTGAGACGCGGCAGCACCACTTGGGTTTCCGGGTCGCCAAAGCGGGCGTTGAATTCTACCGTCTTCGGCACGCCGCCCGGCGTAATCATCAGGCCGGCGAACAAGACGCCGCGGAACGGGCGCCCTTCCGCCACCATGGCTTTGGCGGTTGGTTTGATGATTTTTTCAATCGCTTCTTCAATAATGACATTGTCGATATGCGGCAGCGGCGAATACGTGCCCATGCCGCCGGTGTTCGGCCCCTTGTCGCCGTCAAACACCTGCTTGTGGTCCTGCGCGGCTGCCATCGGACGCACCGTTTCGCCGTCCACGAAGGCCAGAATCGACATTTCCTGGCCCTCCATAAACTCCTCGATCACAACCTGGCTGCCGGAGCTGCCGAATACCTTGTCCACCATAATATCTTTCAGCGCCTGTTCGGCTTCTTCGCGGGTAAAAGCAACCGTAACCCCTTTGCCCGCCGCAAGCCCGTCTGCTTTAATGACAATCGGCACCGGCTGGGAGCGCAGATACGCCAGCGCAGCCTCGTAATTGTCGAATTTTTCGTAAGCCGCTGTTGGAATGCTGTACTTCTTGAGGAGATCCTTCATGAAGGTTTTGCTGCCTTCGATATGTGCCGCGTTCCTGCGCGGGCCGTAGACCGGAATATTTTTCGCTTCAAAAGCGTCCACAATGCCGTCCGCCAGCGGGTCATCCGGTCCGATCACCACTAAATCCACTTTCTTCTCTGCCGCAAATGCGGTCAGACTGTCAAAATCGCTTACCGGAATCGGCACCAGCTCTGCCACCTGTCCGATTCCCGCATTGCCCGGCGCGCAGTAGATTTTATCCGCTTTTGGACTCTTCGACAAAGCCCAGCAGATTGCATGCTCGCGGCCGCCCCCGCCAACCACCAAAATATCCATTACCCGAAATCCTCCCCATGGTTGAAAAATAGGTTCTGCCCAGCTTGGCGTCTTAGCTTGTTCTCCGTCCAGCCCGGCAGCCTGAATTCTAAAGAAGGCCCGCACAGGCGGGCCTTGGTCATTGTTCGAAGCTGAAATTAGTGCTTGAAGTGGCGCACGCCTGTGAAGACCATTGCGATCCCGTACTCGTTCGCTACTTTGATGGACTCTTCGTCTTTAATGGAGCCGCCCGGCTGAATGACCGCCGTAATGCCCGCTTTAGCGGCCAGCTCGAGCGTGTCGCCCATCGGGAAGAAGGCGTCGGAAGCGAGGATGCTGCCCTTCGCTTTCTCGCCAGCCTGCTCAATCGCAATCTTCGCCGCGCCTACGCGGTTCATTTGACCCGCGCCCACGCCAACGGTCATGCTGTCTTTCGCAAGCACAATCGCATTCGACTTCACATGCTTCACAACCTTCCAGCCGAACAGCAGCTGCTTCAGCTCTTCTTCGGTCGGCTTGCGGTCGGTTACGACCTGCAGATCATCGGCGTTCAAGGAGTGAACATCGCTCTCCTGCACGATCATGCCGCCGTCAATTGTTGTGATGGTGAAGCTCTTCTCCCGGTTCTCGCCGGATTTGAGCGAGCCTACTTCGAGCAGGCGGATATTTTTCTTCTGGGTCAGAATTTCCAGCGCTTCCTTCGTAAAGCCCGGTGCGATGATAATCTCCAGGAAAATCTCTTTCAGCAGCAGAGCTGTATCCGCATCAATAATCCGGTTAGCCGCTACAATGCCGCCAAAGATCGAGGTTGGATCCGCGTCATAAGCTTTCTGGTAGGCCTCAAGCACGCTGCCGCCGATGCCGACGCCGCAAGGGTTCATATGCTTAACCGCAACCACAGCCGGCTCCTCAAATTCTTTGACGATCTGCAGCGCTGCGTTAGCGTCATTGATGTTGTTATAGGAAAGCTCCTTGCCGTGAAGCTGCTTGGCTGTAGTCAGCGTGTCGGCTGCGGCAAGAGGTTTTTTGTAGAAGGCTGCTTTCTGGTGCGGGTTCTCCCCATAGCGGAGGTCCTGGATCTTCTCATAGGTCACTGTAAAACGCTCCGGCAGCGGGTCGCCCGTTACGTTCGACAAATAGTCAGAGATCAAGGCATCATACGAAGCCGTATGACGGAATACCTTTGCCGCAAGGCGTTTGCGGGTCTCCAGGGAAGTGTCGCCTTTGATTTTGATTTCGTTCAGCACGGCCGGATAATCAGCCGAGTCCACGACAACGCTGACGAACGCGTGATTCTTGGCTGCGGAACGGAGCATTGTAGGCCCGCCGATGTCGATATTTTCGATGGCATCTTCGTATTCGACATCCGGCTTCGCGATCGTCTCCTGGAACGGATACAGGTTAACGACAACCATGTCGATATAGTCCAGTCCAAGCTCCTTCATTTGCGCCTGATGCTCTTCGCTGTCACGAACAGCCAGCAAACCGCTGTGCACGGCAGGATGCAGCGTCTTGACGCGCCCGTCCAAAATCTCAGGGAAGCCGGTCACTTCGGAAATGCCGATGACTGGAACGCCTTCTTTGGCCAGCAGACTTTTAGTACCGCCTGTTGAAATAATCTCCACACCCAGGTTGGACAACTCGCGGCAAAACTCCACAATCCCGCTTTTATCTGACACGCTAACCAGCGCACGTTTGATCGTCAAAAGAAACAACCTCCTTAATATTTGCAGGGAGCGAAACCCTCTGTTCCCGCCCGCCCATTCGGATATTCATGATGCTTCCTATTCTCCAGCTTTCGTGCTTGAAGCAGCTGACTTCAGCAGTCGACGGCTTGTTCAGCCGCATGACAGCATGTGCTGTATTCCAGCTAATTCGCAAATATTTCTCGGGAAATATCGAATTGCCCCTTCCATCATTGCCCATTCGCCAAAGAAAGCAGGAGTTTGACTGGCCCGCCAAATCCCCGTTCTGCTTCCCATTAACGCCCGGCAATCGACACCTTGCGTCCCTCGACAGATACGCGCTTCTCTGCAAAAACTGCCACAACCTCCGGATAAAGCTTCGTCTCCGCGGCATGGATTCTGGCCTCCAGCGACTCACGCGTATCCTCCGCCTCAATGGCAATAGGCAGCTGTGCGACAACGGCTCCGGTATCCATGCCGCCATCGACAAGATGAACCGTAATCCCGGTGCATTTTACGCCATAATCCAGCGCCTGCCCGATTGCATCCTTACCCGGAAAAGCAGGCAGCAGCGAAGGATGGATATTCAGCATCCGCCCTTCATAAGGTTTGACCAGAACCGAGGTAATCAACCGCATATAACCGGCAAGCGCGATCAGCTCAATGCCCCGCTTCTCCAGCTCTGCTGCAATTTCTGCCTCGTAAGCTTCGCGGCTGGCGTATTCCTTCGGCCGGAACACAAAGGTGTCGATCCCCGCAGCTTCCGCCCGTTTGATGACAGGCGCTTCCGGCTTGTCGCAAACCAGCAGCTCCACCGATGCCCCGCCAAGACGGCCGGCCGCAGCCGCGTCCGCCAAAGCCTGAAAGTTGCTGCCCTGACCGGACGCAAATACCGCAATCTTCACCATTAAACCTCAGCTCCCGTAAAAGTCACGATCCTGCTGCCTGCGGTGACGCGGCCGATCACATAAGGCGTTTCTCCGGCTTCGGTCAGAGCCGCTTTTGCTGCTTCTGCCTCTTCCTCTCCGACGACAATCACCATGCCGATCCCCATGTTGAACGTCGTAAACATATCGCGGTTCGACACTTGGCCCTTCTCCTGAAGCAGCTTGAATACCGGCAGGATCGGCCAGGAAGCATAGTCGATTTCGACATTTACGCCGTCCGGCAGCACGCGCGGAATATTTTCAATAAAGCCGCCGCCCGTAATATGCGCCATACCCTTCACCTGAACTTTGTCGACGAGGGAGAGGACCGGTTTGACATAAAGACGGGTTGGCTCCAGCAGAACGTCGCCGAGCTTCGCCCCGTCCAGCTCAGGCAGTGCATCCTGCAGGCTGCAGCCGGCATCCTCAAGCAGCAGCTTGCGGACCAGCGAAAAACCGTTGCTGTGCACGCCGCTCGACGGCAGCCCAATGACCGTGTCGCCCGGCTTGATCGTGCTGCCGTTGATAATTTTGCTCTTGTCGACAACGCCGACCGTAAATCCGGCAATGTCGTATTCGCCTTCAGCGTACATACCCGGCATTTCGGCGGTTTCGCCGCCGATCAAAGCGCAGCCCGACTGGGCGCAGCCCTCGGCGATGCCCGCCACGATGGCTTCAATTTTGGAAGGAATCACTTTATCACAAGCTAAATAGTCGAGGAAAAAGAGCGGCTCCGCCCCCTGCACCACGATGTCGTTCACGCACATCGCCACGGCGTCAATACCGATCGTATCATGCTTATCCATCGCAAAAGCCAGCTTCAGCTTCGTGCCGACACCGTCCGTACCGGAGACCAGCACCGGCTCCTCGTATTTGTCCTTGTTCAGGCCAAACAATCCGCCAAAGCCGCCCAAATCGGTCATGACTTCCGGACGGAAGGTCCGCTTCACGTGTTTCTTCATCCGTTCGACTGCTTCATTTCCTGCCGCGATATCGACGCCGGCGCTTTTGTAGGCTTCTGACACTGTGACACTCTCCTAAATAGTATTTGAAATAGTATTTGAAAAAAATAGGACTGGCGAATTTGGAGCGAAACTCCCCTTTAACAAAAAATCGTCGCTCTGTACCGCTCGGCAGTCGGATTGGGATCCGGCCGCTGTTATCCTGGGATAATTTGAATTAGATTAAATTGGGATTATCCAAGGATAAAGGCGAACACTTCGTTCCTCCACCCAATTCCGACTGCTGTCGCTCCCGCGCTCAGCTTTTCTTTTGGCAGCTGCGCTCCGCTGCCTGATCGCGAGGCCCCATTTGTTTTCAAATGGGGCCTTACAGAAAAGCGGCGGCTCGCTGCTAACGCCCCGCTCGCCCGGTATTTCATGCCGGTAAGTATTTACCGGCTGAAAGAGCTGCGGGCAGCGCGGCTGCGCTCTCCCGCTGCCTCGCACATCAGTTGGGATGCGGGGGAGAGTGGGTAAACATGGTGCATAGCGCAGGGGCGAAAAGAATCTGTAGAAGCGCAGCATTCGCCTGAAAGCTTTCCGAAGGAAAGCTTTCATCGGAAGCATAGGCGTCTTCGGATTTCTTCATTGTTAGTTCATTAAGAGGAAATCCGAAGACAACAGCGATCGAAAGATTTTTCGCCCCGCAGCGGTTCCCGCACCCTCTTCAGTGAATCTTCCTCGAATCAGCACCCGCACCCGAACTGCTCCTCGCCCCCGAAATCCGTCTGCGTCGGATAGTCGTTATCAAAGCAGGCCATGCACAGGCCGCCTTTGTAGTCGGTGACATTGCCGCCGCCAACGGCTTCGACAAGGCCTTCCGGACTGAGGAAGGACAAGGAGTCGGCGTTGATCTCCCTGCAGATTTCGTCGATCGTTTTGTAGGAAGCGATCAGCTCCCTGCGATCCGGCGTGTCGATGCCGTAGAAGCAGGGATTTTTAAAGGGAGGAGACGTAATGCGCACATGCACCTCGGTGGCGCCGGCCTCGCGCAGCAGGTTGACGATGCGGCGCGAGGTCGTGCCGCGGACGATGGAGTCGTCGATCATGACAACCCGTTTGCCTTCAACGACGCGGCGCACGGCGCTGAGCTTCATTTTGACGCCCTGCTCGCGCAGCTCCTGGCTCGGCTGGATGAAGGTCCGGCCGGTGTATTTATTTTTGATGAGTCCAAGCTCGTAGGAAATGCCGGTCTGCTCAGCGTAGCCGATTGCGGCGGAGATGCTGGAGTCCGGAACGCCGGTTACGACGTCAGCGTCAATGAAGGATTCCAAGGCCATACGCTGGCCCATCCGTTTACGGGCCGAATGCAGGTTCGAGCCGTTCATGTCGCTGTCCGGACGGGCAAAATAGATGTACTCCATCGCGCACAGCGCCTTGCGCTGCGGCTCGGCAAAACGGTCTTCATGCAGACCGTCAGCGTCCAGCACCAGCAGCTCGCCCGGCTGGATGTCACGGATGATTTCGGCGCCGACGATTTCGAATGCGCAGGTCTCCGATGAGAACAGATAAGCGTCGCCCAGGCGGCCCATCGACAGCGGGCGCAGACCATTTGGGTCGGAAGCGACAATCAGCTTGTCGTTGGTGAGCAGCAGAAAGGCAAAGCCGCCAACGATTTGGCGGAACGCGTCCTTCGCCGCTTCAACGAGCGGTTTCTTGGATCTGGCGATCAGATGCGCCACAACCTCGGTGTCACTGGTCGTCTGAAAAATCGACCCGCTCTCCTCCAGCTCCCGCCGGATCTTCGGCGCGTTGACGATATTCCCGTTGGTAGCCACCGCCAGGTCGCCGTCGCGGTACTTGAACACCAGCGGTTGCGCGTTCGCCAGGCGGCTGTCGCCGCTCGTGGAGTAGCGCACATGGCCAATGGAGAGGCTGCCGGTGAGCGAAGCGAGACGGTCTTTGTCGAAGACCTCTTTTACAAGCCCCATGCCTCTGTGATAGTGAAATTCCTTACCGTCGGTGACGCACATGCCCGCGCTTTCTTCCCCGCGGTGCTGCAGAGCGTGAAGCCCGTAATAAGACAAGGAGGCGGCCTCCGGATGTCCGAAGACCCCGAAGACGCCGCATTCCTCTTTCAGCGTGTCAAAAATATCATTTGGGCCCGTGCCCTGGTTGTAATAGTCGCCTGTCCAAAGCTTATTCTGCTTTATTTCATCCGACATGGAATCGCTTCCTCCCAGACCTGCTTCAAACCTTCAACTGGTTTGTTCAAGGCCGAAACGCTGTTGATTTCAATCTCCAAGCTGGTTCCTTCTACGCGTCCGATTACAGCCGCCGGCACGCCTTGGCCGGCAATATATTGTTCGAGCTCCTCCGCCTTGTCAGCGGAAGCCGTCAGCAGGATGCGGGACTGCGATTCGCTGAACAGCAGATGGTCCGGGCGAAGTCCGCCGGATTCCAAAGCGATCTTGGCACCAACAGAGCCGCTGATGCAGGACTCAGCCAATGCGGCAGCCAGACCGCCTTCAGACAGGTCATGCGCCGAGCTGACCAGCCCTTTTTGAATAGAAGCAAGTACGGTCCCGAGCAGCTTCTTCTCCGTATCCAGATCCAATACCGGAGGACGTCCTTCGGTTACGCCGTGCACAACCGCCTGGAATTCGCTGCCGCCAAGCTCCGCTTTCGTTTCGCCCAGCAGGAAAATGACGTCGCCCTCCTGTTTGAAGCCCTGTGTGGTGATGTGGTCTACATCGTGCACTAGACCTACCATGCCGACAACCGGTGTCGGGTAAATCGCGCCTTTGGCATTTTCGTTGTACAGGCTGACGTTGCCACCGATGACCGGCGTTTCCAGCACGCGGCAGGCTTCAGCCATGCCGTCTACCGCTTTTTCCATCTGCCAGAAAATATCCGGTTTCTCCGGGCTGCCGAAGTTCAGGTTATCCGTGATTGCCAGCGGCTCAGCGCCGGAGCAGACGATGTTGCGCGCCGCTTCACTTACTGCGATCCGTCCGCCCACCTCAGGGTCGAGATACACAAAACGTCCGTTGCAGTCCGTCGTCATCGCTAACGCTTTGCGCGTTCCGCCTACCGTAACTACCGCTGCGTCCGAACCCGGACGAACCGCCGTGCTGGTGCGCACCATGTAATCATATTGCTCGTAGACCCATCTTTTGCTGGCTACGGACGGGGAACCGAGCACCTGCTCGAGGGCTGCTCCCAAATCTTTGACCTCTGCATAACGGGTGGTGTCTACATTCTCATTCTCTGTATAGTAAGCCGGTACAGTGGATGGCTTGTTGTAAATCGGGCATTCGTCAACGAGCGCCGTCACCGGCATGTCGCCGACGATTTCACCGTGATGGTACAGCTTCAAGCGGCCGTCATCGGTCACTTTGCCAACCTTGGCACAAATAACGCCCCAGCGGTCAAAAATTTCTCTCGCCTGCGCTTCATCCTTCGGCTCCACGACAAACAGCATGCGCTCCTGGGACTCGGACAGCATCATTTCGTAAGCCGTCATGCCCTCTTCGCGCTGCGGCACCTGATCCAGATAAAGCTCCAGACCGTTGCCCGCTTTACTTGCCATTTCCGCACTGGAGCACGTCAGGCCCGCAGCGCCCATATCCTGAATGCCGAGCACGATGCCGGTGTCAATCAGCTCCAGGCAAGCTTCCATAACGAGCTTCTCCATAAACGGATCGCCGACTTGCACCGCTGTCCGCTTCGCTTCGGACTCCTCCGTCAATTCCTCGGATGCAAACGTTGCGCCGTGGATGCCGTCGCGGCCGGTTGGAGGTCCCACGTAGAACACCGGGTTGCCAACGCCTTTGGCGACGCCGCGCTGGATTTTGTCATGGTCGATCAGACCTACGCACATCGCGTTAACAAGCGGGTTGCCTTCATAACTTTCATCAAAAACCACTTCGCCCCCGACTGTCGGGATGCCGATACAGTTGCCGTAACCGGCGATGCCGGAAACGACATGCTCGAACAAATATTTCACGCGGTCGCTCTCCAGCCTGCCGAAACGCAGGGAGTTAAGAGATGCAATCGGTCTTGCGCCCATGGAAAAAATATCGCGGATTATGCCGCCCACGCCTGTCGCCGCGCCTTGGTATGGCTCAACGGCCGAAGGGTGGTTGTGGCTTTCAATTTTGAATACAACAGCCTGATTATCGCCGATGTCCACGATGCCCGCGCCTTCGCCCGGTCCCATGAGGACGCGCGGCCCGTCTACCGGGAAGCGTCTCAGCAGCGGCTTCGAGTTCTTGTAAGCACAGTGTTCGGACCACATGACGCTGAACACGCCAATTTCCGTATAGTTTGGTTTCCGGCCGAGAAAACCGCAGATCAGCTCATATTCGCTGTCAGAAACGCCCATTTGTTTGTAAATTTGCTGCTCGGCGATTTGCTCCGCCGTCGGCTCTTTAGCGGATAGTTGCTGCGTCATGTTGATCCCTCCATGCTTTCAAAATAGATGTGAACATCCGTTTGCCGTCCTCGCTGCCCAGCAGCGTATTCACTGCGCGCTCCGGATGGGGCATCATGCCGACCACGTTGCCGCGTTCGTTCGAAATTCCGGCAATGTCGGACAAAGATCCGTTCGGGTTGCTCGCATAAGTAAAAATAATCTGCTTGTTCGCTTTCAGGCTCGCAAGCGTAGCTTCGTCGCAGTAGTAGTTGCCTTCGCCGTGAGCGATCGGAATCGTAATTTCTTCCCCCTGCGCGTAATCCACGGTAAAAGGATTGCTGTTGTTCTCCACGCGCAGCACCACGTCGTGGCAGAGGAATTTCAGGGACGTGTTGCGGAGCAGCGTGCCCGGCAGCAAGCCGGCTTCGGTCAAGATCTGGAATCCGTTGCAGATGCCCAGGACGTATTTTCCCTGCTCAGCCGCTTTGGCGACTTCCGCCATTACCGGAGCAAATCGGGAAATCGCGCCGCAGCGCAGATAATCGCCGTAAGAGAAGCCGCCCGGCACCAAAATGCAGTCATAAGCGGACAGGTCGGTTGCCGTATGCCAAACATAATCCACCGGCTCACCCAGCACCTCTTCTACAGCTTTATAGCAGTCAATATCACAGTTGGAACCCGGAAACACAAGTACAGCAAATTTCATGGCGGTTAGCCCTCCAATTCAAAGCGATAGTCTTCCACGACTGTGTTGGCCAGCAGCTTTTCGCACATCGTTTTGACGCGGGCTTCCGCTTCCGCGCGGTCCGCAGTGTCGAGCGTCAGTTCCATATACTTGCCGATACGGGCACTTTCAACCTCGCCGAAGCCCATGGAATGCAGCGCGCCTTGAACGGCAACCCCCTGCGGGTCGAGTACGCTTTGCTTGATGGTGACGTATACCTTTGCTTTTAACATGGGTTTTTGGTTCCTCCTAGAGAGTGGGATTATTTTAAAAAGATTGCTATTGATGCTGCCTATGTTGCGCATGGGCTGCGGGGCGAATGGTCTTACAACCGCTGTTGCTCCTGAATTTTTCTTATTCTATTAAGGTGGTTAAAATTCGGGAGCAAAGGCGGACGCTTACGCTTTTTCAGAATCACTTGCCCCTCCGCCAGATACGGCGTGCCGGGTGCAGCTTTTTCAAATAATTGGGGTGATACGGCAGTCTAGCAACGCGAATCCTAGTTAAGCTCTTCCCCCGTCAGACGGCGGTAGATTTCGCGGTAGCGGTTGGTAGTCTCCTGCACGACAAGCGGCGGCAGCGGCTCGGGTGCGCTGTTCATGTCCCAGTCGGAGTTGGCCAGGTATGTGCGCACCGGTTCCTTGTCCATACTGTCAATATCGATGTCGAGCACATAGTTTTCCTTGGCCCAGAAGCGGGAGGCGTCCGGGGTGAACATCTCGTCGATGACGATCAGTTTGCCGTCCAGCAGGCCGAATTCCAGCTTGCAATCCGCAAGGAGAATATCGCGTTCCTCGCAGTAGTCGCGGACGTAGGCGTAGAGCTCGAGCGTGCGGTCACGCAGCTGTTCGGCGAGTTCCCGGCCGACGAGTTCGGTCATTTTCTCAAAAGAAATGTCCTCGTCATGCCCGACGTCGTTCTTGGCAGCAGGCGTGAAGATCGGCGCTTCCAGCTTGCTGTTCTTGCGCAGGCCCTCCGGCAGCTTGATGCCGTTGACCTCGCCTGTTGTCTCATATTGGCGCCAGCCGCCGCCGGTCACGTAACCGCGCACCACGCATTCAATGTCGATGCGCTCCGCTTTGCGGGTCACCATGATGCGGTTTCTGAGCAGCTCTTTGTCCTTAACGACGTCGCCCAGCAAATCCACATCGGTATGAACAACATGGTTCTCCATAATGTCCTTGGTGCGCTCGAACCAGAAAGCGCTCAGCCGGTTGAGCACATTGCCTTTGTCCGGAACCGCCGGATCCAAAATGTAGTCAAACGCCGAAATGCGGTCGGTGACAACGATGAGATAATGCTCGCCAAGATCATAAAGCTCTCTGACTTTCCCCTTGTAAATCAGCGGCAGATCTATCAGATCCACGGCCGTCGAAATCGCGGTTGCTGCCAAGTAAGCCCTCTCCTTTGTCCGCCTGCTGCAGCGGGTTATCTATTCCAAAAAATTAATGGGTCACGCCCCGCGGATCAACCGCAGGTTACGCCCCGGTTAACTCCTTGTTCTCGTTTAGAACGGATTGTTCAAAAGCAGCTAAAGATCAGTCATTCAAGCCCAATCTTGTAAAAATCGTATCCACATGCTTCAAATGCCATGCTGGATTAAACGCGTCGTCGATCTCCTCTGCGCTCAGCACCTCGGTAATCGCTGGCGTGTCTGCGATAATATCGCGGAACTGACGCTGTGTTTCCCAAGCCTGCATCGCCAGCGGCTGCACGGTGTCGTACGCCTGCTCGCGGCTGAAGCCTTTGTCGATCAGCTTCGTCATGACGCGGCCGGAGAATGGAACCCCGAAGGTACGCTCCATGTTGCGTTTCATGTTCTCAGGGAACACGGTCAGGTTCTTCACGATGTTGCCGAAGCGGTTCAGCATATAGTTGAGCAGCATCGTTGCGTCCGGCAGAATGACGCGTTCTGCAGAGGAGTGCGAGATGTCGCGTTCATGCCAGAGCGTCACATTTTCGTAAGCCGTCAGCATATGCCCGCGGATGACGCGGGACAAGCCGGAAATGTTCTCGCAGCCAATCGGATTACGTTTGTGCGGCATGGCGGAAGAACCTTTTTGACCTTTAGCAAAAGCTTCCTCCACCTCGCGGAACTCACTCTTCTGGAGAGCGCGGATTTCAGTCGCGAACTTGTCCAGCGACGTTGCGATCAGAGCCAGCGTTGCCATGTATTCGGCGTGGCGGTCACGCTGCAGCGTCTGCGTCGAGATCGGCGCCGGAGAAGTGCCCAGCTTGCGGCATACAAATTCTTCAACAAACGGGTCGATGTTGGCGTAAGTGCCGACAGCGCCGGAGATTTTTCCGAACTGGACGTTGTTCGCCGCATGGCGGAAGCGCTCCAGATTCCGTTTCATTTCTTCATGCCACAGGGCCATCTTGAGGCCGAAAGTAGTCGGTTCAGCGTGAACGCCGTGCGTGCGGCCCATCATTGGGGTATTTTTATAAGCGATTGCTTTATTACGTAAAATTTCAATGAAGTTAAGGATATCCTTCTCCAGGATTTCGTTGGCCTGCTTGAGCAGGTAGCCCAGCGCTGTGTCTACAACGTCCGTAGAAGTCAGTCCGTAGTGCACCCACTTGCGCTCTTGGCCCAGACTTTCGGAAACGGCACGCGTAAACGCGATCACGTCATGGCGGGTTTCCTGTTCGATTTCATAAATGCGGTCAATATCGAATTTGGCATTGGCCCGGAGTGCCGCTGTATCTTCCTTCGGAATAACGCCGAGCTCGGCCCAGGCTTCACAGGCGCAAAGCTCGACTTCCAGCCACGCCTGGAATTTGTTCTGCTCCGTCCAGATGGCTCTCATTTCGGGTCTGCTGTAACGTTCAATCATCGTTGTTGATTCCTCCAAATATTGGTTTGCTGTATCCAGTCCAGCCCCTGCTGGACGTCTTGGCATAACAGGTTGATGTGGCCCATTTTCCGTTTCGGGGCCGATCCGCTTTTGCCGTATAAATGAACCTTTGGCACGACGCCGTCTGCAGGGTTCAGCCACGCGCCATCCGCCGTCCGTTCTATGACCTGCTCCAGATGCTCGCCCAGCACGTTGACCATCACAACCGGTGTCAGCAGCTTTGCTTCGCCCAGCGGAAGGTTACACACCGCCCGAACATGCTGCTCAAACTGCGAGGTTGTGCAGGCTTCCATCGTGTAGTGTCCCGAGTTATGCGGACGCGGCGCCAGCTCGTTGACATAGATCTGTCCGTCAGCCGTCAGGAACATCTCTACCGCCAGCAGGCCGACAGCGCCCAGCGATTCCGCAATCCGTGATGCCAGCTCCTCGGCGTGAGCCTGAATGTCTGCCGCAGCCCGTGCCGGAACGATGGAAGCATGTAAAATATTATCGACGTGAATATTCTCTGCCGCCGGAAAAGTCTTGATCTCCCCGCGCGGACTCCGCGCCGCGATCACGGACAGCTCCTTCTCGAACTTGATGAACTGTTCGAGCACCAGCTCCGCTCCGCCCCGGCTGAGCGTCGCGTAGGCCTCCGCGATTTCGTCCTCGCTGCGGATGACCCACTGGCCTTTCCCGTCGTAGCCTCCGGTCGCCGTCTTCAGCACGCTCGGAATGCCGAGCCTGCCCACTGCTTCCCGCAGCTCAGCTTCGCTGCGGATTTCCGCGTACGGCGCGACCTGCACGCCTGCCGCTTCAATGGCCCGCTTCTCACGCAGGCGGTGCTGCGTGGTGTAGAGCAGCCCGCTGCCCTGCGGAACCGAGGACAGCTCCTCCAAGAGCGCCGCGACTTCGGAATCGACATTCTCGAACTCGTACGTAATGACGTCCGCCCGCTGCGCCAGCTCGCGGGCCGCCTCCTTGTCGCTGTATGCCGCGACAATCTGATCCGCCACCTGCCCGCACGGGCTGTCCGGTGTCGGATCGAGCGTCACGAACCGGTACCCCAGGTTCGTGCCCGCCAAGGCCATCATGCGGCCAAGCTGGCCGCCGCCGAGCAGCCCGATCGCAGCTCCGGGCTTCACAGCCTGCTGCTCTGCGCTGAATTCCGCGCCAATCCCGCTCTCCAGGCCGGTCTGCTTCCCTGCGCTCTGCATCTCTGCACTCCGCTGCTCTCCAGCCTGCTGCTCACGCCCGTGCCCGGCTCCCGTCAAGACCTGTCCGTCATTTCCCTGTCCTGCTCCTCCGCTATGTAACCCGCTCACAGCTTCACCTGCTCCAGCTCAGCGCCGCTTTCCAGCACTTCGTCTTTAATACGATCGCGGCGGGCCTGGACCTTCGCGCTCAGCTCAGGGTCAAACGCGCCGAGAATCTGTGCCGCAAGCAGCCCCGCATTGGTCGCCCCGGCTTTGCCGATGGCCACGGTCGCAACCGGAATTCCGCCCGGCATCTGCACGATGGACAGCAGGGAGTCTAATCCGTTCAAAGCCGCTGATTTAACCGGAACGCCAATAACCGGCAGCACAGTTTTGGCAGCTACCATCCCTGGAAGATGGGCCGCGCCTCCGGCTCCGGCTATAATGACTTTAATTCCGCGTTCCGCCGCTTGTTCGGCAAATTCAAACATCAAATCCGGGGTCCGGTGCGCGGAAACAACCTTTTTCTCATATGGAATTTCAAGCTCTTCAAGCACCACACATGCATGGCTCATGGTTTCCCAATCTGATTTGCTGCCCATGATCACAGCTACCTGCGCTGACATCGTTTGACCTACTCCCCTCTTTATTTCAATAAAAAATCCGATATCTAGGAAAATACAACATTTTCGTGATATCGGACTACGCGGGCATGGACAAGTCAAAACAAGCCTTTCGTCTGGCCTCTCGCAGGACGAAAGTCGTTCTTCATTGAAATATAAGCCCTCGTAGTCCGAAAATTTACGGTTTTCAGGTAGAAACTGCCGGGCCCTATTCCCGGCTTTATACGATAATCGGCTATATAAGCATGGTAATAACCGCTGCTCTTCTATGAACAGTTTAACAATACCGGTCATGTCATGTCAACTTAAAACCGAACGTTCCTTTTTACACTTAATTAAACGTTCGTATTTATCGCGAAAACAATGATAAAGCCTGGCTATTTTAGCCAGACAGCAACAAAAAAAGGAATGCCTTCTGCAGGCATTCCTCTAAAACTCTTCATTATTTTACTACCAGAACCGGAATCTTCGCATGCTGGACGACGTTATGGCTGACGCTGCCAAGTACAAACTCGCGGATTCCGCCAAGACCGCGGCTGCCGATTACAATGGCGTCGTGTCCGTTTGCTGCCGCATATTCAAGAATGCCTTCCGCTGCCGGACCTTGGAGAAGCTCCACCTTCCCGGTGACGCCAGCCTCCTGAAGGCGTCGTTCAGCTTCATCCGACGTTTTGCTCGCAAGCTCATAGAATTCCTCATTCACCTGTGCTGGAACGGGCGCGAAGCCTTCTGCGACATAAAACCGCGGGAAATCATAAATATGAACAACGTCCAGGGAAGCGCCGGTCAAACGGGTAAGTTCAATCGCTTTATCAAGCGCTTTGTTGGATGCTTTGGAGCCGTCGAACGCAACCAGAATTTTGTTAAATAACATATCGAACACCTCTTTCTATGTACTTGGTAAATCTGTAAACCATTCAGCCGTTGATGAAACCAGCCCGGCGGCAGAGCAGCGTTCTGCTAAGTCTACCTCAAGAAATAAGTATAAAGAACAGCATTCAAGAACAGCAGCAGCGGAATGCCGACGACAAAGCTGCTATGCCGGGTCTTGTGACGCTTGGCATACATAGCCACGAGCACCCCCAGCGCGCCTCCCATAACAGCCAGGAGAAACAGCGTCCGTTCCGGAATGCGCTCCTTCCTCTCTCTGGCCCTGCGTTTATCATCCGACATAATCAGGTAAGAGATGAGATTGATAAACACGAACCATACGAGCAGGGCTTCCCTCATGGCATCCTGCCTCCTTCCCTGCAAGCTGATTATCCTTACACTCTTATTATAAATCTGCCTCCTGGCAAAAACAAACGAAAACGGCGCCCCCCTAAAGGACGCCGTGAATAAAACAAGCATCATTCAACAAAAATCATTCATCAACAATCATCCATCAACAATCATTCATCAACAATCATCCATCACAATGGATCAAGCCTTACAATTTGGGGACTCCGTTCAAACTAGCCGGATAATCGGCTTGTTTCTTGGTCTTGGTCTCCCTTGCTTCCTCCATAATGCTGGATTTGTTCTGCTGGTTGTTCAGCTTCTTCGGCTTATGATGCGGCATGGAACCTCACCTCCTGAGGTTAACATCCCACTTGGCACGAGGAATTATTCCTGCCTTTGCCCAAACCAAGAACGGGCACATCGGCGGTTATTCCGGTGATTAATCCTTCTTCTGCTCCAGGGCCGCTTTCAGCAGCTCACCCAGGTTGGAGCCGAGCGATTCCTGTTTGGCAAACTGTTTAACCAGCTTCTGCTGTTCACGCTTATTGACATGATTGTTCTCTTTATTGACCGTTTCCGTAATTCCGCACGACAGGCACTGGACATAAAGTCCGGCCTTGCCCTCTTTGAGCTCCATCTTCTTATGGCACTGCGGACAGCGCCGGTTGGACAGCCGTTTCTCGCCGGAGCGGGTGTACCCGCAGTCGTCGGCCGGGCAGACCAGAAGCAGGCCGCGTTTGGTCTTTTTCTCCAAGAGCCGTGTACCGCAGTTTGGACAATGGCTGTTGGATACGTTGTGCGGTTTATATACGGCGTCACTGGATTTGACTTTGCTGACCAGACCAACCGCCATTTTCCGGATATCCTGCAGGAACGGCTCCGGCTTGCCGCTGCCCCGCGCAATTCGCTCGAGCTCCGCCTCCCACTTGGCCGTAAGCTCCGGAGCCCGAAGCTCCGACGGCGCAAGCTCGATCAGCTGTTTGCCCTTGCCCGTTGGATGCAGCGTGTTCCCTTTACGTTCAATGGTATCCGAGCTGACCAGCTTCTCGATAATATCCGCACGCGTAGCCGGTGTTCCAAGCCCATGCTTCTCCATCTGCGACAGGAGCGCCGCTTCGGTATAGCGCTTCGGCGGCTGGGTGCGCCCGGTTTCAAGCCGGCAGCGCTTCGCGGTTACTTTCATCCCTTCCTGCAGCTCGGGCAAAGAAACGGAGGAATCCGCATCGTTCTCTGCATTTTCCTCTTCATTTTCGCCTGTTTCCTCGTAATCCGCGCTTTCATATACCGCTCTCCAGCCCGGATCCTTAACCGTAATCCCTTTAGCCGTAAAAATCTCGCCGCTGATATCCGCCGTTACCGCCACCTGATCGAAGCGGGCAGGCCCGTAAAACAAGCTGATAAACCGGCGCACAATCAGGTCATACAGTTTGCGTTCCTCGCTGGTCAGCGCATTCAGCAGCACCGTCTGCTCGGTAGGAATGATGGCGTGGTGGTCGGTAACCTTGCTGTCGTCGACCACTCTCTTGCCCAATGTCATACTGCCCCGCAGCAGCGGCCGCGCCATCGAAGCATATGGGCCTACAGCCACACTGCTTAGACGCTCCTTCAGCGTGCCGACCATGTCGGAGGTCAAATAACGCGAATCGGTACGCGGGTAGGTAACGAGCTTATGCTGCTCATACAGCTTCTGCAGGACATTCGAAGTCTGCTTAGCCGAAAAACCATACCTGCGGTTCGCATCCCTCTGCAGCTCCGTTAAATCGTAAGCCTGCGGATGCGGCACGGTTTTTTCACTCTTTTTCACCTTAACAATGGTTCCATTAGCGCCTTCCAGTTTGGACTGCAGCTCTTTGGCCTTGGCCATGTCAAAAATCCGGCTGTCCCCACTGCGGCCCTGCCAAAGCACCTCAAACCCGCCCAGCTCGGCCTTGATTCTTGCATATTCGTCGGAACGGAAGGAGGTGATCTCCTGCTCTCTTGCCATGATCATGCCGAGTGTCGGCGTTTGAACCCGTCCGGCTGATAGAGGTGAGCTGAATTTGGTTGTCAGCGCCCGGGTAACGTTGAGCCCGATCATCCAGTCCGCCTCCGCCCGGCATCTGGCCGACTGATAGAGGCGGTCGAACTGGCTGCCCGGCTTGAGCTGGGCGAAGCCCTCTTTAATTGCTTTATCCGTCTGCGATGAGATCCACAGCCGCTTAAACGGCTTGTTCCATTTCGCCATGTCGATAATCCAGCGTGCCAGGAGCTCTCCTTCACGCGCCGCGTCGGTCGCGACAATTAACTCTTTAATATCGCTGCGGCGCAGAAGCTGCTGAACCGCTTTGAACTGATGGTTGGTTTCGCGCAGCACCTTCAGCTTCATTTTTTCCGGAAGAATAGGAAGGTCCTCCAGACTCCAGGCTGCATATTTATGATCGTAATCCTCCGGCTCCGCAAGTCCGACCAAATGCCCCAGCGCCCAGGTCACCACATACTGCGGCCCTTCAAAATAACTTTTATGTTTATCCCGGCTCCCCATCACTCGTGCAATTTCTTTCGCAACCGATGGTTTCTCTGCCAATACTAAGGTTTTCATCTTCTTCCCCCTTTATTCCATCAGCCTATTATAACATTTCCAGCGGTATCCTGTTTCGTTCCAATCATTTAGGTTAATAAGTAGACATCAACAGTTGTTACACAACAAAATTATTAAAGAGGTGACGGAAAATGGCATTCCTATGGTCGTTGATTATCGGCGGTATTATCGGTTGGTTAGCAGGTCTGATTATGGGCAGAGATATTCCAGGCGGTATTATCGGTAATATTATTGCAGGGTTTATCGGCGCATGGCTGGGCAGCTTCCTATTAGGTAACTGGGGCCCTGTCGTTGGGGACTTCTACTTTATTCCGGCCTTGATCGGTTCCCTGGTGCTTGTCTTTATTGTGAGCCTGATTATGGGCGCTATGGGCAAACGAAGAACTCCGTAAATAAATATAGGTGTAAGGAAAAATAAACCGGCAGAGCTCAGCTCTACCGGTTTTCTTCATTAACATAATTTGACTGTCCGGCCCTTAGCGGCCAATAAACTCCTGTACCCAGTAGCCATTGTAATAAGCAACACCGATTACCGTGTAATTAGCGTTCAAAATATTCGCACGGTGGCCTGCACTGTTCATCCAGGCTGTCATGACTTCCTGCGGCGTCTTTTGGCCTTTGGCAATATTCTCGCCTGCATAGCTGAAGCTGATATTAAACTTCTTCATCATGTCAAACGGCGAGCCGTAAGTCGGAGACGTATGGTCAAAATAATTATTTTGGCTCATGTCCTTAGCTTTTACCAAAGCCATATTCGACAATGCCGTATCTTCTGTCAGCGGTTTGAGATTCTGTTTGGCGCGTTCCTGATTCACCAAAGCAATAACCTGTTTGGCAAAGCTGGATTGATCCGTTGTTGTTGTCGACTGCTGTCCGCTTGTTGTGGACGGCTTGGTTGTCGTCGGCTGAGTTGTTGTAGTTGTAGTTGTAGTTGTAGTTGGTGTTGTTGTAGTTGTAGTTGGTGTTGTTGTAGTTGTAGTTGGTGTTGTTGTAGTTGTAGTTGGTGTTGTTGTAGTTTGCTTTGCAGGTTGAGTTGTTGTCGGCTGAGTCACCTGGGCTTGTCCGCTTCCGGACTTCAGTTGGTTCACAAGCTGGCTCCAATTCGAATTCTTCAGATAGCTGGATAAATTAGAAGTGCTCAGCACAGTTCCATTTGTTGTGTACACTTTATACGTAATGGTCTGTTGATTTGTTGTAGATCCTCCGGTCGATGAGGAAGCTGCAAAAGATGGCAAAGCCATACCTGTCGATAGTAATATAGCAAAAGCTCCGGCAGCAATACGTTTTGTCATGTTTGTCTTCATCCTGTCATCTCCTTGTTAGATGTGAAAATAATAATCAAAGTTTACAAAAGGTAACATTCTTGTAACCTTTAATATCATAACATGAAGACAGGACGCCGTAACCCCTCAGATATTGGGAATTGATAGAGTCGGCCACTTGACCGCACAACAAAAAAACCGTGTCCAAGGATAATCTCCCTGAGCACGGCTTATTTTTAATAAGCTTGGGTTACTTTATATATATATTATGCAAAATATAGGCAGGCCTCGAAACAAACCGTACCCGCTTCATCCCCAGCATATCCACGAATATAAATCCGGCCCTCCGCTAAGGACGATCGGCAAATTCTCAGCCTGTCCCCCATCTTTGTCTCCTTAATATATGTAATGTGAAAACGCCGCAGCTCCAGCTCGGCAAGCTCCTCCTGCGTGAGCGTATCATAACAAAAATCCGCATACCGCGCATTATTCACATGCCCGTTAATATCAACTGAACTATACTTCAATTCAAAAGCCAGCGCTTCCTCCAGACGGATGGTCTCTGGGATGCTGACCTTCTCCGGCATTGCGCCAACTGAATCTTCCGTGTAGGGAGGAACCTCCACAGGAAGCGCAGAAGGCCTTAAAATTTTACGTTTATGAATATCCACCAGCGTCCAAGTCGAACGGGCCGCCGCCGCTTGTTCACCATTCTGTCCCTTTAGCCTGTAATCCCTTTGCCAGACAGGGCCCTTCGTTCCTTTGCTCCAGGTGCTGATTGTCACTTTATCTCCGAACCGGGGATGCTGATCAATATCCAGGTCAAGCGTCATCAGCATCCACCCCATTCCGCCAGCCAGAAGCTCCTGCCAGCTGATCCCCAGCGCGTTAACTGCCGAGTCGGCAGCCTGCTGCAGATAATCGAGCAGAACAGACAATCGGCAATTCGCACGATAATCAGCATCACTGGTAAAAATCAGCCGCTCTTCCGACCAAACCAAAGCCTTGTTATCCACATCTCTTCCTCCTCTTCTGCCGGCCTAACCGCAAATATTCCTCTAAAGCAATATTATACACAAAAAAGAGCAGCCGATTTACTCATTCCTCTTGGGCTATTCACTTCTCTCTGTGGGTTATGGGGATGAATGTGTGAATTTGTGGAGAATTAATTTTTAAAAATATAATGATGTATACGTTTTACACATTCATTTCTGTGAATAAGCGTTATATCTATTTGATTTTGATCAACTTGTGGATGAATCAAGCGCACATCTCAACTTATTCACATGTGGAAAATAAAAAGACCACTGCCGAAATCTATCAACAGTGGTCTTTCATTTGCTTGGCGGCTTCCTACTCTCCCAGGACCCTGCGGTCCAAGTACCATCGGCGCTGGAGGGCTTAACGGTCGTGTTCGGGATGGGTACGTGTGGAACCCCTCCGCCATCGCCACCAAACGTGATTTTTGCGCTGTTTCACTTCTGCGTTACCGCTTCAGCAAAATATCAGACCTTATAAAAGGCATGCAGCTTAAAAATCGGTTCAGATGTTTGATCACCTGAAAACTGGATACGAAACAATATTTCGAATTAGCCCCTAATGGGTTTTCCGGGGTCCCCGAAAAGTAATCAGAATTACCTTCGAAGCCACGCGTCACTTTTTGGGGTATCTTTCTGGGCCCCGCCAAAGTACTCGGAATCCGCTTCGTCAGCTTTTTCTTCACTTTGGTGGGTACTTTTTTGGATAAGCCCTCGACCGATTAGTACTGGTCAGCTCCA
>NZ_VAWG01000027.1 GCF_005869875.1 Paenibacillus pinistramenti
ATACATTCAGCCAATATGGGCAAGCTGTCGCACTCCATGTGAGTGCGTGGATTGAAATAGATCGAAAATAGCTTGTCTCTATCGGATGAATTTGTCGCACTCCATGTGAGTGCGTGGATTGAAATCAGGTACGACCTTCGTACACCTCGTAGGAGATCAGTCGCACTCCATGTGAGTGCGTGGATTGAAATAATTACATGCAGAGGGGTAAACGAAAATGAGTATGTCGCACTCCATGTGAGTGCGTGGATTGAAATCGCAGATTAATCAGTGTCTCAGCATGTTGCAAAAGTCGCACTCCATGTGAGTGCGTGGATTGAAATAGTTTGGTATACCTGAATCGGTGTGACCAGTATCCGTCGCACTCCATGTGAGTGCGTGGATTGAAATCATAAGACAATAAAACTTCCTGAAATTTGGAATTCGTCGCACTCCATGTGAGTGCGTGGATTGAAATAGTTTAGGATGTTCTTCAGGATGTTGTATACCAAATCGGCTGGCGACCGGGAATGCCAATATTAGCCGTATGGGGGACTTTTCCTTTGATGGTGAAGCAGCAGAAGGGGCTAAGTGGTTGGAGCTGGGAAATGCTCCAGGATTTGACCACCATTCGGAAGCATATAAACACGTACCGACAAAAGGGGGCGGTTGAACGTAATTGAATTGAGTTCCTTTCAATTTTTACCAAATTGGTACTGTGCGGATACTGTCTTCGTTCGGGGATCATACGGGAACGCGCTAAGACGTTGGAACCATTGCAGCGGCTAAACCTCGGGCTGTGTGCTTGATAGCGGTCGTTCCTATTGAATAGAGATGGATCATTTGAAGTTCATTCTTACAGGCTAATTAGTTACATGATGCAAACAGACTTAAGCAAAATTAAAGTGTTGTACTATGGTATACTCGAACTATATATCTAAATGAGGTGTTTGTATAAATGAAGAATCTTACGCAGGACCTTGCTAAATTAATTCGTTTAACGGGTGACCGTGCGAAATTGGATGCTAAAGCAAACGGGACATATATCGTATACAAAACAGCCAATGGGCAGATTGTTAAAGAATATAGCACGGGTCAAATTGAGGAGATAAAGGAACAGGAATTAAACCATGATTGAGCCAGTTGCAACCATGTTTGTATTTGCAGGTAATAATGGAAGTGGTAAGAGTACGATTCGCAACTTGATTGTTGACAGGCTTGGGGTTAGCGTAAATATTGATCCAGATGCATTAGCTCGCAAAATGAATAGTCAACTTCCTGAAAAGAATAAAGTATCTGCTGGAAAAGCAGCCATAAGAATAGCCAGAGAATGTATCCGGAATAGATGGGACTTCACTGTGGAGACGACTCTGGCAGGTGGAAATGTCATCAGACAGATGCGAGACGCAAAGGAACAAGGTTTCGAAATTATTATGTTTTATATAGGGTTAGGAGATGTCAGGCTTAATATTGAACGTGTTGCTACACGTGTGAGAAACGGGGGGCACCATATTGAAAGCGAGGATATTCTTAGACGCCATGTAACAAGTATGAATAACTTACTGACTTACTTGGACCAAATAGATCAATTGATCGTTATAGATAATAGTAACACTGATGGTGAAATTATTCTTGAAGCTAATCACAGTGGAGTGAAATATTACTCAGTTGAATTGCCAGAATGGGTACAAATCATTGATCGACAACTACAGAGCAGGGGGAAAACGAAAAAATAAACCAATTCGGATCGGGACCGACCGGATTTGGTTTATTTTTTTACATCGTTTCGTATCCACAACCTCAAAAAATTCGACAACACCGGAGAAGATTTAGAAGATTTGATCTCGATCGATCAGAACCTCGATATTCTGAATGAACGTGAGCAAGAGGTCATTAAAGGCCGGTTTGGGCTGGAACATGGCGGGAAAGAGCGGAGATTACTTCTGCGGTCTTTTTCTCAAAGTGGGAAAAGCGCATTGGCTAACTGCGAGCTGGCAGTTAGCCAACAACTTTTTTTAAAATTAAAGCTTGTGTAAAGAATTACAGCCCGCTTATTTCCAAACCGTAGTCGTTTCTACGGGCAGCCGGTAGGAAGGGTAACCTTCTTTGGCTGCTTTTCCTATAGTTACGAGCATTACCGGCTGATAACGCTCTTTGTCCAGCCCAAAAGCCTCGGCGATCTGATCTTTCTCATAGCCGCCGATCGGATTGGTGTCGTAACCATGGGCACGAGCAACCAGCATAAGCTGCATAGCGACCAAACCGGAATCAATCAGATTTACATCCCGCAAGGCTTCGTTTGACAATTGATCATAATAGCCGTGAATGGCCTTCAGCTGAGAACTCATCACATCATGAGGCATGTAGCCCAGTTCTGCTGCTTTGGTATAGATCTCATCCAGGTGTTCTTTGTTATTCATATCCATAAAAATAGCGATAGCTGCGGCAGAGGTCGCCACCTGGGTTTGGTTAAAACGTGCCAGCGGGGCCAGCTTCGCTTTGCCTTCTTCACTTTCAATAACGACGAAACGCCAAGGCTGCAAATTAACAGAGGAAGGGGCGCGGGAGGCTTCGGACAAAATCTCTGTCATTTCTTCCCGGCTGATTTTGACCTCTGGGTCATAAGCTTTAACCGAACGGCGCCCGAAGGTAATCTCTTGAAAATCATTGGATCTTTGAACTTTGCTCACGATAAATAGCTCCTTTGTTTATACATTAGTTCGATTTGCTGCTGTCTCTAAAAATGCGCTATATGGCTCAGCTAAAGCGCTCGTCCATATTATTCTGCAGCCGCTCAAGATACTGAGCCAGCCGGGTGATTTCCTCATCACTAAAATTATGCATAACTTGCTGGATGAGATTATTCTTCTCCTTACGGTAACCGTCAATGCGAGCTCGTCCTTCTTCTGTAAGCCTGACGAAGGTAATCCGGTTGTCCTCCGGGTTTCTCCGGCGAGTGACCACTCCATCAGCCTCCAGCTGCTTCAGATGCCGTGTAATGGCAGCGCTGTCTACTTGAATGGCCTTCTGCAGCATAGACTGGTTGAGTTCTTCTGCCTGACACAATTCATGGAGAATTTCGAAGCGGGTAGAACTGATACCGGTACAACGTTCAAACCTTGGACTGATTCGATTGCCAAGTCCGTGAAGAAGCTGCAGGATTTGCTCTCTTCTGTCAGGTGATGCTGTCATGTCAGACCTCCCTGATAATCTCAATCATGAACCATAAGGAAACTGACGGCTGTTATTTTTAACTGGAAAGCAAATCAGTTTTGCCCTATTAATTGACCCCTCAACTTTTAATGCCTTAACAATATATCATGCACAATTTGATTATGCAAGCCTAGTTCGAAAGACATGCGCCTATAGAAGCCTTTGTGGGGCTGATCTTCATTGACTATAATAGTTATGGTTGCTTAACGAGTATGAGAGGGGAGAGCTGACAATGGAAGATACATTTTTGGCTAAACTTACTTATTGGCATGAGCAGGGGGAATACCAGAAAATCGTGGACCAGATTGAGTCCATACCTTCAACGGAGAGAGACTATTCATTAACCAGCCATTTGGCCAGAGCGCTTAACAATCTGAATCAATACGAGCAGGCATTGAAACAGCTGATGCAAATAGCCGGGCAAGGAAATGAAGACCCGCTGTGGCATTACCGGGCTGGATATGCTTATTATCATTTGAACCAATTTGACCAAGCGATCCAGCATTTAGAGAAAGCGTATGAACTGGATTCTGATCATGAAGATATATTGGAGCTCCTGGAGTGGAGCAGACGTGGAGCAGTTACGGCTGAACGAATTGCTCAAGCTGCCAAGTGGAATAGAGATGACGAGGGCAAGCTCATTCCTTTTGACCAGCTGGATTTCTCGGACTTCTGGGAGGACAGCGATTATGCACGGAAAGAATACGTATCGGCGCCGCCCACTGATGAATTAATAGCTGCGGTCGAACATGAGCTTGGCTATAAATTACCGGCTTCCTATATTCATTTGATGAAACAGCAAAATGGGGGAATCCCCCGTAATACATGCTTTCCGACGGCCGAACCCACTTCTTGGGCAGAGGATCATGCCGCCCTCTCCGGCATCATGGGAATAGGTCGTGATAAAAGTTATTCACTGTGCGGAGACTTGGGCAGCCGGTTTATGATTGAAGAATGGGGATATCCTGATATTGGTATCGTGTTTGGAGACTGCCCTTCCGCAGGACATGACGTGATTATGCTTGATTACCGGCAGTGCGGCAGAGATGGAGAGCCGAGTGTCATTCATGTTGACCAGGAAGCGGATTATGAAATTACTTTTCTTGCTGAGAATTTCGAGTCTTTTATCCGCGGGCTTGTTCATGAAGAGGTATTTGAGGAGGAAATGATATGACCATAAAGCTCATTGCCGTGGATATGGATGGAACTTTTCTTAATAATGAGATGGAATATGATAAAGAAAGATTTTTTAATCAATATGTAAGGATGAAGGAGATGGGGATCCGGTTTGTTGTGGCAAGCGGGAACCAATATGATCAGCTAAAGTCATTCTTTGGTGAAATCCAAAATGAAATTAGTTATGTATCTGAAAATGGTGCTTTTATCGTGGATCAAGGACAGGAAGTATTCGCTGTTGATATTCCAAAGAAGGATGTCCAGTTTATTCTTGAAGAGCTGGTAGTAGATAATAAATTTTCAATTGTGTTATGCGGCAAAGATAGTGCTTATGTTCTAGACAGCGTATCGGATGCCTTTTTCACTATTATGAACAAGTATTATCACCGCTTAAAGAGGGTGGAGAGTTTCAATGAGGTTAACGATCAAATTTTAAAATTTGCCTTGGCCTGTCCAGAAGAGGAAACTCTGCAGTTAAGGGATTTCCTTCAAAGCAGAATCGGAGATAGAGTGACCCCGGTCTCCAGCGGGCATGGGAGTATTGATTTGATTGTCCCTGGGTTCCATAAGGCTTCTGGTATTCAAATGTTACAAGAAAGATGGAAGGTGAAAGATGAGGAAACTATGGCTTTTGGTGATGGCGGCAATGATATTGAAATGCTGAAACATGTAAAATACGGATTTGCGATGGAGAATGGATCTGCCGAGGTGAAAAATGCAGCAGCCTATACAGCGCCGTCTAATGATAAAAGTGGTGTCTTAGAGGTTATCGACCAATATTTTGCCAAGCAAGGTCCTTTCAAAGAGTGAGTTTGTTAGCAGCAAGTTTAAACTTGGCCTGTTTGAGCAAAGATTAAGCCTGCTGCAGTTTGCATCCACGCCTTAGTCCAAGGCTATTCCACTTCGATTTCTTTTACCGTTTCGCCCTCAATCAATACAGGCTGGTAGTAGGTGCTTTGGGGCAGGTCTTTTTTTCCTTGCAGATTCTTTATGACCCAGTCCGCTGCGTCGCGGCCCATTTGCTCCTGGGGGTGTGTCAGTGTTGTCAGTTTGATATTTGCATTCTTGGCGATATAGGAGTTGTCCTGGCCGATGATGGAAAGCTCGTCTGGAATGGAGATTCCCAGCTTGTTGCAGACATGTACGACCTCCAAGCCGACCTCATCGTTGTAGCAGACAAGTGCCGTTAATTCATCCCGATTGTCTTTCAAATAGGCTTCCAGGTTCGTGGACAGGTCCGGCTTGGTTGACGTATCAAATGAAAGCACATGCTCGTGCTGGAACCGCAATTTGGCTTCTCCAAGAGCCTTGATAAATCCCTTCATTCTAAACTTTCCCTGCAAATCATCCATTTTCGCAATGATCCCGATTTGGGTGTGTCCTTTGGAGATCAGCTCCCGGGTGGCGAGATAGCTGGACTGCACGTCATCCAGGCAGAAGAAAGGAACCTCCAGCTCTTCATAATAGGCGTTGATCATCGTTAACGGAACCTCCTGCTCCTTAAAGGACAGGTAGTAAGCGATATTGGGGTTATAAATATTGCTTCGGGTAGGCTCTATAATCAGTCCATCCACGCCGTAGGAGAGCATCATTTCCAGCGCCTTCTTTTCCTGGGAGACGTCATTATTTGTACTCGCTAACAGCAGGGAATAGTTCTCTTCATTTAACCGGCTTTCAATGCCGCGGATAATGGAAGGGAAGATGTAATCCGAGATATAGGTCGTAATGACACCGATTGTTTTGTTGTTGGCTTTCCCGCTCGTTTTGGACCGGTATTGTGTGCTGACATAGGTGCCGGAGCCTTGCTCGCTTCTCAGGAATCCCTCGTTCGAAAGCTCCAGAATAGCCTTTCTGACGGTCTGCCGGCTGACGTTGTAGCTCTCCTGCAAAGCGAGCTCTGATGGAATTCGCTCACCTGCTTTGTACGTTCCCGAAAGGATGTCACTTTTAATCGCATCAATAATAAATTGGTACTTAGGCTTCATGCACAGTCCTCATCTTTCCTGGTTGCTCAATAAGTTGTACGTACATATTTTAGCATAAAAGCTCTAGAATGCAAGAACATTGCTAGTTGTATTTGATTTTGTTTGATTTTCAAGAGTATAAGTTCCATTTACATCTTATTTACATCTTAAGGAGAACAGCGATAAGGGCGCAAACAGGAAGAATATTCTCATTTATGTAAGTATAACTATTTTAATTCATTGACAAATGTACGTACAGAAAATATACTAAGGCTGTCACAAAGAGAAAGCGTATTCATTCGATCGAATAACAGAGAGGGGAAATACGTGCTCATGAGTCATGCAGACTTGAAAGAAGCGATAACCAGAGGAGAAACCTCGCTGGGGATCGAACTGGGATCTACGCGGATCAAAGCGGTGCTGATCAATCGTCATTTCGAGACCATCGCTTCGGGAAGCTATGAGTGGGAGAATCTGTTGAAAGACGGATATTGGACGTATGACCAGGAAAATATTATTGCAGGCCTCCAGGCTGCATATCGTGAAATGAAGAACGAAGTGGAGCGGAATTACGGAGTTGCACTCCGGACTATAGGCTCGATCGGATTTTCCGCTATGATGCACGGCTATATGGCATTCGACAGTACGGGTGAGCTGCTGGTGCCGTTTCGGACCTGGCGGAATGCCACAACTGGCGCGGCAGCAAGGGAATTAACGGAATTGTTTCAGTTTAATATCCCTGAGCGCTGGAGTATTGCACACTTGTACCAGGCTGTTTTAAACCAAGAGGAGCATGTGCCCCGCATTGATTACATAACAACACTGGCCGGATACATTCACTGGCTGCTGACAGGCGATAAAGCGATCGGGATCGGGGATGCTTCCGGCATCTTTCCCGTAGATGAGTTAACCCATAACTACCATCCAGCGATGATCAAGAAATTTGATGAGCGGCTTGCAGACAAAGGCTTGCCGTGGAAGCTGGAGGATCTTCTGCCTAAGGTGTACCTCGCCGGAGAGCAGGCTGGCGCCCTGACAGAGGCGGGAGCTGGACTTCTGGATCCGGCCGGGGATCTGCAGCCCGGAATTCCGTTATGTCCGCCGGAAGGTGATGCCGGCACAGGTATGATCGCGACGAACAGCGTCAGAAAGCGTACGGGGAACGTCTCCGTGGGCACGTCTGTTTTTGCGATGATTGTATTGGAAAAGGAACTATCCAAGGTATATCCGGAGATCGATATGGTCACGACACCAAACGGCAATCCGGTCGGCATGGTGCATGCCAACAACTGCTCCAGCGATCTCAATGCCTGGATGGGATTGTTCCGTGAATTTGCCGAAGCTATGGGATACGACGTGGATTCCGGCAAATTGTTCAGCGTGATGTTCAACAAGGCCTTGGAGGCGGACCCGGATGCCGGCGGTTTGCTCAGCTACGGTTATCTCTCGGGCGAGAATATTACCGGAATAGACAAAGGCCGGCCATTGTTTGTCCGCTCGCCTGAAAGCAGATTTAATCTGGCTAATTTCATGCGTGTGCACTTATTTACGGCTTTCGGGGCATTGAAGCTCGGAATGGATATTTTAACGGAAAATGAACAAGTGGCCATTGACAGCATTTTGGCTCATGGCGGCCTATTCAAAACTCCCGTCGTCGGGCAAAAAATCGTAGCCGCTGCCCTCAACGTGCCGATCTCGGTCATGTCTACGGCTGGCGAAGGCGGAGCATGGGGCATGGCGCTTCTGGCATCTTACATGATCAACAAGGATCAGGAAGAGAGCCTGGAGGATTTCCTTGAGCAGAAGGTCTTCAAAAATGCAGAAGGACAGGAAATGGCGCCGGATGAGGCGGATGTGCAAGGGTTCGAAGCATTCATTAAACGCTACCAGGCAGGGCTCGCCATTGAACAGGCTGCTGTAGAGCATCTGCTGGAGAATGGGAGGGACTAACGTTGTTAGAGCAACTGAAAGAAGAGGTATATCAAGCGAATCTCGATTTGCCGAAGCACGGACTTGTAAAATTTACTTGGGGCAATGCGAGCGCTGTTGACCGGGAAAGCGGACTGTTTGTCATTAAACCGAGCGGGGTCAGCTACGAAACGATGAAACCGAGCGATATGGTGGTTGTGGATCTAGAAGGCCGAGTAGTCGAAGGAGAGCTCAGACCTTCCTCCGATACCGCGACTCATGCCGTGCTGTACAAACACTATCCGCAAATCGGCGGCATCGTGCATACCCACTCGACCTGGGCAACCATCTGGGCGCAGGCGGGGCTGGACGTACCTGTTATGGGAACGACGCATGCCGACACCTTCTATGGCGCCGTTCCCTGCGCCCGTTTCCTGAGTCAGGAGGAGGTTGACCGGGGATACGAAGCGGAGACAGGCCGGGTTATCATTGAAACCTTCGAGCAGCGCGGACTGGATGTCATGGCAGTGCCGGCCGTCCTGCTCCACGGACATGCGCCTTTCACTTGGGGGAAAGACGCCAAATCGGCGGTCGTGAACAGCGTCGTGCTGGAAGAGGTCTGCAAAATGAACCTGTACGCCCGGCAATTGAACCATTTTGCCAAAGAGCTGCCGCAGGGCATTCTGGATAAGCACTATCTGCGGAAGCACGGGAAGGATGCCTACTACGGGCAGAAGTAACGGCCATTATCCAACTAATAAATATAGAAAAGAGGAGATTAGGATGTCAGTAGCAGCTAAACAGTTTTGGTTCGTTGTAGGTTCACAGCATTTGTATGGGGAAGAAGCGCTGGCTGAGGTTAAAGCTCATGCGCAGACGATGACGGATGCCTTGAATCAAAGCGGCGTGCTGCCTTATCCGCTGGTCCTGCAGGATCTGGCTGTCAGCGCGGATAAAATTACAAGCATTATGAAAGAGGTCAATTACCGCGACGAGGTGGCGGGTGTCATCACCTGGATGCATACATTTTCTCCTGCAAAAATGTGGATCCGCGGCACGAAGCTGCTGCAGAAGCCTTTGCTTCACCTGGCAACCCAGTTCAATGAAAGCATTCCTTGGGCAACCATTGACATGGATTTTATGAACTTGAACCAGGCTGCTCACGGCGACCGTGAATATGGCTTTATCAATGCCCGTCTGCAGAAACAAAATAAGATCGTCGTAGGCTACTGGGAACGCGCGGAAGTGCAGAAGCAGATTGCGGACTGGATGGACGTGGCCGTTGCCTTTAACGAAAGCTTCAACATCAAAGTCGCCCGTTTCGGCGACAACATGCGCAACGTTGGTGTAACAGAAGGAGATAAAGTCGAGGCTCAAATTCAATTTGGATGGACCGTTGACTATTTCGGTATTGGCGACCTCGTGCAGTACGTGAGTGCCGTTACAGAGCAGGAAATCGATGATCTGATGGCCCAATATGCGGAGCTCTACGAGTTCGAATACGGAACGTACAGCAAAGAAGACTGGGAAGCCAGCGTCAGAGTTCAGGCAAGCTATGAAATCGCCCTCAAGCGGTTCCTGGATGAGAAAGGGTATAATGCCTTCACGACAAACTTCGAAGATTTGCATGGAATGAAACAGCTTCCGGGTCTTGCCGTTCAGCGGCTGATGGCGCAGGGCTACGGCTTTGCCGGTGAGGGCGACTGGAAGACAGCGGCGCTCGACCGCCTGCTGAAAGTGATGAGCCGCAACCAAAACACGGGCTTTATGGAGGATTACACCTATGAGATGGCAGCGGGTCAGGAAGCCATCCTGCAGTCCCATATGCTGGAGGTTGATCCGACCTTGGCTGTCAATAAGCCGAAGATTATTGTTTCCCCGCTCGGCATCGGTGACCGTGAAGATCCGGCGCGTCTGGTATTCGACGGCAAAGCCGGCGAAGGCGTCGTCGTATCCATGGCTGACTTTGGCACTCATTATAAACTGCTGATCAATGAGGTTTCCGCATTCGAGCCGACCGTTCCGGCTCCAAAGCTGCCGGTTGCCCGTGTACTCTGGCAAGTGAAGCCGAACTTCCAGGATGGGGTGAAGGCCTGGATCGAAAATGGCGGCGGCCACCATACCGTTGTGTCCCTGAACCTGACAACAGACCAAATCGTGACCTACGCGAAGCTGGTTAATTTGGAATACGTTGTTATTAAGTGATTTATATGGATGAGGGAAGGGGGGCGGAGAGGAAGGCGCCGCGCCTTTCTTGAGCCAATTATAAAAAACCGCTTCTTTAGTAAATGGGTAATTCCATTTACAAGAAGCGGTTTTTTGCTTAACTTGGGGCAGGCCCGCTCACTGCTTTGTTATCCAATTCTCTCAAGCACAAAGTCTACATTGTGCTCTTCTCCTTTACGAAGTTGACAAATTGCTTATGTTCTCCGCTAAGCAGCAAATTTCGATTATAACAAAGCGTAATGTCCGTTGAGATCGTTGGCGTAATCTGGACAATTTGAACTTTATCATTTTCGAGATAGGTGACCAGTTTTTCCATCAGCAGAGATACCCCTAGACCTTTTGCAACAAAATCCACAATATTATCGATCTGTGAATCCGTAAATATCACATTAGGCGTAAATCCAAACTTTTTACAAATAGCTATGCAATAGTTATACGGCCGGGAATTTACGGGTTGAAGAACAAACGCCTCTTTTTTTAATTGTGTAATTGAAGCGGGGGAGTGTTCTGACAAAGGATGGCCTTTAGGCAGAACGGCTACCAAATTATCAGAAGTAAACTTCTTCTTAACTAATTGGTTATCCGGATCATGGACCTGACGGATGAAAGCAAAGTCGCACTGATTATGAAGCAGCATTTTCTCCAGTTTGCCGGATTGGCCTGTAGTTACTTGAACCGGAATATTCCGGGTTCGAATAAATTCTGACACCAGGTCAGTTATCCCGTAATTGGCCATGGATGGGATGGAGCCGATTTTTATAGTTGATTGTGCATAGGGAAGCATACTTTTAATTTCATTTAAGCATTGCTCCTGAAGTAACAGCATGTGCTTAGCATATTCTAAAAATACTATTCCGTATTCGTTTAACTCAACATGCTTTGTAGTCCTGCTGAATAAGGTAACCCCTAATGTATTTTCAAGTTTGTTAATTCGTTTTGAAAGTGTAGATTGTGAAATAAAAAGACTATCGGCAGCCTCTGAGAAATTTCCGGTTGCAGCTAAAATAACGAAATTATGCAGGTACTCTGTTTCCATAAATTGCCCCCGATCGACTTATTCCTTTTTGGAATAAATGTAGCCTAAAACGAATTGCGTGTCAACGCGGATATGGAGCAAAATAAGAAATGTAGAAAGCGCTTTACTCATTAATGAGAAAGCGCTTAATAAAGAGAGAAAGAGGTGCAGGAGTTGGTTATAGATTCGAACCTATACTGGATGCCCTATAGTTTATTTACAGATGTAAGCATGCTGAATGAATTCTTACGGGCTGTTCCTCAAGAATACGGGACTTTCGGATATTTAAAGGAGTTGAAAGACGGCGAAGATAAACAAATTGTTATTGAGAAGCCAAAGGGTTTTCAAAGCTTGAACTATATCGGTAGTGAGTATCTGCTGGAAAAGCAGCTTGCTGATATGGAGAAGGCAGGCGTGGATCAAGCGATAATGAAGCTCCCAGGCTGTCAGGAATGGTTAACACTGGAACTGTGTAAACGATTCAATAATGAAGCTTATAACCATACACAGCGGAGTGGGGGAAAACTAAAGGCACTTGCTGTCGTTCCGCCTTACGATGATGAGGAATGTTTGGCGGAGTTGGAGAGAGCGATTTATGAACTCGGTTTTGCAGGGGTGCAGGTGTCCGCTCATTACGGAAATCTATATTTGGATAATGAAATATTTAAACCGTTTTTCCGGAAAGTTAATGAGATGAATATTCCGGTTTATGTCCATCACACTCCTGTACCCGTCCAATTCGACTCGATCTATGAATTTAATAATCTTCGGCGTACTTATGGACGGTGCATTGATCAATCAATCGCAGTCGGAAGGGAAATCTTCAGCGGAATGTTCGAGGAATTCCCTAATCTTAAATTGATTCACTCAATGCTGGGAGGCGGATTTTTTACCAATCGAAATATGTTGTTCCCTAAAAGCAGCGGCAACGGAAGATTTGAGGTGGGCTCCGATAAATATGAAGATTATTTAAGGAACAATATTTATTTTGAAATGTCACATGCGCAGCCTTGGGGCAAGACACAGCTGGAGTGCGCAGTAGAAGTACTGGGAGCCGATCATATTATCTATGGTTCTTCCTATCCTGTGAAAGAACAGTGGCTGATGGGCGGTCCGGACTTTGTAATGAATTTGAATATCAGCAGCGAGGATAAGAACAAAATATTGTATGAAAATGCAAAAGAAATTTATCGTGTCTAATTTTTTATGACCCTGGAGGGATCAAGATGGCAAATACATTTGTCGATAAGTTGGAAAGATATCTTCAGCCGATTTCAAATAAAATTTCAACCCAGAAAGACTTAAATGCAATTTCGGCGGGTTTGACCCGATTCTTGCCGGTTACAATCATCGGTTCAATATTCTATCTTATCGCTAACTTTCCGGTTACCAGCTGGATTAATTTCTTGAAGGATATTAATATCTACAATGCATTGATGGTTCCCTATAACGTAACCTTCGGTCTTCTGTCGATTTATACGGTCTTCTTTATCGCTTACAGCTTTGCACAAAAGGCAAATCTTGATGCTCTCTCCGTCTCCTTTGTAGCTCTGATTTCGTTCTTCGTGCTTACCCCATTTGTCACGGATGACTCTGGTGCGTTATCTTACCATTTTGATTACTTAGGAAGCGGAGGACTCTTTGTTTCCATATTGATTGCTATATTGGTTTCGCGCGCTTATCAATTTATCGTTAAACGGAATTGGGTTATCAAAATGCCTGATGGTGTTCCGCCGTTTGTCGAAAAAAGCTTTTCAAGCTTGATCCCTGCAGTGTTGATTACTTTGGTATCGGCTGTGATTTCTTATCTGTTCACGCTGACCTCTTACGGAAATGTTCACGCATTAGTTGTTCAACTTTTGCAGAAACCGCTGCTAGGTATGGGAAGTTCATTCTGGGCATTCCTGGTAGCGTACATGGTTATGCAGATGCTTTGGTGGTTCGGTATTCATGGGTTCAACGTGGTCGGCGCGGTCATGCTGCCAATCTGGCTGGGACTGGATACACAGAGACTAGCCCAAATTCAAGCTGGAGAGCATGTTACAAATTATGTGGGAATGGTTTTTATGGACAGCTTGGGGACTCCCGCTCTGTCGATTGCCTTAACCTTCTTGTGGATGGCAAAGTCGAAACAGCTTAAATCAGTTTCAAGAATTGCTCTCCCGGCCGCCATATTCAACATTGCTGAACCTGTTAATTTTGGCATTCCAACAGTACTCAATGCGATTTTGTTCATTCCGGTAGTTATTCTTATTCCTTTAGTCACAAATCTCACTCTGTACTTCTTCATGGCCACTGGAATTATTCCTATTCTGACAGGTGTGCAGGTGCCTCACCAGGTTCCAATGGTTCTGTTCGGACTGGTGCAGGGTAACTGGCAGCTGGCGATTTGGCAGCTGCTCATGATTCCCGTTTCAATGGCGCTATTCTATCCATTTGCGAAAGTTTATGATAAGTCATTGCTGAAGCAGGCGGAACAGGAAGAAGCGAAAGAACAAGCCAAGATGCAAGAAGGGTTTGGAAAAGTCAGTATGTAATCCAAACTGAACCTATAGACGTTTTATCTTTGACTGGAGGCTTCTTATGAAAAAAAACGTTCTATTAGCGGGTGCCGGCAAAGCTGTAATTGAGCTTTCAGATGCGGTATTTCCCATCAAACAATTCACCGGCATTCACGATGATCTGCAGATTCGTGTCGTTCTGATTCAGAATGAAGTTAGACTCGCGCTTGTTTCGGTTGAAATCACTTCTTTGCCTTTGGAAGCCATAAATGAATTTAAAGAAATCGTAGCAGAGACGGCGGAGTTAAATCCCGAGAATGTTTGGATCTGTGCGACGCATACCTTTTCTGCTCCTCACCTGAGTCCGAGAGAATCGAGAAAAACGGATGAAGATCACCGGATCCATGCCGTTTTACACACAAGCATAACAAATGCACTGAAGAAAGCTGCTGCAGCAGCATCCCAGTCGTTATCGCCGGCGAAAGCTGGCGCTGCAAAGGGGAAGTGCTTGGTGAACATTAACCGGAACATTCAGACGGAACGCGGCTGGTGGCTGGGGAGGAATGAAGAAGGAACATCCATTAAAGATGTGAATGTTATGGTCTTTCAACATCTAAATAGTAATGAACCCATAGCAATTCTGTTTAATTATGATATCCAATCTTCGATAATGGATGGTTCCATTAGCTGCGAGGGAGGAAAGTTGATCTCCGGAGACTTGGCCGGAGAAGCATCACGTCATATTGAGCAAGAATATTCGGGGAATGTTGTGGCTTCCTTCTTCACAGGCAGCGCGGGAGACCAGGCACCTATGATTAAGGCTGTTTATGAAGAGGATATTCACGATGATGGATTTGTCCTGGTCGAGCAGTTTGGCCGATATTTGGGCCAGAAAGTTATAGAACAGGTTAAGCTAATCAGCGAGTATGAAGAAGTGTCAAACGTGTCAATTCGGAAGAAGATTGTACGATGTCCAGAACAGGAAATGTCTCGCAGTACAAAAGAAATCCGGCCGGAGCTTCATTATTCATTTCACTTGACAGGCTCCTATGCGGACATTCCGATCGAAGCCATTCGGATTGGAGAGGTTCTGCTAATCGGAACACAGCCTGAATTAAACAGCGGCTATGGAGCTGATCTTAAGGCACTCTTTCCCGATACCCATATTTTTATAATAACCATGGTCAACGGCGGTGCCAAATATTTGCCGGAAGAAATGGACTATGAACGAATCACCTATACAGCAATGAATACCCGGCTTGGAAGGGGATCCAGTGAAGTCTTTAAAGAGGGATTCATTTCGTTAGTCCAAGAGATTAATCAATGAAATCTGTTTAAGAATTTTTTAAGGATAGGAGGCTATACTGTGAGAGTAGGACATGCAAGATTTTGTCTATCGCCTAGAGATACAACATTCTATTTGATTGGTTACCGAAGCGAGAAACGTAAAAATCCTGCGGAGGGTATACACGACGATATCTACTGCAATTCCCTGCTGCTTGAAATCGGCCAGGAACAGCTCTTCATTTTTTCTGCGGATTTTCTGGAATGGGAGGATGAAATGGCAGAGGAAATTAAGTCTATGTTGAGCGATAAGTTCGGCATTAATAGAGACCTGGTACTGGTGTGTGCCACACATAACCATTCCTCCGTCATGAGTTATCATAAGCACTGGCATACAGGTGTGTTTGATTCAGAGTACTACGAATTTGTGATGGACACGGTCGTGAAATCATATGAGGAATGTCTGGGAAGCTTGACGGAAACTACGGTCAGAGCGGGTTCACAGATCATTACCGGCTACTACAGCAACAGAAATCATCCGGGGCAGCTGGCGGATAATGAGGTTAGTGTCGTACAGTTCATAAACAAGGATGGTGTCCCCATCTGCGGTCTGGTGAACTGGGCCGTGCATGCCACCATTTTGGGGCCCAATAACAATAAACTAACCGGCGACCTTCCAGGGCAAGTGTGCCAGAAGCTCGGTAAATATTGGGGATATTATCCGGCCTTCATTGTTGGTGCCGCTGCAGACTGCAGTAACCGGAATGATCGTCAAGGTGATGATTTTGCAGAGCTGGAAAGAGTTTCAACGGGATTGGCTGAAGCTATTGCTTCGATTCCTCTTACGAACGAGCTGAAATTTGGAGATATTCATTATGAAACTCTCTGCCATACGATTCACCATGACATGAGGGAAGTCCATGAGGATGCCTTAAAATTTATTCAAAAGGTCGAAGAGGATAAACTGGATCCCAATTCAACAGTTGCAAAGATGCCTCTATCGGCACTCATTAACAAATGTAAGAGTATACTTGAAGTTCCGGATTACCATTTAGATATCAAATTTTCTGTTATTCATCTTGGAGATGTTCAGATAGTCACGTTTCCCGGAGAGCTTGGCTCCAGGTTCGGTATTGAATTAAAGCAAGGAATTCCTGAGTTTGGTATGATTGCAGGTTACTCTAATGGATTCCATCATTATTTCCTTCCAAGAGAGGAATACGGTCTGTCATTTGAAACTATCGGAAATCCCGTCCCTAAAGGGGAGCCGGAGAAGATTGTCGAGAAGATGATGCAGTCCTCGATGCTGCTCTCAAACCGGTATGGTATCCATTAAAATAATAATTAAAATATATCAAGTAATTTTAGGAGGAATAAAATTATGAATATTTTGCTGGCTTGTTCTGCTGGAATGTCTACGAGTATGCTGGTTACCAAAATGGAGGAAGCGGCCAAGGCAAGAGGTATGGAAGGGAAGATATGGGCTGTTGCAAGCGATGTGGTTCCCGAGAATATCAGTGAAGCCGATGTGCTGCTCATTGGACCACAGGTTCGTTTTATGCTGAGTCAAATGAAGAAAATCGGTGACGAAAAAGGCGTCCCTGTTGCTGTTATTGATTCTATGAGCTATGGAACGATGAACGGCAAGGCCGTATTGGAGCAGGCAATTGAATTGGTAAATCAGAAGTAGAACACGAGTATTCACCTATTGAGGAGGACGAAAAAATGGAAACTTCCTTTGAAATTATTTTACATGCAGGGAACGCTAGAAGCTCTGCTATGGAAGCACTGACACTTGCCAAAGAAGGCAAATTTGATGAAGCCAGAGAGAAGCTGGCAGAGGCGAAGAAGGAGCTTCATGAAGCTCATCATGCTCAAACGAAGCTGATTCGTGCAGAAGCAAGAGAAGAAAGTGTGGATATTAATGTTATTTTGATTCACGCCCAGGATCATCTGATGACAACCATTGTTGTTAAGGATCTAATTACGGAGTTCGTTGATTTGTACGAAAAATTAGCGGCAGCCTAAGGTTTTATTGCTATCTTAAATTAAAGATTTCAATTATGAGTACAACGAGTAGTGTTGATCACGTAAATCCAGTTGATCAGCGCTGCTCGTTGTACTTTTTTTAGGAGGAAAATATGCCCAAGACTAAATTTCAAGACTTAATCTTTACCCTGATTATGGTCGTTACGATGGTTTACTGTATGACTTGTTATAACATGGTAGTCGAAGTAGGTCTTCATTATTCTACTTTTCTCTATGCCATTCGTGATATGTGGCCGGAAGCGCTTGGCGCGTTTATTGCCCAGCGTTATATTGCGGGTCCCTTGGCGAAGAAGCAGGTATCCCGCCATTTTACGATGGGTAAGGACAAACCTCTTCTCATTACTGTGGCAATGGCTGGATTTACGGTGTCTATGATGGCGCCTATCATGACCCTTTATGTGTCCATTCTTCATAATGGGTTTGGATCAGAGGTACCGCTGATTTGGCTGGAGAAACTGGCTGTCAACTTTCCGGCGGCATTGTTTTTACAAATATTCTATGTAGGTCCGTTTGTACGTTTGGTCTTTAGGCAGTTGTTTAAGAAACAGCTTCAGGATGGCAAAGTATTTAATAAGTCCCAGATGCGGCAAGTTGAGAATTGAAGTAAATAGACCCGGTATGGTCAGGCAAATGATCTTTTCCTATGCTCCAGTGGGAAAAGATCATTTTTTTATTCTAATGTCAGTTATTAAAATAAAAGTCCAAAAAATTAATAATATAAAATGGATGCAAAAAAGAACATGGAGAATTCTATATATTTTTTTATAAAAATGAAGCGGTAAATATCTCTAATATAAAAATGTAGTGGCAAAGTGCTGTTAAAACCTTGATACACAAGGATTTATGATAGTGATAATTCAAACATAAGAGGGGTTTGTGTCACTTGCTGAATTAAATATTTACAAATTCTAAAACTATATTTTAAACTTTAGCTAGATGATAATGATTTTCATTATCACAAATAAATAGGGCTGGCTGGTGGTTTTGTGAACATACATACCATGATTAAAGTGGAGACTGACCGTGCAGATCCAAAAGAGATTGTAGGGAAAAGTCCTCTCATTATGTTAATCATTTTGCTCGGAGGCGTGATTTGCCTGCTGTTTGGGCTCGCGCTTTCTGTGATCTCTGGCACAGCTGATATTTCTCTTTCAACCGTATGGGAGGCTTGTTTTCACTTTAATGCGGAGCTTGAAACACATCAGATTGTTGTGAATCTTCGTTTGCCTAGAGCATTAACTGGAGCATTGATCGGAGCGAGTTTTGCTGTAGCGGGGGCTATGATGCAAGGAGTGACCAGAAATCCTTTGGCGGATACGGGATTACTGGGAATCAATGCAGGCTCGGGTCTGGTTCTGGCGATAGTCATTGCTTTCTTTCCAAGTCTATCCTTTGGAAGCTTGATTTATTTCTCGTTCCTGGGAGCAGGCCTGGGGGTAGCGTTGATCTATGGTTTGGCCTACGCCGTTAGAGGAGCCTTGACTCCGCTTCGGCTGATTTTGGCTGGTGCGGTCATAGGAACGCTGATGAAAGGTATGACCCAGATTATTTCCTTGTTAACCGGAACCACCTATGAGCTGGCTTTTTGGTCGGCAGGAGGAATTTCGGCAGCGGAGTGGGTACAGGTAAAGATGATTAGTCCTTGGGTTATTACAGGCTTAATAAGCGCAATAATTTTATCCCCAAAACTGACGATTTTAAGTTTGGGAGAAGAAGTGGCTACGGGGCTTGGTCAGCATACATCATCGATCAAGCTGATTTCCGGTATTACCGTGCTGCTGCTGGTAGGTGCATCCGTGCCTGCAGTCGGCGGGGTAGGGTTTATAGGACTTATCATTCCTCATATAGTACGATTTCTGGTTGGGGAAGACTATCGCCTAATTATTCCCTGCTCGGCAATGCTGGGAGCTGTAATTGTCGTATTTGCAGATATTGGAGCCAAACTCATTAATATGCCTTATGAAACACCGCTGGGTTCGATTATGGCCGTAATCGGAGTTCCATTTTTCCTGTATCTTGCGCGGAAGGAGACCAAACCACTTTTATGATTGAGCACACCTTTGCAGAAATACACAATGTTCGTCAAAAAAGGACTTTCAAGATCGTTGTTATGCTTTCACTCATCCTGGCGGTTATCTTTTTGATCAGCCTGAATACGGGGACTATGCGACTAACCCCCGAACAAGTTTGGGCTGTGCTGACTGGCGAAGGCAGCCAGAAGCAGCAGACTGTATTGTTTCGATTACGTTTACCCAGGATGATTATCGCCATATTGGTTGGGGCTGGATTGGCTGTTTCAGGTGCGGTATTACAGGGGATTTCAAAGAATGCATTAGCAGACCCGGGAATATTGGGCATTAACTCAGGTGCAAATCTGGTAGTACTTCTTATAGTTATTACGGCCCCGGCTTCCATTTTTGCGAACCCCTTTCTGTTACCTGCTGGAGCTCTGCTCGGTTCCTGCTGCACCGCTGCCATCATTTTTGCGATGTCTTATAAGAAAGGCCGCGGCCTTCATCCGAGCAGAATGCTGCTAATCGGGATTGCTGTAGCAGCAGCATTATCAGCTATATCCGCCATTCTTACCTTAAAGCTTAATCCGATGGAATATGACATGGTGTATGAATTCAGTCTTGGAAGCTTGTATGGCGGTGACTGGGACTTTGTTTTGTCGTTACTTCCCTGGATACTTGGTGTGCTTCCCTTTGTTATTTACAAATCTCATATCTTGAATATTCTTCATCTGAATGAGTCGGCTGGAGTTTCATTAGGCTATTCAGTGGAGAAGGAGAGATTTTATTTATTACTGGCCGCGTTAGCGCTGGCAGCGTCATCGTCGGCTATCGGCGGAGGAATTGGTTTTGTAGGACTAATGGGACCGCATATGGCCCGAAAATTAGTTGGACCTAAACACCAGTTTATGCTGCCAGCTGCAGCTTTGCTCGGAGCTATCTTAGTCATCGCAGGGGATACGGTTGCCCGCAGTATTCTCAAAAATACAGAGCTGCCAGCCGGTGTGGTGATTTCTATGCTGGGGGCGCCATATTTCTTGTACCTGCTTTTAAAATCCAGATAAGTATAGAGGAGCTTTTTATTATGTATAAACAAATTAGAACAGTGCATTTATTTACGGCTCTTGCTTTTGTATTATTGCTTTCGGCTTGTAATATCTCAAATGAAACAGCAAGCACAGAATCAGTGGCTAAAGCCGAGTCAGGTTTGCAGGCAAATAATGAAGTGACTGAACAACAGGCAGGTTATCCACGAACCGTTAAGCATGAAGACGGAGTAATCACGCTCGATTCCCGTCCAGAAAAAATAATCAGTATTGACGAAGATATCATTGATATTTTGTCCTTGCTGGGCCATTCCCCGTTAGGAAGCGAAGGATTGGATGAAGTAGCTGATTCTGCTCTCTTTGCCCCTTATATTGAGGGGAAGGATATTATCAATATGGGGAACCGAATGAACTTGGAGACATTGCTAGATATGGATGTTGATTTATTGATATTTACATCTGATAAGGTTCGTGAGCTGGATAGTTTAAAGGACATTGCACCCTATGCTGTAGTAGCAGGTGGAGCTGATTATCGGACACGAATCCGCCAGCTGGGAGAACTGCTCGGAGAAGAACAACAAGCAGAGGCAATTATTGAAGATTATGATCAACAAGTTGAGACGGTTAAAGCAGAGATGCCTTCTGATTTTGAAGAAACTGTTCTAGTCTTGCGAGCCAACGGAAAAGATTTTACCGCTCTAAGTACGGAAGAGTTTGGATTACTATTTAATGAATTAGGGTTTAAACCGGTTAAAGGTATGGAAGCAGGCGGGCAATTAACCATTGAAGGCATAAGTGCAGCTAACCCCGACCATATCATTATTGCGGAATCCATTCGTGAATCCGATCCCAAGAAACCCAATGGATTAATTAATATGTGGGAAGAAAATCCTGTGTGGAAATCACTTTCAGCTGTGAAAAATGGCAATGTACACACTGTAGATAAATTGTTGATCGAACCAGTCTTCTCCGCACAATTTGAAATTCTTAAATTAGCTAAAGAGATTATAGGCGGTTAAGTAATGCCTTGTACCACTGACTGTTGGCAGTGGTACTTTCTGCACTTGATAAAGGAGGCAAGATTTGTGCCCGATCTTAACATTATTGAAACGGATCATTTGGACATCGGTTATGAAGAGAACTTAATTGTTGATGATCTCCAGCTAATTATTCCGAAAGGTAAAATCACAGCTTTGGTTGGAGCAAACGGATGCGGAAAATCAACGATACTAAAAGCTATTGCACGAATTTTACAACCCAAGAAGGGGAGCGTCTATTTGAACGGACAGGCCATTCATTCGCTAAAAACGAAAGAAATTGCTAAGCATTTGGCTATTCTTCCGCAAAATCCGTCTGCGCCCGAAGGATTGACTGTTGCCGAACTTGTCAGCTATGGCCGGAGTCCGCATCTGACCGGCTTTGCAACATTATCTAAGCTGGATAAAGAGGTGATTCAGCAGGCTCTTGAAGTTACTAATATGCTGCCGTTTGCCAGATGCTCTGTGGATCAATTGTCAGGAGGGCAAAAGCAGCGAGTATGGATTGCTATGGCGCTTGCCCAGGAAACGGAGATACTGCTGCTGGACGAACCGACTACTTACCTCGACATAGCTCACCAATACGAAGTGCTCTCCTTATTGAAGAGGCTAAACAAACAGGAAGGACGAACAATTGTAATGGTTGTCCATGACTTGAACCATGCTAGTCAATATGCAGACTACATGGTGGCTATAAAGAAGGGCAGGATTTTCTACAACGGCACGCCGCGGGAAGTGATGAAACAGGAGAACCTTTTCGAAGTATTTGGGATCCATTCCGATATATTGCTAGATCCTAGAACTGGCCAGCCGATCTGCTTGCCTTATATACCGGAGGTGTAGCCATGAAGCCGTTCAGCGGCGATCTCCCGCAGCTATGGTTTGAATTGGAGCATTACAGCACCCTAAAATTGGATGCTCATCATTTTCATGAATGGTATACAAACAGAAATACCTTACTGTATCTCGCAGAAGGTGAAGGAACACTTCAGGATGTATTAGGAGAGCATAAACTGAATGCAGGTGACTTTTTCTTTTATCCAAAGGAGGAAAGAATTAAACTGACTTCTTCAAGAGCCGGCTGCTTAATTATTCGTAAAATTGAATTTGACTGCGTCCGAATTAACCGACGAGAAGGCGCTTGGAAGATGCATTTCTACAAACTTCCATTTTGGGGGCGTCTGCACTCTTCGTCTCCTACTATTACACAGCATTTGATGGAGAAACTCTGTTTAAAGCTGGAATATCGCAACTTTCCGATGGAAAGCACTCGTGATCGAGCTTTGTTTTATCAAATGTGGGAGTATATGGAGAAATCAACAAAAAAACAGCGTGCAAATGAAGATATGCCTCTTTATCATATTGCTGAAATGCTAAGGGAGCATGTGAAAGAGAAATTCATAATGGAAGAGTTGGCAAATAAAGCAGGGCTAAATATTTCTGAATTTTTCAAACGTTTCAAGCATGAGTATGGGACAAGTCCTGGGCAGTATCATACTGAGCAGCGCCTGCGTAAATCTCTTGAAATGCTTACCGGCAGTTCATTAAAAATATCCGAAATTGCACACAACGTAGGTTATGAGGATGAATATTACTTTAGTCGGGTATTTAAGAAAAAGCTGGGAGTTTCTCCTGCAGAATTTATAAAAAAAGCACGAAAAAAAGTATTGGTTGTAACCCCTAAGCTGAAGGACATTGTTCAATGCATCGGGATCAAACCTTTACTTTTAAATTGTGAGGGGGCCTCACCTTATTCCGCTCCAATATCACAGGAAATTGAAGATAAAAATCTTGATTATATACTCATTCCCCCTGAGTATGCAGCTCACCGGCAAGAATTAAGCCGCATTGCCCCTGTATATATTTTATCAAACACAAGTATGGCGGGCGGGGTCCAACAATTATTGCCAATTTTAAAATTGGAAGTTTTGGAATATGAATGGTTGCTTTCCTATCATGTCAATGAAAAGAATGAGAATCGTCAAGTAAGTTTTTAGGATAATCCATGGGTATAGGCACCTCTGCACACTATGATGAAATTAATAAAATTCAGACATCAAAAAGGAGAATACCAATGACAGATGTGCAGCTTCAACCTCTACCTCAATATCCAGTGGCACAGGCGATTAAAGAGAGACGATCGATCAAAAATTTTAAAAATAAGCCGGTTTCCCTCGAGGTTATCGAAGAGCTGCTTGATATTGCAGTATGGGCTCCTAATCATAAAATACGTGAACCATGGCGGTTTATTGCTTATGTAGAAGATGGACGGAAGACTTTGATTCAGTTGCTGAAAAGAGAAGCAGAATCAAACAAGATGGGCAAACCCATGAAAAGAGCAAAGATTGAGTATTTACTTGCCATTCCTGCCTATTTGCTTGTAATTATGCCCGAAGATCCTCGGCCAAAAGTATGGGAAGAAGATTTTGCCGCGGTAAGCGCGATGATTCAGAACTTTCAGTTGGCTGCATGGGAAAGAGGGTTAGGCGTAATCTGGAAAACGGATGATTTCATTTATTCACCGCAAGTTCGCCAGGCAATAGGAGTACAGCCAGGTGAGAAGATCGTTGGCATGCTGCAGATTGGTTATCCGGAGGCTGTTCCAAAGGCTCAACAACGAACCTCTGCTGCCGAACGGCTAACAGTGATTTCTGATGCGAACAGTATGCTTACGGAAGAAGAATTTCACATTCCCTTATCGGGAGAAAATCTGTTTATGAATCTGCCTTCCACGTCGAAAGCTGAAGCAATTCAGCTTGCAGGGGAGAAACTGGTTGAGCTCGGCTATGTCGGAGAATCCTATATTGAAAGCATGCATGAAAAAGAATTGACGAAGTCCACCTACTTGGGGAACGGAATTTGTACACCCCATGGCTCTAAACAGGCCAAGGAGTCTGTGGTCCAATCGGGAGTAGCCGTGTTACATTTTCCTGAAGGCATCGATTATGAAAATGGTGAACGCGTCTATCTCATGATAGCCATAGCGGCAGAAAGAATGTTTCATTTAGACGTACTTAGGCAGGCTGCCACCATGTTTGAAGATAAAGTTCAGGTTGATAAGATCATGGCCTCAGATTCGAAAGAGGATTTCTTGCGCAAATTTGAGGAAATCCATCGAGAGACGAGAGTACTATGATTGACATCAAATGAGTGAAGAATAAGCTTCACTCATTTTCAATTTTAGGAGGCGATCGGATGCAACAAATCTTTATCTTAGCAAATGTGGAGGGGCTGCATTTTCGTCCTGCCAGCCGTATTATTGAAATATGCAGGCAAGCATCATGCTCTGTTCAAATCATCAAAGGTGATCAATCGGCCAATCCACTAAGTATGATGAGTCTTTTGAAACTGGGAGTTCGTTGCGGAGAACCAGTGACAGTTATAGCGGAGGGGCAGCAAGCCCAAGAAATTGTGACTGCCATTGGCCAAATTTTGGAGTCATCTTGATTAAAGCGATAGAGAGCTACCGGTTCGGCAAAGGGACTAAGCTGGCCATGTTTGCCGCGCCTTGTATTAAACCCGAAATCCTGATGCAGCAGACCCAGCGAGAGATCATCTAGGAGCTTAGAATAAGTCGGAGTCATGTTTTACGGATTGCGAAAAAGGGCGCTCATGAAGCTGTATCATTAGTTTTATAAGAAGAAGTTAAGGAGGGTCCGGCTACCCAATCCTTACTTTGAGCCATCTTATCAGAAAGATCGCAGGCTGGTCTGCGATCTTTTTATATTCGACGCACGTAGAGTGCGACCTCGCCGACAAAGATCTTCGGTAGCCGGAAGCTCATTTCAATCCACGCACTCACGTAGAGTGCGACCGGCCGCCCCTCGACCAGCGCATCAGGCCGTGGATTTCAATCCACGCACTCACGTAGAGTGCGACGCTGACTACCTAGCCGTATGGATGTATCTGCTCATATTTCAATCCACTGAATCGTCTACACTTAGTTGGACAGAAAAAATAAGGGCTTGTAGAATAAACCTATCATGCTAAGGAGCGGATCTCTACAATGCCAAAACAACAACGGCGAACCTTCACCTCTGAATTTAAGAAGCAAATGGTTGGGCTCTATGAGAACGGGAAATCCAGAGCAGCAATTGTGGAGGAATACGGCCTCACAGCTTCAGCTTTAGATCGTTGGATCAAGCAAGCTCAGACGTCAGGTTCCTTCAAGGAGAAAGACAATCGTTCTTCAGAGGAAAACGAGCTGGTGGCCTTGCGAAAAGAGAACCAGCGTTTGAAGATGGAGATCGATATTTTAAAGCAAGCCGCGCTGATCATGGGACGAAAGTAGCTATTATCCAAAGCAATCGTGATAAATACTCGGTATCAGCAATGTGTGACGTCCTGCAAATCGCAAGAAGTACCTTTTACTATGAAGCGAAAGAACAACCGAACGAAGACGAGTTCACGGAAGCTATTGTGGAGATCTTCCATAAAAACCGAAAAGCCTACGGTACACGAAAGATCAAAGCCAAGCTCCAGGAACAAGGAATCAACGTGTCCAGACGCCGTATTGGCCGAATCATGCGCCAGCAGGGCCTTGTTTCCACCTACACCATTGCCCAGTTTAAGCCCCACAAAACGGCCTGTAATGAGGCTGCAACGACGAATGTGTTAGATCGTGAGTTTGATCAGGCTGAAGCTAAGCGCTTCGTCGTTAGCGATCTGACGTATGTGAAGGTCCAGCACCGCTGGCACTACGTTTGTGTCCTCATTGACCTATTTAATCGAGAGATCATTGGCCATAGTGCAGGTCCACATAAGGACGCTGCTCTGGTTTCACGCGCCTTTGCTACGGTAGAAGGCGACCTGAGCCAAATCCAGTGGTTTCATACGGATCGTGGCAGTGAGTTTAAAAACCAGAAGATGGACGAGCTTCTGGAAACCTTTAAGATCGGTCGGTCGTTAAGCGCGAAAGGCTGTCCTTATGACAACGCGGTGGCAGAGGCTCCTACAAGGTTATGAAAACGGAGTTCATTCATCAGATGGAGTTCCAAAGCCTTGATCACCTGCAGTTGGGACTATACGACTACGTCAACTGGTTTAACAAGCATCGAATTCATGGATCTCTGGGATACATGACACCTGTTCAGTATCGCCAAGCAGCCCTTAAAAAAGCTGTCTGATTTACTGTTGACAATCCAACTCTCCTCTTTTCAACTATCAGTACTGGTCACCACTTGAAGTCAATTTTTGTCCTGTGGAAAGGACGAAACTTGACCTTATAAAACGAAACGAAAATCCGCGCCAGACGCGGATTTTTATTATGTTCCTGTCCTCTGACATTATGATTTCGTCTAACTTGCGTTATGCATAATTTTAATAGATTGATATATTTCTCTACATGACCCTTGGTCTCCCCTAGGTCGCGGGAGAGTTGAAATTAAAATATATAACCTTAAAAGAGAGTTCCCGGAACCTCCGGAAACTCTCTTCAAGATTTAAATATGGTTTTAGGTCTCGTAGCATACCGACTTCTGCGTGTCTATCACACACCGATAAACTTTGCTACATTCGGGTATAAGGAGATATTTTCCCATAATGTCTTACAAGATCTGTATTGAAAATAGAATAGCCGCTAAGTTTTTTTAATCCTTCTCTTATCAATAACCTAATTAGACCAAAGTTCTTTAATTTGCTCTACTAAATTATCTAGCGTTTTCCCATCTGTTTGGTTTGTGAATATTTTTGCTTCTCCAGTCTTTCCTTGATAAGCAGATAAAACATAATCATCATCAACAACGTAATAGGTGGCATACCTAGTGAAAGAATAACTTCCTTGTTGTTCTGGCGCTGTTCCTTTTTTTATGGAAGCAACAATTTTCATTCCTGGTTTCAAATCTGGTTCAATTCCCACAAAATCAGCATTATAGAACAAGTTAACGGAATTCGGAACCTCTTCCCCTACGATAACTTCGTCTACTTTAACTTCATACGAAACAAAAGTCGGTTTATAAGGTTCTATACCTTGTGTTTTATCTTTTTCGGCAGCATCCCCCTCTGGTGTTCCTGGTTCTGCTGTTAAGGAAGACGTGAAATTAGGGTTTTGCTTAACGACTTCAGCAATAATTACCGCGTCTGACATTCCTAATATTTGATCAAAGGGAACGTCAACGGTTTGTGCTAAACTAGCATTGCCTTCTGAAAGCGGGTATTCTTTACGAAGTTCAGTAATTCTTTCATCGGAAAGACTCAAGGCGGCTGGTTTGTTACTTGAGCAACCCATGGCAACTAAAACTAAACTGAATAACAGTATTGTTAAAGAGATTTTTCTCAACATTTTCCCCTCCATTTCAGTATTTGTTATTGATGTCATTCAGATCATGTTGTCTAGGAACATAATAACCTTCATATACGCCACCTGTTCTCATGATTGACTCTTCACTAGTAGGATAGTAATTAGCGTTGGGATGACCGAGGCCTAGGGCATGACCCATTTCATGGACTATAGTAGCAACCTTGTGATTACCAGGGTTTGAGCTGACGAAACCTTTTTCGAAGACTGTTGCACATTAGATGAGGTTAATACAATCCCGTCTGTTGTCTTCAAATCTGTAATCGCAAGTATCCCAGCCCCACTCAAACCAAATCTATCTGACCAATATGTTTTTGTTCCTGTTGCTACATCGACGTTTGAGGAACCATAACCCACTTTGTCTATTACAACTTTCTGAGAATATGTTGACCATAGAGTAGCAGCTGTAGTGAAAGCGCTTGTATAATCGGAGTTTAAATAATCCCCATTCACCTTAAGATAAGGTTTCCCGTTACTTAAATTATTCCATTTAATAGGGATCGCTGTCCAATTAGGGGCTGATCCGGAATAATACATTTCATGAGCACTTAGACTTGGACTAACAGAGAAGACTGAGATTACAGCAATCATAAAGAAGGCAATAAACTTTTTCTTATGACTCACAACTTTACACCTCTCCCTTGTGGAATAGTCTACCATTTATTTAAACTAACCTTACAATATATAAAATTTTATGTAAATTGTTGTATTATTTGGGGATTTATTTTAAAAAGAGTGTTAGACGAGGAAAGATGTTGTAGACTAAGAAAAAAACTAAGGGAGGACCATAGAGCTTATCACTTCAGACAGCACTTGAACAGTATCATAGTTATAAGTTATAGCCGTTGATTCAACGAATTTTTGTTTACTATTCTGCAGAGAAGGACTTAAACAAAAAGAAATCCCTCCGGTTTTTGAGTCCACAGCCTCTTTGATTAGCCTTCATATGCACTTTTCCTTAATGAGCAGATCTTTGTGGATACCGCGCCGAACGAATCGGAAATCAAGCTTTGATTTCAATCCACGCACTCACGTAGAGTGCGACGCCGGTCAACGCCCCAGCCGCGCGCCTTGAGCAGTATTTCAATCCACGCACTCACGTAGAGTGCGACGACCTTCGCGACAACCCAACCAGCCACATTAGCAGATTTCAATCCACGCACTCACGTAGAGTGCGACGCAGGTCTCTTCGAGTCCACCGTTAATCTGCTCATTTCAATCCACGCACTCACGTAGAGTGCGACAGGTTGCCGCCGCCATCTCTTCGGACATGTGTGCATTTCAATCCACGCACTCACGTAGAGTGCGACCAGATGCCATCGTTAACATCCGGCAGGTAACCGGTATTTCAATCCACGCACTCACGTAGAGTGCGACATCCGTAGTCACCGCGATGGAGCAGCTTTTTGGATTTCAATCCACGCACTCACGTAGAGTGCGACTCAAGCGACCATGGGTGACCTGACGCGTCTGGTCATTTCAATCCACGCACTCACGTAGAGTGCGACAGAACAGAAACGGCAAGGTCGGGACTGCTGAAATGGTATTTCAATCCACGCACTCACGTAGAGTGCGACACCAGTCATAGCTCACATCAGGCTCAATCTTCAATTTCAATCCACGCACTCACGTAGAGTGCGACGGTGAAATGTTCGGCTTCTCCTGGACTCAAATCATTTCAATCCACGCACTCACGTAGAGTGCGACTTAGTTCGAGTCGCGAGGAATTGCTCTTTATTTTTATTTCAATCCACGCACTCACGTAGAGTGCGACTGAATACGTAATAGATGAATTAATGGGAACAATTATTTCAATCCACGCACTCACGTAGAGTGCGACTAAAGTGCTGGCCCAGATGGCCCAGCCCAAAAAAATATTTCAATCCACGCACTCACGTAGAGTGCGACTAAAGGTGAAAGCTACGATGCCATACAGGATCCTATTTCAATCCACGCACTCACGTAGAGTGCGACCGGCGGGAAGCCCAAACAAGTGACTCTGACCCAAATTTCAATCCACGCACTCACGTAGAGTGCGACGAGCAAGGGGAACCTTCGCTATTTGGAGGCTTTAATTTCAATCCACGTCACGTAGAGTGCGACCGGATTCAATCTCCCTCCTATACCGAAACTAGCATTTCAATCCACGCACTCACGTAGAGTGCGACCTGATCTCGGTCGCAATAATGTTGATGCACATCTATTTCAATCCACGCACTCACGTAGAGTGCGACGCGCTGTAACCGTTCGTTTGTCCCGGTTAACGTGATTTCAATCCACGCACTCACGTAGAGTGCGACAAGACCATGACTGCGGGTGTTCTTGTTGATACAACTATTTCAATCCACGCACTCACGTAGAGTGCGACGAAGAAAGTGGTGATTACAACGGTTACGAAAATTGATTTCAATCCACGCACTCACGTAGAGTGCGACGATCACAGTTCCGTTAAAGGTAAGATAATCATTTTATTTCAA
>NZ_VAWG01000028.1 GCF_005869875.1 Paenibacillus pinistramenti
TAAGCGCAGTTTCGATCAGCTGAGATTTCAATCCACGCACTCACATGGAGTGCGACTGTGGCCTTACCGCCGCTATAGACGTCATCAATATTTCAATCCACGCACTCACATGGAGTGCGACGTCCTGTACCTTAAGCGCAGTTTCGATCAGCTGAGATTTCAATCCACGCACTCACATGGAGTGCGACGCTGCGTGGACTAAATTAAGATCGGTTCCAAGGAAATTTCAATCCACGCACTCACATGGAGTGCGACCCGGTTCTGAGTAGCACAAAACGTGCCTATTTGGAATTTCAATCCACGCACTCACATGGAGTGCGACCAAATAACGGTTACCGTTACATTTCCGACGCCGAATTTCAATCCACGCACTCACATGGAGTGCGACAGTGATCTACCAAAAGCTTTGGCCCGATCTTCTCCTATTTCAATCCACGCACTCACATGGAGTGCGACGTTATTCCTCTTGAAGAATTGATGCAACAGTATAGGCATTTCAATCCACGCACTCACATGGAGTGCGACTCGATCAGGAAGATTTGCACGCGGACAAGACAGCATTTCAATCCACGCACTCACATGGAGTGCGACGATTGGGATTATCAAATGCAACAGGTAGAGGCAGATTTCAATCCACGCACTCACATGGAGTGCGACATCAATTGGAGTATAATAGTAACCGTTCGATCCAATTTCAATCCACGCACTCACATGGAGTGCGACGAAATCCTCGGATTTAATTTCGAGGACATCACGGACATTTCAATCCACGCACTCACATGGAGTGCGACGATTGACCGGGCCTATGAGCAGATTATCGACGAAATTTCAATCCACGCACTCACATGGAGTGCGACACGGCATCATTGTTAATCGCTATAACGTTATCGATTTCAATCCACGCACTCACATGGAGTGCGACCTTTGACAGGTATGGAGTGAAATTTAAATCCGCAACAATTTCAATCCACGCACTCACATGGAGTGCGACGACGGAGTCCATATTCACAAGCTGCGTCGGATCCAAATTTCAATCCACGCACTCACATGGAGTGCGACGTCGACACCGGCGAATTGCGTCGTAACTGGACGATAATTTCAATCCACGCACTCACATGGAGTGCGACAGACGGTCGCCCAGAACGACATCAGCTATGATGCATTTCAATCCACGCACTCACATGGAGTGCGACTAAGTCATCATGACTAATGCAAGGATTAATTTAATTTCAATCCACGCACTCACATGGAGTGCGACAAACCGGAAGTAGAGGTGAGATAATGGCCAAAAAATTTCAATCCACGCACTCACATGGAGTGCGACTGGGGGCAGAAGCGACGGTTTCCGGAATACCGGAAATTTCAATCCACGCACTCACATGGAGTGCGACGCCTCATACATGCTGATCAGCGGCTGCGACAAAAAATTTCAATCCACGCACTCACATGGAGTGCGACGGGATGTGGATTGAAACATATCTTTTCTGATATGAATTTCAATCCACGCACTCACATGGAGTGCGACAACGAACGTATTCTACCTGTTCGGCGGGCGAGATATTTCAATCCACGCACTCACATGGAGTGCGACTGCGAAAATGCCCCTCATTCATCTAAGCAACAGAACAATTGGGGTCAATTTCAAAATTTATCATAAAGAATCAGCATCAAAGAAGCTATGATTTACGTCCATGACTCTCATTTCACCTTTGATTCGACAAGATTTGAGGTGCGAATCCCCCAGGGAATTCATGTGAGCTTCCCATTCGTACTTCTTCGAGTTGAGCCTGAACTGATTCGGAAATTGGACATCCAGCAGCAGTAGGTCTTTAGTCAATTAATCTTTAAACAGGATGAAATCAAAAAAGGAACTCATGTTGTTGTTAAACATAAGGGACAGTACTGCAGGCGACAAAATCAAGTTATGGATTGGAGATGAATTCCTACAACCCGAGGATCCGGAAGCCGAGCGAATCCAGGGAATCATCCTTTCCGAATGATACGAGGAACTTGCCCAGATGATTTCAGAGAGAATCCTCTTCAGTACGCATACTTACTCGAGCATTTCGCATTAACCTAAGCCCTTGATATTTAAGAAATTCTAGACGTAAAAAAGGGACTTCACTCCAGCTTGGCGAAGTTTTTCGGTAACCAAACCAAGAATGGAGGAAGTCATCTTGTATATTCTATAAGAAAGTCTGTTTTCCTTTGAAGATCTGCTAAAAATGCATTCAAAAGATCGATTGCCTATCTTTTTTATAGCCTTGGATCTTCGCCCTTATGCCAAAGAACTGAGAAGTCGTTCACCCCGAGGGACTGACGGCCAATGCGGAGAAGGCATTTTACGTGCACTTTTACCTGCTCCTCTTGAACACATTCAGACGTTTACCGGCTTGCATCATCATCTAGAAACCGACCCAGGTTCCGATACCCATGTAGGCTGCCGCTTGATCGAGAGGCTCCGTCCATCTCTATATTAAGCCAAGTCTTTGCCGACTTGACGAAGAAAAATCTGGCGTAGCAACAGTTCGATGACTTGGTGAAACGCTGTAAACAAGACGGCATCATCGATGGCAGCCACGTCGCGATTGATAGCGCCACTATTCATGCTTACGAAAAGAAGCAGCCTAAGAAGAAAAGCAACCAAACCGGCAATGTCAATTGGGGAGCCCAATCCGACTCCTTTGACAACAAGATCACTTGGTTCGGTTCGAACTCCATCTGACGGTTGACACAAAAAGCGAACTACCGATGGCTCTGGAAGTTACTCCTTCGCATGTTAAAGACGGTGAAATGACCCCTGAACTGATTGAAAAGGATGCTGCTAAAACAAGGTTCAGCTTCGATCCCGATAAGTTTTTGGTATCTTGCATCCAAATTGGAATTATGCAAAATGCTCTATTATATATAGGCAGATATTCAGTCTGAATTCCAAAAAGGGAACAATCGATCCGAATGTACTCATAATTGATTTTTCTACATACATAATTATTTACAACTGCTTGTCCAGAAGGTCTTATTGGCGGTACCAAAGGCAAAAGGAAAATACGTTGTTGCCATAAGTCCTTTTATTGGTTTTGACGAATATATCCGCTGAATGGATGAACATTTGGATGAGAATTCATCTGACGTTGCAAACAATTTGAGATTGGAGTCAAATTATATAGAATTTAAGATTAGTGAAAATCCCGATCAGAAAAGCGCTTTTTCCATATTAGAGCAAATTCCGGATATTCAAGCGCAATTTCTTTTGTTGCAGGGGACTGGCAATGAAAATGTAGCGTGGCAAACCGTTCAGGAATTTTCTGATGGCATGGAGAAGGCAAGTAAAACAGTCAAGCTTGTTTTGTATCCGAATGGAAATCATGCTTTAGAGGATAGCAACCAAAGCCAAAGGGATCATGAAATGATGCAATGGTTTCAGAATTATGGGTTTCCAAAATCAATTGTGGCGGATTAACTAATGGGGTCTGTCTGGTCATATAACGGTTAGTAGATACGATAAAATAGAACATCAGAATCCTAAAAATTTATCGAAACAATTGTGCAACTAGGACATTGAACGTAAAATATAGTAACTTCGATACCAATTCTCGCATTCCATGTGAGTGTGTGAAGTGAAATAGAAACCGACGCCGCTTCTCGGCTTCGGGAAGCCGTCGCACTCCACGTGAATTGGGGTTCTTTTTGACATCACAAAAATTCCCATCATGGTAGAGGTAGAAGGTTTGATTTTTCTACTATCTACTATGATGGGAGCATACCACTTTTCGTTCATCAACTCACTTCTTCTTATAAAACTCATGATACAACTTCATGAGCGCCCTCTTCTCAATCCTTGATACATAACTCCGGCTTATTCCAAGCTCCTTGGCAATTTCCCGCTGTGTCCGCTCTTCCCCGCCATGCTCCAGACCAAACCGGCCTTTAATAACCTCTTGCTCACGTTCATCCAGAATATCGAGGTTCTGATAGATTTTACTCTTCTCCATTTTCAGTTCCACATGGTCCGCGACCTCATCGTTATCGCTGCCAAGGATATCAATCAAGGTTATTTCGTTGCCTTCTTTATCCGTTCCAATCGGATCGTGCAAAGACACATCTTTACGAGTTTTCTTGAGCGATCTCAAATGCATCAGGATCTCGTTTTCAATACAACGCGCGGCAAACGTCGCCAGCTTGGTGCCTTTGCCGAGCCGGTAGCTTTCTATTGCTTTAATCAGGCCGATCGTTCCGATCGAGATCAAATCCTCTAAATCTTCTCCGGTGTTGTCGAATTTTTTGACGTTATGGACACGAAACGATGTAAAAAGCTGTTGAAAACTTTAGACGTCTTAATTCTGTTAAATCAGTAATGCCTTATAAATGGAGTACGTACTCCACAAAAAATAGTTAATTATATCTAATATAAGAATTACAAATTAATTCCATATAGGTAATTTAATGATTTATTCCCTATTATTGGGGTTTAATTGTATTTATAAACTGCTGAGTACTACCTGCAGTTAAATTAATAAATTTATGAAGGAGGATTTTACGTTTAAAAGAATTTGTCTGTCAGTCTTATCATTTGTTTTTCTATTGTCCATTTTACTTACTGGCCCTGCTGCTAATTCACTTGCTGACACGGGGGTTACGCTTGACGTTTCAATACTTGAAAACAAGCCTGATAGAGGTGGGGACATAAACCCTAATGAATTTAAAAAAGCCGAAATAACCTTTTCAAAAGTTGATATAAATTCAGAGGGGATAAAACAACGGACGTTGTATCAAAACCTTCTGGAATCCAACCTTTCGGAAGTGTCCAACCTTTAAAATATACAGTTCATACCTTTACAGATTCCTATTATTATCTTGGATTTAACGTAACAGATACATTGACTCTTCGTGAAGAAGTAAGTTACCCTACAGATACAACAGAAGATGTTATAGCTAAGATTAAAGTAGTTGGGATAAAATACGGAAACGCCGATTCCACGATTTACAACAATACGGGTTGGAGAGTAGGTGGTGGTCCTAACGGAGGGGTTTTAGCACTTAAACTAACCATGAAATCTCCACAAATCATTAGGAGTCAAACTATCGCTGGAACACTTTTGCAATCAGGAAATTTAAGTTTCAAAATAAGTTGGTCATATGGATATGGACCAGTTTCTGGAGAACTTGATTTATCATACGATGAAAATAAGAATTTAAATTCTGCCGTTAAACAATTTTCCACTCCTGTAAAGATTTCTTCGGCATATAAAACAGCAGCGAACCAATCTCTAGCTTTAACCGGTAATGAATTTTCGAGTGGTTGGGATATAGCCTATGATTCATCCCTTGGAACTCAAAGTGCCACAGCTACTACACTATTTAAGTACTCTGTGTATAATGAAAATTCAAAGAAAAACTTAGGTGTAATTGAAGAGTCTTCAACTTCAACAAATGCAATTCTATCAAAATAAACGGGTGGCTTAAATGATATTTTTGAGGAGATATTCTTGGCTATTATTACTTATTCTTATCGCTGTGGTCGGAGTAATTTGGTGGTCTAATGATTTCATATCAAAACGAGATAAAATAGACAATGCTTTGAAAACTTCGATTCAACAGGCAGCCGAGGTTGTACAACTAAGGGTCAAAGAACGTGAAATAGTCAAAGACCCAAAAAGTGTAACGTATTACGCTGTTAACATGCAAGACACGGGTAATCAACTCATGATGATGCAAGAAGTTCTTTATGAGCTTAACAATAACAGTAGTTTGCCCCCATTAAAATTGAAGGAATATCGGGTATTACAAGTTTCTTCCATTGGAGTCAATGCTACGGTGGAATACGTTACATTATTCGGTATTCATAAGGAAATATCTGTACATTTAAATGTTCCAAGAATTCCATTTAAAGGTCCTTCGGGAGACGAAACATATAGATAACATTTCTATGTATAAGCCAAAAGGTTCCATTATATCCTCGCGGGAAATGAGGATACTAGCCTTTTTATATTGGATAGTGCTTTTATCGCTAATCATGGCCGAATTAAAATCAAAAATTCCATTAAAAAAATGATCGCAGATTTTAACTGCGATCATTTTGATATTCAGAAATGATACGTTTCCTACGACATTAAGTTAAGTTTGTATAGCCGGATAATCAGCAATTCCTCACTTCTTCTTATAAAACTCATGATACAACTTCATGAGCGCCCTTTTCTCTATCCGCGATACATAACTCCGGCTTATTCCAAGCTCCTTGGCAATTTCCCGCTGCGTCCGCTCTTCCCCGCCATGCTCCAGACCAAACCGTCCCTTAATGACCTCCTGCTCGCGTTCATCCAGGATATCGAGGTTCTGATAAATTTTACTCTTCTCCATTTTCAGTTCCACGTGGTCCGCGACCTCATCGTTATCGCTGCCAAGGATATCAATTAAAGTGATTTCATTGCCTTCTTTATCCGTTCCAATCGGATCGTGCAAAGACACATCTTTACGAGTTTTCTTGAGCGATCTCAAATGCATCAGGATTTCGTTTTCAATACAGCGCGCGGCAAACGTCGCCAGCTTGGTGCCTTTGCCGAGCCGGTAGCTTTCTATTGCTTTAATCAGGCCGATCGTTCCGATCGAGATCAAATCCTCTAAATCTTCTCCGGTGTTGTCGAATTTTTTGACGTTATGGACACGAAACGATGTAAAGTTACAGGAATTATGAGTGTCTATTCGTGGCTGTAAAAACTAAAATAATTGGGTTGATATAAAACAAAAAGTCCATCACAATATACGAACAGTGGATGAAGCACAAAGACGAATCGAGGAATAAATAAACTCTAACTCTAACTCTAACTCTAACTCTAATTCTAATTCTATCATCATCGCCCAAAAGTAAACTAAACAAGCTGACACCGATATAGTACCGATGCCAGCTCACAGCTAAGTTTTTTCAGTTTCTGAAATAAATAGTCTTAACCATTTAAGAACTAAAGCTTTTTTATGGTGGAAGGATCTCTTCAAGTATTAAACATTTAAAATCCCCTCGCGCGGTGTTACTTTAAAAGCTTTTGCCAAGTCCACAAGCTCTTGGTCGGTAATTCTCTGCTTGATCTCATGCCCAGCAATAAGCATGTAGATTTGGGCTGCTTTATCAACAGTTTCAATCAGGCCAAAGGCTTCATCAATCGTGCTGCCAGTACCAAAGATTCCATGATGCGGCCAGATCACTGCGTGGTGATCCTTCATTTTGGCAGCCGTTGCTCTGCCGATTTCGTTTGAACCCGGGACCATCCAGGAAATAATGCCGATTCCGTCAGGGAATACCACGATGCATTCGGTACACATTTCCCAAAGGGTTTTGGTGAATTTATTTTCATCCAGATCATGTATAAATGTCATCGCTATGGTATTGCTCGCGTGATTATGAATAACCACCCGGTGGTTTGGATCTACTTTTAAGCGCTCAATATGGCTCATAAAATGGGAAGCCAGCTCGCTCGTAGGCACGGCGTTGTTCGCAAGTCCCCACAGCAGCTCCAGCTGTTCTCCATTATTGGTCACACGAAGCACGCCAAGGTTAGCGGCAGGATCAGAAATCACATTTTTAAAATACTTGCCGGAGCCTGTCACGATAAAATACTTTCCTGCGAGCTCATGAACCGGGAAAGCAGGCTTAATCGTCCGAATGACCTGCTTAATATCGAGGTATTTGGCAACTTCCTGTTCGTCTAAGATATAGCTCACATTTCCGCCGTTTCTCTCATCCCAACCATTTCGCCACATATGTTGGGTAATTTCGGCCATCTCGCGGACAAAAGGAATTTCAAGTCCTGAGGCAGGGGTTTGGGTATTTAAATAGGAAGCATTCATCGGGTTTTCTCTCCTTAGTTCTCCTTATTTAGATCTTAGCGTTTAAGCAAAACATCGCGTTCGTAGCTCCTCACTTCTTCCAACCAAGCTTCTCGGACAGGAACGCTGGCCTTGGTGCAATAATAATCCCATACTGCCCCGAAAGGATACGATTTAAATTCTTCTGTTAAAGCTAGACGTGTTGTAAAATCCTTTTCGGCTTCTGCTTTTCTTAACAGCTCTACTGGCTCGAGCATGGCACGCAGCAGGGCTTTGATTGTATTCCGTGAACCAATGACCCATGCAGCAATATGATTGATGCTTCCGTCAAAGAAGTCCAGACCGATGTGTGTCCGAGGCAGAAATCCACCTCGTACCAACTCTCTTGCAATCTCCAGCAGTTCATCGTCCATCGTTACGACATGGTCACTGTCCCAGCGGACGGGTCTGCTGACATGGAGTAGTAGCTGATCCGTGAACATGAGAATAGAAGAGATTTTATTGGAAATGACTTCTGTAGGGTGAAAATGTCCTGCATCCAGACAGATGGCTTTATTACGACTCATCGCATAACCCATATAAAACTCGTGGGACCCCACTACGTAACTTTCAGATCCGATCCCGAACAGTTTGCTTTCTACGGCGTCAATGTTGTAGGCTTCACTAATTTCCTCTTTAAAGATCTCATCCAGTGAATCCCGCAGTCTTTCACGTGGAGCAAGGCGATCGACAGGAGTATCCTTATAGCCGTCAGGCATCCAGTGATTGGTTACGCAAGGCTGGCCAAGCTCTTTGCCGAAATGCTCAGCGATTTTGCGGGAGGCTTTACAGTGTTTGATCCAAAACTCACGAATTTCTGGATTCGGGTGACTGAGTGTAAAGCCGTCTTCTGCATTGAGATGGGAGAATAATGTAGGGTTAAAGTCTAGGCCAAGGCCTTGCTCTTTCGCCCAGTCCACCCAACGCTGAAAATGACGAGGCTCAAGAGCGTCCAGATCCACTTTTTCTTCCGTATCCGCATAGATGGCATGAAGGTTCACCTTATGCTTGCCAGGAATCATAGAAAGAGCTTTCTCCAAATCCTGACGCAGCTCTTCCGGCGTGCTGGCACGGCCAGGATAACTTCCGGTTACCGCAATACCGCCGCTGAGACTTTTATCTTTAAATAGAAAGCCTTTTACATCATCGCCCTGCCAGCAATGAAGCGAAATTTTGATATTCTCCAGCCACTTTAGTACGGCATCTGTATCAATTCCGTGCCTGGCGTATAAACGTCTTGCCTCTTGGTAACTGGACTCGATAGCTTGATTCATACACTGGCTCCTTTACCTTGTAGTGTTAGCTACAGCTTTTTAAATTTGGTCTTAAGCTCCTGCCAGAGGCTAAGAACTTTATCTCGTTCCTCAAGCGGGTTAGGCAAATAAACCTTCGTTGGAAATGACCGGGCAATGAGACTACGAGCTTCAGACAAATCTTTAAGCTGTCCTATGCTGATCATCTGTACTGCAATATTGCCGAGAGCTGTAGCTTCTGAAGGCCCCGCCTGTATTTCAATCTTCAAGAGATCCGCAGTAAGCTGGCTCAGCAGCTTATTGTTAGAGCCGCCCCCCACGATATAAAGTACCTCGACCTGCTCTCCGGTCAAGTTTTTCAGTTCTTGAAGGGCATCCCGATAAGTCAACGCCAGGCTGTCGAAAATGCACCTTGCAATCTCTCCTGATGATTCCGGTACAGGCTGCCCGCTCTCTCTGCAGCAGCTCTGAATTTCCTCAATCATACTGCCCGGGTTCAGAAATCTTCCCGCGTTGCAGGGAACAAGGCTTCTGAATGCGGGTACGCCTTCAGCTATAGCGGCAAGTTCGGCAAACGTGTATTTGCTGTCCAGCTCTTTACGAACCTCCTGGATCATCCAAAGGCCCATTATATTTTTAAGAAATCTATAGGTACCATAGGCGCCCCATTCGTTTGTATAATTAGCCTTCATGGCATCCAGCCGGGTCAACGGCTCCTTTCGCTCGACACCGAGAAGCGACCAGGTTCCGCTGCTTAAGTAAGCCCAGCCCCGTTCTGCGTCTGCTGGTACTCCTATTACTGCTGACGCTGTATCGTGAGTCGGGACGACAATTAAACGACAACGTGGAAGCATATACTTCTGAACCAACTCTGGCAGCAACTCTCCCAGAACCTCACCAGGCTCCGTCAATTTCGCAAACTGACCCCGGCGAACGTTTACAATTGTAAGCAAATCTTCATCGAAATCCCGTTCTGCGGCATTTAGCAGCTGCATTGTGGACGCATTTGTCACTTCGTTCATATAGCGGCCAGACAACCGAAAGTATAAATAATCCGGCACCATTAAAATCTGCTCTGCTTGGGATAATTCCTCTTGGTCATGGACAAATAATTGATAAAGCGTGTTGAAGTCCAGTTCCTGAATGCCCGTCTTCGCATACACGTTCTCCCTGCTAATGAGCTGATGCAAGCGTTCTGGCGCCCCCTTGGTGCGGCTGTCCCGGTAAGCATACACTTCGTTAATCCTGTTCCCCTCTCCGTCAAGCAAAACATAATCAACCGCCCAAGTATCAATGCCAAGTGTACACTCATTAATTCCTGCTTCTTTGGCGAGCTGGAGACCCTTTAGTATCTCTTGAAATAAATACTCCAAATTCCAGAAATCATGGCCATTATGATCGGTAAATCCATTGGCGAAACGATATATTTCCTGCAGTTCCAACCTGCCCTGCGTCATTCGTGCCGCTACAAGCCTGCCGCTTGAAGCTCCAATATCAAAGGCTATATGGTCGCTCATGCTTATTCCCCTCAATAACGATGGGCTTTCCCTAGACCCTCATCGGTGTGTATTATCGGTAAATAATCAAAGTCGAACTCAATTTCACAAACGATACTTCCGAATAAAATAAGTCGGCGTGCAGCTCCATGCATGGCAGTAACTGTTTATCAAATGACTCCCATAAGGAGAGAACTCTTTATTATCCGGGTCGTAAAGCTCCCAGAAAGTATCGGCTCCATCCTGAAGCATGCCTCCCCAATATGTTTTCAGTTCTTTCACAGCGGTCGAGCTGTCGCCCGCCTTTAGGAGCGCTTCAATTAAATGATGCAGCATATAAGGAGTGGTTAAAGGAACCCCCGGTTTCTCTTTAAGCAGCCTGCCCAACAATTCATAGCTTTTCTCTGAGTCAAGAATCCCTGCAAGAACAAGCCAAATCTGCGAAGCCCAAGACACCTGGCGGTCCTTTCCGCTGATAAAATACCCTAATTTCTCATCCCATAAGTGATCAAAGGTCGCTGTTTCCAGCTGCTTGATCTTCAGGCCGAGCTCGGCCTGACGCGGATCTTTTAATACGGAAGCCAACACTTTCGCCTGTTTCATTGCATAAATCAACACGCCCTGGGAAGCAGCCTGCTTATTTAGATCCTCGTGCCAATCAATGAACGACCACCAGAAATCTTGATCCCTCACAATTAAACGTTCATCCAACAATTCCAAGGCCAGATCGATTTGCCTTAGGGCCGTCGGCCATAAATTTCCTAGCGTCACAGAATCCTGAACTTCCATATAATAATCATGTAAGGTTGAGACAAAGAAAAGGGAGTAATCAAACAAATAAGTATCATCCGGAATAACCTCAGGCTTCATAAAGAGATTGGCTGAAACTTGCCCCTTATCATTGGGATAAGCTGCAAATAAATAAAGGCAGCGTTTGACCAAATCGTTACTTCTAAAAGTTTCATAGTTAGCCAGCGCCTGCAGGCGAAGATCCCCTAACCACAACCTTCGATCTCGCTTCGGTCCGTCTTCGAATACTTCCTGCATACAATCTTGGAGGGTTTTTATACTGACCCGATCAATCTCCCTAAGCTGAGGATCTTCATGCTTATATTCCTGAAGAGCCGTGATATTGGCAGAGGTAACGGTGCGGCAGCCTACATTTTTAATACTAACTTTGTATTTGACGGAGGTATCAATTACCTCCAATTTGACGTAGCGGAAGCTGTATCTCCGTTCCAGCTCGAGATGGGCGGGAAGAACATCAATATGCTTGTGCTCTTCCTGCAGCCAGGAGCGGCTGAGCCAACCGTTGTATTCTGTAAAAGGAACAGCCATTTCTACTGGCATCTCCCCAAATGTCAGCTTGAGATAAAGCGGAGCATCTGGAGGACTGCCCACTGGGACAACGTCGAAGGATAAGCGGCCGACCCTATGATCTCCAAAATCCAAAATAACAGAATCTCCTTTTCCCAGTTCCATCGATTCTAGAGTCTGCGCCACCTCTTCCTGTTCCGTACGCCAGCCATGGATCACATCTGGATCTGCAAGCAGCTTCACCAAAAAGAAAGGTTGTATATCCTCCTCGTACAAATAAGGAGCAAGCTGTTCTGCCATTGCTGTAAACTTTCCATTTTTCTGGATACCGGCCTTTTCTGAACGTTGAACGCTTTGGCTCACCTTTCGAACACTCCTTTGAGGACTGCATAGTATTAAAACAATATTCAATCAACTACCCTTTTACTGCACCTACCGTAAGACCGCCTACAAAATATTTCTGTAAGAAAGAAAAGGCAACCAATAAAGGCAAGGCACAAAGAATACAGGCCGCGAACAAAACATTCCATTGGGTAGGATTCTGCTGATCCCCCATGAAACCCAACATTGCCAGCGGTAAAGGAGATTGGGAAGCCTTCGAGATAAATGTCATGTTAAAGAAGTAGTCATTCCAGATCCAGATACCTTGCGTAATGATGACAGAGACGGTAACGGGCATGAGTAATGGAAATACAACCGACCAGAATCGGCGAAATAAGCCCGCTCCATCAATATGGGCCGCTTCCTCAACTTCATCCGGAACGCCACTGCGGATAAATCCGGTATATAGAAAAGTCGAAAACGGCAGGCTGCATGTAACAAACATCAATATAGGCGTATATTGAGTGCTTGGAATGTGCAAACCGTTAATCATTTGGACTATTGGAATCAATACCATCTGACCAGGTACAACAAGTCCTGCTAAGAAAAATAAGTAGAGAAACTGGCTCCATTTACTTTTGATTCTGGCCATTGGGTAAGAGGCCATTGCCGCAAAGATGACTACCAAAATGACGGAAATACCAGTTAGGACGATACTGTTCCAAAAAGCCATTCCAAAATGCATTCTTTCAAACGCAGATTTATAGCTTGCAAACGTAAATTCATTGAAAAGAGTAAGAGGGTTTGAGCTGTTATTCGGTGTTCTTAAAGAGGCGGAAAGCACAATGACCAACGGAATCAAATTCAGGATCATTACTGCAACCACTAATAATTGAAGCATTGCCTGCTTGATTACCCTGCCTTTATTTATTCTTGTTACAGGGATTCTAGTTGGATTCGGATGTAAGGCACTTTTAGCAAAGGATTCCTGACTCATGCCGATACCTCCTTCTTGTTCATCGTGAGTACCGTAACCGCCGTAATTACAATAATGATGAAAAATGAAATAATCCCGAGGGCCGAAGCCTTACCAAACATTTGCTCCGTAAATGCCATTTTATAAATGGAATATATCAGTGTATTAGTAGAGTCCCCTGGTCCTCCGTTCGTCATAATGAAAGGGAAGTCGAAAGCTTTCAAACCGTTAATGATACTTAACGTTGTATTTATCGTAATGGAAGTGGCCAGCAGCGGTATCTTCACGAAACGCAACAGTTTCCAGGTTCCGCATCCATCGATTTTACCTGCCTCGAGCAGATCTTGAGGTACAGTTTGCAAACCTGCCAGGAAGATAATCATGGTGGTCCCTACATTTTTCCATATTTCCACAAATATGATGGAATAAAGAGCAGACGAATAGCTCCCTAGAAAATTCAAATTGTCAGTGGGAAGACCTAATTTTGCAAAAAGGGTGGCAATCATCCCGCTGTCTGGCATATATACATAGCTCCAGATAAAACCTACAACTATAGCACTGAATAAGGTAGGGATATAAGAAATGGATCTATAGAAGCCTTTGCCTTTTATATTTTGATTTAACAAGAGGGCAAGCGCTAATCCAATCAAATTACCTGCAATAACACTGATTGCCGTATAAATCAAAGTGTTCTTAATCGAATTGCCAAGTGTTCCACCTTCAAATAAATCCTTGAAATTGCTTAACCCAACATACTTGAAATTTTGTGCATACCCGTTAAAGTCCGTTATACTGTATTGAAATAGCTTTAGAATTGGGAATATCCAAAAGATGCAGTAAAACAACAGAGCCGGAACGGCAAAGAAATACATCGTTTTCTTCATTACAGTCGAATTCAACTCTATCCCATCCTTTCTGTTCGGAGGAGGACCAACAGAATTTTGCAGCCATTTCTATTGGTCCACTGCCGACTTCTTTTGCTTCTACCTTACTTCTTCCAAAGCTCCTTGAATTTAGCATCCATTGCTTCCGTTACTTTTTCAGGAGTTGTCTTCTTACCCCCAATAATTTCAGCAAATTTGGTTTCCATTTCCTCAGCTACACCGGTTGGCCACATTTGGTTGGGGAAGTAGACCGATTTGCCGTCGTTCAGATAAGAGTCGTTAACATCTTTAAATAAGTCATGATTCAATGGAACTCCCTTATACACACTGATTGAATTGTTAGAGTCCACCCATGCTTTAAATAAATCTGATTGACCGTCGAACAGGTAATTCATGACTTCTTTAGCCACCGACAAATTATCAGACTTCGCATTTAAAGCAAAACCTGCAGCAGTTGCAGCGGAAACATAAGTGGGTTGACCCGGATCGTTGGCAGGAAGAGAGAAGAATCCTCTAGTGAAATCTGAAGCTCCCTTTGCCGTTAAAGTCGCAAAATCCCATGTTCCATCAAAAATCATGCCTGCTTTGCCGTCCACAAATAATTGAGCAGCCTGAGCACTTCCAAGACCTAGGGAATTTTTCACCACATAGCCTTTATCGTAAAGCTCTTTCATTCTAGAGATCGTTTCAACCCACTTCGAATCTGTCAGCGATTTTTCACCGGCCTGAAGTTTTGTGTCAAAATCCATTTCATCCGGATAAACGACGTTTGAGGCAATTTGATACATGCCAAACTGAATAAACCAAGGATCTTTATCTGCAAGCGTTATTGGTGTAATCCCTGCATCTTTCAGTTTTTGACAGGCTTCCAGAAACGATGGCCAATCTTGAGGCAGCGCATCAACGCCAGCTTTCTTGAATAAGTCCTGATTATAGTAAACGCCCAAGTAGTCTAGTCCTCCGGCTATGCCGTAGGGTTTGCCTTCGTATGACATATCCTCTTTGGCACCTTGACTGATGTTGTCCCAGAAGGTCAGGTCGGAAAGATCAGCCGCATAGCCTGCTTTAGCCATATCCAACACCCCGAGGGATGCGTTTCTTGGAAATACCCAGAAAATATCTGGTCCCTGACCTGAAGCCAGCTTAGTACGGATGGATGTAAAATACTGTTCGTCTGGAAGTTTAGAGGTTTCCAAGGTCACATTCGGAAATTTTTCCTTGACCAGCTTCGGCATAATGTCCAGTACAAAATCCTGACCGTCAGGAGCTTTGGTGCCTGACACCATCATGGTCAAGGTGACCGGCTTATCATTGTTTGCGCTTCCATCAGTAGAAGTGGCGGTCACATTGTTTTGGGCATTGTTCCCTGAGCCGCAGGCCGACATCAGGACTAGCAGCAATGCTGTTAAAAGAATTCCTGCAAGCTTCATTTTGCTTTTTCTCATAATTTTGACCCTCCCGAATAAGCGAATTTTAATAAATGTCCACCTCGTTGAATTCATTTAACCCTTTTATCAAGGACTCGGTGTGCTTTTATTTTAATTTTGTAAGCGGTGTAATTACTTTAGATGTTTTGGTATACTATCTTTAGATTTACTCGTCACCCGGAGGTTTAACATGATATTTTGGAATATCAAAACCAAATTGTTTCTCGTTTTGATTACGCTTTCAATTCTTCCTATTGTAATTGTAACTTATAATTCTTACCACAATTACACGAGATTAGTGAATCAACAGACTTCTCTTATCGCCTCAGACACAATCGACCATTCCGTTAATAGCATCTCTACTATTTTAAATAACATAGACCGAATCTCTCTGACTATTCAGCAGCAAAATTCCAGTCCTACGGCCTATAGTACTGTTAGTGATGAATTAAAAAAACTTGCCAGAACCTCTGATCCCTATGAAATGTTTGTAATCCATAATAAATTAAAAGTAATTATGGAAAACCTTCTTTTAAGCTACAATTACGTAAATGGCATTTACCTCTTCTCCCCCGACGGGAAATATATCAGCTATGGAAATACTTCTGACCTGCAAGTAGATTACGTCCCTTTTAACGATGATTGGTACAAGAAGACACTTAAGAGCGGCGGCCAGTTATATATTGGCGAACCGGGAGTTAAACCGTATATTATCAATTCGAAAAAATCGATCTCCTTCTCACGCGCCTTGTATGATTTAAATACCCAGGAGTTCTTAGGCGTTTTTATGATTGATTGTAGTATGAATATCTTTAATGAATTAGTTTCCAATGCGGTCCCCAGTAAGGATCATCTTTATCTTGTGGACGATACAGATGACATTATTTATGACAGTACCAATAACTTAAGTGGTGAAGAATTACCGGATGAACTTAGGAAAAATGCTGATCTCAATTCTTTAGCAGGGGATCAACAAATGCAATTCTACAATAACGGGAATCTCGTCGTTGTTCAGCAGTTACCCAATTTTAATTGGAAGATTGTCGCGTCCATTTCTTTATCTGACGTTTACCAAAAATACGGGATATCAAAAAAACTAATCCTTTATATTTCTGTAACATGTGCAGTTATATTGCTCCTATTGTCCATTGTGCTATCTAACTGGATTACGAAACCCATAATTCGTTTGGTAAAAATCATGCGAAAAAACAAATCTCAGAAATTCAGAGAAACAGGTCTCCCGCAAAAGCGGATGGATGAAATCGGTATTTTATATACGGAGTACGATAAGATGATTCAAGATATGGATAACTTTGTGCGAGAAAACTACCAGAATAAAATATTGGCCATGGATGCCCAGATGAAGGCTTTAGAAGCACAAATCAATTCCCATTTCTTGTTTAATACATTAGAATCCATCAATAGCATAGCCGAGATTGAAGAAGTAGAAAGTATAACTATTATGACTAAAGCTCTCGGAGATATGTTCAGGTACAGCATCAAAACGGACAGCGAACTGGTCTTGACCAAGGAAGAACTAAAGCATGTTGAAAACTACTTAACGATTCAGACAATCCGGTACAGTGAGAAAATTAAATTTGAGATTGAAATTGAAGAAGAGGTTTTGAAATCAAGAATTTTAAAGCTTATTCTGCAGCCTTTAGTTGAAAATTCAATCTACCACGGGTTAGAAGGTATGAAAGATGGAGGCATAATCCAGATTAAGGGCTACAAAGACAAAGTTACTCAATTCCTTTGCTTTGAGGTCACAGACAACGGTGTCGGAATTCCTGAAAAGGAGCTCCATAAGATTAAGGAGAGTCTGATGCAGCCTCATGAATTCACTAAGCTTGGCCATCGCAGCAAACAAAGTATTGGCATCAAAAATGTCCACTCCAGAATCTCCCTATACTATGGAGAAGGTTTTGGCTTAGAAATCGACAGCTGCTTTTCGTCAGGTACCCGCATTAAGATCACCTTGCCAGGCGGACCAGGAGGGAACAACCTTGTATAGCTATGTCATTATTGACGATGAACCACTCATTCGTAAGGGCTTGATCAAAAAGATAAACTCCGTTACAGAGGAGTTTCAGTTCTGTGGAGAAGCCGACAATGGCGAAGATGCCTTATTGCTAGTTAAGCAGGTCGACCCAGATTTAATATTTACGGATATGCGGATGCCGGTTATGGATGGAAAATCCTTGTTAAAACGGCTCCAAAAGGACTATCCCCGTCAAAAAATAATAGTAATCAGCGGCTATTCCGATTTTGAATATATGCAAGAAGCGATATCCGCAAAAGTCCTAAATTACTTGTTAAAACCTTTCAGCCGTGAAGAAATCTATGAAGCCTTAAATAAAGCTATCACCGACATTCAGAAAGAGCGCAGTGAGAGGCAGCAGCTTGCCTTTCACCATATGGAAAAGGATAGGGTCAGTTTCCAAAGAGATGCACAAATTGTGCTTAATTATATTTTGGGTGTTCATGTTTCAGCGACTGTCCCTACCTTTCAATCTCAAGCCTTTCAATTATTCCATACAGCCCTTTTCTATAGATTGGTGATGGTCTACAGTCCCGTTGACATTCCAGAGGAGGACCCTTTTGAAGAGCAAACAATGATATATCTTCCCCATCCACAAAGTAAGAAGCTGGCTTTCTTAATCGTATATACATTACAGAACAATTCGAGTGACTTGGAGAGAATTCCGGATAAAATTAATAAATGGATAGAAGCTTTTCAGGCAAAAGAGATGAAGGATATTAGCATAGGGATTAGCCAACTTAAAACTAAATTCGATGAGCTAAACGAAGCTCGTTTAGAAACGACTGCAGCTCTAAACTACCGAAAACTTTCTGAACATAATATATGCTCCACATGGAATGAGGACTCTTTTAACCTTGGAGAGGATCTTATTTGGGACCGTACTGAAGAGCTTGTTTTCTTTATTGAATCAGGGAATATGATCAAGGTAGAAAAACTAATTGGAGAGCTTTTCGAATTTTACTACAGCAAGCCCTCAGTAACATTGCATGTATTTAAGGAGCATTGCCGAATCATCGTTTCCTCCGTTAAAGAAATGATGAACCGTTACTTTTTAAACCAATCTTTATCGTCCTCCAGCTTAGAAGATGTTTTAAATTTATCGTTTGATACAGAGGAAATCCGCGATTATTTTAAGACTATACTGACCTCCTTAACAGAATTAATGAAGGACAAGACGGTGTATTCCTCTCCAAACGTCATTGACAACATCAAAAGCTTTATTCATCAGAACTATAGCTCAAGCATTACTCTTGAAAGGATGTCTGAGCTGTTTTTCCTGAATCCAAGTTATTTAAGTTACTTGTTCAAAGAGAAAACCGGAGTTAATTTAATCGACTACGTGAACCAGGTTCGTATTGATTACGCCAAGTCATGGCTTAAGGACAGTAATGAGAAGATATACAAAATTGCAAAGAAACTGGGCTATGGAAATGCTAAGTATTTCTTCCGTATTTTCAAAAAAACAACCGGATATACACCAGAGGAATATAGGCAGATTTACCGGTTGTAAAGAAAATTGCCTTGATTAAGATTTTTTCCCGAGGATTAACTCCGTTGGACTAACTCCATCCTTCTAACCAGTTAAAAACTATCAAGTATAAGATCATTTGTTGTTGAATTAAAAAGAAACCCTGCTTCAAAAGTTCAGGGTTTCTTTCAAGCTTTGCCGAATCGTTAATCAGCAATCTTTCACTTCTTCTTATAAAACTCATGATACAACTTCATGAGCGCCCTTTTCTCTATCCGCGATACATAACTCCGGCTTATTCCAAGCTCCTTGGCAATTTCCCGCTGCGTCCGCTCTTCCCCGCCATGCTCCAGACCAAACCGGCCTTTAATAACCTCTTGCTCACGTTCATCCAGAATATCGAGGTTCTGATAAATTTTACTCTTCTCCATTTTCAGTTCCACGTGGTCCGCGACCTCATCGTTATCGCTGCCAAGGATATCAATTAAAGTGATTTCATTGCCTTCTTTATCCGTTCCAATCGGATCGTGCAAAGACACATCTTTACGAGTTTTCTTGAGCGATCTGAGGTGCATCAGGATTTCGTTTTCAATACAGCGCGCGGCAAACGTCGCCAGCTTGGTGCCTTTGCCGAGCCGGTAGCTTTCTATTGCTTTAATCAGGCCGATCGTTCCGATCGAGATCAAATCCTCTAAATCTTCTCCGGTGTTGTCGAATTTTTTGACGATGTGGGCCACCAAGCGAAGATTATGCTCAATCAATAAATTGCGGCTTACAGGGTCCCCATCAGCCATCCGCTGAAGATGCAGCGTTTCCTCTGCTTCGGTTAAAGGCTGGGGGAACGCATTATTTTTGACGTAAGAGACAAGCAGAGTAAGCTGCTTAATAAACAAGGCAATCGCACTGAACAGTCCGGGCAAGGATGACACCTCCTGAAGAATGTGCATTTGTCTGCGGTTTGTTCATTGTATGTGGGCGGAAGCCCACTCGTGCATGTACATGGGAAAAAGACGCTTCCCCCACCTCTCTCCTGCGATCCAGACACCTGCTCCTTAAGTGGATTTGCATGATTTTCGACAAAATTCTCTAAAATTCTCTCCATCCTAAGCCGAAAATCGGGCATGAACGCCGCCGCGTCTGATATAATAAAATTCAAATAAGACTCACTATACTTCTAAGGAGTGACACCATGTTAATCGGGGTTTTTCACCCGCAGGATCCCTTTGCCGTTACCCCTCCCCGGCGGATTCAGGCCTTATGCGAGGAAGCCGGACGGCAGGAGGTTCAGCTGATTTTTTTTAATGAAGAAGGCATTGACCTGGAGCATCACACGATAACGGGCAAGGTTCCTTCCGGAGAAGACTGGCTGGATGCGCAGCTGCCATTTCCGGCTTCCGTCATGAATATCCGCCCCTGGGGCCCAAGGAAACGAAGCTTCAAAGAGCTGGTCTTCCGTAAAAAGGTTCCATTTACCGCCTTTCTGATCGGAGATAAATGGGAAATGACGCGCAGGCTCGCCCACTCCCCGAAGGTCCGGGATTACCTTGTGCCCACCGTCGTCCTGGAAAATCTGGATATTGTCGACGATTTCTTGGACAAGTATGAGAAAGTCGTGATCAAACCGGCCAGCGGCAGCCGGGGGGCAGGCGTACAGGGGCTCACCCGCTCCGGCAAGCGCTACCTGCTGCAGAAGGACTCGGAGGAACTACACTTTGACCGCAAGGGACTCATCGAATACTTGACTAAGCTTAAGAAAAGCTATCTGATTCAGCCATATATCCGCTGTTTGACCCCCGAGGGCGCCCCGTTCGATTTCCGGATTCTCGTTCAGCGCAACGGACAAGGCGAATGGACGGTGCCCGTCATTTATCCGCGCATCGGGGAAAGCGGGACGATTACAAGCAATGTCAGCGTGGGCGGCCGGACGGAGCTGCTGGAGGCTTTTTTGGCCAGAGTGCTCCCGGAGGGACGTTACAGTATTCCGAAACAGCTTCACGATCTTGGGCTTGTCATCGCTGAAGAGGTGAATAGCTATTATGATTTTCCAATCAATGAGCTTGGCATTGACCTGGCCATCGATGACCAGAACCGGATTTGGTTCTATGAAGCCAACACTTGCCCCGGTACGCTCAACCACGAAGAGGAACGTGCCGTTCAGGCGGTCGCTTATGCCAAATTTGTCGGCAGTCAAACCAGCGGGCAAAAGGCCAAATTTCCTGTTAAAGAGGATAAGCCCCTTTGCGTCGGACTGCTATTTCCGCAGCTGCCTGACAACACCGTTTTAGGCCCGTTTGCTGCGGCTGCCCTTGAGAGCAATATCCATTTGGCGGCAATCGCTTACGACGATCTGGACGTGCATGCCGGACATGCAGCAAACAGCCTCGTATTTGATGGAAAAGAGTGGCGCCAAACCGCGCAGGCCGTGCCGGATTTGATTTATAATTTGATCGAGCCTGAAGATGGCATTGATGATCAAGAGCTGTACAACACCTATCACCAGCTGCGCCTGACATCAGGCGAACCTAAAGGGCAGCTGCCGGCCTCTCTCTTTCTGGCGCTGATGGCGACGGACGAAGAGCTTCATGCCGCTGCGCCTTCCTACGTCATTCCGCAAAGTGCGGCGGATGCTGTCAATTTTCTGAACGCCAACGAAAGCGTCGTGATGAAAGCCGGGAGTTATTCCGAGCTGGAAGAAACGATTATGATACGCGGACAAGCCGGCCATTACGAGGTGATTGAATCCAGCTATACCCACCGGTTCGATAAACGGGAGATGGAGGAATTTTTTAAGCTGTTCAAACGTGCCAACTATTGTCTGATCCGCCAAACCGGCAGCACCATTACCGGGGGACACCCTGTGCATATACGTGCTTATCTTATGAAGGATGGGGAGAGCAGCTGGAAAATCATGCACATTGCTCCCCTTCTGGCTTTGGCTCCTTATGAGCTTCAAAATAATCATCCTGTCGAGGTCGACTGGGAATGGCTGCTGGACCGCGAGTTTGGGCCTGTCGGTGCTGCGGAAGCCGGCTTGAAGGTGCAGAAGCTGGCAGCCCGCACGGCTGAAGTCATTGAAGCCGCCAATTATAAACGGATTCATGAGCTTATCGTTGATTTCGGGCTTGACCGGGAGCAGCGGTTCTGGCTGCTTGGCGCGCAGATCGGCGGCTGCCTGAACGTGGTTCATCCTTACGAAACCGCCAGGACTGCACTCTCCTATGCAGCAGCTTTGACCGAACGGTAACTATATCGAAAAAGCACTTAAAAAAGGCAGCTGGCCCTCATTCGGCCAGCTGCCTTTTTACTAATTAAACCTATGAAAATTCGAAAATGCCTCGATGCAATGAAGATCAGTTCGTCAAATTCGTCCGCTCAAGGAACCGTCGGATAATTGCCGCGGCCTCTTCGCGGGTAACCGCTTTGGTGGCCTGAAGCGAAACATCCTGGTAGCCGGACAGGATGCCGCCGTTTTGTGCGGCTTCCACATATTGGCGCGCCCAATCTGAAACATTCGCTCCGTCCTTATAGGACGCGGAAAGATCATCCGTATGGACTGCAGGCAGCTCCAATTCAAAATTCTGATTAAAGCGGATAAGGACCGCAATCAGCTGTTCGCGGGTCACCATCTGGTCTGTGCCAAAAGTTCCGTCCGCCAAACCTTGGAACAAGCCGGCAGCCGCCGCGAGTTCAATGTCCTGCGCGGAGGACGGATCTTCCGGCAGATCGCTGAACTGCGCCGTTTCCGCAGTAGCAGCCGTTCTAAGGCCCAGACCCAAAGCATTAACGAGCACGGAAGCAAGCTCGCCGCGGGTCATCGTTTCGGACGGTCCAAAGGCAGCGGTGCTTGTTCCTCCCATGTTGCCTTTATTCGCCATAAACAGCATGTCATTGGCTCCCCAATGTCCGCTCAAGTCCTCGAATGAGGTATCCCGCTGAACCAGCATGATCGTGGCATTCGTCGGCGTTTCTACCACAGCGTGCTCTTCGTCGATCACCCGTACCGGAACCGGAACATATTTGCCGTCCAGCAGCATAACTGCTCCAAGCGTCTGCGGATCACCGGCGCCTTCCGGTATTGGCAGGGTATGATAGGCATAACGATCGCCGTACTGATCGATAGAGGTCTCCGATTCGCCTGCTTTCACCTGGATGCTGAACCGGTAAGGAGAACCGACAGCTGCTGCTCCTTCGCCGGCCGCCCATGTGGAAAAGCCTTCTTTCACGGTATCCGGCTGCTTCTCAATACTCATCTCCACTTTTACCTGATCAGCGGATACCTGGCTTGCTTTTGCCAATTCGTCAACCGGAATGGACACCGCCGGAAAATCAATGGCTACATCGCCCGTAATCATCGCCAGCCGCTGTGTTTTGCTTCCCATCGCTGCCAGCACATCACCGCCGATATTGCCTTGTACCTTCTCTGCATCCTTCAATGTCTTGACGCGGACGGCAATCGTTTCCTTCGGTGCTGCCGCTTCCAAAGCTGCCGTCACGTTGCCGCTCAGGAAATTGAAGTCTGCCAGCTCGATTTGCCCGTTATTTTTACTCAGCGTAAGTTTTGCCGCATTTGAGGTCTCCTGATCCTTGTTGACATTGACGACCTCAATCAGCGATTCTTCGTCGGCTGCCGGGCTTACCGTCGTCGTAACATGAGTGCTAGACACAGCAGCAGACTGCTGAGCGGCCGATACCGGTCCATAACCCTGGCTTAATTCAGTCGCCCCGATATTTCTCTCGTCAGCAGGCGTCACTTCAAAGAACAAATATTTACCGATAAGCGAGCTTCCCGGCGTATAACTCTGGCTGTCCGCCCCCTCGATCAGGGCTCTGTCCGTACCTTCCGAATCGTTCGCCCAATACCAGGCATAGGCACTGCCCGCTTCATCATCGCCGTCTTCATCGGAATACGAATAGCTGCCTGTAAGAAGGCTTCCGACTCTGGCGATTCCCGTTATTCTAAGGTTGGCAGCGGCAGGCGCATGCCCCTCACCGGATTGCAGGGAAAATGTCGTCCGATTCAGGAATGTATTCTTGAAATAGGCAATCGAATCTCCCGTATAGATCTGGCCGCTCCCCGTCGTAGTACCGGAGTCCAAGGTCTGCTGGCTGCCGTTTACCAGAATTTCGTTATTAGCCGGCTGGACGGCGGCATTTCCTTCCGCGTGTGCGGCAAGCGGGGTAAGGCCAAGCCCCATGGACAGCGCTAAGACCGAAGAGTGGGCCATCCGGGTATATTTTTTAACTTGCGAGGGCTTGCCCCCTTTTGAATGATCATCTGGAAAAATACGTTTAGTTGCCATTTCTTCTTTAGTCTCCTTGTCAGCTTAACTTTGTTGTTTTCCGGCCAGATAAGCCGCGTAATCCATTCCGCTTCTAGCCACCTGCAGCTCACCAAACCGCATGCCGACATTGCCGACATTGCTTTCGAACGCGTACAGTCTGCCGGACGGATCAATTCCCAAATCAAGGCCAATTTCGTGAAAGCTTGAACCCCATTCAAGCTCAAGTGCAGCGGCCACCGCCAAAGCGCAGCTTCTAACCCGTTTATCCAGCCCCGCTCCTTCAGCCCTGCTGTATTGGGACCTCAAAAAATTCTCCCACACCGAGAAACTGCGGAAAGTCTCCTCATGATTGGTAATCCCGATATGCGGCGTTAACGAGAGAAAAACAAGAATGGACAAGATCGTCCAAGCCCCCGCACCGTCCTTCATCAAATGAACGCGAAGGCTAAGCGGAGCCCCGTCCCTGGTGCGGCTGTCAATCGCTTTTTGAACCAGGAAGCCTTGCTCATTCAGCATTTCAGCCAGCTCCGCGAGGTCAAGCCGGTTCATAATGTGCACATGCGACTGGTCGTCCACCTCGTAGAAACTCTCTTTGCGGGTAATAAAAAGCGTCCTTCGGCCATGGGTGCCGCCATTTGGCTTTAGAACCACCTTCCTGTGTTTGGACAGAAAGTCGATCAGCGAGTCCGGACGTACTTTGGCCAAATAGGGGATCAGGAGCTTCTTTACCTCCGGGTGGCGCGACAGCACGCGGTAAAAGGCGACTTTTCCCGGATTTGCTGGCAGGGTATGGGTCGAAGTAATTCCGGATAATGGGTCATAACAACCGGATTTGTCCTTCCAGCGCCGGCGATACCGGTCATAAACGACATCTGGATAAGGAAACCAGCCTTCCTCCCATTCCCGGCCATTCCAGGAGAATCCCCGAATTCTGCGCTGTCCCGCATCTATACCACCAGTGAAAAAATAATAGAAGCCGCAGCCCCGCTCCCTCGCAAAACTGTGGCATGCATACAAAAAAGGCTCGGAAATTTTCCATCCGAGCAGCATCCCGATCAGAGGCTGGCGCTTTAAAGCTGTGTCCACTGCTGCAACTCCACCTTTTGGTTAATGGTATTCCTCTTTTATATCGGTAAAATATTGAAATATTTAAGTTGAATAATGACGAAACTTAGCGAATTTTCTCGAAATGAAGAACGAGGATAAGCAGAACGGGGAATGGGGAATGGGGAACCGGGGAAGTTCTAGCTGGCATCGCCGCTCAGCGTCTGATTCGTAGAACGGTCATCCATCGAAGCAGCCTCCTAGCACGAACATGAAAAAAGCACCCTCGTAATTTACGAGAGTGCTTGAAGTTAAGCGGGTGACGGGAATCGAACCCGCGCCGCCAGCTTGGGAAGCTGGAGTTCTACCATTGAACTACACCCGCATTAGATAAATGGTCGGGATGACACGATTCGAACATGCGACCCCCTGGTCCCAAACCAGGTGCTCTACCAAGCTGAGCTACATCCCGACAAGATAATAAATTTACTCAGTGCCACAGGAGATTCGGAATAATAACCATTTGACTCTCAGTTAATCGCTTAATCCCATCAGCTAACCACACTCTTTAAGAAGCTTAAAGAATAGGCAAAAAAGCCCTAAATAAGGGCTTCGCTTGGCGGCTTCCTACTCTCCCAGGACCCTGCGGTCCAAGTACCATCGGCGCTGGAGGGCTTAACGGTCGTGTTCGGGATGGGTACGTGTGGAACCCCTCCGCCATCGCCACCAAACGCGCATTTACAACGTAAATG
>NZ_VAWG01000029.1 GCF_005869875.1 Paenibacillus pinistramenti
CTGCGGGGGGCGCGCCATGCTGCGCCGCGGCAAGCCGTGCTGCCGCGGCCGCGTAGGCGGCGGGGTAGCTTGCCCCGCCGGCCAGCTCCTGCGCGAGAGCGGCTTTCAGCTCGCCGCTCTCGCGCGCCAGCAGCTCCGCCAGCGGCAGGAGCTGCGCCAGATCGCCCGCCTCGGTGCCGAAGCAGAGGTCAGTGACGACGCCGGTGCTGTCAAGCAGCTTGACGGCACCGTACGCGAACCACTCGGCGGGCTGCACCGCATAAGACACCGGCAGCTCCAGCACAAGGTCTGCGCCCATGCGGAGCGCCATTTCCGCCCGTGTCCATTTGTCCACGACCGCGGGTTCCCCGCGCTGCAGGAAGTTTCCGCTCATCACGGCCACAGCCGCTTCGGCTCCAGTGAGGATTTTTGCTTCCTGAAAATGATGGACATGCCCGTTATGCAGCGGATTATATTCCACGATTAAGCCGACCGTTTTCACATTTTGTACTCCTTCTTCTTGAGGGTTTAACCGGTTCCTTGCAGAATGTCTTGCCTGGATGAAGTATTTGTACTATAACATGTTTAAACGTTTGGTTTAAACACGTCTAGAATAGATGCCTTTGCGGCATGCTAGTTCAGAACATATCAAGAGAATTTCTTGACAAATCTTTGATATGATCGGTATAATTATTTTTGTTTGTTTGGAGTGATGATCATGCACTTTCAATTTCGCAAAGCAGCATCCGCCGAAGGGCCGACAAAGTTTCACGAGTCTTTGGATGTATCGGATTTGATTAAGGGCCGTAAGGACATTGCTTCCGTATCTCCGCTTGCAGCTGATCTTCAGCTTTATGCCGCAGGAGAGGATATGGTCGATGTGAGAGGAACGCTGAAGGCAGAGCTTAACGTAGCCTGCTCCAGATGCCTGACCCCGGTCAGCCGTGCAGTCGATATTGACTTTAAGGAACGGTTTATACATGAACAAGAGCCTGAGCAGGAAGAAGACATGGATGACAACGCCATCTATGTTGTAGACGAGAGTGTGGATCTCGTCCCTTACTTGGAGGAAAGTTTTATGCTGAATCTTCCGTTCGCGGTCGTCTGCAAGGACGATTGCAAGGGGCTTTGCCCGGCATGCGGAACAAACCTCAACGAGCATGAATGCGGCTGCGATACAACTGCCGTTGATCCGCGCCTTGCGGCACTCAAAGATTTTTTCAAATGATAATGATTGCAACACACCTATAGGGTTGACTTAAATAAGGAGGTGGGAATCATGGCAGTACCTCAACGGAGAACGTCCAAAACGCGCCGCGACAAACGCCGCACGCATTTTAAATTGGCTGTACCGGGTATGGTAAAATGTGAACAATGTGGAGAATTGAAGCTTGCTCACCACGTTTGCAAAGTTTGCGGAACATACAAATCTAGAGAAGTTATCAAAGCGTAGTTTATCATTGCGCTCAGCAGATATCTTAAACCTAGATCATCTTAACCTGATTGAAGCTGCAGCGTTCGATAGAACGCCTGCCTTAAATCGAGGTCTTTGAGTAGCACTTCACCTTATGGTGAGGTGCTATTTTTTTATTTTCTAATAGATTTAAAATGCTCCATTGCTGCCGCCGCGACTTCCGCAGCCGCTCCGCCGGTCCGGCAACTCTCTGATCACCGGCCGTATGCCGGGTGTTCCCTTTCTTTTTGGGGGAAGATGCTTTATACTGGTTTTAGTACCTGGTTCTAACCGGAACAACGGGAAGAACAAATCCTTATCCTTTTTCTTATTATTAGTCAAGGACAACAACACCAGTAAGAGGCTGACACCATGCCGATTGGCGCAGGCGCCTTTTTCTGAGAAGGAGGCGGCATTCATCGAACGATTGCCCAAGAAAGCCCGGCAGCAGAAGCTTGCGTTGATTATAGAAGAGAATCCTTTTATCACTGATCAGGAATTAACCCGGCAGCTGAAGGTCAGTATCCAAACGATCAGGCTTGACAGGCTGGAGCTTGGCATTCCGGAGCTCAGGGAGCGGCTGAAGCTGATGGCTGAACGTTCTTACGATACCGTTCGTTCGCTTCCGCTTGACGAGGTGATCGGTGAAATCGTGGATCTGCAGCTGGATAAGAGCGGAATTTCCATTTATGAAATCCGTGAGGAGCATGTGTTCTCCCGTACCGGTATTGCCCGCGGACACCATGTCTTTGCCCAGGCGAATTCCTTGGCGGTTGCTGTCATAAATGACGAGATCGCGCTTACATTCTCAGCCGATATCCGCTTTGTTCGCTCCGTGCATTTGGGCGAGAAATGCATTGCCAAGGCCTATGTGCGTTCAGGACAGGAGAGCAAAGCGAAAGCTAAGGTAGAAGTTTTCACTTATGTGGGGGAAGAAATGGTGTTTCACGGTAACTTTGTCATTTACCGTTCGGCAGGTGCCGAGCGAGATGAAAGGGGGAGCATTCATGCGGATAGCCATTGACGCCATGGGCGGTGATTTTGCGCCTCAAAGTACAGTGGAGGGAGCTTTGTCAGCGGCCAAAGAATGGCCGGACATTGAGATTATTCTCGTAGGTGACCAGGCCGTTCTGGATCCGATGCTGAAGGAACGTCTGCCCAATCTGTCCGTTCATCATGCGTCAGAGGTGATCAGCGGCGAAGAAGAGCCTGTGAAGGCGGTCCGCCGCAAGAAAGACGCCTCCATGGTTGTGGCGGGACGGATGGTGAAGGAAGGCCAGGCAGAAGCGATGATTTCCGCCGGCAATACCGGAGCTCTGATGACAACCGGATTGCTTGTGGTCGGACGGATGAAGGGGATCGAGCGGCCCGGACTTGCACCGCTGCTGCCCACGATTGACGACAAAGGCACGCTTGCGCTTGATCTGGGCGCCAATATGGATGCCAAACCGGAGCATCTTGCCCAGTACGCGCTTATGGGCAGTATTTACCGTCAGAAGGTTCACGGCATTTCGTCGCCGCGGGTCGGACTGCTCAATGTCGGGACTGAAGCGATGAAAGGCAATGAATTGACCAAGGCGGCATATCCGCTCCTTGAGGCGCTGCCCATTAACTTTGTCGGTAATGTCGAATCCAGGGATGTGCTGGTAGGAGCCTGTGACGTGCTTGTATGTGACGGCTTTGCGGGTAATATACTTCTCAAGGCGATGGAAGGCACAGCCGGAACTTTATTTTCACTGCTGAAAGAGGAATTTACCAAGAACCTGAAATCCAAGCTTGCCGCAGCCGTGCTGATGCCGTCGCTCCGGGGATTGAAAGGTAAAATGGACTATAAAGAGCACGGCGGAGCGCCGCTGCTCGGTTTGAGCGGCCTTGTTATCAAGGGCCACGGCTCATCGGATGCCGGAGCTATCAAGAATGCTGTCCGCCAGGCGCGGGCGGCACTGCAAAGTCAGCTGATCGAAAGTATAACTAAGGAAATCACCGGGAGAGTGACAGAGGAATGAATTTACGGCCGGTAGGAATTATTGGAACAGGCATGTACGTGCCGGAGAAAGTATTGACCAACGCAGATCTGGAAAAGATGGTGGAAACGAACGACGAATGGATCGTTTCCCGCACAGGGATTCGGGAGCGCCATATTGCCGCTCCTGAGCAGGCAACCTCGGACCTGGCTTATGAAGCTGCTGTCCGTGCGCTTGATAAAGCAGGCCTGAAAGCGGAAGAACTGGATTTGATTATTGTTGCAACCATCACACCCGATATGGCGTTCCCTTCGACTGCATGCATCCTGCAGGAGAAGCTGGGCGCGAAGAAAGCGGCTGCATTTGATCTCTCTGCCGCCTGCTCGGGTTTTGTCTACAGTCTGGCAACTGCTGTTAACTTCATCGGCAGCGGCATGTACGGCAACGCGCTTGTGATCGGCGCGGACACCCTGTCTCGCATTACGGATTATACGGACCGTAATACCTGTGTTCTGTTCGGCGACGGAGCAGGAGCGGTAGTGCTTGGACCTGTCTCTGAAGGCCGCGGCTTCAAGTCCTTTGATTTGGGCGCGGAAGGAACGGGCGGACCTTTGCTTAACCTGGAAGCAGGCGGCTCCAGACTGCCGGCTTCGGAAGAAACGGTTAAGAACGGCAAGCATTACATCTACATGAACGGCCGCGAGGTCTTTAAATTTGCTGTACGCGTAATGGGTACAGCTACGGATGAGGTTCTCCGCAAGGCGGGCTTCACCAAGGAAGACATCGATCTGTTTGTACCGCACCAGGCTAACATCCGCATTATTCAGTCCGCCATGCAGCGACTGGAATTGCCTGAAGAGAAATGTGTGATCAACGTGGATAAGTATGCCAATACTTCGGCCGCTTCCATCCCGCTGGCCTTGGTTGAAGCTGCGGAAGAAGGCCGGATTAAAGAAGGCGACAAGGTGCTCCTCGTCGGCTTCGGCGGCGGTTTGACCTGGGGGGCCGCAACCCTCGTTTGGTAACAGCAGGCTATTTTCTGTTTCTGTAACCATTTGGATGGCAGAGAACCTGTTTTCTGCATGGCAGGAAACAGGGTTTCTTTTGCCGAACGTTTTTCTAAGGAGTGGATGAAATGGGCAAAATTGCATTTGTTTTTCCGGGACAGGGTTCCCAAACCGTTGGAATGGGCAAAGATATGTATGAGGCTTCGCCTTCCTCCCGTGACAGCTTCGAGAAAGCCAATGCTGTGCTTGGTTTTGACCTCGCCAAACTGATCTTTGAAGGACCTGAGGATGAGCTGAAGAAGACGGCCAATACACAGCCTGCGCTTCTGACAACAAGCTATGTGCTGCTTCAGGCGCTGCTGGCTGAAGGCGTTAAGGCGGATTTCGCTGCGGGACACAGTCTTGGCGAGTATTCCGCACTGACGGCAGCCGGAGTCTTTACTTTTGAAGATGCGGTAGCGCTGGTCCGTGCAAGAGGCGAATTTATGGAGCAGGCAGTTCCGGGCGGCCAGGGCGCAATGGCAGCTGTGCTGGGCGCGGAGCGTGAAGCGCTTGCAGGACTTTGCAGCGATATCAGTTCCAAAGGCGGCCTGGTGGAACTTGCGAATGTCAATTGTCCGGGTCAGATCGTAGTTTCGGGCAGCAAAGAAGGGGTCGCCGCTGTGGTTGAGCGTGTGAAGGAGATCGGCGCCAAGCGGGCGATTCCGCTGGAAGTGAGCGGTCCTTTCCATTCCTCGCTGATGAAGGAAGCATCCGGCAAGCTTGCTGACAAGCTGGCTGCAGCTAAGTTCCATGAAGCCCAGCTTCCGGTTGTGTTTAACGTTACAGCAGCGCCTCTTGCCGAAGGGCAGCATATTGCTTCCCTGCTTGTGGAACAGGTCTACTCCCCGGTATTATGGGAGGACAGCGTCCGCTATCTGATCGGTGAAGGCGTGGATACTTTTGTCGAAATCGGCCCTGGAAGTGTCCTTTCCGGCCTCATCAAGAAGATCGACAAATCCGTACGGATTCTGAACGTTAACAATCTGGAAGCTGTGAAGCAGACTGCGGAGCAGCTAAAGCAATAATATTTGAATTTGCATATTTCCTGATTCTTGCGTAAGCTATGAGACGGTGTGAAATAGCAATTATATTTACCTTTAGGAAAGGAGACCTTACCTGATGAAGTCTCTTGAAGGCAAGTCGGCAATTGTGACCGGCGCTTCACGCGGCATTGGACGCAGCATTGCTCTGGCGCTTGCTGAAGCGGGAGCAAATGTGGTGGTCAATTATGCAGGGAATGAATCCGCTGCTAACGGCGTAGTCAGTGAGATTGAGGCAATGGGAGTCAAATCGTTTGCAGTCCAGGGACATGTTGGAGACAGCAAACAGTTTGAGGAGCTTGTCAGCCGGACGCTTGAAGCGTTCGGAAGCATTGACATTCTCGTGAACAATGCCGGCATTACCCGTGACAACCTCATCATGAGAATGAAGGAAGAGGATTTTGACTCGGTGATCGAGACGAATCTGAAAGGCGTGTTCAACGGGATCAAAGCCGTAACCCGCCAGATGATGAAGCAGCGTTCCGGGCGGATCATTAACATTTCTTCTGTCGTCGGCGTGACGGGGAATCCCGGCCAAGCCAATTATGTAGCGGCTAAGGCAGGCGTGATCGGTTTGACCAAAACCGCAGCCCAGGAACTGGCAACGCGCGGCATCACCGTCAACTGCGTGGCTCCCGGCTTTATCGGAACGGATATGACCGGCGAACTGCCTGAAGATATCCGTGCAAAAATCCTCGGCCAAATCCCGCTTGCGCGGCTTGGCAAGCCGGAGGAAGTGGCGAAGGCAGTTGTTTTTCTGGCCTCTGATGATGCCAGCTATATGACCGGCCAGACGCTGCATATCGACGGCGGCATGTACATGTAAGCCTGTTTCGTTCACATGGTTTTCACAGACTATGGCATTTTAACTTCAATTCTCGTATAATACCATGGAGGAGGTGAACCGGATGTCCGATGTATTTGAACGCGTAAAACGCATCGTTGTGGACCGTTTGGGTGCCGACGAGGCTGAAGTTACGCTTGAAGCGTCTTTCAAAGACGATTTGGGTGCTGATTCTCTCGACGTAGTTGAATTGGTTATGGAACTCGAAGACGAATTCGATCTGGAAATTTCAGATGAAGATGCAGAGAAGATTACGACCGTAGGTGAAGTTGTAAATTACATACAATCTCATACCTAAGTCATCTACAAGTCCCGTACCTCCTTATTAGTAGGCGGGACTTCTCCTCATTTTTATCACTCATTTTTTGAATGTAAGGCTGACAACAATACTAATGACGACAATATTGCACATGACGTCTGTTACGAGGTGAGTGTGTTTGAAACATAGAGTAGTAGTAACGGGGATGGGCGTTGTTACGTCCCTTGGAGAAGACCTGAATACATTCTGGGACAATCTGATGGCCGGCAAATCCGGCGTAAGCGAGATTGAGGCTTTTGATGTCAGCGAGTACCCAACCCGTATTGCGGCATCTGCCAAGGAATTTAACCCTGAGAATTATATGGACCGCAAGGAAGCCCGCAAGATGGACCGTTTTGTTCAATTTGCGGTAGCGGCTGGGTCCATGGCCCTTAAGGACAGCGGAATTGACATCGGCAGCAATGTTGATGCCGAGCGGATCGGTGTTTCGATTGGTTCCGGGATTGGCGGCCTGGGGACGTGGGAGGACCAGCACAATATTTTGCTTGAGAAAGGCCCTAAACGGGTCAGCCCGTTCTTTATTCCGATGATGATCGCCAATATGGCCTCCGGTCAGATGTCGATCATGTTCGGAGCTAAAGGACCGAATACCGCACAGGTAACAGCTTGCGCAACTGGAAGTCACTCGATTGGCGATTCCATGCGAATTATCCAGCGCGGCGATGCGGATGCCATGATCTGCGGCGGAGCGGAAGCAACGATTCGTCCGACAGGCTTGGCTGGTTTCTGCTCGATGCGAGCGATGTCTACGCGTAACGACGAGCCGCAGAAGGCGAGCCGGCCGTTTGACGTCGACCGTGACGGGTTTGTTATGGGTGAAGGAGCCGGCGTTCTTGTTCTGGAATCTCTGGAGCACGCCCTTGCCCGCGGCGCCAAAATTTATGGCGAGGTCATCGGCTACGGTCTGAGCGGTGATGCCCATCATATGACGGAGCCTGATCCGGAAGGCGCTGCCCGCTGCATGAAGATGGCGATCCGCGACGCAGGAATTAAACCTGAGGAAATTGACTACATCAATGCCCATGGTACTTCCACACCGGTAGGAGACCGTTCAGAGACGAAAGCAGTCAAAGCGGCTCTTGGCGATCATGCCTATAAAGTTGCTGTGAGCTCTACCAAATCCATGACAGGCCATTTGCTTGGCGCTGCAGGCGGCGTAGAGGCAGTTATTTGCAGCTTGGCTTTGGGACATGGCATTATTCCTCCAACGATCAACCTGGACAATCAGGATCCGGAATGTGATCTGGATTATGTGCCTAACACACCAAGACAGGCTGATCTGAAAGTGGTTATGTCAAACTCCTTCGGTTTTGGCGGACACAACGCAACCATCATTCTAAAGAAATTTGAAGCATAAGGGAGTTTAGTCTGTTGAATGGAGATCTGAAGCAATTACAGCATAAACTTCATATTCAATTTCAGGATAAGCAGCTGCTGAAGCAGGCATTTACACATGCTTCTTATGTGAATGAACACAGATTCAGCCAGCAGGCGGATAATGAACGGCTTGAATTTTTAGGGGATGCTGTACTGGAGCTGACTGTTTCGGAATATTTGTATCGTCTGTTCCCTGACCGTCCTGAAGGCGAATTGACCAAGCTGAGAGCGGCAATTGTGTGTGAGCCTTCACTGGTCAAGCTGGCCGAAAGTCTGGATTTCGGACGATACGTGCTCCTGGGCAAAGGTGAAGAACTGACAGGCGGACGGACAAGACCTGCTCTTCTTGCAGACGTATTCGAATCTTTCATCGGAGCTCTGTATCTTGATCAGGGCTTGGAGAGGGTTAAGCAATTTCTGGATAAATACGTATTCCCAGTGCTCGAATTAGGCGGCGGGAAGATGCAGATCACGGACTATAAAACAGAGCTTCAGGAGCTGACTCAGCATCACAATCTGGGCACGCTTGAGTACCGGATTGTAGAAGAGCGAGGGCCGGCTCACGAACGGGAATTCGTCTCCGAGGTTTATATGGAGGGACGATGCCTGGGCCGGGGAACCGGACGCTCCAAGAAAGAAGCCGAGCAGCAGGCTGCGGCGGTGGCATTGAAAGAGTTAAGCTCAATTGAACGATAACGGAGAGCGCCTTCTCTTGGGAGAGGGCGCTTTTTTTGTGGGCGTGGGCCTCTCAGGGCGCAGCCGGATGAGGCTTCAAAGCTTGCTGTCACATGGGGCATTATCCTAGGCCGGATTCAGCACAGCCGGGTTTATTTTATTTGGGAGAATGTCCAAATGTGTCGGAAACCTGTGGTACAATAGGCTTTAGAGGTGATTTGGAACGTATGTTTTTAAAGAGGATTGAATTGTCAGGATTTAAATCTTTTGCCGATAAAACGGAGATGGAATTTGTACGCGGGATCACGGCGGTTGTAGGACCGAACGGCAGCGGAAAGAGCAATATTTCCGACGGCATCCGGTGGGTCCTGGGCGAGCAAAGCGCCAAATCGCTGCGGGGCGGCAAGATGGAGGATATTATTTTTGCCGGGAGTGATGCCCGTAAAGCCGTTAACTACGGAGAAGTATCCCTGACGCTGGATAACAGCGACCAGGCACTCCCGCTTGATTTTAACGAGGTTACGGTAACACGCCGCGTCCACCGCAGCGGGGAAAGTGAATATCTGATTAACAAGCAGTCGTGCCGTCTTAAAGACATCACAGAGCTGTTTATGGATACAGGCATCGGTAAGGAAGCTTATTCTATTATCGGGCAAGGCCGGATTGAGGAAATTCTGAGCACCCGTTCGGAAGACCGGCGGGGTATTTTTGAGGAAGCCTCAGGTATTGTGAAATACAAGTCCCGGAAGAAGGAAGCCCGCAAGAAGCTGGAGGATACCGAGCAGAACCTGCTTCGGATTCATGACCTTGTCAGTGAGCTGGAAGACCAGATCGGACCGCTTAAGGAGCAGTCTGAGAAGGCACTGCATTATAAAGAGCTGCGGAGCCGGCTTAAAGATAAAGAAATTTCTCTTTACATTTACCAGATTGAGGAAATCCATAAATCCTGGAGCGAAGCGAATGACAAGCTTGCAGCGCTGCGTGAAGAACAGTCTGGCCTTGCGGCAATTGTGTCGGCTCATGATGCCAAGCTCGAGACCGAGCGGTCGGCACTGCGAAAGGTAGAGGAAGAGCTGGAGAATCTTCAGCGCGATCTGCTGCAGTACAGCGAGAATTTTGAGAAGAGCGAAGGCTACCGGGAAGTGCTGAAGGAACGCCATAAGAACCTTACTCAAAATCGCCAGCAGCTCTCTGAAACCTTGGGAGCCAGCGAGGAAATCTATAAGCGTAGACAGGAAGAGTTTGATTACGTCCGGCAGAAATATGAAGCCGCCAAAGCGGGCCTCGAGGAGGTACGCAGCGTTTTGTCTGCGGAGGAGGCCAAGCTGGCCGGAGTCACCGGCGGGATCAGCAGCGCACAGGAAGAAGAGCTCAAAGGCACGCTGCTGCGGATCATGAATGATATGGCTCAGGCGCGCAACGATATCCGGAGCGGGGAACAGCAGAAGGAAGCCGTGCAGCGCAGAATGTCCCGTGCTGAGCAGGACGGAACGAAGTGGCGCGAAGAGCAGGCAAGGTTGACCGCCGCCAAGCAGGAGCTTGAGAAGGTGCTTCAGCGCCACGCCAAGGAAATTTCGGACCTGCGCAGCGGGTATATTTCCGGCAGTGAGCGTGTCCACTCCCTGCAGAAGCTGATGGAAGAGAGCCGGGAGAACCTGCGCCGCTGGGAGCAGAAGCGGGAAGCGCTGGTGTCCCGCCGCGATACGATGAAAGAGATGCAGGACGACTATGACGGCTTTGCGCACGGGGTTAAAGAAGTGCTGAAGGCGGCACGCAAATCACAGCTGCACGGTGTTCACGGCGCGGTTGCCGAATTGATGACCGTTCCGGAGAAGATCGAGCTTGCGGTTGAAACTGCGCTTGGCGCAGCCATGCAGCATATCGTTATGGAAAATGAGCAGGTATCCCGCCAGGCGATTACCTTCTTAAAGCAGCGCCAGCTTGGCCGGGCTACTTTCCTGCCGCTGGATGTTATTCGTCCGCGGCAAATCTCGGAGCAGGATAAACGGAGCGTACAGCAGGAGAACGGGTTTATCGGCATCGGCGCAGAGCTTGTCAGCTACGAGCCGAGATATGCAGCCATTATCGGGAGCCTGCTAGGCAATGTCGTGATTGCGGACAATATGGAGCACGCCAATAAAATGGCCGCCCGCCTGCAGTACCGCTTCCGCGTCGTGACGCTGGAGGGGGATGTGGTGAACGCAGGTGGCTCCATGACCGGCGGCAGCCAGCACCGTAAGAACAGCAATCTGCTGGGCAGAAACCGGCAGCTGGAGCAGCTCGACGCCGATATCAAGCAGGGCGAATCCATGATAGCCCAGCTTCGTCAAGGCCTGGACGATCTGCGGACGCAGATCGGCGAAGCGGAGACCGAACTGGAGCGGCTTCGCGCAGAAGGCGACCGCAAACGTACTGAGGAGCAAGCGGCGGCCAGCGAGATGAAGCAGCTTGAGCACGAATATCGTCATGTTACGGAACAATTTGAACTGTACGGCCGCGAGCAGGGCGACTACGAGAAAGAGATTGAAGAACTTGATAAAGCGTCCAAAGCGGCAGCGGACAAGCTTGCACAGCTTGAGGCGGAGGAGCTGAAGGTTCAGCAGTCGATCCAGGCCGCAGAGTTTGCACGGAAAGCCAGTGAATCTGCGAAGGAAGAACTGCAGTCCCAATTAACAGACCTGAAGATCCGGGAAGGCAAGCTGGAGCAGGAAACCCTCTCCCTGCATGAGCGTTATGCACGACTGGAGGAAGAAGTGACCTCCCGCAAGCGTGAGCTGGAGCAGAACCGCCGCATTTTACAGTCCATTGAACAGGATTTGAAGAATAACGAGCGGGAGAGCGTCCGGCAGACGGAGCAGCTGAACGAGAACAAGTTGAAGAAACAGAGTACAAGCGAGGATCTCGAGCTCAAACGTGCTTCCCGCGCAGCTTTGTCCCGCAAGCTGGAAGAAGGCGAGAGCGAAACGAAAGAGCAGCGGGCCGCTCTGAAGAGCGTGGATGAAAGAATGCTGCAGACTGAAATTCAGGCGAACCGGCTGGATGTAGAGCTGGACAACATTCTGAAGAAGCTCCTGGATGACTATGAGCTGACATATGAACGTGCCAAGCAGCTGTACGCCGTGCCGGACAATGCAGACGAAACGATGGCTGCCGTTAAGGAGCTGAAGCGGGCGATTAGCGCTTTGGGTGATGTCAACCTCGGGGCCATTGAGGAATATGAGCGGGTATCCGAGCGTTACGAATTCCTGAACGAGCAGAAAAATGACCTCGTCGAAGCCAAAACCGCTTTGTACGTTGTGATCAAAGAGATGGACGACGAGATGGCCAAGCGCTTCAAATCCACATTTGACGCCATCCGCAGGGAGTTCGTTATCGTCTTTGCGAAGCTGTTTGGCGGCGGACGGGCGGATTTGGTGCTGATGGACCCGGACAATCTGCTGGAGACCGGCATAGACATCGTGGCTCAGCCTCCGGGCAAGAAGCTGCAAAATCTGCAGCTGCTGTCCGGCGGAGAACGCGCGCTTACGGCGATGGCCCTGCTGTTTGCCATCCTGCATGTGAAGCCGGTGCCGTTCTGCGTGCTGGACGAAGTCGAAGCGGCTTTGGATGAAGCGAACGTTGTTCGTTTCGCCGAGTACCTGCGGGAATTCTCTGAGCAGACCCAGTTTATCGTCGTTACCCACCGCAAAGGCACCATGGAAGAGGCCGACGTATTATACGGCGTGACCATGGAAGAAGGCGGCGTTTCGAAGCTGGTGTCCGTGAAGCTCGAGGACGATGAGGCGGAAATTGCTTAGAGACGAGCCAAATGTCATAATGTAGGCAGGAACCTATTTGGTTTGACATGGATAAAATATAAAGGGATCCGGTCAGTCCGGGCATGAAGCCGGATTGGCCGGATATTGTAGGAGGATATACATGAGTTTCTTCAAGAAACTGAAAGAAAGCATTGCATCCAAAACCGAATCCGTAACACGCCAGTTTAAAGAGGGCCTTGAGAAGAGCCGCAAGGGTTTCGTAGAGAAGGTAGCGGAGCTGGTAACGCGCCGCAAGAAGATTGATGAGGAATTTTTCGAAGAGCTGGAAGAGATTTTGATCGGGGCCGATGTTGGGGTAAATACGGTTATGGAGCTCATCGATGATCTGCGGAAAGAAGTGAAGCAGCGCAAGATTGAGGACGCGGCGGAGCTTCAGCCTATTTTATCCGAGAAGATCCGGGGGCTGCTGCGCGGGGATGAAGATAACTCCATTCGGCTTAACCCTGACGGCATTACGGTTATTTTGTTTGTCGGCGTTAACGGTGTCGGCAAGACAACGACAATCGGCAAGCTGGCGCACCGTTACAAGCAGCAGGGCAAGAAGGTGCTCATGGCTGCAGGCGATACCTTCCGTGCAGGCGCAATTGAGCAGCTGGAAGTCTGGGGACAGCGTGTCGGCGTCGATGTAATCAAACAGCAGGCAGGCTCCGATCCGGCAGCTGTCATGTTCGACGCTGTACAGGCGGCAAAGCAGCGCGGCGCGGACATTCTGCTGTGCGATACAGCAGGGCGCCTGCAGAATAAGACAAACCTGATGGAAGAGCTGAACAAGATCTACCGCGTCATTCAGCGGGAGATTCCGGGTGCGCCGCACGAGGTTCTGATGGTGCTGGATGCAACTACCGGCCAGAACGCCCTGAGCCAGGCCAAGCTTTTTGGTGAGAAAAGCGGTGTAACCGGGCTGGTGCTGACCAAGCTCGACGGAACCGCCAAAGGCGGCATCGTTGTGGCCATCCGCCAGGAGCTCAGCCTGCCGGTCAAGTTCGTTGGCTTAGGCGAAAAGATGGACGATCTCCAGAAATTTGATTCCGAGCAGTTTGTTCACGGTTTGTTTGCAGGCTTAATTGCCGATACCGAAGAGGATGAGAACGAAGAAAATGCTGCGAATTCAAATGTCTAGCAGGGATAGCGCTCCCGCTTCATTTCCCGGCTAGGCAGCTGATGCAGCTATGGGAAGGGAGAGAATAACGTGGCGAATACACATACTTTTTCACGGCGGGAAGAAATGGCCAATGCAGTTACGCATGGTGTTGGAGCACTGCTGAGTGCTGCCGCGCTGGTGCTGCTGATCGTTTTTGCAAGTATTAAAGGAACAGCCTGGCATGTCGTCAGCTTCACGATTTATGGAGTCAGCATGCTGCTGCTTTATTCCTGCTCGACGCTGGTTCACGGGTTAAGAGAAGGGAAGGCCAAGGATTTGTTCGAAATCTTTGACCACTCCTCGATCTACCTGTTTATTGCAGGGACTTACACGCCGTTTCTGCTGGTTGCGACGCGCGGGCCGCTGAGCTGGACGCTGTTTGGCGTTGTTTGGGGCATCGCCGCCGTTGGCGTTGTATTTAAAGCCTTTTTTGTAAAAAGGTTTCTGTTCATGTCCACCCTCTTTTACATTGGAATGGGCTGGCTGATCGTACTGATGTGGCCGCAGCTTACTGCAGCCGTACCAGCGGCGGGAGTTACCCTGCTCGTAACCGGCGGCGTGCTGTATACGCTTGGAACCTTGTTTTATGTGTGGAGAGGATTTCCTTACCACCATGCCATTTGGCATTTGTTTGTACTTGGCGGAAGCGTGCTGCATTTCTTCGCAGTTCTGCTTTACCTGCTGCCTTGGCATTAAGGTTTTCCTTGCAAATTTCATATTTTCACAATAACTAAGAAGATGTTAAGGTTTTACGCTTGACATCTTCTTTGCTGTTTTGTATGATAAGAAACGTTGGTGCCTATGTAAAGTGATTTTCCTTGACGGAGGGAGTGCCCGTAATGAGTCAGGAGAATAGGCTTGAGAAGACAACTCGAGTGAATCTGCTCTTTGATTTCTATGAACCATTGCTGACAGAGAAGCAGCAAACCTTCCTCAAATATTATTTCCATGACGATTTCTCACTTGGAGAAATTGCCGCTGAATTCGAGATAAGCCGCCAGGCAGTATATGAACATATTAAACGGGCCGAACAGATGCTGGAGGTTTACGAACAGAAGCTGGGACTGCTGGAGAAACAGCAGAAAGCCGCTGAAGACTTGATCAGGCTGGAGAATCTGCTGCAGGGCAGCACAATCTCCTCTGCCGATAAAGACCTCGCGATTTCCCTGATTAAAGGACTTCAAACGCTCTAGAACACTCTGAATTGGCCTATGACAAAGCATTAAGTTACAATTAAACCATATTTAGCGATAGAAACGCGAAAGCAATCAGGAAAGAGAGGTGACCCGGATGGCATTTGAAAGCTTAACAACACGTCTGCAGAACGTCTTCAGCAAGCTGAGAGGCAAAGGCAAGGTTTCAGAAGACGACGTCAACGAAGCCATGCGCGAGGTACGGCTGGCTCTGCTGGAAGCGGACGTTAACTTTAAAGTCGTTAAGGAATTCATATCCAAGGTCAAAGAGAAAGCTGTCGGCAGCGAAGTAATGGGCAGCTTTACTCCAGGCATGGTCATCATCGACATCGTCAACAAGGAATTGACCGAGCTGATGGGCGGAACGCAGACGAAGCTTGCACGAAGCACCAAGCCGCCGACCGTAATCATGATGGCAGGTCTGCAGGGCGCTGGTAAAACCACCACTTCCGCCAAGCTGGCGAAGATGCTGCTGAAGGGCAATCACCGGCCGCTGCTGGTGGCAGGCGATATTTACCGTCCTGCTGCGATCAAACAGCTTCAGGTGCTCGGCGAGCAGATCAAAGTTCCTGTGTTTACGCTGGGAGACGGAATCAGCCCGGTAGAAATCGCCAGACAAGCTCTGCAGCATGCGAAAGACAACGGCAACGACTATCTGATTATTGATACCGCCGGCCGTCTGCACGTAGACGAAGAGCTGATGGAAGAACTGAAGCAGATCCATGCGACAGTTACTCCTGATGAGGTTCTGCTGGTTGTTGATGCAATGACGGGGCAGGACGCCGTGAATGTGGCAGAGAGCTTCCATGCACAACTTGAGCTTACAGGTGTTGTTCTGACGAAGCTGGACGGCGATACCCGCGGTGGTGCGGCTTTGTCCGTCAAAGCCGTTACAGGCTGCCCGATCAAGTTTGCATCGCTTGGAGAGAAGATTGATGCGCTTGAGCCGTTTCATCCGGAACGGATGGCTTCCCGGATCTTGGGGATGGGCGACATGCTCTCCCTGATTGAGAAAGCTCAATCCAGCATCGATGCGGATAAAGCGAAGGAAATGGAGCGCAAGATGCGCAATGCCGAATTCACGTTCGACGATTTCCTGGAGCAGATGGAGCAAGTGAAGAAGCTGGGCCCGATTGACCAGATCATGGATATGATTCCGGGCATGGGCAAAGTGAAGCAGATGAAGGATGTCAAGGTTGACGAGAAGCAAATGGGCCGCGTCGAAGCCATTGTCCGCTCTATGACAAAGGAAGAGAAGCAGAACCCGGATCTGATCAACCACAGCCGCCGCAAGCGGATTGCTGCAGGCAGCGGGTCGAACCTGGCAGATGTTAACCGTCTGATCAAGCAGTTTGATGAGATGCGGCGCATGATGAAGCAGCTCACGGATATGATGGGCGGACCTAAAGCAGGCAAAGCGGCGAAGATGCTGCGCGGCATGCAAGGCAAAGCAGGCAAGGGCATGAGATTTCCTTTCCGTTGACCGGTAAGGGAATGATAGTATAGCAAGCAGACAGCTTGTTTACCAAATTGATTCTTGTAAGGAGGTGAATTTTTCAATGGCAGTTCGTATTCGTTTGAAACGTATGGGTGCTCACAAGGCTCCTTTCTACCGCGTGGTGGTTTCGAATTCCCGTTCCCCGCGTGACGGACGCTTTATCGAAGAAATCGGTTACTACAATCCGACTACAGTACCGGCAGTAGTTAACATCGATGAAGAGAAAGCTCTGAAATGGTTGCAAAACGGCGCACAAGCTTCCGATACTGTTCGTAACTTGCTTAGCAAAGCGGGCGTAATGAAGAAGTTCCATGAGTCCAAATTGCAAAAATAATCGCTGATGCGGAGGGTCCTTTGTGGAGCAATTAGTCGGCGTTATTGCGAAGGCTTTAGTTGATCATCCGGAGGATGTCCGTGTGAACGTCGTGGAGAAAGAGAACCTGGTTGTTTACGAGCTGACCGTACATCCTGATGATGTGGGGAAGGTTATCGGCAAACAGGGGCGAATCGCCAAGGCGCTGCGTACGGTGGTAACTTCTGCAGCTGTGAAGATGGACAAACGGGTTACCGTGGACATCATATCTTAAGATATACGAAAGAGGGTTAGGATGTATGTCCTAGCCCTTTTTCGTACAAACATAAGAACGTATAAGAGGATTTACCCTGTACTTTTTTATATTTGCCGGTTAAAGTCCGGACTTTCCCGGCAGTTCGGCTGCTGCGGATTAGGGATATGACTGCGGAATCAAGCGTGATGAGATTAGGAGGGTATTATGTCAGAAGCATTGTTATCAGTTGGAAAAATCGTAAATACGCACGGCATTCGGGGTGAACTGAAAATTTTGTCCAGCACAGATTTCCCCGACGTTCGCTTTGCAGAAGGGAATCGGCTGCTGTTTGTGAACCCAGAGAACGGCCAGCAGGTGGAGGTCACTATTCAGATGTCCCGCCCGAATAAAGGGACCTATATTCTCAAATTCAAGGAATTCGGGAATATTAACGAGGTCGAGAAGTACAAGGGCTGGGATTTGAAAGTAACAAAGGATCAGACGATTGAACTGCCGGAGAACGAGTATTATTTCCATGAAATTATCGGCTGCCGTGTCATAACGGAAGAAGGCGAGGATATCGGCGAAATTACGGAAATTTTGCGTCCTGGCGCCAATGACGTGTGGGTTGTGAAAATGAACAAGGGCAAGCAGCTTCTCCTGCCCGTAATTGATGAAGTGGTCCTGGATGTGGATGTCAAATCCAAACAGGTGAGAATCCACCTGATGGAAGGGTTGCTGTAAGCGATGCGGATTGATGTGCTGACCCTTTTTCCCGAGATGTTCACCGGCGTATTTGGCTCGAGTATTCTGGGCAAAGCGCAGGAGAAAGGGATTGTATCCTTAAATGCTGTGAACTTCAGGGCTTACTCTGAAAGCAAACACGGCACGGTGGATGACACGCCTTACGGGGGCGGCGGCGGGATGGTCTTAAAGCCGGACCCGATCTTTCGTGCGGTCGAAGCCGTTTTGCCAGATACAGGGAGAGAAGCTGAGACGGGAAGTAAGCTCTCCATTGGGGAAGCAGGTGAGCAGCGGGCGATGCATTCGTACGCCAAACCGCCTCGCGTCATTTTGTTGTGTCCGCAGGGAGAACCCTTTTCCCAGGTCAAGGCCGAGGAGCTCGCTCAGGAAGAGCACCTGATCATGATCTGCGGCCATTATGAGGGCTATGACGAGCGGATCCGGGAGCATCTGGTGACAGATGAAATCTCAGTAGGCGACTATGTGCTGACCGGCGGCGAGCTGCCCGCGATGGTTGTAACCGACAGCGTTGTCCGGCTGCTGCCCGGCGTGCTTGGCAACGAAACAAGCGCTGTGACCGATTCATTCAGCACAGGGCTGCTGGAATATCCCCATTACACGCGTCCTGCCCAGTTCAGGGGCTGGAAAGTGCCGGATATTCTGCTGAGCGGACATCACAGCAATATCGAAGCATGGCGGCGCAAACAAGCGCTGAAACGGACATGGGAGCGCCGGCCGGAGCTGCTGGACAAGCTGAAGTTATCCAAACAGGACTTGCAGTGGCTTGAGGAAATCCGGAAAGAGGGAAAATAGAAGGCATTGCGGCTTGCAGTGCAGCGGACAAAATAAGGGAACAATCTTGGCCAGCCGGATAACGGCTGGTTTTTTTGTGTTCTTATTTTCGAATGATGTTTATGATTCCGGGGTTACGGGTAATGAAGCTTTGGCTCGGAGAGGAAGAAATGATTGAAGCTGAAAATGATTGAAGCGGAAGTATGAAAGGAAGGTAAGACAATGGCACGACAAAAATCTTATCATTTGAAGGCGGCGGCGCATCTGCCGGAGAAGCAGGCGAAGAAAAAGGCGAAGCCAAACGCTTATTTTCAGACGGTTGACGATGTGCTTGCCTATTACACAAAGACAGAATTGGATACAGCAGACCAGGCCTGAGCTCTCAAAATGTAACAGGACTTGTTAAGCAGGCGCGGTTACAAAACAAAACCTGAATGAACCCCATTGTCCCTTCCAGGGCGCAGTGGGGTTTAACGTGCTGATAAGGGTTGTTAAATCGTTTGGAACATAGTTGTGTCTCTGGCAAAATAGGATTTGCGTCCGGTTTCGACATTCCGGATCCGTACATAGGTTTCCGTATATTTTTCAACGACTCCCCGTCCTACTTCACAGTAAACCCCTGCTGGATCCTCCTGCCAGGCAGAAATAACTTTTTGAGAGATGGCGGCTGTAAAAAACTCTATATTAGCAATTATTGTATTAGGCATAAGTGACTCCTTTAACCATATAAATAGATGATAGGAAACGCAAATAGTATACAAAAAAAGGAAGACCTTTAAATAAGGCCACTGTATATTGTACCATTAAATCTTAATCAGGAAAACGTAAATTATAGACGAATATAGTAGAAAAGATTGATATTTTTAAGTGAATTCAGAATGAGAGCTTTTCTCATGGATTAAGTATTTATATAATGGGAGGCTTTTTTACTTGGGGGCAGAGGAACGGCTCAAAATTAAAGACGCGCTGGTTCAATCCGATCAGCTGAACGACCTCTACTCGAAAATGAAGGATACCGATTCATATAATCTGAAACAGCCAATCTAGTAAAGGTGTTGAGATTTCAATTTATTTGTTGCATATAGGCAGCGATTTATGATAAAATTCATTTGTTGTGAATTCGGTGGTCCTCTGCGGATAATGAAGGAGACATGGGAGTCTCCGGAAGAAGCAAGAACACCTGAGTGGAAGGAGGGAGTCATAGATGAATATCGTTCAAGCGATTACGCAAGAACAACTCCGTAAGGATCTTCCGAGCTTTCGTCCTGGTGACACTTTAAAAGTGCATGTTAAGGTTATCGAGGGTTCCCGTGAACGTATCCAGTTATTCGAAGGTGTTGTGATCAAGCGTCGTGGCGGCGGAATCAGTGAAACTTTTACAGTTCGTAAAATTTCCAATGGTGTAGGTGTGGAAAGAACTTTCCCGCTTCATTCCCCGAAACTCGATAAAATCGAAGTGGCTCGCCGTGGTAAAGTGCGTCGTGCGAAGCTGTACTATCTTCGTGAACTTCGCGGTAAAGCAGCGAGAATTAAAGAAGTGCGTCGTTAATCTAACATTTTCGACCATCAGGGGGCTTGATTATCAAGCCCCCTTGCTTTATCTGTAAAGAAACTGTTAACCGGTGAATGCCGGCCATTTTTATATAATTGAAAACGGAGGGCGTGATACCCATGGAGCAGTCCTACCAGCAGCAATCCCAGCAAGCGCCGGACCATAAACGCAATGAAGCGGCGGAATGGATTAAGGCGATTATTATTGCCGTCGTTCTGGTCTTCTTGATTCGTTGGGTTCTGTTTACGCCCTTTATTGTAGATGGTCCTTCCATGCAGCCCAATTTCCATACCGGACAAAGAATTATTGTAAATAAAGTTATTTATGATATCCATCAGCCGAGGCGTGGGGATGTGATTGTTTTTCATGTTCCTTCGGAAGGACGGGACTTCATTAAACGGGTGATCGCTGTACCGGGAGATACCGTTAAGGTAGAAGGTGACACTGTTACGGTCAACGGACAAGTAATTGATGAACCGTACCTGAAAGATGCGATCGAAGCGGCTCACCAAGCGGATAAGCTCTATAATGACGATACGCAGGATCAGCGGAGACGGTTCCCGAATGATCAATTCACCGATGGAACTGTGCCGGAGGGGCATTTGTTTGTGATGGGCGACAACCGTTCCGACAGTGAAGACAGCCGTATGATTGGTTACATACCCTATAAGGACATCGTTGGACGGGCGGATCTTATTTTCTGGCCGTTTAAAGAAGTACATTTTATTGGACAATAAGGGAAAAAGTAAAAGGGAACTTGAGGTGAAATTACGATGACAATCCAGTGGTTCCCCGGGCATATGACCAAGGCGCGGAGACAGATTCAGGAAAAGCTCGGGCTGATTGACGTAGTCATTGAACTCGTTGATGCCCGTTTGCCGCTGTCCAGCCGCAACCCCATGATTGATGAAATATTAAACGGAAAACCCAGAATGATTGTCATGAACAAATCTGACTTGGCTGATCCCGCTATGACGAAGGAATGGCTCGATTATTTTAAGGCAGAGGGCCATGCGGCGCTGGAAGTGAATGCTACTACAGGTCAAGGGACCAAAGAGATTCCGCAGCAGGCAAGAGAGCTGTTTAAGGAGAAAATCGAGCGGCAGATTGCGAAAGGGATCCGTCCAAGGCCTGTAAGAGCGCTGATCGTTGGAATACCAAACGTAGGCAAGTCGACGCTGATCAATCGTTTGGCCGGTAAAAATATTGCGGTAACCGGAGACCGCCCGGGCGTTACGAAAGGCCAGCAGTGGATTAAGGTTGGCACCGAGATGGAGCTGCTCGATACACCAGGAATTTTGTGGCCGAAATTCGAGGATCAAAATGTCGGTTACCGTCTGGCGGTTACAGGTGCGATCAAAGAGGAAATCCTGAATTTGGAGGATATTGCTTTCTTTGCGGTCAAGTATCTGGCCCGTTATTACTGGCCTCACCTGAAAGAACGTTATGACCTCAAGGGGCCGCAGCCGCAGGACTTTGAAAGTCCCGACGAAATTGTCGCAATCATGGAGGAAATTGGCCGGAAGAGAGGCTGCATTGTCAGCGGCGGACGGGTTGATTTGGCTAAAGCATCGGGAATCATCCTCCGGGAGCTCCGTGCAGGCAAAACCGGACGTTACACGCTTGAATCGCCTTTCTGAGGGAAAGGAATTTGCATAAGGAAATTCACATAATAAAATGCGAAAATGCCGCTGGCTGCGCCGGCGGTTTTTTGCTTTTTTTCGGGAAGAAGCCTGAATGAACCGCCTCAGACAGCCGATATAAAAATGAAGGGAATTGGCAATGATCAAGGCTCCATGGGGGCTAGGCCTGTCTACGGTGGTATGTTAATCTATTAAGCGGGAGGAACCGGTTTATTACCGGGCTCCAGAAGAAGCGGGAAAGGCTTGCAAAGTCTTCGGCTGCGGCAGTGTCATTGAGCCGGTTTAAGGCAGCGGGATGATTTTTAGAAGTGAATTAATCAGGATGTTTAAGAGGGGTTACCAAATGGAAGATTTGCTTATATATGAGAAGGAATATTGGGGACAATCGTACCGGCATATCGCCGGTATTGACGAGGTTGGAAGAGGCTGTTTGTTTGGAGATGTGGTTGCGGCTGCGGTCATTCTTCCTGAGGGTCTTGTTCTCGAAGGGGTGAACGATTCCAAGAAGCTGAGCGCGAGGAAAAGAGAGCAGCTTTATGAGCAAATCATGGAATCTGCCCTTGCGGTAGGCATAGGGTTTGTTGATGCGCCGACCATTGACCGGATCAACATTAAACAGGCCGCCAGGCTGGCCATGAAGCAGGCCGTAGAACAGATGAGCGTTCAGCCGGATTATCTGCTTGTTGACGCCGAAAAGGTCGATCTGCCAATTCCGCAAGTGGCTATTATTAAAGGGGATGCCAACAGTCAGTCCATAGCGGCTGCTTCGATTATTGCGAAGGTCACCAGAGACCGGCTGTGCCAAGGGGAATGGGAAGCCAAATATCCGGAATACGGGATAGCCGTACATAAGGGGTATGCAACCAAGCTGCACAGGGAGCAGCTGCTGCTGCTCGGCCCGACGCCTATGCACCGCAGAAGCTTCTTGAACAATTTGCTGAACGAGCAGCAGCAATTGTTTTAGCCGGGCACCAAGATAAAGCTGAAAGGGGGGACAGGTACGGAGATGAACATTGGTCCTATTATTCGGGGAGCGCTGGGCAAAAGCCAGCCTTCAGAATCCAAAACGCTTGAGCTGAGAACGGGACAAGTCGTCAGAGGGAGTATTCTGAGCGTATCGGAAGACGGCTCGGAAGCTGTGGTGGAGGTTCAGGGGGTTCGACTAAAAGCTTCATTAGAGACACCGCTGCAGCAAGGACAGACGATGATGATGCAGGTACAGCCTCCCGGCCAGGACGGCTTAACGGTGCTTAAGCCGCTTCAGTCGGGTACAGATGCTGGAGGCTCGGAGGCGAATGTAGAGCAGTTATTAAAAAATGCCGGTTTGGAGGATACATCTGACAACCGTGAGCTGGTCCGCTTGATGCAGCAGGCAGGAATGCCTGTCACTAAAGAGCAGACCGAAGCGCTTGTAAAAACACTGGCAGCCAAACCTGCTCAGGTTTCTTTGCCGGAATGGGTGAACGCTGCTGCGGTAGCCGTTCAGCGCGGGCTGCCTTTAAGCACAGAAATTGTAAGCGGGCTGCACCAGGCTATCTACGGACCGCCTGTTCATCAGCTGCTGAACAGCCTGGAGGATCAGCTTGCTTTGCTGCTGGAGCCGGATTCTGCAGGAAGCAAGTCTGGACCAGCTGTGAGCCAGACGAGCTCTGAGGGGCTGGTTGAAGGAGCGGCCGCTGGTGCTGCGGGGTCTCAGGGTGAGGGAACCGAATCAGCGGCTGCTGGAGGTGCAGCTGCGGGACGGGCGGCGGCAGGAGGAGCCGCCTCAGGAGCGGGCGCTGGCACCGCGCCCGGGTTAAACGCTCTGCTGCAGAAGCTGCAGAGCGTGCTTGGCGAGCTCCGGTCTGAGCTCGCCGCGGGCAGCGGAAGCCCCCGCGCAAGCGCAGCGGGGGCTTCCGCCGGGGCCGCAGCCGGTGCAGACCCGGCTGCGAATGAAAGCGCCGCGCCTGCCGAAGCGGCGCTGGACACTGCGCAGCCCGCGGACAGCGGGGCTGCGGCGGCCGGGCCGGCCCACGGGACGGAGTCGTGGGTGGCCCGGGTGCTGAAGCTGCTCGGTGCGGAGCACGAGCAGCAGGCGGGCCGGGCGCTGCTGCAGCTGCAGGCAGCGCCGAAGCCGGCGGCGGGTGAAACGCCGCCGGAAGGAGCGCCGTCCCCGCGCAGCGCGGACGGCGGCCAGGGCGCAGGCGGCGGTGCACCGCCTGCCGCGCAAACCGCGCCGCCGGCTGAGGGCG
>NZ_VAWG01000003.1 GCF_005869875.1 Paenibacillus pinistramenti
TAGGAGTCTGGGCCGTGTCTCAGTCCCAGTGTGGCCGTTCACCCTCTCAGGTCGGCTACGCATCGTCGCCTAGGTGAGCCGTTACCTCACCTACTAGCTAATGCGCCGCAGGCCCATCTGCAAGTGATAGATTGCTCCATCTTTCCCAAAGGAATCACGCGACTCCCTTGCGTATCCGGTATTAGCTACCGTTTCCGGTAGTTATCCCAGTCTTGCAGGCAGGTTGCCTACGTGTTACTCACCCGTCCGCCGCTAACCAACAGGTTCCGAAGAACCTATTAGTCCGCTCGACTTGCATGTATTAGGCACGCCGCCAGCGTTCGTCCTGAGCCAGGATCAAACTCTCCATAAAAGTAAAGTTTGTAGCTCATTTTGAATCTGACGAGTTGTTACTCGTTATTTATTTCTCACTCGTTGTTCAGTTTTCAAAGATCAAACTTTTTTCTGTAATTGCTGCTTCATCGCTATTAAAAAATCACGTTCAGCAGCAACTCTTATATATTATCATCTTCGAAGCAACTTTGCAAGCTTTTTTTCGAGGAAGTTATTTCCTCTTCATTTGCTTTGCTTCACTGCTTGCCGGCTAACAATCTTGCTTAATTGGCCGGAACAAGAATATACCATACTCAAACGAATTCACGCAAGTATTTTTTATCATTTTATTAATAATTATTCTGCTTCAGCAAAAAAACGTTAATTCAAACCTCTTCGGCTTGTTTGAATGCCGCTTCTTTCTCTCTTCTTATTCCCTCTTCCTTTATTGAAAGAAGCGGCAGCAATCTTAGCAGCCCTAAAAAGACTACCCTAAAGACTCTCCATGATTCTGCGGCCGGTTGGTGTCTGGGCAAGCCCGCCCTTAGCGGTTTCGCGGTGCTTCTCAGGCATCGAGGAGCCGACTTCAAGCATGACCTGGATGACTTCATCGGACGGAATGACGCTGCGCACTCCTGCCAGCGCCATATCCGCAGCCGCCAGAGCGGTTACGGCACCAAACCCGTTCCGCACAATGCACGGAACCTCAACCAAACCGGCGACGGGGTCGCAGATTAAGCCGAGTGTATTTTTCAAGGCCAAACCGACAGCATGAACCGCTTGAGCAGGCGTACCGCCCCGCAGCTCCACTAGTGCGCCAGCCGCCATCCCGATCGCGGATCCGATTTCAGCCTGGCAGCCGCCTTCGGCACCAGATATGAATGAATTGTTGGCAATGACATAACCAATTGCTCCGGCTGCAAACAAACCGTAGACCATGTGCTCATCGGTCCAGCCGAATCTTTTTTGCGTGCTGACAAAGACTCCGGGAATCACGCCGCATGAGCCGGCAGTAGGTGTGGCAACAATCCGTCCCATAGATGCATTTACTTCGGATACAGCAAGCGCGTAAGCCATCACCTCTCCCGCAGCTCCGCCGAGGTTCATTTCCGTGCGGTCTCCATAGCTGACTACTCTCTGAGCATCCAGGCCTGTTAGCTGGCTGGGGGAAGTGGTATCCTCGCTTAATCCCTTATGCACGGCATCCTTCATTACTTCATAATATTGTTTCATCGTCTCAAATTCCGCTTCAGGAGTGCGGCCTGATTCCCCGCTTTGTTCCTCAAGCATCAGCTGGCCGATGGTCATCTTCTTCTCCGAGCATAAAACCGCAAGCTCTTCTAACGTTCTAAAATTCACTTCTGCTCCTCCTCTGGCTGCAGCAGCCAGTTCTCCAAATCTGCTCTTGTTAAATCAATGCACCCCATGGAAATCAAAGCATCCATCTTCTTAATTTGAGCCACTGCCTCTTCTTTAATTTCTCCATCAATCTCGACGACGGTCATGGCGTGGCCGCTGCGATTTTTCCGGTCCAGGGACAGCTGTGCAATATTGGTGCCCTCCAGGCTTAAGGTTTGGGTGATGTAGGCCAAAACGCCCGGCAGATCATAATGCTGAATAACCAGGGTTGGGTAGACGCCGGTCATTTTTATGTTAAAGCCGTCTATTTCAATAATTTCAATGTTGCCGCCGCCGATGGAGATCCCTGTCAATGTCAGTTCCCTGCCTGTTCCGCAGTCGGTTAAGATCAGCTGAGCCGTATTCGGGTGACGGACAACCCCTCTGCCCTCACGAAAAGAAACCTCCAGCTTGGAAGCCCTGGCATACTCCAGCGCCATCGGAATACGGGGATCATCCGTTTCATAATTCAAAAGCCCTCCGACAATGGCGCGGTCAGTCCCATGCCCCTGATAGGTAGCAGCAAATGACCCGAAAAAGATCACCTCAGCTCGATCCGGCTGCTTCCCGAACAGATGCCTGGCCGAACGGCCGATTCGGGCTGCTCCCGCAGTATGCGAACTGGAGGGTCCGACCATAACAGGTCCTATAATGGAAAAAACATCTTTAAAACGCATCTAACAAAGCCTCCGCGCAGTCCTGGCCTGTCTTAGCTGCAGCAGCTTTCGGACAGGTTCAGAATGCTTTTTTATTCAAAATATGCTGGGGCGGATGTGCCGCCTTCTCTATTATAGTCCTTTGTCAGAGGGCTGAATAGCCGATTTGTCCGTTGACAACGGACATTTTTACGTTAACCCCGAGCAGAGACTCCGGGTCGTCCGTTATATTTCTGTCGATGACTGTAAAATCTGCAGATTTGCCGGCCTCTATACTGCCGCGCTGCTTCTCTTCCGCCACGACGGCTGCACTTCCCAGCGTAAACAGGTGCACCGCCTCCTGCATGGACAAACATTCTTCCGGCAGGTAACCTTCTCCGGTTTGTCCGGGCCTGCGCCGCGTGACGGCGGCATGAATGCCGAGGAACGGATCAAGCGGCTCGATCGGCGCATCGCTGCCCCCGGCACAGACGATGCCGGCTTGCAGAAGCTTTTTCCAGGCGTACAAATAATCCTGGCGGTCCGGTCCAACCCTCTCCAGCACCCACGGAAAATCACTGGCCACAAACCGCGGCTGGATGTCCGCGATCAGCGGAAGCCGACTCATGCGTTCAACCAGGTTCCGGTCAAGCACCTGCGCATGGATAAAGCGGTCCGGAAGACCGGAGGAAGGACCAAGAGGATGCTTCTCCATCGCACCCAAGGTCAGCGCTGCCGCTCCGTCACCAATAGCATGAACGGCTATCGGGTAGCCATGCCTGCGGGCCATCGCCACTAGCTCGTGCAGCTGCTCCTCCGTTTGAATCGCCATGCCTCTGGTGTGGGGCGCATCGCTGTAAGGCTGCTGCAATAAGGCGGTCCGGCCGCCGATCGCTCCATCTGCAAAAATCTTCATCGCACCGATCCGTGTCCACTCGTCTCCGCTGCCTGCCATCACGCCCAGTCCCGCGGCTTCCTTCATATAGGCATGGAACATCAGCTGGTGGGTTCGGAAGGCGATGCCTTCTTCTCTAAGCTCCCGGTGAATGCGCAGCATCGTATCTACGCTGCCAAGGAACCGCAGATCCTCCGTATGCGCGCCGGTCAAGCCAAGGCTCAAAGCACTGAGCATGGCGCGCCGGACCACGTCCTTCTTCGTTTCATAATCAGGTTCAGGCTGCGCTTGTTCAAAAGGATAACACGCTTCCTCATAGATCCAGCCGTTAAAGCTGCCATCCGCATGACGGCCAAACGCGCCGGAATCAGGATCAGGCGCCCCATCTGGAATACCAGCCCGGCGAAAGGCCTCAGTGTTGCCAAGGAAAGCATGAAAGCAAGTGCGCGTCAAAAAGACCGGATGACGGTCTGTCACTTCGTCCAGCTCCTGGCGCGTCGGGGCGGCAGCCGGCGAGAATTCATTTTCATTCCAGTTGAGACCTGTGATCCATTCGCCTGCCGGCGTAACCGCGGCCCGTTCCTTGATTAGGGCAAGCATTTCCGCTTTAGACTTCACTCCGGTAAAATCCAGCATGCTCAGCTTCATCCCGTACATGCCCAGATGCATGTGGGCGTCAACCAGCCCCGGAAGCACATAGGCGCCTTCCCAGTCAATCGTGCTGTAGGCTTGTCCGGACAGCTGCAGCTCCAGCTCGGACGCAGGTCCGATCGCCTTGATGATTCCGTTCTCTACATAAATGGAGTTCGATGGTACGGAATTCGATGGATTATTTTTAGATGCGAAGGGGAAGATCCCATTCTTAAATAAGGCTGCCGACACAGGCGTTCATCTCCTTAATCACTCTAGTTTAACCGCTCTATCTGAATAAAAAATGGTACCCCGCAAGAAACCTGACTCGATTATACATCCGGGCTTGTGAAACAGAAAGGCAGCGCTTCTGCGCGTTAAAATTGCATTTTCAGGGCGGCGAAGTCCCTCACATATCAGGCACTCTCGCGAATATACTTTATTTACAATCGTTGTATTGCCATAGGCTGTTGACTTCAACCGGGGAGGTGCCGCTAATGTCGTCTTCATCGCATAATTTTGTTGTTTCACGCGAGGATTGGTCTTTGCACCGGAAAGGATATCAGGATCAGCAGCGTCACCAGCAAAAAATAAAGGAAGCGATCAAGGAGAACCTGTCCGATCTCGTCTCTGAGGAAAATATCATCATGTCCGACGGCAAGCAGATCGTCAAAATTCCGCTGCGCAATCTGGAAGAATACCGTTTCATCCATAACTTCAATAAGCAGAAGCATGTCGGTCAAGGGGATGGCAGCTCCGAGGTCGGAGACGTGCTGGCAAGGGACCGTCCGGGGAAAGCAGGCAAACCGGGCAAAGGCGGCGAGGCCGGCGACCAGCCGGGCGAAGATGTGGTAGAGGCCGAGGTGAACATCGAGGATCTGGAGGGAATATTATTCAGTGAGCTCGAGCTGCCTCATTTGAAGGAGAAAGATAAGCAGGAGCTCGAAACGGAAGCCATCCGATTCAATGACATCCGCAAAAAGGGCATCATGTCCAACATCGACAAGAAACGGACGATTCTGGAGAACCTCCGCCGCAACGCCAGACAAGGCCAGCCGGGGATTCACGGCATTTCACCGGATGATCTCCGGTACAAAACCTGGGAGGAAATTGTGGTGCCCCGCTCGAACGCGGTGATCATCGCCATGATGGATACCTCGGGTTCTATGGGTTCCTTCGAAAAATACTGCGCCCGCAGCTTCTTCTTCTGGATGACCCGTTTCCTGCGCAAGCAGTATGAGAAGGTCGAAATCGTGTTTGTCGCCCATCATACGGAAGCCAAAGAGGTGACCGAGGAGGATTTCTTCAACCGCGGCGAAAGCGGCGGCACGATCTGCTCCTCCGCCTATCTCAAGGCGCTTGAAATTATCGACAGCCGTTATCCGCCTTCGAGCTATAACATTTATCCGTTTCACTTCTCGGACGGTGACAACCTGACCTCCGATAACGAGCGCTGCGTCAAGCTGATCGACGAGCTGCTGAAGCGCAGCAATCTGTTCGGCTACGGCGAAGTGAACCAGTACAACCGCAGCAGCACGCTGATGTCGGCTTACCGGAATATCAAGAAGCCGGAGTTTATGCATTTTATCATCAAGGAGCGGGGCGAGGTGTACGGTGCGCTGAAGCATTTTTTTCAGAAGAGGGAGGCTCGGGTTTAGATAGACAGCAGTGAAGTTTTTTACATTCCGACATTCCGGCGATCCCCCGTTCAGGGGGATTTTTTTGATTTTTATGTAAATCTGCTGCTTGTCCTTCAGAACTTTGTGCCAAAAAGAGCAGAAAGCGATAGATGCTTTACGGATTTGACGATGTAGACCTCCTCCAGATCCGGTGCCAGTTCAACGATCGCGGTTTCTTTAACGACAAAACGCACAATACCGCAAATTTGCTGGTCAAACGTATCGTAAATCCGGCCGGCGCTCCAACACCCTTTGGGAACGGTATAAGTACTGTTGGCTACGTATCCAATCTTGCCGATCGGAGTCAAAACCACTTTAATCGCCTCTTGATCATGCGAATTATCCGGGTCTTTGATCAGGTGAACAATTTGGCCCGGTTTCAGAATAGCTGCACCATGATAGTGCTGTGTGCCCGTAAGAGCAACATATATCGGTTGATCCATGCAACTCACTCCCTCTAGTCTTTCCTTTATTATGAAAGCTGGAAGTGACTATAGCTTGTCAGCGAATATATGTTTGGGTAAAAAAGCACCGCAAAGCTCGAGATGAGTTTGCGGTGCTGAATATTTAAAAACAGATTAGACTTTTATCGTTTGTTCATTCGTAAGGATTACTCTTAATTCTCATGCCTGGATTGACTAAAGACAACATGTACTGATGCTCCTCAAAGGTATCCGAGAGTTTGGATATTAAGTTAGTGTCCATTTCAATAAGGGATGCTTCTCCATTTTTCGAAGATTGATACTGGGACTGCTCCTTCCAAGATCGGAATAACCGATTCCATCCACAGATATCCTTTGTGCTGCCACATAACCTCCACGATCGGATCTCTATCTCTACCAGTGACTGCATGATAGAATGGCGTAACCATCAAGGCAAATCCGTCAACATAAGTGTTATTGTTATCCAGCAGCCTTTTGCGGCATGTTCAAATGTAGAAAGGGCCTTTTAGCATCTTTTTGGATTTCTGTTTGCTCAGGGTTTGAATCGCAGACTGGTGAATGTTATGAATATACTCGTTGATCACGCCTTCACTCTGGTCCGCTAAGACAGATAAGTTGAATTGGTAAGCCCAGCCTTGTGACTTGAGGGCATCGGCTGTTAATTGAAGGTTCTGCATGTTAAATCCTCCTTCATAATTTGGACTTCATATTTATTAAGTTATCGTGATCTTGCTGCCTCTTGACGTAGAATAGCAAAGTTCCCTGACAACTGTTTGCCAGGGAACTTATGTTTGCATATAAAAGCTAATATGTCCTTGATTTTAACCTTTTACAATCTCCAGCAATTTCTCATAGCTGTTAACCACATCGTACTTCAGCTGATCTGAATTAAGCTTGGCAAAATGCCGGCGTGCGCATTCAATCTTCGCCTTCTCAATTTCCCGCAGCTCCATGGAATCCAAGGAGCCTTTCGTCTCCGCGATGAAGTAAATGTGCTTTACGCCGCCTTCTTTAAACACAATCGCCCAGTCTGGATTGTAATCTCCTACTGGAGTAGGAATATAAAAGCCTCTCGGCAGCTTGGCGTAGACATTTACTTCTTTGCTCGTATCCAGTTCCTTGGCGAATGCCCGCTCGATCTTAGAATCCGTTACAACGTAGTCGTAAATATGTTTATCAACGGCGATCGCGTTATGTCCAAGCTGTCCCTTCAACATGCTCTTTGTGAATACATCGGTCTGGAATGTCTCGTTGATCACATCATAGGAAATGGATTCGATAATCGTTGTGGCTTTCTGCTCGTTAATCAATTTGGATACCCGTATTATAAATTCCTCAGGATTCTTTTGGAACAGCATGAATTTGGCCTGCGTGATTCCTTTCAATATGGCAGCAATCGTCCTTCTGGTGAGTTTTGTTTCATCCATCAGCTTGCCGATCAAGTCATATTTAATCTTGGACGCCGCGGCCTGGTGCACATATTCTGTCTGCGTTTCCCGGGCAGTAAACGCCCCGCCTTGTTTCAATTGATCACGAGATTCGATATCGTTCATTTCCCCATGTTTAATGGAGTAACGAATTGCAGGTACATCCAGGCTCATATTAATGGCCAAAATACATTTCTGCACCAGCTCCTGCGAGTCGAACTGAACGGTATACACCGATCTTTTGTTGATCTTGTTCCACAACTCCTTGAATTCCTGCTTATTAAAGTTATGATTTACAGTGACGGCAGGGATCGTATTATTCCGCTCGTCACTTGTAATATCCGTTTTGCCTTCAACGTAGATCGACTTGACCAGTTTGATTAACGACTCATGAAAAGCACCATCCAATTCCTCCGGGAGCTTGATCTCCCCCTCTTCCACAGCCGAGAAATAAGCATCCGTCAGATTGTAATCATCATCCGTATATTCATGACGAATGAATGTATTTTGCAGCTTGGTCGCCAGCCGTTCGTCGATCTGCAGCTGTTCCCCCCGGGCATTGGCAAGCACCTTATCCAGGAAAAAGTTCTTATCGGCCTTCCGCGGACGGTCCGACAAGGCGGCGGCAATCTCGCTCTGCAGGTCTTTGGCAAACTGCTCATAAGATTCACTGGCAATAACGGTCAAGGCATTAATTTCGTGAACGTCGATCCCTGGAATGCTCGCATCCATTCGTTCCCCATGCTGATTGACGCATAACCGGAGGCCGCGGCCGACTTCCTGACGCTTCTTAATTGACGAATCGCTATGCTTGAGTGTACAAATCTGGAACACGTTCGGGTTGTCCCAGCCTTCCTTCAGAGCCGAGTGGGAAAAGATAAACCGGGTCGGCTCCTCAAAGCTTAGCAACCGTTCCTTGTCCCGCATAATCAGATCGTAGGCATCTGCATCATCTGAATCCGACTCTCTGGCCGATACTTTGGAGTCCACAAACCGTCTGCTCTTTTTGTCGATAGAGAAGTACCCCTTATGCGTCTTACGCACCTCAATACCGTTTAAATACTGCATGTATGGATCATCTGCAAAGAGGGACAATTGTTCATTAAGCAGTCCCAAGTACTCTTCCTCGAACATGACGGCATAATCGCCGTTCATCTCATCCCCAGCTTCGTCGTACTGACGATACTTGGCGACCTCGTCAATGAAGAACAGGGACAGGACTTTAATTCCTTTATAAAAAAGAACCCGCTCTTTCTCAAAATGAGATTTAAGCGTCTCCCGGATTTGAATCCGGCGGAAATGATGCTCACTAACGTCGCCTTGTACATCTCCAGCATATAGCGTAACGCCATTAATAAAGCTGATGCTGTTATTTTGTCCGTTGATTTCCGCAACCTTAAAGCCTTTATACTGCTCAAGGCGGTCGGACAGCTGATAAAGATCATCGCCGGTAACTATTTTTCGGGATACTCTGGTTAGCCCTGACTTCGTGCGCTTCTCAAATTCAAGCCGGGCAATAGGCGCATGCTTGTCACTGACATCAATGCCTTCCAGATATAAGTAGCTGTTCGTCCCGCTCGTTCCTTTTACAGAGATGCCTTTGACGCTGATCTTCTTAACCAGTTTCATGTTATAAGCGTCCAGGGCATCCAGACGATAAATCTTGTTATAATCCTCACGATGAGTTGCCGAATACCGCAGCGTGAACAAAGCCTTGAAGTCCTTCAGCGCCTCTTTCGTCTTCTGGCCTTCCACCGACTGCGGTTCGTCGATGATCAGAATCGGATTCGTGCTGGCGATAACATCAATCGGACGCCGGGAATTGAAATCGTCAAGCTCCATTGTAATTCTTCTGGCATCCTTGCCTCTGGCATTAAAAGCTTGAGCGTTAATAATCATAACGTTAATTCCGGCATCACTGGCGAACTTCTCGATATGGTGAAGCTGCTTCGAATTGTAAACGAAATAACGGGCTTTTGATCCATACTCTGACATAAAATGGTCTTCCGTCATTTGAAAGGTCTTGAGCACACCTTCCCGGATTGCAATAGATGGGACAACAATAATGAATTTGCTCCAGCCGTATTTTTGATACAATTCGAACATCGTCCGAATGTACGTATAAGTCTTGCCTGTACCGGTCTCCATCTCAACGGTCAGGTTGTATCTTCCCTCAAGCCGCTCCGACAGCATTAATCCATTCTGCCGCTGGACAGCCTGAATGTTAGTCAGCACTTCCTGATCAATAAGCTTAATCGGATTATTCTTGAATCCATATTGACCAGACTCGCTGTTCGCGAGTTGGTACAAGTCTATTTGTTCCACGCTCTTTTGCCTGCGGCCTTTGTCCAGTGTAAAACGGGAGGATTCGTTCGGCTGTCCTTGAAAGGCCTCAACCACGCTGTTTACCGCATCCAATTGGAACTGCTGATGTTTAAATTTAATCTTCATCCCTGTCCGCCTCCCTTACAGTACTTGAATTTCTGTGCCCGGGGAGAGCAGCTTGAACAGTTCTTCTACATTGATACGGGCTGAGTCATCCTCGAACGAACTGTCGCGGAAAACCACTCGAAGCGGTTGATCTGCTGCTATTTGTTGGATGACCGATTCAGTTACATTCTCATCAAAGCAGGCGATTAACGAGTTGCCTGCGACGTAATGGACAGTTCTGCCCTCTATTTCCCTGGTTTCCATTGGCAGCGAAAGTTCAAGTCCGCACTCCAGCATGACCTGGATAAGCAAATCTTCGCCAGTGCGGTCTTCCTTGATGTTCGTTGCCGCATCATCCATATCCATCTGGACGATCTTATCCGGTGTATAGTACACATCCTTCATGTTGCTGGAATCTACACGGTAGACGCGGAAGCCATAGTCGATGTCCGCGCCTGTTTCTTCTTTGATTTTCTTGGCGGCGCGACGGATGCGTTCTTTGCCGATTTCGCAGATGTTGGTTAACCCTATATTCTGTCCCTCAGCAGCAGCATCAATAGCTTCAGGTATTTGAATCATAATATACCTTCTGCGTCCAGATTCCTTAGCGTTCAACTTCAAAACAACTTCGGCAGTAGTCGCAGAACCCGAAAAGAAATCTAAAATAATATCTGATGACCCGGTTACCTGCTCAATAAGCTGTTCTACCAACGAAAGCGGCTTAGAGTAATTAAATATTGGAATTTCAAAATGATCTTTTATTGTTCTGGTTCCTTCAGAGTTCATGCCGACATCTAACAGCAAAGTAGAAATGGGATCAACATCTCTTCTAAGTTCACTCATAAATCTCTTAATCATTGGGCGCTTATTGGTATCTTCAGGGAATACTACTCTATCTTCATCAAGCAACTTCTTCATAGATTCAGGTATAAATGCCCACACTCGATTAGGATTAGCCGTATATACTTTTCCTGTTTTAGGATCAACAAGGTCATAGAACTGGTTCGGTCTTTGATCTTTAGTCATACCAACTGTCAAATCCCCGAGAGTCCAGGGGCCCCTGGGATCATTATCGGGGTTGCTGTACGTCGAGTAATTTTTTTGTTTGCCTTTGAATACTACTCCACTATTTTTCCCATATGTTAATACATATTCATGATCAGTTGAGACTAGATTAGATGCCAATGCTGAAGAAGCTCTTCTTTTCCAAACGAAGCAACCTACAAACGAATCTCGGCCAAATACATCATCACAGATCTTTTTCATGTTATCTATTTCATTATCATCAATGCTTATGAAGATAACTCCATCTTCCCTGAGCAAACTTCTAGATATTTTTATTCTTGAGTACATCATGGTTAACCAATCACTGTGAAACCGCCCATTGGAAGTAGGATTGGAAGTTAAACGATGGCCATCAACGCTGACCTGTCCAGATTCATCCAGGTACTCATCTACTGACTTCTTATAATTATCATTATAAACAAAGCTATCATTCCCCGTATTATACGGCGGATCAATATAAATACATTTCACTTTATTTAAATAGGACTCCTGCAGCAGCTTCAATACCTCAAGGTTATCCCCTTCAATATACAGGTTCTCTGTCTCATCCCAGTTCACGCTGTCCTCTTTCACCGGGCGCAGCGTCTTGTCGATCGGGGTGTTGGCATGCAGGATCGCTTCCTTTTTCCCCGGCCAAGTCAATTGATAACGCTCTTTCTCCCCTTCAACCAATACATCGGACAGTTCTTGCCTCAGCAGATCGAAATCGACCGCTGTGGTTACATTCCCGTCAGAATCTTTTGTCTCTGTTATCACATTTGGAAAAAGAGAAGCCAGCTGCTCCATGTTACGCTGAACCCCATCAGGTGACTTCATCGTTAATTTAGGCATACAATCCCCTCGATTCTATTACATTGTCAAGGCAATTGTATCATTATAGTGAAACATATTAAATATTGTTTATTTATATTGGTATCTATTTTACAAGCAACTTTTACTACCCTCATTATGAGGTGAGTAAAATGTCAGAGCTCAGCGAGCTAATCGGAAAGCAGATTCACTCCATTCGCAAGAAGAAAGGCCTCACGCAGGAGCAAGTGGCTGAAAGAACGGGCAAGGAAGGCTTCAACCGCTCCAGAATTTCCCGAATTGAACAAGGGCAGGACAACATTACGCTGGAGACACTTGAGACAATTATGACGGCTCTTGGAATCACTCCCTATGAGCTGTTTGATTTTAATCAATACCAGGACCCGCTTGATTTTAAGGATAAGAGCGAGATGATAGAAGCTTACAAATACATGCTGATGGAAAGACCTGTAGATGAAATTAAATATGTCGTCCGCACGACGAAAGACTTCTTTGGTACGGTAGATTCGAAGAATTCACTGAGCAAGGATAACAAATAAGGCCTGTTCGAATGAACAGACCTTTAAGCAAACATTTAATTAGTTAATCAGCTGATTCAGTTCCCTTCGTTTACGCTGAAGTTCCATATTAAGCTCAACCTTACGGTTGAACTGTTTCTCACTCCGCATCTTAGCCTCCAGCCTTTGGCACTCCAGTTTCAGCTTGTCTATTCGGGCCTGCTGCTCCAGTGCGTCAATAAGCTTAACATCAGGACTAGAGTTAACGGGCAGCAGCCCTCGAATTATGTTCTCATATACCGCCTTCAGGTCGAGCCCCTGCAGCAGATTCATATTCAAGTTCTCTACCGGCTGCCACTGTGTCTCATGGTAGGAACGAACCACAGAACGGTTGTCGTCCATCTGATTTCGCTCTTTGAAGGCAATAGCGAGTTTGACCATTCCTTCATTCATCAAGACATGGAGGATTGGATAAGGGATCGCTTTGTCTATGCTCCTCAGCAGGTCCTGGGAATAACTCCTCTCTTTCAAATGAATTTCAAACACCTGGATTTCTTCAACGTCATCCTTGGGGCTAAGCCGGATTGTTTCCTTGGATAGCTTGTGCTTCCAAATGATTGTATCGACTTGATCAGTGAACAACTCCTTCAGATGCTGATTAGCATGCAGTTTGTCGTAGAATTTGTTCTTTGGAATTTTACGGTTGACGATTGTGTTTGACGGCAATTGAAACATTATCCATTCACCTGCCTTATGACGACAAAGGTAATGAGTTCAAAGTCCTCCAGTCCCTTGATCGAATCGATTAAAGCCGTTGTTCCTCCCGAGCTGAATAAGCTATCCAGATCGCTTTCTTCCTTCACCTCTACAATTGAACGGATGGCCTCCTCCAGAAGCACTGAATACATATCCATCTTCTTGCCGTCTTTCGTCGCCTCGTTAAAGCTGCGACAAGCTTCTAAGACCGGCTCAGATTGCCCTCTGCAGATCGCCCGAATCATATCAAGTGTCTTCTTAACGTCCATATGATTGGTTAACACTTCACCATCATCACTCAGATAGACCAGATAAAAGGGATGCAGTCTATTCTGCTTGTCGGGATTCAGTTCCTCATTAATATTGCGAAGAACAAATATAACCCCCGGCTTTGCGCCCTTCTCCTCGTCAGCGGCTACTACTGCATGCAGCCCGCTTGGAACCTTATCAAGCTCGCCGTTCTCCTTCACATAGTTCACCAGGTCCATCCGGAAATCGTTAAGACCCAGGTCAGTAATGGACACTCCGGTATTCATATCGTCGAGATCGACGACTTCCTTCTGCAGCCGATTTAGCTGCTGCTTCCGGTATTCCAGATCGCTGGATTGATTGAACAAGACGTTGTCGTCTCCTGTGGCCGTCATGTCCATAATGACCATGCGATTCTCAACCCGCTCCTTCAATTGAATGTACTCATCCAGCGTCATGTTGGGCCAGAAGTTGACCAGTTGGATTTCTTTATTCCTTGATCCGATCCTGTCGATCCGTCCGAACCGTTGAATAATGCGAACCGGGTTCCAGTGAATATCATAGTTGATGAGGAAATCACAATCCTGCAAATTCTGCCCTTCAGAGATGCAATCAGAAGCAATCAGCAGATCGATTTCGCCTTCGACAGCGGGCATGGTCAGATGCTTCTCCTTGGATCGCGGCGAGAAGCACGTCAGCAGTGTGCTGATATCGTTACGCAAACCAGCGGAATTTTTATTCTCGTCGCTGCCCACGATTTTTGCCGTATCCATACCATACTTTGACTTCATGTATTCAGATAAGTGCGTGTACAAATATGCCGTGGTATCGGTAAATGCACTAAAAATAATAACTTTCCGATTGCCTGGATTAATCGGTTGACGAATCTTCTGGTCGATTACCTGTTTTAATACATTTAGTTTCTTATCGTGCTCAGGCGAAACCTTATGCATCTCATTCAGCAATGCTGTCAGTACGTTACAATCACTGGTTAAGTCTTCCTTCCAGCGGAGAACGTCCATATCCGATAAGTTAATCTTAATTGTCCCGCCAATATTAAAGTCTTCATCCAGCCAGTCATCCTCATCGAGATTAGTGCTCTCAATATCGGTGTAATCAACATCACCGGATTTACCGCTGCGCTCAAAGGCCTCAATCTGCCGGAGCGTCCCCTCCAGCTTGGATATAATCTTCGACAGGGTCAGCCGGAAGGATTCTACGGAGCTTTCCAGCCGCTTCAACAAGTTAATGCGCATGAGGATTTGGAGGCTGCCTTCGCGGTCCACTTGCCTAAAGCTTCCGCTCCCCCCCTTGACGCTGGTGTCATACAGATCTTCATAGAAGCGAAGACGGCTAGGCTGGATGTATTTGAACGGAGCATAAATGCCCAGGTTTATTCTCGACAGTTCCGTAAATATTTCGTTGTAACCGAGAACATCCGTCCGGTCTGTCAAATCGCAAAACTTGGATACCGGTGGTAACCGCCTTGGGAATTCGCCGATCTCCTCAGCCTTATAATACTTTTGAATATGCTTCCGCGAGCGTGCGATGGTCAGGCTATCCAACAGCTCAAAGAAATCAAAATCAAGCATTCCGAGAAGCGTTTCTGTTGTCCGCTCAGCCGGTTCCAGCTTTGACCACTGATTAAAGGCAGACTGTGCCCGTTTGAAGATATCGTTGATTCCCCGCTCCGTCCCCAGCTTGTTGTCGATCTCTTCAGGATTCCCTTCGTAGGCCAGAGCAAGTTGATTGCGAAGATCCATGAACTTGTTGTTGACCGGAGTCGCGGACAGCATGAGTACCCTGGTCTTTACGCCGTTCTTAAGCACTTTACGCATCAGTTTCTGATAGCGCGTTTCTTTATCTTTCTTGGCTTCGTTATTCCGGAAATTATGGGACTCATCGATTACGAGCAGGTCATAGTTGCCCCAGTTCAGCCGGTCCAGCGGAATATCGTTGGATTTGCCACGCTCGCGCGAAACATCTGTATGATAGAGAACATCATATCGAAGCCGGTCTGTATACAAAATATTATTCGTAACATTCTGTTTATACGTCAGCCAGTTATCCCCTAGTTTCTTGGGACAGAGCACCAAAACCGACTTATTACGCAGCTCATAATACTTGATAATTCCTAAAGCAGTAAACGTCTTACCCAGACCAACACTGTCTGCCAGGATGCAGCCATTGTATTTCTCAAGCTTGTTAATCGCACCCAGCACAGCATCTTTCTGAAAGTGGTACAACCTTTTCCAGATTTCCGTGTCCTTGAACCCTGTTGCTTCATTCGGCAAAATATCCTCTGTAATGTCCGACAGAAATTCATTAAAGATATTGTACAGAATGACATAGTAGATAAACTCCGGCGAGTTCTCCCTGTATACGGATGAAATATGCTCAACAACCTGATCGGTAACATCCTCAAGCTTGCTCTTATCGTTCCAAAGTTGGTCAAACAGTTCAAAATACATTTTTGTAAACGGGGCTTCGTTCAGCTTGTTGACCATCTTGGATAAGGCATTGCCTTTCTCGTATCCCAGATCCACCGTAGTAAAGCCGTCCAAAGGCATGTAGGTTACGGATTCCTCCGCCCCCTGCAGATTGGCCATCCCCTGCATAGAACCGGAAGTTCTGTTTGATTTGAAGGTAACTTTCTTCCGAATCCAATCACTGCATTCTTTGGCGATGGATTTAAGTGTCATCTCGTTCTTAAGCCGGAGTTCAAATTCTGTCCCGTATAAACTCTTCTCGCGGCCCCGTTTAGGGATGTAGAATTCCCTCTTCTCCTTCTTGAAGCTGTCTGCAATGAAGGTAGGAGAAGTAAAGATGAAGCGGACTTCATCAATCTGGTTAAGCTCCTTCATTAATGCCTCATAAGCATAAATAGAAAAACAGGAGGCTGCTACAGACAGCTTCCCGCCCTTACGAATAGTTTGCTTTAAATCATCACCAAATAGCTTATCGATATTATTAATAACTTCCATCGTTGACCTCTTGTTTTAAAAAGATTGTCTACCTTTTTTCGACAATTTTACTGTAAAATCCTTCAACTAGCGATGTAAAATATAACGCCGACTCTTTCACCTTGTAGCCGAAAGTGTTCGTCAGCTCCCCCGCATAAGCCTCCACCTGCGGACGGTAATAATCAATGAACGACTGGAGATTCTCTTCCGTCACGCTGTCCGTTTTAAAATCAACAATGACCCATCCGTCCTCTTCCTCGAACAGGAAGTCGATCACGCCGCGTACATAAGCAGCCGGCTCGTTATTTTCATTCTGCTTGTGCACCATAATCGGCACTTCAAAAAGTCTCCGCCGCGCACGCAGGCTGCGCTGCCAGAGCTCGCCGGCCAGCACGTTCCGTACCATTTGAACAGCGGCTTGAATATGCTCTGCGGCCAGACCTTCCTCCTCAGCCAGCAGACAGACCGCATCCTCCAGCTCTTCCTCAGGCAGGCCCTTGCCCAGTAGCTCGATCGTCCGGTGAACGACGCTTCCGAATGCCATCCCTTTGCCTTCCGACGACCATTCCGGTTTATCGCCGCCTGCTTTGGTCAGCCCCGTAACCGATGCAAGAGCATACGTAGGCTGAGCGATCGCTCCCAGTCTCTGCTGGCGGATCGTCTTAATCTGGGCCAGGTCCGGTCCTGTCAACAGGGCGGTATCCTGCTGTACCATCGCCACTGCTCTACTCCCCGTTTCTTCGGCAGACCGGGCAGGAATATCGAGCTCACGGGCGAATTCCATCCCCTCGGCAAGCGGCGTCCAGGGACACTTCGCCGGCTGATCCGGATATAAGCTGATGACCAGCATTTGCTTGGGACGTGTTGCGGCAACATAGAGCAGCCGGTCCTTCTCTGCGCTTGAGAAAGAACGTTCCTTTTGACTCATTTCCTCCCAGCCCGCGGGGCCGGCGATTAATTCGGTTTTAAACTCTCCTACGCTTCTGCTTATCGTAAAATATCCTTCCGCCGGATCAGCCGAACGATTGATGTACTGCGCCGCATCATGGTCGAACTCCCCGCACGGACAAGCAAGGAATACAATCGGCGCTTCAAGTCCTTTTGCTTTGTGCAGGTTCATGATCCGGACTGCCTGGCTGCCCCCGGCATACAGACTTGAGGTTTCCATACCGCGGCCTGCCAGCATATTCTCGGCAGCCCTCCGCAGCTCCGGCCAGCTCGAACCCGCTAAAGGATCGCCCTGAAGAAGCTGCAAGGTTCGCAGCAGAGTCCCCGCTCGAATAGAGCCTGCAGGCAGGGTTGAGATATAGGGCAGCAAGCCCAGGTCCTCAATAATCAGGCTGAGCGCAGTAGCAGCATTTTTCGTCCGAACCAGGTCCCGGTAATCTCGTATTCTGCCCAGTACGGCGGCAGCCGCTCTTGCCTCTTCGCTGCATTCCTCCATTTCCGGCAGGTTAAATAAGGAGAAGCGGAAGCCTGCCTGTTTATAAGCCCATAGCTGCTGGTCGCTTAAGCCAAAAAACATTCCGCGCATCACCGCCAGCAGTGCCGGCTGATCCGCAGGGTCATCTAAATAACGAACCAGCTGCAGCAGCGCGGCTTGCTCTTCGTATACCGTCGTGCTTCCGGAAGTATCAGCAGGAATGCCGTACAAATCAAGCTGCTCCGCATAGAGATGGATGAACTCGCGGGTTTTGGTCAGGATCAGGAAATCGCTGGGGACCGCAGCCCGGGTGCTGCCGTCACTCTGGGCAATTTGCACCTGTCCGTTCCAGCAGGCCCAGGAGATATATCTGGCAATCTGCTCCGCATCCAGCTGGGCAACCACGGCTTTGCCGCCGGAGATTTTTGAATAGCTGATGACATAAATGCCATGCGGCGTTCTCCGGTCTGCTTGAGGATTTGGGGTATGAGTCTCCATCTTCACATAAGCGGCCTGAACCTCCGATTCGGAAGCAGGCAGTTTACCTGTAAATTGGCCGTTAATAAAATCACCGATGGAATGGACGGAACGGAAGTTGGCGGTTAACCGCAGAACTGCGCCACAGCCGGAGATGCGCGCTTTGACCTCGTTATAGATCGAAATATCCGCTCTGCGAAAACGGTAGATCGACTGCTTGGGATCGCCTACCACAAACAAGGAGCCGGGTCTCGGCGTTAACTGCCTCCAATCCCGCACCAAATCGCCTGTTTCGCACTCCCCTTCCCCTGTCAGCAGGAACATGAGCTCAGCCTGAATCGGATCCGTATCCTGGAATTCATCGACAAGCAGCCGGGTATAACGCTCTGCGAAATAAGCTCTAACTTCCCTGTTCTCACGCACTAATTCAGCGGCCTGCAGAAGCAGGTCCTGAAAATTCAATTTTCCTGCGGCCAGTTTACGGGACCCGTAATAAGCAAGCGCCGGCTGAACAAAGCAAATGAGCTTCGGATACAAAAATTCCCGCCACTCCTGCAGAAATGGATAGAGGACTCGGCTTTGCCAATCCGGAAAGTTCTTTTTCACCTCTCCAGCATATTCTTTAGAGGTCCAGCGGTTAAGCGTCACGTCGAGCTTGCGGTCAAACTCCTTTGCGATTTCGAGTATCCGCATGTCATCGGATAAATCGGCGTACCGCAGCTTCCGGCGGGTTTGCCGCACCAGCTTCTGCACCGTATCCCAGCCCTTGTCCGGCTCGGCGGTTGGTATGTAAGGAGAAGCAGCTTCAATCAGCGGAAAAAGGGTCTCCCGAATCCGGTCAAAATTGGGCCGCGCTCGCTCTTCACAAGGAATCTCGACATCCGTAAATAAAGACACCCGGTCATACACGTCCTTAAGGGTATTGACATCAACCCCGAGCGATAACAGCTCATCCAGCCGCGAACGTGCCTCTCCATCCAGTCCGGCCATGTAGTCATCCCAGCAATAGGCGCGGAACAGCTGATCCTGATCTTCGTCCATTTCCTCAAAAGAAGGATCCAGGCCTGCCTCAATCGGCCGTTCCCGCAGCAGGGACCCGCAGAAGGAGTGGATCGTTCCAATAAAGATAAGGTCCAGATTTTCCAGAGCCTTACCCAGTCTTTCCCTAGTTAAAAAATCCTCTTCTGCTCCCCGGAATGCCTGCTCCAATGCCAGCCGGAAGCGTTCCTTCATCTCATCTGCAGCTTTGTTTGTAAAGGTAATGGCGGCAATCTGCTCCACCTTAACGCCCGACTTGATTAACGAGAGAAGTCTGCCCACGAGACTCGTTGTTTTGCCGGAACCGGCTCCGGCCTCCACCAGCAGGGTGGTGTCCAGGTCTGCAAGAATCCGGCTGCGGTCAGCCAGGTCTGCCGGGTCTACCCGTCTATTTGGTTGATGTAGTTCAGTCAAATGCCTCCACCTCCAGCAGGGTCTTCAACAGTTCCTCGTTACCGGCAGATTGCCGTTTGAAGGCCATCCACTCCGAATGGGGGCCGCATACCGCGTTGTAATCGCACCAGCCGCACATTTTTTTGTTATGGGTCGGAACATAAATGCCTTTCTTCTGCGACTCCAGCAGCTGTCCAAGGATGGTTACTACATCATCTCTCCGGTTCTGTGTCCGCCGGACGTATTCTCCTCTTCCCCGCTCTGTAGGAAAATAATATTCCGCCTCCGTAACCCGAGCCTCAGGATCGATCCCCGTGTCCCGCAGCCACTGCTCGACTGCCATCGAATACAGAGCATGCTGCAATTGGGAACCGCCGCTGAAATATTCGGATTCCTTGTACTTGCTTGTGCTGCCCGTTTTATAATCAATAATCCGGTATTCATGCGGTCCAATCCGGTCTACCCGGTCAACGAACCCTTTTAGTCTGAAGCGGATGCCGCCCGGCAGTTGAAGTTCCATCGGCTCTCCATTCGGTGCTGCCAATTCTAGTTCAAATAAATAGGGCTGGTCGGTCTTCAGCACTTCATGGCGGTAGAAGATGTCCACATCACGGCGGAGCTCCCCGCATTCTTTGGCGAATACATGAGGATTAGGCGCAGGAATGAAGTGCACCGTCTCTTCAATTACCGCTTCTGCGATTTCATTCAGCCGGTTTTGATCATGTGCAGCCGGCTGTGCCCCTTGAGCGGTAACCTCCTCCAAATATCTTCTAAAAATATCATGGAGCAGGGAGCCTCTTTCACTTGCCTGCAGCCACCTGGCCGGATCATACTGCGGGATTTCTTTCGGACGAAGCTTGAGCAGGTAGTAGAAATAATAGTGCAGCCCGCAGGATGCGTATTTTTCGAGCTGAGTAACGCTAACAAAATGGCGGTCCTGCGGCTCCTCTTGCTCGGCATGAATATAGAAGGAGCCGGCGTTCGGGACCCAGCCATCATAGGCCGAAAGCTGCTCTCCTGCACGGAGCCGCTGGGCCCGCAGCCCGTCTGCGAGAGAAGGATAGCTCTGCAGGATGAGCTGCTGGGCAGATTGCACAGCTGAATTCACGATATTCATCACCCTGACAGGCTCTCCCAGCTCCTGCTCTAATGCTCCAAAATCCAGGGCAGGTTCGGCGGACCGGAGCCGCAGCATCTGCAGCATTTCAAAAGCCGGCCCCTGGCTCTTCTGCTCCCCGGGATCATAAGAGGAATAACTGAGCCAGATCTCGCCCCGAATAAGCGACAGCCTGGATTCACGCTCATTCCTGATTTGCTTCGCACGATCGGATTTAGGAATCAAGGAAGTGGAAACGGCCCGCTTCTCTTGATCCAGAAGGAGCGGATCCTGCGCCGCGGAAATACTCCATGCCCGCTCATCCATACCGGCAATCCAGGTATGCTTTCTGCCGCTCCAGCCCCCATTTTGTAAAGAAGTAACATGGATCGCCCCTGGCTGCGGTGCCGGGGACAAATGAATGCGAATCTCGCTGAGCATCTCTTTGACATATTGGACCGCCAGGTTCACCGGGAGTTGTTCCCCCAGGCTGGGGCTGCATCTGCCCGCCATCTCCTGAAGAGCCGCAGACACGGCGGCGTCCTCCGGAGAAGAGATGACGGCAATATTTTTGATGAAATCCGCTAACCATTTAAGCAGCAACAGCGGGTTCCACTCCTTCTGTCCGGGCAGCCCGTCAAACCAAGCTGAAAAATACCTGCTCAGGACAGCTCCCTGTTCCCGGTCCTGCTCCTGCAGCCTTTCCGGCCTGAAAGCAGCCAGGTACCGTTCCCTCCCCCATCCAATTCCGGACTTCTCAAGCAGCCGGATCCAATCACTTCTGCTCCATCTCTCATCCTGGAAAGACAGGCAGCCGTGTCTCAGCAGTTCCGTCAGCTTGGCGACAGGGAATCCCTCTGTAATCCAATCCAGTATGCCTGCAGCTGCTCTTCCCGCTGAACAGAAGACCAGGGGCAGTCCACTTGAGAAAGTGCACGGGATTCCAAGTTTCTCGGCATGGGAGAAGACAATCGGGGCGTAATGCTCATAATCTGACAGCATGATTTCTGTATGGTCCAGCGCTCCGGAATCTGATACGATTCTGCGGAACCCTTCCCGGATTTCAGCTAAGCTCCCGGCTGCCCGGAACATTGAGAAGGAATTCGCCAGATAATCCTTATCCAAATTAAAAGGAGCACCCGCTTCCATCAGGCAAAGCCGTTCCCCCGCCAGCCTCTCCAGCATGAGCCGCTCGATTCGGGACCAGCCTGCCCAGCTGAAGGCCAGGTACCGGGTATCTTCTTCTTTCCCATTCACATATTCAATCAATCCGGCAAAATCCGTCAGCTTATGTTCGGCGAGATAAGACTCATATAAGGCAAGCAGCCTTTGCAGGTACTCGCCCTTACTGAGGTTCGTGAAATGCTCGGCCTTCACATCCTTAGCTTGGATACCTGCCAGCCGCATCTCCATAAGCGTATGGTGGACACTTCTGACAATGCCAAGCTTCAGCATGGAATCCGTTATGTAGCTCACCTGATCTTTTTCAGTCAGCTGTTTCATGAGGTAACGCACAACCCATAAGGACTGCATCTCATCCAGCAGAGTGATTTGTTTGCGGAACATCTCTAATTTGGCATGTTTGGTGACCAGTCCGCGAAGCGTCTGGACTTCCACATGGAATACAGCACCGTACCGTCTGCACATCTGTTCGAGAAGCTGAGTCCCCTGCGCATATGAGTCTGCCAATAGGATCTTGGGAGCCAGCGGAGTCTCCATGATTTCTTGATACAGCCGATCGATCAGATTCACGTAAAGACCTCCTCGCAAAATAATTCAAATAGTTCAAATAGTTCGATATGCCTATATTCGCCCTATCAAAGCCTCTTCCCTTCCATTATCCGGAATTGAAGAGGCTTTTGATCTTAGTTTAAGGATGAATTCGGCCGGCTGCCGGCACTAAGCTTAAAATTTATTAGTTACAAGTGCGAGCTGATCCGTTTGACCGCCCAGCTTGTTCTCGACCGTTACAAGTCCCACAGGGTAAGCGACCACTGTTATCTGATCTCCCACCTGAATTTCGCCGCTGTCTGACATACTGAAAATGTCTAAAATCGTTCCATCCGGAGCCTCGCCTACAATTTCGGATTTAACGTAACTGTCTCCATCTGGCGGATAATCCTGAACGATCGCAACATCAACCGTAAACTCGATGGCTTTGCCGTAATAATTCCAAGGCGCTTTAAACACCAATCCTGCATTAACGGTTGCAGGGGTAACTGCTGTGTCCCCCATTGCTTCCAGCATTTGAAAGGCTAACTGGGGATTCCCATTATTCATAGCATCCATTTCAGACTTATCCCAGTCAGGGTGCATTGCCTGTTCGAGTGCTGCCGCCTTCTCTTCCTCTGCCTTCTTGGCCGCTTCCGCTGCTTTCGCAGCTTTCTCAGCAGCCTCGGCCTTTTCCTTCTCCTCTTTCTTCTGCTCAGCTTCGGCTTTTGCGGCCTCTTCTGCTTTCGCATCAGCGGATGCTGCATTGGAGGAGTCTTCTTCTGACAGCTTCCTGCTTATTGCATCAGCAGCCTCTGTTTTGGGATCACTGGGAGCGATGACTGCAATCAGAACCAATAATAAGAGCGCTCCGGCAGCGAACATCCAGCGTTTTACGCGGCGTTTAAATAGGTTATCGAACATCTTGGGATAGATCAGGCCCGCAATGGACGCAAAGAATAAGAAAGTAAAAATAACGATTAATAAGGGTGCCATGGGTACTACCTCTCTTCGTTTAAATTAAGCTAACCGCGCTTCCTACGACTTCCGCTTCATCCTGCGGTATTTCTCCTGATTCAGCTCTTTCCTCTTCCTGCTCGAATACTCGAAGTTATCTAAGTGCGTATAAAGCTTGGCTGATTCCTCCGCCAGCATGGGACTGTTCATCACCACGGACATGAGCAGCAGTTCATCCGCCTGGATTTTGAGCAGGTGCTTTCCCTCTTCCGTATTGCCGGTGTCGAAAGCCTTTATAGCCTCTTCAATGACTTTAGCTGACTTTGTTACCCCGACCTGCTGCTCCACCTCTGCGCTGCCCGGTTCGTTCAAGAGACTAATATCCGTCGTAAAGGAGGCAGATACCTCCATGCTGAAGCTGCACGCAGCCGCACTCTCCGTCACGTCGATATAATCCCAGCTTAACTGCAGTACCTGGTGTTCGCCTGCGGCGCGCGGGTCAAAGGACAATTCAACCAGAAGAGTCTTCACTTCGTTATGATAGATGTCGCCCATTTGGATAAGGCTTTGCTCCCCATTCCCCTCTGACGGATACCCGTAAATCCCAACGATTTGAGTGCCCTCAGAAGGGCTGCAGGTGAGCTTAATATTCTGAGCAGCCACCGATAACAATCCTTCAAGCTCCTGCTCAAAAACTCCGGGAATCCCGTCTGCCTTGTCAATATAATAAAAATTGCCCCCGCCATGCTCGGCGATGCCCTCCATCAGCTCTTCATCAAAACCGTCCCCAACCCCTATGGTGCTGATCCCGATCCCGGATGAACGGTATTCCTTGGCGATTGCATTAAGCTGGCTGCGGTCTGTAATACCTGTATTGGCATGGCCGTCCGACAGTAAAATCACCCGGTTAATTCTTCCCTCCTGCCGGTTCCTGAGGACGTGCTGCGCTCCTTCAGCCAGCCCTCCGCTTAGATTCGTCGTACCTCCAGCCTGGATGGATTCAATATGCTGCTTAATTAAGTCCTTATTTAACACCGCCGAAGGGGGAATCACGGTTTGAACATGGTCGTCAAAAGCCACAAGACTCAGCAGGTCAGATCCATTCATTTGTTCTGCGACAAATTGGCATGCCTTCTTGCTGTACATGAGAGGGTCCCCTGACATCGAACCGCTCCGGTCAAGCACCACAGACAAATTGATTGGCGAGCGGGCGTGGCCCTTGTCTTTCCCGCTTCCCTGGAGCTCGATCAGCAAATAGGCGCTTTCTGCCCCGCCGGCCGGATAATACCCCTTGTTCCATGCATAGTTAAACGATATAACCTGGTTCACTTTGCACTTTCCCTCCTTTGTCTCTCTTTGAATACAATCTTAAAGTGTCTTTTGGGCATCTGTTTGTCAGCGAATGAATGTTCGGCATAAAATTTGGCAAAAAAAATAACCCCCGCTTCCTGGAAGCGGAGGTTATACCTGCTGACTCAACCATTATTGACACCTATTGATACATGTTTACCCACTGCAGCAGCTGCTCTTTAAGGTTATCCCTTACAGCCTTGGGCTCAAGAATTTCTGCCGACGGGCCGTATTGAAGGATCCATTTCAGGAACTCTTTCTCGTTGTTTACGGTTACTTCAAAGATGAGGCTTCCGTCCTTCTGATCCTTCATCCGGGGATGAACAAACAGCTCTTCTTCCTTGATGTAACGGGCAACTTCCGGGTCAAACCGGACCCGGAAGGTCGTGTTCTTCTCTCCACGGTCGATAGACCAGGTATTTTTCAAATACTGCTTGATATTAAAATTGCCTTTATCGAAGGATTCATTCGTAAGCTCAACGTTCTGGAAGCGGCTGATCCGGAAGGTCCGGATTCCCTGTTTGACATGGCAGTAGCCGACTAGATAAAACCGCTGGTCGCGGGGGATCAGATAATAAGGATCGATCTTCCGTTCCGTTGTCTCATTTCTATACTGGGTGTGATAAACCGCGTCTATCGTTCTCTGTTCCAAAATGGCCTGAATAATCGGCTGCAGAAAATTCGGACTTTCCTTGCGGTAAGCAGGAGAACCCATCTGGATAATTCCCGCTATATCTTCGATAATATTATTCTGCGTGGACTTCTCCTTGCGGTGCGTCCCCATCACCTTATCGTAGGCCGTATCAAACCCCGGTGGAAGCTTCTCCTTATCCAGCATGGAAGGCAGCAGAGAAAAGACCAGCGCCTCCTGCTCTGTAAAGTTAAGCGGATACAAGAAAAATCTGCCCATAAACCGGTACCCGGTACCCCGGCCTTCCCTGGACACTGGGGCAATCAGCTCCAAAATATCCATATCCCTGTAGATCGTGCGGATATTCACGTCACATTTAAACGCCAGATCCTTTGCCGAAATCCCCGGGTTCGCCTGAATCGCATTAATGATGTTAAAAATCCGAATCACTTTGTCGATCATTTCAATCCCCTCAAGTTACATGTATAGGTAATTTATAGATATAGGTAATTTATAGATTTATCGTAGCATAGCTGGAAGAATCTATAAAGACATTTAATAGGAATGACTTAACGGCTAAAAGGGCGGTTGGCAACCATCTCCGAAAGGAGGTGATGCCAGTGATCGAAGTTAAAGATGCACTATATGCCAGGTCGAGAACATGATCTTATTACCGCCAACTAAAGATACCTAGCAATCCTCTACAACTTCAATTAGTTCCTTTAGCTGTTCGATGCTTTGCCCTAAGGCAAGGGAGTAGTATCGCTGAGTCCCTTTTTGCTCTATGGTGACTAGTGAGGTGTCCCGCAGGATTTTGAGATGATGGGAAATCGCGGGCCGGGACAAGTTTGAGTGCTGGGCAATCTCATTTACGCTGAGCGGCTCTTTATCGGCGAGGAGAATAATGATGTCCTGCCTCGCTGGATCGCTTAATGCTGTGAATAGAGGGATACAGGACCTGAATACGTCAATTGCTTGTCTGCTCATTTTATTTTTCTCCTGCAATGTACTTTGCAGCTTTAGCTGAAAGGCTTCTTGGCAAAAATTTTGCAGCGATTGTCCCTGCCTTGTTCAGACTGCCTGTCACTACAACCCGCTGTCCCCTCAGTAATGCTTTATAGCCCTGTTTTGCAACTGCGGCGGAATCCATTGCCCGGCTGAACATTTTCGTATTTTCCACACTGGCGGTTTCTCCAAATTTCGTTCTGGTTGGTCCAGGACATAGAGTTGTCACCGTTACGCCCGTTCCTTTCAATTCTTCTACAAGCGCCTCAGAAAAAGAAAGGACGAATGCTTTGGTCGCATAATAGACCGCCATTAAGGGTCCTGGCTGGAAGGCCGCCGTACTGGCCACGTTCATGATTTGTCCGCTTCTGCGAAGCTTCATTTGCGGCAGAAAGTAATGAGTCAGCTCGGTCAGAGCGGTGATATTTACCTGAATCATTTCCGTTTGTTTGGTTATGCTTAATTCGTCAAACTTTCCCATAAGGCCAAAGCCTGCATTGTTAACGAGCACATCGACTGTAATCCCTTTAGCCTGAAGTTCATCGAACACTTCTTTGGCAGCTCCCGGAATGCTCAAATCCTTTCGGATTACCGTAACTTTTAATTGAGGATATTGCTGTTGGATTTCATGAAGCTTGTCTCCGTTTCGCGCAGCCAGCACGAGATTGTATTGGTCAGCAGCGAACAATTTCACAAAATCATACCCCAGTCCGCTTGTTGCTCCAGTAATCAGAACCGTTTTATTCACAATAAGCCCTCCTTTTGTTTTGTTTATATACTTAAACATTTAAACCTACAAACCTATTGTAACCGGAATTTATAATGCTATCAATTAGAGTGCCATTTGCTGGAGGGCCTAGAGTCCCATTTGCTGGAGGGCCGCTTTGCGCGGCGTGCCGGAATTCCTTTTCAATCAGTTATCTTATACAATGTATAGAACAGTGGTAAAATAACGAACAGTAATCGAGGTAAAAGAGATGAAAGCACTTGTATTTGAAGCTTTTGGCGGTCCTGAGGTATTGCAGTTTAGAGAGGTGGAAGATCCGGTTATCGGGCCCAATGAAATTTTAGTGAGAATGCAGGCCATCGGATTAAATTTCGCTGATGTTTATAGACGGAGAGGGAATTATCATCTTGCGGGTAATCCTCCTTATATTCTAGGTTATGAGGGAGCGGGAATCGTCGAGAAGGTCGGAAGCTCTGTTACTGGGGTGAAGGCTGGGGACACCGTTGGCTTTGCAGATGTGCCGTTTGCAAATGCGGAATTGGTCGCAGTTCCGTTTGAGAAAGCTATTCCGCTTCCTGCGGGAATCTCCTGTGAAACGGCCGCGTCTGTCTTGCTGCAAGGTTTAACCGCTCATTATTTAACGAGAGACAGCTATATAGTAAAGCAGGGAGATACCGTCTTGGTTCATGCAGCCGCTGGCGGAGTCGGACAACTGCTGATCCAGATTGTAAAAATGCTGGGAGCCGCAGCAATTGGGCTGGTGTCAACAGACAGCAAGCGGCAGGCTGCTGCCCAGGCGGGGGCCTCTTCTGTGCTGCTGTACTCAGACAACTGGGTTGAAAGAATCAAAGAGCTGACGGAAGGTATTGGCGTGGATGCTGTCTATGAATCTGTTGGCGCAACCTTATCCGAGAGCTTTGAGGCAGTCCGCACAGGCGGAACGGTTGTATTTTACGGGATGGCTGGCGGAGATCCGGCTTACATAGATCCTCGTATGCTTATGGATACATCTAAAACACTTACAGGCGGGGATTTATGGAATGTATTAACGTCTCGCAAGGAACGGCTGAAGCGGGCACACGAGCTATTTGAGTGGATTACAAGCGGACAGCTGTGTGTGCCGCCTGTCACAACATTTCCTCTTGCAGAAGGGGTGTCTGCTCACCAGCTGCTAGAAAGCCGGAAGAGTGTGGGAAAGATTTTGCTCATTCCTTAACTCCGGAATCCACGGATTAGCGGAGGAAGGGGTTCTTTCTCTTTAACGCAACAGCTAAAAATTAGAACTGGACAAGAAAGCGCTTCATAGTCTACATTAGAAATCCAGACATATCGTTTTCATGCTCTTTCATAATATTTTCAAAGGCGTTCAACATAATACAGCCATCCGCTGTCCAGAAACCGCTGTCGGGACCGCAGATCTTATCCTTTTTCACGATTGATGTATGAAGGATTGGTATGTTCTGTTAATTCCCTTTGAAGATGGGTATTAATAACGGAAGAGATTTTGATATATCTAATAGCAGTTATCGCAGCAGGAGGTTATTACATGGCAGAAATCACGAAACAGGAAATTGCGAACAGTGTCCCGCAGAAAGGATTTTTCGGACATCCGAAAGGATTGTTTACCCTCTTCTTTACTGAGTTCTGGGAACGGTTCTCTTATTATGGAATGAGAGCAATCCTTCTTTACTATATGTACGACACCGTCATGAACGGCGGTCTTGGTATAGATGAAACTACAGCTTTGTCTATCATGTCCATTTACGGTTCCCTGGTATACATGTCAGGGATTATCGGCGGCTGGCTGGCCGACCGCGTGCTGGGCACCTCAAGGGCAGTGTTCTTTGGCGGCGTGCTCATTATGTTTGGCCATATCGTGCTTGCTATTCCGGGCAGTGTGCCGCTGTTCTTTGCATCCATGGTGCTGATCGTGCTGGGCACAGGCCTGCTTAAGCCGAACGTCTCCAGTATTGTCGGGGAAATTTATTCTCCAACAGACGAGCGCCGCGATGCGGGCTTCAGTATTTATTACATGGGCATTAACCTTGGGGGCTTCCTCTCTCCGCTGATCGTCGGTACGCTCGGCGACTATAACTACCATCTCGGTTTCGGGGTGGCAGCTGTCGGGATGTTCTTTGGCCTTGTTGTATTTGCGCTTACCAGAAAAAATAACCTGGCCCTGGCAGGCACCATTGTCGCCAACCCGCTGGCTCCTGAAGAGAAGAAGAAAGTGTACACCCGGATCGGCGGCGGTATTATCGTTGTAGCCGCTCTCGCGGTGATCGGGATTGTGACGGGAATCTTGACCTTTGACCGGTTCATTCTGCTGGTGGGAATCCTGGGGATTGTCATTCCGGCCATTTACTTCATCATGATGTATCATAGTCCAAAAACAAACCGTGACGAACGCTCTCGGATTCTGGCTTATATCCCGCTCTTTATTGCCTCTGTAATGTTCTGGGCGATCCAAGAGCAGGGCTCAACGATTCTTGCTTCCTATGCAAAAGAACGGACACAGCTTGAGTTTGCCGGCATTACGCTTACTCCGGCCTGGTTCCAATCGCTGAACCCGCTGTTTATCATCATTTTGGCGCCGGTGTTTGCCTGGTTCTGGGTAAAGCTTGGCGACCGTCAGCCTTCTATACCGAAGAAGTTCTCACTCGGCTTGTTGTTTGCCGGATTGTCCTTCCTGGTCATCCTGCTGCCAGCATACTTCGGCGGAAGTGACAGCCTGGTGAATCCGCTGTGGCTCGTGCTCAGCTACCTGATCGTCGTGATCGGCGAGCTCTGCTTGTCACCGGTAGGCTTGTCCGCTACAACCAAGCTGGCGCCTGCGGCGTTCTCTGCACAGACGATGAGCTTGTGGTTCCTGACCAACGCTGCCGCTCAGGCGATCAACGCCCAGGTGGTCAAGCTGTATTCGCCTGAATCGGAAATGGCGTACTTCGGCATTATCGGTGTCATCTCAATTGCACTCGGCGTGATCCTGTTCGCTATCTCGCCAATCATTCAGAGAGCGATGAAAGGCATCAAGTAATTGTCTTGAAAAAGAATACGAAACACAAAAAACATGACTCTGCTGATTCAGGGTCATGTTTTTTTGTCGTGTTTCATGGCGGCGGGATGGCCGTGAGCCTGTGCTTCGCCAGAAATGGGCGGCGCGTGCTGCCCATGCTGCCAGTGCGCGCCGCCATCCGGCATCAAGCAAAAGGTCTGGCATCAGGCAAATGGTCTGGCATCAGATCGAAGCCGTCTGAACCAGCCGGTATTCCCGCCACTCTTCAGGCAGCAGGGAACGGTAGGGCTCCTGGGCAAAACGGTCATCCACCAGCACCAGTACGCCTTCGTCGGTCTCGGTACGGATGAGTCTGCCGCCTGCCTGAAGCACCTTATTCATCCCGGGGAATACATAAGCATAGTTAAACCCGTTGCGTCCGGTTTGCTGAAAATAGTCCCGCAGCATATCGTTCTCCAGTCCAATCTGCGGAAGGCCCGTGCCGACCACAATGACGCCGTTCAGCCGGTCCCCTGGCAGATCGACTCCTTCGGAGAAGACGCCTCCCAGCACAGCAAAACCAAGCCGCGTCCGCTTCGGATTCGGCTGGAAGCCGGACAGAAATGCCTCCCTCTCCTCCTCCGACATCGAGGACTGCTGCAGGATCACATCCACTCCTTTGCCTTCGTGCTGCACATAAGTATCGTACACTTCCTGCATATAGGAATATGAGGGGAAGAAGACAAGCAGATTGCTGCCCCGCCGCTCCTCGCACACCTGCTGGAGCAGTCTGGCAATCTTTCCTTTGGACTTCTCCCGGTCATTGTATCTGACGGACAGCGGAACAAGCCGCACCTCCAGCTGCTCCTTACGGAACGGCGAAGGAATGGTGAGCGTGTAATCCTCTTGATCCGCGCCGAGCATATCCCGGTAATAGCTCATCGGAGACAGCGTCGCCGAGAAATGAATAATTGAACGGTAGCCTTTGCCGGCCTGGCGGAGCAGCTCCGACGGATCAAGACAGAACAGCTTGATGCGCAGGTCGGTGCGGATAATCTCGGCATAGGTCAAGTATTGATCATTGTACAGCTTGGCCATCCGGATAAAGTTCTGGGCTGCAAAATACGTGCTGAGCAGCTCCTCCTGCGCCTCAAGGCTGACCTGGCTGCCCTGATTATAGGCTGGCCCGTCTGCCCCTCTGTTCGCTGCAAGCTCCAGTTCAGCGGTCTCCACGAATTTTTCCAGACGTGTAATCAGCTCTTCCGGAAGTTCGGCCTGGATGATGCGGCCTTCGCTGCTGCAGTTATTTTTAACCGCTACCAGAAAGGAATTGACCTCACCCGCCGCCCGCGAAACCCCTTCGTTCGCCGTCTTGTATTCGCTCTTAATGCTGAGGAACACCGATTTGAACAGCTCCGCGGAGAACATATTCCGTCCCCGGTCAACTAAATTATGCGCCTCGTCCACGAGAACGGCTGTCTGCTTCTTCTGCTCCTCGAACAGCCGCTTCAGGGATACCCGCGGGTCAAAAATATAATTATAATCGCACACAACCGCATCAGCAGCGTAAGCGATGTCTAGCGAATACTCAAACGGACACACCCGGTGTTTCCGCGCATAAGCCTCAATTACAGGCCTGGTCATCAGTGTTTCATGCTGCATAATATCGAGCACCGCTGCATTAATCCGGTCATAATACCCTTCACACAGGCTGCACTGCCCGGCATCGCACGCTTCCTCTTCCTTAAAGCAGATCTTGTCCTTGGCCGTAACGGTTACCGCGTTCAGATGAAGACCTTGAGCCTGCATCCTGGAAAAAGCCTCCTCGGCCGTTGCCCGCGTCGTCGTCCGCGCCGTCAAATAAAAGATCTTGTTAATATGGCCTGCTCCAATCGCCTTAACGGCCGGGAACAAGGTCGACATCGTCTTGCCGATTCCCGTCGGCGCCTTGGCCATAAGCCCTGCACCTTCCTGGATCGTCTTGTATACAGCCCCTGCAAGCTTCCGCTGGCCTGCCCGGTAGGCCGGAAAAGGAAACGGCAGCTCCGCAATCGAGCCGTTCCGCTCCTCTTCATGCTGCCTCAGCATCTCCGCATAAGGCGCATAAGCTGCGACAACCTCAAGCGCATAAGCCTCCAGCTCTTCAAAAGTATGGGAGACGAGCAGCTTCCGCTGCTCTCCGCTCCCGGTCCGCACGTAGGTGAGCTGAACCTGCATGGCCGGCAGCCCTTCGGCTTTGGCGTACATGTAGGCGTACATTTTTCCCTGTGCCCAGTGCACCGGAAGCCCGTCTCCCAATTCCTGAAGCGGCGCCGCCGTCGATTTAATCTCGTCGATCGTCCAGATCCCATCCAGCTGGATGAGACCGTCACAGCGTCCCTCAATTTGAAACAGCAAGTCCCCGTATGAGATGTCAGCAGTCAGGAACACTTCCTTCTGATCCGTCTCCGCGTAGGATTTCTGGACGCTCTGGTGAATCCGGGTGCCCTCCTGCATCGTGGCGTTCGTCCGGAACCCGCCCGTAATGCTGCCGCTCCGGTAGACGTACTCGACCAAAGGCCTGACAGATATAGAAATTTCGTATGGCATAACCTTCACCGCCCTGAATCTATTCGTCATTTCACTTTAACAGAAGGGAAGGGGGGATGCTAGTTGGATTAGGGGGATTTTCTGGGATTAGTAATCCAGCCTGATGCCAAAAAAAAAGACCGACTCCCGGAGGAATCGGTTAAAGATTAAGCTTAAGCTTAGGATTAAAGTTAAGATCTGCGGTTCATTGCTCCGCCGCCCCTGTCCATTGGACAATCTACTACTGCACACTATGCTCTATGGATTCGATAGGGTCTTATGTGGAGTACAGCCTGCCCTCCATTAAATCTTTCTCTGACGCTTCAATTATTCGGCGGATCGCCGGGTCAAAGTCCCGCTCCTTTACTCCCACGGATACTCCGTGGTCAGGAACGCGGCAAGCTCCCGGCTTGCCTCGCGGCGGACGCGGCGCTGCTCCGCCCGCTGCGGGGCGGTCTGGTGCAGCTTGATCTCCTCTTCCGTCTCCGGGACGATCAGAGGAACCAGCATTTTCTGCCCCTGCTCGTCAAAGGCGACAAAGGTCAGAAACGCGGTGGCAGCGATCAGCTTTACTCCTGTGGTCAAATGCTCGCGGATCACCTTCACAAAGATCTCCATCGAGCTGTGTCCCGACCAGGTGACGAACGCTTCCAGCGTGACGGAATCACCGGGCATAATCGGATGCAGAAAGTCAACGGAGTCCGTCGAAGCCGTGACTGTGCTTCCTCTGCAGAATTTGGCCGCCGCGATCGAGGCGATGTCGTCGATGTAGGCCATTAATTTTCCGCCGAATAAGGTATTGTGATTGTTAACGTCGCTGGGAAATACCCTTGCCGTCTTAAAGCTGCGGGTCTCTCTTACGAATTTATTCTTCCGCTCCATACCTTCGCTTCTTTCTGATTAGGATCCATTACCCTCATCAGTATAATCGTTTTGGGGCTTAAGTTCTAATGAACAAGCAGGCGGTCCCTATTGTTTGTCCTTCACAAGCTCGCTCAGCGCCTCGATCAATTTCTCAAGCTCGCCAAAGCCGTTCACCATATCATCCGTAATGCTGCGCTGCTCTTCCATGCTCGCCATGATCTGCTGGGCTGCCGCGCTCGACTCCTCGGTAATGCTCGAAATTTCCGTAACCTCATTTACAACCTGCGAGGAGAAGGTTTGGATGCTGGACGAGCTTGCCTCCACCTCAACTGCCTGACTGAGCACGCGGCGGGTATCCTGCCGGATATCGTTAAAAATATTCAGCGCATGCACGGCCGTCTCCTTGCCCTGCTCCAGCGCCTCGGTACCTTGTCCGAACTGGACGGTCAGCGATTCGGTTTGAGCCTGCAGCTTGGACAAAATGTCCGAGATCTGCTTGGTCGATTCATCCGAGGTTTCAGCAAGCTTGCGCACCTCACCAGATACCACTGCAAAGCCTCTGCCCTGCTCACCGGCTCTCGCCGCTTCAATGGCTGCATTTAGGGCAAGCAGATTCGTCTGCTGGGCGATCTCTGAGATAACATTCAAAATATGAGCCATCTCTTCATTTTGGCGCTTAAACTTCTCCATCTCGGCGGACGTCGATTTCATGAGGTCATAGACACGGACCATCTGCTCGGACAGCTGCCGAATGTGCTCGCTGCCTTCTTCACTGACATGGGCCGTACGTTCCGACAGCCGCTTCATTTCCTTGGAATTGACCGCTACATCCCGGATGTGCTGGTCACTTACTGACAAAGTCTCGGAGATTTCAGAAATGCTCCCTGCCTGAAACTCAACCCCCTTGGCCACCTCTGTGAAGGCTGTAGTCACCTCTGAAGTGATCGTTCCGGTAACCTGCACCTTGCCCCTGATCACGTCCGTATAGGAGGCCAGGCTTTCTGCAGCTTCCTTGATCCGGCCCAGCAGAAATTCCATACGTTTGCTCGAATCATCTATCTCGGACCGGCGCTGCTCACTTTCCTTAAACATTTTCTGATTCAGATAAGACACAGCCGCCAGGACGCCGCCGGTTACGGCCAGGATAACGATTACATCAAGATAACCGCCAGTTTCCGCCAAAGAAGCAACAGGTACACCGAAAGCTATCTGTATAATGACATATATCAGCGTGACCCCAAAGCCTGCGGAGAAATACCGGAAACTCGGGTAGAACAAAAGGATTGAAATAAATAACAGGCTGATCGAAATGTTGATGCTGTCCAGGCTGAAATAGATTGAAATCAAGCTCATCAGCCCGACTACGAGCCAGGGAATTAAGCGGATACACTTCTTCTTTGCATTGGCATAAGTCAGCCAGATGCTGAACAGCAGCGCTGCCGCGTTTGAGATCCACATTGAACTGCTCTTCAAAGCCAGAAAGCATCCGAGTACCGCTATGATCCAGAATACCCAAGTGATTAATTTGTTTCTCTTCCAAAGAATCTCGTCCAGCTTACTTAACTGCATGTGCCTTCACCCTTTGCGCCGATATGATTTGTTTCATTTTATTTGTAATCTTTATATCGGCATTTCTCGATGAAAAAGTTATTGAATCGACATTAATTTTCTTGTCTTTCTCCTCATTGTCCCTATCTCGCTTCACACATCCAATCTCATGCCTGCCGCCAGGAACCCACATATCGGAACATCTCCTGAATATACTTTAGTTACAGCAGCTTAAGCTGACAAATGACCGGTTCACAACCATGTGGAGGGATCGAATATGTATCAGGATGAGTTAGATCAGCTTGAAAGCGCGATAAGCCAAATTACCGAAATCGCCAAAGGCTTCGGCCTGGACTTCTATCCCATGCGTTATGAAATATGCCCGGCTGACATTATTTACACCTTCGGCGCTTACGGCATGCCGACCCGCTTCTCCCACTGGAGCTTTGGCAAGAGCTTCAACAAAATGAAGATGCAGTACGATCTTGGATTAAGCAAAATCTACGAGCTTGTCATCAATTCCAATCCGTGCTACGCCTTCCTGCTCGACGGCAACACTCTGATCCAAAACAAGCTCATCGTAGCTCATGTGCTGGCCCACTGCGATTTCTTTAAAAATAATGCCCGCTTCTCCGCCTCTAACCGGGATATGGTGGAGAGCATGTCGGCAACAGCCGAGCGCATCGCCCAATATGAATTGATTCACGGCTCTGAAAGTGTCGAGAAATTTATCGACGCCGTTCTGGCGATCCAGGAGCATGTGGACCCGCAGATCATTAAACCCCGCAAGCTGGATAAACGGCGTTATATCGAAGAGAAGATCAAGGAAGCCAGACGCGAGGCCAAGGGCAATTCATTTGAAGGCGAATATCATGATCTTTGGTCCCTGGACGAAAGACAGCAGTCCAAACCAGCGGATAACGGAGAGGCTGCCGGAGCGCTGCGCATCCCTTTCCCCCCGGAGCCTGAGAAGGATATCATGTGGTTTATCCAGGAATATTCCGAGGTCTTGGAGGAATGGCAACGGGACATTATGACGATGCTGCGGGACGAAATGCTGTATTTCTGGCCGCAGATGGAGACGAAGATCATGAACGAAGGCTGGGCCTCCTACTGGCATCAGCGGATTATCCGCGAGCTGGATCTGACGAGCGAAGAAACGATTGAATACGCGAAATTGAACTCGTCTGTCGTGCAGCCTTCTACGCAAAGCCTGAATCCCTATTACCTGGGCCTGAAGATCTTCGAGGATATCGAGCGCCGCTGGGATAAGCCGACCGAGGAAGAGCAGAAGCGTCTTGGCCGCAGGCCCGGCAAGGGACGCGAGAAGATTTTTGAAGTGCGTGAGCTCGACATGGACACCTCCTTCCTGCGCAATTATTTAACGAAGGATCTGGTCAAGGATCTCGATCTTTACGTATTTGAGAAGCAGGGTCCGGAATGGAAAATTACAGATAAGACGTGGGAAAAAATCCGTGACCAGCTGGTCTATTCCCGCATTAACGGCGGAAGTCCCTACATCGTCGTTGCCGACGGCGACTTCAAACGGACCGGGGAGCTGCTGCTGGAACACCGCTACGAAGGCATCGAGCTTGATCTGAAGTACCTGGAGCGCACCCTGCCTTACGTTTACAAGCTTTGGGGCCATCCGGTTCATCTGGAAACGGTCGTCGAAGGGCAGAAAGCGATGTTCAGCTATGACGGCAAGAAGCATTACCGCAAGATGCTCTGAGGTGGAATTTTTGAAGCCTCAGGTGTGGAAGCTTCCAATCTGAAAGGCTTCGATTTGGAAGCCACCGCTTCCCCCGCGCGCAGCAGATGCTGATGCCGGGGGATTCTTTTTCATGCCTTCTATTTCCCGCCTCCTATTTCCCGCCTGTCCATTAAAGGTTACCTGTCCGGTGTGATATAATAGAGTCCACTCTTGTGCTTAAGAAAGGAATCCGAAGATAATGTACACTTCCGAACAGGTTAAGGCTTACCTGACTCATACAGATCCGATTGTCAGCAACGGGGCTATTCAATATTTTGCCGAGAGCTTCAATTACACGGACGGCATCATGGAGCTTGTCCTGGACAAGCTGGGCAGCTCCGGTCAGCCGGACCAGGTTTATTTGCATCTTGCTTATCAGTTCCCGCAAACGCCGTCCACGGTTGCCAGAATGGCAGACCTGCTCACCAGCAGCGCTCTCAAAGGCACCAGCCGGCTGCATCTCCAGCAGATCCTGCTGAACAGCCCTCCGGCCCTGCTGGAGCCCGTGCTTCCCAAGCTTCAAGGCCTTCAGGATGAAACCGGGGTGAAGGCAGAAGAGCATATTAGAATCGGGCAGCTGAGTGCAGAAGAGCTCCGTGAGACGCTTCAGCAGATGATTGAAGCCAGCAGCGGGCTTGAATACGAAGACCTCGAATATGATTATTTGGATGATCTGATCAATGAAGCCGTCCGCAGGCAGGCTTTAACTCCTGAATTTGTATTAGAGAAGCTGGACCAGGCGGACCCTGGAGACACGTCAAATTATGAATCGGTCTATTACGCCCAAGCCGCTGGAAAATTGAAGCTGGAGACGGCAGTGCCCGTTCTGATCGATTATCTCTTCTCTACGAACGATCTGCTCGCCGAGCAGGCCTGTGATGCCCTGGTGCGGATCGGCACGGAGAAGGTCGTGAACCAGCTCGCCGAGCGTTATGCCAAAGAGCAGGATGATTACTTCAAGCTGTATGCCGCAGATTGTCTGGGGCGGATCAGCCATCCGGCAGCAGAGTCCGCTGTCCTTGCTCTGCTGCAGAAGGAGCGGAATCTGACCCACGCAACCAAGCTTGCCGCCGCTCTCTGCTTTATGGGGTCCAAACAGAGTATTCCGGTTGTCGCCCGGCTGATTGAAGCGGGATATGACGACGATTACCTTGATTTAAGAGAACCTCTGTATATCTGCTGCATCTTAAATGAAACCGAACTCCCTCAGCTTGCCGAGTGGAGAGAATCCTTTCTCTAAGAATCGACCAGAGCCGTCCTTAGTTCACACTGAGGGCGGCTCCTTATTTTTCCGGCAGAATCTTATGTTAAATTGAGGTAACGTTAGTGTCATCTTACATGACGCAAACAAAGGAGTTTCCAACGTAAAATCCTAATAAATGTTATTTTACACCAATAAAAATAAGTCAAATCGCCAATTTGTGTTATCTTTATTTACATTTCAAGCCGTTTCGGATATTGTAAGAACTAGGAAGTTGATGAAAACGAAGGAGTGGAAATATGGCCGGGTTAACCGAGGAACAAAAAATTCAGATTGTCCGCTGTCTTGCCCGTCATTTGCGAGCTTATTCCGTTGTCCTGTTCGGTTCAGCAGCAAGCCAGTCGCTCTGGAAGGACAGCAATGTCAATGTCGCTTATTTATCCGACTCCTCGCTTTCATCTGAGCTCCATGCTAAGGCGGTGCGCGAGCTCTCCTTGTTTCTGGACAGAGAAGTCATGATTGTCGATTTCAATCAGGCTATGCCGGCTCATAAAGTGCAGATCGTCAGCAGCGGAGTGCTGCTCTACGACCGGAAGCCGCTCACCAGGCAATATGTGTTCAAGCAGGCTCTTAGAGATTATGTCCTGCAGAATCAGGCCTAATCGGAAGATCAGAAACGGTATTCCTAACCTCTTATATACCCCTCCAATCTTAACCTTGATCCGGTGCCAGCCGGTAATCAAGGTTTATTTTTTTGTGATCAGGCCGGGAGATTAATTGGTTTCTGACGCAAAAAGAAGACCGGGGTGCCCCGGTCCTTTGCAATTCTATTTTCCAACTGCTCAACTTCAACTTAACTTATCTTATCTTACTCAACTTAACTTATCTTAACTTACCGGTTCAGCAGTGACCCGACATAACGGAGCAGCTCGTTGGCCGACACGGTGGAATAACCATGCTCATCGACCAGCCGTTTAATGACCTCGTTGATCCGTTTAAGCTGCGCTTCGTCCGGCGTCTTGGTGGAAGTCGTAATCTTGACAATATCCTTCAGATCCGCGAAGAGCTTCTTCTCAATCGCTTCTCTTAATCTGTCGTGATGATGGTACTCGAATTTTTTATTTTTGCGGGAGTAGGTGGAGATGCGGATCATAATTTCCTCGCGGAACGCTTTCTTCGCATTTTCAGAGATGCCGATCTGCTCCTCAATGGAGCGCATCAGGCGCTCATCCGGATCAAGCTCCTCATCGGTAAGGGGATCACGGATTTTGGTCCAGCTGCAGAAGGCTTCGATATTATCGAGATAATTCTCGAACAGCGTCTTGGCGGATTCCTCAAAGGAATAGACAAACGCTTTCTGCACTTCTTTCTTGGCCAGCTCATCGTATTCCTTGCGGGCGATCGAAATGAAATTCAAATACCGCTCGCGCTCTTCCTTCGTAATGGAAGCATGCTGATCCAAGCCGTCCTTGATCGCTCTTAAAATGTCCAGCGCATTGATGGAATCCAGATTCTGCTTGATGAGCGCGCTGGAAATCCGGTTGATGACATACCGCGGATCGACGCCTGACATGCCTTCATCGAGGTATTCACTTTGCAGCTCCTTCAGATCGGCTTCCTTGAAACCCTCGAGCTCCTCCCCGTCGTACAGGCGCATTTTCTTGTAAAGGTCAATGCCCTGCTTCTTGCTCTCCTTCAGGCGGGTGAGAATAGAGAAGGTGGCTGCCGCCCTGAGCGCGTGCGGAGCGATGTGGATATGCCGCATATCACTTTGGGAGATCAGCTTGGAGTAGATCTTCTCCTCCTCAGAAACCTTGAGGTTGTAAGGAATCGGCATTACGATCATGCGGGACTGAAGGGCTTCATTCTTCTTATTGGCAATAAACGTTTTGTATTCCGCTTCGTTGGTGTGGGCGATGATTAATTCATCGGCGCTGATCAGCGCAAACCGCCCGGCCTTGAAGTTGCCCTCCTGGGTAAGCGACAGCAGGTTCCACAGGAATTTCTCATCGCACTTCAGCATTTCCTGGAATTCCATCAGACCGCGGTTCGCTTTGTTCAGCTCGCCGTCGAACCGGTACGCCCGCGGATCGGATTCCGAGCCGTATTCGGTAATCGTGGAGAAGTCGATGCTGCCCGTCAGATCGGCAATATCCTGGGATTTCGGATCGGATGGGCTGAATGTCCCGATGCCGACCCGGCCGGCTTCCGAAAGAACCACCCGCTCGACGCCCACCTTCTCAATATCGCCGCCGAAATCCGCATTCAGCTTCAGACGGCATACCGGGCATAATTCGCCTTCGATGCGGATGCCAAACTCCTGTTCGAAATCCGGACGAAGCTCGTGGGGAATCAGATGCAGCGGATCTTCGTGCATCGGGCAGCCTTCTATGGCATAAACAGCCCCTGCATCCGTTTTGGAGAACTGCTCCAGGCCTCGCTTGAGCAGCGTAACCAGTGTTGATTTGCCTCCGCTTACCGGGCCCATGAGCAGCAGGATCCGCTTGCGGACATCTAGCCTTCTGGCAGCCGAATGGAAATATTCCTCTACCAGCTTCTCCAGCGGGCGGTCAAGGCCGTAAAGCTCCTGCTCGAAAAATTTGTAGGTTTTGCGGCCCCCCTCTTCCTCCACACCGTATGAGCGAATCATCTCATATACGCGGGCATGTGCAGTCATGGCAGGTCTGGGATCTTGCCGCAAGAGTTCGATATATTCCTTAAACGTGCCGCTCCATGCCAGTGAGTCATGTTCTGCCCGATAGGCCGCTATTCGTTCGAAAATATCCATGATCGGTACCTCCTGTGCTCCACTATTAGTATTCGCATCCTTCCCGCCGCCCTATAAATGAGGTCCTGCAATTCAATGATTTTGTAAAAAAGATTATTACAATAGTATGCGGCAGATAAACGGATTATTGCTGTTTTTTAACTGCACAGCGGCCTCGCAGGCGAGAAAAAATAGTTGTCACCGCGGTCAGCCGGGGCTGCGGTTCAAGCCTGTGTTAAAATAAGCAGAGAAGAATCAGGCAAAAGGAGACAAAGGCATGGCCGTTCAGCATGAAACGGAATTATATAAGCCATTAAAGCTTTATTTCGAGAAGTTAGGATATCTGGTCAAAGGCGAGGTAAGAAACTGCGATCTGGTGGGCATTCACCCCGGTCAAACCGAGCCGTTAATTGTGGAGATCAAAAAAACGTTCAATCTGGCCCTGCTGCTGCAGGGGCTTGAGCGCCAGAAGCTGACAAGCGAGGTCTATCTCGCCGTCGAACGGAACCGCGCGAAGAAAGGGGCCCACAACCAGCGCTGGAACGAGCTGGCTGCCTTATGCCGGCGGCTGGGCCTCGGGCTGATGACGGTGACCTTCTACAAAACCAAGGCCCCGTTTGTCGAAGTGCTCTGCGAGCCTTCCGGCAGCGAAGTGAACAAGCGGGCGTATAAGCTGCGCACCGGCCGGCTGATTACCGAATTCAATGAGCGTTCAGGGGACTATAATGTCGGCGGAAGCACCGGACGCAAGCTCTATACAGCCTATAGGGAAAAAGCGCTCAAGATAGCCGCTGCCGTCCAGGAAGGCGGGCAGATCTCTCCCAGCAAAGCCAAAGATCGCTCCGGCGTTTCTGCAGCCGCCGCAATCATGCAGCGCAATTATTACGGATGGTTCCGGCGCGTGGCCCGCGGGAGCTACACACTGACTTCGGAAGGAATCGCTGCGCTGGCGGAGTATGAAGCACTGCTCAAAGGCTTTGAGCAGGCTGAGGCCGCTCCGGGGCTGGAAAGCTGGGAGGAGTGAGAGCTGGCTGGATGAGAGCCGGCTGGACTGAGAACAACCGTCTCAGTCCCCGCCCTGATCCAGGCGGGCAGTGAAGGCACTGAGGGCTGCCGCAATGCGGTCCAGCCCTTCGGCAAGCCTGCTGCTGCCGTACCCGGTACAGGTGAGCCGGATCAGGCGGTCCGCAGCTTCCGGCGGCTCCGCGAAGGCAAGCGGCCCGGGCAGGAAGGCCGCGCCCTCCAGCAGGGCGGCACGAAGCAAAGCCGTGCCGCTGAGCCCTGCCGGGAGGCGGAGCCAGAGATGGCGATCGCCGGACGGAAGGACGGCCGTCCCGCGCCAGGACGGGCCGCTCAGCTTCGACAGCATCAGCCCGCGGCGCGCGGCGTATTCCCGCCGCAGCCGGGTTTCATAGGCGGCCGGCGAGAATCCGGCCGCCCCGGCGAGCAGGTGCAGCAGCACCTGCTCGCTGCCTGGCGCAGGCGCGGCGCAGCCCGCCTGCGCCAGGGCCTCCGCGCCGGTTCCCGCGGCGCGGACCCAGCCCAGCGGCGGGAGATGCGGCTCCATGGAGCCGATCTCTATGACGCCGCTGGCCCCGCTGCGCGGCCCCTGCAGCAGGGCCGCGCGTTCTGGCGCGCTGCTGCCGCGCCAGGGCAGCCCGGGACCGTTGTACACGACAACGGTCACCCCAAGGCGCGCTGCAGCTTCCAGCAGCGCGGCGCTGCCGCCCCCGGCGCCGGAGATACCGGCGCCGGGGGCCAGCACAGCCAGCTTCGGCTTAACGCCTGCGCCGGCCCTTTCGAGCGTCACGGCAGCGCTGCCCGCCTCGCCGCTCTCCACCTGCAGCACTGCGGCTCCCGCTCGCCGCAGCGCCTCCAGCAGTTCCGGGTCCGACGGCCCCTCCACCAGCACAGGGTCGCCTTCTGCGATCAGGCTCCCAAATACCCGGTCTGCCGCGTCCCTGCCGTCCGCGGCCAGCAGCAGCGCCGCAGAAGTCATGCCGTCCTCTGCGGCCTTCCTATTTTTCCGGCTGCCCGCCGGTTCAATCCTTTGCAGCGCTTCAGCCAGCTCCCTGTGCGGAACCAGACTTTCATCCCGCCGTTCCTCCGCCAGATTAATCAGATCCTCTGCCGCTTCCAGCTCCCGGAGCTGTGCCTTCCAATGCTCCCATTCACTCGCCTTGCCGCTTGCCTTGCCGTTTGCCATGGTCATTCCCTCCTATCTTATAAGATGCATCTCACATGGAAACCGCCCTTCTTCCCCTGTAATTTGATTTCCAGAATTGTAACGCTGGACAAAGCAGAAGAGCAAGGCCGCCTATCCAAAATGTAACTCTATGAAAATACTGTCATATTTTGCGAAAGAAAACCCGTCATGCTAGAATATAACGTGTTCAAAAATTCATAGATGCTAGAGGTGATCAAATGCCATACGCTGCGGAGCAAGTTTCCACGTCTCCATCGCCGCGCAACCAGAGAAAGCGGGGACCATCCGTACAAGTTTTTTTAGCCGTATGGATTTTGCTGATTGGAGTAGGAGTATCTGCGACCGTCATGTACAGCAATCATATGAAGAAGCAAATGGTTAAGGAGCTGGACGCGAAATGGCAGCAGCAAGTTTCGCTCATTCAATCCGATTATCAGAATCAGCTTAAGACGCTTAACGGTGAGGTAGCCGAGCTGCAAACCAAAGTGCAGTCCTTTAATGAGCTCCTGACCTTTACGAAAGACAACGCCAGCAGCAAAACCGATAACAGCAATCAGCTGTACACCCAGCTAAGTGAAGTCAAGAAGCAGCTGAGTGATCTGCAGAAGAAGATGGATCTGCTCAAATGAACCTGCAGGTCAAACAGGTCAACCGTTTCTTTCTGCTGGCGACAGCTCCATTTCTCGGACTTCTACTGACACTTTGGATCAGCAGTGCTTCCCTGTCCTGGAACGTGAAGAATTCGTCCCTGGAGCAGAAGCATGATGCGGCTATTGTCGAACAGACCCAGGCGATCTCGGCGGGTCTGTCCCAAGCCGAACAAACAGCAAAGTATACCGTCACCACGATCAAGAAGACGGCGAATCTGTATACGCAGACGACACGGACAATGAACGCTATAGTAAGCACGGCCAAAGTTCAGGCAGCACGGCCTGAAACCATCTACAATAAGCGCATTGTTTCCCGGCTGGGTGTCCCCTTTCAGACCGTCCAATCTGACCGGATCCGGATAGAGCTCTACAAACTGAATTCAGGCACCTATAAAGGCTACGCGATGAAGGTGAAGCTGAAGGACAAGTCCGCCATGAAAATGGTCCTGGGCAAGGATACTCTAGGCGGCTCTGAGACTACCCTGCATGCAGTTTCCAGATATGGTGCTGTCGCAGGAATTAATGCCGGCGGATTTGCAGATGCGGGCGGCAAGCGTTATCCGCTCAGCACAACCGTCTTGAACGGCAAATATTTGACCGGATTTGAACCGAGCTTTAAGGACTTGTTCTTTGTCGGCATGAGCACGTCCGGCAAGCTGATCGGCGGGAAGTTCTATTCCCAGCAGCAGCTCGACAAGCTCCAGCCGTTATTCGGCGCCTCCTTTGTGCCCGTTCTGCTGCAGAACGGAGTTAAAACCACCATCCCGGACAAATGGAAAATCTCGCCTTACCGCGCACCGCGGACCGTCATTGGCAGTTATAAGGATGACCAGCTCCTGATCCTGGTGGTAGACGGTTATGACGAGAACGGCAACTCCGGCGCTACTCTTGAAGAGATTCAGAACAAGCTGTTTAATCTTGGGGTTAAAAATGCTTACAATCTTGACGGAGGCGGGTCCTCCTCGCTTATATTTAACGGGCAGATCATCAACCACCCGTCAGACAAGGCCCTGCGGCCTGTGCCGACCCATTTCTTATTCTTCAAATAAAACAAACAAGAGCCCCCTTCCCCGGAGGCTCTTGTCTGTTTAGGCATTCGTAGTTATAGGATCATCTATATGTGCTGATGTCTTTAATTGTATGTATCAGCTTGGTCTGCGAAGTCCGTTCATTTCAGTCAAGCACTGCTTGCAAATTGTACGTTCCTTAAATTCTGTAACTTCCTCCATCGAACCGCAAAAAACACATTTCGGACGATAGCGTTCCAAAATAATATGATCGCCCTGTACCAAAATTTCGACAGGATCTCCCTCATTCATCTGATAACGCTTGCGAAGTGATTTTGGAAGCACAATTCTCCCCAATTGGTCTACTTTACGTACAACACCGGCTGGTTTCATTAGGCACCTCTTTCTTTAAATAGGAATGCGGATAGCAGCAATAAGATATTATTCGACAGAATAAGATCGAATCCTGCCGAATTTTATTTTTCTTTTATAAATTTTTTATATGTCTGTGCCCGATACGCAGCTGAAAAGGGCCGGCAGTAAGGTCTGCCGGCCCTTTAGTTTAATTCCTATTAGTTCCTATTCCGATCTGCTGCCCCGCTCTTGCTGATACCTGATACCTGCTTTAGCCGCAGTTTGCCGCCGCGCTGGCCGGCCTAAGCTAGCTCATGCCCGGGAATCCGGTCTGGCGGAGCGCTTCATACACAATGATAGCAGCAGAGTTGGACAGGTTTAAGGATCTCACCTTATCCGTCATCGGCATTTTCATCGCGGTCTCCCGGTTGGCTTCAATCAGCTCCGGCGGAAGGCCTTTTGTTTCTTTGCCAAAGACAAGGAAATCGCCGTCCTGAAAGGTAAATTCGTGATAATAATTTTTGGCCTTGGTCGTTGCATAGAAGTAGCGGCCATCCGGATATGCCGCCTGAAGCTCTTCAAAGGAATCATGGTATTCAATATGCACCGCATACCAGTAGTCAAGCCCCGCACGCTTCAGCGTCGCATCATCTGTCCGGAATCCAAGCGGCCGAACTAAGTGCAGATGGGTTCCCGTTGCTGCGCAGGTACGCGCGATGTTGCCCGTATTTGCCGGAATTTCCGGCTCAACCAATACAATATGTAAAGCCATGTTAATCTGACACCTCTCTGCTATAATCTAAGAGTTTCGCAATCAAACTCGCAGCCTTTATATTATAGCAAACACCTGTCCCCCAGCAAAAGAAAAAGAAACCCTGCCCAAGGCAAGGTTTCTTCACTCACAATGCTTAGTCTATTCAGCCGTTCTTACGCTGAAACTCCTCCATGAACTGAGCCAAAGCATCCACAGCTTCATAAGGCACTGCGTTATAGATGGAAGCACGAAGGCCGCCTACGCTGCGATGGCCTTTGAGCCCTATAAAGCCTGCAGCTTCAGATTCTTTAATGAACTGCTTCTCCAGCTCTTCTGTTCCAAGCCGGAACGTCACGTTCATGATCGACCGGCTGTCAGGATTAGCAAAACCTTTATAGAAACCGCCGCTTTGGTCAATTGTATCGTAAAGCCGGCCGGCTTTCTTCCGATTCAGCTGCTCAATACCTTGAAGTCCGCCCTGCTCTTCAATCCACTTGAGCACTTCATTTACCATATAAATGGAGAAGGATGGAGGAGTGTTATACAAGGAGTCATTTTTATAATGCGTGTCATACCGGAAAATAGTCGGCAGATGCTTCGGAGACTGCTCCAGAAGCTCTTCACGGGCGATCACAACCGTTACCCCGGAAGGACCCAGGTTCTTCTGTGCACCTGCATAAACCATACCGAAAGACTGCAAGTCAAAAGGCCGGGACAGAATGTCGCTGGACATATCCGCGATCAACGGCACATTACCCGTATCAGGATAAGTGAAGTACGCCGTTCCTTCAATCGTTTCGTTAGAAGTCAAGTGCAGATATGCGGTGTTCTCCGGCAGCTCAAGACCGGCCAAATCAGGGACTTCTCTGAAGCCTGCTGCCTCTGAGGAAGCCGCTACAAACGCCTCACCAGCCAGCTTAGCTTCCTTCAGCGCCTTATCCGCCCAGCTGCCTGTTCTCACATAGCCGGCTGTTTTCCCCTCAGTGAGCAGGTTCAGCGGAATCATGGCGAATTGAGTCGAAGCTCCCCCCTGGAGAAACAGCACTTTGTATCCCGAAGGATTGCCGAACAGGCCGAGCAATCTGCTCTGAGCCTCTTTATGGACGGACTCATATACCGCCCCGCGGTGTGACATTTCCATGATGGACATTCCTGTTTCCTTATAATCCACAAACTCAGCTTGCGCACGCTGCAGCACCTCAAGCGGCAAAGCAGCCGGACCTGCGTTAAAATTATAGGCTCTCTTGTTCAAAATGCTCCCATCCTCTCTTTTCTGCCACTTCATTTACGGAATATCATAACAACTCTCGTATATTCCATCAAGAGTCATCTCTGATCTTTTTTTAATATTTTAAAGCCTTGATGCATTAAAGTAACAATTTGTTCAAAAAGAAAACCTTCCGGTTAAATCCGGAAGGTTTTCGATTCGGAGATTTGCAAGATCTAACAATCTTACAGATCAAAGTAGAGGCTGAATTCATGCGGATGCACGCGAGTGGATACCGCTCTTGCTTCGTGACGCTTCAAATCTACAAAGTTATCAATAAATTCCTTAGTAAATACGCCGCCTTCTGTCAAGAACTCATGGTCAGCTGCCAATGCGTCAAGCGCTTCATCCAGGGAGCCTGGAACACTGCGGATATTCTGCTTCTCTGCATCGGACAATTCATAGATGTTTTTATCGAATGGACCATAGCCTTCTGTTCTAGGATCGATCTTCCGCTTGATGCCATCCAGACCAGCCATCAGCATTGCAGCGAAGGACAGGTAAGGGTTAGCGGTGGAGTCCGGCGTACGGAACTCGATGCGGCAGCCTTTAGGTGTTACAGCAGCAACCGGGATACGAACCGCTGCAGAACGGTTACCTTTAGAGAACACAAGGTTTACTGGAGCTTCATAGCCAGGAACCAGACGTTTGAAGGAGTTTGTACTTGGGTTCGTGAACGCGATCAATGCCGGGGCATGATGCAGGATACCGCCGATGTAGTGCAAAGCTGTTTCGCTCAGATTTGCATATGCGCCTTTTTCATAGAACAAAGGCTCGCTGCCGTTAAAGATCGACTGGTGAACGTGCATGCCGCTTCCGTTGTCGCCAAACAGCGGTTTTGGCATAAAGGTTGCCACTTTGCCATGTTTGAAAGCCGTGTTTTGAACAATGTATTTGTACTTCATCAAGTTATCAGCTGTTTTAACCAAAGTGTCGAAACGGAAGTTGATCTCCGCTTGACCGGCTGTAGCCACTTCGTGGTGATGGCGCTCTACGACCAGGCCTGCTTCTTCAAGCAAACGACACATTTCGCTGCGCAGATCCTGACCTTTGTCGGTAGGAGCTACAGGGACGTATCCGCCTTTAACCGGAACTTTAAAAGCTTGGTTGCCGCCTTCTTCAATGCGGCCGCTGTTCCAGCTTGCTTCTTCGGAATCAACGGAGTAATAGGACTTATTCATGCCGCTTTCGAAACGGACATCATCAAAGATAAAGAATTCGGATTCAGGAGCAAAATTAGCGTGAGTACCGATACCGCTGTCCTGCAGATACTCCTCAGCGCGTACGGCGATGCTGCGCGGATCGCGCTCGTAACGTTCGCCTTCTGGTGTATAAATATCACACAATACGTTCAAAGTCGGGTGAGCTGTGAAAGGATCAACGAATACAGAACCGCTGTCAGGCATCATAACCATATCGGACTCTTCGATTCCACGGAAACCAGGAATGGAAGAACCGTCAAAAGCTACACCGTTAACGAAGGTTTCTTCGTCCACTGCAGAAGCAGGAAGTGAGATGTGATGTGAACGGCCTGCCAAATCAGTAAAACGGAAATCGACCCACTCAATCTGTTGTTCTTCAATTAATTTCAAAACATCCTGTGCTGACATCCTATTTTTCCTCCCAATCACGAACATTAAAGCGCAATCCGACGATTAACGTTCATACTTTTTTTATTTTTATTGTGGTCATTATAAATCTCAAATAGGTAAACGTCAATAGCTATGTAAGGTATTTTCGGTGATATGTGTCAGGTATTATCACATTTACCCCACTGCTGTAAAGCACAAAATTTCAATAGCCCTTCGGAACTCCGAAGGGCTGGGGGAAGCCTGTTCTCTGCTGGACTCGCTTACGCCTTCTGCTGTGTACAGAGGTCGTTATAACCGTTATCTTATGAACCCACGATTCCTAGTTCCAGTTCCTGCTGCGGAACTTTGAAGCTGCGGCCTACTAGAGGAGCCAGCTTGCCTAAATCCTGAAGCAGTTTCGAGAACTGATCCGGGAACAGCGACTGTACGCCGTCTCCTGTCATGGAGTTATCCGGGTCCGTGTGCATTTCAACAATAAGCCCGTCCGCCCCGGCGGCTACAGAGGCTTTGGACATCGGTTCAACGAGCTCCCGGCGGCCTGTGCCATGGCTTGGATCCGAAATGACCGGTAAATGACTCAGGTGCTTCAAGGACGGAATAGCTGCCAAATCGAGCGTATTTCGGGTATAGGTCTCAAAGGTGCGGATGCCGCGTTCACACAGCATGACATTCGGATTGCCGCCTGCCAAGATATATTCAGCTGCATTCAAGAGCTCGTCATAGGTGGCGCTGAAGCCGCGCTTAAGCAGAACCGGCTTGCCGCATTCCCCCAATTTGCGGAGCAAATCAAAGTTTTGCATATTTCTTGTACCGACCTGCAGAATATCCGCATACTCGGCACAAATATCGACGTACTCCGGTGTCATGACTTCCGTAATCGTCAGCAAGCCGTGCTTTCGGCCCGCCTCGGCCATCATGACCAGTCCTTCCACTCCAATGCCCTGGAAGCTGTAAGGGCCGGTGCGCGGCTTAAATGCGCCTCCGCGAAGCACCTGTGCGCCCGCAACTTTGACCAGTCTGGCGATCTCATCAATTTGCTCCGGGGATTCGACCGCGCAGGGACCGCCCATAATGACAATCTCTTCCCCGCCAATCCGGACGTCTCCGATCTGGATCACTGTATCCTCCGGGTGAAAATCACGGCTTGCCAATTTGTAGGATTTGGTGATCTTAACGACGCTCTCCACGTCTTTCATTTGTCTTAAATGCTCGGCAAGCTTAGGTTCAATCCGGCCGATGAGACCAATAACGGTTCGGTCATTTCCGCGTGAAATATGGGTTTGGATTCCTTCCTGTTCTATTAATGCAGCAATTTCCCGGACACGCTCTTCCGGTGTATGGGCAGAAGTAATGACGATCATCAGGGCACTTCCTCTCGATTTATTAACCATTAGCCATTCGGATAAGAACAGCTTTTCACTTTCTCACTTAAACGCTTGTTTGCTTTTAAGCTTTTATTTGTTAAAGTAAATATAATCGAGATTTCCTTTCTCGTCAAGAAAGTTATTTCGTTATAGGGGTTGTAGGACAATAAGAGGATAACAAGAGGACAATAAAACATTAAAAGCGCCTGATTAGGCGCCCCCAATGATCTTACCTGCTCTTACAAAACAGCCAGAGACTTCTCCAGAGCGGCATAAGACTCTTCAAACAGCTGCTCTAACCGCTCGAGCAGACTATAGCTGGCTGTCAGACCGGCCAAACAGCCCTGCTCGATTTCTCCGCATACTTTGGCAAAATAAGCCATACCGATGCTGAGGCTGCCGGATTTCAGGCTGTGCGCCACCTCCGCTGCCAGCTGAAGCTGCCCGTCTTCATGCAAGCGGATGAGCTTGGTTATCCGCTCAGGCGTCTCCTTACGCAGAAGCTCCAGCAGCGAGCGGATCATCTCCCGGCTCCCGTCGTCGATTTCAATAAGCGCACGGACGGTTTCAATATTAAGCAGGCCCCGCTGAAGATGCGGCTCTGTCAACCAGCCGTATACCGCCGCCTGAAGCTCATCCAGACCGAATGGCGCAGGAATCAGATCGCTTATCCCTGCTGACCTGTATTTATCCAGCTCTTCCTTACTGGTCCGATCAATAATAAGCAGCAGAGAAACCGGAAACCAGCCGTTCTCTTTCTCCAGAGCCCGAATCTTCCAGGCAGCCTCCTGCGCTCCTTCAGCAGTCCGGTTATCCCAAAGAATGAGTGCATAGGGATAATTAAATCTTGCATTAACAGCCTGCCGCGAATCTTTGACCACATCAATCTCCCGGATGCCCAGCCTCTTAAGAGCGTCCAGCACAGAAGCTGCCTGTCCGGCGGCATCCCCAACAACGAGAAGCCTGGCCTTGGCCAGGTCCTCTGCACCCTGCTCCGAAACCGGGCCATCCTCCAAATAGGCTAAGCTGCCTTCTACGGGCGGTTTCTCCTCCCATGCCGGCTCCGGCTTCAAACGAAGTGAATCTCTTACGCTTTCCATACCAATCTCCTCCTTTACCTGTCCTGAGCGGACCGGTGAATGATTATCTGGATCAGTAATACTGGAGAAACGTGTTCCGGCCTGTTTTCCCAAATCATACAATCTATTTCCATTATAAGCGTTTTACTAGCATAGAAAAACCCGCCAGAGGCGGGTCCAAACAATTAAATATGCAATTTCTTATATGGAAATTCTTAAATGGACTGTAATCGGCCGGGTCATGATTCCGCAGAAGCAGCCGCCTTGGCTTTCACCGGCGGAAGCAGTTTCTGCATATTAACCGTCCTCACAAGTTCCCAGGTGTCCGGATTATCGTTATCATACTGCTCCAGATAGGAGATAACCTCTTTGGTGATAGGAGTCGGCGTAGAAGCGCCCGAAGTGACAGCAACCCGCTTCTTGCCGATGAGCCATTCCCGTTTAAGTTCTGACAAGTCCGCAATCCGGTAAGCTTTAACACCGGCGATTTCTTCCGCCACCTGGGCCAGGCGGTTGGAATTGTTGCTGCGGGGGTCTCCCACGACAATGACCAGCTCCGCTTGACCAGCCTGATCGGCAACGGCTTCCTGGCGGACCTGAGTGGCCAGACAGATCTCATTATGCACTTCGGCAGCCGGATATCTCTCCAGCAGCTTCTTCATAATATGCTTGATATCCCACTGGCTCATGGTCGTTTGATTCGTAATCAGAATCTTGTCCGCCTGCAGCTGAAGCTGCTCGATCTCTTCTTCTTTCTCGATCAGATGGACATGTCCCGGCGCAATGCCGACTGCGCCCTCCGGCTCGGGATGACCCTTCTTGCCGATATAAATAATTTCAAAGCCCTCGGCAGCCTTCTCCTCGATCAGGACATGGGTCTTCGTTACATCGGGACAAGTAGCATCAACCGTGGTGAGCCCTTTCTCCCTGGCTCTTCTCCGCACCTCCGGAGATACTCCGTGTGCGGTAAAGATCACCGTTCCATGATCCACCTGGTCAAGAATATCCAGACGGTTCGGGCCGTCCAGCGTAATAATCCCTTCATCTTCAAAGGAATTGGTCACATGACTGTTGTGTACAATCATGCCAAGTATATAAATAGGCCGCGGGAGATCAAGGTTCTTGGCGGCTTGGCGCGCAAGCACCATCGCGTCGACAACTCCGTAGCAATAACCGCGCGGCGATATTTTTACAATTTCCATGGCAATTAACCCGCCTTTCCATCTTCCTGCTTGTAGAATAAGTGCTGTAACCGATGCAGGAACCACTCCATTATACCTTATTATGCAGCGGCGTTAAAGGTTGCCGGAAGCCAGATCAGGAAGGTTGTGCCTTCGCCTTTGCGGGTAAAGACCTCTACCGAACCCCGGTGTTCGTCAATAATCCACTTGCCGATAGACAAGCCGAGGCCGGTGCCGGGAGTAACGCCTCTTGACTGGTCTGCGCGGTAGAAACGGTCAAAAATATGCTCAACCTCCGAGCGTTCCATACCGATGCCTGTATCCTCAATCCGAATCCCAAGCTGGCCGTCATTTCGGAGCGTATCAATTATTACTTTACCGGAAGGCGTGTATTTGAAAGCATTTTCAATAAAAATAAAGAGCATCTGCTGTAAATAATCGCGGTCTCCCTCTACAACAGCGTCTTCCAGCGCACTCAGATCGCCCTGCAGCCATTCGGCTTTTCTCGGCAGAAACTGGGCACGGCGGATAACATCAGTTACCAGCGGCTCCATCTCCACGGCTGTCTTCTCGATCGTTTGACCCGCATCCGCGCGGGCAAGAGACAGCATGTCATTGACGAGACGGCTCATGCGGCTCGCTTCATCGGCAATATCGCTGATCGCTTCGACGGACATGAGATGCATATCGGCCGGATTAAGCTTGCTTCTGCCCTCGTCTTCCTGCGTCCACACCTTCTTCAGGAGATCTACATTCCCGCGGATGGTAGTCAGCGGAGTGCGGAGCTCATGCGACGCATCGGAGACAAAGCGGCGCTGCGCGGCATAGGCGTCATCCAGTTCATTGTAAAAGGTCTCCGTCCGCGAAAGCATCCGGTTCACTGTACCGATCAGCTGCCCGATCTCGTCCTGCGGACCGTCGTAATCAATCCGGACGCTGAGATCATTCCCGGTCTGGATCTGATCCGCAGCCTTAATCACCTTGCCGATCGGCTTCATAGACGTACGTGCGAGGAATAAGCCAAACGTTGAAGCTACAAGGATTGTAATGATCGACCCGAATAACAGCACATGCCACAGCTGATCCATAATCCGGTTCTCGGATGCGGTATTCGCTGCAAGCTCGACAAGCCCGATCACGCTGGACTTTCCAGAGTCCGTCGTGGCTGTAATCGGTACCAGCAGGACGCTGTACTGGTTGCCTCCGACCTTCACATTTTCAAAATGAGCCTTTGGATTGCTTCCCATTTCCTCTGCTTCCGGGACAGGAAACTCCATGGCACGGTTCTTCAGGCCGTTCGACACCTGCGTTAACCCGGAAATGTAGCTGTGGGTCTGCCAGAAGATCTGGGCGTCCTCCAGCCGGATCCGCTGATTCATATCAGGCGTCAGATCAAAGCCTTGGATGGAAGTAATGTTGAGGGAAGCCAGTGTCGGATTCGCCTGCTCGATAATTTTTTTCTTGACCTCTGAAAAAATATTATGCCTTACGATGCCGTAAATCGATGCACAAAATACAAGAAGTGTTACGGCCAGAATACCCGTGTACCAGGCCGTTAATCTGAGCCTGATGGACATCTCAGGAATCCCCTCTCAAAATATATCCGGCTCCGCGGATCGTCTGAATAACCCGTTTGCCTCCGTACTCCTCCGTCTTCTGCCGCAGCATAGCGATATAAACCTCCAGAACGTTGGATTCTCCGCTGTAATCATAACCCCATATTTTGTCCATGATGAGGTCACGGGTGAGCAGGCGTTTTGGATTTTGCATGAACAGATGGAGAAGATCGAATTCTTTCGCTGTCAGCTCCAGCCGCTGACCGGAACGGACAACCTCCCTGGCGTCCAGGTCCATAATGATATCTTCAAAAATAAGGCGCTGACCGCCGCCTTCCCCGTTCGGCTCCTTGCGTCTCAGCAGGGCACGGACGCGCGCCAGGAGCTCCTCCAGCGCAAAAGGCTTGACCAGATAATCGTCAGCGCCGTTATCAAGCCCCTTCACCCGGTTCTCTACCTCATCCTTGGCCGTGAGCATCAATACGGGAACTGTGCTTCCGCCTTCCCGCAATCTGCGGCACACCTCAAAGCCGTCAAGCTGAGGCATCATCACGTCCAGAATGATCAGATCAGGATCGGAGGACATCATCATTTTTAAACCTTCGAGTCCATTGTTGGCCGTATAAACATCGTATCCTTCAAATGCCAGTCCGCGCCGCAGCATGGACGTAATCTTCTCATCATCATCAATAACCAAAATTCCGTTTCTCACCCGAGCATCCTCCAATAAATCAATATTCCTTGCTTATAAATAGAAGCGGTAGGGAATGAACCCTGCCGCTTCTCATTAAAGCTCCACATGCAGCCGTCGTCAAGATTAAGGATTAGTTGTACTGCTGCTGCTGGTTGACGTTTGGTAATCATTTTTATTGCCGACTGTGACAGGGAGATCAATCTTCTTGCCGTCGCGGACAATATTCAGCGTAATTTTGTCGCCGACTTCCTTCTTCTGGATGTAAGCGATCAGATCATCGGCCGTTGCATAGCTGGTGCCGTCTGCTCCGGTAATGATGTCATATGGACGCAGATCCGCTTGATAAGCAGGCGATTTATAAAGAACCTCCATGACCAGAGAGCCTTCGGTTACACTGGTGCCCATTTGCTGAGCAACTTGCGGAGTTACCGTCTGCAGGCTTGCTCCAATAAACGGCTCTGGAGTCGCCGGAATTTCTTCGTTGTTCTTCAATTTATCCAATACTTCAGAGATCGTGCTTGTTGGGATCGCAAAGCCGATACCTTGGGCATCCGAGCTGACTGCCACGTTGATCCCGATAACTTCACCGTTCAGGTTAAGCAAAGGACCGCCGGAGTTACCAGGGTTAATGGATGCGTCAGTTTGCAGCAGATTCTCATACTTACGGTCATCCTCGCCGTCCTCACCGGCAATCGTAATTTCACGTCCGGTCGCACTCAGCACACCGGCAGTGACGGTATGGTCAAAGCCCTGCGGGTTACCGATTGCGACTACACTTTCCCCTACCTGCTCCTGGTTGGAGTCAGCCAGCGAGATGGACGGGAAGTTGCCGTCACCTTCAATTTTCAATACAGCCAGGTCAAGATCATAGCTGGTTCCAAGCACTGTGGCTTCATAAGGTTTGGTCGTACCCTGCACCGTTACCTGTACCACATCCGCACCATGCACCACGTGCTCATTGGTCAAAATGTAACCGGACTTGTCGAAGAAGAAGCCGGAGCCCAGTCCGGACTCTACGAGTCCCTGATCACTGCTGCTTCCGTTGCTGCTGCTTCCATCGCTGCTTCCGCTACCGCTGCCGCTGCTTCCATTACTGCTGCCGCCGCCGAACTGATCCCCGAAGAAGTAGTTAAAGAACGGATCATTGTTATAGGAGCTGCTGCCGCTGCTGCTGCTGGATTTAACCAGCGTTTCGATCTGCACGACTGCCGGTCCGGCCTGCTTCACTACAGAAGTTACATCGCCGCCCGTGCTGACCGGAAGCTTCACATTTGTAGCCGAAGAATCGGAGGTGGAACTAGAGGTATCCGATACTGCAGCGGATACAACCTGCTGTTTGCCGCCCGTAAACAGGTTCTCATAATCGGCATAAGCCATGGCTCCGCCCATCAGCACCATGCCAGCCAGTACGCCGGCAACAACCGATTTAATTGGTGATTTAGATTTCTTCTGCTTGTACTGCCAATTCGGATTTTTGCCTCCGGCATTGCCGGAATCGGAACTGCCCTGACTGGCCGCGGAATCCATGCTTGAGCGTGTCAGATAGCCAGCTGGCATCGGACGAACCGGCTGAGGCGGAGTTACTTCAACGTCCTGGCGGCTGGAATCATAGCTGCTCTCTTCGCGGCTGCGTTCCTGGGACTGGTAAGGCCCGTAAGAATAGTAGTAAGAAGAATCAGAGCCTGCAGAAGCCGGCTCCTGACTGCCGGAGCTTTTGCTGTACTCGCTGCTGGAAGAGTAGTCGCTGGAGGATTTGCTATAGTCATTGGTGGAAGTATAGTCATTGTTGGAAGTGTAGTCACTGGAGGTTCTGCTATAGCCGCTGTAGCTGCTGCGGTTATTCATTTCATCGTTCTGATTAAAGTTATCGTTAGTGTTATCGTTAGTGTTATCGTTGTTAGTGTTGTTATTGTCGTTATTATTCGAAGCGGCACCAAAGCCGAAACCAAAGCTGGAATTGTTGTTGTTACGTTCGTCCATCGTTCATTTTCCTCCTCATCCCTGGTTGTTTAGGGGTTATGTTCTTGATGGTTTTATTTTGTACTATAAACCTTAAGCAAACATTAAAAACAATTAAAAAGAAAATAAAACCCGAAGAAACCACAAAAACCTCCAATATACGAGATGCGAGATTCTAGATTAAGGAGAGGCGGAAAAAGGTTCACGGCACTGCTGCCTCCAGCCGATCAGGAAACCCAGCCCTGCCGGTGCGCATAGATCGCAAGCTGTGTCCGGTCCTCCAGCTCGCATTTCATCAGCAGGTTGCTGACGTGGGTCTTTACCGTCTTGATGCTGATATGAAGCTCTTCCCCGATCTCCTTGTTGCTTTTGCCTTCGGCGATCAGAAGCAGCACCTCCTTCTCCCGTTCGGTCAGCCCGGCCGTGTCGCCTTGTACCGTTTTCTGGCGGATGCCGCGCGTCAGCGCCTGGGCCACATCCCCGGTCATCACCGGCATTCCCCGGTAAGCCCCCTGCAGCGCATAAATGAGCTCTTCAGCCGAAACGGTCTTCAGAACATAGCTGACTGCCCCTGCCTCTATCGCCTCTACAACCAGATCATCTTCCAGAAAGCTCGTCAGGATAATGATCTTTATCCCGGCATGCCGCCCAAGAATAAGACGCGCAGCCTCGGCTCCGTTCATTCCCGGCATCATCAAATCCATCAGCATAATATCCGGCCGGCTGTCCGGCTCCATCGCATCAACCGCTTCAGCCGCCTGCTGTCCGTCCCCGGCCTCGGCGATCACTTCAAATTGGGGGTCCAGCGAGAGATACGTCTTTAAACCCATTCGCACCATATCGTGGTCGTCCACGATCATGACTCTGATTGTCCTGTTATTCATCATTCTTCCCCTTTCCTGGCATCGTCAAACTTCGGTATATGTATGCGGATTGTGGTTCCCGCGCCCGGCTTGCTGATCACTTCAGCTGTTCCTCCCAGCTTCTCCGCCCGCTCACGCATGGTGGACAGCCCGTAGGAGCCCTGCTTCTGCACCGAAGAGCTGAATCCCTGGCCGTCATCGCTGACGCTCAGCACCACCTGGCGGGGAGACTCCTGCAGTGAAAGGCTGACCAGCCGGGCCCCGGCGTGCTTGACGATGTTAGCCATAGCCTCCTGGATGATGAGAAAAAGCTGGTGTTCAATCGCTTCAGACAGCTCGCCCTGGAGATCGAGATCAATCATGCCTTTCAGTCCGTTCTGGCGGCAGTAATCCGGAAACCACTGGTCCAGCGCCTCGGATAACGATTTGCCGACAAGCTCCATCGGCCGCAGCTGAGCGATCAGGGCCCGCATTTGCTTCTGGGCAGTATTAGACATTTGAATCAGCTGCTCCATCACCTCGCGGCCGCGCTCAGGCTGGATTTCCAGTATTTTCGGGAGGGACGAAGCCGCCATATGCACAGCAAAAAGCTGCTGGCTCACCGTGTCATGCAGATCACGCGCGAGCCGCCGCCGCTCCTCCAGCACCGCTTTCTCCGCGGCCTGTTCTTTATTGGTCACTTCCTGCTCCCCAAGCTGCTGAAGCAGACGCATCTTCTTCTCCACCGCTTCGGCCATGCCGTTGAACTCGCCGTATATCCCGGCAAAGGTCATATCCGTTGAATCCGGGATGCGCACGGATAAATTCCCTTGAGCCACCTGCAGCATGCTTAAATGAAGAATGTCGAGCCGTCGCTGGATGCGCTGGCCTGCAATGTAACCAATGACCACTGTAAAAATAAGAATGCCCGCTACATAATAGATCCACATCCGGGGGTCGGATACAACGATATAATGCGTGGAATTGCCGGTGTACAGAACCCCGGCTGTCAGAGCACCAGCGAGCAGGAAGTAGAAGAGCAGCTCCCACTTCGTGCTTCTTAAAACCTTCATCATCATCTGCTCAGCCCACCCTGTTGACCCGGATATCCCCGACAAACACGTTGATGTTCAGCTTAATGCGTTTGCTGGTTTCGTTAAAATTCGGTGTTTTGGAGGTTACGCTGCTCATAAACCCGCCCGACTTCTCCTGAAGAACCTTCATGTCGCCGATCAGCGAGCTGGAGGATACCGAAATGCCCAAATCCGCATCAGCCGGCACGAACACCTTTACGTCTCCGATAAAGGCCGAAACGTTAATTTTTGTCTCCCCGTAAGGAATCTGTGCTTTGGTCAGGTCGATAATGGTATCGCCGATAAAATGGGAGATGTTAGCCGGCTTCAGCTCAAAGTATTGATCGCCAAGCCGGACGTCGCCAATGAAGCCCGAGCGGTTGATTTTTTCGGTAGCGTCCGTCTGTCTATATTCTCTGTGGTGTCTATGATGTCTATGGTGTTTATAGTGCTCTTGCCCGTATTGTTCCTCTGCCTTCGCCTTCTCTTCCAGATCCTTCTGCTTCTTGCTCTCCTCGGGAAAAGCCTGCTCAAAGGCTTCATCAAAGGAAGAGCCGAAGTTTGGCTCAAGGGACGGATCAAGCGGAGCCGGAGGCGGAACAGGAGACGGAACAGGAAGCTCGTTGCTTCCCGCATCAATGGAGGAATCCCGGTTCCGTCTGGAAGGCCGGAACATCACCGACAAGCCCGCTGCAATCAGAACCACAGGTACCGCGTATTTGAAGAATTCGCCTGCCGACATGTCAACAAGATTCAAATTTCTAGCCAGGAAAAAGCCTCCTACAACTGTAACGACAAGCCCGCCAAATATCGCTCCGCCGTTTCTCGCGCTGTTGGCTATCTGAGATAACCCGGCCAGAAGGACGAACACCGGCCAAAACGTTGCAAACAGCTCCCCAAGGCTGAGTTCAATGTATCCCAGCATATTTAGAAGAAGCAGCACACCGGCTGCCAGCAGCATCAATCCCCCAACCATTCTGCCAGTCCATCCTTTAAACATGTCTATTCCCCCGTCTTCCCTTAACTTGTAAGTTCATGTTATAAGTTTAGCCGAGATCCGGCAAGCTGAATAGCGGCGGCAGATTGATTAGCTCTCGGTCTTGAGACGGATGCCGGTACAAATGCAGATAAAGAAGATTGCAGGAATGAGCCGGGAGTGCAGATGGCAGGCAGAGGGCAGGGAATACAGGCATAGAAAAACAAAGAAGATGCCGCTGCTGCGGCATCTTCTCTGCTTGGCCTGCTTCCTGTTTCTTCAAGAGGCCTGCCTTACTTCATTTGTTTGCCGGCTTTCGCCTGCTGTACTTTCTTCTTCACCGGCTGGCTGCTCAGATCGGCGAATTCTGCGTCAAACTTCTCATTCGGCGTTTTGTAGCCTGGGCTCTTCGCTGCTCCCATTGCTCCTGCAGACTTCACTTTCTGCTGGACGGGATTGCTGCCGAGCTCTGCGAATTCCGCATTGTATTTCTCGTTTGGTGTTTTGTAACCTGGATTTTTAGCCATTGGTAAAGCACCTCCGGTTTCATTTGGGTCAGCCATAACGACTAACCGAAATGTATTATGCGGAGCTGAAACCCCAGCTATACAGGTAACATTTAGATGGAATTTTCCCAGGTCGGGTCCATTAAATCTTCATTCACTTCAATGGATTCACCGAACTTCTGAATCATCTGCTCCGTAAGCTTGCCGTCGCCCCATTTGATGACGCGGACATCGACCTTCTTCTTGCCCCACTCTTCAAATACCTGCTTCGTTGTCGAGAAGTACAAATCCAGATGGTTGCCCTTAATAGCTCCGCCTTTATCCGCGACAACTCCATAACCGTACCCCGGGATATAGAGAATCGTACCGAGCGGGAAAACCTTCAAATCGGCTGCAATTGTTGATAATGCCCCTTTGTCGCGTCTGACTTTCACACCTGAATAAGTGATTCCGTACTGTGGATGGCTGGGCCTTTTTCCGGTGGATTCATAACCTGCAGTATATCCAGTGGCAAGTACAGTTACGACCTCGGCCGGCTTCTGAACCGTTTCCTGCTTCTGCAGTCCCGCGACCGCCTGCGCAAGCCTGCCCGCGTCAGACATCGCTTTGCCTATTACGCTGCCCGCGGCCCTAACAGCCTCATGGCTGTCGGCCTGGCTCGTTCCGGCCAGTTCAAAATCCGGATCAAAATCACTTTCATCGTATGCGCTGTACGTATAGTAAAGGTCAGTCTGATTCAGACCAAACCCCGCGACGGCATATTCGCCCAAATCCAGATTAAACAGGTCAACCCCGACATCATTGTAGAGCTCGCGGCCAAGTGAAAAACCGCCAAATGCAGCTGCGGTTCTTTCGCCTTCGAAACTATTAAAGAACAATCCGAATCCTATCAAAATCAATGTGAGTTTGTTCCAGAATTTAAAATGGCGCATGTGAAATCCTCCCCCTTATTCGCAAGGATGTCCACATACGCCATGATTTATACCAAATTTTATATGATTGAAATTATTAGATGGTATGGCTGCGGATTTCTTCCGACAGCAAACCGATCGTTTCGGCCAGTGATTTAGCTCCGAGGTCGCCTTCGCCGCGCTTGCGGACGGATACGGAACCTGCGTTCATTTCGTTCTCGCCGACGATGAACATGTAAGGAACTTTTTCAAGCTGGCCTTCGCGGATCTTGTAGCCGAGCTTCTCGTTTCTGAGGTCAGCTTCGACACGGATTCCAGCCTCCTGCAGCTTCTCCGTAACTTCCTTCGCGTAAGCTTCGAATGCGCCGGATACCGGAATGACCTTCGCCTGAACAGGCGACAGCCAAAGCGGAAGAGCGCCTGCAAAGTTCTCAAGCAGGAAGGCCGTCATGCGCTCCATGGTGCTGATAATGCCGCGGTGGATAACAACCGGACGGTGCTTCTGGCCGTCGTCTCCCACGTATTCCAGTTCAAAACGCTGCGGCAGCAGGAAATCCAGCTGGCAGGTCGACAAGGTTTCTTCTTTGCCGAGCGCGGTTTTGATCTGAACGTCCAGCTTAGGACCGTAGAAGGCAGCTTCTCCCTCTGCTTCAAAGAAAGGAATGCCGAGCGATTCAACAACCTCGCGGAGCATGCGCTGGGACATTTCCCACATTTCGTCGTCCGGGAAGTATTTTTCGGTATCTGCTGGATCGCGGTAGGACAGGCGGAACCGGTATTCCTTGATGCCGAAGTCCTCGTAAACGCGCTGAATCAGCTGAATTACCCGTGCAAATTCTTCCTTGATCTGATCCGGACGGCAGAAAATATGCGCATCGTTCAGCGTCATGGAACGCACGCGGTGCAGGCCCGTCAAGGCCCCGGACATTTCATAGCGGTGCATCAGGCCAAGCTCGCCGATCCGGATCGGCAGGTCGCGGTAGCTGTGCATTTCGCTCTTATAAACCATCATGTGGTGCGGGCAGTTCATCGGACGAAGCACAAAGCTTTCGTTGTCCAGCTCCATAACCGGGAACATGTCCTCTTGGTAGTGCTCCCAGTGGCCGGAGGTTTTGTACAGGTCCACGTTGCCCATTACCGGAGTATAAACGTGCTGATAGCCAAGACGCTCTTCCAGGTCTACAATGTAGCGCTCCAGAGTACGGCGCAGCTTCGCCCCGTTTGGCAGCCAGATCGGCAGGCCTTGTCCAACAAGATTGGAGAAGGTAAAAATTTTCAGCTCTTTGCCAAGCTTGCGGTGGTCGCGTTTCTTCGCTTCCTCCAGCAGGCGCAGATGCTCGTCCAGCTCGGCCTTCTTAGCAAAAGCTGTGCCGTATATACGCTGCAGCATCTTGTTGTCGCTGTTCCCGCGCCAGTAAGCGCCAGCCACGCTGAGCAGCTTGAAGACTTTAATTTTGCCAGTGGAAGGAACATGCGGCCCGCGGCAGAGATCAAAGAACTCCCCTTGATCATAAATCGACAAGACGCTGTCCTCAGGCAGATCACGAATCAGTTCCAGCTTGTAGGGATCGCCCAGCTCGGTGAAGATCGCAAGCGCCTCTTCCCGGCTGACTTCGCGGCGGGTAATCGGCAGATTTTCCCCTACAATCCGTTCCATTTCTTTCTCAATCTTCTGCAGGTCTTCCGGATTCAGCGGATGCTCAAGGTCCATATCATAGTAGAAGCCGTCCTCAATCACCGGACCGATCCCGAGCTTAACCTCTTTATTGCCAAAAAGGCGTTTCACCGCCTGCGCCAGCAGGTGGGCTGTACTGTGACGCATCATTTCGAGCCCTTCCTTGGAATCGAGAGTCAGCAGTTCAACCTGCGCCCCGTCTGTTAATTTGGTGTTCAAATCAACAACTTTCCCGTTCAGCTTGCCGCCAACCGCGTTCTTGCGGAGCCCGCTGCTGATGGAGGATGCTACATCTTCCAAAGTGCTGCCTTCTGCGTACTCTCTTACGGAGCCGTCCGGCAGGTTAATTGAAATGGCCATGTTGTTCAATCTCCTTCTAAAATAGAATGATTAAGACTTACGGTTCTCACCGGAAGCGGAGAACAAATCAAAAAACACCCGCCCCCGGAAAGGGACGAGTGCTGTACCCGTGGTTCCACCCTAATTCAGCCCAAGTTGCAGGCCCTTCATTAGCCGTTCTTAACGGAAACGGTTCCGGCAGTTCCTAGTTCGCCGCTGACACAAGGTCAGACTCCGCGGTTCAGAACTGCAGCTCCAAAGGGGTAAACCAAACCGGAAAATCCGAAGGAAATTGCAGCCGATGTTTCCTCTCTCTGTACGGTCCCGTCAGATTTGGTCCATGTCTTTGTCTTCGCTGTTCATTTTGAAATTCTTAGTGTATTATAAGCTCCCTTTTTAAGAAGAGTCAAGCCCGGATCAGTCAAGGCAAAGCTGTGCCCGCTCACCGAATATTTCCTGAATGGTGGCGATCATCCGCAGCTCAGGCTCCTGGGTATGGATCATGATGCGGGCCGGAGAGAGGGAAATCAGCGAGCTGACGACCGCATCCTCCATCTGCAGCTCCAGATCCGCCATTTTAACTGAGATTCCATCATCCTGGGGAAGCGGCCCAAGCGGAAGCATCTGGTCATCCAGCAGCTGGAACTCCATGCCCTCAACATGCTTCAAGTGAATCAGCGGCATCCGCGCATCCTGGAATTGTACAAAATATTTAAGCAGTCCGATGAACTCCTCATACTGTTTGTCCAGCAGATATTCGTCCATGGCAAGATCAAGAGCATCCTTTAGTTCATCCTCATAAACAGGCATCCGGAACGTAAGCCACCCATCCACATCGACGGTCCCGAAAGAAGTCAGGCTGTCCAGAAACACACTGTAGATTTCAGCGATTCTCCGTTCACGGCCCCTCATATGCACCTCATAATAAGTTAACCCGTCCAGTATTTGAACGGCTAACTCAACGATCTGAGGCGCATCCTCATGTTTATGTAGGGAATAATATTTAGCCAGCAGTCTGCGCAGCAGAATGGGCTCTTTATCCCGCATAATATGCTCCGTAATAATCTCGGCCGCTTTAGACTTCAAGCCTTTGACTGTTCTTGCCGCAGGGATGGAAGCTCCGCTGCAAACACAGGTCACGTATACTCTGCCATGTCCATAGCCAAAGCGGAAAGAGAGATCGTTATTTCGTCCCTGACTCCATTTATCGCCTTCTGCCTGAAACATTTCACATAGCTGCTCGGCGGCCCGGCGGGAATCAACCGATGTTGTTATGGTAAACAGCTGCATCATATCGCTCCTTCCTCGAGTCCTCGAAACAAGTATATGGTGCCGGAGGAGCATGTATACGGACGGGGACTATGCAATGGATGGAAGGCGTTAAGCTGCATGGAAAAAGAAACAGGCCCCCATAACGGGAGCCTGCCAGTAAACAATATTAACAACAATTAGTTCTGCATAACAAAATCGTTCTCGATCTTCTCATTCGCATCGTCAAACGTACGCAGAATTTCATATCTTGTATTGCGCTGCGCCGGAATTTTGCCTGCCTGACGGATAATCTCCAGCGTTGAGGAGATATTGACTTTATGGGTAGCGCCGGCCGAGGATACTACATTCTCCTCGATCATTGTGCTGCCGAAGTCATCGCATCCGTACTGCAGGGACAGCTTGCCAATCTCCGGCCCCATGGTCACCCACGAGGACTGGAAGTGCTTAATATTGTCCAGTACAATCCGGCTGATTGCAACGGTCTTCAGATATTCCTCAGGCGTCTGGCGGTCCAGCTTCAGATTCGTATTGTCCGGCTGGAAGGTCCACGGAATAAAGGCCAGGAAGCCCTCAGATTTGTATCCGTTCTGAATGCATTCATCCTGCGCGTCACGGACACGCATCAGATGAAGCGCCCGTTCCTCCATGCTTTCGCCAAGGCCGATTACCATAGTGGCTGTCGTGTTCATCCCGATCTTGTGCGCGGTCTTCATGACGTCCATCCAGTCTGTCCAGGAGCCCTTCAACCGGCTGATTCTCCGGCGTGTCCGGTCATCAAGGATTTCAGCGCCGCCGCCCGGCAGGGAATCCAGTCCTGCTTCGTGAATCTGACGTAACACTTCTTCCAGTGACAGGCCGTCAGAGACCACCTTCATCTTCTGAATTTCGGCCGGAGAGAAGGAGTGCATGATAATGTCCGGAAATCTCTTCTTAATATCGCGAAGAATGTCTGTATAATAGCTGAACGGCAGGTTCGGATTGGTGCCGCCCTGCATCAGGATCTCCGTTCCGCCTACATCAATGGTTTCCTGTATCTTCTGAAAAATCGTTTCGTCAGGCAGCACGTAACCCTCTTCAGAACCGGGTCTCCGGTAGAAAGCGCAGAAACGGCAGTAAACGTCACAAACGTTCGTGTAGTTAATATTTCTTCCTATTACAAAAGTCGTTATCTTCTCCGGAAAACGTCTCTCCATCAAAATGTTGGCTGTGTGCCCCATCTTCTCAATTTCATTCGACTCAAACAAAGCGGTTGCTTCCTCCAGCGTCACACGTTCCCCGCGCAGCGCTTTCTCAAGGATAGAATCAATAGCCACTTTGATGCAGCCCCCTTCCATTTCATAAACTAGAACAGCTTGTGGATCGTCACTCGGGGCGTTCCTTTTTCTAATCCTAACATACCCTTCAAAAGAAAAGAAGCACCCGGAGGGCCGGATGCCTGGAAAATGTGAAAAAAGTCTCATTTAGTTTACCTATTCAAAAATTGACTTATGCCTGCGCAAGCGCCTGCTCAAGGTCAGCAATCAGATCCTCAACATCCTCAAGACCGACAGAGAACCGGAGCAGTCCGTCTGTAATGCCGCGCTCCAGGCGGACTTCCGCCGGCATCGAAGCGTGAGACATCATCGCCGGGTAAGATAAAATGCTCTCCACCGCACCAAGGCTGACAGCCACAATCGGCAGCTTCACCGCGTTGAGCACCTGTTTGGCCCGGTCACCGGAGCCAACATCGAAGGAGACAACGGCTCCATAACCGGCCGACTGCTGCTCCTGGATTTCACGGCCGGGATGATCCTTCAGCCCCGGATAGTACACGGCTGTGATATCACTGCGGCTGTCCAGCCACTCGGCAAGCCTGCGGGCGCTGATCTCACTGTGCGCCATCCGGGCGGACAACGTCTTCATGCCGCGCATGAGCAGCCAGGAATCCTGCACGCCGAGCACGCTGCCAAGACCGTTCTGCAAATACTTGAGCTGGCGGCCCAGCGATTCGTTGGCCGATACCGCAAGACCGGCCAGCACATCGCTGTGCCCGCCAAGGAACTTGGTGGCGCTGTGCAGGACGATATCAATGCCCAGTTCAATCGGACGCTGGTAGTAAGGAGTCATAAACGTATTGTCCACCATGCTGATCAGACCCTGCTCCTTCGACCAGGCCGCAAGGGCGGCGATGTCTGTAATTTTCAGCGTAGGATTGGAAGGTGTCTCGATATAGATTCCTTTAGTATTTGGACGAAGAGCGGCTTTAACCTCTTCAATCTTCGTCATGTCTACAAAGGATGCTTCGAGCCCGAACCGGTTCAGAATCCCCGTCAGCAGACGGTAAGTGCCGCCGTAGACATCCTCGGTAACGATGAGATGATCGCCTGCAGAGAAGAGCATAAATGCAGCGGATATCGCCGCCATGCCGCTCGGAAACGCATAGCCGTTCGTTCCGCCCTCAAGCAAGGCGATATAGTCTTCCAGCGCCTGGCGGGTCGGATTCCCGGACCGCGTGTAATCATGCTGCGGCGGGTTAAAGATATCTTCATGATGAAAGGTCGACGCCTGATAAAGCGGAACACTGGAAGCCCCGGTCGCGGCGTCCACTTCAGAGCCGAAGTGAAGCAGCCGCGTATCAAACTTCAGCTCGGAAGAGCGGTTCCCGCTGCCATTATTTCCGTCTTTGCTGCTCATACTCAGCGGCCCCCTTCCACTTCAGAGCGTGCCGCCTCAAGCGCCTGCGCCAGATCGGCGATGAGATCGTCCGGATGCTCAATGCCGACGGAGAAACGGAGCAGGCGGTCATCGACGCCTACCGCCTCCCGGATCTCAAGCGGAATGTCAGCATGGGTTTGCACTGCCGGATAAGTCAGCAGCGATTCCACGCCGCCCAGGCTTTCCGCGAAGGCGATCAGATTCAGATGACGCAGAATCGGCTCGACGTAGCGGGCATCGGTTACTTTAAAGGAGAAAATGCCGGTATTTCCGGAGGACTGGCGGTTCTGAATCTCATAACCCGGATGGTCAGGCAGCGCCGGGTAGAAGACTTCCGCAATCTGCGGATGCGTGCTCAGGAATTTCGCCACAGCCGTAGCGTTGCTTTCATGACGCTCCATGCGGAGCGCCAGCGTCTTCATTCCTCTCATCAGCTGGTAGCTGTCGGAAGGGCTGAGCACCGCTCCGATCGAGTTATGAAGGAAGGCGATTTCCTCGGAGAGCTTCTGTCCTTTTGTTACAATTAGACCGGCCAGGACATCGTTATGTCCGCCCAAATATTTGGTCGCGCTGTGAACGACGATATCGGCGCCAAGCTCCAGCGGGCGCTGGAAATACGGCGTCAGCAGCGTGTTATCCACAATGGTCAGCAGCCCATGGCGGGTCCCCCACGCGGAAACAGCCGCAATGTCCGTCACCATCATGAGCGGATTCGTTGGCGTTTCAATAAATACGGCCTTCGTCTCCGGACGGCGGGACGACTCGAGCGCGTCCAGATCGTTTGTATCCACATAAGTCGCAGTAATGCCATAGCGGGACAGAATTTTCTCAAACAGCCGGTAGGTGCCGCCGTACAAATCAAGAGAAACAATAAGGTGGTCGCCCGAGCTGAACATCATAAACAAAGTTTGAAGCGCAGCCATTCCGGAGCTGCAGGCAAAAGCGGCATCGCCGGATTCCAGATCGGCAGCAGCTTTCTCCAGCACCGCGCGGGTCGGATTTTTGGTGCGGGTATAGTCGAAGCCGGTGCTTTGGCCCAAGCGCGGATGGCGGTAGGCGGTAGCTTGGTAAATCGGATAAGTAATCGCTCCGGTTACCGGCTCTTCCATGGAGCCGATCTGCGCCAGCCTGCTTTCAATGCGGAGTTGTTCTGATTTGTTCCCTGAATTGTTCTCTGAATTGTTCCCTGAATTGTTCCCTGGATTGTTCTCTGGCATTGTCGCTAGTCCCCCTAAATTTGATATTCTTCCTTTTGGCTTTCTTGGATCTTGTTTACCTGGGCATCAATATCATAAGGCGTTTCCTGATACACATAGTAATTCAGCCAGTTGGCAAACAATAAGTTGGCATGAGCCCGCCAGGTCGATCTCGGCGTTTGGGACGGGTCATTCTTCGGAAAATAATTCACCGGAAGGGGGACGTCCATCCCCTTGGCCGCATCACGGTCATATTCCCATTTCAGGGATAAAGGATCGTATTCAGGATGGCCGGCTACAAAAATCTGTCTTCCGTCCCGCGTTGCCACAATGTAGACGCCTGCTTCGTCCGATTCGGACAAAACATCAAGCTCTTCCACCTTCTCGACATCAGCCTTGGCCACTTCGGTATGACGGGAATGAGGAGCCAGGAACAGCTCGTCAAATCCGCGCAGCAGCTTGGTGTTCGGAATATTCACCGTATGCGTGAATACGCCGAAACATTTTTGCGGAAGAGAAGCCTTGGGAATTCCAAAATGATGGTACAGGCCCGCCTGGGCCGCCCAGCAGATATGCATAGTAGAGGTCACATGGGATTCGGTCCAGTCGAAGATCTCCTGAATTTCCTTCCAATAGGTAACATCCTCATAATCGAACTGCTCTACCGGAGCGCCGGTAATAATCATTCCGTCAAAGCGCAGATGTTTGATTTCTTCAAACGTTTTATAGAACTGATTCAAGTGTTCAGCAGAAGTATTTTTGGAGGTATGGGAGCCGGGATGAAGGAGCACAAATTCAACCTGAAGCGGCGTATTGGCCAGCAGGCGCAGGATCTGCTCCTCCGTTGTTTCCTTCGTAGGCATCAGATTGAGAATGGCAATCCGGAGCGGACGGATGTCCTGATGAAACGCCTGGCTTTCGTCCATTACGAAAATATTTTCATTCGTCAATACTTCTTTCGCTGGTAAAGAATCGGGAATCTTGATTGGCATTTTACAGTTCACTCCTCTTCGTTCGCTTGAGCGGCAATCTTAGGAAGGATGAGGGCATATAGCAAAAATGACCTTCCTCGTAAAATCGAGAAAGGTCATATCATGTCATGGTGTATGCGCCTCTCTCATCTCTCAGAGACTTAAGAATGCCCACTGATGAGCACCATAAGTTCCGCAAGAATTAGCACCGTGCGATTCATCGCCGGTTGCCGGGTTTCATCGGGCCAGTCCCTCCACCTACTCTTGATAAGATTTCGCTGTATTCAATTTAGGAAATACGTTCATGAAAACGTAACAATCTATGCAATAAATTTATAGCATAAGACGCCTTTCGTCAAGCAAATAATAAGAGCAAAACTCGCGTAAATCCGGTACCTTTCGGCCTTGACTGCCATATGCTGGCGTATAGCTTCGGCAAGCATGATTTCGCTTGAAAATTTTCATAGCCCGGCGTTATACTAAACAAGTGTCAAAAGTCCAGTTTGAAGTAGAGGTGAACGGAAATGGAAGGCGACTCTAGTCCGCAGAGCAAATCCCCAAGGGCAATAACAACCACACAGGATTCATTCGGCAGAATGCTCTCGGAAGTAGGGGGTTCTTTCGTTACCGGCATTTTCTTCGTGCTGTCTGATTAAGATCAGCCGATGCTGATGTCTCCTGTGTTGATCAACAAAGGAGTGAATCAGATGAAAATTCGCCATGTAAACGCAGGTGTCTTCACAGCGGTGGAGAACCTCGAGGATACACTGGCGGCACCGGCGGAAGGTTTTTACTGGATCGATGCCGACACAGAGGATTTGGACTTGCTCCAGCCCGTATTCGGGCTGCACGATCTTGCGGTAGAAGACTGCTTGAGCGATGAGGAACAGCGTCCCAAAATCGAAATTTACGAAAGCCATTATTTTATTGTAGTTAACAGCATCCGTTTTGATGATGAAGAAATTTTTCTGCGTGCGCTTAACGTCTTTCTGGGCCGTCATTATATTATTACGGTAACGAAACAGAAGCTCAACGAGCTCCGGGCCGTCAAGCCTATATTATGGGAGCAGGAGGTCAGCGAGCCGGACCGGTTCCTGTATCTGCTCATTGACCTTGTTGTCGATAACTATTTCACGGTCGGTGACCGGATTGAAGATAAGATCGAGAAGCTGGAAGAAGATATTCTCGTTCATACGAAGCGTTCGCACCTGAACGAAATTATCGGGCTGCGGAGTGAAATTCTATGGCTGAAGAAAATGCTTGGCCCGCAAAAAGAAGTGATTAACGTCCTCAATAAGAAAGACCTGCGCCTCATCGACGATCAGCTGCAGAAATATTTCAGCGATATCTATGAAAATGCGGTCAAAATCTCCGAGAACTTTGATACCTTCCGCGAACTCATGGGCAACTTACGAGAAGCTTACCAGTCCAGTATTGCGAACCGTGCGAACGAAATCATGCGTGTGTTTACCGCAATTACTACGATCTTTATCCCGCTGACGCTGATTACGGGCATTTACGGAATGAACTTTGATAATATGCCGGAAGTGCATACGGAGTACGGTTATTTTATCGTGCTGGGAATTATGCTGGCGCTCGGTCTCGGCATGTTCTATCTGTTCCGGAAGAAAGACTGGATTTGAAAGCATTTATTTATAACGATTAAGTCAAGGGCGAGGCGCATCCGTAACTTTCGGAGGCAGACCTCGCCCTTATTGGTTTATGCGCTCTGCACTTTGCTTTGTGCTTCCCTGCGGTGCCGGATGCGCATTAACCGCAGCCATTCGTAGCGCCGCTCGAGATCCGGGCCGCCCTGCTGCATGGCTTCGCTCCCGTACACCTGCTGCATTACAGGCTTGAGCAGGGCGTCGCCTAATGCCAGATAAGCCTCCCGGATAGCACTCTGCTCCAGATCCGGCAGGCCGGACAGCTCACGCTCAACCAATTCCTGCGTGTCATAGCCTTCCTTCTCCAGCTGCTCCAGCTGTTCAATCGCTTCCCGTCTGGATAGGCCCGTGCTTTCCTGAATCTGCTCAAGGCTGTATCCTTCCCCTATTCCCTCGAGCAGCCGCTTTCTCATTGCGGAGCGCTCAATTTCTGCTTTATAGCGGGCTTCCTTCTGCCTGTAGGTCCAGCTGCGGAAGGTCTCTTCGTCCAGCTCCTGCTCCACCCAGTCCAGCGGAAAATGCCAGTCCCTTTCATAGGCAGCCGTCACCGCAAGCATCTCTTCTCCGTATTCCGCGGCCTTGACCTCGCCAAGCCCGGGAAGCTGCGTCAGCTCTTCCTTTGTCTTCGGCAGAAATGCGCTGATCAGGCGGAGCAGCCGGTTGCTTGCGACCAGGTATGGAGCCTTGCCGGCCGCTGCAGCCTTCCGGCGCCGCCAGGCAGACAGCTCCAAATAAATCTCCTCGCTGCCGTTTAATTCGCTGTAGCAGTACAGCTTCTGGGCAGATGTGCCCCTGATGCCTTCATCCTCATGAAAAATGCCGCTGATCACCGGACGGAATCCGTCTGACAGCTTGGCTGCCAGCTGATACCGGTAGTGGCTGAGCATATCCGACCACGAGCCGCCTTCGTACCAAAGCTGGCCCTTCCCGCCTGCTGCTCCTTCTTCATCCCAGCCAATCCGCCAAAGCCCGCCTTCCTCGCCAATCCAAACCTGTGCGGTATCTGCAAGCTCAGGTCTGTTCTGCTGCCTTCTCTCCATTGTGTTTAAAAATACGATACGCATCCTTACACCTCCTTATATTCAGCACACTTCCCTGGACCGTGTCTTCTGAGAACACAAAAAAGCACCTCTCCTGCATGCAAGAGAGGTGCTTCCCCGATAGACGTATACTGTTGTAAAACATGATACCATATTTTTCCTAACAGTCAATAGAAAGGCTTTCCTTTTCCGAAAGCGCTTTTTTAGCTATAATATACGACGATATGGCGATATGACGATATGCAGGTAAATATAAGAAGAATAATATGAATAATAATTAGAGGAGGCACTTCCATGCACTCATTTGATCACGATCTTGATTATCTGTCGGACAGCACCGAGCAGACGTCCACCCGCTTTGTAACCTTTATCGGCCCGTCCTTAAAACGGTTTGATCTGGCTGTAACCACAACCAGCCGGTTCTACGGCAAGAAGCTCGTCGCCGATCTGCAAAACGGCAGAACAGCCATTCTCGGCTCCGACGATCTGGTGACCGAAGGTTATCTGTCCTCCATCTACGGACTGACCGAAGAGGAGGAGGCTGAGCTCGCCGGCTTCCTGCATCAGGTGCTTGGAGAGCCGCATTTTACGGATTGACGGCTTACTTATTTCGTCACTTGACTGCCGAATACCAGCATGCTGCTGAGCAGCCGCCCTGCCGGGGTCAGCGTTTTGCCTCCGGCATACAACCCCGTGGAGGCTCCTCCGTCCAGGTTCATCGCCTGCTTGGCTCCTAACGCCTTCATGACAGACGCCCACTGCGTCATCGTTGCACCATTCACCGTCGCCAGCAGAATGGAGCCGTCCGGCAGGATGGCAATTCCGCTGCGGGCCGCGGATGCCGTCAATATTTTCTGATCGGTGAAGCCCTCCGCTTTCGCATTCAGCGTAACTATTCCATCCGTAACCAGTCTTGGACCGGCGCCGACCGCCGTCTGCACATCCGACCAGTCCAGCGTTGTCCCCGCCTGGTTGGTGTAAGACATACTCCACTCTGCACGGCTTCCCACGGTGAAGCGCTCCGCCATCGTCTTCTCTGTACCGCTGAACACTAGCACAAATCCATCCTTCGGGATAGCGGTGTTCGCATTGGCTGCCTTGCGGGTCACCACTCCCGCGCTGACCGTAACAGCGATGCCGCCGTTGAAGCCAACCTTTGAACCTCTGTCAGGCGTAAACAGGATCGTATTATTCGCCCCTGCATCCGGTGTCCGGTTAACGAAAGTCGCGTACCAGCTCTTCGCCCTGTCGTCCGTTCCCGTAACCTTGCCCGTTAAGGAAGGCCGCACGGTATCCATAACGGCAGTTCCGTCCCGGCGGAAGCCTATCGTAGTGCCGTAACGCCCGATATGGGCGATCTGTCCATTAATAATCAGCGTGCCGTAAGGATCAGCCGGGCCGCCGTAGGCGTTAAAGAACGCCCCGTTAATGGCGGCTTCCGCCTTGTAGCTCTTGACGATTGAAGCCAGGGTGTCCGTTTGGCCGACCTGGCGTTTGGCCAGCCCCACCGTCACTGGCGTGCCCTTCGGGATCTTGACCGTGCGGACAGTGAAGGTTGTCCCTGAAACTTTGACGGTCCGGACTGCAGCCTGAATCGAGCCTGCCGCGTCCGCCGGCTGGGGAACCGCTGAAGCTGCCTGAAAGAGAAGAATCGCTGCGGCTGCGGTCAGGAGGCTGCGCCGCAAGCTTTTTCGCGGGAATTTGGAGGATATATACTTAGACTTAAACTTAAACCCTTTGGTAAACAGGAAGCTCAAAGCGCCTCTACTCCCATCCAGGAGCAGATGCTCTTCATCTCCAGCTCTTCAAACTTGGACACGACCGCATGCGGATCAAGCGACCAGAGGCACGCCTCCAGATCGCATACCAGCTCAATGTCACAGCGGATGGATGCCAGGTCCCTTGAAAGATGCAGCATCTCAAGATCGGCTTCAATCTTTGTGCGTATGCCCTTGGACAGCTTATCCAGATTGGCCAGAATTCCTTCCACGTTCTCGAATTCCTGGACAAGCTTCAGCGCCGTTTTCTCGCCAATGCCCCGCACACCGGGATAATTATCGCTCGGATCGCCCATCAGGCCTTTAATATCAATAATCTGGGCAGGCGTAAGCTGCCGTTCTTCGAACAGGCTTTGCGGCGTGTATACGAAGTAGTTGCCGTGGCCTTTTTTCATAATGGCAATGCTTGTCCGCTCGTTAATCAGCTGAAGCATATCATGGTCACCCGTCAGCACAATCACGTCCATCGACTGGCTGTACTGCGCGGCCAAGGTGCCAATGCAGTCGTCCGCCTCATATCCCTCCGAGCTGATGTTCGGCACTCCGAGGCTGTCCATCACGTCCCGAATAACGCTGAACTGCGGAATCAGGTCATCCGGCGCTTCCGAGCGGTTGCCTTTGTAGGCAGGGTACTGCTGCGTGCGGAAGGTTTTACTGCCGAGATCCCAGCAGCAGGCGACATGGGTCGGCGCAAATTTCTCCACAGCATCCCAGAAGTAACGCATAAAGCCATATACGGCGTTTGTCGGCAGCCCCGCTTTTGTCCGGCGGATATAGCCCGTTACCGCGGAAGCGTAGTAGGCCCGGAACATCAAAGCCATTCCATCCACCAGCAGCAGGGTTTCTTGCTTGCTTTCGGTCAATTCTCTCTCTCCTTATAAAAATGATAGTTTAAAGCACGATCTGTCTTTAACCAGCTGTCTTCTATACTACCATAGTTCCTCAGCCCCATACGGCGGCAAATTCATCCTCTTTGAATCCGACGGTTACCCGTTCGCCGTCTGTGACAACCGGCCGCTTAATGAGCATCCCGTTAGACGCTAACAGCTCCAGCTGCTCTTCTCTTGAGAGTCCGGGCAGCTTATCCTTCAAGCCCATGCCCCGGTACACCTCGCCGCTGGTGTTGAAGAACTTCTTCAGCTCAAACCCGCTCTGAGTGACCAGATGGTCCAGCTCAGCGGGGGATGGCGGCGCCTCCACAATATGACGCAGGTCCAGCTCATGTCCATGGGACTGCAGCCATTTCACCGCATTCCGGCAGGTGCCGCATTTGGGATAGTGATAAACCGTAAGCTTGCTCATGTTCTCTACCTCTTCTTCTTTAAAAATTGCTGCAGCTGCACCATATCCGGCGGAAAAGGCGCAGTAAACCGCACCTCTTCACCCGTAAGAGGGTGCACAAAGCCAAGCTGCTCGGCATGCAGCGCCTGCCGGCCGATGGCCGCGTCCAGCTCCGCGGCGGCTTCACGCTGCGGCTCAGGGAGCGCGAGCGTGTCATAGCTGTACATCTTGTCGCCGATCAGCGGACAGCCGATGGAGGTCATATGGACCCGGATCTGATGGGTCCGGCCGCTCCCCAGCTGCAGCTCTACGAGCGAGCTGGCTGCGCAGCTCTCCCGCACCTTGTACAGCGTCAAAGCGGGATACCCGCTTTCGGTGACGATCCGGCGGTGCGGATCCAGGGGATCGCGGTCAATCGGACCGTCGATCCTGCCCTCTGCGGCGGGCGGGGTGCCGTGCACGAGCGCCGTGTACTTTTTCAGCACGGTTCCGGCAATCATCTGCTCTGAAATATGCTGGTGAACGTAGGCGTTCTTGGCAACGGCCAGCACACCGCTTGTCTCCTGGTCCAGCCGGTGGACCGGACGGAAGCGGAACCGCTCCCCGCGCTCCTGCCAGTAATAAACGACGCCGTTGGCCAGCGTCTCCGTATAATGGCCGTGGGTCGGATGGACGATGATGCCCGGCTGTTTGTTAATGATGAGCAGCGCTTCGTCCTCGTACAGGATTTCGAACGGAATAGGCTGGGGCAGGATGTCCTCCGATGTCTCCTGCTCCAGCCGGATCGCAACTTCATCGCCTTCCTTGACCTTAACGCTGATATATTCCCGCACTCCATTTAACGTGATCCCAAGCTCGGTCAGCTTCAGGCGCGACATCAGCTTGCGTGAGACCCCGAGCCTTCTGCTCAGCACGGTCTTAAGCAGCCAGCCCTCTTCAGCAGCCGTGACCGAATAAGTAATCGGACTATAATAATCGTTCATAATCGGGTTATCGAAACACCTTTCCGCTGCGTTCATATTCGGTCTCCGGAACACTCGCTTTCACGTTCGCCAGCCGGGCCGCTGTGAAGAAATAATCGGACAGACGGTTCAAATACCGGATCACTTCGGCATTGCTCTCCGTTTCGGCATCGGCCGCCAGGGAAATGACGCGGCGTTCCGCCCTCCGGCATACCGTCCTGCAGACGTGAAGAGACGCGGCCAGCAAGGATCCTCCCGGCAGAATAAACCGCTCAAGCGCGGGCAGCTCCTCCTCCCAGGAGTCAATCCAGGCTTCGAGATTCTGGACCAGTCCGGAATGAACCTTAAAGCCCTGCTCGGCGGGATTCACATAAGCCAGATCCGACCCGCAGTCAAATAGTTCATGCTGAATCCGGATCAGCTGCTCCTTCAAAGGCGCAAACTCCCCGCTGTCTGCAAGGGCGGCTGCCTGGCCGGCAAAGCTGTTTAGTTCATCCAGAGTGCCGTAGGCTTCCACTCGCAAGTCGTCTTTGCGGACTCTTCCGCCAATGACCGAGGTTTGTCCCAGGTCACCCGTGCGCGTATACATTTTCATCGCTTGAAGCCCTGCCTTTCTATGTCTTTAGCCGTATTCAACAAAAAGAAGACCCCGATTAACAGGATCTTCCCACATCATATCACAAATCATCCTATCGCAAATTTACAATCCGGATTATTGGTTCCATTGGCCGCTTCGGGCCTTCATGTATTCGTTAATTTTAAGATCCAGAAGGGTGCTGATCTCAACGACAATATCTGACGTAAAAGACTGCTCCTCCATAAAAATCTTCTCCATCCTGCTTCTAAGCAGTCTGATTTCATCCTCCAAGGAGAGCTTACGGGCCGGAGTGGAGATGCTTTGGTTCTCAAACATCCAATTGTTACTGCTGTTCTCAGCAAGCATACTTCCAATATAATTAGGCAAATTGTATTCCCCGCAACTCATTGTCCCACTCCTCCTTGAATGATTCCCTTGCCCTTCCTTGGGCAGAACAAAACACAAAATTAACATAACTTAACATAACCTAGCCTAATTTAACAGCAATAAATAAACTTAAAAAAAGCCCTCGAACACTAATTATAACACGCCGCACATCCAGTGTTCAATTAAAAATTGAAACTTTTGTAAATTTGTCTGAAAGCTTATCCCAGCTTACGGACAAATTCGCCAATCCGGTGGATCGCTTCGTTCAGCTGAGAGACCGAGGTTGCATAGGAGCAGCGCAGGTACCCTTCTCCGCCGAGTCCAAACACATCTCCCGGAACAGCCGCCACTTTAGCTTCCCTCAACAGGCGCTGTGCGAATTCATCAGAGCTGAGCCCGGTTAACTGGATGCTCGGAAACGCGTAGAAGGCACCCTGCGGTTCGTGGCATTCCAGGCCGATATCCCGGAATCCTTGAACCACAAGCCGGCGGCGCTGGTTGTAGGAATCGACCATCCGGTCCTTCTCCTCCATGCCGTTCGTTAACGCTTCAAGCGCGGCCACCTGCCCCATTGCCGGCGCACACATAATGGTGTACTGGTGGATCTTGAGCATCGCAGAGATCAAATCGGGATGTCCGCAGACATATCCCATTCTCCAGCCGGTCATTGCAAAAGCCTTCGAGAATCCGCTGACCAGAATTGTTCTGTCTCTCATGCCGGGTACAGAAGCGAAGCTGACATGCTTCCCTAAGTAAGTGAGCTCGGCGTAAATTTCATCCGAAATGACAATAAGGTCATGCTTCTCCACTATTTTGGCAATCGGCAGCCAGTCCTCATAAGTCATAATGCCGCCCGTCGGATTGCTTGGATAGCTGAGCACCAGCACCTTGGATTTCGGCGTAATGGCCGCTTCCAGCTGCTCGGCTTGGAGCTTAAACTGGTCCTTGGCGAACGTCTCAATCCCGACTGGGACTCCGCCGCTGATGGTGGTGATCGGAGAATACGTAATATAGCTTGGTTCAGGAATTAAAATTTCATCGCCGGGCGAGATAAGCGCGCGCAAAGCAAGGTCAATCGCTTCACTTCCGCCGACCGTTACCAGGATTTCATCCTTGGGTTCATAGGCGACGCTGAAATTGTCATACAAATATTGAGCGATAGCTTCGCGCAGCTCGGGGGTGCCGGAATTGGAAGTATACCGGGTAAAACCGCGCTCCAATGAATAAACGCAGGCTTCCCGAACATGCCACGGAGTCACAAAGTCGGGTTCTCCCACGCCAAGCGTAATGATGTCCTTGTTTCCGCTCACCAGATCAAAGAACTTCCGGATACCCGAAGGCTGGATCTGACGAACCTGCGGGGCCAGATAATCCAGCATGGATTTCTTCTCTTCAGTACGGTCTGTTTTATTATCAGAGTTCACTATCATCTCATTACATCCTTTACGGAGATATCATAAGACGGTGATCTTCTTCATGATCTTCAAAAATAACGCCGTCTTGTTTATATTTCTTCAAAATAAAATGGGTTTTGGTGGACAATACGGATTCAAGGGTGGACAGCTTCTGGGAAACAAAGCTCGCAACGTCCTTCAGGTTGCGCCCTTCCACTTCCACCAGCAGGTCGTAGGCGCCAGACATCAGGTAAACGGATTTTACCTGCGGGTACAAATAGACCCGTTCCGCTATGCTGTCAAACCCTCTGCCGCGTTCAGGTGTTATCTGAACCTCGATCAAAGCGGTCACCTTCTCATCATCCAGCTTGCTGCTGTTGACGACGGTTGCGTATTTAACGATGATATGCTCCTGCTCGAGCTCCTGAATCGCCGTTTTGACCTCTTCCTCGGATGCGCCCAGCATTGTCGCAAGAAGCTCGGGCGTGTACCTCGCATCCTCTCTGAGAAGCTCAATCAGCTTTTGTTTAAGTTCGCTTAATACCTTCATGTGTCCCTCCTAAGCCTGCTGAAGTTTTATTAACTATATTACATGAATTACCGGTTCCTGCAAAGAAAAACCGCCATCCCGTGGAAGATTGTCCAGGTAGGCGGCACTTTAGCATTCAGTAAACGATAGATTCTTCTCCTGCAAAAAAGGTTAGCTATAGAGTAGGGGCCCCGCTCATTTGATTCTGCATAGAAGACATTTGGGCACCCATGCTGCCGGCCATTTGCTGCTGAACAAACTGCTGATCCTGGGCCATTGTCTGCTGGGCAGACTGCAGCCGCTTCGAAACTTCCTGGCGTCCTGCCTTTGATACTCCGCTGTACATATTGTTGCTTGCCATCAGCTGATACATGTCCCCCTGAAGCTTCAAGGTGCTGTCGGTCAGCTGGGTGAACATCTGGCGGACCATCGGACAGGAAGATTCGGTTGCAGCTGTAGCATACTCGCGGACCGAACGCCGCAGATCGGCAAGGGTGGTGCCAAGAAGGTCTTTTTCGGTAAGCAGTTGATTTGTCATCATCATCTCTCCTTATCCCTTTATTGAACCTGCGCAGGCGCAAGCTGCTCATGCTGACGAAGACAGTCGGACAGCATTTGCATATGCTGCTCATGCGTTTGTACATACTGTTGGCAGGCTTGACGAACCGCCTGGTTCTGAGACTGGGCCGCAATTGTGCTGCACAGCTTGATCTGCATGCTCTCATTGGAAATACAGTCTGCGATATACTCCAGCTCTTTGCAGGACAAAGCCTGCATTTGTTGATTGTTGTTCACCTGATTCATCCTCCTTTGTAAAATGAACACAGCTTATTATGTCCCTTATCCTGGGCATTATGTTAGATTAACCGAGGTTCCGTCAAAGGCGGGCTGTTCCTTACAAATGCTGTTCACAAATGCTGTTCATAAATGCTGTTCATTACTTAAGAAAGGTTGTGGATTAAATGCTGCTTCATTCGGGAACTTTATATTGGCCGGCAATGGCAGGCCAGGTACACCAGTATCCCTCCCTTTCCCGGAACGTTCAGTGTGAAGTGCTGATCATTGGAGGCGGATTAAGCGGAGCACTCGCCGCCTGTACGCTGGCCAAATCCGGAAGGCAGGTGATCCTGCTTGAGAAGCAGCGGATTGCCTCCGGCAGCTCCAGCGCAAACACCGGTTTGATCCAGTACACCAGCGACAAAACGCTGACTTCCTGCATACATACCTTTGGCGAGGAACAAGGCGTCCGCTTTTACAAATCATGCCTTGATGCGGTCAAAGGGCTGCTGGACATGGATAGAGAGCTTGGCGGCGCTGGCGAAATGTTCCCCCGGAACAGCCTGTATTTTGCCAGCAGTGATGAGGATTTGGCTGATCTGTACGAAGAATATGAAACCCTTCACCGGTATGGTTTGCCAGCTGAGTGGCTGAACCGCGGGGAGATCGCAAGCCGGTTTCCGTTCGCCAAGCCGGGGGCTATCTACACATCCGGGGATGCGGAGCTGAATCCTTACCGCCTGATCCACGCCTTAATGACCTCTGCAGCCGCAAAGGGAGCAGAAATTTATGAGAACAGTCCTGTGACCGGCTTCCACCATGAGGGCAATCATGTCCGCTGCAGGAGCGGAGAACATGTCATTACCGCAAATCATGTCATCATTGCAGCCGGTTATGAATCGCAGGAAATCCGAAGAGACCGCGGGGCTTATCTGACGCAGTCCTTCGCTCTTGTAACCGAACCCGTTTCGTTTCTGGATCAGTGGCATGAAAAATGTCTGATCTGGGAATCTGCCCGTCCCTATCTTTATTTGCGGACGACTCCCGATCACCGGATTATCGTGGGCGGTCTGGATGAGCAGCTGAGCCCGTCAGGCTTGGATGAAGCCCGCTTCAGAAGCCGGAGCGAAGTACTGCTGGAGCGGCTCGCGGAGCTTTTTCCTCAAGCTGCCGGGGTCAAAGCGGAATATGCCTGGGGAGCCGTCTTCGGGCAGAGCCGGGACGGACTGCCGTTTATCGGAGAACATCCCGATTATCCGGGCTGCTGGTTTATGGAGGGGTACGGCGGGAACGGGGCCGTCTACAGTTATATCGCCGCCAGGCTGATTACGCAGGCCATAATGGGAGAGCGCAGCCCGGATTTGGAGCTGTATGCGCTGAAGCGGTCCTCCAGGCCGTCGCCTGCCCGCAGCAGGTCATAAAAAAACGCCCCTGTGAAGGGGCGTCCTAAGACTCAGATTGCGCCGTCTGTGCTTAAACGAAAATTATTCGTTCTCTGCGGCTTTCTGCACCTGACTTGCAAAACGTACACGGTCTTCATCAGCCAGAAAAGTGCTGATATGAAAGCAAGAAGGACAAACATATACGTTCATGCGGAAAGGAGCTTCAAGCAAGGAGTGCTTCATTCCGGCAGGAATGATCGAGCTGTAAACGTCCGGCTCCACCTGATTTTGTCCGCTGTGAATCATATACTCCCGGCAGTGCGGGCACTCCGGCATTTGATCCTGAACCTCCAGAATTCTGCCAATGGCGGACTCGTAAGCAAGCAGATCTGTTTCACCGCCTGGCAGAGAAGGCAGCCGGGTTAAACCCTGCGATTGAGTTCTGTAGCCTGCTTCCTCATCTTCTTCCTCCCAAGAGCTTTCTTCCGAATCGGATTCCGAATGATGCTGATGCTGATGCTGATGACGATGCTCTTCTTCAAACTCCTCATCAAGCTCCTCTTCATCTTCGCCTAAAGTCACGCTCAAAGTCCGGTAACCTTTCAGCTCATTTTGGCAGTGCGGGCATTCTTCCTCCGGGCCGATCTCCTCGTCCCATACAATTTCGGTCTGGCACCATGGACAAATGGTTGTCTCCATCTTTCTTCATTCCTTCCTACTTTGTCTAGACTAAACACGCTGCAATCACAAGCGCCAGCGGGATCGAGATGGTCATCGAGATGACCCCTGCCGCCGTATTCCGCGCCCGGATCTCTTCGTCAATTTTAAATACGGGGGTGAAAAATTCAAATAACAGATACACGATAAAGAGCAGTAATGTGCCCAGACTGGACCACAGGATAAATTCATTTATCCCGGGGTAAGCAGCCGCAGAGCGGAGAATAACGCAGATTCCTGCGATCTTCCCCCCTGTTGCCAGCGCGGCCGCCATATTCCCGGAGGCAATCTCTTCCCAGCAGTTGTAAGACGTGAGCGCTTCGAAACAGGCCAGAAATACCACCAGCTCCAGAACGGCTAACGATAATATTCCTACGGTATGTCCAAATGGAAATGCCAGCAGCTGATCAATCGTGTCCAGGGCAACTACCCCCTCGTGCCTATTTAAGCTCGGCAACCGTGACGCCTGCGCCGCCTTCCCCGTAATTGCCCAGCCGATAGCTCTTTATATGCTTGTGTCTGCGCAAGTATTCTTGCATGCCCGACCGCAGCACTCCTGTGCCTTTGCCGTGAATAATGTACACCTGACCCAGGTTCGCCAGAAAGGCTTCGTCCAGGAAACGATCCACTTCAATAAGAGCTTCTTCCAGATTGGAGCCGCGCAGATCCAGCTCGGTGCGAACCGAATCGTCTTTCGTTCGTTTCACATTCGTCACCGTTCTCTGCGGAGCCTTGGCTGTCTGATCCTGCGGAATCAGCTCCAAATCATCCAGGCTGACTTTCATCTTCATAATCCCCAGCTGAACGACCGCATCTTTGCCCGCCAGCTCAACGACATGCCCCTTCTGATTCAAGCTGTATACCCGCACTTCATCGCCGGGGCCGATCTGGCGCTGCTTCAGCGCTTTGCGCACGGCCGGAGCTTTCTTGCGCTGCGCCGGAGCAGCTTCATCCAGCGCTTTGCGGGCGGCGATCAGCTTATGCTCTTTGACCGATGCCCCTTCCTCCAGCGCAAGCTTGCGGAGGTCTTCAATGATGGTTTGGGCCTCATCCCGAGCTTTATCGACAATTGCCCTTGCGTCCGCTTCTGCTTTCTCGATCCGTTTATCGCGCTGCTCTTCGAGTTTTTCGAGGTCCTGCTCATACTTGCTCCGGAGACTTTCCATCTCTTTGCGCAGCTTCTCAGCCTGCTCCCGCTCGTGTTCCGCACTTAAACGGTTCTGCTCAAGCGAAGCGATCATATTTTCCACCCTGAGGTCGTCTTCCTTAACCTCTCCCCGCGCGAAGTCTAGGATGGAAGTCGATAATCCGAGTCTCTCGGCAATCGCAAAAGCGTTGCTTCGCCCCGGCACGCCGATCAGCAGCCTGTAGGTCGGGCTGAGCGTGTTCACATCGAACTCCATACTGGAGTTGATGACGCCTTTGCGCTCGTAAGCATAAGCCTTCAGCTCACTGTAGTGTGTGGTAGCAACCATCCGGCAGCCAAGCGAATGAATATAATCCAGAATAGCGATCGCCAGCGCTGAACCTTCCGCCGGGTCAGTCCCTGCACCAAGCTCATCCAGCAGCACAAGGCTCTTTGGCGACATGGTGTTCAAGATGCTGATGATGTTGGTCATGTGGCTCGAGAAGGTACTGAGATTCTGCTCAATGCTCTGCTCATCTCCGATGTCGGCGTAAATAGCATCAAATACGCAGAGCTGGCTGCCGTCTTCAGCAGGAATAAACAATCCGGACATGGCCATTAGGCTGAGCAGTCCAATGGTCTTCAGCGATACCGTCTTACCGCCGGTATTGGGGCCAGTCACGATGATGGAAGTGTAGTGATTGCCGAGTTCGATATCCAAAGGCACAACTTTATCAGCCGGAATCAATGGATGACGGCCCTTCTTGAGCTTCAGGAACCCGCGGTCATTCATGATCGGCAGCGAAGCCTTCATTTCCCGTGCAAGCTTGGCTTTGGCAAATATAAAATCCAGCTCCGCCAGAATATCGCAGTCATAATACAAAAGCTCCGCCTGCTCGCCCACCAACGCAGTCAGCTTCTGCAGAATCACTTCAATCTCGCGTTCCTCAGCCAGTCTGGTCTCGCGCAGCTTATTGTTCATCGCCACAATGGATTCCGGTTCAATAAACAAAGTGGCTCCCGAACCGGACTGGTCGTGCACAATGCCGCCGAAGTAGGAGCGGTATTCTGCTTTAACCGGAATAACAAAGCGGTCGTTGCGGATGGTAATAAGCTGATCCTGGAGCATTTTGGATACATTTGAGGAACGGATCATCGCGTCCAGCTTCTCACGAATCCGGGCTTCGCCGCCGCGCAGCTCACGGCGGATTTGGGCCAAAGCCGAACTTGCCGAATCCAGCACATCCGCATTCTCATCAATGCAGCGTTTAATTTCATCTTCCAGCGCCTTCTGGTCGCTTAAATCCTCCGTCAGACGGAACAGCAGCGGGATCGGATCATTCTCATGAAGCGCAGCAAGATGGCGGCGCACCCGGCGCCCTCCGGACAGGGTTGAGGCGATGCCGTGCAGTTCGTGAGGGCTCAGCGTTCCGCCTATTCTTGCTCTTTTGGCAGCCGGAACAATGTTGACAATTCCTCCGAATGGCGGGGCGCCCTTCAGCCGGTCGACCTTCGCAGCTTCATCTGTCGCCTGCAGCAAATGCTTCACCTGGTCCAGCTCGGTTGCAGGCTTAAGCTCTTTAGCCAGATTCCGCCCGAGCTCCGTCCCGGTATATTGAGCTAAAGTATCTATAATTTTATGGTATTCCATCGTTTTAAGCACTTTTGGATTCACGAAGGTACAGCTCCTTTCGCTTGCAGAAAATAAACCGTGGTCTCTGCAGAACAGCGTTTACTTTCAAACTATATTTATTATAAACAATGCAGGGTCTAAAACACCATTTTAGACGCGTACATAACTTTGCTTCAGACGCGTACATAACTTTGCGCCAATTCGTCCATGCTATAACCGATAACGATATCCGCTAAATCAGTAAAAGGAGGACATTTGGGTATGCATTTCCTTGGACATGTTGTCCGTTTCATTGTTTCCGCATTAGTTCTTCTCGTTGTGGGCTGGCTGGTCCCTCAATTCACAGTAGGCTCGTTCGGAAGCGCGCTGCTGCTCGCTCTCGTAATCGCCCTGCTGGGATGGATTATAGAAGGGATTTTTGGCAAAAGAGTCAACCCGTTTGGACGCGGAATTGTCGGGTTTATCGTCAGTGCCCTTGTCATCTGGCTGGCCCAATTTATGGTGAGCAGCGTTCATGTGTCCGTTATTGGTGCCCTGCTTGCAGCACTGGTCATCGGGATCATTGACCTCTTCATTCCTGTTGCTACTCCATTTAATGCCGCCCATGACCGAAAATAAGTTTAGAGGGGACCATTTATTGTCCTCACGGTTAAACCCCTGGCCTTGCGGGCCAGGGGTTTAAATCATGCACCTACATGTGCATGGTGACCATGCTGCCGAGCTCCTGATAAACAACGACCTTGTTCTTGCCGGAGCGTTTTGCCTGATACAACGAGCCATCCGCATTGCGGAACAGCTTCTCCTTGCCGTCTCCCGAAAAATAACTGCACAACCCGGAGCTGATGGTCACGCTCCGACCTTCCAGCTGCGGCAGAATCATCTGTTCTACCTCCGACCGGATCGCTTCACAGCAGCCTTGAGCCTCTTCAGCAGTTGTATCTGCAAAGATCAAAGCAAACTCTTCTCCGCCATACCGGGCTGCAAAATCATTCGGGCTGATCAGCTTCGTCACCCGGGCAGCCACCTCTTTAAGCACAATATCCCCAACCCAATGGCCGAACGTATCATTGATCATCTTGAAATTATCGATATCCAGCACCGCCAAATGGATAGGAACACCGTTGGCTTCCGCATGCTGAATCAGATTCTCGATATACTCATGAAAGGTCTTGTGATTATAAAGCCCCGTAAGCGCATCAATTTTGAGCAGCTTGTCGGATATGGCCTTCTCGACGATCAGCTTCTGTTCCGACTTCACCAAGCTTTCAACCGCTTTTCGCATTTCCTGCGAACGGATGATAACACTCTGACCGAGCATGGAGCCTATGAGAAGCACAGTCAAGACCAGCACAAAATCTGCGGAATCGAAACTCGTCCATTGCAGAACAGCCGGCACCAGCGTTACAATCAGGTAGAGAACGATGTTTAAAATTGCGAACGATTTCAGGAGCATTTTCTCAAAATAGACCAGGGAAGTCATCAGCGGCATGACTAAAATAATTTCCGAACCGTTCACGATCGGATCCAGCACAAAATAAAAGACATAGCTGAGAACAAGACCGCAGAACAATACGGCCCGCTTCAGATAGACCTTTTTCTCCCGCCTGAGCCAAAGCTCAACGGCACAAAGCAGGAGGACAATAAACAAGTCTACAGATATATAAATTAAGCCATTATTACCCCAGAATCTGCTTGATTCTTTCGATTTAAAGGAAGTCAACCAGGAGATCGCCTCGGAAACAAATAAGAGAAGCGCGGTTAACCAGTAGAAGATCATAATCTTGCGGTTCCATGACAAAGCAGCAAAGTTTTTTTTCGATATCCCGAGAATATAAATCGCCTACTTTAACCTTTAGTGAAGTTAGCAAAACAGCAAAAAAGCAAGATAGAACGCGAAAAGACACCGTTATCCCGTTCATACGAGGTATCACCGTGTCATTTCCCTGTCTATTGGTGAACATCGTTATTATAACGTATATAGCAAGTGTATTTCTATAGCGGGAACGACTAAAATAAAGTGGATGATATTTGAAAAAGAGGTGCCCTATGCAAAAATGTTTTGCCTTCCTGCTGACTGGCCTGATCCTGCTGTCTCTGACGGCCTGCGCAAGAGGAACTAAAGATGCGAGCAGCCAAAATACGGACAAGCCGGACAGCAAGGCCGAGGCCCATTTGAAGGTCAAAGCCGTCAATTACCAATTTGACCAGCAGGTCTATCATCTTAAAGAAGGAGTTCCGGTAGAAATTACGCTGGACAGCGCAGCCGGTAATCATGGCTTAAAAATTCCGGACCTTGACGTCAAACTCGATCAGGCCCACCCTTCAGTCATCATTACGCCGGATAAACCGGGGACGTATGAAATGTCCTGTTCCATTCCGTGCGGCCCAGGGCATAAGAACATGACCGCTCAAGTAATCGTCGAATAATAATCTTGTAAAAGCCAAGCCTGCGGCGGTTAACTCCGAGGCTTGGTTTTTTAGGTTCACTTGGACAGCTGGTCATGTTCCAGCAGTTCAATCCATTCGTTATATTCTCTTTGGAGCTTCGCATATTCCACTTTCAGGCTCTCCAGCTCTTCCTGCTGATTGGAAGCCCGCTCCAGATTCAGTTCTTTCTCGGCCAGAAGCAGACGGTATTCATGCGAGACCATTTCAAACTGATCGCCGATCAGCTGCAGCTGCTCCTGGAGCTTCCTGCTCTCTTCTTCCGAAGCCTCTGCCCGCTTCATGAGCTGCTCCGTTTGTTCACGTCCTGCCGCCGCTTCCTGCTGCCACTCCGTCATTTGACTGCGGAGCTCCTCTTCCGCTTCCAGCCTTGCACGCTCTTTCTGCTCGGCTTCTTCCACCAGGCTCCGCAGGCGTGCAGACTGCTCACGTTCGGATGTGAGCTCAGCTTCCCGTTCATCCACCAGCGCAGCGTATTCTTCCGTTTCACCGGCTTGCTGCTCGAGTGCCGCCTTGAGCGTCCCAACTTCCTGCTGAAGTTCATCTGTCTGACGGCTCAGGTCCTGCGCTTTCTGCATTTCGGATAATGCCTGCTCACCATTGCGTTCCGCAGCCAGCCTCGCTTCTTCAAGCTCATCGGTTAATCCGTTCATCTCTGCAAAGACCTGCGCCAGCTGAGCATCACGCTCCGCTAGCTTCTCCTGCAGCTCTTTAAGCTCCTCCGACAGTTTGTCTCTGTCTGCAGCCCACTTCCGCCGCTCTTCCACCACTGCATCAAGCTCGGAAAGCGCCTGGCGGAGTTCTTCCGCATGCTGGGCAAGGTCTTTTTTGAGATGAGACTGTTCTTCCGCCAGCTGCTCGCGTTCAGCAGCCAGGCTTCGGCGCTCATCCATCATGGATTCTATTTCAGCAAGGGCCTGCTGCAGCTCGCTCTCTCCAGCCGCCGCTGCTTCTTTGACCGACTGCAGCTCCTCCTGGTAAGCGGACAACCCGTTCTCAAGCGCTTCATTATGCTCGGAAGCCTGCTGCAGGCTCTGCTCCAGCCGTTCAACCTCCTGAGTCCGGCTATCTGCCAGCTCCCTCCAGGTCTGCGCATCCTTTGCCGCCTGGGCCGATTCCAAAGACAGCTGCTCTTCACGGCGTCCGGCGCTTTCCATCTGCTGCTTCAGTCTGCGCTTCTCCTCATGGGAGGCTGCGAGGTTGGCCTGGGTGTCTTTGAGCTGCTTCTCCAGGCTTTCCAGCCGGGATTTGTACTGCTGCTCGATCTTGGCCCGTTCCTGTTTATTCTGATTATCCAGCAGGAGAAGTTTATCCTTATGCTGGTTCTCCAGCTGTGTCAGCTTCTCCTTGTGCTGTTGTTCAAGCTTAGCGAGCTCTTCCTTAAGCTGCTTCGCTTCGTTTGAAACGGCCGTCTCCTGACTGCGGGCTTCCTGCAGCTGCTGGATTAATGCAGACTGCGCATCCTTCGACTGCTTCAGCTCCATCTCCAGATTCTTCTGCTGCGCCTCGATCCGCCCTTTAGCGCTCTTCAGATCTCCAGCCATCTTCTCGGCCTCGGCAAGCGCTGCGGATTTCTGCTCGCCGGCTGCCTCCAGCTGCTTCAGGCTGTTCTCCAGCTTTGCGAGCTTGTCTGCCGCTTCAGCTGATTCAGCTTTCAGATGGGAACGCTCCTCCTGCAGGTTTACGTAACGCTCCTGCTGCTTGACTGCCTGTTCCTGGAGAACAGCTATTTCTCTCTTCAGCGCCTCCCTGCTCTCCGCAAGCTCGGAAAGCTGGCTCTGCAGCTCTTCAATTTGAACCGCTTCTTCCGCCATATGAACGGCGGCCAATACCGCAAGCCGCGGGGTATCCAAATACTGATGGGCTTTCGCAATGGCACGCATGCGCTCATCCACATGACTTGCAACCTGCTTCATATATTCGGCGTTACTGCCGACAATTTTATAGGATGTTCCATAAATTTCAACTGCAACACTGACTCGTTCTGATTTAGCCACTACGCTGTGCCTCCTTCGTTCTTCTGTTTGTTCCTGATGTAAATGATGCACGCTCGAAAACGGCATAGCCGTCTTTGTTATAAAGAATCCGAATGAGCTTCAATGCGGGTATGTAAAAAAAGAAAACCGCACGAACCCACTCTTGTAATAAGAGGATTCGATGCGGCCTTCTCTGATTCCTGCCTATTTTCTTAATTCTGCGCCGAAAGTTTGCTCAAGCGCAGCAACAGCGCGTCCGTGCACTTCCGTAATTTCTTCATCGGTAAGCGTACGCTCCATATGCCGGTATACCAGGGACAGAGCGATGCTCTTTTTCCCTTCGCCAAGCTTGCTGCCAGTGAACACGTCAAATACCTGAACCTTCTCCAGCAGCTCGCCCGCACTGTCCTCGATTGCTTTGATGAGGCTGGCAGCGGTCACTTCATTTGCTACGACAACTGCAATATCTCTTTGGACGGAAGGGAATCTTGGGAGATCGCGGTATTCGATCGCCCGTGTATCTGCGGTAAACAACGGCTCCAGCTTCAGCTCCGCCACGTACGTATCGTCCAGCTCTTTGCTGCGCTGAAGATCCGGATGCATTTGGCCGAGAACTCCGATCCGCTGCTTGCTGTGGCTGTTATCCAGGAAAATCGATGCCGAACGGCCCGGGTGGAACCCTTCCGGACGGTCTGCCTCATAAGTGATCTGTCCGGTAAGTCCAAGGAAGCCCACTACCGATTCAACCGCCCCCTTAAGGTCATAGAAATCGACTTTGTCTGACGCGGAATTCCATTGTTTTTCCTGGCGGAGCCCTGTGATCAGAATGCCCAGCATCGGAATTTCTTTCGGCTGTACCGTAAGTTCCGGCTCTTCGTTCTGGAATACGGACCCGATCTCAAACAAAGCCAAGTTCTCCTGCTTCCGGTTCCGGTTAAAAACGGCAACGTCCACCAGCTGCGGGATCAGGCTTGTGCGCAGCACACTGCGGTCCTCGCTCATCGGCATGGCCAGCTTGACGGAGTGGCGTCCCTCTCTCAACGCCGGGAACAGCGTTTCAGCCTCCCGGTTGGCAAAAGAGTAGCTGATGACTTCCTGCAGCCCGCCGTTTGTCAGCATCGTGCGGATTCCGCGGCGAAGCAGCTGCGGCTTGGAGTAACCGCCCTGTGTTGTAGGTCCTTCAATCGCGGTTGTCGGAATTTTATCGTAGCCGTATAAACGGGCCACCTCTTCGATCAGATCTACATCGCGGGTAATATCGCCGCGGCGGGTTGGAACCTTCACTTCCAGCACATTATCCGGCAAATCTCCGCATTCGAAGTGCAGTCTTGCCAGAATCGTCTTGGCCTCCAGGGACGAAATCTCGGTTCCCAGGAATTGATTCAGCTTGGTCAGGGATAACGGAATGACGAGCGGTTCGGTTCCGTCTCCGCCGCTTTCCACAATTCCCTGCTGAACGGTGCAGCCTGCATACTCTGCAATCAGCGCGGCCGCCCGGTTAAGCGCCGGAATGACCCGCGCAGGATCTACTTCCTTCTCAAACCGCTGGGAGGCTTCGGAACGCAGTCCAAAGTGACGCGATGCCTTCCGTACGGCACCTCCGTCGAATTTGGCGGATTCCAGCACGATGTTTACCGTATTCTCTGTAACCTCCGAGTTAGCCCCTCCCATTACGCCAGCAAGGCCGATCGGCTTCTCGGCATCTGCGATCAGCAGCGCGCCAGCCGGAACTTTGCGTTCCTGGCCATCCAGGGTTTCAATCGTTTCTCCCTCAAGGGCTGCGCGGACTTCAATTTGGCTGCCTGCAATGCGGTCAGCATCATAAGCATGGAGAGGCTGGCCATACTCCAGCATGACATAGTTCGTAACGTCAACCACATTGTTGATCGGACGGACGCCTGCCGCCATCAGCCGGTTTTGCATCCACTGCGGAGAAGGGCCGATCTTCACGCCGGAAATGACCCGCACGGCAAAATGGCTGCACAGCTCCGGATTGCTTATTTTTACAGAGATCGAATCCGAGGCAAGGGAAGCGTTCTCTGCTACTTTGGCTTCAGGCAGCTTCACATCACGCGCCAGAATGGCACCTACTTCATAAGCCGCTCCCAGCATGCTCAGACAGTCGGAACGGTTCGGCGTCAAGTCGAAGTCCATAATCTGATCGTTCAGATTCAAGATCTGCTCAATCGGAGTGCCGATTGTCGTCTCCGGCGGAAGCACCAGAATGCCTTCCTGCTGGTCCTTTGGCAGCAGCTTGTCGTTCAGGCCAAGCTCCTTGGCGGAGCAAACCATGCCCTGAGACGCTACACCGCGCAGCTTCGCTTTCTTGATCTCCAGGCCGCCGGGAAGCTTCGCTCCAACGAGTGCAATCGGCACCTTCTGCCCGGCGTCAATATTTTTCGCACCGCAGACGATTTGCAGCTCTTCTTCCTGACCGGCATCCACCGTAACCACATTCAGCTTATCCGCATCCGGATGCTTTTCTTTCGTTTTGACATAACCGACTACGACTTTGGTTACCCCTTTGTTCAGGGACTCCACACTGTCAATTTCAATACCGGAACGGGTAATTTGCTCTGCGAGCTCGTTAATATCCACATTTTCCAGCGATATATAATCAGACAACCAAGAGGTTGATACTTTCATTGTTCACATCTCCTTTGGGCTTTGGGCTCCATACAATTAGTGACGGGCGAATTGTTCCAGGAAGCGGATGTCGTTGTTATAGAAATGACGGATATCATCAACGCCGTATTTCAGCATCGCAATCCGTTCTACCCCCATACCAAACGCGAACCCGGTATACTGCTCCGGATCATAACCGCCCATTTCCAGCACACGCGGATGCACCATGCCGCTGCCCAGGATCTCCAGCCAGCCTGAGTTTTTGCATACCCGGCAGCCTTTACCGCCGCACTTCACGCAGGTTACGTCAACTTCAATACTTGGTTCAGTGAATGGGAAAAAGCTTGGACGAAGCCGAATCTGGGTATTCGGCCCAAACATTTTCCGGCTGAACTGCAGCAGTGTTCCTTTCAAGTCGCTCATCCGAATGTTCTTGCCGATCACAAGGCCTTCGATCTGATTGAACTGGAAGGAATGGGTTGCATCGTCATCATCGCGGCGGTACACTTTGCCCGGGCAGATGATTTTTACCGGAACTTCGCCTTCCATCGCTTTCATGGTGCGTGCCTGAACCGGAGACGTCTGCGTACGCATCAGCAGATCCTCGGTCAAATAGAAGGAATCCTGCATATCGCGTGCCGGATGGTTCTTAGGCAGATTCAAGGCTTCAAAGTTGAAGTAATCCGTTTCAACCTCAGGACCTTCCGCAATCGTGTAGCCCATCCCGATAAAAATATCCTCGATCTCCTGGATAATCCGGTTCAGCGGATGCACGCCCCCCTGCTTCAGCGGGCGGCCCGGCAGCGTAACATCCAGCTTCTCAGCAGCAAGGCGGCGCTCCGTTTCAAGCTGCTCAAACTTCTGCTGCTTCTCTTCAATAACAGCTTCAATGGCCCCGCGAACCTCGTTACCCACCTGCCCGATAACAGGACGCTCTTCCGCGCTTAAAGAACCCATTCCGCGCAGGATTTCCGTCAGGGCCCCTTTCTTGCCCAAGTACTTGACTCTCAGATCATTTAGCTGACCGGCATCCGCTGCTCCACTCAGCTCGGACAATGCTTCCTGCTTCAGCTGTTCCAAACGTTCTCTCATGTCAAACCTCCTAATTAATGGTTGCAAACAAAAAAGGCCTTCTCTCCCGGAAAGGGACGAAAAGACCGTGGTACCACCCTTGTTAGAGATCAACTTGGCGGTTTGCCAGCCATAAATAAGCAAACTTTCGCAGTTTATCTCTCACTCATCGAAATAACGGTTCGCTGCCGGTATCCTCTACTGAAGCCTGCCAAACGGACCAGGCGGTTCAAGGAACTGCTCCGGAGTGAATTTCAGTCAGCCTGATTCTGTAGAAACGCTCTCAATCTGCGGCGTTCCCTCCCTGTAAAGAGGCACTGCTTACTTGTCTCCATCTTCGCATTACATTATTGGTTTAATGGAATTAACTATACCGGAAACCCGGCAAAAACACTATAGACTATTATAGGCAATGCTAAGGTTGATCGCAAGAGCTGTTTAGGACGATTTGTAACTTTGCGGGATTCCTGGTGCGTCCCTCTGTTCTGTATTCTCTGCATTTTACCCTGGAATTGTGTTATTCTGCGCCTCCATGACCGTGGCTGAAGTTGGCCTTCTGGTCACCGTAGTACGTATCCGCGCTGCTCTGAATACCATAGAAGTGCTCTTCCCCGGCTGTTTCTCCGTCTTCAAAATAATTGGAGTAAACGGCATTATGCCGCTGGAAGATCTGATACACCTCGCCGCTCTCCCGGCTGCCTTCATCGGCTACAAGAAGATAACGTCCTTCATTCATATGCTGGTCAAAAATAGCGGATTCTTTATCCGGAAGCTCCGTCCCGATGATTTCAACGATCGTCAGGACCGAATCGGTGCCCCCGATTTCAAAAGATCTTACGCCCGAAATGTCTTGCTCCGTCAGCAGTTCCGTCCTGTAATTTCTCAGCAGAGAAAGCTGGTCTTCCGCAAACCCTAATTTTCTGAGCTCCCCAACTGAAGCTATTGCATCTTCCGGTGATGTAAATACACCAATCCATTTTTTGGACATGCCGATAACCTCCTCAGATGTAGTGGCTATAGGCTGTTATTACCCGCTGCACCGGTTTATAAACTTCCGTCTGAATCTGACAAATCCACTGCATGATGTGTAAAAAATAATAAACCCGCAAAGCATCAGCTTCGCGGGTTCGGTTCTTGAACTGCGTTAAAGCAAACGTCAGCGTTTCCCCGGGTCATAAGGCTGACCCAATGCAGCAGGAGCCGCCGAGCGGCCGACAGCCGCTACCAGAACGATAATCGTCAGCAAGTACGGCAGCATGTAGATGAATTCCTGAGGAATATCCTTGGACCAGGAGAACAGCGTAACGTAGGTCCGCACAGCCTGTGACAGACCAAAGAATGCCGCAGCCCCAAATGCGCCAATCGGATTCCATTTTCCGAAGATCATTGCCGCAATCGCGATATAACCTTGACCGGAAATCGTATTGTGCGCAAAGGTACTTGTAGTCGTCAGCGTAACCGTTGCTCCGCCCAATGCAGCCAGGGCGCCGCTGATCATTACGCCGATATAACGCATCCGGTTGACGTTGATCCCGGCCGTATCAGCTGCGCTGGGATGCTCGCCGACCGCACGGAGGCGAAGGCCGAACGGTGTTTTAAACAGCACATAGAATGCAACAAACACAAGAACGATTGCAATGTAGGTCGTAGGGTAGTTATGGAACAGCCCTTCACCGATAATCGGAATGCTCGACAAGCCCGGAATGGCAACTTTGTTAAAGACCTGCGTCAGCAGAGGCGTTTCGCCATTTCCGTCAAAAATCAACTTTACAAAATACAGCGTAGCACCTGCAGCAAGGAAGTTGATTACGATACCGCTGATCGTCTGATCCGCTTTAAACGTAATGGAGGCGACCGCATGGATGAGTGAGGTGATAACCCCAAGCACGATAGCTGCAATCAAGCCAATCCAAGGCGCAGCGGAACCCATTCCGGCATCTTCGGCATAATAAGTGGCTACAGCCGCCGCAAATGCTCCAAACATCATGAAGCCTTCAAGGCCCAGGTTCGTAACCCCGGAACGCTCGGAGAAAATCCCGCCCAGAGCTGCAAAGATCAGCGCCGTTGAAAAGACAAGCGTTGTATTCATTAATTGTCCCAGTGTCGTTACCCAATCCATTTACAACACCTTCTCTTTCTTGCGTTTAAAGTAAAACGGCTTGATAATCCCACGCACAATGCCTTGTGCCGCAATAAAGAAAATGATCGAGCCGATAACGATACGGATCAATTCCGGAGGCACACCTGCACCAAAGCTCATACCTGCAGATCCATATGTCAAAGTACCAAACAACAGGGCGCCGAGCAGAATACCAAACGGATTGTTCATACCGATAAGCCCCACCGCGATGCCGTCAAAGCCTGTACCGGGCGAACCGGACATGATGGACTGGTAATGGAATACTCCCAGGATTTGAAAGGCGCCGGCAAGACCGGCAAAGATTCCGCTGATAAACATCGCTTTCACGACGTTGCGGCCTACGTTCATCCCCGCATATTGAGCTGCGTTCGGGTTGTTACCGACAGCGCGAAGCTCAAAGCCTTGTTTCGTCTTCCACATGAAGTAATAGAAGAATACCGAGCAAAGAACCGCAATGAGCATTCCCCAGTGAATACGGGCACTGTCCATCAGATCCGACAGCCATGGGAACGAAACCGATGCTGTAGGCAGAATATCTTCCGAACGCTGTTTGCCTTCCATCAACAGGAAGTGTCTCACAATAAAGTTCGCCAGATAAAGCGCGATCCAGTTCAGCATGATACTTGTAATAACCTCGTTAACGCCGCGTTTAGCTTTCAGGTAGCCAACCAGCGCTGCCCAAATGCCGCCAAACAGCCCGCCTGCAATCACTGCAAGAGGAGCGTGAATATAAATAGGAAGACCATGAACCTTAATCCCGATTACGCTGGCCGCAGTCATCCCGACAATAAACTGTCCTTCACCGCCGATGTTAAACAATCCCGCCCGGGCTGCAAAAGCAAAGGCGAAACCGGTCAAGATCAGCGGTGTAATTTCACGCAGCGTTTCCCCGAAATCGTAGGTGTTGCCGAATACCTGGCTAAACAGCGATTTGTAAGCCAGCAGAGGCTCATAGCCCCCGATCAGCATAACAACAGCACCAACAATCAGCCCCAGCACAATGGCAATAATAGAGATTGCTCCACTGCCTGAAAATAATTTCAAAATTTTACTCATGTCTCACACCTCCGGCGACCGTACTGCCCGCCATCATCAAGCCAAGCTCCTGGTCGTTGGTCTGCTCAGGAAGCACCTCGCCGACGATTTGCCCTTCGTAAATAACCGCGATCCGGTCGGATACATTAATGATTTCATCCAGCTCAAAGGAGATCAGCAGCACTGCTTTGCCTTGATCCCGCTGGGCAATCAGCTGGGTTTGCACAAATTCAATTGCCCCGACGTCAAGTCCGCGTGTAGGCTGCGCCGCAATCAGCACGTCCGGATTTTTGTCTATTTCCCGGGCTATAATTGCCTTCTGCTGGTTCCCCCCCGACAGGGAGCGGGCTTTTGTTTCAGCGCTCGGAGTACGCACGTCAAATGCCTGAATCAAACGCTGGGCCTGCTTCTTAATGGCATTATAATCCAGGAAACCTCTCTTGCTGTACGGTTCCTTATAGTACGTTTCAAGCACCATATTTTCACTCATCGAAAAATCCAGCACCAGACCGTGCTTATGCCGGTCTTCCGGAATATGCGCTATCCCGCTCTCGCTGATTTGGCGGGGCGTCGCATTGGCTAGCTCTTTGCCGTTCAGCCGGATAGAGCCGCTCTCCACTTTGCTGAGGCCGGTCAGCGCTTCAATCAGCTGGGTCTGGCCGTTTCCGTCTACGCCGGCAATCCCCAGGATTTCCCCAGCCCGGACATTAAGATTCAATCCGTTAAGAACGGTTGCGCCCTCTTTGTTCTTGACAAACAGGTCGCGTACCTCAAGGACGTTCCCGCCTGGTGCTGCAGCACGCTTGTCCACTTTAAAAGTCACGTTGCGGCCAACCATTTTCTCCGCCAGAATGCTTGGCGATGCTTCAGATGTTTTTACCGTGTCAATCACCTTGCCGCGGCGGATAATCGTAACTGTATTCGAAATATGCATAATTTCTTTGAGCTTGTGGGTAATCAGAATGATTGACTTACCTTCAGCAACCAGTCTGCGCATGATCTCCATCAGCTCAGTGATTTCTTGAGGAGTCAAAACCGCTGTCGGTTCATCAAAAATCAAGATATCCGCACCGCGGTATAACGTTTTCAAAATCTCGACACGCTGCTGCATCCCCACCGAAATATCGTGAATTTTGGCATATGGGTCAACCCGCAGGCCGTATTGTTCGGACAGCTCCTGAATACGGGCCGCAGCTGTTTTCGTGTCCAGATTCGAGCCTTTCTTTGGCTCCATCCCCAAAATAATGTTTTCTGTAACCGTAAAAGGTTCAACCAGTTTGAAATGCTGATGCACCATTCCGATTCCAAGATCGATCGCCTTGTTGGGATTATCTATAATAACGGGCTCGCCATTAATTTCAATGCTGCCTTCATCCGGTTGATACAGACCGAAGACGATATTCATCAATGTAGATTTACCCGCGCCATTCTCACCAAGCAGTGCATGAATTTCACCTTTAAACAGCTTAAAGCTGATCGAGTCATTTGCTACGACGCCTGGAAAGCGTTTCGTAATGCCTTTGAGCTCGACAACGGGAGTCGCTGAGTTCATGAGATCACCCTTCTTCCAGATTAGGCTTCTAAAGCCCATAGAACAATATACACGATAACGTGACAACAAGGCTAGTTCAAAAACCAGCCTTGTCGATTTTCGTGCCGTATTTAATTCATGCTTGTACTTTGAACCCTTGTATAAGAGAGAAATTATTTAGCAGGCTCAGATGGAACTGTGATTTCGCCGCTGATAATTTTTTGTTTGTATTCTTCAACTTTTGCCAGTACGTCAGCAGGAACGTTCTTGCTGGAAGTATCAGCAATGCCTACGCCATTTTCTTTCAAGCCGAGAACTTCGCTTCCGCCTTTGAAAGTACCGTCAATTACTTCCTGGCTTACGCGTTTAACGGCTTCGTCAACACGTTTAACCATGGAAGTCAGAGTAACCTCATCGCCAAATTCCAGGGATTGGTCTTTGTCTACGCCGATAACCCATACTTTTTGACCGGATTTAACACGGGCAGTTGCCTCGTTAAATACGCCAGTACCTGTACCGCCTGCAGCTTGGAACACGATGTCCGCGCCGTTGTCATAGAATGTAGCGGCAGCCGTTTTACCAAGGTCAGGCTTGTCAAATGCGCCTGTATAGTTAACCAGCAGCTGAGCGTTTGGATTTACAGCTTGAATACCTGCCTGGAAGCCGGCTTCAAAGCGTTTGATAACCGGAATTTCAGTACCGCCGACAAAACCGATTTTATTTGTCTTTGTCATCAGGCCTGCTACTACACCAACTAGGAAAGAACCTTCGTTCTCGGAGAAAGTAACAGATTTAACGTTTGGCTGGTCAACCGTTGCGTCAATGATCGCAAGCTTCGCATCTGCATTTTCGGAAGCAACCTTGCCTACAGCGTCGCCAAGATCCATGCCGATACCCCAAGTCAGATCATAGCCGCCTTTTACGAATTTGTTCAGGTTTGTTTCATAATCATCAGCTTTTGTACTTTGAAGATATTCCGTTTTAGCACCTTCTACGGCAGAAAGACCTTCCCAAGCAGATTGGTTAAAGGATTTGTCATTTACGCCGCCGACGTCAGTAACCAGACCGATTTTTACGTTGGAAGCCGTGTTACCACTTGAACCAGCATTTGCAGATTCACCGGAATTGGCGTTGTTTTTATTATTGCCGCATCCTGCCAATACGACCGTAAGAGCAAGCAGCAATACGATCGACAGTTTAAAACTTTTCTTCATTGAGTGGTTTCCCCCTTAAAAATAAAATGCCGATTAAAGTCAGGTATTCTTCGGCACTGCCTTTTGACAAACTAGATTATACATAGATCAAAGCGTAAAATCCACACAATAATCAACAGCAACCACTGATTATTCGCTCTTTTTTTATTGTAATCGCTTTAATTTGACATATCTGACATGCTACGTTCGGTATATATCCTCTTTCTTACACTCTCTTTAATCAAAGCTTTCAATAGCTGTATTATTCGCCAAGTTATCGGTCTGATATGCAGTCAAACAAAAAAACCTTCCGTATTCACGGAAGGGGAAGACTTACACGGCCGCTCTGACCAAAAAATCCTGCTCCAGCCTGTATGCACCCACTGGCTTGCTGAACAGATAGCCCTGGCCGTCGTGGCAGTTCTGAAGCTTCAAGAATTCCAGCTGCTCCTTGTTCTCTACGCCTTCTGCTGTAATCTTCAGCTTCAAATGACGCGCCATAGAAGTGATTGAAGAGACGATAGCCGCATTGCTCCGGTCGCCGAAGATCTCCTGCAGGAAGGAACGGTCAATTTTGATCCGGTCAATGGGGAGATTTTTCAAATAGTGAAGCGAGCTGTAGCCTGTCCCGAAATCATCAATGCTGATCAGGATGCCAAGCTGCTTCAAATCCATTAGCTGGCCATAGGCAGAATGGGGGTCCATCGTCATGCTTTCTGTAATCTCTAATTCCAAATAGCGGGGATCTAGTCCGGTTTCTTGCAAAATCTGCGCCACGGTGCTGGTGAAGCGGGAATCCTTGAACTGCCGCATGGACATATTAACTGAAATCGAAATCGGCTCAAACCCATCGTCCTGCCATCTCTTGTTCTGAATGCAGGCTGTCCGCAGAACCCATTCGCCAAGCTGGACAATAAATCCGCACTCTTCAGCCAGCGGAATAAATTCGGAGGGCGGAATTATTCCGCGTCTTGGATGGTTCCAGCGCACAAGCGCCTCAAGCCCGACCATTTTGCCGGAGTCCAGGTTCACTTGAGGCTGATATTCAATAAAAAATTCTTCCCGCTCGATCCCTTTCCGCAGATCATTTTCCAATTCCAGCCTGGTTAAGATTGCCGTGCCCATGTACCCGGCGTACCGGCAGCAGTTCATCCCGTTAGCTTTCGCATAGCAGGCGGCCAGTTCGGCATAACGGACAAGCTCCTCACTGGATTGTGCGTCGTGAGGGTATAGCGCATAGCCTATGCTTAAGGAAATATGATAATCGTTCGAGAGCAGTCTTACCGTGGAGTCGAACTGGGACAGAAAATGTTCAGCATATTGAACTATTTCGTCCGGTTCTGCATATTCACTCATTAATATTGCAAAATCATCCACTCCGACCCGGAACAAATTCCCTTGAATCCGGCAGCTTGAGGCAATCCGCTCACTCATAATCTGCAGAAGCCGGTCCCCCGATTCATCCCCTAAAATTCCGCTCAGCATTTTATAATGATTGATATGTATAATACAGATTCCCTTGCCTGTGCCCGGCTGGGCTTCCTTCTCGAGAAAGGCCTGCAGGCTTGTACGAAAAGCTATCCGCTCGGGCAGGCCTGTCAACGGATCGTTGGCTCCAGCCAGCGTATTCTCCTGATTACTTCTCTCTCGCTTGACGGTTTGCCTGTCCGCAATCGGACGGTCCATCCGGTATGCAGTTCCGGCTAAGCAGCAGCAGCCGGCCAGCAGAATGAGGCAGTCCAGTATGCGCCAAACGTCCTTGCTCTCAAATGCATCTATCGTTAACAATAGACAGCCGCCTGCCATAATCAGCAATAACAGCAGCTTAAGCAGCCTTGCCAGCCCCTCGTTCCCCTCTTGCCTGAACCGCATATGTTTTCAGCCCCCGGGTGCATATTTATACGATTTCGGTTATTCGCTTAATTTTGTCAAAATAGGGCAGCTTATCGCCTTATTTGTAACAATTCCACATCACCTGCTAATTTCCTTCCTCCCCGTAAAAAAGAATTTATCGGGCCGATAGGAATAAAAAAGCCTTGACCGGCATGAAAGCAGCCGGATCAAGGCTTCATTGAATTATTTATGCTTGGGGAAACTAACCTCAGGCGTTGTCATTTTATCGTAAAATTCTACAACCGCATCTTTGCGTTCCGAAGCCCGCACCGCCATTGCCGAACGCGGATGCTCGTTCAGTGTGCCTGTAATCATATAAGGAAGCAGGTAGCCCCACTCCTCTTTCTCACGCAAAGGAACGAGCAGCTTCTCCAGAACCTCCAGTACCGGGCGGAGCTGGTAATGGGTATTCTTCAAATGAGTGACCAGAAGCTCTGTCGGACAGTTGCCTGCTGCGCGTCCCATTCCGTAAACCGAAGCATCCAGCAGCTCGACGCCATTATCTGCGGCAATCAGCGTGTTCGAGAAAGCCAGCTGCAGGTTATTGTGGGTATGAACACCCAGACGTTTATTTGGAAGGTTTGTTTTAAATTTATCCACCAGATACAGCATATCTTTATGGTCAAGACTGCCGTAGGAGTCTACGATGTAGACAAAATCGACCGAGCTCTCCCGGATCAAATCGAAAGCTTCAAGAAGCTCCTTCTCCATTACACCGGATAAAGCCATAATATTTATGGTTGTTTCATAGCCCAAGTCATGAAATTTCTGTATCAGTTCAAGCGCTTTATCGACATCTTTGATATAGCAGGCTACGCGGATAAGATCCAGCAGACTTTCACTGCGCGGAAGAATGTCGTCTTCATCAACTCGGCCAACATCCACCAGGGCGGACAGCTTGGTATGACCTTTCTGCGGAATAACCTTCTTCAGGAAGTCGTCGTTCAGGAAGCGCCACGGACCGGCCCCTTCAGCGCCGCTCAGCAGCTTGGGGGAATTCTTGTACCCGATCTCCATATAATCAACACCGGCTTCATTCAGCCCGGCATAAAGCTGCTGGACAAACTCTACACTGAAGTCCCAATTATTCACAAGGCCTCCATCCCGGATGGTACAATCAACAATTTTGCAGGGATTAATTTTCATAATTGAAACCCTTTCTTAATCTGCGGAATATAGTCCCTTTTATCTTACTTGATGCAGCACGTTAAAGTAAAGCAGTTTTATCCTGCTCTTCATGTCCTGCTTTGGTTTAGGACTCATTCTCCACCAGCCACTGCGCAATCGTGCGGACCATTACTCCAGTCGCCCCCTTCGGGTCGACGCCGCGTTCCCTGCTTAAATAAGCCGTACCGGCTATATCGAGGTGAATCCAGGGCAGACCTTCCGCAAAAGTCCCGATAAACAGCCCTGCCGTAATTGCCGCTCCGTTTCGCCCCGGCCGGTTATTCAAATCCGCAACGCCGCTCTTCAGCATCGCCCAATATTCAGAATAGCAGGGCAGAGGCCAAACTCTCTCTCCTGTTTGTTTGGAGGCATAGATAAAGCTCTGCAAAAAAGTCTCGTCATTGGTCACCGCCCCAGTTGCAATGTCCCCTAGTGCCGACAATATGGCTCCTGTAAGAGTCGCAATATCTATAATTCTTACCGCGCCCTGCTCCTTCGCATGGGTCACGCCGTCAGCAAGCACAATTCTGCCTTCCGCATCCGCATTCAGCATTTCAACCGTCCGGCCGCTCCGGGTGGTCAAAATATCGCCCGGTTTCATCGCACTCCCGGAGGGCATATTCTCCGCAGCTGGAATTACAGCTATAACATTGACTTGAGGGCGAAGGATGCCTAAGACTTCCATTACTCCCAGTACAGAAGCGGCTCCTCCCATGTCACTGATCATTTCCTCCATTCCAGGGGCCCGTTTCAGGGACAGGCCGCCCGTATCGAAGGTAATTCCCTTACCGACAAGTCCGGTCACTTCCTCCCAGTCTTCCCGGCCCTGATACTTTATAGTAATAAGCCTCGGAGGGTTCACGCTGCCTTGTCCAACAGCCAGAATTCCGCCCATCTCCTTCTCGCGTAGGTCCGCTTCGTCCAGGACCTCGACTTCCAGACCATACCGCTGGGCTAATTCAACCGCCGCTTCTCCCAAATCCTCCGGTGTAAGCATATTGCCCGGCAGGTTGGTCAGATCTCTGGCAGTAATCGTCCCGGCTGCATAGGCGCGTCCAGAGCGGATGCCTTTCTCCCACTCCTTCTCTTCCTGACCTACGTCTGCTTCCTCATGATAGAAAATGACTTTTCGAATGCCTTCATACACCGGCTTCTCACGCTTATAGACGGCTCTCTCATAGGCGCCCAGCAAGAAACCTTCCGTAAGCGCATGCGCGGCAAGCTCATTTCGGCCCTCCACCAAATAGGAGCCTATGGAAGCTGGAATCTTGATCAGCACTTGATCCGGCTGAAGCTTCAGTGCCGCCTTGGCTGCAGCTGCAGCGCTTAATCTCAGCTCATGCGCAGTAAGCGGGTGCTCACCCGCCCCTACTAAAATAACCGTCTCCGCAGGCTTGCGGTCCGGCAGCGGCAGTACAAACGTTTGATTCACTTCTCCTTCGAACAGCCTGCTTTGCATAAGGTTCTGGATATACGGCTTTAGCCAAGAGTCAACTGAGCCGTTCATCATATCTTTCTTCACTAACAGGAGAATAAGCACCTTCCCGTCCGATTCAGCCGGAATGCCCCCGCTCCTCCATATTACCTCCGCTACATTTCCGTCCACTTGAGCACCTTCCTTTATCATCAGCTTGGCTTTATTTCCTTATTCATGCCTCTTCCAACAGTTATTTAAACAAAAAAGCCGTTTCTTAAGAAACGGCGAATCGGATCTCCTGTTTAGTTAGCAAGCGGAAGCGATATTTTAAATGTAGTTCCAATCCCAATGCTGCTCTCCACATTGATGGAGCCGCCATGGTCCTTAATAATCCGGTAGCTCTCGGACAAGCCGAGCCCGGTCCCCTTCTCTTTGGTCGTAAAGAACGGATCTGACAGCCGTTTGATTCGGGCCTGTTCCATCCCGCTGCCATTGTCGCTGATCGAAATGACTGCATTCCTGCCTTCAGATTTGGCTTGTATGTGAATTTCACCCTTGCGGCCGCTTATTTCTTCAATTGCATCCATGCCATTCTTAATAAGATTCAGCAGAACCTGTTTGATCTGCTTGGCGTCTATAGAGATAAGCATTTCATCGGCTTCCGACTGAAGCGAAATTTCACAATCCTTCATTAAAGCTTCGCTCTCGGTTAACAGCACCGTTTGGCGCAGCAGTGAGGAAACCCTCAATACCGCTTTCTCAGGAGCCGAAGGCTTGGAGGAGTCCAGAAATTCGTGAATGATATCGTTGGTTCTGTCAATTTCCATCAAAATAATCCGGGCATATTCGTCCTTGCCCAGCTGCATCAAATGCGGCCGCAGCAGTTGGATAAACCCGCGGATTGCCGTCAGAGGATTACGGATCTCGTGGGCAATTGCCGCGGAGATCTTGCCAAGTATCGCTAACTTATCATTATGCGAAGCCGTTTGTTCTATCTTCTTATAATCGGAAATGTCCTTGAAGCTAAGCAATAAATCGCCGTCCAGGTCTTCGGTATATGTAACCGATATCATCCAATATCTTCCGTATTCATCTGCCAGCTCAAATTTCGTTTTATGCTGCTGCATGACCTCACGGTAAATCTGCAGGGTCCATTTCCGTTTACTTCTCCCCATAAATGGAAGCGTTAACAATTGGCGAATGCTGCAATCCTCCAGAGTCTGCGGCTGCAGCTCCAGGATAGCTGCCATTAACGAATTGGCAAATGTAATTTGTCCCTCACAATTGATTAAAATAATAGCGTGATCCAGGTGATGAAGCACTCTTTCATACTTGTTTTTTTTAGGTGGGGCAGATCTAAAAAATTCGACCGGTTGGAGCAAGGTTTCTTCGATATCACTCAACAAGTTGTTATCCTCCTTTTCCCATGAATGATGTTCCTGCCGGTAGGGCTGTTCATCTTCGGTGGAGAATTGCAGGGTGATCTTGAGTTTATGCGAGGGCGCAATCACTTTAGAGGCCGAGCTTAAACTTTATAAAATAATCCTTTAATTCCATTATTTAACTGTTTAAAGACAACTAACTATGCTTGAAAAGTCCGATCACGGGCTTCTCCTGCCATAGTTATCACTTACATTTTAATCATAAAGAGGTTATCCAGCCCAGTCAATCAGAGAAACTGTCGAAAAAAGGGGATTCGCCTTTTATAGACTTTATTTTACAGAAAAGAGAAAAAAGCAGCTTTTCGGGCTCGAAAAGCTGCTTTGGAAGATTTTTATACAGAGATCAGCGGTGCTGAAGCCTTGCCTTTCGTCTGCTCATATAAGCCAGTCTGCGTTTCAGTTCACCCTCCCATTTCTCATCCCCTATAAATTTCGCTACCTGCAGGAGATCAAGGGAACTGTCAATCTGGCGTTTTACGATATCAAGCGGATCTTCGCGTTCATCATTGACGCAGTTGACAAATATGGATTCATCATCCTCGGACACAAAATCGGCAAAATCAATCTCCGAAGCTCCGTCCGCATGAGCATACTCGGCTAGAATTTCGTACTCATTCTCTACTTTATAATGGACCTCAACCCGGTGGCACACCGGGCACAATAATAAGGGAACATTGTGAACCTGAGTCCGGTAATGTTTCAAGGTTCCTTTCGTCCCCACCATGCTGCCTCCACAGCAAAAGCTCATTCCCATCACCCTCCTGTTGTCGGTTCACTCTTAATGGTTTAACTGCTATAACTTATTCGCGAACTAAGGGAGCAATTCCTTTCAATACGTTAGATTTTTACCCATTTTTACGCGTTTAAGTCATATTTTCGTTACAAGCTGTCAGGTGAAAAAACCCCCTGTTGACTTTCGTCAAAGGGGGTTTCGCTATAGCTGGGCGATTAAGCCTTACAGCGTTTTGTCGCCTGGCTTCCAGTTCATTGGGCAAAGTCCGCCGGATTGCAGAGCTTGAAGCACGCGAAGTGTTTCTTCTACGCTGCGGCCCACGTCGTTGTGGTTAACAACCTGGTACTTCAGTTCGCCTTCTGGATCGATGATGAACAATCCGCGCAGTGCTACGCCTTCTTCTTCAATCAGGATGCCGTAATCATCAGCAACTTTCTTCGTGATGTCGGAAGCGAGCGGGAAGTTCAGTTGTCCCAATCCGTTGTTTTCTTTAGCAGTGTTGATCCAAGCTTTGTGGCTGTGGACGGAGTCAATGCTGACGCCCAGAATTTCCGTGTCCAGTTCTTTGAATTGATCAGCAGCATCGCTCAGAGCTGTAATTTCAGTAGGACATACAAATGTGAAGTCCAGCGGATAGAAGAAGAATACCAGCCATTTGCCGCGGTAGTCGGACAATTTTGCATGTCCAAATTCTTTACCGTCCCCCGATACTGTCTCCATGCTGAAATCTGGTGCTGGTCTTCCAACCAAACGTTGTGCCATGAATAAATTCCTCCTTTAAATATGTAAGGTCGCATTAACCGCTCCCCGTTTGATGAATGATAATGTTTTTCATTTACAAAATTGATGTTATCATCTCTACATATTTAAAGTCAAGATTATAGTCATTACTTTTTTATAATTATTATAATTAACCCATTGCTGCCACAATCAAATCGCCCATGGCGTCCGTTCCTACAGCGGAGGATGGGTCTACTGCAATATCCCCGGTACGGTGGCCGGCATCCAGCACCTGCTTGACTGCCTTCTCGATCGCATCTGCCGCATCCTCATAACCGAAGGTCATCCGGAGCATCAGCGCTACAGACAGGATTGTAGCAATCGGATTGGCCTTGTTCTGTCCGGCAATATCAGGAGCGGAGCCGTGAACCGGTTCGTAGAGGCCAAAGCTGCCTTCACCAAGTGAAGCGGAAGATAACATCCCGATCGAGCCTGTCAGCATTGCGGCTTCATCGCTCAGGATGTCCCCGAACATGTTCTCCGTAACGATAACGTCAAAGCTTGAAGGACGGCGGAGCAGCTGCATCGCGCAGTTGTCGACAAGCACATGCTCAAGCTCCACATCCGGATATTCCGGCGCAACCCGGTTAACTACTTCACGCCACAGCCGTGACGTTTCAAGCACGTTGGCTTTGTCCACAGAAGCCAGCTTCTTGCGGCGTTTGCCTGCAATTTCAAAAGCCTGGCGCACGATCCGTTCGACTTCGCTTACGTTATATGTACAAGTGTCCACAGCCTCTTGGCCCTGTTCACTGTCGCGGCGGTATTTCTCCCCGAAATAAATGCCTCCGGTCAGCTCCCGCACTACGATCAGATCTGTTCCTTCCAGCACCTCAGGCTTTAAAGTGGAAGCGTCCTTCAGGCAGTCGAAGACAACAGCAGGACGCAGGTTGGAGAACAGCCCGAGTGCCTTGCGGATGCCCAGCAGTCCTGTCTCTGGACGCAGCTCCTTCGGATTGCTGTCCCATTTAGGGCCGCCTACAGCTCCAAGCAGAACGGCATCGGCTTTCTTACAAACCTCAAGTGTTTCTTCCGGCAGCGGAGTTCCTTTCTCATCAATCGCAATCCCGCCGAACAGAGCATGCTCGGTTTCAAACCGGTATCCAAACAACTCTTCCGTTCTCTTCAATACTTTCTCTGCTTCTCTAACGACTTCCGGTCCGATGCCGTCTCCGGAAATTACCGCAATCTTCTTCACTTCTGCCACGTTGATCCTCTCCTCAGCACGATTTTTCATCTTCTTTATTTGTAACATAGCAGGGCAGTGTTGCCAAAGATATAGAAGCTATTAAGCTAATAGGATTAGCCTATAGCCCTCTTTGTGAGTATAAAAAAATACGGCGCACGCAGCTAAGCTGCGCGGCCGTATTGTTCAGACATCTATTCGCCTGATGTCTTATTCTTATTTCTTAATCCAGTGCATCAAACCGCGGAGCTCTGCGCCTACCACTTCGATAGGATGAGCTGCCTCGTTGCGGCGTGTAGCTGTCAGGAATGCACGGTTGGACTGGTTCTCCAGGATGAAGTCGCGTGCAAACTTGCCTTGCTGAATGTCGGACAGAACGGCTTTCATTGCTTTCTTCGTCTCATCGGTTACGACCCGTGGACCAGTGACATAATCGCCATATTCAGCCGTGTTGCTGATGGAATCACGCATTGTAGCCAAACCGCCTTCATAGATCAGGTCGACGATCAGCTTCAGCTCGTGCAGGCACTCGAAGTAAGCCATTTCAGGGGCATATCCAGCTTCTGTCAACGTTTCAAAGCCAGCTTTGATCAGGGCGCTGACACCGCCGCACAGTACAGCTTGCTCACCGAACAAGTCGGTTTCGGTTTCTTCACGGAAGGAGGTTTCAATGACCCCTGCACGCGTACAGCCGATGCCTTTTGCATAAGCAAGGCCGATTTGCTTGGCTTGTCCGGTAGCATCCTGGTGGATCGCGATCAGACCTGGTACACCAAATCCGTCAACATAGGTACGGCGCACCATATGACCTGGGGATTTAGGAGCAACAAGCAAAACGTCATTATCTTGGGAAGGAACGATTTGACCGAAATGAACGTTGAAGCCGTGTGCGAACAGCAAGGCTGCGCCCTTTTTCAGGTTAGGAGCAATTTCGCTGTTGTATACAGCTGCCTGTGTTTCGTCCGGCATCAGAATTTGAACCACGTCTGCGCGGCTTGTTGCTTCAGCTACCGACAATACTTCGAAGCCGTCTTCTTTGGCTTTGTTGAAGGATTTGCCTTCACGCAGGCCGATAATGACGTTCAGGCCGCTTTCGCGCAGGTTTTGAGCGTGGGCATGGCCTTGGCTGCCATAACCGATAATTGCGATGGTTTTGCCTTTCAATACGCTAAGTTCTGCATCTTGTTCGTAGTACAAAGTCACTGCCATTGTTGAATTCCTCCTAAGAATAATGTTAGTTTTAGTCCGCTGTGCGAATGCACAGAGCTTCTTGCTAAACCCTGCAAACAAATGAGCGGGTATTTCAATCGATCTTGGCAGGCTTGCCGGGCAGACGCTGATACAGTCATTCAATTATAAGATATAAGATCGGCTCAAATCCCCGCTCATGAGCAGGCTGAGAATCAGGCGTTGCCTCTGGTCATGGCTGTTACGCCGGTGCGGGACAGCTCTTGAATTCCATAGGGCTTCAGAAGCTCCAGCATGGCATTAATTTTCTCGGTGTCACCTACTACCTGGATCATCATGTTCTTGGTGCCGATATCCACAACCGATGCGCGGAAGGTATCTGCCAGCGATTTGATTTCCGGGCGTTCAGCCGGTTCTGCTTTCACTTTGATCAGAGCCAGCTCGCGTGAAACCATCGGTTTGGAGCTCAGGTTCACGACTTTAATGACATCAATCAGCTTATAAAGCTGCTTCTCGATTTGCTCCAGCGTCTGGTCATCGCCTTCAGTGACGATAACCATCCGGGAAAGTCCTTCTTCCTCGGACTGGCCTACCGTAATGCTTTCAATATTGAAGCCGCGCCGGCCAAAAAGGCCGGACACACGCTGCAATACACCTGGCTGATCGTTTACGGATACAGCTATCGCATGTTTTGTAGTCGTCATCATTCACAATCCCCCATCAGCATTTGATCAATGGTAGAACCTTGAGTAACCATCGGATATACGTTCTCGTTCTTGTTCACCACGAACTCTACCAATACAGGTCCCGGTGTCTCCATCGCCTCGCGCCAAACGGCTTCAGCATCCTCTTTGTTCGTTGCCCGCAGTCCTTTAACGCCGTAGGCCTCTGCCAGCTTCACAAAATCAGGGCTGCCAGATAAATCGATGTGGCTGTACCGGTTCTCGTAGATCAGTTCCTGCCACTGCCGCACCATCCCGAGTACCTGATTGTTGATGACCACAATCTTAACAGGAATTTTGTTAATGGCACAGATCGCAAGCTCCTGGGAACACATCTGCATGCCGCCGTCACCGTTAATGGAGATGACAAGCCGGTCCGGATGGGCCATCTGCGCCCCGATTGCCGACGGGAAGCCAAATCCCATTGTTCCGAGTCCGCCGGAGGTAATCCAGGAGCGCGGATGGTTGAATTTGTAATATTGGGCTGCCCACATCTGATGCTGGCCAACGTCCGTTGTCACAATCGCTGCCCCTTGGGTCGTACGGTTCAGCATTTCAATGACCCATTGCGGTTTTAAACCGTCATTTGAATCCTTATATTTGAAAGGTTTGTCGGCTTTCCACTGCTGAACCTGGTCACGCCAGGCATCTGCCTGCTCTGCACGTGCAACGAGCTTGTTTAACTGCTCCAGCACCGTTTTGACATCCCCTACAACCGGGATATCCGCATGAACGTTCTTCCCGATTTCAGCCGGATCGATGTCGATGTGGATGATCTTTGCTTTAGGAGCGAATCCATCAAGCTTACCGGTTACCCGGTCATCGAAGCGCGCCCCGATACAAATCAACAGATCCGACTGCTGAATCGCATTGTTTGCTGTATAAGTACCGTGCATACCCGGCATGCCCATCCAAAGACGGTTGCCGCTTGGGAATCCGCCAAGTCCAAGCAGGGTGGTCGTTACCGGAATTTCCGTTTTCTCTGCAAAATCAAGCAGTTCCTCGTGTCCGCCAGAGTAAACAACCCCGCCGCCTGCCAAAATGACCGGCCGCTCTGCTTCCTTAATAGCTGCCGCTACCTTATCCAGCTGGAGCCGGTTAGGCGCGATCGTTGGATTGTAGCCGCGGAGCTTCATGGTTTTCTCCGGTTCAAACAGCGTTGCTGCAGCGGATACGTCCTTTGGAATATCAATGAGCACCGGGCCTTTTCTGCCTGTGTTCGCGATATGAAAGGCTTCATGAATGATGCGGGCCAAGTCCTTCACGTCTCTTACCAGATAGCTGTGCTTCGTAATTGGCATCGTGATGCCGGTAATATCAGCCTCCTGGAAGGCGTCAGTTCCGATCAGCTGCTGGTTGACGTTCCCTGTAATGACTACCAGCGGAACCGAATCCATGTAAGCCGTGGCTATGCCCGTAACCAGGTTCGTGGCGCCAGGACCTGAAGTCGCAATACATACGCCCACTTTGCCGCTTGCTCTGGCATACCCGTCGGCTGCATGAATAGCGCCCTGCTCGTGCCTGGTGAGCAAATGATGGAAATCACTGAACCCGTAAAGCGCATCGTAGATATATAAGACTGCTCCTCCCGGATATCCAAAGACGCATTCCACGCCTTCCAGCAGCAAGCTTCTAAGTAAAACCTCCGAACCGGTAATGACCTCAGGTTTCATCCATTTCTCACGTAGTTGTTCAGTTGACTTGATTTCTTGGGATTCCGTTTTCACTTTACGTTTCCTCCTCTCAGGTCTGACGGACAGCAGCAACAAAAAAACCTTCCACCCACTCGCAGCGTCATATCGCTAGAGGGGCGAAAGGTTTATACTCCTTACGCGGTACCACCCAAATTCACAAGGCATCTCGCAATGCCAAGTCTTGGCGGGTAAATAAAGAGCCTTACAGCGTTCTTTAACTTACCCTTTATCCGTAACGTGGACTTAACGGTTCCCCCTATTCACTGCTTTCGGAAGTTATTAACAGAGTGTTAATAACATTTCTTGGCACCTTTCAGGAAAACAGCTCCGAGGTGAGCGCGCATTAAGGGAGTAATGGTGGTGGTCTCAGCAAATCCATCCACTCTCTGAGCATAGAGCCCTTAAGCTTCGTCCTCTTCATAGCCATTAGTTTATAGCTTTAAATGGTTAAAATGGTTAGGAACATTATATGTTCACCTCACACGTTAAGTCAAGAGTTAAGAATTTATTTTTTTGGTTTGTAACTCCTGACAGGCTATCTACATAGGATACCCAAGACATTCACCCAGACCTAAGGAGGAATGCGCGGTGATCCGATATCGCAGACCTAAACAGGATGACCCTGTCATTTATAAACTGATCGAGAAAGAGCTTGTCCCCCAAAGCCATTTGCCTGCCGCTGAGCTGGAGAAGATCCGCAAGGAACTGCCGGCCCGAATGAAACGTGGCGTAACCTTAGTCGCTTCGGCCACTTACGATTCAGATCCTATTGCCTTTATCCATTTTATGATTCACGGGGAACTGTTATTCATTGACATGATCGCAGTTGCCGGTAACCAGCAGCACAAACGCTATGGCAAAACCTTAATGGCAAAAGCCGAGCAATTCGGAGCTTCAAGAGGCTGCCTCCGCTCAAAAGTAATGGTGGACGCCGGAAATTCACACGCCCACCAGTTTTATACGAGATTAGGCTACCAGACCCTTCGATTCGTTCCTCAGTCGCAGTGCTACGAGATGGAGAAGCCGCTGTTTCTTCTTAAAATTTAAATAAAAAAGCCCGGGTAACCATAGCCGCCATAGCCGCCGTAACCGCCGTAGCCGCCATAGCCGTTGTAGCCATATCCCGGATGGTATCCGCCGCCGTAGCCGTAAGCATATGGCGCAGTGCCGATGGCCAGCAGATCAAATAAAGCCAGCGGTATTATCGCTTTGGTCTTCACTTTTTTACCTGATTCCGGTTTTACATACAGACGTTTGCCGCTGATTCTCACCAGAGTTCCTGTCACCAGACCACCGTCTTTTTTATACGCAACGATTTTTTTGCCGACAAGCTGCTTTAACTGGGATTCCGATATACGAGCTTTCTTCATGATACTCCCTCCTCCTGCTTTATTCTTTTCAGAATATTCGGCATTGCGGAAGGATGTTTGTACAATTGCCCGGCCGATGAAAAATACACGGACAACGCTCAGCCGCTCAGCCGTTTCAAAGTACAAAAAAGGCGCCCAAAATGGGCGCCTTCTGCTCAAGACTTATGAAATAAGCGATTAAGCGTTGATTTTTTCTTTAGCTACTGTTGCCAAAGAATTGAAAGCTGTGATGTCGTTAACAGCCAGATCCGCAAGCATTTTGCGGTTGATGTTCACTTCAGCCAGCTTGAGGCCGTACATCAATTTGCTGTAGGACAAGCCGTTTTGGCGTGCAGCAGCGTTGATACGAACGATCCACAATTTGCGGAAATCGCGTTTTTTCTGACGACGGTCACGGTAAGCGTAGAGCAGGGATTTGTTCACTTGCTCCTTAGCTGTTTTGAAGATGCGGTGTTTGGAACCGAAGTAACCTTTTGCAAGTTTCAGAATTTTCTTATGACGACGACGAACGACGAATCCGCCTTTAACTCTTGCCATAGTAATAAACCTCCCAGATAAATTGTTTAAAAATAGACTATTTCAGGTTAGCCAAACCTTGTTTCAGACGGCTTACGTCGCCGGAATACATCACAGGGCTGTTAGCCAATACGCGTTTAGCGCGCTTGGATTTGTGGGACAGAAGGTGATTTCTGTTGGCTTTGTAACGTTTTACTTTACCAGTTCCCGTAATTTTGAAGCGGCCTTTAAGGCTGCTGTGTGTTTTCATTTTAGGCATTAGGTCTTCCCCCTCATAGTTTATAAATGGCGCTTAATTCTTAGGCGCCAAAATCATAATCATGCTTCGGCCTTCAAGCTTCGGCTGGCGTTCGATGCTGGACATTTCTGCCACTTCAGTCTTCACGCGCTCCAAAATTTTCTGACCGATATCGGCATGAGCGATTTCACGACCGCGAAAACGAACAGAGCATTTCACTTTGTCGCCTTCATTCAAGAATTTGATCACGTTGCGAAGCTTCGTTTGGTAGTCATGTTCTTCAATGTTGGAACGGAACCAGACTTCCTTGATGTCCACGATCTTCTGATTCTTACGGGCTTCCTTGTCTTTCTTCTGCTGCTCATAACGGAATTTACCGTAATCCATAATCCGGCACACCGGCGGTTTAGCCGTCGGCGCAATATTTACCAAGTCCAGATTCAAGTCGACAGCCATCTGCTGTGCTTCACGAATCGGTTTGATGCCGATCTGCTCGCCGTCTGGTCCAACCAAACGAACTTCTTTCGCCCGAATCTCGTCATTGATCAAATGTTCCTTACTGATAGTTCTCCACCTCCAAAAAGGATGGCCGCAGCAAGCGGCTTAAATATTGTATTTCAAAAATGAAAAGGGATGCGGGTCAGACACCCGCATCCCAAATTGATCGTCCATTTCATCATGAATATTTCATTCATAAGTTTTGGTCGGATCAAAACCAGCCAACAATTGTCGGACAGGTGAGAAGCGGCAGCCTCTTCTTACAATCCAATATTCGTCATTCACAACACTTTGATTAATATACCACATTTCATCCGCTTATGTCAACAAGCTTCAGCAAACTTTATCGGATGCTATCCCTGTTTGCTCTGTACCTCTTCCAGGCGCACTACCCGTGTATGCTGGGTATGGCTCCACTGCTTGTTGTTTTGCGTGAAGAAGGCGTAGAACGTAATCGGATACCAGGAAATCAGGTATACCGGGAACAAAATCAGATACAGATACACTTTCTTGAACGTTACCTTCTCCAGAGCCATAGCCAGGAGGAACGTAATTACGTTAGCTCCCACCGCAAAGAACGATGCCCACACCGGAAGGTAGGAATACAGCGTCGAGAAATGCGGCCCTCTGAACAAGGATTGATCTGCCCAAACCAGTGCAGCAAGCAAAAAGGTAATCAGCACGATGTAGACGTTGACCGCGTACAGCGCCATATCCATCTTGATCAGGCTGCGTTCTTTAATGCTCTTCCACAGCAGAGGGAAGAAGTAACGACGGGCAACGGTAAAGTGACCCTGCATCCAGCGCAGGCGCTGGCGCGCCGAAGCTTTAAAGGACAGCGGCTTCTCGTCAAACAGCTTGGCGTCGTAGTTAAATACCGGATGAACGCCCCGGTCTACACAGCGCATTGTGAACTCCAGGTCCTCAACCAGACTGGTTGCGCCCCAGCCCATTTCCTTCAGCAGATTGGTTTCGAAACACATTCCCGTACCGCCGAGGAAGTTCGCCATGCGCAGATTGTGGCGGGACAGCTGCCACAAGCGGTTTACATACCAGTAGGAAATCCCATAGGATGCAGTGATCCAGGAGTCCTCCGGATTTTTGGTATCAATGTAGCCTTGGATGACTCTGGCCCCTTCGCAGAGGTCGTTGTTCATCTCTTTCAGGAAATCGGGATGCGCCAGGTTGTCGGCATCAAACATGACGATCGCGTCGTATTGCCGCGGCATTTCCCATAATTTCTTCAGCATCCACTCGATCGCAAAACCTTTGCCGCGCTGGTTGTTATTCGTGCGCACGCAGGCATTCATGCCATGCGAACGGACGATTTCGGCTGTACGGTCCGTACAGTTATCGCAGATGACGAAGACGTCATACAGCTCCCGCGGGTAATTCAGCTCCTTCAAATTCTCCATCAGAGCCCCTACAACCTGCTCTTCATTGTGCGCCGCGACCAGTATGGCAAAGGATTTCTCCGGTGCATGCTGTATCTTGCGCTTCTTTCTGTACATGCCGAACAATGAGAATACGAACTGATACACGGCGATCACCGCCAGAATAATCTGGAGGGTAATCAATAAGCCATCGAACATGATTCTCTGCAGCCCCCTTTTTTTTAACCCTGTTGAATGATTTGCTTTGTCTCTTTCTCTCTCTAAGATCAGTGTTCTTTGTTTATTATCACTGGTCCATAATGCGTTGCGCGGACTTAAGCCCGCTGACCACCTTCACTGCAGTTTACTTCATTTGCGGGTTTGCAACCGCGACGAACAAGATGCCATAACGATTCTCTATGACTTTTCTTTATTTGTCAAAAGGCGATTTGTGCTTCATTCGCTAAAAAACAGCCGAAGGAGCCTGCTTTAAGGCAGTGAAGGCATCAAAGTCTTGGTTTCATCCCTGCTTTTCTTATTTTCATCAATTTTAATCCTTTTTATTTCCTTCGGCCCTCCTTTTTTTTCAGGATTTCAGAAAGCCTAATTTATAACAAGCCCAATCACGATAAATGAAGACCATTATAAATTACGAAACAAAAAGGCAAAAAGTTTACATTAAAACTCAATTTAATTTAAACTTTCCGGATATGATTGAAACAACCCACTTAAAAAACCCCGGTACAAAGCGTTTATTCATGCAAAAAAGCCCGTCCGAAGATCAAAAATATGATACATTTATACCAGATATGCCTTAATTATAATTAGAATAATAATTTAGAATAATGAATTCAGACTGGACTTCGCAAAGGAAAACCTTTTACAGAAAGGGGAACTTCAAGATGCTTCCGCGAATTTTTGCCAAGTTCAATCAAGCAGACCGCAGCCTGTTTATTAAGATCAATACCGGGCTGCATCGGCGTTTTTTGAATAACCTGCTGGTTTATGCAACACATCTCGGAGGAGCAACCTTCACGATTTCAGCTTGTCTTGTCGGCTGGTACTTTCTGCCTAAGAATTGGGCAATTGCGGCTCTCATGAGCCTGACCGCGCTGGCCGTCAGCCATATTCCTGTTGCTATAGCCAAAAAAGCCTATCCCAGACTCCGCCCTTATCTTGCCCTTCCTGGAACCCGGACGTTCCGGAATCCGCTGAAGGATCATTCTTTTCCTTCCGGTCATACGACAGCTATCTTTTCCGTCACCGTGCCCTTTATGATTCTGTTTCCCGTCATGACTCTGCCGCTGCTTCCAATCGCTCTGACCGTCGGATTATCGCGCATTTACCTGGGGCTTCATTACCCCTCTGATGTGCTTGCCGGCGGCCTGATCGGAACATTTGCGGCGTTTGGTACGGTTGCATTATGGCCTTAAAGGGGCTATTGTATTTATAATGGTAAAACCTTGCGGGAAAAGGTGAAACTAAAGTGCATAAACAAAGAGTACTGCTGTTGTCAGAAGGGTTTGGCGCAGGACATACACAAGCGGCCTATGCGCTCTCAAGCAATTTGCGCAAGATCGCCCCTAACCTGCAGACCAAAGTCCTGGAGCTGGGCAGCTTTCTAAACCCTAGAATGGCTCCTTTTATAATAACTGCATATAAGAAGACGGTCTCGTCGCAGCCTCGGCTCGTCCGGCTGATGTACCGCAGCAATTATAAGAAGTCTTTAAACAAATTTACAACCCTGGCGCTCCACCGGATTTTTTATACCCATACCTCACAGCTGATTAAACAGCTGCATCCGGACGTTATAGTATGCACACATCCAATTCCAAGCGCTGTCATTTCCAGAATCAAGCGCCTGGGCCTGGATGTTCCGCTCTGTACGGTCATTACGGATTATGATGTACACGGCGCCTGGGTGAGCAGAGAAGTCAACTGTTATCTGGTTTCTACCAATCAGGTCAGAGAGAAGCTGATCGAACGGGGCGTTGACGACACCAAAATCCGTGTAACGGGGATACCCGTTCACCCGAATTTCTGGGAACGCCATAACAAAGAGGAAATCCGGGCCAGCTTTGGACTGAAGAATATGCCTACCGTGCTGGTTATGGGCGGCGGATGGGGATTCATGAAGGATGAAACGGTGAATTCCCTGCTGGCGAGCTACCGTGACCAGGTTCAGGTCATCTTCTGCGTTGGCAACAATACCAAGCAGCTGAACAAGATGCAGGAGGATCCCAGATATCAGCATCCTAATATTCATCTCATGGGCTTCACGCGTGAGGTGGATAAGCTGATGGAGTTCGCGGATCTGCTGGTGACCAAACCCGGAGGAATGACCTGTACGGAAGGTTTGGCCAAGGGAATTCCAATGCTGTTTCATCAGCCACTTCCTGGCCAGGAAGAAGAGAACTCCGAGTATTTCACTTCACAGGGATGGGGAACGCCGATCAATTCCCCGGTTGATATTACAGCCTGGATGAACCGTCTGATTAATCATTATGATGAAGTAGTGCAGAAACGCCATGAGGTGCTGGAGCAAATTAACAGCTATCATCCTGCCGGAAGCGCACACGCCATTATCGAAATGCTTGATCAGAATCAAACCAATAATTTGCTCTCTTATAAAAAGGCTCCTTAAGACCAGAATACCAGGCAGCCACAGGCCCTTTCGCTTCCCGCCAGGAGGCAGGAAGGGCCTTATTTCGTTAGGCAGGCCTGTAATAAAACAGCAAAAAGCCGCCGTCATAACGGCAGCTTCCTGTTACAGCTTCTATTTTCCGCCTCAAAAGCGGTCCATTTTCTTCTCTTCATATTTCCGCAGAGCTTCTTTACCAACCTTGACCTCACAGCGGTAAATGTTCATCCCCTGGGCATGGAATTTGCTTTCATATTCCGTCATCACGTGTTCCTCGTTAATTCCGTCCCGGTGCAGATTCAGGGAAATGTCGCTCATCTGCAGGCCAAGGGCCGAAAATGAATTCAAGGAAAACTCAAACAATGTCTGCGAATCGGTTTTGAAATGAATTTCCCCGTTCTCGTTAAGCAGCTGCTTGTACTTGTCCAGGAAACGCGGGTGCGTCAGCCGCCGCCGGCCGTGCTTCGCTTTCGGCCATGGATCGCTGAAATTCAAATAAATCCGTTCAATTTCGCCCGGAGCGAAAAATTCCTCGATAAACTCGATATTTCCAAGAGCCAAATTCAGATTTGGAGGACGGACGGCTTCCGCCTCTTCTCCCCATTTCTCAGCCCAGGCCTTCTTCCCCTTCTCCGCCGCCCGGCGGATCAGCTCGTCATACATGTCCATTCCGATAAAGTTAGCTTCCGGGTACCGGACGCTCATCCCGCTGATAAACTGGCCTTTGCCCATGCCAAGCTCGACATAAATCGGACGGTCGTTGCCGAATCTTTCCTTCCAGCGTCCTTTATGTTCGCGCGGATCCAGCACGATTAAGTCCGGCTGGCTCTCCAAATTTTCACGTATCCCTTTTCTGCCGCGTAAACGCATGTTCTATCTCCTCTTTGTTCCTCTATTAGTACCTGACACTATATTTTGCCCAAGAATGACCGAAAAGTAAAGGCTGATAATGAAAAAGGAATCCGGAGGGCCTGGAAATGCCGCTCATGGATTCCTTCTTCTATATTTGGAATTGGGGTCCAACAAAGTGATGATCCGCTGCCTGGCCGCCGGAGAACTGGCCGCTTCCAGCAGACCGGCTGCGAAAGGTACAGCATAAGGGAAAGGCGTTCCCTGAAGTCCTGCAATCGTCCGTCTCTAATATGCTTATATAAAATAGCATAATTAGCAATGTAACGCAACAAAGCGCCGGAGAGGCCGATTCCCTTTTATTAATCAGATTTGGTACAATGTTAGTGGTTCTTTCAGCCATTACCCAGATAACAAGCAGGCGAAACATTTCATTATCATTTTTAATTAAAATCGATCTTCTTAAGGAGCAGCAACCCATGAGTACTTTAAACTCTTCACCCCTTCTTTGGAGTGATAAGCGATTTCATACATGGAACACCGAGATGAAGGAGCAGTTTGGCGAGAAAGTCTTCAAAGTGATGCTGGACGCCGGCTTCACCTGCCCCAACCGTGACGGCTCCATTGCCAAAGGCGGCTGTACCTTCTGCAGCGCAAGGGGCTCCGGCGACTTTGCCGGGCGGCGGCGCGACGATCTGGTGACGCAGTTTAACGCCATCCGCGACCGGCAGCATTTGAAGTGGCCAAATGCCAAATACATCGGCTATTTCCAGGCCTACACCAATACGTATGCGCCGGTTGAGGTGCTGCGCGAGTATTATGAAGTCATTCTTGAACAGCCCGGCGTTGTGGGCTTGTCCATTGCCACCCGGCCGGACTGTCTGCCGGACGATGTGGTGGATTACCTGGCAGAGCTGAATGAACGGACTTACCTGTGGGTCGAAATGGGACTCCAGACGATTCATGAATCGACCTCGGAGCTGATTAACCGTGCGCATGACACGGAGTGCTATCTTGAAGCCGTGGAAAAGCTCCGCAAGCGCGGGATCCGGGTCTGTGCGCATATTATTTACGGTCTCCCTCAGGAAACGCATGAAATGATGCTAGAGACCAGCCGTGCCGTGGCCAATATGGATGTTCAGGGCATTAAAATCCACCTTCTTCACCTGATGCGGAAGACCCCAATGGTGAAGCAGTATGAAGCAGGCCTGCTCCGTTTCCTGGAGCAGGATGAATATGTGAAGCTGATCGTAGATACGCTGGAATTTCTGCCGCCGGAGATGATCGTGCACCGTCTTACCGGGGACGCGCCGCGCGACCTCCTGATCGGGCCGATGTGGAGCCTGAAGAAATGGGAAGTCCTGAATGCGATCGACCGGGAGCTGAAGGAGCGGGATACCTGGCAGGGCAAATACTGGAGAGGACGCTGATGGGCTTCCTCTCCGTCTTAAGCTTTGCCCGCCAGCTTGTGTCGCAGAGGCTCCAGGCCGGCGACACAGCGGTGGACGCGACCGTCGGCACCGGCGCGGACACCCTGTTCCTTGCGGAGACCTGCGGCCGCAAGGGACGAGTCTTCGGCTTCGACATCCAAGCCGAAGCCTTATCTTTGGCGGAGCAGCGGCTCGCCAAAGCGATGGAAGCGGGCGCCGCAAGGCTGGCGCCCGTTGCCCTGCTCCGCCGCAGCCACGCGGAGATGGCCGCCGCGCTGCCGGCGGAGGTCCACGGCCGGATCGGGGCCGTGATGTTTAATCTCGGCTACCTGCCTGCCGAGAACGCCGACAAGGCGGTCATTACGCAGCCGGACAGCACTCTTGCGGCGCTTAACGCCGCTGTAGAGCTGCTAAGGCCGCGGGGCATTCTGGCCGCCGTCGTGTATCCCGGACACGAAGGCGGCTCAGCGGAGGCCGAGCTGGTCGAGGCCTGGGCGAAGGAAATTCCGCCAGCGCTCGGCCAGACGGTCATTTACCGGCAGCTGCAGCGCTCCTCTGCTCCTTATTTGATTGCATTTGAGAAAAAATAAGGGTCACAGCAAACATAATTTGAACTCAAAGGGGTCATAAAATGAGCGTACACAAAATCGAGCATGTTGGCATCCGGGTCTCGGCCCTGGAGGATTCAATTGAATTTTATTCCCGTGTCATCGGACTGAAGCTGGCGGGAACGTTAGGCGAGGTTGAGGCGCCGGTCCGGCTGGCGTTTATGTCTTTTCCCGGCCAAACCAGCGTTGAGATTGAACTGATTGCTGTCCGGGACGCGCAGGAGCTGGCTAACGAAGGCCGGGTCCATCATATTGCCTTTACGGTAAGCCAGATTGAGCAGGAATATGAGCGGATCGCCAAGCTTGGCCTGTCCGGCCTGGACAAACAGATCAGCCAGCTGTCCAACGGAAGCAGGTATTTCTTCTTCAGCGGGCCGGACGGCGAGCGGATCGAATTCTTCGAACCTGTTAAGCTGTAAGTTTTCTTAGCCGGAGCAAACCAAGAAAGGATGGTGCATTGCAGATGGCGCAGATGGCGCATAGGGTGCAGATGGTGGCCGAACAGCCTTTTTCACTCATGAACGAGGACTTGCATCCGGTGTATGTGTATCATTGGACTCCCGAAGATTCCCATGCCGAAGCCTGTAAGAATGGCGGTGCCGAGAATGATGCCGATGCTGGCAGCAGAGAAACCTCCGAACCCGCTCGTGAAGCCGCCCTTAAAGGTATTGTGCAGATCGTGCACGGCATGGCCGAAACCGCCAAACGGTACACGGAAACTGCGGCTGAGCTGGTGAAGCAGGGCTATCTCGTGTACGCCGCCGACCTGCGGGGACATGGACGGACCGCCGAGATGTTCCACGGACTCGGTTATGCCGGCAAGGACGGCCATAATGGAATGGTACAGGATATCATCCTGCTGGGTTCTGAAATCGCCAGGCGCCATCCCGGGCTGCCGCTGTTTCTGCTGGGCCACAGCATGGGGTCATTCCTTGTGCAAAAGGTGATGTATACGGCGCCCGAACCATACGCCGGGTTCCTTCTGACCGGCACCTGCGGCAGACAGCCGATGATTGCCATCGGCGAGAAGCTGGCAATGCTGCAGTGCAGCCTGCAGGGAGACCGGCAGCCAAGCATGCTGCTGAATGCCTTGGTGTTCGGCCCCTACAACCGCCAGTTCAGGCCGGTGCGAACACCGTTTGACTGGCTGACCAGAGACAAGGACGAGGTAGACCTTTTCATTAAGGATCCGTCCTGCGGCGAGCTGTGCAGTGCCGGCTTCTTTCATGATTTCTTCCGGCTGCTGCTGGAGATTCACAAGCCTGTACATATGAGCCGGATTCCGAAGCACAAGCCCGTATTTGTATTCTCCGGCGGCCAGGACCCTGTCGGCCAGAACGGCAAAGGCGTCAAACGCCTGATTGCCGAATATGAACGGCTGGGCCTGCAGCATTTGGAGTGGAAGCTGTACCCTGGTGCCAGACACGAGCTGTTCCACGAGCTGAACAAAGCCGAGGTCATCCGGGACGTCCTTGCATGGCTGGACCGGCAGGTTCTTCAGCAGCCCGCAGCGTCGAGCGATTCTTAAGCAGCAAGCAGAACTTATTTTGAATCGGCAAAAGCCGCTGCAGCCCAGAGGGACCTTGGTTAGTCCCGCCGGGAATGCAGCGGCTTCTATTTTTACTCTATTGAACCAGATTGTACGGGTTAAGCATAACAAATTCAGGCTTCTCCGATTCGTTCTGCTGATAGAGCACCACCAGCAGGCTTTCCCCGGCCTGTCCTTCCGGGCCTTTCTCGATGACTTCGTCAAGGCTCGTGAAGGGAACTTTTTCGATGGCCGAGAATTTGGGCAGATCCCGTTCAGACAATCGAATGGAGACCGATAGCTGAACATCATTCGTCTGTTCTCCAGCCGGAGTCTGCTCCCGCCTTGCTTCCGCCAGCCGGCTGTAAATGGCCGTCCGCTCGTGCTTGGACAAGCGGTCCTCCCACCAGATTTTGCGCGGCTTGTACTTATGGTTCAGCAGATAGTCGGCCTTCATCAGCCCAAACACCATCTCCGGATGCTTCAGTCCCCGTACCTTGAGAAAAGCCTCCAGCCGTGTAAACAAATCCTCCAGCTGATGCCCGATGCGCTGCCAGCCCTGCTCCTCCCAATAATTGCCGAACTCCTGGAAGAAATCAAACGGCGAGTCAAACTCATGCCTCATCAGATAACGCAGGGTGTAATCCATCCGGTGGGCGTTCCAGTATTTCTCCAGCACATCCTCCAGGCGCTTAAGTCTGACAATATCGGAAAAAGGCAGCCACTCGGTGCTCAAAATTTCATACGGCGCGTTGTCCATATAAGTATAGTTATATTTTTCGGCGTCATGGCGCAGTCCGGTGCCCCGCAGCATTTTCAAGAAGCCGAGCTGCAGCTCCTCCGGCTCCATCGCAAACACATCGTTAAACGTCTTCCGGAACGTGTCATAATTCTCAAGCGGCAGCCCCGCAATCAAGTCCAGATGCTGGTCGATGCGGCCGCTGTTCTTGATCGTCATGACAGTGCGGGACAACTTCGTGAAGTTTTGTCTCCGTTTCACCAGCTCATTCGTCGGGTCATTCGTGGACTGCACGCCGATTTCAAACCGGAAGATGCCCGGCGGCGCGTTCTCCGCCAAATATTCCATGACCTCCGGCCGCATGATGTCCGCCGTGATCTCAAACTGAAAGACGCAGCCCTGATGGTTCTCAATCAGAAATTTGAACATTTCCATCGCATAGCTGCGGTTGATATTGAACGTCCGGTCCAGGAATTTGATGACCTTCGCGCCGTTCTCGATCAGGTACAGAATGTCTGCCTTCACCCGCTCAATATCGTAATACCGCACGCCGACCTCGATGCTCGACAAGCAGAACTGACAGCTGAACGGGCATCCCCGGCTGGTCTCGAAGTAAACGATCCGTTTGTCCAGATGCGGAATATCCTCAGGGAACCGGTGCGGGGACGGCAGGCTGTTCAGATCGGACTTCGGCCGGCCCGGCATCAGCACCACTTCCTCCCCTTTGCGGTACGCAAGGCCATAAACAAAATGGAACTTCCGGTCGCCGGCAATGGTCTGAAGCAGATGGTGGAACGTCTCCTCCCCTTCGCCCATGACGATATAGTCAATGGCCGGCACTCTGTTCATCCAGTAGTCCGTGTCATAGGAAACTTCTGGCCCGCCGAGCACGATTTCCGTTTCGGGCATGACCTTCTTCAAAATTTCCACCACTTTAAGTGTTTCTTCGATATTCCAAATGTAACAGGAGAAGCCTATTACGTCCGGTCTGCGCCGGTACAAATCGGACACGATGTTCATGACCGGGTCTTTGATCGTGTACTCGGCCAGCTCGATGTCGAATTCATGCTGGCTGTAGGCTTTCAGCAGGCGGATCGCCATGTTAGTATGAATATATTTCGCATTCAGCGTTGATAATACAACTTTCATAGAGCCACAACCTCTTCTTAGAGTTGAAAAAAACATTCGGATTCCGTTATCGGCTAGAAATCAAATCCATCCTCACTAATTTCAGCGAAATCCATATCATCAGGAGCATCGCCGCCGTCTGCCGGACTCATACCCCCATTTTTGAAAAAGTCGAGGAACGGCTTGCCGTATTTGCCGAACTTGAGCTCGCCCACCCCTTTGATTCGCAGCATCTCCTGCTCGGTCTGCGGCTGAATGACGCTCATTTCACGCAGCGTGGCATCGTTAAAAATAATGTAAGAAGGCACATGCTCCTTCTGTGCCAGGTCGCGCCGGATCAGGCGCAGCTGTTCAAATACCGTCTCGTTAACCGCAGACGGACTGAGGTCGTACCGGCTGCTGCGGCGCTTGCTTGCCGCGCTTTCCTGAACAGGACGCGGTGCCCGCTGCATGACCTGCAGCTGTCCCTTCAGCACCTCGGCTGCTTTGGCCGTCAAACGGACGACCGGATACTGCCCTTCGGTAAGCGTCAAATAGCCTTCGGCGACAAATTCATTCATCAGCTCGGAGATTTCCTTCTCGGTGCGCCGCGGCATCATCGCGTAGGTCGGCAGCTTGTCAAACCCGTACTGCAGCACCTTCTTGTTCTTCGAGCCCTTAAGCACGGAGGCTACCATCGAAACGCCAAACCGCTCGCGCATCCGGTGGATGCAGGAGAAGATGATCTGCGCGTCCCGGGTCATGTCGATAAGTTCGCGCTCATCCAGACAGGAGCTGCAATTGCCGCACGGCTTCTGGTCATGCTGCTCTCCAAAATAATCCAGCATCGCCCAGCGCAGGCACTTGTTCGTGTAGCAGTATTCAATCATCTGCTGCAGCTTGCGGTACTCACCTTTCTTACGGCTGTCATCATGCGGATTCTGCTCAATCAGGAACTTCTGGGTGATGATATCCTGCGCGCTGAACAGCAGAATACATTCGCTCGGCTCACCGTCCCGTCCTGCCCGGCCCGCCTCCTGGACATAGGCCTCCATATTCTTCGGCATGTTGTAGTGGATGACGTACCGGACGTTGGATTTGTCGATACCCATACCAAAGGCGTTGGTTGCGACGATCACCCTGATGTCGTCATACAAAAAAGCCTCCTGCATCTCTTCCCGCTCTTCATCTCCCAGACCGGCATGGTACCGGCCGGCAGCGAAGCCTGCCTGGCGCAGACGCTCATACAGATCATCCACATCCTTGCGTGTCGCGGCGTATATAATGCCCGCCTGGGCTTCGTGATTCCGGACGTACTCAAGAATAAATTCCCGCTTGTTCTCACCGCGCAGCACGGACATGGCCAGGTTGTCCCGGCCGAGCCCAGTAATAAAGACCGACGGATCCTCCAGCCGCAGCAGGCGGAGCATATCCTCCGTCACCTCCGGCGTCGCTGTAGCCGTAAAGGCTGCGACAACCGGACGCTCGGGCAGGCTCTCCACGAACGGCGCTACCGCGAGGTAGCTTGTCCGGAAGTCGTGTCCCCACTGCGATACGCAGTGGGCTTCGTCCACGGCTACGCAGGAGATCGGCAGCTCGCTCATCTCCTGGCGGAACCAGTCCAGCTCGAGCCGCTCCGGCGCGACGTACAGCAGCTTGAGATCGCCGCGGCGCGCAGCCCGGATTCGGTCGTTCGCTTCTCTGCCCGTGAGCGTGCTGTTGATATATGCGGCCGGAATGCCCATAGCCGTCAGCGCATCCACCTGGTCCTTCATCAGTGAGATCAGCGGCGACACGACAAGGGTAAGTCCGGGCGCCAGCAGCGCCGGAATCTGGTAGCAGATCGACTTGCCGCCGCCGGTCGGCAGGATGCCGAGCGTGTCTTTGCCGGACAGCAGGCTCTCGACAATTTTGACCTGGCCTTCCCGGAAGTCGGGATAGCCGTAATATTTTTGCAGCAGCTCTCTGGCTGTATCCATAGTAGGAATTTCAACGTTCATCGTAATAAAGACTCCTCAATATAACAGGCTTAAAATAACAGACAGTAACGTTACGAATTTATGTTCCTCTGTTAAGTTTACCGGGGTTTACAGGATTGGGCAACCAAGCGGAAGGCTTTTTCAGGCAGGCTGCATTGACCGTGCGGGCATAAAAAAGTATCATTCCTTTATAAAACTAAGCAGGATGGAGATTCAAACAATGAAACCTGGCAAAGCTAAGCCGCCTCAAACTGGCAAAACCTTTCAAGCCGGAGCTGCACGTGGTCAAGGTCAAGGCTCAAAACGCGGAAGCAGACCCGTCCCGAACAAACTTCCAGGGGACAAGCCGCGGGCTTCCCGCCACGAGCATGCGGAAGAGGTCCGGAACGGCGACCGGCTGATTATTACTATTAAACGGATGGGCATTAACGGCGAAGGGGTCGGGTATTACCGCCGCAAAGCGGTTTTTATTGAAGGAGCCATTCCCGGAGAAGTGATCCGCGCTTCAGTAACCAAGGTAGAAGAGAAATTTATTCAGGCAAAGATCGACGAAATCGAAAAACGCTCCCCCTACCGCGTCGACGCGCCATGCCCGGTGTTCGGCATCTGCGGCGGCTGCCAGATTCAGCATATGTCTTATGAAGGCCAGCTCAAAGCGAAAGAAGACCTCGTCCGGGAAGCCTTCTCCCGCTATTCGGGTCTGGAAAATGTCCGGATGAAGCCGATGCTGGGCATGGATCATCCCTGGGACTACCGCAATAAAGCCCAGCTGCAGCTGGGCTTGCGCCAGGAAGGAATTATCGCCGGGCTTTATTCTGCCGGAACCCATGAGCTGGTGGATATAACGGGCTGTCCGATTCAGCATCCCGAAGTCAACCGGGCGGTGGACAAGGTCCGGAACGTGCTTCAGGAGCTCGGCATTCCGGTTTATCAGGAGAGAAGCAATAAAGGGCTTGTCCGCAGCATCGTGGTGCGGCTGGGCTTCCAGTCCCGCCAGCTGCAGGTGACGCTGGTTGCGGCCAAGAGCCAGCTTCCGCAGGAAAGCGAGCTGGTGAAGCATATCCGGCTGGCCTTGCCTGAAGTCACCAGCATCGCCTTGAATGCCAATCCGCGGAACACCTCGCTGATCTTTGGCGATCATACCCGCATTCTGTGGGGCTCGGATACGATCGACGAGTCGCTCGGCGATCTCGAGTTCACGCTCTCGCCCCGCGCGTTCTTCCAGCTGAACCCGCTGCAGACGGTCAAGCTGTACGAGTCCGTCCGCGCCGCAGCCGCGCTGACCGGCAAGGAAACCGTGGTCGACGCCTACTGCGGCACGGGCACGATCGGCTTATGGCTTGCGCCGAACGCCGCCGAGGTGCGCGGCATCGAAACCATCGCGGAAGCGGTACAGGATGCCAAAGCCAATGCCGAGCGCAACGGCCGCAGCAACGCCTCCTTCCACGCGGGGCGTGCCGAGGAGCTGCTCCCGCGCTGGGTCAAGTCCGGCTTCTCGCCGGACGTCATCGTGGCCGACCCGCCGCGGACGGGTCTCGATCCCGTCTTCCTCGAAACCGTGCTGCGGACGAAGCCGAAGCGCTTCGTCTATGTCTCCTGCAATCCTTCTACCCTGGCGAAGGACTGCAAGGTGCTGACAGACGGCGGCTACAAGGTTGAGTGGGTGCAGCCGGTGGACATGTTCCCGCAGACGAGTCATGTGGAGTGTACAGTGTTACTTAAATGGAACGGGGCTTCCGATTAAGCCCCCTTCTTTTCCAATGCCCCGGTGAAGCGGGGCGGTTAATGCTGAGTGAATTTCTTTGATTGTTCCGTCTGTCTTTGTTGATTTCATTTTTTTTGATAAGACGTTGAAGGATTTGTTTCAAAACTTTTTCATCATCAATACTAGTTCAGCAAGCGGAAGATTTGTTTTCCAAAGGCACCGAGTTGTTCTCCGTGTCTTTTCTAGTTTCTAAAGCACTCTTGGATTGCTTTTCATTTGCTTTGCTGTTACACGCCCCATACATAAGTTCCGCCGTCCTTCCTCCTTCTGACCTTCCGGAAAGTACAAATACACTTTCGTTCCCGTTGCTCTTGTTCTGCCCTTTTTGGTTCATCTTTTCAAAATAGTTTCTGATTTTGTACATTCCCCAATCTTGGTAAAAATTGGGGTCAAAGATTCCCCTTAAAGATAGATAGGAGGATGTTCTCTAGTTGGACGCTGGCCGTTTCATGTATTCGAAAAGATGTGAAACCAAAAAAGGAAGGGGTTGAATTATTAGGAGTACATTTTTCTTCGCCCTTCGGGGAATGACTAATAATCAAAAAGTTGGGTATAGGGGATGAACAACCGTGAAGCCAATTCAAGACCCAGAGAAGTTGAAGAAGGTTGGCGAGTTTTACGATAGGGTAACACAAACTCACTATGACTATTTTGATTATTGGTTACATAACACCTTATTCCATTGGGATTTCTGGATATCTCTTATACTCACTATCTTACCGTGGGCGGTTTGGTTAAAGTTCAGAAAAGAAGAAAGTAGCGACCGTTTGTTATTCGTTGCTTTTTTCGTGATCATACTTTCTTCCTGGTTAGACTTTATAGGTACTGATTACGGATTGTGGTACTACACTGGTAAAATAATTCCAACAATTCCAGTCTATATACCGTGGGACATGTGTTTACTTCCAGTTTTCATTTTGTTTCTTATACAATATAAACCTGAAGTTTCACCAATAATTAAAGGTCTGATATTTGCTGGTGTTAGTACCTTTATTGGAGAGCCTATCTTCTTATGGCTAGGTTTTTATGTATTGAAGAAGTGGAGTATTTTTTACTCGTTTCCAATCTATTTCCTGATATATCTTGCTTCCCACAAGTTAAGCAAACGAACTAAGTTTTCTAAGTTGTAATTTGTTTGTTTCCAATGAGACGCGAGAACAACTCGTGTCTCTTTTTTTTCGCAAATAGAGCTAGACTAGTAAAATAGACTCATATTTTTACCGAATTTTGCCGAAATATAGATGTAGACTGATTCATCCAAGGTATCTCGCAGACAACGTAGTAACCGCACAAGTGGAGGGCCCCCTTATGTCATTATCCTATGTTTATTCTTTAATGTTCTTTATTGCTTTCGCCATCTATTTTATTTTGGGGATCTACACCATTTCCCTCAACACAAAAAGCATGTTAAACCGGCTGTATCTGGCAGCATGTCTGGCAATGTCCATATGGGCATTCTGTTTCTCTATTGCCAATTCAGCGCACAATTATGAGACGGCTATACTTTGGCGCAGACTGGCTTCTGCCGGCTGGGGAACCGTGTACAGCCTCCTGCTGAATTTTTATTTCATCTTAACGGAGAAAGAGCGGATTCTGAAGAACAAATGGCTCTTTGTGCTGCTGTACCTGCCAGCGGTGTGGAACGTATATACATTTGGAATAAGTGAGACCGCAGGGGAAAAGTACAAGCTGATCAATACTGCGGGTGGCTGGGTTAATGTTTCGACGAACAGCTGGGAGGATTTGTATTTCAACCTTTACTATGTATTGTTTACTAGTGCGGGATTGCTTCTGCTCTGGAATTGGGGAAGGAGAACCAAAGATCCGGCAAAGAAGAAGCAGGCCTACCTGTTTCTAACCTCCTATTTTATAACAATGATCCTTGGCACGATGACCGATGTGGTTGTAAATACATATACTCCGTATTCGATTCCTCAGCTGGCGCCTGTTATTATCCTTCTGCCTACGACTGCCATTTTTTATGCAATTAAACGGTATGGACTAATGGGCCTGGGGACAAGCGATCGTGCTGAGCCAGGTAAGATCTTGAGTGCGGTGAACCTGGAGAAATTCATGAAAATCATGTCCTTTGTGTATGTTATCGGAGGGCTGTTGAATTTTGCTTCCCAGTATTTTCTTAATCTGCAGCACCCTCATCTTCACGCGATTTTATTTTCTAGTTTATTCTTTTTGATGATAGGAGCTCTGCTGACGCTTATTAATTTGTTTCCTATCAAGGCGGATCTTAAAGAGTTTATTTTCGTTATTATTATGCTCGTGACCCTGCTGCTGATCGCGGTTAACTTTATTGATACGGCAAGCATTACTATATGGGCTACACCTTTTATTGTCATCATGCTGTCCGTCCTATTCAACAAACGGTTTATGATCTTCTGGATCGGCCTATCCATTCTGGCTACGCAGATTTACATTTGGGTGAGAATGCCGGGGGCCGACGTCCGGGTTGACGGGTCCGACTATCTTGTGAGAATCGGCATCTTGAGCATTACCCTCGGGCTGGCCTATTTCGTCAACCGGGTATATGTCCAGCGTCTTGATGAAAATGAAGCACAAATCCGGTTTCAAAAAATGGTCTCTCAAATTTCGGGTGAATTTGTCAAGGTTACCGAATCTGATTTGGATCAGAAAATTAATGCTCTGTTAGAGCTGAGCGGCAGTCATTTCCAGGTCGACCGGACTTTCTTCGTAAGTTTAACGGATGAGCAGAAGATTTATGAATGGTGCAATGAAGGCGTCGAATCCGCGGCTGACATTATAACAGAGCTGGCCAGCGAAGCATTCCCGTGGTGGATGAACGAGACTTTAAAGACGAACTTCGTCACGATTACAGACGTGGATTTGCTGCCCCCGGAAGCACAGGCAGTCAAGGAGATGTTCCACTCTCACCAGATGAAATCGCTGATCTCCATTGCGGTTAGGAATAATGACAAAATTTTGGGTCTCTTGTTCTTTGCATCCGTCAAGGCGGCAGATACTTTTAGGGGGAATCACCAGGAGCTGCTGAACATTCTGGCCAATTTACTGTCCGATGCGCTGGTCAAAGTGGAAGCTGAGAAAGAAATCAGCTACATGGCATACTATGACGCTTTGACAGGATTCCCCAACCACACCTTGTTCAAGAATCAGCTGGAACAGACGATTCAGGCAGCTGAGGCAGCCGGAACGCAGATTGGTGTCCTCTTCATCGATCTGGATTCCTTCAAGAGTGTCAATGACACCATTGGCCATCTTGGCGGAGACGAGATGCTGCAGCAGGTGGCACGGAGGTTATCGGGGTGTCTGCGGCCGCAGGATACCGTTTCGCGGTTTGGCGGGGATGAGTTTCTGATTCAGCTTGCCGGAATGGAACGGGCAGAAGAGATTAGGGAGATCGCAGATGCCCTCATGAAGTCCATTTCTCAGCCGCTTATGGTCAGAGGCCAGGAATTTTTCATTACAGCCAGCGCAGGCATCGCCGTATATCCAGCAGATGGCGAAAGCACAGACGAATTGGTTAAGAACGCCGATCTGGCCATGTTTGAATCGAAGGAAAAGGGCAAGAACCAGTACACCTTCTGCTCAGCAGCCATGAAGGAAGGCGTGCTCAAAAGAACGCAGCTGACCAACAGTCTGTACCGGGCACTGGAAAGAAATGAGTTTGTTCTCTATTACCAGCCGCAGGTGAGTGTTCAGACTCAAGAAATCGTAGGCCTGGAAGCGTTAATCCGCTGGAATAACCCGGAGCTTGGGATGGTATCACCAGCTACCTTTATTCCCTTGGCCGAGCAGACCGGACTGATCATCCCGATTGGACAATGGATTCTGGAGACTGCGTGCCGGCAGAACAAGGAGTGGCAGGATAAGGAACTTCCGCCTGTGCGCATGGCCGTGAATCTCTCGATTGTCCAATTTCAAGACCGGAATCTGCTCAGCATGGTAGACAGAACGCTTCTTGAAACTGGACTGGACCCGAAATACCTGGAATTAGAAGTCACGGAGAGTACGGCAGCAGATGGCGAAGATTCAATTATCCAGGTGCTCCATAAGTTGAAGGATCTCGGGGTCACCCTGTCCATTGATGATTTTGGTTCCGGATATTCCTCTTTAAGCAGATTAAAGACATTGCCTGTAGACCGGATCAAGATCGACATGCAGTTTGTACGCGGCATATTGAAAGGCAATAAAGATGAAGCAATCGCCAAGACGATCATTCAACTGGCCAACAACCTGAAACTGAATGTAATCGCCGAAGGGGTTGAAACAGCGCCGCAGTTTGAGTTCTTCAACCAGTACAAGTGTGATGAAATCCAGGGCTATTTCTTCTATAGACCTATGCCAGCGTCAGAAATTGAGAAGATTTTGATGAGCGCGGTAAAAATTTAGGATAGCAAAAAAATATAATAGAATCTGTGGAAGCCCAAGCGAAAAGACTTGGGCTTACTCTTCTTAAGCAGAATTTATGAAGAATAATAAACCCTAAGGAAATTCAAGGAGCAGAATCAAGCAGCACGGGTTAGCCAGCGCGCAGAACGCGAATAATATGATATTTGGATTTGCTATAAAAATATTACACCGAGGATGGGAAAGTCATGAGATTTACTTTGAGTAAGAAGTTGTTCGGAGGATTTGCTGTAGTTCTCCTTCTATTAACCGTTACAGTTGCGATAAGTTATTCGAGAATTACGGCTGTTGACAATGAATATAGTAAGCTGATCGACGATAAGGCAAAGAAACTGATACTGATACAGGAGCTGGGAGCAGCTATTAAGAAAGAGCAGCTAGGAATACGCGGTTACTTAATTCTTGGGGACGATGAATCTATGAATGCTTTTAATACGTCCCATGAGAACTATTTAAAGCTAAGCGAGAACCTGGGAAATATCATTAAGCTGCCTAAAGCGAAGGAGCTTCTTAACGAGCTGGATGAGCTTGAGCAGCAGTTCTATCAGGTTGCAGCCGAGGAAGCTAAGGCCAGAGAGCAGAATCAAACGGAGGAATATCTGGAGTTAGTCATCAACCAGGGACACGATATCACACAGGCTTTTGATAACACGGCAGCGGAACTTACCGCCTATCAGCAAAATGTACTTGATGAAGGTAATGAAGCAACTTCCGCACAAGTTCAGTCAATAAAAAATTGGGTTCTTTTCCTAGGCTTACTGGCTATCGCAGCAGGTACAGCCACCGCCTTCTATATTGGACGTTTAATTACTAAGCCGGTACAATCCATCTCGGAGGCTGCCAGAAAGATCGCAAACGGAGATCTCACCACAGAGGTAATTACAGTCAGAAATAAGGACGAAATTGGCGAGCTGGCAGCTTCATTTAATCAAATGACATCTAATCTTCGTGAGTTAATATATGAAGTGGAAACAAATGCGGAACATGTGGCGGCATCGTCAGAAGAGTTAACAGCGAGTGCCGAACAAACAGCCGTTGGATCAGAGCAAATTGCTACTGCCATGAGCACGGTTGCCGCTGGGGTAGATAAGCAGTTTAAGGCCGTTGAGGAAGCTTCCAGCACGATAAATGAAATGTCTATAGGTGTTAGGGAAATTGCCGCAAATACTCAAAGTGCTTCCAACAAGGCTATAGATGCCTATGACAAAGCATCCTCGGGCTCAGACGCGATTCGGATTGCTGTGGGGCAAATGAACTCGATTCAATTTACTTTCAATGATTTGTCAGAAGCTGTACTTGGGCTTGGAACTCGTTCAACCGAAATAAGTCAAATTATTGGCGTCATTACGGAGATTGCTTCACAGACCAATTTGTTGGCTTTGAATGCTGCCATTGAAGCAGCCAGAGCAGGAGAAAATGGACGGGGGTTTGCTATAGTAGCTGCTGAGGTCAGAAAGCTGGCAGAGCAGTCAGCCCTATCTGCACAGCAAATATCAGAGTTAATTACTTCTATACAGGGCGAAGCTCAAAAGGCAGTCCGTTCCATGGAGATCGCATCCAAAGAAGTTATGGCAGGCCTAGGTGTTGTTCATACAGCTGGCGATTCCTTTGAACAAATTCAAGAATCCGTTAACTTAGTTTCCTCCCAGGTGCAGGAAATATCATCATCGATTCAGCAATTGGCGGCAGGTACCGAACAAATGGCACATTCAATGAGTTATATAACAGAGGTCTCGGAAGGCACTGCATCCAGCGCTCAGGAAGTATCTGCATCTGCCGAAGAGCAGCTGGCGACTATGAAGGAGATTTCTGAAGCCGCTAACTCTTCGTCCCTGATGGCTGAAAAACTACAAATCTTGTTGAAAAAATTCGAACTTTAAGCGGATCAAACGAGCAGCTTTCATTTACTTGAAAGCTGCTTTGCTTTATCCACAAGCTTCATCCACAATCTTTATCCACAAGCTTCATCCACAAACTTCCTACGCCAGCCCATTCGCAATGCCAACAAGCACCCAGGAGACGATCAAAATGAAATTGCCTGTAAGCAGCATTTTCTTCGGCTCGGCAAAGCCCTTCCATTCCCCGTCTTTAAGTCCCCAGGCATTGCTGACGATCAGCGCCAATCCATTAAAAGCAAGCCAGCCGACGCTCGACCCGAGCGGTCCGAGCAGCACGGTTGCTTTGGCATAGAATCCTAGCGCAAAAAACCAGATAAAAGCCGTAATAATGGCTTTCCCGTAAGCTTTACCAGCACCCTTGGCCGTGTAATCGCGGTAGGTGCGGTTCTTGATCAGCATCACAACCGCATATACGAAGTTCGCTGCGAAACCGCCGGATAGGGTCACCACCCACGGGATCAGACTGGCATTCATCGCCGATACCCCGTGATCTGTGGCAATGTCCAGCGTCTGGTTCGCATAGGTGAAGCCTATGTTCATGGCTGCCGAGCCCAGGCCGGCCAAAGAGGCGAGCAGCAGCCCTTTGGAGAGCTTGTTCCCGGAATCCGGAGTATCTCCGCCTTGTTCAAGCAGCTGCGCTTTCAGGCTCTTCTCCTTAGCCAGGCCCGCTTTAGTGATCACAGCTACGCCGGCCAGCATCACCACAATGCCAATCAGCAGAACGATAAACGAGCGTGCCGCCGGAATATTGCCAAAGATCAGCAGCGGAATCAGCGAGCCCATCGAGGCGGAGATGCCCATGTTCACTCCGTAGGTCAAAGAAACGCCAATCGTATCAATAGCCTTGCCGAACAAGATGGAGCTGATGCCCCAGAGCAGGCCGCAGAAGGAAGCCAGCGCCAATACATGCACCGGGGTCTCCCGGATATAATCCATAAAATGCGGAGCCTCAAGCCAGGTCCAGCCAATCGGAATCAGCAGAATCCCAACAACGGAAAATAGTGTCCAGAAAGCCTCCCATGAGAAAGGCTGATATTTCTTCATCCCAAGCCCAAAGCTTCCTTGAAAGCCGCAGGCCAGCAGCAGCAGCAAAAAACCGTAAATCACTTCGTTCTCTCCCTCTGTCTCTGAATGGTTGAATCTGCATAATTATTATCGATTATCTTCCTAAACAGGCAAAATGTAAATCGATTTCATAAAAAAATAGGGCCCTGCATGTGCAGAAGCCCTACGCCATTTAGAATACAGATTTGAGAAAAAGCTGCCCGGCCCTTTCTCCGCCCTTCGCCTAAGAAAGGCGGTACACCGCAAACGGCTCGCCAAACCGGAACGGAGTGCTCCATTCCTCGAGCTGCTGCTTCACTCCGGCAGACAAATTCAATTCGGCGCTCTGGAGATTGTCGGCAAGCTGCTCCGGCCGCGTCGCTCCTGCGATGACGGTGGAGACAGCCGGCTTGTCCATGAGCCAGGCCAGCGACAGTGCGCTCGGCGAGCAGCCGTAATCAGCAGCCAGGCTGCTGACGCGCCGCCCGAGCTCGATTTTTCGCTCATCCAGAAACCGGTTGAAGCCGGGATCCGTCTGAACTCTTGAGCCTTCAGGCGCCCCGCCCTCCTCCGAATATTTGCCGCTCAGAATACCTCCGGCCAGCGGGAAATAAGGAATGATTCCGAGCCCCTGATCCAGGCACAATGGAACGAGCTCCTGCTCAGGCGTGCGGTCGGCCAGCGAGTAGCTGGTCTGCATGGACACATAAGGCTCAAAGCCTTTGCGTTCGCTGATCCCCAGCGCCTTCATCAGCTCCCATGCCGCATAATTGGAAGCGCCGATGTAGCGGACTTTGCCTGAAGCAACCATATCATCCAGTGTGCGCAGCGTCTCCTCCAGCGGGGTATGGGGATCAAAGGTATGAATCTGGTACAAATCGATATAATCCGTCTTCAGCCTTTGCAGACTCTGGTCCAGCTCCTGCTGCAGATGAAAGCGCGACGAGCCGCTGCCGTTCGGCCCTTCACTCCGCACAAGCCCGGCTTTTGTCGCCAGGACGACATTGTGACGCCTGCCGCCCGCCAGCGCCTGCCCGATGATCGTCTCGGAAGCCGTTCCCGCATAAATATTCGCCGTATCAATAAAGTTAATGCCAAAATCCAGCGCCTGATGAATAATGCTGATGGACGTTTCCACGTCTGCCCTTTTACCAAATGCGTTTGTTCCCAGGCCCAATGCCGAAACCGTCAGCCCGCTCTTGCCTAACCGGCGATATTTCATATCAACTGCTCCTCTCTTTCCGCTCCTGATTTGTGTGTTCAATATAAACTGAATAAATTGAGCTTTTGAATGACATTTTAGGGCGATTACGGGAAAGGTTCCTGCGATCGCTGTTGTTCCCCTATTAGACAATATACCCTTTAACCGCTTGACCAACAACATAGGGCCGTAGGCGGAATTAGGAGAAAGCCAAGAAGTAGACAGCAGAAAGCCGGGAGGAGTCTGAGTGTAAAAAGAAAGCCGGACCCCAGAGGGCCCGGCATCGTGATCATCGGCGCTGCTTCGTATCTGCCGCCGGAAAATATCCGCGGGCTGCAGCATGCTCCGCCAGCCTGCCCATGAGCGTCCCCATGGCCGGCGCGGGCTCTAGCCCTTTCGCCTTGCGGAAGGAGCTCTCGCTGGAGTACCGGTAAGGCGTCGTTCTGACGCCGTCCCCCTCCAGCAGGGCAACGGCCAGCTGCACCGCTTCCCCGCTTATGCTGCGGCCTTCCGTCAGCACCCAGCGCTCGAATTCCTTCTGCGGCAGCAGGTCGACGCGGTAGCCAAGCTCCAGCAGGGAAGCGATCAGCAGCTCATACCGCTTCTGGTCGGGATTGCAGATGTGGTAAATCTCCCCGAACAGCGGGCGCTGCATCAGCTTAACCATGAACCGGCTGGCAAAGTCAACCGGCGTAATGTCAATATGCGTATGAACCGCTGGCGCTTTGCCCAGCAGCAGGAAAGCCTTGAGCATCCGGTAGAAGAAGTTCTCGTTGATATTATGCTGGAAATGCCCGGTCCCGCTGTGGCAGGACAAGTTCCCCGCACGGTAGATGGAGCAGGGCAGCCCCTTCTGGACGGCTTCTGCGACGACTTTTTCCGCCTGAAGCTTGCTGTTTGTATAGACGCTCTCCAGCTCTGCTTCATAGAAAGCATCCGGACTGCTGACTGCAGACTCCCAAAGTCCCGCCGCGGCCATGTCCTCCGGAATGCCGATCGTCGAGATAAAGTGGAACCGGATCGACGGCTTCTCATAGACGAATTCGATCAGCGACTGCGTCCCCGTCACGTTCGTAGCCTGGAACTGTTCAGAGACCCCGAAGTGGCGGACATCCGCCCCGGCATGGATGATAGACGTAACCACCGAACGAACCCGCTTCCGCCCTTCTTCCGTCAAGCCAAGATTGTCCTGAACCAGATCGCCTTCCAGCGCAAAAATCCGCTGCTTATGCTCTTCAAATACAGCTTCGCCAAAATAGCCGTCCAGCGTCTTCTTGATCCGGCTGAGCCCGCTTGCTCCGGCTTTGGGGCGGACCAGCACATGTACATTCACTTTGGTGGAGGCCAGAAGCTCATATAAGAGATGAGACCCCAAATATCCGGTTCCTCCGGTCAGAAGCACATCCGTACCCAGGCCATCCTCGCCCAGCAGCTGGATCTTGGGCAGAACAGGCAGCTCTTTCAGGTCGATATACTCGTTAATCTGCTGGTCCTCTTCTTCCTGCTGCATGTCAAGTGTCTCAATAAACACGGCCAGTTCCTGGACCGTCTTATGCTCATAAAGGTCGTTCATGCGCAGACCCGGATAGTCCAGCTTCAAATGCGACAATACCGCCATGACCGCCAGGGAATCGCCCCCGATATCAAAAAAGCTCACATTCCGCCCCACCTGCGGCAGCGGCAGCTCCAGAACTTCGGCCCAAAGGCCTGCCAGCATGGCTTCAAGCCCGGCGGCAGGCGCCGCGTAAGGCTCAGCCATTTCGGCCGTTTCCGGATTGTCCAGGCTGAGCAGCCTTTTCCGGTCCACCTTGCCGGTCGGCGACAGAGGAATTTCAGGCAGACGGTAGAAATACGCCGGGATCATGTACTGCGGAACATAATTTTTCAGATGCTCCTTCAAGTCCTTGACCGACAAAGGCGCTTTCTCGGAATAGAAACAGGACAGATGTTTGACCACACTATTCTCCTGAACGGCCACCACGGCAGCATCCAGAATCATCGGGTGCTTGGACAGCGCGTTTTCGATTTCACCGATCTCGATGCGGAAGCCGCGCAGCTTGAGCTGGCCGTCTTTGCGGTGCTGGAACTCGATGCTGCCATCCGGCAGTCTCTTCACGATATCTCCCGATTTGTACAAGGACGTCTGGCCCTGCGCATCATAAGGATTGCGGATAAAGACCTCGCCCGTCTTCTCCGGCAGGTTCAAATACCCTTTGGACAAGCCCGGTGTCGCGATGTACAGCTCTCCTTCCTCGCCGTCCGCCGCAAGCGAGCCATCCGGCTTCACTACATACAGCTGGTAGTTATCCAGCGGATAACCGATCGGCACCGTATTCGCCTTGCTGTTCCAGTAATCTGTCACTTTATAGATGGTGGTGAGCACAGTACACTCGGTTGGCCCGTAACCGTTAATAATTGTAATAGCTGTGCCGAATTTGCTCTGGAACTTGCGGACATGGTCGGACAGCAGCGCTTCGCCGGCCACCAGCACGGTTTTGACAGATGCCCATTTCTTCCGGGTTTCCGGGGTGGTAGTTTCGGCAATCCGGTTAAACACGGAGGTCGGCAGGCAGCCGATATGCGTCACACGGCGGCGTTCCAGCAGGTCGACCAGCAGCTCCGGCGTCAGCTGTTCTTCCTTGGTGAGCAGGGCCAGATGGGCTCCGTTCAGCAGCGCCTCCATCGTATCCACAACTGATGCGTCAAAGCTGAAGGTCGAGAACTGGGTTACTACATCCTCGGAGGTCAGCTCCAGGGACCGGGTCATGGAGTTATAGAGGTTCACCACACCCCGGTGGGCGATCAGTGTTCCTTTCGGTTTGCCGGTTGATCCGGAGGTATAGATGACGTAAGCCAAATCGTCCGGATGGAGCGGAGCATTTTGATAATCGTCAGGTGAACCCGCAAATACGGCTTCCAGAGAAAGCAGCTTTGTCTTGGCCTGCCCGGAGCCTCCTCCGGCTAACTCCTCTGCATTTGCCTGATAGCGTTCCTTGTACAAAATATACTGGCTGCTACAGTCCTCCACGATGTAGCGGACTCTTTCAATCGGATGCTCCGGATCAATCGGAACATACACGCCTCCGGCGCGCAGAACGCCGAGAAGCGAGATGACCGTCTCCGGGCTTCGTTCCATGTATAACCCGACAAAATCCCCTTTCTGCAGTCCTGCAGCCGTTAATGCGTTAGCTACCTGACCGCTTGACCGGTAAAGCTGCTCATAAGTCATCTCTCTTGATCCATAGGAAATCGCGATATTGCTAGAATGTAAGGCGGCGGCTCTGCTGAACAGGCTCGCGAGTGTTTCTGTATGTAGTTCCTCTTCCTTTAAACGTACAGCTGCGGGTTGCTTTCTCTCAATCATATTCTCCAGTCTCATGTTGTCTCTCCTTCTCTATAAGCGATAGAAAAACCAAAACACGCCGGGCCATCCCGGTCATGTTTTGGTTTCTAGTTAGTGTGGACAGCTAGATTGTAGTTAAAGCTTATTTAGTTTCAAATTTGCTTACTGTCGCGTTCAGCTGCTCTGCCACCTGGGCCAGCTGGTTCGCGTAGTTGTGAATCTCCTCTTGGGACTTCTCCTGCTCTGAAACTGTGGTCAAGATCTTCTGTGCGTTATCGGAGGTGCGTTCCGAAATATCGGACAGCTGGGTAACCATAGCGGTAACCTCCTGTGTTCCTGCAGAAATCTGCTCTGTAGAGCTTGAAATATCGATGACCTGATCGGCTACGAGCTGGGTAGCGTTCAGGATTTCCCCGAATTTAACTCCGGTTTCATCGGCCAAAGCCAGGCCCTGTTTGATCTCATTCTTACTTTGGGAGACGAAATTTACCGCTTTGCTTGTTTCGAACTGAATCTCCTGAACCAGAGCGCCGACTCTGTCCGTTGCCAGCTTGGACTGTTCTGCCAGCTTCCGGACCTCTCCGGCTACAACCGAGAAGCCGCGGCCATTTTCCCCGGCACGGGCTGCCTCAATGCTGGCATTCAGCGCAAGCAGATTGGTCTGCTCCGTAATGCTGTTTATGAGGCTGAGAATGCTGCCGATTTCCTCGGATTTGACCTCCAGAATCTTCATCGTTTCAAATGCAGCCGCCGAAGTTTCGCTGATCTGGCTGATTTGGGCGGAAATGTTCTGCATCGCCATATTGCCTTCTTCGGACTTGCTCTTCATTTCCTGAGAGGCGCTGGATACATGATTCGCGTTATGGGCAATCGTCTGCAGGGAAGTGGAGATCTGCTGCATGGAAGCCCCGGCGTTTGCAGTCGAAACAACCTGGGTTGCGGCATTGTCGTTCATGGTTGACAGTTCGGACGTAATCGCTTCAACGCCCTGCTTGTTCTTCTCGGTAATGCTAAAGAGATACTTGGATACCTCGGAAGAGCTGACAGCTGTCTCCTGAATGCTTTGAATAACGGAGCTTACATGATTGATCATGTCGTTAAACTGCTTGTTCAGTTCGCCGAACGCCCCTTTCTCACTCAGCGAGAAATTCAACTTTCCCTGCGAAACCTTCTGAATCCCCTTAACAAGCTCGTTGAGCGGAAGAAGGGTCTTTCTGGCTACGAAGTACTGCAGGCCGCCGCAGATGATCAGCGCGATCAGCAGCAGGACAATTGTCTCCTCCAGGAATGTTTTGCGCCCTTCCGGAATCATGCTTGCATCCACGTCAACGCCAAAGTAAGCGTCAATCTTGCCGGAGCTGTCTTTGATCGGATACAGGATTGTCATCCAGGTACCGAAGCCGTCGCTGTAGACGTCTGTAAAGGTTTTCTTCCCGGTCTTCAGCATTTCTGCAATTCCCTCGGCCACGCCGCCAGGCTGTTCATAGAAATCGCCGACCTTCATGCCCTCCTGCTTGAAAGCGTCCAGTACATTATTCGGAAACGCAATCAGGCTGGTTTCGTTGCCGTTCTTAAGCTCCGTACCGAACAAATACCCCTGGGCCACGTTCGGGTTAAATTCCGATAATTTGTTAAACTGGGCAGTCAGGTCCTTCTGAGCCTGCGAGTCCCAGCTTTTTTCAGCAAGAGCCGCGTCCACGTCAGTCTGGTCAAAATCCTTGGCCCATTGGGACGTTACGGTTTCGGTCTGCTTCTTGAGCGTGTCGAGCAGAATATTGGTCTGCAGGTATTCACTCACCCCGATAAGCAGGATTCCGATGATCAGAATATTAAGCATGGAAAACCATAAATTTTTGCTAAAGTAGTTCTTACTGCCTCTCATGTTGAAGCCAACCTCCTGAAGTATGATCCTTCGCTAGATAAATCTTCCGGTCTGTTCCGTCACCTCCGGGCATACCGGTGAGTATGCTTCCACGCTATAAAACCGACGGGAAAACAGCCAAAAAAAGAGAAAAAAAAAGAGCCGAATCGGCGAACCGCTATGTACAGCCAAACTGTTACCCCGTAATACGTCCACGTTCTCCGGTGCCTGACTTCTCGAAGTCAAATGCTCGTTCAGAATCGATCATTCTCACCCTCTGACATTTGTTATAATAAACAACACACTTATCTATTATCGGTATTTCGCACAAAAACTTGAGTCTTTTTACCTACTATATTAAAAATTTTCCAAGACAAATAAGCGGTTTAACAACCCATTTGCATGAAGCAGCGGATAATAGATGTGTAAAATATTCATATATGACAAGCACAGCTAGTACACTAAAGTAGCGCGGGGGAGAAACCTCTCCCTACAGGAAACCCGGAAAGGAAGTGGAAAGATGAAGAAATTTACGTCAGTTTGGCCGGCTGTAAGCATTGGATTGATCGCGGTGCTGTTTGGAGGGTTTGCCTTCTTCTATATCCGTGACCATATGCCCGATTCGCCGGCGGATACGGCCGTTTTTGCAGAAGCACAGCAGCAGGGCGCACAGTCACAGGTCATCACCGTAGATGTAAGGAAGGACGGCTTCTATCCAAGCAATATTGAAATTCAGGCCGGGACCCCCGTCCAGCTCAACTTCAAGAAAGCAAAAGGCATTTCCTGCATTAGAGATGTGGCCTCTACCGACCTTGGCATGAATGTGTATCTCAAGAAAGGCGACAATTATTACACGCTGGACAATCTTGAGCCGGGGACCTATGAGTTTCACTGCGGCATGTACATGTATTCCGGAACGGTTACAGTTAAATAATGCTCTTCATGATTATCGAAAAAAATAAGCTCCGGCCGCTTCCAGGCGCTCGGAGCTTATTTCATTTATGTCCCCGGTTCACTTCTGTTCACCGGGAGCCAGCATTATTGTTCAAGGGTAATCCGTACCGTCTTGATTTCATACGGCTTGAAGTCAAGCTCGATCGTATTTCCAGCCCCGGATACGCCGAGCGGCATAGGCTGCTCCTCCATGAGATTTGTTTCCTCGGCTGCCAAAATGCTGCCCAGTCCGGCACCCAGCTCCAGCGGCGCCTTCAGCCGCATGCCGGCATATTCGTACATCCGGACGATAACAGATTGGCTGTCCTCTGCCTTTTTGACCGTATCGATCATAATGTTTGGCGCACTGATGCGCAGCATGCCAAGCTCAGCCGGCAGACCGCCCTGCTCCTGTACGCCTTCCTCAGCAGGCACCGTCATTAAAGGCGCATTCAGCTCGCAGGCCGCCGCGTGCGTGCCGCCTTCAAACCAGCCTCCGTTATGAGGCAGCAGCGAATACGTAAAGGCATGATGGCCCTGGTCGGCGCTGCCGTCCGGCCAAACCGCCGATTTAATCAGGCTCAGGCGGATGACGTGCCCCCTGATGTCATGGCCGTATTTGCAGTCATTCAGCAGGCTCACCCCGTAGCCGCCTTCGGACAGGTCTGCCCAGCGCTGGGCTGCCGATTCAAAGCGGGCATAATCCCAGCTGGTGTTCCAGTGGGTTGGCCGCTCCACATTGCCGAACTGGACTTCATAAGTCGCTTTGGTGGAGCGAATTTCAACCGGAAAAGCAACCTTCAGCAGCTGCTGGTGCTCCTGCCAGTCTGCTTCCGTTACAAAGTCAATCCGCGGGTGATCGCGGTAGACGATTATTTTTTGTGAGATGACGGAATTCAGGTAATGATATTTAAAGGAAACAACGCCGCGGAGCGGGCCCTCCTCCAGCACTTTAATCTCCTGAACGTCGTTCACAACCCTCATTTTCTCTTGGTAAAAAATATCGATATCCCAAGCATCAAAATTCATTGGTTTATCTTCAAATACCTGCAGCACATTCGCCGGCTGTCCCGGCTTAAGCACCTCGCGGTTCACCCTCTTGTCGATGAGGGAAACGATCTGCCCCTCCGGATTCAGCCGGATGCTGTAGAACGGGGTTTCGAGCTCGCTTTCGCTTATGTGCCAGTCTGCGGATCCGGTGTCCGGATTGCATTCAGAAGCGCTTTTTCCAGCAGCATCAGTATTGGCACCGGCAGGCTCTGTCCGCTGTCCGTAAATCGTCGTGTATCCGTAGGCCGGCACATCCTTCACCGAAACCAGAACCGTATCGGGAATGCCCGCCTGAACCTGGCTCTCCAGCCGCTCGCCTTCCGCCGTATACCAGCTCCACTCTCCGCAGGCTTCCGCCCCGGCGCCTTCAGGTGCAAGCCCGGCAAGGAAAGACCGCTGCCAGCCCAGCCCGTTAAACACCCGGAACGCCCGCCGCTTCCCGCCAGGATGATCCTCGTCCGTTAACTCAACAGCCGCCGGTCCGCGCTCTGGTCCGCCCGTTGGATCTCCAGCAGCCATTTCTTCCTCCGCGATCGGTCCTTCCATTCTCCCTCCGGCAGCCTTCTCAAGCTTCTCAAGCCCCTGCACACCATCCAGGATCAGCTGCACCGCTTCCAGCTCGGCCGCCTCATATTCCTTTCGGCTGTCTTCATATACCTCGCGGATCGAAGAGCCCGGAATAATGTCGTGGAACTGGTTGCGCAGCACCGTCTCCCACACTTCGCCCAGCGAAGAGGCCGGATAGCTGTGTGCCGGGTTCAGGATCAAGGCCAGCGTGTTCACGAACTCCGCCTGATGCAGCAGCTGCTCCATGCGCCGGTTCATCCGCTTGTTATAAGCCTGCGAAGTGTACGTGCCCCGGTGGTATTCCAGATAGAGCTCCCCGTCCCATAAATGCAGACGTTCCTTGTCCCGTACATTTTCCTCCAGCGTTTTGAAAAAGCTCTCCGCCCCGCCCGGTTTCACCTGAGGCGCTGCCGGCATATCCTCATACCTGCGCACCGCTTCGATCATATCCCGGGTCGGTCCTCCGCCTCCGTCGCCCCAGCCGTACGCCAGCAGCAGCTTGTCATTAATGTCCTTCTGCCGGTAATTGTCCCACAGCCCCTGCACCGAAGAGCCGGTGACATTGCCGTTATAGGTGTAATACCAGCTGCCGTCGCTGTCAGGCGTCGTGATGAAATGGGTCAGAATCTCCGTGCCGTCCATCCCGCGCCAGGTAAAGGTATCATACGGGAACCGGTTGTACTGGCTCCAGCTGATCTTGGTCGTCATGAAATAGTCGATCCCGCTCTTCTTCAGAATCTGCGGCAGCGCCCAGCTGTAGCCGAACACGTCCGGCAGCCAGAGCACCTTGTTATCTACACCGAACTCTTCACGGAAAAACCGCTTCCCGGCAAGAAGCTGCCGCACCAGCGATTCCCCGGACGGGATGTTGCAGTCCGCTTCCAGCCACATGCCGCCGTCTGCTTCCCATCTGCCCTCCTGGACCTTCTGCTTGATTCTGGCGTACAGCTCGGGGAAATCCTTTTTTAAATAGGAATAAAGCTGAGGCTGGGACTGAATAAACACATATTCGGGAAAACGGTCCATCAGCTGCAGCACCGTTGAGAACGAACGGCCGGATTTCTCCCTCGTATGCTTCAGCCGCCACAGCCAGGCTACGTCGATATGGCAGTGCCCCACCGCCGTAATCTGCGGCCGCGGACCGCGGGGAATGGCCTTCAGTCCGGCATGCAGCAGCTCCCGGGCTTCTGCTGCGGACCGGTAGAAGCTCTCTGCTCCCCGGACGCTCCAGTCAATCACCGCAAAAGCCTGCTCCAGCGCAGCAACCATCGCCTGCTTCTCCAGCACCCGGTCATCCAGCACCTTGACCGTCTGCAGCATATGAAGCGCCGTATAATACAAATCATCCACGGCCTCGTCCAGCACGGCGAATTCCAGCCGGTCTACGCGGTGATCAAACGGCACATGGTCGCCATTCGGCGCCGTCAGCCCGCTCCAGGCCCGGATTGCAAGCTGCGCGCTCCCTTGCTGCACCGAAGCAGCGGGAACAAACAGCTCCCCGTGATTCCGGTCCAGCGCCTGCAGCGCTTCGCCGTTCCAGTACACCTGCGCCTCATACCCGCTGCAGTTGCCGCCGCCGGTCTCGCCCAGCTTGATTAGTCCAATAACGTCCTGCCCGTTCCAGGCTGCCGGAAAATCCAGCTCCGCCGCAAACCAGGCATAAACGTCTCTGCCGCCCCAGCGGTCACCGACCCGGACAGCCGGACTGTCGGCCGCCTTCTTCAGCGCTTCCTCATAGGAGACGTCCTCCGTTATGATCCGAAGAGTGTCCAGCGGCTGGTGATCCCGGTAACGGAGACCGGCCAGCTCGTTAATGCGGCGTTCCAGCTTTTCCACTGTAAAATGCATGTTTATCCCACCTAAGCTCAAAAATGATGTTTGACCGTATTATGTACATCCTGCTGTCAGCTGCAATCTGATTATAACACGTGTTATTGTGGCGGGATAATAAAAAGAAGGGAGCCCCAACATTTCTCGGATCATCCAGTTTTTTCGTTGTTATTAGCGGGCACATTAGATAAATTGACCGCCGCTGAAAGCCGGTTTTAATCGATCTGAGAATCAACATTCTGATTAAACACAGCTTTCAATTAAGCTGTATCGTTCAATCGCACCGCGGCAAGCCTCTTTACGCAAAAAAACAGGCCATGTCGCCATGCCCTGTCTACTTCTAAAATCCTCAGCTCGTCTGATGATACCGCTCATCCTGCAGCTGGAGCAGCTGCGCCCGAACGTTGACCACTTCGCCGATCACGATCAGCGCGGGATTCTCAGCCTGCATGGCGGCAGCCAGCTTATCGATATTGTCCAGCCGCCCTGTAAGGATTCGCTGGCGGCTGGTCGTCCCCCGCTCGATAATGGCTGCCGGCGTGTCTCCAGGTTTGCCGTGATGAAGCAGGCTTTGGCAGATACCTGCAAGCTCCCCGACTCCCATGTAGATGACAAGGGTATCGACTGCTCCGGATAGCAGGTCCCAACGTACCTCCTGTTTGCCGCCGGTGCAGCGGCTTCCGGTAACAAAAGCGCAGGAGGCAGATATGCCGCGGTGCGTCAGCGGAATATCCGATGATGAGGCCGCTCCCAGAGCCGAGGTGATTCCCGGCACTATTTCATAATAGATACCGGCCCGCGCAGCAGCCAAGGCCTCCTCCCCTCCCCTGCCAAACACCAAGGGGTCCCCGCCCTTCAGCCTGACGACGTGCTTTCCCGAAAGCGCGTATTCCAGGATCAGCTCCTGGATCTGGTCCTGTGACATGGCGTGGCGGCCCGGCGCCTTGCCGCAGTACACTTTTAACGCGCCCGGCTTGGCAGCCTCCAGCAGCTCCCGGTTCACCAGCCTGTCATACAGGATGACATCCCCCTCCTGAATCCGCCGCAGCGCCTTAACCGTGATGAGCTCAGGATCGCCCGGTCCTGCACCGACGATGGACACCCGTCCTGCTCCTGATCCTGCTCCAGAGCCTATTCCGCATCCTTTTCGATTTCTCATGCCTGTTCCTCCGTCCCCGCCAGCTTTAATCCGGTCAGCTCGGTCTTCACCAGGGTCCCTTCTGCTTCCTTAAACTTATTTCTGCCCCGGCCCAGCGCCACATACAGCAGAATTCCCGTAAATAAAGCTCCGCCGATAAAATTGCCCGCCAGCACCGGAAGCTGGTTCCACAGCCACCAGTCGCCCATGCTGACATGCGCGCCAAGCATCATCCCCGCAGGAATGACAAACATATTGACAACCGCATGCTCAAATCCCTGGGCAAAAAAGGTGATGATCGGCAGAGACATCGCCGCTATTTTTCCCAAAGTCGATTTGGAGGTCATCGCCATAACAACGCCCAGCGTTACCATCCAGTTGCAGAGGATAGCCTTCACGAACACCAGCTCCAAACCGGAACCACCCAGGCTTTTGTAGGCCGTCGTTTTGGATTCGCTGGCGCTGATGATGCTTTGGATAACCGGACTGCTCATGTCATGACCCATCTTGGTAAGCACCAAGGCATCCAGTCCCGCATAGGCGAGGCAGCCGATAAGGTGCCCGATAATAACCCATAAATAGTTACGGAGCATCCGGGACAGCGACGTTCTCTTCTCCAGCACCGCTAATGGAATCAGCGCAAAACTTCCGGTTACCAGCTCAAGTCCCAGCAGCACGATCATAATGAACCCGACCGGAAAAAGAACGGCACCCGCCACCGGAATCTGCGTTTGTGCAGAAGCCGTGAAGGCCAGCGTTGTCGCGCAGGCTAAGATCGCACCGCCCAAAGCGCCGCGGACCAGCAGCTCTCCGGCCGTAAGCTCCGCCTTCGCCTGGCCGCCTTCAATCATATTCTGAAGCACCTCTTTGGGATTCACGTAGTCCATTTATGCCCCTCCAATCAATGGTCATCTCAATCTAGCCCTCTTCTACGGTCAGAAAAACAAGCCCCGACTCCCGGTCGATCTCAACCGGAAAAGTCGTTACACATCCGGTATCTGGCTCCTGAACGGCGCCGCTGCGCAGGTCAATCCGCCAGTCATGAAGCGGACAATGAACGGTCCGGCCGCACACCATCCCCTCGGACAGCATGCCGCCTTTGTGCGGGCACTTGTTCTCGACGGCCAGAATCTCCCCGTCCGACAGACGGAACAGCGCCACCTCCGTGTTACCTACCTTGATTTTGCGTGAGCCTTTCGGGTCAATCTCCGAAACCGATCCGACCAGCATTTTTACCGTCTCCATCATCCGTTTCCCTCCCTGATAAACCTGTTTCTTTTCTTTTCTTTTCTTTTCTTTTCTTTTCTCTTCTGTTCTGTTTATCTATCAGACTGCTGAGTCGCTGGCCAGCGGCTCGAAATTTTTCCGCAGCTCCGGTTCACTGATGATCTGCTTCCACGGGTCCGTGGTTAGATCGAGCACATTCCGGATTCGGTCTCTTAGAGCGAGCCGTTCCTCCCTGCTCTCCAGCGCGTTCTTGATGCTCTCAAGCCCTACCCGCTCCACCCAGGTGGAGGTGCGTTCGTTCCAATTGGCATTTTCCCGGTAGTATTGCAGGAACGCTGAAGACCACTCGATGACTTCATCCTCCGTTTTAACGACGCACAGCAGATCGGTTGCCCGGACATGAACGCCCCCGTTGCCTCCGACGTGCAGCTCCCAGCCCCCGTCAATCGCCACAACGCCAAAGTCCTTGATCGTGGCTTCCGCGCAGTTGCGCGGACACCCGGAGACCGCCAGCTTGACCTTCGCCGGGGTATTCAGCCGCTCGAACTCCTTCTCCAGCCGGATGCCCATGCCGATCGAATCCTGGGTGCCGAAGCGGCAGAAGGTGCTGCCCACGCAGGTTTTGACCGTCCGCAGCGTCTTGCCGTAGGCGTGACCGGATGGCATATCCAGCGCCTCCCAGATCTTCGGCAGGTCCTCCTTCTTGACGCCGAGAAGATCAAGGCGCTGTCCGCCGGTGAATTTGACCATCGGAACTTCGAACTCCTCCGCCACCTCGGCGATCTTCTTCAGTTCGGCAGGAGAAGTAACACCGCCATAGATGCGCGGAACCACCGAATAGGTGCCGTCTTTCTGGATGTTGGCATGATAACGTTCATTCGTAATCCGGGATTCCTTCTCGTCGATATAATCCTCCGGCCACAGCATGCCGAGGTAATAGTTGAGAGCCGGCCGGCATTTGGTACATCCCTCTTCCGTGCTCCAGCCCAGGACATTCATCACTTCTTTAATCGTCTTCAGCCCCATGCGCTTGACTTCCCCGACGATTTCATCCCGCGTCAAGGTGGTGCAGCCGCACATCCCTTCCTTCACGTTCACCGCAGCATCCCCTGCATAAATCTGAAGAAGCCCTTCCACTAAAGGCTTGCAGCCTCCGCAGGAGCCGGATGCCTTGGTGCAGGCTTTGATCTGGCTCACGCTTGTACAGCCCTGCTCCTGAATCGATTTGACAATCGTTCCCTTATCGACCCCGTTGCAGCCGCAGATAATTTCGTCATCCGCACAAGCCTCCAGCCTGCTTGTTCCTCCCCCTTTGGGCAGGGTGCCGGCAGAAACGCCAAGCAGCAGCTCCTTCTCCCTTCCGGCAACGGATTCTCCCTTCTTCATTAGAGAGAAGAGCTCCGCTCCGTCACTCGTGTCGCCGAACAGAACGGCTCCGACCAGCCGGTCATCCTTGAGGACAAGCTTCTTGTAGACGCCTTCCACCTCGTCCTGGAATTTCAGCACCCGGGCTCCCTCCTGCTCCCTGAAGGAGCCGGCTGAGAACACATCAACTCCGGATACCTTCAGCTTGGTAGAGGTTACCGATCCGGCATAGCCTTCCGTAGCAACGTCCGCGAGTTTCTTGGCCAGCACTGCTCCCTGTTCATAAAGCGGCGCAACCAGGCCGTAAGCGATCCCCCGGTGCTCCGCGCACTCTCCAAGCGCATAAATGCCCGGTTTGCTCGTCTCCATAAAGTCGTTAACGACGACACCGCGGTTGACGGAAAGTCCCGCCCGCTTGGCAAGCTCCACGTTTGGACGTATCCCGACCGCCATAACAACAAGATCGGCATCGACCCGCTCGCCATCCGTAAAGGCCAGCGTTTTGGCTCTTCCTCTGCCCAGGACAGCCTCCGATTGTTTGGAGAGAAGAAACTTCATGCCCTGGGCTTCAAGTTCCCGCTGCAGCATGCGTGAAGCCGCCTCATCCAGCTGGCGCTCCATTAAATAAGGATGGATATGCACAACCGATACATCCATTCCCAGATGCAGCAGCCCTCTTGCCGCCTCGAGTCCGAGCAGTCCTCCTCCAATGACGGCGGCTTTCTTGTATTTGCCGGAGGTCTCGATCATCGTCTGACAGTCCTGAATATTCCGGAAAGCGATGACGCCTTCTTTCTCTGCCCCGGGCAGCGGCAGCATAAACGGATCAGAGCCGGTTGCCAGCACCAGGACGTCGTATGCGGCCTCTGTCCCCTGGTCGGAGATCACCTTGCGCGCAGCCGTATCAATTTCCTTGACGGTATGCCCCAGGAAGAGATTAATCCGGTGCTCCTCATACCAGTCCAGGCCATTAATAATAATTTCCTTCAGATCCGCGCCTCCTGCAAGCACAGACGAGAGCATAATGCGGTTATAATTGGGGTGAGGCTCCGCCCCGAAGATGGTAATTTCATAACGCTCCGGCGCCAGCTTCAGCAGATGCTCCAGCATCCTGAGGCCGGCCATTCCGTTCCCGACAAGCACCAGCTTTTGTTTCATCTCCTCCAACTCCTGTCTCTTGATATCTGGATAATAGAAAAAGCCTGCATCATCCCGAGGCAAGCATGCATAATGCTCCCTTGTGAATGAAACAGGCTTCGTTGCCCTGAGTGAACGAATACGCCATTGTATCCGTGCAAGTCATTTATAGCCATGACTATACATGGAGGCAAACCGAACGTCAAGATTTCTGACATATAAAAATTTTTTATCCAAAATTTACTGGACTTCGCCAAGTCATGTTATATAATGTTACATAATTAAACTAAAGGAGTACCGGACCATGCACTCCCTATTAGTGATCAAAAGCAGGTTGTCTCGTTTGGAAAATAACCCAGGCTCCCCTTCCGGCACCGCCTCTCCGGAACAGCTCCTGCATGCGAGCGGCTACCAGGTCAGCGCTGCGGATGGACTGGAGGCAGCGATTCCGCTGCTTCCGGACGCCGATGCTTCCCTGCTCATTGTCCCCATCTCTCAATATGTAGAGTGGCGCAAAGAGCTTATGCTGCACAAGGCTGCCCCTGTATTATGGTGGTGCTGCGAGCAGACGGCCGACCTGTCCGCGGATGCCTGTGAAGATGACTTTACGGCTGACGGACTGCTTTCGCCTTCCATGCAGCCCGCGGAGATTCATTGGGCGCTGCACTTCAGCGCCAGGCTGTTTTTTACCCGGCAGCAGTGGACGAAAGAACGCGAGCATTTGCTCTCCAAGCTGGAGGAGCGCAAATGGATCGACATGGCCAAAGGCATTCTCTCCAAGATGCGCGGCATTTCGGAATCGGAGGCCTATGAATTCCTCCGTAAGCAGGCAATGAACGAACGCAAACGCATGGTCGATGTAGCAACCTCGATCGTCAAAGCCTATCAGCTGCTGCACAAACCCTAATGAGGAGGATGCTCATCTCATGATTAATCATTTAAAAGAAATAGCGCGCGGTAAACGGGGTGCCCGCGATCTAAGCTATGAAGATGCCAGGCATGCGGCCGAATGCATCCTGAATGGCGCAGCTACGCCGGCTCAGACAGGCGCTTTCCTGGCGGCAGAGCGCATCAAGCTTGAGTCTGTTGCTGAGCTGGAAGCTTTTGTGCACGCGTGCCGGGCACACGCCAGACATGAACGGCTCTTTCCCGAAAATATAGACTTCGCCAGCCCTTATGACGGCAGGAAGTCCTCCTTCATCTCCACCTTCCCGGCCGCCTTTCTTCTCGCCTCCGCCGGTCTTCCTGTTACGCTGCACGGCTCGGCTCCGCTGCCTCCCAAGTGGGGCATTACCCTGTATGACCTGTTGGGAGCTGCCGACATTGACGCGGGAAGACTGACGCCGGAGGATTTCATTACGGCCGCCCGATCAAGCGGTGTCCTCTACGTCCATGCGGAGAACTGGTCTCCGAGACTCGCGTCCCTCCGCTCTCTGCGTGAAGAGCTGGGGATGCGAACTATTTTTAACACGGCTGAAAAGCTTGTCGATTACGGCTCCTCTCCCTACATGACTATTGGCATCTTTCATAACACCGTGTTTGACCGGACCTCCCGTCTGCTGATCAAGCTCGGGTACAGAAAGGCGCTGGTCGTGCAAGGCATGGAGGGCTCGGAGGATTTGTTCATCGACCGGGCTACCCGGGTCTATTTGGTGGATGGCGAAGAAGCGGCCATGGATGTTATTGATCCCGAACTGCTGGGCCTGGATACTCCGGTGCCGGAGGTCGAATGGACGGCTGCCCGGCAGCTGCGTACGGCAGAAGAGGTGCTCCGAGGGGAAGGGCATATGGCCTTCTATAATCAGACTCTGCTGAATGGGGCTGTGAGGCTGCACCTTGCCCAGAAGGCAGGTTCCATTGAAGAGGGGCTGTACATCTGCAAGAGCCTGCTCGATAAAGGCGCCGCCTGGAGCGCTTATAACGACTGGAAGAGCGCCTTGTTGTCACGAACCGGCTCAGCCTCCGAGGCGCGGTAATCGGAATAAGCACTGCCGTAAGGAAGTTTAACAAATAGAAGTTTAACGGGAGCGGAAAAGAAGAAAGCAGCGAATCAGCCTATGAAGGCTAAATTCGCTGCTTCTATTTTTGTACCTATAATCTGCTGCTTAATAATCCAGCTAACCCAGCTGTTCAATCCCGCTGTCTAGCTAGCTTCACACTCTGCATTCCCTTCAATAAACTCGCAATTTGTCAGGTCTGTTGCCCGGGCAAGACTGTTTAACTGCATTTTAAGAATCGGATTGTCCGAAAGCCGGAAAATAATTTTCTTGAAGCCGTCTTTCTTATACAGCTCAAAGCAGTGCCCCAGGTGGGGAAGCGATTCCGGAGCAGATACCTCCAGCTGACTGCAGTCCAGATCCAGAGTATAATCCGGAACATGAATATCCGCTATATACTGATGATAATCTTCAATGGAAGCTTTCCCGTCCTCCGGTGAGAACACGCCTTGAACCTGAATCTTCATCGTCTTGCATGCTTTCAGAATCTGAATGTTAAAACTCCCCATGACAACTCCTCCAAATGGTGTAAGTCTTGACGAAGCTTTGTACTGGCTTGCAACGAGGCGTATTGCTGCATATGTAATCCTGGAAGGAATTTCTTATCCTATACTATACTACGAGTACCCGTAATATTCGACCTCTTTTTTGTTATTTTCTACAACTTTCGACTTGTTTTGAGTAATTTCTTTCGTTCCAGCCGGCTCTTACGATCCAGAGCAGCAGATAATCGCCTCTCTTCACCTTGCCGGACTGAATGGCTTGATGATTAGCTCTCCCTTCCTATAAAATAGATGGACAGGTAAAATAGATGGACAGGCCATACTAGCAGATTGGGGATTATCCATTTGAAAACATTCAAGAAAGTATATATCGAGATCACAAGCGTGTGTAATCTGGCATGCAGCTTCTGCCCCCAGACCGCACGTAAAGCCAATTTTATGAAGCCCGAAATGTTTAACGACATTCTGGATCAAATTAAACCGCACACCAGCCATATTTATCTGCATGTTAAAGGGGAGCCGCTGCTCCATCCGAAGATCGACCTTTTGCTGGATTCGGCCCATGAGAAGGGCTTTAAAGTCAATATCACAACCAACGGCACGCTGCTGCACAAGGCCGGGGCCAAAATTTTGGGCAAACCCGCCCTGCGCCAGATGAACTTCTCCCTCCACAGCTTCGACGGCCATGAAGGCTCGGAGAACCGGGAAGGCTACGTGGGTTCCGTCCTGCAGTTCGCCCGCGCTGCGGCCGAGCAGGGCATCCTGATCTCCTTCCGGCTGTGGAATCTGACCGAAGACAATCTCACCAACGCCCAGCGGCAGAGAAACCGCGAGACGCTCGCGCTGCTGGAGCAGGAATTCCATCTCGATTATAGAATCGAAGAGAAGGTAGAGCCCGGCAAGGGCGTGAAGATCGCCCATAACATTTACCTGAACCAGGACTATGAATTCCAGTGGCCGAGCCTAAACGCACCTGAGGACGATGGAAAAGGCTTCTGTCACGGCCTCCGCACCCAGGCCGGCGTGCTGGTGGATGGAACCGTTATCCCCTGCTGCCTGGACGGCGAAGGCGTGATTAACCTCGGAAATGTGCAGCAGAGCAGCTTCTCTGAAATTGTGGAAAGCGAGCGGGCGAACAACCTGTTCTACGGCTTCTCCAGACGGGAAGCGGTTGAGGATCTGTGCAGAAGATGCGGCTACCGCAAAAGATTCGGAGCCTGACCTGATAATACTAAAGGCAATTCTATGAAAAAGCATAATAACCCTTCAAGCGGAGGCCTGCTTGTGTTATAATAGCCGTTGCGTGTGTTCCTCAGCTTGAATGCCCGCCTTACAACCGAAGACAAATCCATGTATACAGACATGGGAGAGGTTCGAGAACTCCCTCTATAAAAAACTAATTAGTGCCTGTGTTCACCTGAACCAGGGCTTGTTTTTTTGCGTAGACATGAAGTTCATGAACCCTCTCTCTTTGATTTTTGCAGACGAACCGCTTTCGGGCGGCGTTTGACATGATCCTTGAAGGAGAGGTTTTTATTATGCTTAAAGATGAAAAAGCAGTTGTCGTCTTCAGCGGCGGCCAGGACAGCACCACCTGCCTGTACTGGGCCATTCAGCAGTTCCGCGAAGTGGAGACGGTCACTTTTATGTACGGACAGCGCCACAGTTTGGAGATCGAATGTGCCAAATCCATTTCCAAAGAACTTGGCATTAAAAATACGGTGCTCGACATGAGCCTGCTCGGTCAGCTGACAGCAAATGCCCTGACCCGGAGCGATATAGAAATCGCTCAAGAGGAAGGCGGCCTGCCCAATACATTTGTAGACGGGCGCAACCACCTGTTCCTCAGCTTTGCAGCGGTGATGGCCAAGCAGGTCGGTGCCAGACATCTGGTTACCGGCGTGTGCGAAACCGACTTCAGCGGCTACCCGGACTGCAGAGACACCTTTGTCAAATCACTGAACGTCACGCTGAATCTCGCGATGGACTACCAGTTTGTCATTCATACGCCGCTCATGTGGCTCGACAAAGCCCAAACGTGGCAGCTGGCCGACGATTTGAACGCGTTTGATTTCGTGCGCGAACGGACGCTTACCTGCTATAACGGCGTAATCGGCGGCGGCTGCGGCGAATGCCCGGCCTGTAAGCTGCGCAAGGCGGGGCTTGACCGCTACCTGTCCGCACGCGCGGAAGGAGTGCGTTTATGAACCAGCCGAAACGGACAGCAGGCGAATTCCGCATCGTAGAATCCCTTCAGCAGCTGGGCCGCGATATTACGAAAGAGCAGCTGCGCTACCACAACCGCAGAGTGCTCGTCAGCAAGGAATTTACGTTTGATGCCGCGCATCATCTGCACGCTTATGAGGGCAAATGCAAGAACCTGCACGGACACACCTATACCGTCGTGTTCGGAATCAGCGGACTGCCGGATGAGACCGGCATTACCGTGGATTTTGGCGTCATTAAAGACATTTGGAAGAATGAAATCGAAGGTTATCTGGACCACCGCTATCTGAACGAAACACTTCCTCCAATGAATACAACAGCGGAAAATATGGTCGTCTGGCTGTATGAGCAAATGGAGCAGGCCTTGGAGCAGGCGAATGCGGAAGGCCGCATGATCGAGGCGCGGACCGAGTTTGTCCGCTTGTTTGAAACGCCGACCAGCTATGCGGAGATCAGACGGGAGTGGATGATGGCATGAACTCTATAACAGATCACGAGCTTCATGAGCTTTCTGCAAGCGACGGCCTGACTCCCCAAATTCCGGCTTCCGCAGCTGCCACGATCCCCGTGCTGGAGATCTTCGGCCCTACGGTCCAGGGCGAAGGCATGGTCATCGGGCAGAAGACGATGTTTGTCCGCACGGCCGGCTGCGATTACCGCTGCAGCTGGTGCGACTCCGCCTTTACCTGGGACGGCAGCGCCAAGGATCAGATCCAGCGTCTGAGCGCCGAGGATATCTGGCAGCGCCTGACCGAGATTGGCGGCGACCGCTTCTCCCATGTGACGCTGTCCGGGGGCAACCCGGCTCTGCTGCCGCAGCTCGGCAGCCTGGTGGCCCTGCTGCAGGAGAAAGGCATTTCTACAGCGGTAGAAACGCAGGGCTCCCGCTGGCAGGACTGGCTGGAGCACATTGATGAGGTGACCTTGTCGCCGAAGCCGCCAAGCTCCGGCATGGAGACGAATTACGAGAAGCTGGACGAGATTGTCGTAAGGCTCGCAAGACGCCCCCGCCCTTACGATTACAGTATGAAGATCGTTGTGTTTGATGACAAGGATCTCGAATACGCGGTCCAGCTGCATCAGCGCTACCCGCAGGCCCAGCTGTATTTGCAGGTCGGCAATCCCGACACCACCCGGATGGACGTTCAGGAGCATGCCCTGTTCCTGCTGCAGCGTTATGAAGAGCTGGTGAGCAAGGTGATGGACCGGCCTGAGCTGAACCGGGTCCGGGTTCTCCCCCAGCTGCACGCGCTGATTTGGGGCAACAAAAGAGGCGTTTGACGCTAAGACTATACCAATTGAAAGAAGGTTCCCCTACATGAGCGGAAGAAAGCAAGAAGAAATGCAGGACCTTACCCTGCTCGGCAACCAGGGCACAAAGTATCCGTTTAACTATGCTCCGGAAGTGCTCGAAAGCTTCGACAACAAGCACCCTTACCGGGATTATTTCGTCAAATTTAACTGCCCGGAATTTACAAGCCTGTGCCCGATTACGGGACAGCCGGATTTTGCGACGATCTATATCAGCTACATTCCCGACATCAAAATGGTGGAAAGCAAATCGCTCAAGCTGTATCTGTTCAGCTTCCGCAACCATGGCGATTTCCATGAGGACTGCGTCAACATTATCATGAACGACCTGATCAAGCTGATGGAGCCGAGATATATTGAAGTATGGGGCAAATTTACGCCAAGAGGCGGCATTTCCATCGACCCTTACTGCAACTACGGCCGCCCGGGCACCAAATATGAGCAGATGGCCGAGCAGCGGCTGTTCAACCATGATCTGTATCCGGAGAAGGTCGACAACCGGTAATCCGGATCGAGGGATCATAGGCTTTATATTAAGAACAGACCAGGAAGCTTCCTCCGGCGGAGCTTCCTGATCTGTTTTTTTGCGGCTATTAACCGGCCCGGCTTATTCGAAGCCGGTCATATATTTTTTAGCGCTGGAGGAATGGTGCTTGGTGCTCTCCTTGTCCTGCTCTTCCTTCTTCTCTTCGTTCAGGTCCTCGACCGGTATCGGATCGACATTCTGCTCGCTTTCGAACTTGTCAAACAAGCTTTCCGTCTCTGTAGCGTACTGCTCCGGCTGATCCATGCCTGCGGCTCCCGGCAGGTTCTGCTTCTCCTTCTCTTTCTCCTTCTCTTTCTCTTTCTCCTTGCCCTGCTGCTGTTCCATCTGGATTCTCACCTCCCTTGGCAAAGTGAGTTCTGGACTTACTGCTTTATACCTCCGCCGGCAGGTCTTCAAACCTGTCAGCTGTTTAAACCTGTTATAGTCATCTGCCAGATTGCCGCTGATTATGCGGAGGCTCCGGGCAAAAGTATGTAACTTCTGATATAATAAGTCCCGAAGTGAACCATCAGCATGAGAAGGAGTAAGATCATGATTCAAGAACTTTCCCCAGGCATTTACGACCTGAGCCTTAAGCATAACGGGATGCCGATTCATCCTGTACTGCTGTGGAACGAACAAGAAGGTGCCACCCTGATTGATACCGGTATGACGGGCACACTGAAGCAGCTTCAGGAAGCGGTTCAGGAGACTGGCGTGAACTGGAATGAAATTCGGCGCATTATTTTGACTCACCAGGATATTGACCACATCGGCAATCTGCCGGCAATTGCGGCCTCTCTCCCGTCCCGTCCTGAAATATGGGCCCATAAGGAGGACAGCGACGTAATTGAAGGCAGAAAGCCTTTTCTGAAAATGAGTGCAGAACGCCTGGCCTCCATGCCTGAAGCGATGCGGCAGCTCATCGAAGGCCTGTCTAAGGATCTGAAAGAAATGAAGGTTACCCGATTCCTGGAGGATGGAGAAGAGCTGTCTCTGCACGGCGGCCTGCAGGTGATTCACACACCGGGGCATACGCCGGGGCATCTGTCCTTCTACCTGCCGAAGGAGAAGCTGCTGCTTGCCGCAGATGAACTGAATGCAGCAGATGGGGAACTGAAAGGTCCAAATGAGCCCTTCACCCCGGATATGGAGCTTGCCATGCAGTCCATGACCAAGTTCCTTCCGCTTGCTATTGAGCGGATCCTTTGTTACCATGGCGGCATGTTTACAGAGCAGCCGGAGGAAGCCATCAGAAGGCTGGCTCAACAGTCCAAATAAAGGGGATTTACACAATGAACGAAAAATGGTCACGGCTCGAGCAGCACATGTCTCAGGCAGGCATTGATACGCTCCTGATTACCGACCCGAAGCATGTTTATTATTTGACCGGCTTTGCAAGCAATCCGCATGAGCGGTTTCTGGGTGCCGTCTATACGCGCGGCGAACAGCCCTTTCTCCTTGTTCCGGCGCTGGATGAGGCTGCTGCGCGCTCAGCCAGCGATGTGGACACCATTCTCACCCACTCCGATACGGACAATCCATACGCAATCCTCAAGCAGGCGCTTAAAGGGAAAGCCGGCGTGCTGGGACTTGAGAAGAACAACCTGACCGTGTCCCGTTACGAGGCGCTTCAGGCTGAACTTCAGTTTAATGAGGCCCGCCATGTCGGGGACTGGCTCCAAAGCATGCGTGTCATTAAGTCACCTGAAGAGGTGCAGAAAATGCAGCATGCCGTCAACCTGATTGAGGAAGTCCTCAAACAAGGACTGGCTAAAGTCCAAATCGGGATGACGGAGAACGAGCTGGTTGCCGAGATCGAATACCAGATCCGCAAGGTGGGCGCAGACGGCCCTTCTTTTGACTCTATGGTGCTGTCCGGGGACAAGACGGCTCTGCCGCACGGCGTGCCGGGCACCCGCCAAATCCAGGCCGGTGATCTGCTGATGTTTGATATCGGCGTATATGCCGCCGGCTATGCTTCCGATATCACCCGCACCTTTGCCGTCGGCCATCTGTCCGATGAGCTGACCCGCGTCTACAACACCGTGCTGGCCGCTAATGAAGCCGCCATCGCAGCCATCAAGCCGGGCGTCACCTTCGGCTCCATTGACCAGGCAGCCCGGGCGGTCATTTCGGATGCGGGCTACGGCCCTTACTTCCTGCACCGGCTCGGCCACGGTCTCGGCATCGATGTCCACGAGTATCCGTCTGTGCACGGAGACAATCAGGACCTGCTGCAGGCCGGCAACGTCTTTACCGTTGAGCCGGGCATCTATCTGCCGGGCAAAGGCGGCGTCCGCATCGAGGACGACGTGCTCGTCACCGAGCAGGGCGTATCTGTGCTGACCCGTTACCCTAAACAATTAACGGTCATTTAACGGTCATTTAACGGTCCATTAAAGGTCATCAGCGGTTAGCTGTTAAGAACCATCAGCCCAGCGCCAGTCCAAGGGAGTATCCTTTGGCTGGTGCTGGGCTTATTCCGTTCTATTTTTACATCGCCATAACCGTAAGCTGTCCCTCGTATTTATCCCTCGGCAGCCGCCTCCCCCTTATTCTCTGCATCCTCCTCTTTATGAAAACTGCGTGCAATATACATAACCGGTGTTCCCGCCGCTGTAAGAATAAATTTGATCGCATAGGTCGTCAGCAGAATTTCAAACCAGATGGGAAAATCATAATTCCAAAACGCAATCGTGCAAAAAATGAGCGTGTCAACAAAGGAGCTGATCATCGTGCTGCCGTTGTTGCGGATCCAAAGCTGGTTTGGCTTCGGAAAGAAATTCCTGATCCAGGCATACAGGCTCACATCAAGCAGCTGGCTGACGAAATAGGCGGTCAGACTGCCTGCGGCAAGCTGCGGAAGCAGACCAAATATCGATTCCATGGACTGCTGAACGGACTGGCCGTCAGGAGCCGGCTGAAATTTCAGGGCCATCTGCATCAGGACCGTAGTCACGATTAAACTGAAGAAGCCGAACCATACCCCTTTGCGGGCTTCCGCTCTTCCATATTTTTCGTTAAGCAGATCGCTGGCCATATATACGCTCACATACATCGTATTGCCGAGTGTCAGCGCAATGCCGTAAATTTCGATCGTTTTGGTCACTTGAATGTTCGCAATAACGGTAGCAATGCCGATCCAGGCGTAAAGCCCCTTCTTGCCGAATAAACGGAAGCACAAGACAAAACAGACAAAGTTGACGAATACAAACCATACGCCCCACCATAAATTAAACATTCGGTTAATTCCTCCCGGGTGCCGTTGTAGTTCCTTCGTAGTTCCTTCTATCTAGTACTAAATACAGGCTGCGCATAGAAGCAGAGGACAGCATTCCTGAGCAAACGAGCCTAAGGGCTAAGATATGACAGGAGATGTGATGTTTTTCATGATTTTTCGATAATAATTCAGAAAAAGAAGAAAATTTGTAAAATTTTCATTCCATATTGGATTTTTTTGCTATAAAATAAACAAAAGCTGATCCGGTTATCATTTTTTTACGAAAAATGACCCAGGACTATCAGCGCATACCTATGAGAAGGAGAGAAATAAATGTTTTCTATGAAATCTATTTCCATGAAACTTATGGTCACGTTCACCCTGATCATCGTCTTATCATCACTTCTCTTTAGTTTAAGCTTCTACTATGTCTCTATGAAAATCATAGATGACAATGTACTGCCACAGTTTGACAAAGTCCTCCAGACCAGCGCCCAGGACATCTATAAGAACTTGAACAGCATGCAGGCCAAGCAGGTCGAAGGCGGAAGCGAGAACTCCATTTATACGATTCAATCGTATTTTGACACCAAAATCAAGGAATTTAACCTTGAAACGGCTTATCTGGCAGAAGTCCAGGATAACCAGACCATCGTGCTGGCTGCGGACAGCAATTCGGAGATGAAAGCCAAAGAGCAAATCGAGCTGCAGTCTGCGATGAAGAAGGCTCTCTCCAGCAGCGATATCCAGCTCAGCGACTTGTATACCGATAAGTTCGGAACTCACAAAACCGCGTACGTGTCCGTGCCGGGCTCCGAAATGGTAATGGCGGTAGGTATTGATGCCGGATTTGTAACCGCGAAGCGTGCCCAGATCAGCTGGATTTGCACCGGGTTATCCCTGATCGTCATTGTAACTTGCCTTGCTTCAGGGTATTGGATCAGCCGCAGTATTTCCAGACCGCTCCGTCAGCTGTCCCGCGCAACGCAGAAAATGGCAGAAGGCGACTTCACCGAGGAAATCAAAGTTAAAGGCAAAGATGAAATCGCGCAGCTCTCCACCAGCTTCAACACAATGTCGGGCGCGCTCAAAGAAATGATTGCAAGCGTAGTTTCAACCTCGGAGCAGGTGGTTCAGGGCAGTGCCCAGATGAGCCGCAGTATTGATTATATTAAGTCTGTTCAGGAACAAACCAATGAAGCAAGCAAAGAAATTCAAAACGGCAGTGAGATGATCTCAATAGCTTCAGCAGAAAATGCAAGAGCCATGGAAGAAATCTCGCAGGGTGTACAATACATAGCCACTTCTTCAGCAGAAGTATCAGAACGTATGAGCAAAGCCTCCGTCGAAGCCGATACGGGCAATAAGCTCGCTCAGGAAGCCGTTGAGCAGATGAGTCTGATTGAATCCGCGTCCGAGCAGTCTCTCAGTTATATGCGGCAGATGAACAGCCGTTCAGAAGCCATTACCGAGATCGCGAGCACAATTAACGAAATCACGAAACAAATTCAGATTCTGGCGCTCAACGCGGCCATTGAAGCTTCCCGGGCAGGGGAGCATGGCAGAGGTTTTGCCGTCGTAGCAAGTGAAGTCAGAAAGCTTGCCGAGCAGTCAAGTACAGCCGTGAAGGAAATCGGCGAATCGCTTGAGCAGATCCGGCAGGATACCGGCAATTCCGTTCAGGCCATGGGCCAGGTTAACCAGCAGATCAAATCGGGCGCAGGTAAAGTACGCGAAGCCGGACAAGCTTTCCAGATGCTTGACGAATGGATTCAAAGCATTAACATGACCATGCAGGGCATCTCCTCCTCTACCCAGCAAATTTCAGCAGGTACGGAAGAGGTTACGGCATCGGTCGAGGAAAGCGCATCGATCTCATCGGCAAGCCTGGATAACATCAAGAACATCAGCACTTCCTCAATCACCCAGCGTCAGGAAATGGAGTCCTTCTTCACCCGCATCAATCAGCTGAACAGTCAAGCGGACGAGCTTAGAGAAGCCGTAAAGCAGTTCAAAATCTAAGTCTCTGCAGCCAGGGCTTAAACTTGGAAAAGAATTCATGAAGCAGAACCGCCGGTGGGATTCACCGGCGGTTCTTTTCTTTTTCATGTTCAAAATCAAGGTCGGCAGGTTCTGCCTCCCTTTCAACCGTCCTCGCCCTCAGGGCGGAACAGAAACTGCGGAGTGTCTGATCCGGGAGGATGGACCAGCACGGAATCAACGTCAAAGACTTCGCGCAGCAGCGTGGTGCTCAGCACTTCAGACGTCCTGCCTGCAGCGATAACCTTTCCCTGCTTGATCACGAGTAATTGATCGCAGTATAACGCCGCCAGATTAATATCATGGATCGCGGCAAGCACCGTAATGGCGGATTGCTTCTTCCATTCGGACAGAAGCTCCATAAACTGGATTTGGTAGTGAATATCCAGATAGGTTGTCGGTTCGTCAAGCAGGACGAGCTCCGGCTCCTGGGCCATTACCTTTCCCAGAGCCGCTCTCTGCCGCTGTCCCCCGCTGAGCTCACTCAGCGGGCGCGCGGCGAGCGGAGTCAGATCCAGCCTGTCCATGATCCTGTCCACCAGCAGATCCGCCCCGGCCGTCTGATCCCGCCCCAGCCAGTCCAGGTAAGGGAACCGGCCCATCTCGACCACTTCCCTCACCGGGAAGGATACCGGCGGCAGCCCGTCCTGCTGCAGCACGGCCAGCTTTCGGGACAGCGCTTTGCGGCTGTAGCTGGCGGCGGGCCGGTTCCATAAGCGGATCTCTCCGTTGTCTGGCTTCTCCGCTCCGGCAATCAGCTGGAGCAGGGTTGATTTTCCGCTTCCGTTAGGACCGATAATGCCCCAGAATTCCCCCGGATGCACCTGCCAGTTTAAGCCTTCCAGCACCGGATCACCTGCGAAGGATTTAGTAACGCCCTGCAGCTCAATCATACGGCTCTTCCCTCCCGGCGCTTCTTGCTCTTGTGCAGCAAGTAAGCAAAGAACGGAGCGCCGACAAATGCGGTCACAACTCCCAGGGGAATTTCAGTCGGAGCAAGCAGCGTCCTTGCCGCCAAATCACTCCACATCATAAAGATTCCTCCGCCAAGCACAGACAGCGGCATCAGCAGACGATAATCAGAGCCTACGATGAGCCGCAGCATATGCGGAACGACCAGGCCGACAAAGCCGATCACTCCGGAGACGGATACTGCTGCAGCCGACATAAAGGTCGCTGTAATCAGCATAACTAATTTGGTCCGTTCCACATTCAGCCCCGTGTATGCGGCCTCCCTTTCGCCCAGCGCCAGCAGGTTCAGGCGTCTCGCACCGCTCCATAATACCGCCAGCCCGGCAATGAAATAAGGAAATAAGAGTGCGTTATAGGCCCAGCCTCTGAGGCTTAATCCGCCCATGGTCCAGAATAAAATTTCATTCACCGTGCTCTTGGACATTGTCGTCAGAAAGGAAACGATGGCTCCCAGAAAAGACTGCATAACAACACCGGCGAGAATCAGGCTCTCCGCCGGAATTTTGCCTTTGTCGCCAGCCAGCTTCAACACCGCGGCAAGCGTGGCTATACCGCAAATGAAGGCTGCAGCCGGCAGGGTGAAGATCCCGGCCACCGAATACTGCCAGCCGAAGAAGATCAGCAGGGCTGCGCCTGCAGAAGCCCCTGACGAAACCCCCAGCGTATAAGGGTCCGCAAGAGGATTGCGGAGCACGCCCTGAAAGGCAGCACCGGCCGCCGCCAAGGCAGAGCCGACCAGCAGTCCCAAAATAACGCGGGGCAGCCGCACCTGGAGGACAATTTTTTCGGAAGAAAGCTCCCAATTTGGAGTAATCAAATGCTGAATGCCCGGCAGTTTATGGAGCAGAATGCGGGCAATTTCGCCGACCGGTATGTAAACGGAACCGATCCCGACGCAGATGAGCAGCGTCAGGATCAGAATTAGCAGGCCGACAGCGAAAGCGGCTGTCAGTTTCATTTTCATTTGAACAGGTCCGGATAAATCGCTTTGGCTACTTGCAGCAGCCCTTCTGTAATTCTCGGACCTGTCCGGCTGAGCAGGTTATCGTCAAGACCAACTACGCGGCCCTCTTTGACTGCCGTAATCTGATCCCAGCCTGCACGGGATTTAATCACTTGATCCAGCGTCTGATTCTTCTCGTCTACGACGCTTGCCGCATACAAGATGACATCCGGGTTGGATTTAATAATATTTTCTTCATTAATCTCATTCCAGCCTGTCGTATCGCCTGCTATATTTACGCCTCCGGACAAAGTAATCAGCTCGTCCATGAACTCGCCTTTCCCTACCGTCCAGCCAGGCGAGAATTCAATGTATACCTTCTTCTTCTGATCCTCGCTGATCGTTTGAACGGCATCCGTGACCTGGGCCAGCTCGAATTCCATTTTGTCCGTGACCTGCTTAGCTTCCGCCTGATGGTCGGTAATTTGCCCGTACTGCTTGATATCGTCAATCACTGCTTCTACCGTCTTGGGATTGAATTGAAATACTTTGATCCCCAAATCTCTCAAGCCTTTGATCGTATCGGCACTGGTAATGCCCGCCGCAAACACGACATCCGGCTTCGCTGCGACAATGGCTTCCGTATTGAGCTCATAGCCGCCCATCTTCGGTTTGGATTTGGCCTCTTCCGGATAATCGTCATTCTCGGTGACCCCTACGATCTGATCATCCAGGCCAATGGCAAACAGGGTCTCTGTTTCGGAAGGAGCAATAGAAATGATCCGCTGAGGCGCCGCATCGAACGTCACTTCCGTTCCGCCAGCGTCCTTGAGTGTCAGCGGGTAAGCGGTCTTGGCAGTGTCACCAGCCGATACAGCAGCAGCTGATGTCGAAGCAGAAGGCTCCTGGCTCTGGGCCGCCGCGCTTGCGCCGGATGGTTCGCCGGCATTGCTGTTCTCTGTCTTCCCGCACCCGGCCATAACGATGATGAGGATGGCGATCAGCCAAATGCTCCCCATTTTTGCAAATCTGTTCATTTCTAATCCCCCTGTTAATGAATTGAACCCGAAATAAAAAAAAGAAAGCCCCTCCGTTCGGGAAGGGCTTACGTCCGCATAAAAGCTTAGCAAAACCGGATTAATTCTGCATCCATTCCAGCATCAATTCCAGCATCCATCCCAGGATGAGTTCTTGGCGGGAAGTGCGGCGAGCCGGCCAGCTTATTTTTCAGGCAGAACGTTATCCTTTCCGCGAAGGACCGTTACATCTCTTACAGGCAGGTATCTGGCTTCCGGCTGATCAACAAGGCTGAAGTACAAGCAAGCCAATCGCCGGTTACAGTGGCGGGACCGCGCCGGAGCTTCACCGGGCTTCCCTTTTAATCCGAGGTGCAGCCATGCTGCCATCCAACGGAACCTGTAAAATGGAAAGTATTTATCATTTCATTCGGATCTCTTTATTGGATTATAGGGGAAAGCTGACCTGCTTACAACCAAAAAGAGCCAAAATGCGCCATATTCCTTGACTGGTGGACGGTTTTGCGCCATTGTCTTTCATTGTTTATTGCCCGGGCAATGGCAAATTCACATAAAGCTTCTATAAACCTTCTTTGGTTTCAGGCTCATTTGGTTTACAATAGAAGGACGAGCGTTTATCAAATTTTGTCGCACTGGAGGACATAGAAAGATGTTGTTCATTGATAACCAGGGCATTACGGATGCCTCCATCAATCTGGCCATTGAAGAATATGCGCTGAGACATTTGCCTGCAGATGAAACGTATTTGCTGTTCTATATCAACGCGCCTTCGATTATCATCGGCAAGCATCAGAATACGATTGAAGAAATAAATGCGGAATATGTCAAGGACAACAACGTCAAGGTGGTACGGCGCTTGTCCGGCGGCGGTGCCGTCTATCACGATCTCGGCAACCTGAACTTCAGCTTTATTACTAAAGACGACGGAGAATCCTTTCATAACTTCCGCAAATTCACACAGCCGGTGGTCGAAGCGCTCCGTCATTTCGGAGTGAACGCAGAACTGACCGGACGCAATGACCTTCAGGTCGGCGATCAGAAAATTTCCGGCAACGCCCAGTTCTCGACACGCGGCCGCATGTTCAGCCATGGCACCCTGATGTTCAATCTGAATCTGGACAATGTGGCTGCAGCCCTGCATGCCAATCCGGAGAAATTCAAATCCAAATCGACCAAATCGGTTCGCAGCCGGGTTGCGAATATTATCGACTTTATGGATAAGAAGATTACGATTGAGGAGTTCCGCAGCGAGCTGCTCCGCTACATATTCGGCATGGATCCGGAGGCCGTTCCTCAGTACAAGCTTAATGACCAGGACTGGGCCAAAATTAACGAAATTTCCGAGCAGCGTTACAGAAACTGGGATTGGAACTACGGCCTGTCACCGGAATCTAACGTGAAGCATGCCCGCAAATTCCCTGTCGGCATTATTGACCTGCGAATGGACATCAAGGACGGCCATATCAAAGAAATTAAAATTTACGGCGACTTCTTCGGTGTCGGCGATGTTGCGGATATCGAAACCCTGCTGCGCGGCGTAAAATATGAAGAGTCCTCCGTTCGCTCAGCTCTGGAAGGCACCGATTTGAAGCATTACTTTGGAAATCTTGAGCTGGATGATTTTATCAGTCTTGTTTTCCTTGAAGAGTAGACCTGCGGAAGAAGAAGAGAAAGGTTCTAAAGCTGCCAATACGGCCAATGCCTATCTATAATAGACCACGGCGGCTTTAAACGAACCCCTAAAAGGAGAGAAACCGATGTACAAATTGATGGCAATTGATATTGACGACACCTTGATTAACGATGATAAAGAGGTAACCCCTGCCACCCAGGAGGCTTTGGAGAAAGCAGTTGCCAAAGGCGTAGTCGTGACGCTGGCCACCGGCCGCGCTTATGCTTCAGCCCAGGCTCTCGCCCGCCAAACCGGCCTGAACGTGCCGATCATCACCTACCAAGGCGCTTTGGTCAAGAATCTGATGGATGAGAAAGTCCTTTATGAACGCTACGTGCCTCTTGATGCAGCTAAAAAGCTGTACGATTTCTGTATCGAGCGCAACCTTCATCTGCAGACCTACATTGACGACAAGCTGTACGCCAGAGAGCTCAATCAGAAGCTGATTGATTACACAACACTCAACGGAACCAAATATTATATCGAGCCTGATTTCGAACAGCTGATGTCCAAGCCGACGCCAAAATTTTTGATTATCGACGATCCGGACTATCTGGATGAAATTACACCGGTTCTGCGCGAGCTGCTTGGCGAAGGTGTTCATATCACCAAATCCAAGCCTCATTTCCTTGAGCTCATGCACAAAGAAGGCACTAAAGGCGCTGCGCTGGAGTTCCTGGCCAAGCATTTCGGCTGCGACCTGTCCGAAACGATCGCCTGCGGCGACTCCTGGAATGACCATGAAATGCTGGAAGCCGCCGGTCTCGGCGTAGCGATGGGCAATGCGATCCCTCAGCTTAAGGAAATCGCCGACTATGTTACAGCCTCCAATAATGAAGACGGCATTAAACAGGTGATTGAGAAATTCATCTTGAACGCCGAATAATCGTTATAAAAAAGTAACCCTCTTCTGACAGGCCATGCTTGTCTGAGAGGGTTATCTTTTTGCAGCCAGCAGCTTAGAGTCAGAAGCCTAGATCAGGTCAGCGGTATACCCGCTCTCCGCAAGCGCAATCCCAGCCGGAAGCCCATAATCCCGCCGGAGATCCACGTCATGGGACATATGGGTAAAAATCGTACGCCCCGGCTTCACCTCGGCGATCAGCTCCAGCGCTTCCGTCATATCATAGACCGAACGTCCGCTGTATTCCGCCTCTTCCTTGTAGAAGCTTGTACCAAGCACAAGCAGATCGAGGCCATGCAGCGGCTGCTTCTGATCCTCCGGCAGCCCGATGGAATCCGAGCAGTAAACCCAGGTATAATCTGGCTTCGAAAGCTTGTACGCATAGGAATAGCCGTTCTTCCCGTGATTGACCTTCCAGCCTTTGATGTCCCAGCCGGCCAGTGTAAAGCCCTGATCAACCGGCAGCAATTCCAGATTCCGGTCCAGCCATGGATACTGCCTCAGGATAATGTCGATGACCTCCTGCGGTGCGTACAGCCGCCCTTTACGTTCCAGCCAGCGGCAGGCATCCGCCCATTCCGGCAGCCCGCCGATATGGTCAAAATGAGCATGAGTGATAACGATATCCTGAATGAAGGTTTTTCCGGCCTGCTCCATCTGGCTCCGCCAATCCGGCCCGCAGTCGATCAGAAATTCGCCCTGCTTTCCCCGGACCCATACGGAAGAACGCAGCCTGCGGTTCAGTCCCTGCTCTCTTGCCTCCTCGCAGACTGCACACCTGCAGTAAACTCGGGGAACTCCCATCGCGTCGCCTGTCCCCCAAAAGACCAGTTGATCGGTATCACACATCTCTCAGCACTCCCCTGCACAATCTCTATCTCAACAATAACAAAACGCTCTTGCATTTACAAAAAAAAGCCCGCACCGCATCACACCGCGGAACGGATTGGAGCAGGCTCTGCCTGCAGAAAATAGATCATTTTAAATAATCATGTTAAATAATGATAGGGAACGGATCCGCTTTAAGCGAATTCTCGACCACACGGCTCTCCGCATTGCCGAACAGATAAGCCCGGTGAATCAGAACGCGGACGGCGTCGCCAGGCTGCAGCTGCTTCTTCTCAAGCGAACGGTAGGTTACCAGCTTGCGGCCCTTCACCTCTACCTCCACCAGCCACTCGCTGCCCCGGAAATGAATGTGCTTCACCACACCAGATTCGGTAGCTGACAGCAGGGTGAACTCATTCTCAAAGCCGGCTTCGATATACTCAGGACGGATAAGCGCCTTATCCCCCTGTTTGCCTGCCTCCTCAAATCCCTTGAGCTCCCCGGCGCGTTCCACCAGATTCGACTCTCCGACAAAGGTAGCGACAAACGGTGTAACCGGCTGTTTGTAAATCTCCCACGGCGTTCCCTTTTGCTCCAGTCTGCCCTGGTTAATGATCATAATCTCATCGGCTACCTCGATCGCTTCCTCTTGGTCGTGCGTAACAAAGATGGAAGTAATGCCGACCTCTTCAATCAGCTCTCGCAGCCAGGAGCGCAGCTCCTGCCGGATCTTGGCGTCAATAGCAGCAAAAGGTTCATCCAGCAGCAGCAGCTGCGGGCTCGGGGCAAGGGCCCGGGCAAAAGCTACCCGCTGGCGCTGGCCGCCGGACAGCTGGTGCGGAAGTCTTTTCTCAAAGCCCTTCAGCCCGGTCAGCTCAACCAGCTCCATGACCCGGTCCCGGATCAGCGCCTTCGGCTGCTTCTTAATTTTTAACCCAAACGCAATATTGTCAAATACCGTCATATGTTTAAACAGAGCGTAGCTTTGAAAAACAAATCCGATCCCGCGGTCCTGAGGCGACAGCCGGTTGACGCGTTCCCCGTGAAAGAGAATATCCCCCTGATCGGGCTGTTCGAGGCCCGCCAGCATCCGAAGAATGGACGTTTTGCCGCCGCCGCTGGGTCCCAGCAGACCAATCAGCTTGCCTTTTTCAATCTCAAAGCTTACATCTTTCACAGCATGAAAATCCCCAAAATGCTTATCCAAATGCCGCACTTCGACGTGCATTCCGTTTCACCCTTCCTGGCCGCTTGACGGTAACTAATTAATCTCATTAAAATACTATGATTTAGAATTTACTTTATCAGACCTGTTCTTTAACGTCAACGACGGTGTGGAATCGGGCTCTGAACGGCAGTATTCCGTCATATAAGTTTATCTATTTAATGAGTTAACGTTACATCAATGCAATTGATTAAAGCGACAGGGTGAAAATAATAGCCGTTATCCGGCATTGACGTTGTAATTCAGAAATTGGACATGGGCGACTGCTGCAGGCTTAATCTCTTCAAAAGTGACCTTCGCTTGAATATAGTTGGAAATAAAACCGTTTAAGCTGAGGAACATATTTAACGGGAGTGACACATTGTTGGACAACGGATGTTTTTCTGCCTTAAGGTGTCTGCGTACTAAAGAGGCAAAATGATCGTAACATTTCTTCTGCTCGGAGCGGCAGTAAGCCAGAATCTCTTCATCCCGCAGCATGAACATAATTTCGTATTGATGGGGATGTTCCAGGCCAAACTTGATAAACTCAAGCATCAGCTGCTCAATCCGCGTTAACCCCGGGTCTACGGGACGCTCCATGCATTGATCAAACAACAGCGTAACATGGTGAAAGTCTTGGATGACAATAGCGTAAAACAATTCGGCTTTTTTCTTAAAGTGATAGTAAAGCGAACCATGGCTGTAGCCCAGATGCTGTCCAATGCTGCGCATGGAGATGGATCTGTAGCCTTTGGTTATAAACAAATGCCTTGCTGCCTCCATAATTCTTTCGCGTGATAATTCATGCTCTACTGCTCTTCTCGCCATAGACTATTCCCCTTCGATATAATAGATCCTTTCTCCTTGCGTAATGTTTGATTGTCCTTGCGTCAAATCGGTCATCCACTCAGCAAAGGCTTCAGCCTCAGGCTCCAGCGGCAGACAAGTCAGCTTCACTTTGTCGGTAAATTCCGTCTGTCCCACGCGGATTCCGCGGCTTCGCAGCTCATTCTCAACTTTTCCCAGCCAAGTATAGTCCAATTCTACAACAATTTCGCGGTGCAGTACACGAGTAATTGGTTCACCAGCCTCAATTGCTGCTACAGCTCCGTCCGTATAAGCACGGATCAGTCCTCCCGCTCCCAGCATAATACCGCCAAAATAACGGGTCACGACGATGGCCACATTCTTCAGCCCCTGATTGCGCATAACCTCCAGAATCGGCTTCCCGGCCGTTCCGCTTGGTTCTCCGTCATCGGACTGCTTCTGAATTTCATCCCGTTCGCCGATCATGTATGCCGAGCAGTTATGAGTGGCATTCCAATGCTGCTTCTTGATCTCCTCGATAAAGGCAGCCGCTTCTTCTTCTGTATTTACAGGCCGGATGTGGCCGATAAACCTGGATTTCTTAATCACAATTTCCTTGCTGCCCGACTGCCGGACCGTTTTGTATGTTGTAAGCATGTATGTACCATCCTTTTAGACCGGTGTTTCGCAGAATGATGAGGGTCAAAATGGCGGCAGACCGCCGGGCCCTGATGCGCCTGCCTGATGTCCCTAATGGTAATCAAAAAGCAGTTCCGCCCGAAGGCTGAGAACTGCTTCTTGAGTTCTTGCTCATTATTATAGCTTATTTCCGGCTGGGAAAGTAAGCTCTATTTTTGCCTGATTATTCGGAAAGTCTTGCTTCCAGCTCGGCTTTTTCCTTCTCGTAGCCTGGTTTGCCAAGCAATGCAAACATGTTCTTCTTGTACGCTTCTACGCCCGGCTGGTCGAATGGATTTACGCCGGACAGGTAGCCGCTCACGCCGCAGGCCTTCTCGAAGAAATACACGAGGTAGCCGAAGGAATAGGCGCTCATGTCTTTTACATTAACGATCAGGTTAGGAACTTGTCCATCTGTATGCGCAAGCAGAGTGCCTTGGAACGCTTTTTTGTTAACGAAGTCCATCGTTTTGCCAGTCAGGAAGTTCAAGCCGTCCAGATCCGCAGGATCCTCTTCAATGGTGATATGGCTCTTCGCTTCTTCAACCTGGATGACGGTTTCGAAGATGTTCCGGTTGCCTTCCTGGATAAATTGACCCATGGAGTGAAGGTCTGTGGAGAAGTCCACGGAAGCCGGATAAATGCCTTTATAATCTTTGCCTTCACTTTCGCCAAACAGCTGTTTCCACCATTCGGATACATAGTGCAGGGATGGTTCGTAGTTGACAAGAATTTCTGTCACTTTACCTTTGCGGTACAGGGCGTTGCGGACAGCCGCATACTGGTAAGCGCCGTTCTCAGCCACGTTAGGGTTGCTGTATTCTTTAGCAGCGTCAGCAGCACCTTTCATCATCTCTTCGATGCTGATGCCGGCTGCAGCGATCGGCAGAAGGCCTACTGCTGTCAGAACGGAATAACGGCCGCCAACGTCATCAGGAATCACGAAGCTTTCGTAGCCTTCTTCATTCGCCAATTTCTTGAGAGCGCCTCTTTCGCGGTCAGTTGTTGCATAAATGCGTTTGCGGGCTTCTTCCTTGCCGTACTTCTCTTCCAAAGCTTTGCGGAAAATACGGAACGCAATCGCCGGCTCAGTAGTTGTACCGGATTTGGAAATGACGTTTACGGAGAAATCTTTGCCTTCGATCAGTTCCAGCAGGTGGTTCACATAAGTGGAGCTGATGTTGTTGCCGGCGAAGTAGATTTCAGGCGTTTTGCGCTTGTCTTTAGGAAGCAGGTTGTAGAAGGAGTGCTGCAGAGCTTCGATCGCTGCGCGAGCGCCCAGGTAGGAGCCGCCGATGCCGATAACGATCAGAACGTCGGAATCCCCTTGAATCTTCTTAGCTGCCTGCTGAATGCGGGCAAACTCTTCTTTATCATAGGCTGTAGGCAGATCGATCCATCCGAGGTAGTCGGAGCCTGCGCCAGTTCCTTTATGAAGCTGCTCGTGGGCAAGCTTGATTGGTTCTGCGAAATAATCGATTTCATGCTGGTTTACAAAAGAAAGGGCTTTGCTGTAATCAAAACTAACTTGTTTAGCCATTTAGGATAACGCCTCCGTTAACTTTGTTTTAGTGTACAACTTGCCATGCCTCAACTTGTCTACCCAGGCAGCCAAATTTAGGATACTGTAATTTCCCAGTGAACACAAGGGCGTTACACATCCCGTTTACCATGATAAAATACAGTAAGTCATATAAAAATAGATATAGAAGGTGAATATCGTTATGAAAAAAATCGGATTTATCGGCTTAGGAACGATGGGTGCTCCCATGGCGTCCAATCTGCTCAAAAAAGGATACACCGTAACCGCCTATAACCGCTCTGCCGCCAAAGCAGAAGCCCTTTCCGGAGAAGGAGCCGCTGTCGCTTTGACTCCGCGCGAAGCGGCAGCCGGTCAAGATGTGGTCATCACGATGGTCAGCGACGATTCCTCGATCGCAGCGGTTTACGAAGGTCCGGACGGCCTGCTCGCAGGCCTCTCTTCAGGAACTGCCGTTATTGACTGCAGCACCATCTCTCCGGCCTTGTCGAAGCAGCTGGCAGCCCAGGTCGCCGAGAAAGGCGGAAGCTTCCTTGATGCGCCTGTTACAGGCAGCAAGCCTGCCGCGATCGACGGCACGCTGGTCTTCATGGTTGGCGGACCGGCCGAAACGCTGGAAGCGCAGCGGGACATTTTCGACACAATGGGCAAGAAGATCCTGCACATGGGTGAAAATGGTACTGGCTCCATCGCGAAGCTCGCTCACAATACGATTGTCGGCATCAACAACCTGGCTTTGGCCGAAGGCTTCGCCATGGCTTCCAAAGCCGGTCTGCCGGTTGAGACGTTCCTGGAGCTGGTACAGCTTGGTTCCGCAGGCAGCAAAGCCGCTGATTTGAAAGGCCTCAAAATTATCGAGCACAATTTCGAGAACCAGTTCTCCCTGGCTTTGATGCTGAAGGATTTGAAGCTGGCCTCTTCGCTGAATGACGGCGCCGGCCTTCCTTCTCCAATGCTCAATTTGGCCAAATCCCTGTTCCAGGCCGGACAAACACAGGGCTATGGCGACGAGGATTTGTCTGCAGTTGTTAAAGTGTACGAGCAGTGGATCGGGCACCGGATTGCTGACAGCCAGAAGACGGAATAGGCTTGGCACGCTGGCTGTAATTTGTAACTTGTAATTTCTGATTAGAAAATATGGGCTTTACCGCCATAGGCGGTAAAGCCTTTATTATGTTTATTGAAGCCCGAATGCGGGCATAGAAAGGCAAGCGCTGCGGACTGTCCGCAGCGCTTGCACTATGTTATTACAGCTGTTCTTTAACCAGCTTCACTACATTTTCAACAGTAAATCCATACTCAGCGATGACTTTGTCGCCAGGAGCGGAAGCACCGAATGTGTCGATACCGAGGATTTTGCCGCTTTCGCCTGCATAACGCTCCCATCCGAATGGGGAAGCCATTTCGATGGCTACGCGAGCTTTAACGTCCGGCAGAATAACGGAATCCTTGTATGCTTTATCCTGCTTCTCAAACAGATCAAAGCTTGGCAAGCTGATGACACGGACTTGAATGCCTTCTTCAGCCAGTTTAGCTTGTGCTTTAACAGCCAATTGAACTTCGGAACCTGTTGCGATCAGCTGTGCAACCGGTTTGCCGTCTTTAGCGTCAGATACGACATAGCCGCCGCGTTTGATGCCTTCACGAGCCTGCTCAGCAGTGTTCTCAAGAATTGGCAGGTTTTGACGAGTCAGCACCAATGCAACCGGGTTCGATGTATTTTCAACTGCATAAGCCCATGCAGCGGAAGTTTCGTTGCCGTCAGCAGGACGAAGAACAGTCAGACCAGGGATAATGCGCAGGGAAGCCAATTGTTCAATTGGTTCGTGTGTAGGACCGTCTTCACCAACCGCAATACTATCGTGAGTCAATACATAAGTTACAGGCAGCTTCATGATTGAAGCCAGACGGACAGCCGGACGCAGGTAGTCGGTAAATACGAAGAATGTACCGCCGAATACTTTAACGCCGGAATGCAGCGCAATACCGTTCATTGCTGCAGCCATACCGAACTCGCGGACACCGAAATAGATGTTGCGGCCGTCATAGCTTCCTGGAGCATAAGCCGTAAGGCCATTCAGGTGAGTCATTGTAGAGCTTTCCAAGTCAGCGGAACCGCCGGACAGGTTAGGCACGTTTGGAGCAAGGCCGTTCAAAGCGTTACCGGAAGCCACACGTGTGGAAACGGCTTTGTCGTCTTTGGAGTATTTAGGCAGGTCTTTATCCCAGCCTTCAGGCAGCTTGCCGGAAATAGCCAGCTCAAACTGCTCAGCCAGTTCAGGGAACTCGGCTTTGTATTTCGCAAATTGCTCATCCCAAGTCTTGTTAACCGATTCGCCTCTTTCTTTAACTTGAGCGAAATGATCGCGGACTTCTTGCGGTACATAGAAATCTTCTTCATAGACCCATTTGTAGAACTCTTTAGTCAATTTAGCTTCATCAGCACCCAGCGGGGAACCGTGAGTACCGCCGTGGCCGCCGATACCTTGTTTGTTCGGGCTGCCGTAGCCGATAACCGTCTTAACTTCGATCAGCGTAGGGCGAGCCGTATCTTTCTTCGCTTCTTCAATTGCTGCCCCGATGGCATCCAGATCGTTGCCGTCTTCAACAAACAGAGTTTGCCAGCCGTAAGCGTCAAAACGTTGTCTTACGTTCTCGGAGAAGCTCAGGTTTGCTTTGCCGTCCAATGTGATATCGTTGGAATCATAGAGGAAAATCAATTTGCCGAGTTTCAGGTGTCCAGCGAGAGAAGCAGCTTCTGCAGAAACGCCTTCCATCAAGTCGCCGTCGCCGCAAATGCCGTATGTGAAGTGGTCGACTACTTTAAAGTCGCCTTTGTTGTAAGTAGCAGCCAGCTGCTGTTCAGCCATTGCCATACCAACAGCCATAGCGATACCTTGGCCAAGCGGACCCGTAGTTGCGTCAACACCTGCAGTGTGACCGAACTCAGGGTGGCCTGGAGTTTTACTTCCCCATTGACGGAACTGCTTCAGATCATCAAGGGAAAGATCATAGCCGCTCAGGTGAAGCAGGCTGTACAGGAGCATAGATCCGTGTCCAGCGGACAATACGAAGCGGTCACGGTTAATCCAAGTCGGATTTGCCGGATTGTGATTCATTGTTTTAGCAAAAAGCTGATAGCCCATAGGAGCGGAACCCATAGGCATCCCTGGATGTCCGGATTTCGCTTTCTCGATAGCGTCGATAGCCAATGTACGGATAGTGGTAATGGACAAGGCTTCGATTTCTTTGTTCTGTTCGATTGAACTCATGAAATGGTTTCCTCCTCTATTCCTTCCCGGAATATGAATGGGTTTATTATTGATATCGTCATTTTGAAAAAGTCAAAATGACTTTTTATATCTCCTGATATTGTATCATATCTAACGGCCTTTTTTCTAACCTTTTTTCTACAGCTTTCGATATTCCGGCTGTGCAGCAGAATGCATGGGAAGGACACAGTTCCCCTTACCCCATACATTACCCCTAAATCCAAACAGCTTATACACTTTTATGTAAAAAAATCAGCACTTTCCGAAAGGTTCAGCGCCCTGCAGGAAAGTACTGATTTGACATAAGGGACGATCTCTAATTAAAAACTACCGTTTTATTCTGATGCACAAGAATCCGGTCCTCAATATGCCACTTGACGGCCCGGGCCAGAACCACTCGTTCGATCGTCCGGCCGATCCGCTTCAGCTCGGCTACATCGTCTCTATGGCTGACACGCTGGACGTCCTGCTCGATAATCGGTCCGCCGTCCAGCTCTTCAGTAACGTAGTGGGCGGTGGCCCCGATGATTTTTACTCCGCGGTCATAAGCCTGTGCGTATGGTTTGCCTCCCACAAATGCCGGCAAGAAAGAATGATGAATATTAATTAGACGATTTCTGAAAGGTTCGATTAATGAAGGGCTGATAATTTGCATGTATCTGGCCAGAATGATTACATCTGCTGATCCGCTCACCAGCTCAAGCTGCCGCTGCTCGGCCTGTTTCTTCGTTTCAGGCGTTACAGGGATGTGATGATAAGGAATTCCAAAGGAGCGGACATAATCTCCCATGTCAGGATGATTGCTGATTACCATCGCAATATCGGCGTCCAAATCACCAGCCTGCCACTGCCAAAGCAGCTCTACCAGACAGTGATCCTCCTTGGATACAAAGATCGCCAGCCTCTTCCGGCGGCTGAGAGGATGAATGGACCAATTCATTTCAAAGCTCCGGGCCACCTCTGCAAAATCGGATTCCAGCGCATCAAGACGCTCGGACAGCTGAGCCAGATCAAACTCAACCCGCATAAAAAACATGCCGCCCTCCGGATCCATCGTATACTGGTCAGACTGTACAATATTTGCGCCATGGTCATACAAAAACTTGGACACCGCTGCAACGATTCCCGGCCCGTCAGGACAGGAAATCAGCATTCTGGCCCGGTTGCTGCGGGCTTGTCCTGCTGTGCTGCCTGTATTCAAATGGGGATTAATATGCTGTTCATTGTGCCGGCCGGGTCTCTCCACCGCTTCTGTTCCCGTTTGTGTATCGAATGGCTTGTCCATCTCTTTCTCCATCATTTCCGTTAATGCCCCTTCCGCCGATAATATCTGTCTAGTAAATCTAACAGCGTTGATTATTCTGATTGATTATTCTGATTAAGCACCTATCAAGTTCCTTTCAAGTTCCTAGCAAGCGCCTAATGAAATGTGCCCTATCCTTATTCTTCGGCAAGCCACGCAATCAAACGCTGGTTAATTCCTTCCTCGCTCAAATCTTTAAATAAATTGGCTTCTGCAACCCTGTCAAACAAGCGCTCCAACGGTTCACGAGGATCCGCTTTTTTGGCTTTGGCGTCATTCTTCAGCAGATTCCAGGTATCCAGAACGAAAGCACGCGACTTAATATCCTGCTTCGCAAAAAAGTCTTTAAGCGTCTCCACATCCTGCAGAAAATCTTCTCCGAACCGTTCGGCCACGTTGCCGCGGAGAAGGGCAATTTCAATTTCATACATCGGCCGGAGCGTCTTCGCGTCTTTGCCAATCCAAGGCGTTTCAAGAATGAACGGCAGATGCTTCAGCGCTTCATGCCGGGTAAAACGCTTGATTGCCTCAAAACCGATATACCCGCTTCCGAGCGGCGTGTGTCTGTCTTTTCGCGCGCCTGCAGGATTCTTGCTGTCGTTGATATGCATGACCTTAATCCGGTCCAATCCGACCAGACGGTCAAACTCGCTTAATACCCCGTCCAGATCATGGACAATATCATAACCGGCATCATGAATGTGGCAGGTATCCATCGTTACCGTAAGACGTTCATTGTGCGTCACTTTATCCATAATGCGGGCAAGCTCCTCAAAGCTGCGGCCCATTTCAGTTCCCTTGCCAGCCATCGTCTCCAGCGCAATATTGACCTCTGTCTCGCCCGTGCCGCTCAAGACCTCATTAAGCCCTTCCGCAATCCGGTCAATGCCGTATTCAGCATCCTTATCGGTATAAGCACCCGGATGAAGCACAATTTGCGTTACGCCGAGCGCATGGGTCCGGTGAATCTCCTCCTGCAGAAAATCTACTGCAAGCTGGTACGTATTGGATTTATATGAGCCTAAGTTAACGATATAAGGAGCATGGACAACAATCTCATCTATGCCCGCTTCCTTCATCAGCGCCCTGCCCTCTTCAATGTTCATCGTTTCAATCGGTTTGCGGCGTGTATTCTGCGGGGCTCCCGTATAGATCATAAAAGTGCTGGACCCGTATGAGGCAGCTTCTTTTGTTGCAGTAATCAGTCCTTTATCTGAAAAGGATACGTGTGAACCTATTTTTAACATTTGAATGCTCCTTTCGGGAATCGCTGGCTTTGTCCATTCAGGATTTCCCCCTATTTTAGCGTGAATGCCAAAATAATGCCAGAAGCGTCTAATTAGTAGTCGTTGGAGGGTGTTGGTGGACTTTGGAGAGCGCTGGAGAGCGCTGGAGAGCGCTGGAGAGCGCTGGAGAGCGTTGAAGAACGTTGAATGACATTGGAAGACAGTGGAAGACGTTAGAAAATGCTGAGGGCTTATTATAAGGTTTCTTTTATTACCGGGGTATATAACCGGGGTATATAGCCAGCCTTATTGCTTTTAGCAAAGCTGTCCACTTATCCTTATAACAAGGAGGTGGAAGGATGCGAATTGCTGTCGCCGGAGGAACAGGATTTATAGGACGGGCCCTGGTTAACCGGCTGAGCCGCCAGGGGCATGAGGTTCTTATTATTACGCGCTCCCCTGAAGGCGGAATGGAGGATCCGAAAATACGGCTGCTTGGCTGGCAGGAAGCACTCGGCAACCCGGATGCTTTAGGGCCGCTGGATGCCATCGTCAACCTTGCAGGTGCTTCGCTGAACCAGCCTTGGACGCAGAAAGCCAAGCAGCAGATTCTCGAAAGCAGACTGATAACTGTTCAGCAGGTTGCAGAGCTGGTCAGAGGTTTAACCCACAAGCCTGAAGTTGTGGTGCAGAGCTCGGCGGTTGGTATTTACGGCACTTCAACGGATCAAACCTTTGATGAATCATCCGAGCCGGCCGGAGACGACTTTCTGTCCAGAGTCACAATCAATTGGGAGCAGGCCGCCGAAGACATAGACCGGCAAGGTATCAGGCTGGTTAAATTAAGGACAGGCGTTGTGCTTGGCAATTCAGGCGGAGCATTTCCATTAATGAAGCTGCCCTTCATGTTTGGAGCAGGAGGAGCGGTCGGCAGCGGAAAGCAGTGGCTTTCCTGGATCCATCTCGAAGATCTGGTGAGACTGATTGCTTTTTCAATTACCAATGACGGTTTATCAGGTCCCGTAAACGCGGTTGCCCCTTCACCTGTCACGAATAAAAGCTTCGGACATACCATAGCCCGGCAGTATCACAGGCCTTATTGGCTGCCCCTGCCCGGGTTTCTGCTCAAAGCTGCTTTAGGTGAAAGATCCACCCTGCTGCTAGACGGACAAAAGGTGCTGCCGAATAAAGCATTAGCAGCAGGGTTTACCTTTATCTACCCTGAACTGGATGATGCCTTGGCAAATTTAAAGCAGCGGCGCTAACCCGCCGGGCTAAGCTTCTGTCTGACACAAGCTTCATCTTCATTACATGGGACTGAGCGTGTAGCTCACCCCGGCAATGCGGAATTCATCACCCGGGAATAACGGATAATCCTTATAGGGCACCATGTTTTCGCCGTTTAGTATGGAGCCGTTTTTCGAGCCCAAATCTTTGATCCTCCAATTTTGCTCATTCACCATAATTTCAATATGCGCCCTGGAAGTCCCCGGACTGGATTCAATACATTGAGCAACCTCAGGGGTCCGGCCGATCACAAAGCTTCCAGGCGTAAGTTCTATTCTTTGAAGAGTTTGATTCCCTTTCTCTCTCCGTTCCAGCACCCCGAGCCGCCCGATTTGTGCATGTTCAGAAATCTGATCCCGGCTGAGCAGAACAGTAGCTTGCTGGGTTTGCGGCGCTTGATGAGTCGGCGGTGCCTGATGGACCTGAGGCGTTTGATGAATCTGCGGCGTTTCATGAATCTGCGGCGCTTGACGGCTCTGAGACGTTTGATGAATTTGACGAGTCTGCCGCTTGTCTGTTCCCAATAAATCTTCTAGAGACTGGCTTTGTCCTGCCTGCTTCTCTTCCTTCAGATAAGGAAATTGGGAGTCTGACGCCATTTGAGTACTATCTACATGTTTTATTTTTATAGGCGGAACTCCAAGCGTTTTAATCGCGTTGTCTGCTTCATTCGCTTCATTCGCTTCATCAGCTTCATCCGCATTATTCGCATAGGCTTTCGCCGTTCCTGACAAAGGTTTTCTTCTAAGTAGTACAACAGCCAAACCGATAACTGCCGCGGTAAGTACAGAAGCAAGAATTAATCGGCTCTGATCCGGTGCATCAAGATATACAAATTTCCATGACAGCGCCACGAGCAGCACTGCGGCCGAAACAATCACCGTGCGCCTGCTGGACGGCGTCTTTACCACCTCTTCAGCCTGCGGATCTAATTCACCTTCAGGAGAGAATTTATCCATTTGAGCCAAAGCTGGGTATCCATTTAGCCGGTCTGTCAGCGGGAATCCTTTTCCTTTTTGATCCGGCTCAATAAGATGCCTGAACGCTGGCGGCGCTGAGCCCTCGCTAAACGAGGCGGACGCGCGCTTCATTGACGCACGCTCCGTTGAGATACGCTCCGCTGAGGTACTCTCCGCTGATGCATGCTCCATTTTTAATACGCGGTTTGCCGTCAAGTGCTCCGGTCTTTCCCCTTCTGTCCCTTCCAGCAGCTGTAGGAGCAAGGACTTTAGATGTCCAAAGGTAAAAGCCTCCCGCTCCCGGCAAAGCTTCGTAATCTGCTGAACACCGGCTCCCTCAAAGCCGGTCACACTTGGAAGGAGCGACATCATTAAATTCAGAAATTTGGCAACCGGGTCGGACTGCTGTTCTATAACTTGCCCACTTGTTTGGCTGTTCTTCACCGGCAAATAAGTTAAATAAACCGTTCCGGAAGCGAGACTGCCGTCAATAAAAATATAAGCCTCCTCGAGCAGATATTGGGATGGCTGAAGCATATATTTGCTGCTGTCGGCTAGTGCGGAAGTAATTTGCAAAAGGAGCCCGTAGAATTCGGATTGGCTCATGCTTTCACTTTTCAAAACATGGGACAGCATCCGCTTGCCTGTAATTTCATAATGCAGCTTCACCTCAAAATCCACCTCCTGAATTCTAAGATCCAGAAGGTGAGGAATGCGGTTGGAAGCGAGCATGCTGCATTGATTTCGGTTCATATTGCTCGAATGGAGGCTTTCAGCCGTCAGCACCATATATGTACCGTTGTTATCTGTAAAATCTGTCTTAAGGGAATTCACCGCTTGACCTCCTACATATACAAATAAGCCAGAACAGTTCCCGGCAGCACAGCGACCATAAAGGGAAACCTGATCATATTCCGGCGGGAGTCCTTCAAAGGCCCGGTGCTGCGCAGAATTACAGCTCCATATACGCTGCGCCAGACTCCGGCAAATCTGCTGAAGATCTCACCCCGAAAGAGCAGAATTAGGAATCCAATTACTCCAGCAGCAAGCACCGAATACATAAGGCTTGAAAGTGTAAAAAAGATTCCCGTCCATACGCCGATTCCCCCGAACAGCTTCACGTCCCCGCCTCCGACTGCCCTGCAGCAATATAAGAGATACATTAATCCAAACCCTGCAGCAAAGCCCTTTAATCCGAACAGCAGCCCTTCCAATCCTCTTGCAGCAAGCTGATAGGCTATTCCCGTAATGATGAAAGCCATTGTAATTTTGTTGGGGATCTTCATTGTTTTGATATCCGTGTAAAAGGCGGCAGCCAAAAAAATCAGACAGCCGGCAAACGGCCAGATCATATTCATGACAATTCTCCCTTCTACGGCGTGTACGCCCTAGTTTTTCTGGTTTTATTTATTTGATTTATTCGGGCTCTCGACAGCAAACACCGCTTCTGTCCTGCCGCCTTCAGGCGTTTCAATGACAAAAGTCCAGGTTCCCGGAGTCGTATTCCCGCCAACAAGCCAAGTCCACTCCACAACCCCGTTCTCATCCGCAGCAGCCGTACCCAAATATTTGGCGGTACTCTTGCCGCTCTTGTAGTAGATGGTTAGATTGGCAGTACCCCCTGGGCTGATCTTGGCTTGGATAGAAGCTCTTCTGCCTGCAAATGCAGGGTTCGGCTTCTCCAGGACAAGCGGCTGAGCAGCTGTGCTCTCCCCATCTGATCCCATCCCTTCCTTAAGCTCGTTTGTGTCTCCAATCCAAAGACGTTCATAAGCTTTCGATTGAAGAAACAGCTTCTCTTGGGTAAAAGGGACATGGATCGGCAGTTCATAACTGATTTCAATCCCGAAATATGGCGTTTTTCCTGTCTTCAAATCCGGAACAACCACTTTAGAAACATGAGCCCTTTCCGGGTTTAAGCCCGATTCCTTGAGAAATGGTTCTAATATCGGTTTAATGAGGGGATCCAAAACCGCCTCTGCCGCTTCGGTTTGCAGCTGCTCAATCGGCACTTTCCCCTGCTCAGCCGCACTGACCAGCCAATCGGATAAAGGAGACGGAAGCTTTGTACTGAAGGAATCTGCAAAATCCTTTATAGACAGTAAAGACTCCCGGCCACCCGATGAATCGGCATCATTGCTGTTCACAGCTTCTCCGGCATTTCCGCTCTCCTTCTGCGTGGACTGAACCGCTAAATAAACCGGATATATATTGGCGGTTACCTGCTTCACTGCATTTTCCACAGCCGCCTGCATCCTGGTTGAGGTCAGCGTCATCTGCACCATATAGCTGAAGAAGAAAATAAAAATGATAAACAGCGGCAGGACCAGCGAGGCTTCAAGCACCATCCCCCCCTCGCCGGACTGCTTGAAGCCCTTCTTCTGTCGATGCTGCTCACGCCCGTACTCAGAAACGTACGTAAGCTCCTGATCCTGCTCCTGATCCTGCTCCTGTTCCTGCTCCTGTTCCTGCCCCGTTTCCGCCTTCTCAATAGGAATCCGCCGCATGTTTAACCGCAAAATAACTGCTCCCCTCTATCCCGCCTTGACCCGAATACACAGTATTCATGGCACTGGAAATTCCCGGGAGGAAAAGAAGGGGGATCGCTGTACGCGCTTCTCCTTCGGCATAGGTCGCCCTTTCCTCTGTTGAAATGCCCGTATTCAGACGGATCAGCGCCAGCATCCTGGAGAGTGCGGCATCGCTGCCTCCATGAACAAGCATGAACAGCCGCAGATAATCCTTATAGCTGAGCGAAACATCTATGTACTTGCTAAGCTTCACACTGCATGTGCGGACAAGCGTAAGCATGTCGGCCACAGCCTGCTCGGCTCCATACAGCAGGGCTGATGCCAATATCAGAAGGGGGTGCCCTTTGTTCGCATTGACGATAAAGCCTTCCATAGTACGAATGGCCAAACGCACCGCAAAAATCTCACCCATCGCAGCTGCTAAATTGCCTCCAGGGTTATGAAATCCATATAAAAGGTATTCCATCTCCTGCTGCTTTGGCCCAAATACGTCTGCATCCAATGCCGAATCTCCGCCTTCAAACAAAGACTTCAGCAGGGTTACATCAAACTCCTGAAAATAATCAGCCGCATATTCCGTCTCAAATCCAGCATCCGACATATGCTCCAGCATTGAGGACAGGCTTCCATACAGCTGATCCATCCCTTTCATGGACTTGTCACCCGTTTCGTAAATATCTTCCGTTTCATAATTATCTTCCGTTTCATAATTATCTTCTGTTTCACTATTCCGGGAATCGCCGTTATTCTGGGTTTCCTTATTAAAATCCAGATTATATTTGTAGTAATCTTCAAGTGTATTGAACAAGGCTTGCTGCTCGGTATAGCTGTCCTTAAGATCAGATAATTTTGAAATCAGGCTCCGCGCCTTCTTCAGCTGACCTTTGGCTGCCTCTTCCGCCGTTTTGACTTCCGCCTCATGCGCGCGCTGCTGCTTAATTTGAGCCTCTTCCCTAGTAAGGTCGCCCGAGACCTGGGTCACATAACGGTCAATGGCTGCTCCGGCTGCGGAAACGGATGCGGAGAATTCAGCCATCCCGGCAGTGCCGGCAGCGACTTGGCCTTTCAGGCCAATCAGTCCGGAAGTCTTGCTTTGCACTTTATCAAAAGCCTCCGCCTGATTGCGGACAAATCCGGTCAGCCCATCGAAGAAGCTTGCTTCGCGAAGCAAGGAACGAGTTTGCTCCCTTATCTGCTTGATTTCCCCTCCGCCTTCCGCCTGTGAGCGGTTTGCTCCGCCCGTATCCGGACTGCTGCCAACAGCATCATAGTCAGCACCGGCAGAACGCTGCTCGGCTTCCTGAATGACCTCTTCCATCTGCTGATTTAAAGCCTTTGCCTGCTTAATCCAGCGTTCGCTATCCGCCAGCAAATCCCGGTGCGTGGACTGGGATAGGGCAAGTTCCTTGTTTGCTTGTGAAAATATTCTGGATATCCCCGATCTGTATCGGAATAATTTAAGGGTGTACTTCTTATCTTCAGGCTCGCGTCCCCGGTCTTCTTCAAGCTTGCTTTGATATTCGCCGTATTGGGAAGCCGCATCCTCAAGCGTAGACATACTTTCGCCCAGCTCCATATTTCCGGATGAATCCCCCTCAGATTTAACGGATTTACTTAAAGTTCTCACCTCGCTTAACCCGTTCTTCTGGGCGTCATACACCTTATCGATCCACTTCTCTCTTTGATCATAAAGATTTTGAAGCTTCTTCAGTACATCCATTGTATTTGAAGCTTCTTTCATCACGTTTGAGGCCGGCTTCAGCTTATTAAGCAGATCCAGGACCAGATTGATTGGTGCTTTATACTTCATCTGCTCGCGGATTTGCTGTTTAAACACTGGATAGGTTCCCAATGGCCTTGACAGCGTTAAATCGGAAGAATCCAGCTTAGCTCCCATAAGGGTGAGCTTATCCCTCCGCTCAGAGTAACTAAAATCCTCCTGGAGCACTTTCGACATCACATAGGAGCTGTCAGTTGAACCTACGGCAAATAATCCATATTGCTCGAGCAATTCGAGATCATACGATGACAGAACAGATCGCACGGCTGCATGAAGCGCCGTCTCGCTTTGGGCTTGGAGAGCCGCCATTCTGCTGTAGTCGATAAACAAAGCAACAAAAGCAAACATAACCGCAAAGATCATCATTAGAAAAGCACTCACTGCCCCCTGCTCACGATCTGCCTTCCTGAACATTACTTCCTCCTCTCTGAGTCTACGATTCCAGGTTTTGCAAAACTGCGAGATTCCGATTCTCGCCCCCCGAAAAAAATCCCTTCGTCCCTCCAAATACTTACTTCGCAAATAATGTTAAAGCTTTCCCCGCTTCTGCCTGCCTGGAGGCGGAATTTCCTTCTCTGCGGAATTTTGCCGTGTAGTACCTGGCTAGTTCAACCGTACGGATGCCTTCGGCCGGCTCCACGATATACGATGAGGCGCGGCTTCTTACCCCCCACTCCCCGCCAAAGGCTTTGTTTAAGGGCGATAGGGGCAGCTCTCTGGCAAAATCGGCTTCAATCTTCCGCTTCAGCACATCATGCGAATAGACCAAACGGCCAGTAATGGAAGAGGGAACTTCACTCCCTGTGTTAGTCAGCTTCTTCAAAGCTAAAGAGGCTGTTCCTGCTGATTGATCTAAAGGCAGCCCGGCGGCTACCTTATTTTCCGAAGAGCCCCAGCCAAAAATAGATTGAAGCAGCGCATCATCCGTTAAGCGCCAGTATAATGAATCGTTCTTTCCTTCCTGATAAGCGCCTGTACGCGGATCTTTGCTGCTGTTGCTCCATGAGAAAGCTGCCCGCTCGGCAGCAATGGCTGCCGCCTGCCCGGATAATGCATTTTGATACAAATACAGGCAGAAGAACATCAGGATCAGCACCGTCAGGAAAACAGTTGGAAGCAGCAGGGAGGCCTCCAGCGTGAAGGCCCCCTCTTCCTTCCGGAGCAGGCTCTTCATTACTCGTTATCCATAAAATCGTCGGTTTTCGTCTTGGCTTTGCCGAGCAGGCTTTCAAGAATATCCTTCAGCTTGTCCCGGAAAATTATAGCCAGAATCACGATGACAGCGATGATCAAGATCATCTCAAGCATCCCAAGCCCCTCTTCATCCTCTCTGAGCAAATCAAATTTCTCTCTAATTGCAGTTAACATATAAACGCCTCCCTCTTTAGTGAAAAAAGTCTTAAAAGCTCATCATCACAAACGCCGGAGTCCCCACCAGCATTAAAACAACAACAAACAGCAGCAGCATGGGAAACAGGAGCTTTGACGAAGCCTGCTCCCCCCGGGTCCGGCTAACTGATTTCCGTTTCTCCCATAGAGAATGGGACAGCTCACGAAGCGCCAGTGTAAAATCACTTCCTCCTCTCCGGTAATTCAGCATTACAGCTGTGGAGAAGGAGGCTACCTCCTGAACCGCACACCTCCTGCTGAAGCTCTCCAAGGCCTGCGCAAAGGAATAGCCGCTGTCACATTCAGCAAGCATTCTTTCCAATTCTTGATAAAGCGGCTGCCCGGATCCTTTCTTCTGATTCATGCAATGCCGGAAAGCCTGCTGCACAATTTCTCCCGCTCCCACCAAGAGAATGATTTTGCTCAGCAGCTCAGGCAGCTCGATCAGCATCTCCTGCTCTCTTTGCTTCACTTTGCTCCGCAGGTCGCTGACTAAGGCCGCCGGGACCAGCACCGCCAGCAGAGCACCGATCACGATGCCTGTGCTGTCTCCTCCCATAAGAAAGGAAAGCAAACACCCTCCTGCCGCCAAAAAATAAAAATAAGACATCATTTCCGCTAGAAACAGCAGCGTCGCTTCTCCACCGGCCGTTTCTCCATATAACCGCCTCAGCAGACCGCCCAGCTTAAAGATCAAACCGGGAAACCGTTCGCCGGCCTTAATGAGCTGCAGACAATACAGCATCGGCGGTGCCGCCTGCTTGAGCTTTAACCCGTTCATCTGGACGGAGAGCAGCTTTCCGTATTTCCCTTTTACCTTTAGATAGAGTCCTCCCCAGAGCAATAGCATTACTGCACCAACCAAACCCCAGGCCGCAGCCAATACGCCACCTCCTATACCCGAATATTCATGATCTTCCGAGTGATCCAGCCGCAGAACCCGTAGAGCAGCAGTGCTGCTGCGGAAATCATTAATCCCGCTCCGCTGTACAGCGGGCTCATGTAATCCGGAGAGGAGAGATTCATAAAGGCCAGGAAACAGACCGGTGCGGCCAGGAGCAGATTGGACTCCAGCTTCTTCTGCGCAAGCAGGACGTTAATCTCCATACTGATCTCCATTTTCTCCCCAATTAAGGTTGAAGTCCGCCGGATCACCTCGACCAGATCCCCGCCTGTCCGTTTACAGACCGAAAATACATCCGCAAAGTTTGTAATGTCTTCATGGCCGGCACGCCTGCTCAAATCCTGCAGCGCTTCTTCAATGGGCTGGCCATATTCCAGCCTTGCACAAAGAATGCGAAGCTCGCGGATCATGTCTGTATTTCCGTCCGGATACAGAAACTGCAGGTCTTTCACCGCTTCGCGGAACCCGTTCTCAACCGAGCGGCCGGCTGCCAGCGAGCTGGATAAAGAATAAAGCATCTGCTTAAACTGAATGCCCAGCATATTACGCCGCCTGTCCAGCAGATAAGCACCCCACAACCTGGGGGCAAAACCAGCAGCGAGGCTGACCATCAGAGCCAGAACCCAATTATGGAAAAATAAATACCCTGCTCCCCAGAGCCCGATTCCGCAAACCGCCGTACTGGCGGCTTTCTGGATGAAGCTTAACGGATACTTGCTGTAATCCGGCAGCGCATTCCGCTCCGCAGCATTCTGCGCTGGGTTTGGTGCCGGTTTATTTATTCGTCTGAGACGGTCACTTAGAACTGCCACCATTTTCATCGGTTTGACTGCCACCCCGCTCCTCTTTCCCATATTGATCCAGGTGGTGAATACCGGCCATCAAAAGCTTGTCGGTATGCAGCAGCTTGTTCGCTGTGCGTACCAGCCTTCCGATCACTTTACCGTCCTGCTCTCCTTCCTCCCGGAACAGGTACAAAGGACGAAGCACAATTTCACCATCTTGAAATCCGGCTACTTCGGCTATTTCCGTTACCCGCCGTGTCCGGTCCCTCAGCCGGGACAAATGTACAAATATATCAATTGCTGATCCAATCTGCTTGCGAACCACGGATACCGGCAGCTCTGCTCCGCTCAAGACCATCGTCTCGAGCCGGCTGAGCATGTCTACCGTACTGTTAGCGTGGCCAGTTGATAACGAGCCGTCGTGCCCGGTATTCATCGCCTGCAGCATATCGAGTGCCTCCGCTCCGCGCACCTCCCCCACGACAATCCGGTTCGGCCTCATCCTGAGGGAAGATCGGATCAGGTCCCGGATTGTAATTTCTCCCCGCCCCTCTGTATTGGCATTGCGCGTCTCCAGGGAAACCAGGTTGGGGACGGTCACAATCTGAAGCTCGGCAGAGTCTTCAATGGTGATGATCCGCTCATCAGCCGGAATATATTGGGACAAGGCATTCAGGAAGGTTGTTTTGCCCGAGCCTGTTCCCCCACTGATAAACAAGTTGTATTTACTGCGGACCAGCTGCTGCAAGAATACGGCTGCATCCTCGGTCAAGCTGCCCAGCTGAACGAGGTCCTCCATGCTCATCGGCTTCTCCGGAAATTTCCGGATGGTCATCGTCGGGCCTTTAAGCGCAACAGGAGGCAGTACAATGTTGACACGCGAGCCGTCCTTCAATCTGGCGTCTACAATCGGCGATGATTCGTTAACGACCCTATTTACGCCGGATACAATGGTTTGAATAATATCCTCAAGCCTCTCCCTTGATTCGAACCGAAGCGGAGCCTGCTTGATCTGTCCATTCTGTTCGATAAAAATTTCGGTATGGCTGTTAATCATGATTTCTGTAACGCTTCTGTCATCCACCAGCGGCTGGAGGACATCCAGCCCGCGGAACGAATCGAACATCCTCCGGATCAGCTTCCGCTTCTCCGAAGCGGTGCAGCTTTCCATTTCTGCAGCCTGAAGCATACGGCGTTCTATGTAGCGGAGCAGCTCTCCATCGCTGAACGGTGCTGTCATATCAATCCCGGCGCGCAGCTCCCGTCTCAGCTCGGCCATGCGCTCCTCAGTCATGCCAAGGTGCACTGCCATAGTTCCCTCCGTGTTCTCCATTTCTAAGCAATCTGCATAATCTCAGCAGGTCACGCTGAAAGGCTGGAGCATCCGCCAGCACTCTGGCTTTAGACGAATGCCGCCAGTCCGGAATTTCCGGCAGTGTAATAGACGGAATTAGTTCCGGCCGCGGGGAAGGAAATAATGAAGTTCCCGAGAAACGGTTGAACACAAACTGGGTTTTGGCAAGCAGCCTGGAATAGGCTTCCGGATTGGACTTCTCGTAATATTCCATAGAAGCCGCCGTTCTCCACAATACCTCCTCATCATCCAGCAGCAGCCAGATCAAATAATCACACCGCTCCATTAAGCCCTCGGCCCGGCCATCCGGATGAGCATCACAAACCACAACTACAAAATCATAACTGCCGCTGGAGGCCACATAATCAATCAGCCTGACCGTTTCCGCTTTGTCCATTTCAATTAATTCCCGTAAATTAGCCGCCTGCCCAAACATGTCCCCCTGGACAAGCGGATGCCGGACAATATAACCCGATATAGGAACATCCGGCATTTGGCCATGCTCGGCAGCTGCTTCCAGCTCATACAGCAGTTCAGCCAGCCCGCGGCTGCCGGCCTGCCTGAAGGCAGAAGAAGAAGGCAGAGCAAACGTTTTGAGATTCAAATAGAAGCCTCTCTTGCCCCCGGATGCGAGCTGCTTCATAAGATGAAGTCCTACCGTGGTCTTCCCGGTGCCGCCAGCCGCTGAATAAATGCCAACAACCGGAACCTTCGGAATTTCGGCGCTTTGAAGCTGAAGGCTCCCTGGATGGCGCCTGCAGCCATGCTCCAGCAGATTCTCCAGCAGCTCCGGCAGCGGACGGAATTTGGACAGCACAGGAGCCTGAACCTCCTCCATGCCTGTATTGCTTAGACAAACCCAGGGAAGATCCAGCCCGGCAGCCTCCTTCTCCGGCCAGCCCTCAACAAATGCCGGCTCGGCGGCAGCAAAGTCGGGCTTAACTTCGGCTTGCGTCTCCAGCCAAAATCTCCGGAAGGCGTCCGGCCTGCTGAAGGCCGTGATCTGGACCTGGCGGCCATATTCACTGCCCCGGACGTATTCCAGGAAAGCTTCCACATAACTTTGATCCTCCACCGCCAGCACCATATGGATTTTCACTTCTGTTCCCTCCTTCCAGGAACGCAAAAAAAGCACCGCCAAAAACCGATAACCGGTTCTTGACGGTGCTTCCGTCCGTTCCTATTTATTTACAGTCAGAATATCATAGAGTCTCCTATTTGGCAAGCACTGGAATTAACTGAAATCCCTTATTACTGTTCATTCGACTGTTCATCCTTATGCCGCGCTTCAACTACAAATCTCTCAGCCAGCTCCGGTGTTGGAACCATACAGGCTTCATCTTTGCCAAACCAGCGGTACCGCCGCTTGGCAATAAGCCGGTATATACCGTCCCGCATAGGTCGGGGAATCAGCCGCATAACCCGCAGAAGGCTCCAGGGGAATTTCAGCCTTGCCGCGATCCGGAGCGCCGCATCGGACCGGATATAGTATTTTCCATGCTCAATAAGAACAACCGTATCAACCTCGGCTTCGCCATGTTCAGACTCAGGCACAGAAATCCCGTATTCACTCAGCAGCATTCTGCCCGTTTCAGACTGCAGAGAAGCGAACCGGAAATATCCCTTCGGGTCACGCCGGATAATGAACTTGGCAGCGCCTTGGCATAAATGACATACGCCGTCGATCAGCACAATCGGATGCTCGGCTGGTTTTTTCATCTCTTAGGCCTGTTCAATCCGAGACTAATCCTGGGAATACCGGTAATGCCGGTACAGCCGGACGGCCCCTTCAACAACCAAACCGAGTACGAACGCGCCCGCAATAACAATCAGGAAGGAGAAAAATGTCGCCAGATCCTCCCAGCCGGACAGTTCATGCTTTGTGTAGCGGAACATAGAATAGAAGCCGACGATCAGCCCGGCAGTCGTAATCAGCCACACCAGCTTGCCGCCAAACCAGCCGCAGATATGCAGCACACCAGATAAGGCCAGCGATAAGAGAGCAAAACGCCCGACCAGCCCCGCATCAAAAGGGTCTCCAAGCCGCACAAACCGGTAGAATGATAAGGCAATCGTTACAACCGCCGCATAGATCAGATACCAAAGAAACCACTGGTTACTTTTTGCGGGAGGCAAAAATTTCAACATCGCCATCTCCCCTGCTTTCTGAATTAATAAAGATATGGATAATGAAAAATCCCCTATACAGCAGACACAGTAACCAAGTTACTTCTCCGGTCTGCCGCATGGGGATTCGCTCGCGCTCCTGCGTCTGTCTCTATCTGGCTTTGTATACTTAAAGTTATTTGGCCGTAAGCTTCTCCAGCCATTGACCTTCTTCCATCTGACGGTTGATTTCGCCTGTATAGCTGTCCATGCATTTGCAAATAAAATCTTTGCGGCAAACCGGACAAGGCGTCTTCTGCAGTCGGCTGATGTTGGTCAGCTCCCATTCCGGAGTACGGTTATAGAACACACGGCATTCCGTTCCATCGACCATATGAACTATAAATTCGTACAGGCCGTCTTTCTCATTGCTGCTGGCCAAAATGACGTTATCTACGCTAGGTTTGTAAGAGGACATCTTTTCATCACCCGTTATATTTTATTTATATTGAAAATCCTTTCAAGCACTTAGACATATTAAAGAATTTTAATCCCAATGTCAACTTGTGCATCAGACAAGCCGGCCGGAAGCGCAAACAGAAACCCTCCGCCTTGGGGCGAAGGGCCGGGCAATGCTATTTTATTCAAAATGGTTCAATCCACCGCGTTCAGCTTCACAACGATATTCCCGCGTGTCGCTTTGGAATATGGACAGAACTCATGCGCTTTATGGAGCAGTTCCTGCGCCTGGCTCTTGTCCAGATTCGGAATTTTAACATCAAGCTGTACGGAAAGCTGAAAACCTCCGTCCGCCTCATCTTTGCCGATCGTCACCTGGCTGTTCACTTCCACGCCTTCCAGCTTCACCTTTTCCTTACGGGCTACATTGGCAAGCGCACTCTCAAAACAGGCCCCGTAACCAGCCGCAAACAGCTGCTCCGGATTTGTCCCTTCACCGCCTGCGCCGCCCAGTTCCTTAGGCATTGTAAGTTTATGCTTCAAATTACCGTCGGAGGATTCAATCGATCCTTCACGGCCGCCGAGAACTTTAACTTCAGCTGTATACAAAGCATCCATATCTGGTCACTCCTTCATTTTCTGCTTCCTTATAATATTAAACCTGTCCCTTCATTTGAATCTTGTGAATCTAGGCGCTTCATCCGCATGGACAAGCTCAGGCCTCTGAAAGTTAGGATGTCAAAAACCGTAAAATTGCATACATTAGGTTTACAGCAGCCTATATAAATAGGCTTCAGCCCGTTTTCTTCGCCAAATCAACAAATAAAGCGTTTGCGCCAAAAAGTTTCCCTAGACAAAAACTATTGTAGGAGTACAATGAATGATAACCAAACCATTTTGAAGTGAAAAGGGTGATCAAATTCCATGAGTAACACTTATGAAAATGAAAATCCTCCCTTGAAGGGATGGAAATCGGCACCCTCCAGTCCCTCTTTAGCTGAATCTCATCGTTCGATGCATATACCAAAATCCGGATCCTATTTGAAGAAATTTCTGGCCTTCGCCGGCCCGGGGTACCTTGTAGCCGTAGGGTACATGGACCCAGGCAACTGGGCAACCGATATTGAAGGCGGCTCAAGGTTCGGCTATTCGCTGCTCGCGGTCATTCTGCTGTCCAATTTGATGGCGGTCCTGCTTCAGCACCTGTCGGGCAAACTGGGAATTGTGACAGGCCGCGACCTTGCCCAGGCGTGCCGGGACCATTTTTCCAAACCGGTCTCCTATGCCCTGTGGGTCCTTTGCGAACTTGCCATCGCCGCCTGTGATCTTGCCGAAGTCATCGGCTCAGCCATTGCCTTAAATCTGCTGTTTGGCATTCCGCTGCTGTACGGGGTGTTAATTACAGCCGTCGATGTCCTGATCATCTTACTGCTGCAGAACAAAGGCTTCCGTTCTCTGGAAATTTTTGTGATTATCCTGATCCTGACGATCGGCATCTGCTTTGGCGTGGACTTGTTTCTGGCCAATCCGGATATGGGGAAGGTTCTGACGGGGTATGTTCCAAAGGCAGAGATCGTTACAAATCCCGCTATGCTCTACATTGCCGTAGGAATCCTGGGAGCAACCGTAATGCCGCATAATTTGTATCTTCATTCTTCCATCGTGCAGACGCGAAAATACGACCAGACCGAGCTCGGCAAACGGCAGGCGATCCGCTATATGACGTGGGATTCAACGATTGCCCTTACTTTTGCCCTGCTGATCAACTCGGCCATTCTGATAGTATCCGCAGCCACTTTCCATGTGAACGGCATGACCAGTGTGGCCGATATCGGGGATGCCTACCACCTGCTGACGCCAATTGTCGGCACGACGCTTGGCAGCATTGTTTTTGCAATCGCCCTGCTCGCTTCGGGACAGAACTCGACCCTTACCGGCACGCTTGCCGGACAGATCGTCATGGAGGGGTTCATCAACTTCCGCATGAAGCCCTGGCTGCGGCGGATGATTACCCGGCTGATCGCCATTATTCCGGCTGTAATCGTCACTGCGCTGTACGGTGAAGGCGGCATTCAGGATCTGCTGGTCTTCAGCCAGGTCATTCTATCTCTCCAGCTGCCTTTCGCCGTAGTTCCGCTGGTCAAATTCACCAGCAGCAAGACGAAGATGGGGCAGTTTGTAAATAAGCTCTGGATCTCCATTCTGGCCTGGTCCATTACCATTATTATCATCGCGCTGAACATCTTCCTGCTCGTTCAAACCTTTACAGGTTAACAGCGGGAATAACTGCAAACAGCAAGAAGGTCGTCTGAACTTGTTCAGGCGGCCTTTTATTTTTAAGGAAGATGACAAGCTTAAGGGTAAGCACAAAAAAGAGGTTTCTGCTTTAAACAGCAGCCAGAAAGACCAGCCAGCATGCTCCATGCAGAAACCTCTAAGTTCTAAAATATAAATGCGGTAGAGAGGACTCGAACCTCCACGGGTATACACCCACTACCCCCTCAAGATAGCGTGTCTGCCATTCCACCACTACCGCACATTTTGAAACGAACATTAATAATATACACCTATTCGCTTCAAAAGTAAAGAGAAATACAGCAAGGGATTTTGTGTTATTATTTCCCTTCTCCTTAAATCTCTTCTCCCTGCTCCCTGGCTTTCCTGTACCGGATAAAAGCAATGTATTCGCGGATAAAGGCCTTCTCTTCCTCGCTCAATGAAATCTCCTCGCCCGCTTCCTCCAGCACAGAGCAATATTGGCTGTAACTGCTCCCCTGCTCTTTCACGACAGGACTCTCTCCGCCCTTCCCCAGCATCAGCCAATCCAGGCTGACATCAAAGAAAACGGCGATTTCAATGAGCTTATTGGTGCTCGGCGTCGATTTGCCTCTCTTCCAGTCGCCAAGATTGCCTGTACTGATGCCGAGTTTTTCACAAAAGCTTTTTTTGGTCATTTTCTTCATTCGGATCAAGAGATCAATCCGCTCATAAATTGAATGCATGATGCCTGTCCTCCATTAAGCTGTAGCCTTAAATTACGCAACTAAGTTATTATTATTGTAAAAATACGCAACTTCGTATATAATAGAAGCTACGCAAGCCCCTGCTTGTAATATTTGCTATTTTTTCTAGCGCAAACAAGGAGCAAACAAAGTGAGAAACTTAAATCTGCAGTGGGCAAATGCTGTGCGATCCCTCAAATACGCCATAGTGTTCACAGATCTTGAGGGCTGTATCATTGATTATAATGAATGCTGGCAGCAACTTGGATTGCAAAATGATGTGAGTCCCGGATTTAATTGGCGCGGGGTCAATCTTATCCAGATTGCGGAGAGCAGAAGCCATAACGGCGACCGGCTCGCCCAATACTGTCTGTCTAAGCTGGATGATCTGCTTAACGGCATTGATTCCTTTGAGCCTATTCAATATGTGAACCACAGCTCGGCAGGAATTCAGTGGCTGCTCCTTGACTCCTCCCCGTTAAGAGATCCCAAGGGCTTGGTCCAGGGAATCCTCATCAGTGTTCACGATATTTCTTCGCTCCATACTGCAACAGCAGTCTCCATTAACCGGCTCTCCAGCTCCCCGATCAGCAGGCTGCTTCCTATGTGTGCGGTTTGCAAGAGAATCCGGGATAACCAGGAAGACTGGCATTCCCTTGAAAGCTACCTTAAGAATCATCTTCAGATCGAATTCACGCATGATATATGTACGGAATGTATCGGACAGCTGTATCCCCAATATGCCTCGCTTGTTGAACGTAAAAGAGGCACTCACGGACTGTAGTCTATCCTCCATCCCAAGTCATTCTTATTTTCTTACCCAGAATTCAATTGTAACATATTTTAAGTATTTTCAGAAAATCGCGAGGAATTTAATTTTGAACAGCCTCTCGAAAAAAACAAAAAGACGGCTCACAGGAATGTTTCCTATGAGCCGTCTTTCGTTCTTATTATGCGGTAGAGAGGACTCGAACCTCCACGAGCGTACGCCCACTACCCCCTCAAGATAGCGTGTCTGCCATTCCACCACTACCGCATATTTGGTGACCCGTAGGGGATTCGAACCCCTGTTACCTCCGTGAAAGGGAGGTGTCTTAACCCCTTGACCAACGGGCCTTACGATTTAGTCGCTTAAGTCGTCTTTCGCAGCGACAAGATTGAGTATATCAAAAATATAGGGAGTAGGCAACCATAATTTTAAATTTTTTTCCGAAAAATATTTCAATGAGAACTCTTCTGCACTCTTCTTTATGGAATGACTTATAATTACTTAAATGATGCACATATATTGCAATATTGATTACATTTACTTATAATCACTTATATAAACTTACGGAGGTAAGTCATGTACCAAGAAGAACGCATGCGCAGCATTGTTGATTATCTGCAGGCCCATAAACGGATAACTATTGAAGAGATCTGTTCCCTCTTTCAGGTGTCCAGAGATACCGCACGCCGGGATCTGGTCAAGCTGGAGGAGCAGCAGGCCATTATCCGCACCCGGGGAGGAGCGCTGCTTCCCGCAGCCCCCTACGAAATAATTAAGGATTATAACGAAAGACTGCTTGCGGTCTCTAAAGAGAAACAGCAGATCGGCCGGATCGCCGCCCAGCTGGTGCGCAGCGGAGAACGGGTTATCCTCGACTCTTCCACTACGGTCCAGGCCTGCGCGGAGATGTGGGTGGCAGCCGATACTCATGTCATTACCAACTCGATCAACCAAGCGGATGTGTTATCGTCCAAACCCGGCGTTTCCATCCACCTCCTGGGCGGACAGCTGCAGAAGGAGCACCGTTACGTATACGGGTCTTCGGTCACCGACACGCTGGCGCGGTATCAGGCTGACAAGGCTTTTATCGGGACTGGCGGTATTGAGGGGGGGCGGCTTGTTCGCCGTGTATGAAGAGGAAGGCAGAGTGAAGGAGCGGATGATGGAGCAGGCTTCCCAAGTCATTGTGCTCGCCGATCATTCCAAACTGGGCAAAAGAAATTATTACCGTTTTGGCAGCTGGTCAGACGTAGATCTTCTGATTACAGACGAATTGCCGGACGCAAAACTGCTGGAGGAGCTGCAACAGCATGGCGTGGAGGTTCTGACTCCAAGCGATTTCAGGAAAAAGGAGCTTGATGAAGAATGATTAAAATGATTGCGGTGGACTTAGACGGAACCCTGTTGAACTATGAAGGCAGAATCAGCCCCGAAAATGCGGCTGCCATCCGTGACGCGCAGAGCCAGGGGATTCTGGTTACGATTGCGACCGGGAGAGCTTATTATGATGTGCAGCAAATTTGCAGACAGGCAGACATCCTTACCCCAGTAATCGGCGCAAACGGAGCAACGATGCATGATCAAAGCGGCTCCTCTCTGCATTCCGTTCCGATGCCGCGGGACAAAGCCATGGAGGTGCTGGAGTGGCTGGAAGCGCAGGAATATTACTATGAAGTCATGACTGACCGCGCCATTTATTCGCCGCAGAACGGCCACGAGCTGATGACGATTGAAATGGACCGGGTGCTGAGCAGCCGAACGGATCTGTCCCTGCAAACCCTCCTTCATGCCGCAGAAAAACAATACGCCCAGCACGGGATACTCCGGATTCCCTCCTATCAGAACGTGCCGTTAGATGCCGAAATCTATAACATTCTGGCCTTTTCCTTTATGGAGCCAAAGCTCGAAGCAGGCCGCAGCCGCTTCCGCCAGGATGCTGAACTGACCTTGGTCGTCTCGGCGGATCATAATTTTGAAGTCGAGCATCCGGAGGCCTCCAAAGGCCAGGCTCTTGCCCGGATGGCAGAACTCCACGGCATCCCGCTTTCGGAAGTAATGGCTGTCGGCGACAGCTATAATGATCTCTCCATGCTGAAGATTGCCGGGCGAAGCGTCGCAATGGGCAACGCGCATCAGCAGATCAAGGACGCCTGCGGCGAGGTGACGCTGAGCAATCAGGAGAATGGAGTCGCCCATGCGATCCGTCAGGTGCTGGAAAGCTCCCTGCAGGTTTAGCCTTCCTCGATACGTCTGGGAGAACCCCCGGTTGAGAATGCTGAAATACTGAATATTTGCAAAAAAATAAGAGCCGAAGCGAAGGCTTCAGCTCTTATTCTAATTCATCTACGGAGAGAGAGGGATTCGAACCCTCGCACCACTTACGCAGTCTAACCCCTTAGCAGAGGGTCCCCTTATAGCCACTTGGGTATCTCTCCAAATAAAAATGGCTCCCCGAACAGGACTCGAACCTGTGACAACTCGATTAACAGTCGAGTGCTCTACCAACTGAGCTATCAGGGAACGTTATCAGTGACATAAATGAATGTACCATATTAGCGAAGTCAATGTCAAGACAGATTTAAGCAAAATGATAAAGAAAAAGAACCTTCTCTTGTTCCCTCCAAGATCAGGTTCTTGTGTTTGCGGCTTTGATGCTGCAAAGCCTCTTGTTTGGTTTTGGTCATTCGCGTTCTGAGATCAGCGGCGGCAAAAAGGCTCCTTGCTTCAGCCGGATTGAATTTACCTTCCCGCACGCGTTTGTCGCGGATTTTTCGGGCGGTCGATTTAGCCATATCGGTGTGCCTCCTTAAGATTTAGTAAAGTAAACGGGGTGAACCCCTGTTTATTATATCATTCATTTGGCTTCAGGCTGCAAGGGAAATAACTTCAGCTTTCCCGCACATTTACCGCAGCGGTATCTTTTGACGTCCACTTTCTTCTTGCGGGGGTATTTCTGTCCGCAGCTTTGGCAGACCAGCTCATAGCGGTAAGGCAGGTGACGCCGGCTCTGGGCGCCGGGCAGGCTTTGGCAGAAGCGGCTGCCGTCGACCTTTTTCAAGAGGGATTTAAAATCAGCGTCCCGGTGCTGGTAACCGCGTCCGAGCAAGTGCAAATGATAATGGCAGAGCTCGTGTTTGATAATCTTCTCGGTCTCCGCTGTGCCGTAATGCTCAAGCTGCTTCGGGTTAATCTCGATATTATGGCTCTTCATAAAATACCGGCCGCCTGTCGAACGGAGCCTGGAATTAAAGGTTGCCCTGTGGGTGAAGGCTCTGCCGAACGAGCGCAAAGAAATGGCTTCAACCCAGACCTGAAGCTCCTGATCTGTCATTCCTGTGTCCCTCCCCTCTGCCGTCAGGTTGTACTTGAATTTTAACTTCCCCTTAGGCTACACTGTCAAGTAGTAATGAACACCGGAGGGAGATTACCGCAATGCCTATCATGCGTTATTGTATTCTGCAGCAGGAAACCGAACTTATATTTGTAGAAATGCCAGCGGATTATGCCTATCAGCTCAGCGCCCTGAATCTGCGCCTTAATAAAGAAGTGGATAAACTGACTGCGGACAATGTTCCCGTTCTGCCCATAGCTGTAGCGGAATGTGACAGCCTGGACCTGTTGAGGGAATCTGATGAAATAGTCAGCGGGCTGGATTACATCAACCGGCTGGAGAAATCCTTCTCGGCTGTTAATGAAAGCAGCTATCCTTTGATCTCCCTGCTGACTGAAATCCGCGCCCTGCAGGCACAGTTAGAGCAGTGGTACGAAGAGGAAGCGGAAGCGGAAGCAGAAGCAGAGGCCCTGCAGTAAAAAGCGCACACATTCAGCCCGATCTCCATATAGATAATCCTACCAGGATTACGGAGGAGGCGAATATCTTGCCGAAGTGGCTGTGCAACCAAATGAGAAATGCTTTCTATAAGAAAGACCGGCGCCAGGTCAAGCTGCTCAACGACTGCTGGTTCTTCTATCATAACCGCATGTCTGAGCCCGGGACTTCCGAAGAGGTCCATGCCGAATAACAGACAGCCGGCGTTTGTCTACAGCACAAGAATCCGTGCAATAACCAATAAGCCGCAGGCCCGCTGCTTCTAGCAGTTGGAACCTGCGGCTTTGTTAATGCCTTTGTATAATGATTAGCTTCTAATTATTAGCTGCGGCCTGCGGAAGCGGCTTCGCTGCTGCCCGGAGGGCGCATCGTCAACCCGACACGGCCTTTCTTCTCGTCTACGTTCAGCACCCACACCGTCACATTGTCGCCGACAGATACAACGTCCATCGGATGCTTGACATAGCCGCTGCTGAGCTGGGAGATATGGACCAGCCCGTCATTTTTGACGCCGATGTCTACAAAAGCACCAAAGTCAATGACATTGCGGACTGTACCCTGCAGCTCCATGCCCGGCACGAGATCTTCCAGCTTGAGCACGTCCTTGCGGAAGATCGGCGGCGGCAGCTCCTCGCGCGGATCCCGGCCAGGACGGACTAGGCTGTCCATAATGTCCCGCAGCGTAGGTGCGCCGACGCCCAGCTTCGACGCCAGCTCCTCGGGATTGACCGCAGCAAGCCGGTCAGCCAGCTCTTTCGTGCCGAGCTGATCCATGGTTAGCCCAAGCTCAGCGAACAAACGGTTCACCACGTCATAAGATTCCGGGTGAATCGGCGTATAATCCAGCGGGTTCTCCCCGCCCGCAATCCGCATGAAGCCTACGCACTGCTCGAACGTTTTGGCACCGAGCCGCGGCACCTTCTGGAGCATTTTGCGGCTTGTGAATTTGCCGTTCTCTTCCCGGAATTTCACGATATTTTTGGCAATTGTCGCGTTGACGCCCGATACATAAGACAGCAGCGCCGAAGAAGCCGTGTTCACATCCACGCCGACATGGTTAACCGCAGACTCGACAACCACCTTCAGGCTCTCGTCCAGATGCTTCTGTGAAACGTCATGCTGGTATTGGCCGACGCCGATCGCCTTCGGCTCGATCTTCACCAACTCTGCCAGCGGATCCTGCAGCCGGCGGGCGATCGAAGCCGCGCTGCGCTCGGCGACGTCAAGATCCGGGAACTCCTCCTGCGCCAGCTTGGAGGCGGAATAGACACTCGCGCCCGCCTCGTTGACGATCAGGTAGGCCAGCTCCTCCTGATTCTTGCGCTCGGCAATGACTTCCGCAACGAACTGCTCCGTTTCGCGTGAAGCCGTGCCGTTGCCGATGCAAATCAGGTTGATGCCGTACCGGTCAATCAGCTCGTGGAACTTGGCGGCGGCTTCTTTCTTCTTGTTGTTCGGCGGAGTCGGATAAGTAACGGCCACCTCCAGCAGCTTGCCGGTATCGTCTACCACGGCAAGCTTGCAGCCTGTCCGGTAAGCCGGATCGACGCCGAGTACGGTTTTGCCCTTTACCGGCGGCTGCAGCAGCAGGCTGCGCAGGTTCGCGGAGAAGATGGAGATCGCCTGCGCTTCGGCCTTCTCGGTCAGCTCGCCGCGCAGCTCGCGCTCTATCGACGGCGCAATCAGCCGTTTGTAGGCATCTTCAATTACAGTCTGCAGCAGGGCTGCGGTGACTGAAGCTCCTTTTATAACCTGTTTCGACATAAAAGTGTGGACAGGCTCGGGCGGAACCTCCAGACCGATCTTCAGTACGCCCTCGCGTTCGCCGCGGTTGATGGCGAGAATCCGGTGCGGCGGCATCTTTTTCGCCAATTCGCGGTAGTTGTAATACATTTCGTACACGGATTCCTGCTCGGTGTCCTTCGCTTCGGATACAATAAGAGCATGATCCATCGTATAGCGGCGGACCCATACGCGGATCTTAGCATCATCAGCCAGCTGCTCGGCGATAATGTCCATTGCGCCCTGCAGAGCCTCTTCGGCTGAAGCAACCCCTTTGTCTTCGCTGATATAAGCAGCGGCTTCTGCGGCAGGGTCTCCTTTAGCAGGCTGGGACAGCAGCCACTGCGCAAGCGGCTCCAGCCCTTTCTCCTTCGCCACACTGGCCCGTGTCTTCCGTTTCTGACGGTATGGACGGTAAAGATCCTCTACTTCCTGCAGCTTTACCGCCTGACGGATGGATTCCGCCAGTTCTTTCGTCAGCTTGCCCTGCTCGTCGATAATCCGGATAACCTCGCGTTTGCGCTCGGCAAGGCCGCGCAGATATGTATTGCGCTCCTCAATCCCGCGCAGCTGGTTCTCGTCGAGCTCTCCCGTCATCTCTTTGCGGTAACGGGCGATAAACGGAATGGTATTGCCTTCATCCAGCAGCGAAATTGTAGTACGCACCTGTTTGGGCGAGAGATTCAGCTCTTTCGCAACCTGGCGGACAATCTGCTCCTGCTCTTCGGCTTTCTGCTGCTCAGATACCTCTTCAGCTTGGATATTTATATCTTGTTCTGTCAATGGATGATTCCCTCTCTTCTTAACTTTCCTATTCGCGTTCCTTAACATTCCTGTCTATTATCGCAAAATTTCAGGCAAAATTCCATGCAGCGTTCCACAATCTGCATTCTTTCAGAGCGCTGGACAGCAAAAGGCGCCCGCCTGCCGGCCGAGCGCCCCCTTACAATATAATCTGCATATGCTTGCTATACTTAGAAATCAATCAAACCTAAACTGATGAGAAGAGAATCGTCAACCTTCTTCATCGTTTCCTCGTCCAGATGCGTAATCTTGTCCGTCAGACGCTGTTTGTCGATCGTTCGGATCTGCTCCAGCAAAATAACGGAATCACGGTCAAAGCCGTGAGCTGCCGCATCAATTTCCACATGGGTCGGCAATTTCGCCTTCTGTATCTGGGCCGTAATCGCCGCCACAATCGCAGTCGGACTGAATCGGTTCCCGATATCATTCTGGATGATCAGCACCGGTCTGACCCCGCCCTGCTCGGAACCCACCACAGGAGAGAGATCTGCAAAAAATACGTCACCGCGCTTTACAATCAATGTCTACACCCCGCTAACCAGGCGGTCAAGGGTGCTGTCTGCATCTTCCTCCGCGTGAAACGCCTCAGCAGCCATGGTCAAATTAATTTTGGCCATTTCCATGTATCCGCGCTGCATTGAATCCCGAATAAACCGCTTCTTGCGTTCGTTCAAATACAGCTTCATGGCCTGTCTGATTAGCTCACTGCGATTGGAATTCTCCAGCCGGGCAATTCCATCCACTTCCTGCAGAAGATGATCCGGTAAACTGATCATAATTCTCTTGGTGCTCTGCACATTTGCCAACTGTTTCCACCCCCACAAAACCTTTCAAACCCTTCCCTTAAAAACAGTATTTCGCTCATTAAGGAAATATATACAAAGGAATATATGCTTCCCGTATATCAAGTATGCTGCATTCATTATAAACTAGAACCTATTTGGCGTATATAGCTCAAGCCTTATTTCAAGATTTTAGTTATATACTTACCGCGCCAAAAGGCCCGGCGGCAGCACTCTCAGCCCTGCATGCTGTCTTCCCTGATATATTCGGGGTACTGCATTCAAATTCCTTCAAGATTCGATAAAAGTTTAAGAGTGGAACAGCGGATTGACGACTTCATCCCGGCGCCCGGATTTTTTGTACACTCTAGGCACCCGGCGGGCAATCATGCAAATCACTTCATAGTGGATCGTTCCCAGCCAGGAGGCCAGCTCATCCGCGGAGATCTCCCCGCCCTGCTGCCGGCCGATCAGTACAGCTTCCTCGCCGACTTGAATTTGTTCCTCGTTGTCCTCGAAGCTTTGCAGAGATACCATACACTGGTCCATACAGATTGTTCCGACCACTGGCACGCGGCGTCCACGGATCAGGACATGTGCTTTACCGCCGAGCATCCGGGAATATCCGTCGGCATAACCGACCGGCAGTGTGCCGATCACCTCATATCCGTCCGTTTCGTACTTCTTCCCGTAGCTGATTCCCCAATGGGGCGGCAGTTGTTTAACATAAGACAATCTGGTTTTGAGCGAGAGTACCGGAGTCAGTTTCACGTTCTGGCGGTGCACTTCTTCTGATGGATAAAGCCCGTAAATGGCTATGCCGATACGTACCATATCGCAGGAAAGCTCCGGCAGATCGATCGCTGTGGCGCTGTTGCCCGTATGTATGATCGGGATCTCAATATGGCGTTCCTTCAGCGCGTCCGTCACGGCCCGAAACCGTCTGTATTGCTCAAGTGTATAGGATTTATCTTCTTCATCTGCAGTGGAAAAATGAGTAAATATGCCTTCGACCTCAATACCCGGAACAGACACGGCTCGTTGGACAAACTCAGGCGCTTCATCAGGAAGCAGGCCGATTCGTCCCATCCCCGTATCCACTTTGATATGCACTTTAAGCCTGCCTCCGGAAGCCGATGGTTCCAGCAGCCGGGCCGCCTCCAGTACTTCCTCATCACACAGGCAAAGTGTAATATGTTGCTCCAATGCGGTCTGAATGCCTTCCGGCGGCGTATAGCCTAATACCAGGATCGGCATTGCAACCCCTGCTGCCCGCAGTTCAAGCGCCTCGTCCAGAAACGCGACACTTAAATAGTCCGCTCCCAAACGTTCCATTTCCTTTGCAATGTAAATGGCACCATGTCCATAAGCATTAGCTTTTACGCAGACCAGCAGTTTCATCCCTTCCGGCAGCGCCTGCCTGAAAGAAAGGTAGTTGGATTCCAGAGCATCCAGATCGATTTCGGCAACTGTCGGTCGATAGTTCACTTGCACTAAGGTCACCTTCTTTAACAATGTCAGCCCAAGAAGCCATAAATCCATCCTAATGTCCTGTTCGCCCACTGTCAAATGAAGAGGTCCCCTTATTTCCAGGTTCCGCAAAGCTCGGACTGAGGAGGTTATCCGCTTAATCAACAAGACAAGGCGGATGGCCGGACGGTTTGGTTTTGCAGCCAAATACGCCTTTGATCCGCCTTGCTTTATTATTTACCCGTTTGATCCTGCATAGAAGCGGCGATTTTGACCATCTCATTGACCGGCAAATCCGCGCTTGTAATTTGGAAATCAAGCCCGTCCTGCGTCCAGGTCAGCGTCTGCAGATCGTCGCCGGACAGCTGGCCGAAGGTAAAGCCCATGTCAATCATATCCCCTTTCTGCAGGGAAACTGCACGGTCCAGAGAACGGGATTCGAGGATCGTGTACTGATACTCGCCGTCATATTGAACCATTACCGAGCTTCTGTCGCTGCCTACCGGCTGGGTTGCTTTCTCTTCTACTCCGTCCGGAGAGTAAGTCGGCAGAATGATGCCAAAGTCCTCGTTGAGAGCCGGCACGCTTGCCGCATTGCCGCTGTCTGCAGTCTGGGTGTCCGCAGTCTTCTCAACCAGCTGGCCGTTCTCATCCACCTCAAGCATGGTGCCCTGGGATCCGGCTGCAGTGTTCAGATTCTCCTGCATGTCAAAGTCCTTCTTGTCAAATTTCTTGCCGAATTCAAACTGGTCAAATTTCACCTCTACAACGACCTGTGCCGAGGAATCGGATACCTGAACCTGCTGCGGTTTATAGCCGTCCTTGCTCAGCCAGATCTTCTGGCGGACAAGCGACTGGGTGTTGTAGTTGGCGGCCACTTCAAACACATAGCTGTCCTTGTCATCCACAAACTGGCGGGTGTTGTCCGACAAAATGCTGCGCACCAGAGTCTGGTACAGATAAACCTGTCCCTGGTTGTCCGGCCAGTCGCTTTGGAACCGGAAGCTTTTGTTCAGACTTGGCGTCAGCACGTAGACCCCTTGATCGTTGCGGAGCACGATTTGCGTAATATCCTTTTGAGCGTTGGTCAAGGCGATCCGGTAATAAGACGGATTCATGTACCATACCTGTACTTTGTACATTTGAGGCGTTTCTCCGGTATGTAACGTCATTACCCCCGACCCTTCATAGCTGTCCAGCTTACCTACCACCTCGTTCAGATCTTTGACAATGCCTGCCTCATCTTTCTTCCCGCATCCGGCCAGTACAATGGAAAAGCACATCACGATGGCTAGCACCCACGTGATCCGACGCATGTAATCATCCCCTTTGGCACAATGTTTTACCAATCTGATAACATGTCTATGTGGGTACTTGGCCAATTATGCAGACTAGCATGACAAGCACTTCGTTTCGCGGCGGAAGCTATGAGGCTGGAAGATATAGGGTGGAAGACAAACGGGCGGACTAGTATTAGAAAAAGAAAAAGAGCACCCCGGCCGGACAAATCCGCCGCGCAAGTGCTCCCAGGTTAAAAGTATAACTATTTGATTAGTATCAGTATCAGTATCAGTATCAGTATCAGTATTAGATCAGGCCGGCAATCGTTCCGTCTGCTCCAAGCTTCATCCGCTCTGCTGCAGGCACCTTCGGCAGTCCCGGCATTCTCATCGTGTTCCCGGTTTCCACAACGACAAACCCCGCTCCAGCGGAGAGACTGACGCCCGAAACATTAACTGTAAAACCTTCCGGCGCCCCGAGCAGGTCCGCCTGATCTGAGAAGGAATACGGCGTCTTGGCCATGCAGACCGGAAGGCTGCCAAAGCCAAGCTTCTCCATCTGGGCCAGAGCCCGGCTGGATGCCGGAGAGTAGGACACGGCCGCCCCGCCGTACAATTGCTTTACAATGGTTTCAATCTTGCCCTTCAGATCCAGCGAGGAGACGTACAGCGGCCGGAAATCAGCAGTTTCCTTCTCCAGCAGCTCAACCAGCTTCTGCGCAAGCTCCCTGCCGCCCTCGCTCCCCAGCTCGAATACGCGGGACACCTCCGCCGGAACGCCCAAAGCTTCACATTCCATACGGATGATGTCGATTTCAGCACTTGTATCGGTCGGAAAATGATTAACGGCCACCAGAACAGGCACCCCGAACTGCTGCAGGTTCCGGATATGTCTCCTCAGGTTGCCGAGGCCGTTTCGTAAGCTCTGCAGGTTCTCTGCCTCAAGCTGGTCCTTGGCAGTGCCCCCGTTATATTTCAGCGCCTTCGCCGTTACGACCAGGACGGCGGCCGACGGCTTCAGGCCGGATTGGCGGCATTTGATGTCAAAGAACTTCTCGGCCCCCAGCTCCGCGCCAAAGCCGGCTTCCGTCACCACAATGTCCCCTAGCTTCAGCGCTGTCCTCGTTGCAATGACGCTGCTGCAGCCGTGGGCGATATTGGCGAACGGCCCGCCGTGCACCAGCACCGGTGTTCCTTCCGAGGTCTGCACCAGATTGGGCTTGACCGCCTCCTTGAGCAGCACAGCCATGGCTTCCACGGCATTCAGCTTGTCGGCCGTGACCGGCCGGCCCTGCATGTCGTAGCCGACCAATATGCGGCCGAGCCTGCGCTTCAGGTCCTGCATATCCTCGCTCAGACAAAGGACCGCCATCACTTCAGAAGCCGAAGTAATGAGAAAGCCGCTCTCACGCACAGGCCCGTTCCCCTGGCCTAAGCCGGTTACGATTTGGCGCAGGCCGCGGTCGTTCATATCTACGGCTCTCTTCCAGACAATACGGGCCGGATCAAGTCCCAGCTCATTCCCATGGTAGATATGGTTATCAATAACTGCGGACAGCAGGTTATTCGCGGAGGTGATCGCATGGAAATCCCCTGTAAAATGAAGATTAATCTCCTCAGCCGGCAGAATCTGCGCTTTGCCGCCGCCCGCCGCGCCGCCCTTCATGCCAAAGCACGGGCCGAGCGAAGGCTCGCGGAGCGCGGCAACGGCAGAATGCCCTATGGCGTTCAGGGACTGAACCAGCCCGATCGTCGTCAGCGTCTTCCCTTCCCCGGCCGGCGTCGGATTCACGGCTGTAACCAGCACGAGCTTCCCGTCCGGACGGCCGGAAAGTTCTTCTAACAGCGAAGGGTTCAGCTTCGCTTTATATTTTCCGTAGAGCTCTAAATGCTCTTCACTTATTCCCGCCTTCGCGGCAACTTCATTAATTGATTTCATGGTCAGCCATGTTCCCCCTGAATAATCCTTCAATAATCCTGTTATCCTTCAATAATCCTGTTATCCTTCAATAATCCTGTTATCCTTCAATAATCCTGTTATCCTTCAATAATCCTGTTATAACCCGAGCATCGTCCGTTTGGCAGCATCCGGATCGTTGACTGCTTCTGAGTGATTGTTAAAAATAAACGTCGCCCGCTCCGGCATCTCATAGGCGGGCCATACGCTTCCTTCCACAGCAGGTGCGCCGTGCGAAGCGAAAGCTGTCCAGGCGCCGAGCATCTGCCGGGCAAGCGCTTTGGCCGAATCGTCCGCCTGAACCCCAAGATTCCCGAGAAGCTCCAGATTATCGAATACGAACATAATCTCGCCGGCATGAATTGCCTGCATCAGAAGCGGATGCGCCTGGTTCGTCCAGTCAAACCGGTACATCCATACCGGGGCGAACCGGCTTTGCTCCGCGGCAAACTGCACGGAGGAGCGCCAGAAATAGAGGTCCGTCATGATCTGCGCCTGGCCGGCCGCCGTGCGCGGATAATGGCGCGCCACCGCTGCAGCCGCTTCGCCGGCCACGCCGGTCATCATCTCCATCGCCTTAAGCAGCTCTCCCTCCTCCATGACGGGAGCATCCGGCCCGATAAACAGCGCGCCTTCATCGTGGTTGGTGCCGATCAGCAGCGGAATATCCTTGGCAGCGCCGGCCCGAATTGCTTCGAGAGGCTCAAGCGGCAGGGTGTTGCCGTCGATGACCGGCTGCTGGAGCAGCGCCAGATTATTGCCGCCGAACCGCTTGCGCAGCTCGCCGGCAGCCTCGGCAAGCTGCTGGACCGTCACGGTCTTCAGCCTGCCAGCTTCCTCCGGCTTGATGCCGAGCAGGGCAAGCAGCCCGCCGGTGATGGACCTGGCCATCGGCTCCGGCATCGCTTGGGAGGCGCCGCTCTGCATAATGGCCTGCCGGAACAGCCCCTTCGCTTCCGGCATGGCCAGCAGCGCAGCGATGCTCATGCTGCCCGCGGATTCGCCGAATACCGTCACGCGGTCCGGATCGCCGCCAAACGCAGCAATATTCCCGCGCACCCAGCGAAGCGCAGCGATCTGGTCGAGCAGCCCCGCGTTGGAGGTGAAGCCTTCGCCCAGGAAGCCAGTGTGCAGGAAGCCCAGAATGCCTAAGCGGTAATTCAGGCTGACTACGATGACGCTGCCCTCGCGGGCGATTTTGCTGCCATCATACACCGGAATGCTGCCTGAGCCTGTGACAAATGCCCCGCCGTGAATCCACACCATTACCGGAAGCGGCGTTCCGCCAGTCTCTTCGGGTGCCCAGACATTCAGGTACAGGCAGTCCTCCGACGGCTCCGGCGCAGGGTCCTCTCCGAACAATCCGGCCATTTCATTGGCAGGCTGGATGCTGATTGGCCCGAACTTGTCCGCCTTCCGGATGCCTTCCCAGGCTTCCGGCTCTGCAGGCGCCTGAAACCGCAGCTCTCCGACCGGCGGCTTGGCGTATGGAAGCCCTCTCCATACCCGTACGCCCTGCTGGAGAATCCCCTCCACTCTTCCGAACTTCGTGTTCACTGTAAGCTGTGCCATAACCCTTTTTCCTCCCTTTAGAAAAACAGATCACGTATTCCTTCCATCGGACAAACGGCTTTCCTCTCTACCTTACCAAAGTCATCCATCTGTTTCAAAATCTACCCGAAAAAGAAACTGGTCCTGTCCGATAATTGTGATAGAATAGTTGAAGTTTGTAATTTAGGCTTATGATCTAAACAGAGAAAGGAACATCCTATCTTGGCACAGTTATTTTTCAAATATGGAGCTATGAACAGTGGAAAATCGATTGAAATTCTGAAAGTGGCCCACAATTATGAGGAGCAGAACAAGCCGGTGATGATCTTTACCTCTGCGGTGGACAACCGCGACGAGGTCGGCTTCGTATCCTCCCGGATCGGATTTCGCAGACAGGCTATTCCAATCTTTGAAGACAGCGACATTTATACAGAAGTCAAGGAGCATGATCCGAAGCCATACTGCGTGCTGGTGGATGAGTGCCAGTTCCTGAACGAGGCGAATATCAGACAGCTGGTCCGGATCGTGGATGAGCTGGATGTGCCGGTCATGGCGTTCGGTCTGAAAAATGATTTTCAGAACGAGCTGTTCGAAGGCAGCCGCCTGATGCTCATTTATGCGGATAAAATAGAAGAAATGAAAACGATCTGCTGGTTCTGCGAACGTAAAGCGACGATGAACCTGCGCGTGGAGAACGGCAGACCCGTGTACACCGGGGAGCAGATTCAAATTGGCGGCAGTGAATCCTATTATCCGGTCTGCCGGAAATGCCACGCCAATCCTCCGCTGTAAGCAGCGGCTTTTTATACGATTGGGTAGTGACCTTCCTGACGACAGCCCAGCGTCCCAATCCCCAGCCCTATTGAGCACAAAAACAGCCCGGCTCCTGAACAACAGGAGATCCGGGCTTTATTATTCGCTAGTCCATGTCATAAATGGTGCCGACCTTCAGGCCGTACAGCTCATTATAGATTTTCTCCGCATAAGCATCCGTCATGCCCGCGATATAATCAATGATCATATGCTCCCACGTCCAGATCGGATTCGGCCGCTGCTGATCCCGGTCAAAACGCCGCAGCCAGTCGCCCGGAATGATCGATTTCGACGTTTCCGGATCGACAAAGGCGTCCCACAGCCGTTTGATCACCCACGCGCTGCGCTTCTGCAGCCGCTGCACTCTGAGATCGCGGATCATCGTTACCCATGCGAAGCTCTTGAGCACGCTGACGGTACGGAGCATGTCCTCATCTTCCCGGCCTTCTCTGACAAATGTAACCTTCTTCCAGTCCCCGTCGCTGATGACGCCGAGGCTGCCGACAAACAGGCTGACCCAGTAGGATTTGACTTCGCGCCGGGTGCGGGAATAGTCATGATCGCAGGTCGGCAGCTTGGCATTCCAGATCTTCAGGAAGCTGGTCAAAACCTCGTCCACCTTCACCAGCACCTGCTCCCGGCTCCACTCCTTCCAGAAGAGATCCTCCAGGGTCATAATCTTCTCGACAATGAGGCGCTGAATGTTGGCGTCCTTCAGAAAATGCTCGTGCACTTCGATTTTGCCTGCTTTAATCCCGTCCTCCAGATCATGTGCCGAATAAGCGATGTCATCGCACAAATCCATCAGCTGGGCTTCGAGCGTCTTCTTGCCGGCGGGGATGCCCCAGCGGTCCCGAATAAAGGAGATGTATTCCCATTCATGAAGATACAGCCCCTTCTTATTTTCCGTGCCCGGGTAAGGGTATTTGTTGGTGCCTAGCAGCACCGCATCGGACAGGTTAAGCCCGTCGTGGCTCTCCCTTTTCTCCAGGAACATCATCAGCCTGAAGTTATGCGCGTTGCCTTCAAAATGCTCGTACTTGCGCCGGATCGCCTCTCTCGTATGCTCGGCCTCGGATGGGGAGACCTTGCGTCCCTTCAGCGACTGCCTGATCTTGTCTTCGATGAGGTTATGGAGAATGCCCTCCAGCACCTCTTCCCCTTTATGACCAAAGGGAGGATGTCCGAAATCATGGGAGATCGCTGCGCATTCCACGACCTCCGGGTCAATGATTAAACCGGGATGACCGGCCTTGTCCGTCTCCACCTCCGGATAGGTCCGCAGCAGGCTTCTCGCCGCTTCCCGCGCAATCTGCGCCACCTCGAGCGAATGGGTCAGCCTTGTCCGGTAATAATCGCCGGTACCCGCTCCAAACACCTGTGATTTCCCCTGCAGCCGTCTGAAGGTCGGAGAATGGATTAAACGGGAGTAGTCCCGCTCGTAGGTCGCCCGGCTGTTCTCTTGTCCGATATTATCCGGATACTGCCGGTGCTGTCTCAATTCCTGAATATTCATGCGCCGCACTCCTCTTTATTTGCCAAGCTCTGTACAGAGCTGCTTCTAACCTTAATTTGGTTGACAGGCATCCGTTTATTGGGTTTCTTCCTTAACCGTCTGGTTCTCGCTTTATGCTATTGTAGCCGCGCGCCGGCTGAACATAAAGCCTTATTTTTCATAGAACGTTTTCATCCGGCCCAGATCCCGATACAATAAGGAAGATAACCGATATTCAATCAAAAATAATCCGATCCGACGGCAGAAAGAGGAGGATTCCGCGTGCCGATTACGAGAGAGCTTCTAACGGATGCCGACTTCGAGGAAGCGGCCGAGCGCAGGCAGCGCATCCGTGTGTTTCGGGACGATCATCTGATCGATTCCAATACGGTAGTCATCCGTTATACGGACGAGACGATCATTACGCAGACCGGTGTCAGCGATGTCACTTACCATCCGCGCCGGGAATGCCAGTTTTACGAAATCCGCAAATAAAGGAGGCGCTTGAATCCCTATGGAACTCATTGTATCCAAAAAATGGCTGCTTGCACGCATGTATGAACCTGACGTGGTAATTGTCGACTGCCGGTTTGACCTGTCCGATCCGGATGCCGGACGCCGGAGCTTTGAAGAGAGCCATATTCCGGGCGCTGTCTTTCTGGATATTGAACAAGACTTGTCCGCCCCAGTCTCCGAGCATGGAGGACGCCATCCCCTGCCCGATCCAGAGGAGCTCGCGGCCCGCTTCCGCAAAGCCGGTATCAGCAATGAGTCCCGGGTCATCGCTTATGACGACCAGGGCGGCATGTATGCGGCCCGACTCTGGTGGCTGCTGCGCTGGCTGGGCCACGATAACGCGGCTGTGCTGGACGAGGGTTTCTCTGCCTGGAAAAATGGCGGGTATCCCGTAACCTCTGATACCCGGATCATCGTGCCGGCCTCCTTTGTCCCGGACATCCGGCCGTCCATGGTCGCCGCGATGCAGGATGTCCGGCAGTCGCTTGGCAGCGGCCGGGTGCTGCTTGTCGACTCCCGTGACGAAAGCCGCTACGCCGGCGAACACGAGCCGCTCGACAAGAAAGCCGGGCATATCCCGGGCGCCATGAACCGGTTCTGGAAGCAGCTGTTCCAGAGCGGCAGCGGTGCCTGGAAAGCGGAGAGCGAGCTCCGCAGCCAGCTGGAGCCGGTGACGGAAGCGCTCAGCCAGAAGCGCGAAGTAATCGTCTACTGCGGCTCCGGCATCAGCGCAGCACCGAACGTGCTGGCGCTGCATCTGCTTGGCTACCCGCAGGTGAAGCTGTACTCGGGAAGCTGGTCCGATTGGATCAGCTATGACGAGAATCCTGTGGCTGTGGGGAGAGAGTAAGCCCATAGCAGCGTAAAAAGCCCGCGCAGTGCGCGGGCTTCTTTCATGCCATTAAGGCGATATGGCCAGGGATTCCAGCCGTAAAGCCTTAGGCCAATAACGCGGTTATATGTAGCAATGCAGCGATTCCCAGCAGCGATTCACGTCAGCGATTCACGTCAGCGATTCCCAAGAGAAATTACGCACTCCCCGCTCTCGTCCGCTAAATTTTGGTTTTGCGTTTAAATCCGCTGCGGGAGCGGTACTGCTGGGGCGCCCGCGCAGGATACCTTACCGGAAGCGAGAACATATGCACCAGCTTCGTGAACGGGATCGAGGCGAACAGCACAAACGCTGCGATGATATGAACCTGGAACAGGAGCGGAACATCACGCATCAGCTCAACCTGCGGCCTGAACACAAACAGGCTTCTGAACCAAGGGCCGATGGAAGTCCGGTACTCATAGGTAACCACGGTGAGATTGTACACCAGCGTCATGTAGGTTCCCATCCCTGCGACAATCAGAAGCAGGGTTACCGTGAAGAAGTCGGCAAAGGTAGCATGGATGCGAACGCGGTTGTTGGCGATTTTTCTAATCAGCAGGAAGATCAGCCCGAGCACGACCATCACGCCCGCCAATCCGCCGCCTATTATCGCAAAGGTGTGGTAGAGTTCGTCCGACACCCCCATCGCTTCGTAAACCCCCCGGGGAATCAGCACCCCCATGACATGGCCGATGAAGGCGAAGATAATTCCATAGTGAAAGATCGTGGAGCCCATCCTCAGCCATTTCTTCTCAAAAATTTCCGTCGAAGGCGCCGCCCAGGTGGTCTGGCGGAAAGCAAACCGGTAAAGCAGCCCTACAACCATGATGGTTATTGTGATATATGGGAAGATGACCCACCAAAAGGTCTCGGTCATATTAATCCTCCATTCATTTGCACATTTTCATGTCCATTAGCGGCCTGTCGGAGGCAGCCATTCCGTCCATTCCATATAAAATCGGATACGGCATATCGTCCAGATCGGCCTTCTCTCTGGCTTGCTCCAGCTTCTCGACATCCTCGGCTGACGGTTCGCCGAACACCTCGCTGACCAGCAGCCCGAAGAACGGCGCATAAAGATTCTCATCCGGCAGGTGCCGGGCAATCCGTTTGGTTGTGACCGCCAGACGGCGGCGGAGCGCCTTCAGGTGGACATTTTCCGGTGCAGCGGCAACCAGCTCGTACAGCGCCGGCAGATAATCGGCCAGTTCTCCATCAGCCAGCCCGAAGCCTGCATCCGAAATAATGTGCTGAAGCAGGATAAGCGCCGGACCCCGGTCACGGCTGTCTCCCAGCTCATGAGCGGTCAGGTATAAGCCGGTTGCTTCCGTCCAGTCAAAAGTATTCACATAGATTTCCCTCAGTTCCTGCAGAGAGCGCTTCTGCAGCTCCATCATGGCGCCAAGAAGCCTCTGGCTGCCTTCGCTCCCGTCTGTCTCTTCTTCGGCGGCTTCAATCAGCTCACCCAGCTCTTCCGGGAAGGAATCTCCCGGATAGCTGAGCACCCTCGACACGGCGGCTAAGATGAAACGCTGGTCATCATTCACATGCTATTCTCCTCTCGGGAAGGATATTGGAACATACCTTCCGGCGGGGCAATATCCTCAATGCTGCATGCCCCCTGCTTATAATGAAGCTGGTCATCCATCTCACGGCGGCCGGTAGGAATGACGAACCGTTCATTGTATTTCGCCACTGCGAACAGCCGGGCCATCTCCTCGATCTCTTCCTCCGTCATTCCCGATTCCTCCAGCAGCTGGCTGTGCTTCAGCTTATCCATGCCTCCGACTGACTTGTCCCGCATATGCACGCGCATGGATGTCATCTTCAGCAGGACCCTGCGGATTACGCTCGTATCTCCCGCTGTTAGAAGCGAAGCGAGATATTCCATCGGGATACGCATCTGGTCCACAGCAGGAATATAGTGATCGGTCTGAAGCCCCTCTTCCTCAATATGATTCATGATCGGGCTGAGCGGCGGCACATACCAGACCATCGGCAGCGTCCGGTATTCCGGATGCAGCGGCAGGGCAACCTTCCACTTCATCGCCAGCTTATAGACCGGGGACTGCTGCGCGGCGCTGATCCAGGATTCATTGATCCCCGAGAGGCGGGCTGCCTCAATGACCTCGGGATCGAACGGGTCCTTGAACACGGCAAGCTGGGATTCATACAAATCCTGCGGATTCTCTACAGACGCGGCTTCTTTGACTTTATCCGCATCATACAGAACCACACCGATATACCGGATCCGGCCTACACAGGTCTCCGAGCAGATGGTCGGAAGGCCCGCTTCCGTCCGCGGATAGCAGAAATTGCATTTCTCGGCCTTATGGGTGTTCCAGTTGTAATAGACCTTGTGGTACGGGCATCCGTTCATGCAGAACCGCCAGCCCCGGCAGGCATCCTGGTCGACCAGGACAATGCCGTCCTCATCCCGTTTGTAGAGTGCGCCCGAAGGGCACGAAGCTACGCAGGACGGATTCAGGCAGTGCTCGCAGATCCGCGGCAGGTACATCATGAAGGTCTTCTCATACTCCATTGCGATATGCTCCTGCAGCTTCTGAACGTTAGGATCCAGAGGAACCACTTCGCTGCCGCCGGCAAGGTCATCATCCCAGTTGGGTCCCCACTCGGGCTTGTCGATATACTCTCCAGTAATCATGGACATCGGTCTTGCCACAGGCAGGGAATTGCGCTTCGGGCTGTGAATCAGGCTGTCATAGTCATAGGTCCAGGGTTCATAGAAATCATCCAGCTTGGCCATGTCAGGGTTATAAAAAATATTGGCAAGCTTCGTGATCGGCCCGCCTGCCCGCAGCGACAGGCGCCCGTTCCGGAGAACCCAGCCTCCCTTGTATTTCCCGGTATCCTCCCAGGACTTGGGATAACCCGGGCCTGGACGGGTCTCCACGTTGTTGAACCACATATATTCCGCTCCCGGACGGTTCGTCCAGGTGTTCTTGCAGGTAACCGAGCACGTATGGCACCCGATACATTTGTCAAGATTCATCACCATGGCGACTTGCGCTTTAATCCTCAAGCCAATCCACCTCCTTAAGCGGTCTGATAATCGTTACGGTATCCCTCTGGCTGCCTGTCGGTCCATAGTAGTTGAACCCGTAGCTGAGCTGGGAATAACCTCCGATCATATGGGTAGGTTTCAGCGTAATCCGCGTTACACTGTTGTGAGTGCCGCCGCGTTTCTTATTGATGCTTGTTCCCGGCACCCCCATCGTCCGGTCCTGGGCATGATACATGTAGGCAATTCCTTCTGGTATCCGGTACGTCGTTACCGCCCTGGCCACAACCACTCCGTTCCGGTTGTACACCTCAATCCAGTCGTTATCCTTCACCCCGATGGAAGCGGCGTCCTTCTCGTTCATCCAGACAACCTGCCAGCCCCGGAACAGGGTAGCCATTTGGTTCGTCTCGGTAAACATTGTATGAATCCCCCACTTCTGATGGGGAGTCAGGTACCGGATGGTCAGAGACTTGCCGGAATTGGCGACTTCCTTCTCTCCCTTCAGGAACGGCACATGGAACAGCGGAGGAAGATAAAGCGGAAGTCCCTCTCCAAAGTCAAGAATCATCTCATGATCAAGATAGAAGCTCTGCCGGCCGGTTACCGTCCGCCACGGAATGCTGTATTCCGTATTCAGCGTAAAAGGAGAATAGCGCCTGTTGTCCTTCTCCAGGCCGCTCCATACCGGGGCAGAAATCGCCTGCCTTGGCTGCGCCGTAATATCTGCGAGCGTGTAGGCATCTTCCTCCCGCGGCTCCGCGATTCCTGTCAGCTTCTTGCCGGTCTGCGCCTCCATGGACTTCCAGCCTTCAACCGCGCGCTGTCCATTGGTCGCTCCGGACATCAGCAGAATGGCTTCAATCGCCTGTCTGTCACTGTACAGATCCGGGCAGCCTTTGCCGACGCCTTCCTTTCTGGAAATGCCGAGACGTTCCCCGAGTTCCCGGTAGACTTTCTCCCCCGGAATCTTTACGCCTTTGGAGCCGTAGCCCTTCTTGATATTCGGCCCAACCGTGATCATCTTCTCGTAGACGTTCGGGTAATCGCGCTCTACAATCTGGAACACCGGCATGGTCTTGCCCGGAATCGGCAGCACGTCGCCCTTGCGCCAATCCCTGATTTTGCCGTGGACCTGGGCGATCTCGTTCGGCGTGTCATGCGCAAGCGGCGACATGATGACATCCTCCGTCTTCGGAAGATGCTGCGCAGCGAGCTCGGAGAACACTTTTGCAATTTCCCGGAAGGTATCCCAGTCGCTCTTGGCCTGCCAAGGCGGGGAGATCGCCGGATTAAACGGGTGCACGAACGGGTGCATATCCGTACTGCTCAAATCATGCTTCTCATACCAGGTCGCAGCTGGCAGCACAATGTCCGAGAACAGCCCCGAGCTGGTCATCCGGAAATCCATCGCCACGAACAAATCCGTCTTCCCTTCAGGCGGGATGTCGTCCGTATGCACATCTTCCGGCCGCCAGGAATGGGCTGTATCCGTCAGCACTTGATTTTCCGCACCGATCAGATGCTTGGCAAAATACTCGTGTCCCTTCCCGCTGTCACCCAGCAGGTTGGACCGCCAGTTAAAGAACACGCGCGGGAAGTTGCGAGGATCATTCGGATGCTCGATCGCCCACTGGATCTCATCCTTCGCCGCACGGGAAGCGATATGATCGGCCGCCTCCTGATCCGACTGCGCCCCGCTCTCGCGTGCTTCCCTCACCAGGTCAATCGAGTTCTGTGTAAATTGCGGGAAGGAAGGAAGCCAGCCGAGCCGCGCAGCCATGGCGTTCACGTCTGCGGGGTGCATTTTGTTGTAGCGGCCGCCCCACGGCGTCGTCTCCTCCTCATTTACACGTGATTCATACCGGAACTGCTCTGTTGCAAAATAGAAGAACGAAGTGCCGTTCTGCAGCCGTGCCGGCCTTGTCCAGTCTCCGGCAAAAGCGATCTGCTGCCAGCCTTCCAGCGGCCGGACTTTCTCCTGCCCGACATAGTGGGCCCAGCCGCCGCCGTTAACGCCTTGCGAGCCTGTCAGCAGCACCAGGTTCAGAATGGCGCGGTAGATCTGATCGCTGTGATACCAGTGGTTCGTCCCGCCGCCCATGGCAATCATGGATTTGCCGCCGGTCTTAGCGGCGTTATCGGCGAATTCCCTGGCCACCTGGATGACGTGGGACTTCTTCACTCCAGTAATCGCTTCCTGCCAAGCCGGAGTATACGGCTTAGGATCGTCATAATCCGCCGGATAATCGCCCGGGAGGTTCCTGCCGACGCCAACATGGGCCATCATGAGATCATAGACGGTCGTGACCTTCAGGATTCCCCCGTCTGCTGTCCGCAGTTGCTTCACCGGAACGCCGCGGCGGACCAGCTCTCCTTCCCGCTCCGCGAAATAAGGGAAGTCCACCATCACGATCTCGTCACTGGAATCCAGGAAGGACAGCCTTGGATCAACAGGTGTGCCGTCCGGTCTTTCCAGGTCGAGGTTCCAGCTGCTTCCCTGGTCCCACCTGAAGCCCTGGCTTCCGTTTGGTGCATACGGCGAATCGGACAGCTCGTCCCACACCAGGGTTTTCCACTCTGACAGCTCCTGATTGTCCTGAAGATCGGACGCCCGAAGGAAGCGGTCTGAACGGTTTCCGGACTCCTCCTCCTTGATCATGACCAGGAACGGAAGGTCGGTAAATTTCTTTACATAACCCTGAAAATAAGGAACCTGCTGATCCGCGTAAAATTCCTTCAGAATGACATGAGTCATCGCCATCGCCAGCGCTCCGTCTGTGCCGACGCGCGCAGGAAGCCATAAATCCGCGAATTTCTCATATTCCGCATAATCCGGGCTCACGCCAACGACCTTCGTTCCGTTGTATCTTGCCTCGACCATGAAATGGGCGTCCGGTGTACGGGTCTGCGGGAGATTCGTTCCCCAGATGATAAAGTACTTGGCATTGTACCAGTCGCCGCTCTCCGGCACGTCGGTCTGCTCGCCCCAAATCTGCGGGGATGCGGGCGGAAGATCCGCGTACCAGTCATAGAAGCTTAGAATTGTCCCGCCTATGAGCGACAGAAACCGCGTCCCCGCCGCATAGCTGACCATGGACATCGCCGGAATCGGGCTGAAGCCGACCACCCGGTCAGGGCCGTAGGTCTTGATCGTATGGATGCTGGCTGCAGCAATGATCTGGCAGACCTCGCTCCAGCTGGCACGGACCAGCCCTCCCTTGCCCCGGGCTTTCACATAATGCTCCCGTTTCTGCGGGTTTGAAATAATATTTGCCCAGGCGGTAACCGGATCATGTCCAAGCTCTCGTTCAGCCCGCCAAAGTTCAAGCAGCGCCCCCCGTATGTAAGGGTATTTCACCCGGGCAGGGCTGTAGGTATACCAGGAGAAGCTTGCTCCTCTGGGGCAGCCCCGCGGCTCATATTCCGGGAAATTGGCTCCGGTAGTCGGATAGTCCGTCTGCTGGGTCTCCCAGGTAATGATGCCGTCCTTTACATAGACCTTCCAGCTGCAGGAGCCGGTACAGTTCACCCCGTGCGTCGACCGGACAACCTTGTCGTGCTGCCACCGCCCCCGGTACAAATCCTCCCAGTTCCTCGTTCTTGTGCTCTCTTCCGTCCAGCCTTCATTGATCTTCTCTCCGCGCGCCAAATGCTTCAGCGATTCAAGCAGCTTGTTCTGTCTTCTGCCCACACGATCCCCTGCCTTTCATGAATTAGTCCTATGCCAGCGGATTAAATCTCTCTCCAGTCAGCTTGAATGAGGATTCCGGCTCACCCAATTCCTCCATGAACACGTTCAGATCAGGCGAATTGCAGGCGACCAGAATGAGCCGCTGGAGCTGATTCAGATCGGTTAACTGACCAATTTGCCTGATTAGGCCTTCCGGAATTTCTCCGAACCTCATGGCCAGTATTTCAAACAGATCCTCTCTGTCCTGTCTCAGAAACACTTCGTCTTGTTCAAGTGACATAAGATCCCTCCATTATGGCTTCATCATTTTAAAATAGTCCGCAATCATCGCTTTCTTGATCTCCTCCGCTGCCTGCCGGAAGAAGAGAGCTGCCTCCCCGGCGCCGCCTTCAATCCCCTGCTCAATCCCCTGAACCTCTTCCTGATCTTCGAAAAATCCCTTTTTCAGCTGGTTAAACTGCTCCCCGTAGAGCAGTTCCACTTGAATGCCGCTTCCGCTGCGGGAACCGCCGGCTCTGACATCGTAAGGATGGATATGCAGGCGGGCGAGCTCATTTTTCAATATCTGGTACAATTGCGGCGATACGAATTCCAGCGGTCTGATTGCTGCGGCCTGCTCCTCTTCAAATTGCCTCTTCGTCAGCATGTACGTGTCCCCCCACTTCATGTCCAATCATGCGTTCCTCTTCTTCGTTGTGAAGATGATCAATCAGGATTAGAGCATTGAACCGGTGAAGCACCTGCTTGATGTTATCTGTCTGAGCGGCGTTCTGCCTCATAAGCAGCTCCTTGATCTCGCCGGCAAGAATGCGCATGAGCTGGTGGTCGCGGATCAGCGAAGTAATGACAGACTGAAGATCGGGGCGCTGGGCAAGCACGTCCAGATAGAGCCCCTCTTCTTCACTCGCAGCGTGCTGCAGAGTCCGGCTCTCCCAGTGCTCCAAAGCCACATAAGCCACCTCCAGCGCTTTGGGCAGTTCCCCGCTCTGAAGGCAGTGCTCCAGCACACCGGTAAGCTCCCTGGCTTCCTCGAGCGCGGCTTCGTGAATAAGTGAATGGCTGTCTACATTTCTTAGAGCTGGTCCAGACATGGCTATCTCTCCTTTTGTTTGCTTAAATCACTGAATATAGCAACGTAATTCTTCACCCTATCCTGATCATCCTTAATGGTGCTCACAGTCAGCCACTCGCGGTACAAGGAACCGTCTGCGCGCTTGTTAGTAATCTCGCCCTGCCAGTGCCCCTTATCATTAAGCGACTCCCAGAATTCCTCGTAAAATCTGCGGTCATGCTTCCCTGAGCTGAGAATTGACGGATTGCGGCCAATGACATCTTGTTTTGCATACCCCGTAACTTGGGTAAACGCATGATTGACCGTAATAATCTTGCTCTCTTTATCCGTGACCATCACCGCGTCCGCTGTAGAACTGACAATATCGGCGTACAGTTGAACCCGGGACTGGAAGGACAGCCAGAATACGAGCACGAGACTGGCCAGAGCCGCTTCGGACAAGGCCATGAAGCCGATGGAATAATGGCCTGTCATGCCGTACAGCATGGTCAGCATCAGCGGCGGAAAGAATCCGCCGAGTCCCCCGGCAGCAGACACGATCCCGTTCGCGATCCCTCCCTGCTTGGCAAAATAAAGCGGCACCAGTTTGAATACCGCTCCGTTCCCGGTCCCGGCGCACACCGCAACCGCCAGGCACCCGACTGTAAAGAGCGGCATAGACAAGGTGAAGGACAGCAGGATGCCTGAAAGGGTCAGGCCGCCAAACACGAACATAAGCACCGCATAAGCATTGAACTTATCGGACAGAACGCCGCCAATTGGCCGCAAGAGGGTCGCCAGCACGATGAATCCGGCTGTCCGCAATCCCGCATCCACCTTCTCCAAATGAAATTGGCTGACAAAGAAATTCGGCAAATAAATGGTGAAAGCAACAAAAGAGCCGAAGGTTATGAAGTAAAAAATACACAGAAACCACAGCTTCTCATTTTTATAGACTTGGAGAAATTGGCCCTTCATAGAGACGCGGACCTTTGGCTCCTGCCGGTCACCGCCTATAAAGTTAATCAGGGCGAATAAGGCAACCCAGATCAGAAAGACAAAGACCGCTGATCTCCAGCCAAAGCTATTTGCAAGAATTGGAGCGCCGAAGGTAGTGAAAGCGGTCCCCATATTCCCTATGCCGTAGATTCCGTTCACGGTGCCGTGTTTTTCCTTCGGATAATATTTAGGAATGGAGGTAACCCCGATAGAGAATGTTGCTCCGCCTATACCCAGAAAGAAACCGCTGATGATCAGATCCCAGAAGGAATGGGCAAAGCCAAGGTAGCCAATCGGCAGAAGAAGGGCCAGGAAGCTGATGACAAACATGAGTCTGGCTCCGAAGCGATTGGTCAGAAAACCTACCGGAATCCGCAGCACGGAGCCCAGAATGACAGGAATTGCCGTTACCCATGCCGCCTGCCCGGAAGTAAGCGGAATGTCTGCCTTGATATACACCATTAGGGAAGAAATGAGCACCCAGCACATAAAGGAAGCAATAAGACTCCCCGTCTGAAGAGGCAGTTGAAATTTACGCATATATGCACATCCTCTTGACATATTGGTAAAATTATTAACTTCATTACCCTCATTCATACTCCTTAAACATGAAATTCCATTTTTGTAAGCTTGCTACTCACCAGTCAGCAGTTTGCCAGTCATCAGCAGTTTGCCAGTCATTGATGAACTAAAGTCAATAAGGTCAAAAGGTCCGCATATCGGCATTGAATGCCTGCCTTTTTCTATTACAGACTACAAATCAGGATTGTCAGGCCGCTCGGGCGCGTGATATAATCGAATTATTAAATTGTTCAAACGTTTGCACAAATGACGTTACAGGCAGCTTTTTCCCTCAACTGTAACCGCTGACATCCTCTCGAAGAGCATCAGGAGAAGATGTTTTTTAATTACCTGTTTTGCAAACGTTTGCACTAAATGTCGGAGGTGATTTTGAAGGCGTTTTCCCTTGTGTCTGCTCTATTATTTTATTATCCTCTTATGCCGCTTTAACTGCCAACCGCTTGAACGTTCTCAAACTTTACGTACTGAAAGGAGATAACTGAACTATGCAGCGTCAACCTTACAAATGGCTGGTCTGGGCGCTAGTCCTTGTTCTGATCACCGGCAGCTTCCCGGCTCTTCAGAAGGCTTCGGCTTCCTCTGAGACCACGGGGTCCCTTACCTCCATTACAAGCCCGGATTTCAGGCTGGACAGCAATAATACCGTAACGGCGACTGTTTACAGTGTCACGGATTCAACCATCAATGAGCAGTACATAAACGGGGATTTCAATAACTGGAATGAGAACTCTTTTGTGCCGATGACCCAGGAAATTTCCCCGGATGCCGATCATCATCTGTTCTCCTACACCTTCTCGAATGAGCAGCTTAATTCTACTGGCGGACAAATTCAGTATAAATTTATGCCGGGAGCCAGTTGGGAGAACTCCTATATAGACCCGCTGAACCACACTCCTTTAGTCGGCGGCAACTCTGCTGTCTCCGCCATGGTTCTGCAGTCGGATGCAGACACAGCCAAACCGGGCGACCAGGTGCAGATCAACGCCATCCGGACTTTGGCGGACGGTTCAGAGGTTAACCTGAACGAGAATGCCGAATGGACAGCCAATCTGACAGACGCCGATATTGCGGTCAATAATGGCCTTGTCACTATTCCTTCGGATGCCGCAATTGGTTCGACCCTTCAGGTAAGCGCTTCCTTTGAGGGGCTTGAGATTTCTAAAAATATTACGGTGCTGAGCAGCACGCTTGCCAGCCCTATTATTAATGGAGACGGAACCGTTACGTTCAAGAACGTCTCCTACAGCGGTGATACCCTGTATCTGGTCGGTGACATGAATGGCTGGAGCGAGAACACCGCCATCGAAATGACCAAACAGGACGGCGTATTCTCCGTCACCCTGCCGCTTGATGCCGGAACCTATGGATACAAGTTTATCCCGAATAAGGGAAGCTGGACCGGCGCCTTTACCGATCCTTTAAACTCAAAATCCTCTAACGGCAACTCCGTCGTTTATGTGCCCGGAATCAGCATTACCTCCGGCAGCGACATTGGCAAAGGCAGTTCCATGGAGCTTACAGCCCAGCTGATCAGCGGCGAGGACGGCTCCGCCAGCACCATTCAACCGGCCTGGTCCCTGGACGGAAGCGCGAATGGAGTGACGTTAACCGGCAGCACGCTTCAAGTGAGTGAGAGCAGCACGCTTGCCAGCGGCTCTACGGTAACGGTAATTGCGGCTAACGGGAATTACACGGCTCGCAAGAGCATTACTATTCAGGACAAGATGTACACGTTTAACCTGCACTACTACCGGGCGGACCAGAATTATACCAATTGGGACAACTGGATCTGGTATGGCCAGGCCGCCGGGAAGGCGTATCCTTTTACCAGTGAAGATCAGGACGGATTTGTGACTGTATCGGTCAAAATGCCTGCTGCTTCCATTAGTGTCATTCAGCGGCCGGGCAGCTGGGATTCGCAGGATTTAACCCATGCGGTCACCGTTTCCACCGGAACCTCTGTCGATGCCTGGATCATTCAGGATGACACCACCGTGTATTACAGCCGGGACGAAGCGCTCGCGGCCATTACCGAAGCTCCGGCCCAGCGCTACATCGAATTCAAATACTTCCGGCCGAATCAGGACTATGACGGCTGGAGCCTATGGCTCTGGAATACAGGCTCCAAAGACGGCGAACAGCAGTTTGAAGAAGTTAAAGACGGTTACGCCATCGCAAGAATCAAAATCGGACGGAACGCCACAAGCGTCGGCTTTAAAGTCAAATATGGCAATTGGGAAGCCACTGATGTCGACTTTGACCGATATATTGATACTCCGCTGAAGCAGACCGTCACCAAGGTGACTGCTGTTCAAGGCCAGAAGGAGCTGCAGATCGTCCCTTCCGTTACCGGACCGGTAATGAATGACGGCAAGATTACCTTCTATTATCGGGACAACGAGCTGTATAACAACGACCAGATGGATCAAATTACCAGTGCCAAAGTTAGTGTAACGCTGGACGGCCAAAGCACTGAGTATCCGATGGTTTATGACGATACAAACGAATATTTCAGCTACACGCTGAGCGGATTGCAAAAAGGACATTATACGTATTCTTTCCTGATTACGAAAAATGGTGAAACGACGGAAGTCACCGATCCTGAGAACACGGAGAACGGTGTTTCCTCCTTCGACTATGATAATCCGCAGGTTCAAATTACAGGCTCCCTCTCCCCGGCAGCCATCATGCCGAATGAGAATACCGTTCTGACGGTACAGACGGCTTCTGAAGAACAGAATCTGCAGTACCGCGAGCTGTATGTTGACCTTACTCCGGTCGGCGGACCAGCCAAGGAGACGATCGACCTTGCCCTGATGCAGGCGACGCTTGCCGTAACCGACTCGACAACAGCCGGCGACAAGACGCTGACAATTACGGCAGTAGATCAATATGGCAATAAGCATACGGGAACCGTGAAATTAACAGTCAAAACTAGACAATCTGCCGGCAGCCTTGACTTTGACTGGGACGAAGCGCGGATTTATTTCCTGCTGACAGACCGGTTTAACGACGGGGACACAAGCAATGATTACAACGTGGATAAATCCGCGGTTGATGCTTACCACGGCGGCGATTTCAAAGGCTTGACCGAGAAGCTCGACTATATCAAAGAGCTTGGAATCAACACCATCTGGATTACGCCTATCGTTGATAATATTGATTTCAATGTTTCTACAACCGGCGACTCCTACGGCTACCACGGCTACTGGGCTAAAAATTTCGAGGCGCTCGACGAGCACCTGGGCAACATGGACGACTTCAAGACCCTGATTAATACCGCCCATGACAAAGGCATCAAAATTATGGTCGACGTCGTGCTGAACCATACCGGCTACGGCCTTAAGGAAACGGATACCAATACCGAAGTCTCCCAGGAGGACAAAGACCGGTTTGCCGGCATGCTCCGGACGGATGGCGTCTCCACCGACACGGATGTCGTCAAAGGCGAGCTCGCAGGACTTCCGGATTTTATTACCGAAGATCCAGATGTACGCCAGAAAGTCATCGACTGGCAGGCCGGCTGGCTGAAGAGTGCCAAGACCGACAGAGGCGATTCGATTGATTACTTCCGCGTCGATACCGTGAAGCACGTCGATGATACGACCTGGAAGGCCTTCAAGAACGCCCTTACAACCATCGATCCGGATTTCAAAATGATCGGTGAATACTACGGGGCAAGCGTCGATTCGACCGGCGGCAAGCTCCGCAGCGGTGAAATGGATTCCCTGCTGGACTTCCAGTTTAAGAACACAGCCAATGACTTTATCAATGGCAATATAGACGCTGTCGAGTCTTATCTCGAAGATCGCAATGATCAGATGGACAACACAGCTACGATGGGACAGTTCCTCAGCAGCCATGACGAGGACGGATTCCTTGCAACTGCCGCAGGCGGCGACGAAAGCCTGCAGATGATTGCAGCCGCCCTGCAAATTACAGTTAAAGGGCAGCCGGTCATCTATTACGGTGAAGAGCTTGGACAGTCCGGTACGGCTGCAGGCAACCTGAACCGTTACGATATGGGCTGGGACCGTTTAACCGGAGAACAGCTGCTTCATGACCATTATGAGAAGCTGCTGAATATCCGCGCCGCTTATTCGAAGGTCTTTGCCAAAGGAACGCACACCAAGGTGGCCGGAAGCGACAGCGACGGATATCTGGTCTTCAAACGCAGCTACAATGGCAGCAGCGTGTATGTAGGCTTGAATACGACTGCCGCCGAGAAGACAGCGGTTCTGTCCGTGCCTTATGCCGCTGGTTCCACAATCAAAGATTTGTATAACAATGTTGTATATACCGTAGACGCAAACAAACAGATCAGCGTTCAGCTTCCATCACGGGAACAAGGCGGCACTGCCATTTTGACCGTGAACACGGCAGCCTCCTCAGGAAATAACGGGAACAGCGGATCAGGAAGTTCGGGCAGCAGTTCAGCAGCCACTACGACCACTGATTCTGCCGGAGACCAGGTTCTGAATGTAAGCGGAGACCAGCTGAACCAGCTGGCTGCCGAAGCCAATGCAGATTCTGCAGTGCTGGATCTGGACACTGCAGCAAACTCCGGACTCGGCAAGGTTCTGCTCCCGGTTAACGCAGCTGATCTTCTAAGCGGCAAATCGCTTACCCTGAAGGCAAACGGCTTCACCCTGCTTCTGCCTGCCGGTCTTCTGACCGCTGCGCAAAACCAGGTGCCGCAGGAACAAAGGGACGGAGCCCAATTGTCCTTCACCTATACACCAGGCGACAGCAGCAGAATAAACTCGCTGCTTGACCAGGCATCCGGTTCATCCGCGGCAGATCTGAAGCTTGCGGGCGGAGCCTACGAGTTTGCTTTGTCCGTTGTGCTCAAAGACGGCACCCAGCTGAATCTGCCGAAGTTCAACCCGCCGGTAAGCTTGACGCTTGCTGTGAATGCGGATGCTGACAAGAATCTGGCAGGAATCTATTATTTGGCCGATAACGGATCAGTGGAATATGTACAAGGAACCGTCAGCGGAAATACGATCACAGGTGAAGTCCGCCACTTCAGCACCTATGCGGTTGTGGAATATGATAAGAGCTTCACTGACGTTGCTTCCGGCTTCTGGGCCTATAACGATATCCGCAGCCTGGCCGCCAAACAAATCGTGCTTGGGGACAACAACCAGTTCCATCCAAGCGCCAGCATCACCCGCGCCGAATTCACGGCTATGCTCGTCAGAGCCCTGAACCAAGACGTGCAGGTTACGAATGCAAGTCCGTTCACAGACGTTAAAGCCGGAAGCTGGTATGCGGACTCCATTGCACAAGCCTATACGATGAAGCTGGTTACCGGGCAGAGTGGAAATCTCTTTAACCCTAACGGGCAGATTACACGCGAGGAAATGGCAGTCATGACGGCCCGCGCCCTGACCCTGAGCGGCAAAGCGGCGGCCTCCCAATCGGAGACCGATCTCACCAGCTCTTATGCGGATAACGCCCAAATCAGCAGCTGGGCCAAAGATGCTTTTAATACGGCCCTGCAGGCCGGCATCCTGAACGGCAGCAGCGAAGGCAAGCTGGCTCCTAAAGCTATGCTGACCCGGGCAGAAGCAGCCGCTGTTCTGGCGCGTTTGCTGAAATAAGCTTTTACGGAGAAAGGTTCAATATCTGATGTGCCGGATATTTACATGAGCTGTGATATATTCGTCTAGCATATTTTAACAACCCCAGTGTATAATGAGAAAAATAACCTGAATGGTTTGATTTTTCCGTTCCATGAACCAACATGTGAATGACGCTTACACTGCGGAAAATGCCATAATTGTAATGGACAAAAAGCCCGCGCTTGGCCGCGGGCTTTTTTGTATGGGAGATGGAATGCAGCTATGACACAGTACAATAGAAGATTGTTACCCTTTCTCTTTCTGATCGCCTTTGTGGGCGTATATTATGTCTGGATCATCGTCTGGCGGAATAATGAGCACATGGCGTCGTGGGGAGGAGATCTCTTATCCGTTTCAGGCAGCCTGATCTCTGCCGTATGGCTGTCCATCGGAGCGAAGAACGCCAGGCGCAGCAAAAGAGTGTTCTGGACGCTTCTCGCCATCGGCTCCTTCCAGTACACGATTGCCGAAATGATCTGGTGGTATAACGAGCAGATCCTCAGAACAGAGGGATATGAATCTAATCTGGTCGATATCTTCTACCTGCTTCAAGTCGCTTTCTATCTGGCAGCATTTGCCCATATGTTCACCAGACTGCGCAGCAGATCCAGGCTGTACAAGATGATCTTCGATCTGCTGACGACGATGACAATCGCTTTCACGTTCAGCTGGCACTACCTGATCGGCCCGGTGCTCGGGGAAGGCGAATCGGATCGCATTACCCTGCTGATCAATCTGGCTTATCCGGCCAGCGATCTGGGACTGCTGGTGTGCGGCTTTGCCCTCTTCTGGGGGGCGAATCCGTATTTTTACAAGAAGCAGCAGATGCTGATCTTCTTCAGCGTCATTCTGCAAGCCGGTGCGGACAGCTCGTATCTCTACATGCTGTCTGTTGACGAGTATTTTTCCGGAAGCCTGGTGGACCCGCTGTTTATCCTCTGCCTCCTTCTTATCGGTTATGCCGGACTGCTGGAGAGAGCCTGGGAACCGGCTGCAGAGGAAGCTGGGACGAATCAGCAGGTTGAGCTGCCGAAGATGGAATTATCCCGGACTGTACTGCCCTATTTAAGTGTCATCATCTTGTTCGTCTTAATGATCGATGAGCCTAACGGCGTGGACGCCATTTCCATCGGTACCGGACTCTCTATTCTCTTTATTATTCTGCGCCAGATGCTGATCATCCGGGAGAACCGCCGCCTGCTTCACGACCTGTATGCCAAAACGGACGAGCTGGAGGCAAGCGAGCAGCTTTACCGCTCCCTGTTCGACTATAACCCTGACGCGGTGTATTCACTTGATCTTGAAGGGCGGTTCACAAGCGCAAATTCAGCCACCACCCAGCTTCTCGGCTATCCTCTGGACGAATTGATGGGCAGCTCAATTTGGGAATTTGCTGATGAGCAGGATCTTCCGAAGCTTATGGGCCGGATGGACAAGCTCAAGCAGGGCGAACCGCAAAGCGATGAAATTACCATCCGCAGCAGAGACGGTTCCTCTTATGCGCTCAGCCTGACCAGTGTGCCGATTAAAGTCAGAGGCCGTATTGTCGGTATTTTCGGGATCGGGAAGGACATTACAGTAAACAAATTAAATGAGAAGAAAATTACATACCTGGCTTATCACGATTCTTTGACCGGACTGCTTAACCGCGCTTCCTTCGAGAACCGGTTAACTGAGGCGGCAGAGCAGGCAGCTGCCCATGAAATGTTCGCCGTCATCTTCATTGATTTGGACCGGTTCAAGACGATCAACGATACGTTTGGACATGATTTTGGCGATGCCCTGCTTGTCTCGGTGGCCAAGCGGCTGCGGGAATGCCTCGAAGAGAGAGACAGCAGCTGCTCCATTGCGCGCCAGGGAGGTGACGAGTTCACCATCCTGATCAAGGGAATCCCTGGAGTGAAAGAGGTCAAAGCCATCGCGGAAAATATTCTGTATGTCCTGAGCAAGCCCTACTGGATCAGGGGCCAAGAAATCAACAATATGCCAAGTATCGGTATATCGCTCTACCCGCTGGATGGGGATACGCCCGTTACGCTGATGAAGCAGGCGGATATTGCCTTATATGAAGTGAAATACAGCGGCAAGGGCAGCTACAGGCTTTACAGTGAAATTGATCCCTATGCTCAGCGGTTTCTCAGACTGGAGCGGGATCTGGCCCATGCTTTGGACAACCGGGAGCTGCTGCTGCATTATCAGCCTCAGATTGACGCCCTAACCGGCAAAATGACCGGTGCGGAGGCTCTTCTCCGCTGGAATCATCCGGAGTACGGCCTGCTCTACCCTGGTGAGTTCATTCCGCTGGCCGAAAGCTCGGGGTATATCGTGCCGATCGGGGAATGGGTCCTGCGTACAGCCTGTGAACAGGTCAAGATCTGGCACTCGAAAGACCATCATCTTAAGATTGCGGTGAACCTCTCGCGGATTCAGTTCCGGCAGCAGGATCTGGTGGAGATGATCGGGACTATTTTGCAGGAAACGGAGCTTGATCCTGCCTTCCTGAGCCTGGAGCTGACGGAGTCTACAGTTATGCAGGCAGATGCCATTCCTAAGCTGAAGAAGCTGAAGGCATACGGGGTTCAGCTTTCGCTTGACGATTTCGGAAGCGGGTTCTCCAGCCTCTCCTATCTGGAGAGCTTTCCCCTGGACAAGCTGAAGCTAGCCCCTGAATTTGCCCAGAAGATTGAGTCGGGTGTCACAAGTCAGACCGTTGTCTCTTCCATCATCTATCTTGCCTCGCAGCTGAATATCGAGGTGATCGCTGAAGGGGTTGAGACGGAGCGCCAGGCCGCTCTGCTTAAACAAATCCAGTGCAGCGAAATGCAGGGCTATCTGTTTGGAAGACCAATCAGTGCCGAGGAGCTCGAGTACAGGCTGACCCACAATTAAACGTATGCAAAGTCCGCGCCGGCCGCGGGCTTTTTTCTTTTTTTTCAGCTGAAAGTCCCCTATTCCATCCCTCGGAACATCCAATAAGCAAATGGAATAATTTACCCGGCTCCTCCTCTACACAAATACTCGAATTTTGTCGAAAGAAATAATAATATGTCATTTTCACAGAGAGGCGTGTCGAAGAAATGAAAGTTAAGACCTTTAAAGGTATTACATGGAAAAATGTAGTCCGAAGCTTCAGCCTGATCCGAACCAAGATGATTGCCTCCTTGCTTGCTGTGCTGCTGATCCCTTCCCTGGTGATTGGCTTCTTCGCTTATAACAGCTCTCAAATTCAGCTGAAGAAGGAAATGCAGTCAGCTGTCACAACGAGTCTCAGTCTGGTGCGCAGCAATATTGCCCAGTATATTTCCCCTGTTCTAAGCAATACGAATTTGTTTGCTACGGAATTCAATTCGGCTGACATAGCAGATAACCAGGCCGAAATCCAGGCAAAAATTGATCAAATCATAAGCACGCATCCCGAGCTGAACGAGATCATCGTGGCAAATGATAAAGGCGAGTATGTGCGGTCTCCAAAAAATGATACCCAATATGATCCGCGTGAGCGTCCATGGTTCAAGGGGGCACTGGCCGACAAGGAGAACATTTATATCGGCGAACCGGCGACCAGCCCTTCAACCGGGAAAGTCGGCGTAGCCATCGGCAAAGTCCTGCCGGACGGCAGCGGAGCGCTGATGCTCAGTGTCAGCCTCGATAAGCTTAGTGAAAGCCTGGAAAATGTAACCGTCGGCAAAGGCGGCGGCCTTGTGATCACTGATGACAGCTATAAGCTGATCACTGCCGTTGGTCCCCTGTTTGCGAATGGCGACAAGAAACCCGGCGAAGTCATTGAAGGCCTGGAGGCTCTGCTGGGCAAACAGAAGCAGGACACGGGCGATTCGGATACTCCTACCGTACAGGATGATCATTTTGGCCCTGTTAAGGTGCAGGTGTACAACCTTGTTGACCACGCCACCGGGTGGAATATTACCGCATCTTACGTCATGCAGGAATACGCGGATGCGGCCAAGCCGATCTTGATCAACGGCATCATCGTTCTCTGTATTTCCTTTGTCCTTGCGTCCATTCTGATCGTGCTGATGATCCGCAGCTTTATCGTTCCGATGAACAAGCTCCGAACCGTTACGCGCAGCATCAGGGAAGGCAATCTGACCGAAAGAATCAGACTTGCCAGCACCAATGAATTCGGCGAGCTGGCCCGGGATTTCGACTCCATGACCGAGTCCCTGCAAAGCATGGTAACCGAAGTCAAACAAACCTCTGCCCTGCTCGCCTCATCGTCAGAGGTTATCCAGGAGAGCACGGGGCAGACGGCGCAGTCCATCCAGCATGTTGCTGAAACGATGATGCAGGCGGCAGACACGGCGGCCACAAGTGCCGAAGCCTCCGAGCAGACAGCTACGGCTGTTGAAGAAATGGCACGCGGGGTCGGCTCCATTGCAGTATCTGCTGCTTCTATTGCGGACGAAACGGCAAAGACCGAGCAGGAAGTTCTGCACGGCAGTGAGACAATTGATAATGTACGTTCGCAAATGGACCGGATTCTGCAGTCTGTACAGGATACCTCAGGGCTGATGAATGAATTATCCAAGCTTTCGGGGAACGCCAATCAAATGAATGCGAGCATTGCCGACATTGCCAAGCAGACCAATCTTCTCTCCCTCAACGCTTCCATTGAAGCCGCCCGCGCCGGAGAGGCCGGCCGTGGATTCTCAGTAGTTGCCGGAGAGATCCGCAAGCTGGCTGAACAAACCGGCAGTACGGCAGCCGAGATTGATTCGGTGATCAGCCAGATGCTGTCGCTAATTAAGCTTTCGACCACTACAATGAACCAGCACCTTCGCCAGCAGGCGGAAGAAGGCCTTCGCGTAAGTGTGGAAGCCCAGACGGCATTCTCAAGCATCAAGACTTCTACCATGAACATCGTCGAGCAAATCCAGGGGGTATCCGCAGCATCCGAGCAGATCTCGGCGAGCACGGAAGAGGTCTCCGCGACGGTAACAGAACTTGCCGGCATGTCCAAACAGACCTCGGACAACGCGCATACCACATCAGCTGCTATTGAACAGCAGATGGCGATGATTGAAGAAATCACTTCCTCAACGAAAGAGCTCTCATTTATGGCGGAGAAGCTGGAGGAATTGATCAAACGTTTCCAGATTTAACCTCTTATACTTCTTACTTGCAGGGGCCTTGTTCAGAGGCCCTTGCTGCATTGCTGCAGAAGGAGAATGCCTATTAACTTTTTATTGCAAATTTATCCTTTCAAACTTAATATATTGGCATGCTCTGCCTGCAGAGATGCTTAAATAAGAGGGATAATGGGGGAAAATTTGTTGAAGAAACAGCTTTTAGTTAAAGTAATGACCACAACCGCGCTCCTTAGTGCTTGTGTACAGCCAGCATTTGCAGATGTTACCGCACTAAACGACATCGAAGGCTCTTATGCCAAAGATGCCATTTTAAAACTTGCGGAAGCAGGGATTATCAATGGAACAGGCAGCGGGAATTTTAATCCGACAGCTACCATCTCCAGACAGGATTTTGCTATCGTTCTGGCCAAAGCTCTTGATTTAAATGTTACGGAAGAATCTTCTAATACCACCTCTTCGTTCACAGACGTTCCTGCGGACAACTATTCTTACAAATATGTCGAGGCAGCCGTTAAGGCGGGATTGATTAAAGGAACAGGCAGCGGAAGCTTCGGTTATGGGCAGAACCTGTCCAGGCAGGATATGGCCGTTCTGTTTACCCGGGCTTTAAACCAAACTGCCGGCAAAGATGTTACTACTGGCGGCGCGCAGTACCTCACGTTCACGGATTCCTCTTCGATCGCTGACTATGCCAAGGATGCGGTTGGAGCTGCTGTTGAATTAGGTTTGATTAACGGCACCGGCAGCGGCACTTTCAACCCTACGGGCAGCGCTACGCGTGAACAGGTTGCTCTCGTTGCTAACAAATTTCTGGATACGAAGAAACAGATTGAAGATCAAATCGCGGAAGAGCCAACCGGAGAGACCGAAAGTGAAGAACCAGCAGAAACACCTGCACCGGCTGAAACAACGGAAACGGCTTCTGCCGGCACATCTGTCAGCTCAGGCAGCAGTTCTTCCGGAAGCAGCAGCGGGTCTTCCCGTGATACAACCGCTCCAACTGTCATGCTGTCGTCCCTTTCTCCTGTAACCATTGGAGACAGCGTAATCGCCCTCAGTAATGAAAAGGGATACGTCTACCTCGTTCCAGCAGATGACGCTATTCCAACTACTATTACCGGACTTAATAACTTGGTGACCGCCAATCAAGCGGCTAAAGCCGCTGTTGCCACCGCCAACGCGCAGACGTTCCTGTCTACCACCGGACTTCCAGCCGGAACTTACCGCGCCGTGGCTGTCGATACGGCAGGCAATATCTCCGCTCCTTCGGCAGAAAGCGTTGAGCTGACAGAATCCGTCCCCACGTTAACTTCTGTTGACATTGCGAGTTCCACTACCGTTGTCCTGAGCTATAGCCAAGAGCTCGATCCTGCCTACGTGCCGACAGCTTATAATTCCGAAGCGGAATCAGACCCCTATGATCTGGTCGTGCAGGCTTTTGACGGGGAGGAGTCTTATCCGGTTCAGTTAAGCAATCCGGTGAGTATCTCGGGCAGCAAAGTGACCCTCACTCTTGTGAATGCCGTTCAGCCGGGGGACCAGCTGCGTGTAGTCTATCAGCCTCTAACCGAGGAACATGCTCTCCGCTCCCTGTCTACCGGCAAGGAGGCTGTATCCTTTGTGCAAGATGTAACGGCTCCCCACTTAACGATTTCTTTGGCGGATTCGGCTTCCTTTGTTGTCAATCCGACTCTATTGAGTACAGATGGAGATATCAATCTCTCCACTAACAATCCGGGGACCTATAATAAGCGCAGCATCACGAGCCTCATTAAAGTGAAATGGGGACAAACGGAGGAAACGATTAGTTATAATTCAACTGATCATGATTTTGAAATTAAAGATGCTGGTAACAATCAAGTGCTTGGAACCGTAGAGGTGAGCTCGAATTCAGACAACCTTACCGTTAACCCGGCCGAGGGGAATCCGGGGGGCTTGAACATAACGGCTTTGTCTGGGCTTACTGAAGAAGATGCGGCTGCACTCCTATTCACTCTCTACGAGACAGGGGAGGAGCCGACTGAAATTTCTCTTCCTGTAACAATCGATCAAATCGCACCAACCGTTACGGATTCTACTTATGAGGACGGCAAGATTACTCTCGACTTGAGTGAGCCGCTTAGTTTTCCAATTAGTGGCTCCGTTAGCAGTGCGGTACAGCTGGAATATTCCCCTTCCGGTAATTTCGATTCGGACAGCATTACCCTGGAAAAAAGTTCTGATGGTTATGGGATTAATTTTGACAATACAGACTCCAGCCGGCTTATTTTCACTTTAGATGATCAAGCTATCCAAACCTACGGCTTTAGTTCCGGAAGCTTCCGCATAACTATAAACGGCTATTATGAAGATCGGGCGAGAAATCTACTTCAAATTAACAACCTGATCGTGCCGGTTTCCGCTTCTCAAGGCTGATTATGAATAAGGAATTTGGAAATAAGGATTTTGGAAAAATCACCTATGCGTTATTTCAAGAATCTGTGCCAACCGGCTTCCATAACAATCTGTCTGCGGAACTCCGCCCTCTTCTGGGGCGGCTTCCGCAGTCTTTTTTAGCGATTGGAGCTTACTTGGACGGTGAGCCTGCCGGCATTGCCCTCGCCCGGTATGACCATCCACCGGATGCCGGTGCTCATCTGCTTGGTATAGGAGTAGCCGTTGAAAGGCGCCGCTCAGGAATCGGCCGCGGACTGATCGCAGAGCTCAGTGCGCTTCTGCGCAGGTCGGGGTTCAGCACCTTAAACACCGAGTATTTGAGCGGCTTGCGGCCTGACGCTGCCGAATCTCTTTTTCTACAGGCCTGCGGGTTTCAGACACCAGCCCCCGGCATTTACATCTGCGGCTGCCGGCTGGAATACTCCGTTCACGCGCCATGGGTAACCACATTGAAGCTCCCTGAGCCGTTTAGCTGCAGCCCTTTCAACTCTCTTACGAGTGAAGAAAGCGAGGAAATCCGGCAGGGACTCGGTCTCTGGTATCCGCCGATTCTGGACCCCTTCGCTGAAGAGGAGCTCATCGACCGGGAGCGGAGCGTCATTTTGCGCCATCAAGGAAGGCTGGCAGGCTGGATGATTCTTGAACCCTTTGATGCGAGAACCATTTTGTACAAAACGATGTTTGTCCGCAAGGAATATCAGAGAATGGCCCGCGGGGTTGCCTTAATGGCAGAGATCAGCCGCCGAATGATGCAGGATCCGGTGTATGAGGAATTTGTCTTCTTTGTGGAGGCGGACAACCGCCCCATGGCAAAATTCCTTGAGAAGCATATTGTCTCCGAGCAGCTGAGGAAGGAAGTGCTGTGGAGGACCAGGAAGGCTCTTTAACAATTATTCGATCTTCGGTATCCGATAATCTATTTGCACAAAAACAGAATTGATCGAAGTGCATCCGCTGCCAACTACGAATCATTTACATCAGAGAGGAAGAAACAGCAGCTATGGACAGACAGAACAGAATCAGAACAATCAACATCAACTGGAAGAAACTTTGGACATCACTATTAAGCGTCCGCTCACGGCTGACGATCTCCTTTTTAGCTGTACTGCTCATTCCGAGCCTTTTGATCGGATATTTTGCTTATGATACCGCTAAAGACCAGGTTCAGCAGCAGATGATGGATAAAGCATCCACAAGCGTTAACATGATCAATGCGGTCATTAATCAGTTCATCCAGTCCAAAGAAAGAGAAGCAGAGACGCTCGCACAATCCCTGAACGCCAGCACGGTTGACACACAGGAAGGCTCTAATATCGGGGTCAGTCCTGAAGCATCCCGTGTCCTGGATATTTTTAAGAATGCCCATCCCGAAATTGAATTGGCCTACATAGGTACGGAAGACGGTGTTTATATTAACGCTCCTTCCGACATCAAGAACCCGGCGGATTATGATCCGAGAGAACGGCCGTGGTATAAGCAGGCTATGGACAACAAAGGTAAAATCGTCATCTCCCCCGTGAACACCTCTCAGGCAACCGGGAATCTGGTTATCACCATTGCCAGAACCACTCCGGACGGCAAAGGGGTAACGGCCATAGATGTAAATCTGGATAAAATCAAAGAAAGCGCGAAATCCGTTACGATCGGCAACAAAGGTTATGTCTATATTCTGGACGGCGAGAAGACCTTCATCTATCACCCGGAAAAAGCCGCCGGCACCACAGCACCGGACAATGCCCAGAACGCAAACCTTTTCAAGAGCACGAGCGGCACCTTCCAGTATCTGTATAACAATCAGGATTACAAGGAAATGGTGTTTACAACGAACGAACTAACCGACTGGAAAATTGCCGGAACCTTCTATACGTCCGAATTCTCCGACAGTGCAGCACCGATTCTAAGAACCACTCTGTATGTCATAATTCTCTTCGTGGTGTTGGGCACGATACTGGCGTATGCCATCACACGTTCCATTACCAAACCGCTTAAGAACCTTATTGCCGCAACGAAGAAGATGGGCAGCGGAGATTTGACTGAGGAATTTCACTATACGAAGCGTAATGAGCTTGGGGAACTAGGGGCCAGCTTCAATCAGATGCAGAATTCCATCCGGATGATTCTCTCGAACGTAATTGAAACAGCCACCCAGGTCGCAGCTTCCTCGGAGGAGCTCACTGCCAGCTCGGAGCAAACCACGAAAGCAACCGAGCAAATTGCCCAGTATGCACAGCAGATGGCCGAAGGCGCCGAGGTCCAGGTCAGACACGTAGAAGCTTCGGCTGAAACCGGCGATCAAGTCGCTGAACGTTCCCATGAGATTGTTGCCAGTGTCAGCGCTTTGGAGAGTACAGCCTCCAATACTTCCCTTCAAACTCAAGAAGGCGGAAGAGCTGTAAAGACAGCGGTTGAGCAGATGAATTCGATTCAGAGCAAGGTCTCTTCCCTGTCTACTGTAATTCAAAATCTGGGCGACCGTTCTGCTGAAATCGGCAGTATTGTCAGTGTTATTCAGGATATTTCGGGACAAACCGGTCTGCTGGCGCTGAATGCCGCTATTGAAGCGGCAAGAGCCGGCGAGCAGGGCCGGGGATTTGCCGTAGTCGCAGATGAAGTCCGCAAGCTGGCGGATCAATCTGAAGCCGCAACGAAACAAATCACCGGATTAATCCAGGCCATTCAAGCCGAAATCACCCAAGTCATCAGCTCCGTTCATTCTGCAACCAATGAGGTCAATGACGGCATTGCGGTCATCCATCATACCGGGGCAAGATTTGATGGAATCCGGCAGGCAATTGAGCAGATTACAGAGCAGATCCAAACGGTATCCGAACACTCCAGTTCAATCTCACAGGGAACCGTCCAGATGGCTGAATCGCTGCAAAATATTTCTTCCGTGTCGGCAGAAGCCTCCTCTTCCACCCAAAATGTGGCTGCTGCAGCCCAGCAGACGCTTGCTTCCATGGAAGAAATCGCTTCTTCAGCCGGCGCTTTGTCCCATATGGCTGAGGAGCTCCAGACTCTGACTAATACATTTAAACTCTATAAAGATACCAATCAGTAATAAACGCTGCACGCTGAAATACATTTCAACATTTCAATATTTCAACATTTTAACATTTTCAAAATGCGTATCCAGGCACCTGAAGGCTGACCAGCCTTCGGTGCTTTTCTTATATATAGGTAAAACCGCTTAAGCTGATTCACTTTAAATATTTCTCTAATTCTGCAATCCCGCGTAAAATATCAGACAAAGAACAGCGCATCCGAAAGGGGTATGCAAATGAATCAGCAATGGAACACTGGCACTTATGATTCAGCCATGTCATTTGTTTCACAGTATGGAGAATCTCTCATTGGCCTGCTCAAGCCGCAGCACGGCGAACGGATCCTGGACTGGGGCTGCGGCTCCGGGGACCTGGCCTCCATTATTGCCCAAAGCGGAGCTGAAGTGACCGGAATCGACGCTTCGCCGGCGATGATTGAAGCTGCGCGGGCCAAATATCCGCAACTGAGGTTTATTCTGGCTGACGGCCAGTCGTATACCGCCGAGCAGCCGGCCGACGCCGTCTTCAGCAATGCAGCGCTGCATTGGCTGCAGGATGCAGACGGCGCTGCCGCCTCCATCGCCGCAAGCCTGCGCCCGGGCGGCAGATTCATCGCCGAATTCGGCGGGCACGGCAATATCGCCTCCGTTACGGCCGCTCTGCCGGGCGCCTTTGAAGCTGCAGGCTTAAGCGGACAGCTGCAGCTGCCCTGGTATTTTCCAAGCATCGGCCAATATGCCTCCCTGCTCGAAACGCACGGGTTCACCGTTGAACTCGCCCACTGCTTCGATCGTCCGACTCCATTAGAAGGCGGCGAGCAGGGCCTGCGGATGTGGGTGGACGTATTTGCAAACGGCATACTCAGCGTGCTCTCCCCCTCCGAAAGGGACACCGTTCTGGATTACCTGGATACGGCCTTAAAGCCTGTTCTGTTCCGCGATGGCCGCTGGATAATGGATTACCGCAGAATCAGGGTGGCAGCTGTGAAGCGTTAAGCTGGAGGCTTTTAGAACAACCGCTCCATTTATGGGGATGGTACCGGCTCTTGCTCCAGCTCCAGCTCCAGCTTCAGCTCAGGCTTCAGCGCCGGACAGACTGTCTGCGGCTGGGCTGGGCGGCATGGCCTCCTTCATGCCGTCCAATGTGCGGGACGGCTGACTCCTACAGGCAGCTTCGTCGCAGCATCTCCTCTTGCGGCATTCAGCTGCGCCTGGGTCACGAACAGGCTTCCCGTCAAGTCCGCTCCCCGCAGGTCGGCATCCCGAAGGTCGGCGCCTATCAGATCGGCCGATCTCAGGTCTGCTCCCCGCAAATCCGCGGCGATCAAATAAGCTCCCCGCAGGCTGGTGCAGCTGAGATTCGCCTTCCGTAGGTCAGCGCCCATCAGATCCGCCCCTCGCCCCGCCTTTTTCGGCCTTGGGACAGCATTCTGCAGCCGGAGGGCCGCTTCCTTTCGTACAAGCTCGCTCACTTGAAGCAGCAATGCGCTGATTTCGGCCCGGTATGCGCCAACATTGAAGCCTGCGCCTGCGTTGAAGCCGGCAAGTTCATCGGCACCCAGCGCTGTTATCCGTTCCGTCTCCCGCTGCGCTTCTTCCAGTTGAAGATGCAGAGGTTCAGCCGCCCTTAGCGTTAAGGCTTCGCTTAGATACCAGAGCAGCTCATGGAGCTGCCACATGACCGGAAAAACATCAAACATCTGCTGCGCGGCGCCCGTCTGCTCCCTCCAGCTTCTTCCCCCAAAGGTCTCTTGGGATACCTTCTGTCCGGCGCCAAAACAGTCATAAACCGTGCAGCCCCGGTATCCCCGCTCCCGCAGCGAGCCGTGAATGCTGCACCTAAAGTCCTCACCGAGGTGATGGCAGGCCTTCCCGCCCGGCTTGTCCGCCGCAAAATCCGCAGACGCTGCGAACGGCAGTGCTGCACAGCACAAGCCGAAGCATTTTTCACAATCGGCCTTCAGGCTTGACCGCAGCTTCAGCAGCGAATGCTTATCTTCTAACTCTCTATCAAGCCTAAAATTCTCAACAGGACCCGACATCTATCTTCACTCCTTACTTGGCAGTGCCAAAAGCTCATTATTCTTTCCATTGTACCAGAATCAGCCAGAATTCTTGGGATAAGTACGCGCTCAATAAAGCAGCCATGGGCACGCAGAACTACCCCCGGCCGGACAGCCGGGGGTGTATTTGGTGAAGCGCCTGGCTACTGGACGGAATGATACCAGATATTATGATGCCGGATGGAGTAATGCTCAATCGAGTGATGCAGAATCGAGTGATGCTCATTCGAATGATGCTGGATGAAGCGATAACCTGTAATCTGCCGCTGCCGCAATCTTTTGCGCTAATCTGCCATTATGCGGTTATGCCGCTATGCCTTAATCCTCCCGCGCAGCACTTCTCCTTCCGTGTCTCCAAACGAGACGTTCACCCGGCTGCGCAGCTCAATTTCCTCCTGCTGGAATTGGACTTCTACTGTATAGCAGAACGGCGTTTCTATTCCGCGGAGCGTGAGGATCAGCTGCTCAGGCGTCTGCCAGGTGAAGGACCCGGCGACCTGCTCCCTTTCCAGCAGAGTCAGCTGTCCGTGCCTCCATGTTCCCCGTCCAAACTCAAGCTTCTCTTCGCCAAGCGCATGCTGTATGCTCAGCACTGCAGTTTCATCGTCAAACTGAACACGAGTATGTTCGATTCCAAGACCATTGTCTGCCAAACTGTAGATCCGGCCTTCCACGGCCTCTTCCAGTTCGGAACCTGCCTGCAATTGCGGCGGTGCCAGCCGGAGCTCTTGAAGACAGCGCTGCAGCTCAGCTGACTCCTCCAAAGCAGCAGCTCCTTCCTGCCCGAAACCGCCCTGCTGATCCGAAGCTTCCTCTGAATCGGAAGTTTCTTCAAATAGATCAGCAGTTCCTTCAAATGCTCCCAGCAGATGCTGCCATACGCCATCGAGTACACCCTGCAAATCGTTCGTTCCAGAGGTCAAGGCGATGACGGCATCGTATTGCTCCAGAACGATACAGAATTGGCCAAACGCCCCGTCCCCGCGGTATGCGCCATGCCGGCAACGCCAAAACTGATAGCCGTAGCCCTGCGTCCAGTCGCTGTCGCCGCCGTCGCCATTCGAAATCTGTTTCGTGGTGGCCGTTTCGATCCAGCTTTCCTCCAGCAGCCTCTTTCCGTCCCAGACGCCTTTCTGCAGATACAGCTGCCCAAATTTAGCGATATCTTCTGTTGTAACTCTTAATCCATATCCTCCTGTATTAATTCCTCGCGGATCGCTCTCCCAGGCCGGGTGTTCAATTCCCAGCGGTTCAAAGAGCCGGGGCTGCAAGAACTCCAGCAGCGTCTGGCCGGTAACCTTCTGCAAAATGGCTGACAGCATATAAGTAGCACCCGTATTGTATACAAAGAAAGTTCCGGGTTCATGCTCAACGGGCATCTCCAGAAACCCCCGTACCCAATTCCCGTCTTCCTGCCGGTGCATGGCTTCCATTGGATCGGCAGCTTGACCGGTGCCCATCGTAAGCAAATGTCTAACCTTCATCGCAGCCAGATTATCCGGCACCTCCTCAGGCTGATCATCCGGGAAGAAGGAAATCACTGCATCGTCCACACTTAAATATCCTTCATGTACGGCCATCCCGATTGCTGTAGAGGTGAAGCTCTTACTCAGCGAGAACAGCATATGCGGAAGTTCAGGACGGTAAGGCTCCCACCAGCCCTCCGCGGCAACATGTCCATGCCGGAGAAGCATCAGGCTGTGTGTTTCGATTGAATGCGCTTTCAGATACGTTAGAAAATCAATGACCTTTTGTGCGGAAATGCCTAAATCCTTCAGACTTTTTCTTGGAAGTGACTTTTGCGTAGAACTGATCATAACTTTGTCTCTCCCTTCATATGGATCATCAACCGAGTTCATTATAACTCTTCCGCAAAGGGAAATGGAAGAAAAAGGTTGTGAAATTACAAACGTTCTTTAAACTATCAAAATTGCTGGCAGAGTAGAAAAAAACAAGTAGATTCACATCTAAAAATGGTATAATTCGGTATACCTCTGCGAAATTATACAGAAAGGGAAGTTGATTATGAAGAAAGTGGCTGTGCTCCTATGTCTATTAACTCTGCTGTTTCCATCGGCTGCCTTTGCGGCAGCTAATCAGGCCCAAATGCAAGTGTTCCTGGACGGACAGAAAATGAATTTCCCTAACAAACCAATTGTCCAGAACGGGACAACACTGGTTCCTTTTCGAAATCTGTTCGAAGCGCTTGGGATTTCCATCCAGTATGACCAGTCTACCAAAACGATTACTGCAACCAAGCAAAGCACGACCGTTATTTTGACAATTGGGCAGACCAATGTGTACAAGAACGGGAAAGTAATGAAACTCAGCGTTCCGCCGCAAGGGATTAAAGGCGTCACCTACGTACCTCTGCGTTTTGTCAGCCAATCCTTTAATTACGGGCTTGAATTAAGCGGCAACGAAATTTATATCATTTCTCCTGTCTCTTCGAGTACAGCAGCTGCGTCCGGATCAAGTTCCACAGTCCAAAGCTCCCAATCCGGCACAACCACCGGAGCGTCGGATAATCTAACCGTTGAGCAAATCGGTGAATTTAGCGACCGTGTTGTGTACATAGAGGCTTTGGATAGCAGCGGCACCGCCTTTGCCTCCGGAAGCGGGGTCATTGTAGGAAGCAGCGGAGAAATCCTGACGAACTACCACGTCATCGAAGGCGCGGCAAGCGCCAAAGTATACATTAACGAAACTCAGTCCTTTACGACGTCCTATGTTACGCTCGTAGACAAAGACCGGGACCTGGCCCTGCTCCAGATTAATACAAGCGGACTTCCTGCTGTTTCAATCGGAGATTCGTCCGCGCTTAAATTGGGTCAGACCGTTGTAGCGATCGGTTCTCCGCTCGGTTTCACCAATACGTTATCGACAGGCAATGTAAGTGCAACGAGCCGGACCGTTGAAGGCAGCACGTATATTCAGTTCACAGCTCCAATTGACCACGGAAGCAGCGGCGGCGCTCTCTTTAATATGCATGGGGAGCTTGTCGGCATTACTTCGGCTGCAATCGTGAGCAATGCAGAGATTAACCTGGCTATCCCATCGAATGATGTAAAGACCTTCCTTCAACAAACCAGGGTGACAACAGCCATGTCTGCTTTATCTCCCGCTGTATCCGCCAGTTCTTCATCATCGTCTTCCTCAACGATGACGGCATCCGAACTGCAGTCCTATCTGAATAACAATTATGGTTCCCTAACCTTCAAAGACTTGACTCTAGACTTTGACTGGAGCGTCTTCATGTCAGATGACAATAAGACCTACCTGATTTCAGGTACGATGTATGACGGGACGCAATGGTCGGACTGGGCCAAATATCAGGCAGAAGACAGTTCTTCCATGCCGGCAATGCTTTATTACGTTCTGACTGAATTACATGATGAGAAAGGAATAACCAATGCCTTCATCGGTTTGGACTTATACAGCCATTTCAGCAGCTATCCTTCATCCTTTCCTGCCTCTTCCATAACCTCGGACAGCAGCGGATACACCGTATATTACAATTTCATTTACGGTGCAATCGATTATGAAAGTGGATACTTCATCTATAACCTGGATCCTGAATCCTCGGATTCGATTGAAAGCATCTCTATCAACTAGAATCTAAAGCATGCTGAAAAGCATGAGCGCTGATAAAGCCTCATGCTTTTCTTGCTTCTTGCTTCTACTCCGCTAATTAGATCGCTAATCTGCTTTCTTATTGGACAAAACAAGCCGAATCTCTGTGCTCTTCCTTTGTCTCCAAATGTCCGGACATCTTATCCAGCTCTACGGTCTCATACAGCAGATAGACGTAGTCCAGCGACTGCTGCAGATCCGGCATCTCTTTGGTATACGTGTATCTATCTCCGCTTAACAACAAGACAATCTCCACCTCATCCGGCGGGCAGCCGTAAGCGCTGTTCCAGAACACATTCGCCAAATGAAGAAACGCTCTGACCAGCTCCGGATGATCTTCAACCAGAAACTTCTGAATTTTGAACCCGTGTCCCTGAGTCTGCTGCCAAACTGTATGAAAAATCACAGATAAATCCAGGTCAAACTCCCGAACGTTTGTCTCCAGCTGTTCGTACATGATCATAGGAGATTCATTCAGATAAGCCGAAGCCAGATGTGTCAGCGTTGATACAACACGGTTATAAATTTCCCAATAATGGAGTGAGCTCCGGAAGCTCTCTTTGCTTCGGGGCCAGCGTCTGTTCAGCATCACCTGGATTGGGGTGTGCATTCGGACATAGGGGTCCAGCGAGAAGAAATCGTTAATCGCATGGCCAACCGAATATTGAACCCTCTCCTGCCAGGTCATTTTGGAATTTAGATTCAAGGCAGGTGAGAGAATGCTGGAGCGAATCCAGGCCTCAAGCTCATAATCCACAATTGTCCGCGCCATAGGTCAAGTAGCCACGCCCAGACTTTGGATAAACATCACCCCAAACTCCCGGCATAATCCTTTCTCTTCCTGGTTCGGCCCGTATTCGATCTTCAAGCTTGGCTGTGCAAGGACAGCGCCCAGCTCCTCCAGCTTGCTCTCCAGCTGGTCCACCGCCCCGCAATAAATCCTGTAGCCGGTATCCCCGCTTCCAAATGCCGCGGCCGTCCTGCCTTTCAAGTCGAGCTCTTCCATTTCCTCAATAAAATCTATAAATTCATCCGGCAGCTCCCCGTCTCCCCATGTATAAGCGCCAAGCATCAATGCGTCATAATTCAGGAATTCAGCAGCATTGCAGTCCTCCACCATCTTTAATACCGCTTCTGAACCCGCAGCTCGTATCCCCTCTGCGATCAGCTCTGCAATTTCCTCCGTATTGCCCGTCAGACTGGCATAAACGATAAGCACCTTGCTCACTTGATTCCTCTCCCTTCAGCAGAGATTATTTCTACCGGGATTATAATTGATAATGATTCTCATTGTCAATTCGGTTGAGGTCGGCTCAATCGTTTTATGCAGAAACTGAAACAGCCTTACTTCGGAAGCTTGGCCTGAGCCGCATTAAGCGTGGCCGTAATTTTATCCGCCCACGTTCTGATCTTCTTCTGGGAGGCATGTATCTTGCCAAGCTCGCTGTACATCAAAGTCATTTCTGCCGCAGCAGTTACCGCGTTTCCCTGCTTGACTGCTGCGCGGTAAAGCTTGTCCGCTGCGGTAATATTTTTGCTCGCTGCCGAAACCAGCTTATTCTCTGCCGTGATCTGCTGCTTCAGCGTCTTGACCGGCAGCAAGGCATCCTGAACCGTCTTCTTCTTGGCTGCTGCCAGCTTCCTCGCGGATGCCAAAGCTTCTTTCTTCGTTTTGATCTCCAGCTTAGCTGCATCGACAGACGCCTTGAGCTTGTTGCGCTTCAGATCAAGCAAATCCGCCGTCTTCTTATCCTTATTCTTCCGAGCTGCAGCTGACTGCTTGCCAAGCGAAGCGTATTCCTCAAGCAGCGGTGCATACTTCTTCGCCGCAGCCTCCGCCGCGCTCTTCAGCTGGTCGATTTTGGTTTTGTCGATTACTTGTATGCTGGCATTGATCTGCGACAGCTGAGTATTATTTTTCTTGTTAATGGCAGTAATCTCGGCTTTCTCCGCTTTGACAATAGCCTCCAATGCGCTGAAGCTGTCGTGAACTGCATCCAGACTCGATAAAGCTGAACCCCAGCTGTCGGCATAGGCGCGCGGAGTTACGAACCCCAGGCCCACAGCGGCAGCCAGCAGCAAACTGACAAACCTCTTCCTCCACCTGCTATCAGGCAATTTATAATTCATATGCTCATCTCCTCTTCTGCTATTTTTCAAAACAGGCTGGTAATATGCCTCTAGCCCTATTCCGGCGCAAACGCAAAAAAGCACCCCGCAAGAAAGGCCTAAAGCCTAACCTGCGGGGTGCTTCTCCCGCTAACCTGTTTTGATTTCTTTTACTATAATCCTCTCCCTGCACGATGTCAACCAAAACGGGAACATATGTTTTTGCCTAAAATAAATATTGACAAATAAACCTTCACAATTTAAAGTTTTTAATAGTTTATTGATAATGATTATCAATATCAAAAAAAATAGAAAATTCGAAAGGGAGATTCATTAATGAAAAAGCTCGTTCTGCCGTTATTATTTCTTATCTCGCTCACTTTAAGCGCCTGCGGCAACAATCAAAACAACAGCGCAAACAGCTCTGCGCCAAGCGCCAGCTCGGAAGCAGCAAGCTCAGCAAACGCGAGTTCCAGCGCTAATACATCTGCAAGTGAAAGCGACTCCGGCACCATCACCTATCAATCAGAAACGGGACCTATTGAGCTTCCTGCTCATCCTCAGCGTGTCATTGCCCTTGCAGGTTATGCAGGCAATCTCCTGGGTCTTGACGTACCTCTCGTTGGCGTGGATTCCTGGACGAAATCCGACCCTAATTTTCAGGAACAGCTGAAAGACATCCCTGAAGTGTCCGAAGACAATCTGGAGAAAATCATTGAACTGAAACCGGATTTGATTATAACCTCTTCTGATTCCAAGAACCTCGACAAAATGAAGCAGATTGCTCCGGTCGTGGCCTATACATACAACAAGGTGGATTATCTCAATCAAATTCTGGAAATCGGCAAAGCCGTGAACCAGGAGCAGAAGGCTGCAGACTGGATCGCCGACTTCAAAGAACGCGCCAAACAGACAGGCGATGATATCAAAGCGAAAATCGGCGAAGACAAGACGGTAACCGTCATGGAAGGCGACTCCAAGCAGCTCTACATATTCGGCGACGCATGGGGACGCGCAACGGAGATCATCTACCAGGCAATGGGCCTGAAAATGCCGGATAAGGTCAAAGAAATGACCGCCAAGGACGGTTACTACAGCCTGTCTATGGAAGTATTGCCTGACTATATTGGCGACTACCTTATTTTTAGTAAAGACTTCAGCGGCGACAATTCGTTCCAGTCCACAGATACTTACAAGAACATTCCGGCTGTCAAAAATAATCATGTGTTTGAAGTCGAAGCCAAAGCCTTCTATTTCAACGACATGCTGTCGCTTGATTACCAGCTTGACTTCCTCAAGAAGTCTTTCCTGGGCAGCTAATTCATCCATCCATTCACTGAAGAAGGGCTCCTCACGGAGTTCTTTCTTCTATCATTTTATAAGGAACTGATGAGCGAATATGAAAACTCAACCCACAGCCCTAACCGGTTCAAACCGTTCGCGCGCGTTTGGGCTAAAGCTTCTGCTTAGTCTTGTGCTCTTTGCCGTCATGTTCGCCGCAGCCATCATGATCGGTGCTAAGAATATCGCCCTGCAGGAGGTCTGGAGCGCGATTGTTGATCCCGGGGCACAAGGGGAAAATATCTCCATTATCCGCGATATCCGGCTGCCGCGTGAGGTTGGCGCTGTCCTCGTCGGTTCAGCTCTGGCGATCTCCGGAGCAATCATGCAGGGTCTGACGCGGAATCCGCTCGCTGACCCCGGTCTGCTCGGGCTGACCGCCGGCGCAAATGCGGCACTGGCCTTCACCTTTGCTTTTATCCCGGCTGCCGGCTACTTCGGCACGATGACAGCGTGCTTTATCGGCGCGGCCTTTGGCGTGCTGCTGGTATTCGGGCTCGGCTCCCTGAGAAAGCGCGGTCTATCCCCGCTCCGCATGGTGCTGGCCGGTTCGGCGGTCTCCGCTCTGCTCGCCGCCGTTGCTGACGGCATCAGCCTGATGTTCAAAATCTCCAAAAATGTATCCATGTGGACCTCCGGAGGCCTTGCAGGTGCAACTTGGGGCCAAATCCAAACCATTGCTCCCGTTATCCTTCTCAGCATTGCTGCTTCGGTCATGCTATCCCGCCAGCTTACCATTCTGAGTCTGAATGAAGAGGCTGCCGTAGGACTCGGACTAAAGAGCACCCAGGTCAAAATCGCCTTGTATATTCTGATCACGCTGCTCGCCGGCGCTTCTGTAGCATTAGTCGGCAACTTCGCCTTTATCGGTCTTATGATTCCGCATATTGTAAGAGCTTTGGTCGGGACGGATTACCGGACGATATTGCCGATCTCCGCCATACTGGGCGCGGTGTTTATGCTGTTTGCAGATTTGCTAGGACGGATGATCAATGCCCCCTATGAAACGCCGGTGGCGGCCATTATTGCGATTATGGGATTGCCTTTCTTCCTCTTAATCGTGCGTAAAGGAGTCAAGTCACTCTGATGAACCAACTACAACTTCAACTGCAGCGCAGACAGCAAATCACGTTTGTCGCCCTGCTGCTCCTGACACTGGCTACAATCGGAATCGGCATGGGAATTGGCGCTTCCTCCGTTTCTTATGATCGTCTGATTCCGACCCTGCTCGGTCACGGAACCTTCAAGGATGAGTTTGTGCTCTTCTCCATCCGGCTGCCGCGAATGCTGGTAACTCTTCTGGCCGGCATGGCACTTGCCTTGTCCGGTTCCATTTTGCAGGGAATAACGCGCAATGAGCTTGCCGATCCCGGCATTGTGGGCATCAACTCGGGCGCCGGCGTTGGCGTTACGGTCTTCTTCCTCTTTGCGCCTATAGATGCCGGAACCTTCGCCTATGTGCTGCCCCTCGTCGCTTTTGCCGGCGCTTTGGTCACAGCAGTGCTCATCTATTCTTTCTCGTACAGCCGGCAGGAAGGCCTGCAGCCGATGAAGCTGGTGATCAGCGGTGTCGGTTTCTCCATGGCGATGTCCGGCATCATGATTGTGCTGATCTCCCATTCGGAGCGGACTAAGGTCGACTTTATCTCCAAATGGCTTGCCGGTAATGTGTGGGGTACGGACTGGCCGTTTATTATCGCTCTGCTGCCCTGGCTGGCCGTGCTTCTCCCTTATACGCTGTATAAGTCCAAGACCTTGAACCTGCTCGCGCTGAATGAGGAGGTTGCCGTAGGAGCCGGGGTTCATATGCAAAGAGACCGGATTCTGCTGACCCTCTCAGCTGTTGCGCTGGCGGCTTCCGCCGTCTCCGTTACCGGGGGTATTGCCTTTATCGGCCTTATGGCGCCGCATATCGCCCGGGCATTAGTTGGCCCGAGACATCAGCTGTTCGTTCCGATCTCGTGTCTGACGGGCGGCTGGCTGCTGCTTCTGGCAGATACAATCGGGCGGAATCTGGCGGACCCGGACGGCATTCCTGCCGGAATCGTCGTGGCTTTTATCGGGGCGCCTTATTTCCTGTATCTGCTGTTAAAAAGATAATTCCCGCACATTCGCTTCACATCTTCCCATCTTCACTTCACATCCGGCAGTGGTGATGCAAATTTTGGATTTATGCTTGGAAGAGAATATAATAAGGGCTGGAGCTGCTGAAGGCGGCTCTCAGCCCTTACTTTTTTTCTCAACGATTTCTGAAGGAGGACAAGCACAGATGCAGCTCATTTATCATGGACATTCCACGATTCAATTAAATACCGGCGGCAAATCGCTGATTGTCGATCCGTTTCTCAGCGGTAATCCGCATGCAGCGGCTAAACCGGAGGATATCAAGACTGATGCCGTACTGCTGACGCATGCCCACGCCGACCATATCCTCGATGCGGCTCCCATTGCCAAGGCCAACAACGCGCCGGTCATCGCGAACCCGGAGCTGGCGGCTTATATAAGCTGGCAGGGTGTTGAACGTGCAATCGGCATGAACATCGGCGGCACCGTGGATCTCGGCTTTGCATCCGTTAAGATGATCCATGCCTTTCACAGCTCCGGCATCGTCGACGAAGCCAATAAAACGGTTATTTACGGCGGTATGCCGGCCGGGTTCATTATTAAAGCGGAAGGCAAAACTATCGTTCACACCGGCGACACCGGCCTGTTCAGCGATATGAAGCTGATCGGCGAGATGAATGACATCGACGTCGTGTTCCTGCCGATCGGCGACCATTTTACAATGGGACCTGAAGACGCGCTCCAGGCCGCTGTATGGTACAACGCCAAGCTGGTGGTTCCGGTGCACTACGATACTTTCCCGCCAATCAAACAAGACGCTGAAGCCTTTGCAGCCAAGCTGGAAGCCAAAGGCCTTAAAGGCAAAGTGCTGAAGCCGGGCGGATCACTAGAAATCTAAGCGGCATCGCGCAATCAGGCATCCAGGCATCCAAGCACCAAAGCATCCAGGCAATCAGGCATCCAGGCATCCTTATCCGAGATCCGGAAGGGTGCCTTTTTTTTGTTATGGAGTCAAGGCTTCATATGTATACGGACTGGTTCTGAAATAGAAAAAAGCCGCGCATCAGCGCAGCTTGCCCAAAGCTTTTCCGGTCTCATACCCCTGCGGGAGCTTGATAAGGATGGCCGTTCACGAATTCGATGGCGTTGTACAGCATGACCGCCGCTTCAGCCCGGGTGATGTTTCCTTTCGGGTTAAAGCTGCCTTTGTCGTCCAGCGCAGCGATGTTCCATGTCAATGCGCGCTGAATGGCGCCCTGGTAATCCGGAGTGATGTCGGCAGCATCGGTGATTTCTGCAGGCACCAGCTTGATCATAGGCAGGGCTGCCCACTTCTCGATGAGCTGCACCAGATAAGCGGTGTACTGCTCGCGCGTCACCGCCTGCGAAGGGTCAATAGTGCTGTCGATCTCCAGCCCTTTGCTCGAAGCCTTCAGAAACGCCTCTGCATACCAGGCCGAATCTGTCACGTTCAGAAACCCGCCGTTCTCCTCTGCCGCCGAGCCTGCGGCTTCAGCTGCCGGAATGACAGCCAGACCGTTCGCAAGCATCTGAACCGCTTCGGCTGCGGTCAGGGCTGCCGCTGGATGAAATTCATCATTGCCTGTTCCCTTTAGCACGCCCTGCTCCTGCAGGGACAGGATTTTGTCCTGGCCGTTCACACTGTTTAAGTCTGTAAAAGCTCCGTCTGCAGCAAGCACCTGGCTGCCAAGGGCTGCGGTCAGACACAAGGCAGCGAGGCCGGCTGCAAGCTTCTGCCCGGCTGATTGTTGGATCATGGATAGACACCTCTTCTGTTAAGTGGATTGGAATGATTTTCTTCTATCCTTCAGACAGAGGGAGTCATCAAAAGGTTGCAGGGCCGATAGCTTCTTTGGTCCATCTATTCAGAGGGCCTCTTTAATAACCTTCTTGTAATACTGGACGGATAAAATGCCGAAGACCGAATACAGCCCCGTATAAAGCACCATGACGATCACCATCGGCGTCCAGACCTCTGTGCCGAACAGAAACCAGCCGGACTGCACCGCGAAATAGCTGTGACAAAGCCCCACAACAAGCGGGATGCCGAAGTTGAACACCTGCTTCACCCGGATGCCCTTCTGCAGGTCTCCCCGGGTGAATCCAAGCTTGCGGAGAATCGTATAGCTGTCCTTCTCATCCTCGCTCTCCCCGGTCTGCTTGAAATACAGGATGCAGCCGGAGGTAATCAGGAAGGTTAGGCCCAGAAAGCCGACAATAAACATAATCAGCCCCATATTCTGCTTCTGGTTATCCACCAGCTCCTGGCGGGAAAGAGGGTCGCCTGTCATCCGATTGATGAGGCCCTCATAAATTTCATTCGCCTGCTTCAGCTGTGCCGGGTCTGTAATTTGTATCCCGTTATAATGAAATACCTTGTCACTGCTCTGCTTCAGCTGGTCAAACAAAGCCTGGTCTACGACCAAGACTGGCATCGTTCCTATCGAGTATTGCGAAGAGATAATATGCTCCCGGTGCAGGCCCAGATAGTGCAGAGAGATGCTCCCCTTCTTGGTAACCAGTCCGATCTCCCCGGATTTCTTCAGCGGAAGAAACTTCTGGAGCATATCGTTGCTGCCTGTAAAGATCGCCTCATCGGCCTTGAGATCGAGCTGGCCCGCGGCTTTATCACCAATCACAGCCAAATCCATATACTCGTCCCCGCTTGAGATCAGCTCACTCGCACCGCCCGTCTGAATTTGGGTCACATCCGCAGGCACATGAATGACATCCACCTCTTTCACCGTATAAGCAATCCCCTCAGCAGCCAGGGACTTCCCGAGCAGTCCGGCATCCTCCGTCCTGGTCAGCGCAAAATCCAGCGGCACCGAATCGGCGGCAGACTTCTCCGCAGAATAATACGAGATATAAGACAGCGACAGCAGCCCGATCGCCAGCGCCGAAACCGTTGTAATAATCGTAAGCATCAGCGCGCTGGACTTCATGCGGAACATGATGGACGACAGCGACATAACGTCGGTGATTCCCAGATAGCCGCCTTTGCTTCTGCGGATCAGTTTGGAGACAAAGCTGACCGACCCTTTATAAAATAGATAGGTGCCGAGGATGACGGCCCCCAGAATATAAATCATGGCCAGAAACAGCTGCGCCATGGTGGTAAATTTTCCACCGAACAGTTCAGACGAAATGGAATAGCCCGAGATCATAAGGACGAGGCCGATCAGCCCTGTCACCACTTCCCAGAAGGACAGCCTGCCTACCTTGCCCTCCGAAGAAGAGCGGACCCTAAACAGGGACAAAATGCTCTGTCTCAGGATAAAGAGGTAGTTCATGATCATGATCAGGATATAAATTCCGCAGAAGATAAGGAGGGTCTGAATCAGGGCCTGGACCGAAAAATTCATCGCCGCCCCCGTCTCCGCCCCAACAATTTGAAACAGAATCATCAGCATCAGCCGTGAGAAGGAGAAGCCGATCAGAATGCCGACTGCGAGCGAACCAAAGTAAAGCATCAAATTCTCTGCACTCAGCATGCCGAAGATCCGCTGCTTGGTCATGCCGATTAGCTGGAACAGGCCGATCTCCCTGCTGCGCCGCTTGATAAAGATGCTGTTCGCATACAGAAGGAACACCGCCACGATAACCACCAGCAGAATGGAAGCCGCCCGCAGGGAGGCAGCCCCTTTGATCGAGCCCTTCAATTCGTCCATGGCCGGATCATACTGCAGGGTGACGAAGGCGAAATACAGGGCTGAACTGAAGATAAGCGCGAATACGTACAGGTAATAATTGTTCAGATTCTTGCGGAGATTCCTCCAGATCAGATGATTAATGTTCATGCTGCACCCCGCCGAGCACCCCTTGGGTCTTCATGATGTCCTGGAAGAATACCTGCCGGTCCTGCGCACCGCGGTTCAGCTGGGTATACACCTGTCCGTCCTTGATAAAAATAACCCGGCTGCAGTAGCTCGCAGCCACCGGATCATGCGTCACCATGATGATGGTTGAACGGCGGCGCTGATTGAGGTCGCTGAGCTTGTTCAGCAGGTCGGAGGCCGCCTTGGAATCCAGCGCTCCGGTCGGCTCATCCGCAAAGATAAGACTCGGCTCATGGATAAATGCCCGGGCGGCCGAGGTGCGCTGCTTCTGGCCACCGGAGATTTCGTTCGGATACTTGTCCTTCAGCTCCAGAATCCCGAGCTCAGCGGCCAGCGATTCAAACCTCTGACTGGCTTCCCTGCGGGAAATCTTCGCAATCGACAGCGGGAGCAGAATATTTTCTTTGACGGTCAGGGTGTCGAGCAGATTATACTCCTGAAAAATAAACCCCAAATGCCGCTTGCGGAATTCAGCCAGCTGCTTCTCCTTCATGCCGGTCATCTCCACTTGGTTGATGATGATGGAGCCGTGCGTCAGCTTGTCGATGGAGGACAGCACGTTAAGCAGCGTCGTTTTGCCCGAGCCGGACGGCCCCATGATGCTGACGAACTCTCCTTCCTCAATCGTCAAATCAATCCCTTTCAGAACCTCCTGGCTGTTCTGCTTCGTGCCGTAAATTTTATGGATTTTGCGTGCTTCCAATATGCTCATTTTCTCTTGATTCCCCTCTATCCTCTGAATTGGCCGGATTTCTGGAAGTCATTATGCTGCGGCCTTGATCTGTTCCCAGTATATCGAAACGAAGGGGAGCCCGGCGTTTGATTCGTCTAACAAAACAAGATAAGCATGTGACAATAACGTCACATGCTTATCTCGCTTATTCACACGCTTCTGTCACATGCCTATCGTATCCACAAACTCGTTCCGCCGCGGAAAACGAAGGATCATCCGTGTCCCGCTGCCAGGCCTCGAGTCCACCTCCATCCGGATGGACAGCGCTTCGGCCGCCCGGCGCGACAGGTAAAGGCCCATTCCGGTCGAGGCCTGGTCCTGGTGCCGGGTCGTTGAAGTGAAGCCTTTGTCGAAGATCCGAGGAAGGTCCTGGGCCTCGATGCCCCGGCCTTCATCCTGTACTTCTACAATGACTTGTCCCTCCTGCAGCGAGCTGACAATCGTAATGTCGCTGTTATCGCTGTATTTGATCGCATTGGTCAGCAGCTGGCGAAGGATGAATGAGAGCCATTTGGCATCGCTGTATACCTCGGGAGCCTGGAGCTGCAGATCGAAGCCGATCCCCTTCTGCATGCACCAGGACTGCAGGGCCTTGATTTCATTCACAATCAGCGCCTTCAGGTTTATTTTCTCAATATACAGGTCGTTCTCAAGAAAGGAGATCCGCTTGCTGTGCAGCTGCTGGTCAAGCAGCAGATGAATCCGGAGCCATTCATAAGTAAGATTAGACTTCAGAGAGGAGTCCTCCAGCCGCTCGATCATAAGATGCATGGCGGTCAGAGGCGTCTTCACCTCATGAATCCAGGCCAGCAGGTCATCCTTCTCGCTCTCCAGCAGCATCTGGTTATGCGAGGCAATCCTGCGCAGGCGTTCGGTCTGTTCGGTAATACTCTTGTCGATGAGATGCTCGAAAGGGCTGTCCGGCTCGCGGAGGCTGCCCAGGTCGAGGCTGTTGTTCCACTCCTCCAGGCCGCGGTAGAACCGGGTCTCCTTAAAGAATCTCAGCACCAGGAATATCCCGAAGATCACCAAAGACAGAAACACAATATAAGCCGCCGGCCAGAACGGAATAGCAGCATCAATATAGGCGATGAACAGGATCAGCACCTGCTGCAGCAGGATAAACGCGATCCAGCCGCTCCGCTCCCGCAGAAATCTGCCCATCACGGCTGAACCTCTTCCACGGCCATATACCCCAAGCCGACTTTGGTTTCAATATATTGGCCCAGTCCGATCTCATCCAGCTTCTTGCGCAGCCGGTTCAGATTGACGGTCAGCGTATTATCGCTCACAAACCGCTCGTCATCCCATAAGCTTCTGATCAGCTGCTCCCGGGTAACCACCTTGTTCTTGTGCTCGATCAGCTGCTTCAGGATCAGGATTTCATTCCGGGTCAGCTCGACGCTGCCAGCTTCAGCGGTGACGATATTTTTCTCATAATCTACTGCCGCTTTGCACCACGTCTTGAACGAAGCGCTGTCGCTGCTGTAATTGTAGGCCCGCCGGAGAATCGCCTGGATCTTCGCGATCAATACGTCAAAATGAAACGGCTTCTGGATATAGTCGTCCGCACCCAGCTGCATGGACATGACCATATCCGTCGGGTGATCCCGCGAGGACAGAAAAATAATCGGCACATTGGAGTGCGCCCGAATCATCCGGCACCAATGAAAGCCGTCAAATTTAGGCAGCTGGATGTCAATCAGCACCAGATCCGGCTTGATCTCCGTAAATTCCTGAAGCACCTGGCTGAAATCCCGGATGCCATGCACCTCATAAGACCACTGCGTCAGCCGCTCCCTGATCTCCTGAAACAGGGTCTGATCATCCTCAATCAATAATAGGGTAAACAACAACCGTCACCTGCTCTCGTTACCTGCTCTCAAATCGGGTTAACCCTTATGCCCAGTTCCCTGCGCGGAACACGGCTTCCACGGTGCCGTCCTCCAGCTCGCCGTCGATTTCAAGCTCAGCCGAGCCGATCATAAAGTCCACATGCGTCAGGCTCACGTTGCCGCCTTTGGCCAGCAGCTCCTCTTTGGTCAGCTTGGTGCCGCCCTCGATATTAACCGGATAGCAGCTGCCCAGAGCAAAATGGCAGGAGGCATTTTCATCAATGCCCGTGTTGTAGAAGATCCGGTTCATCTGCGAAATCGGCGAGTTATGAGGCACAAGCGCCGCTTCGCCTAAGTAGGACGCTCCTTCATCCGTCTCCAGCAGCGAGGTGAGATGTTCGCGTCCGGATTCGGCTTCATAGGACACAACCCTGCCGTCCTTAAAGGTCAGCTTAATGCCTTCAACGAGCCGGCCGTTCAGGTTCAGCGGCATCGTGCTGCTCACCGTTCCGTTCACGCCGGTCCGCTTCGGCATCGTATAAATCTCTTCGGTCGGCATATTCGCCACGAAATAAGTGCCGGACTCGGCATAGTCGCCGCCGCCCAGCCACAAATGGCCTTCCGGCAGCTCGACCCGGAGATCGGTCCCCGGTGCGCGGTAATGCAGCGCTTTGTAGCGCTTGCTGTTCATCCGGTTCTGTGTTTCCTTAAGCGCAGCAATGTGCTCTTTCCAGGCCTGGACCGGATCATTGTCCGCTTCCACCCGGTTCATCTTGAACACGGCTTCCCACATCGCCGACACCCGCTGCTCCTCCGGCAGATCGGCGAACACTTTATCCGCCCAGTCCCGGGTCGGCGCTTTGATCAGCGACCAGACGACTTTGTTGCTGCGCACATAAGACTGATATTTCTCCCGGGCTACGGCCGCCGCTTTGACCGCTGCTGCAACCTTCGAGGAATCAATGCCCTTGAACAGCTCAGGGTTAGGCACTTTAATATGCAGCACGGCTCCCCCGCTTTCCGCCAGCTGCTCCATCGTATCGGCCTGCCATTTCGGGTAGTAGCCGAAGGAATCGTCCGGCGCTTTCTCATACCGGAGCCGTGTAACCTGCTCGTCGTCCCAATCCACCTGCACAAATTTGGCGCCGGCTTCATAGGCTTTGGCGACAATAAGCCTTGTAAACTCGGCCGTATCCAGCGGCGCGTTAACGAGCAGCACCTGTCCGGGCTGGATATTCACGCCTACCTTGATCACCAGCCCGGCATATTTTTCGAGCATGACGTTAAAGTTGTTCATCATTCAAAATCCTCCATCTCTAGAATAACCGGGCAATGGTCGCTGCCCAAAATGTCCGTGTCGATCCTGGCGTCGCGGAGCAGCGGTCCAAGCCGCTCGGAGGCCAGAAAATAATCGATGCGCCAGCCGATATTCCGCTCCCGCACCTTCATCATGTACGACCACCAGCTGTATGTATCCGTCTGATCCGGATAGAAATAGCGGAAGGTATCCACAAACCCGGAGGACAGCAGCTCGCTCAGCTTCCCGCGTTCCTCATCCGTAAATCCGGAGTTGCCCCGGTTGGTGGCGGCATTTTTCAAATCAATATCCTGGTGTGCGACATTCAGATCCCCGCAGACGATGACAGGCTTGCGGCTGTCCAGGTCCAGCAGATATTGGCGGAACCGGTCCTCCCATTCCAGGCGGTACGGCAGGCGCGACAAATCCCGCTTCGCATTGGGCGTATACACATTGACCAGATAAAAAGCTTCGAATTCGAGCGTAATCGTGCGGCCCTCGGCTTCGGCATTCTCCTCCAGTCCGTACCAGACGGACAGAGGTTTTATTTTTGTAAACACAGCCGTTCCCGAATATCCCTTCTTCACGGCATAATTCCAGTACTGCTCATATTCAGCGCCGTGCTCCATCGTGATCTGGCCTTCCTGGAGCTTCGTTTCCTGCACGCAGAAGATGTCGGCGTCCACCCGGTTGAAATAATCCTGAAAGCCTTTGCTTACCGCGGCCCGCAGGCCGTTGACGTTCCATGATACAAGCTTCATTGTATAAATCTCCCTGCACATATGACTGTTATGATTTCACTTTAAGTGTAACATAGGAGGGAATCTTATGATAAATTAAGGAGAGGAGTGCTGAACTAAAACAAACTGGAGACTTGCAAATGGTTAAGATTGCTTATTTTATTATGGCGCATCAACAGATCGAGCTGCTTCAGCGCATGCTGAACTCTATTTACACACCGGATCATATCTATCTGATTCACATAGACTCTAAAGCCGACAGCCAGCTCCATACCTTTGCCGGGGAACTGGTACAGCATCATCCAAATATTCATGTTCTCCCGTCACGGTCATTGACCTGGGGGCTTTGGTCGCTTGTCCAGTGCGAACTCGATGCCCTTACCTATTTACTTCACACTGACAAGAGCTGGACCCATTTTATTAATCTGAGCGGCCAGGATTTTCCTTTGGTTAAGCAGTCTTTTATTGAAAGCTTCCTTGAGGGCAACCGCAATAATTATGTAAGGTACAAATTGCTGACTGATAATCCGGTATTAAAATCCAACCAGCAGGCTCATTATTTCATCGAGGATTGCGGGGTATTAAAAGAGCTGGGGCCCCGGGAACCCTTTGAGCATTATTTTGCTGACCATATTGTTCCTTACTACGGCTCCCAATGGAAAATCCTTCACCGTTCTTTTGCCGAATATGCCGCAAGCTCTTATCTTTCGTTTGAAATGCAGGACTATTTCCGCTATACCTTGATTCCTGACGAGTGCTTTTTTCCTACCTTAATCATGAACAGCCCTTTTAAGCAAACGGCTATAGATGAAAACCACCGTTATTTTAAAATGGTGAAGCACCATGAGGTTCTGCTAAGTCCTTCCGTCCTGACGGCAAATGAGATTATCGAGATGTATAAATCTCCTGCCTTCTTTGCCCGGAAATTTGATTTGAATGTGGATGCCGGCGTTATTCAGATTCTGGAGAATGTCATTAAGGCCGGATAAAATTCGGGATGACCGCAGGCCTGTTAAAAAATCCTTGCGCTATTCCTGCTGCCACTGGTTACAGGCGGGCAATTATTGCTAAAATAGAAAGGTACGCCTTACATACGATTATTGAGCGGATAACCTGCACAACTGAAAATCTCTATACAAGAAAGGAATTAAACTGATGATTATTAAACCAAGAACACGCGGCTTTATCTGCACTACCTCTCATCCGGCAGGCTGTGAAGCCCAGGTCCAGGAGCAGATCAGCTATGTAAAATCCAAGCCGGCCGTTAAGGGGCCGCGCAATGTGCTGGTCATCGGCGCATCAACCGGCTACGGGCTGGCCGCCCGCATCGTGGCCGCCTTTGGAGCCGGAGCGAACACAGTGGGCGTGTACCGTCCCAGCAAAAGCACTCCAACCCGCACCGCATCCGCCGGCTGGTACAATTCCGCCGCTTTCGAGAAGGCTGCCGAAGCTGCCGGGCTGAAATCGTTCAGCGTGACAGGCGATGCTTTTGCCGAAGATACCAAATCACGCACGATTGAGCTGATCAAGCAGGAGCTTGGCCAGGTCGATATGGTTATTTACAGTGTAGCCACCGCTCGGAAGACCAATCCGGCTACGGGAGAGGCGTTTAACTCCGTATTGAAGCCGATTGGCCAGCCTTATACGAACAAGACCGTTGATTTTCATAACGGCACAGTGACAGAAGTATCCCTGGAGCCCGCCACGGATGAAGAGATTCAGGCGACCGTCGAGGTTATGGGCGGCAGCGACTGGCAGGACTGGATGGATCAGCTTGAGTCTGCCGGCGTCCTTGCAGACGGCGTCATTACGCTGGCTTACTCCTACATTGGACCTGCTATTACTCAGGCTATTTACCGCGACGGCTCGATCGGCCAAGCCAAAGAGCATCTGGAAGCGACGGCCCGCCGGATGAACCAACAGTTTGCCGCCAAGAACGGCCATGCCTATGTGGTGGTCGGCAAAGCGCTTGTCACCCAGTCTTCCTCGGCCATTCCGATTGTGCCGCTGTATATTTCCGCCCTATATAAAGTAATGAAAGAGAAAGGCATTCACGAGGGCACAATTGAGCAGATGTACCGTTTGTTTGCCGAACGCCTGTACAGCGGCGGCGAGGTGCCTGTTGATGAGCAGGACCGCATCCGTATTGATGACTGGGAAATGCGCGAGGACGTCCAGCAGGAAGTGGAAGACATCTGGAACAGCGTGACCACAGAGAACATCTGGCAGCTCACCGATCTGGAAGGCTACCGGAAGGAATTCTTCCAGCTGTTCGGCTTTGAAACGACCGGCGTTGACTATGAAGCCGACACCGATCCGGAAATCGAAGTTCCGCATCAATTTTAAGCCCGGAAGCTCAGCCTGCCGAAGCTATTAGGCTCCATGCTGAGCCCATTAGGCTTCAGGCTGAAACCTGACACACACATGAACAAAGACGGCTGTCCATCCCCTTTGCGGATGACAGCCGTCTTATTTGGTTTGAGCATCAGGCCGGTTAAGACCGAACCATTTTCCCTGACGAAGCAGACACTGAAGAAGGAATTGAAGCAGGCATTGAAGCAGATCTTGGGGCCGGCGCTAACGCAGAATTTGCACCCGGCGCATAAGCCGGGGCTTCTTCCCCTGCCGCCCGGCACAGCGACGGGCACTCCCTAAAGGCAAACTGGCGGCAGCCCTGGCACTGCGGCCGGTTCACATGGGCAAGCGCGTAGTCCAACGCTTCACCGGTGTGTTTGAAGCAGCGGGATTCGCCGATCTGCTGATATCCGCCTGTGCGGAGCAGCATCTCCTTCGGCTGGCGGTTCAGTCCGGCTGCCAGGACAGTGGTCCCTTGTTCCTGCAGCTTGCGGACAAAGGCCGTAAACTGGGCCTCGCCCGTTGTATCCATGAAGGGCACCCGGCTCATGCGTAGGATGAGCCAGCCGGGCTTCTGCCGGGCGAGCACACCGGCTTCCTGCTCGAAAGCGGCGGCGGCGCCAAAGAACAAAGCGCCGTTCACGCTAAAGATCGAGACCTGCGGGCAGCCGGGATGGCGGTCCGCGCGGTGCTCAAGTATTTTTCCCTGTCCGGTTGGCTGCTCGGGAAGCGCTTTGTGCATGACAATGGACCGGCTCATCCCCCAAATAAACAAGGCCGCAGCCAGCAGAAGGCCGATCTCCACCGCGGTGGTAAGTGTCGTAAGCACGGTTAGCAGAAACGTGACAACCAGAATGACGGAGTCCCCGGTCCGGGTCTTGAGCATTTTCATAAAGGCTGTCCGTTCGCTCATATTCCAGGCGACCACCATCAGCACAGGCGCCATGCTGGCCAGCGGAATATGCGAGGCGTAAGGCGCGAACAGGGCCACGATCGCAAGAACGGCCAGTCCATGAACAACCCCCGACACAGGCGAAGCGGCGCCGCTGCGGATGTTGGTTGCCGTCCGGGCAATGGCTCCTGTAGCGGGAATGCCGCCAAAGAACGGCGTCACCATATTGGCAATGCCCTGCCCCAGCAGCTCCCGGTTGCTGTTATGGCGGGTATCGCTCATCCCGTCGGCCACTACCGCTGAGAGCAGCGATTCGATGCTGCCCAGCATGGCGATGACCAAAGCGGGCTGCAGCATTGTCAGCAGATGCCCGGCTGACAGGTCAAGTCCGTGCAGAGCCGGGAGACCGCCGGTGATCGAGCCGTATGCCGAGCCGATTGTGGCTACCTTTCCCGGAAAGAGCCACAGCGAAGCGAGCGTGGATAACAGCAGGCCTACAATGGAGGCCGGAATTTTTGGCGCTAGTTTTGGAGTGAGAAGCAGCGCCGCCAGACAAATACAGGCAGTAACCACGCTGTACACGTTCCAGGTTGAGAGCCGCAGCCCCAGCTCCTTCATGCTGCCGAGAAAATATTCATGCCGCTTGACCCCCGTCAGCCCCAGAAAATTCCCGATCTGGCCGGAAAAGATAGTAACCGCAATTCCAGCCGTAAATCCAATCGTTACAGGCTTCGGGATGTACCGGATCAGAAAGCCTAATCTGAGCAGCCCCATCAGCACCAGAATGACACCGCCAAGAAATCCGGCAATGAGCAGATCCTGGTACCCGTACTGGAGTACGATGCCCAGCAGGACGGGGATAAACGCGCCCGTCGGGCCTCCGATCTGGAACTTCGAGCCGCCGAGCAGCGAAATGAGAATACCGGCTACAATTGTGGTGTATAACCCATACTCCGGCTTCACGCCCGATGCAATCGCAAACGCCATGCCCAGCGGGATGGCGACAATCCCGACGATGCAGCCTGCGACCAAATCACGCCGCAGCGCTTCGCCGTTATAATGCTGATAACGACCTCTCCACTTCATCATCTAACCTTCTTTTCTCTCTTTATGGTTGCTGCTTCATTTCTTCCAATACGGAAATCGTTTCAACCAGATGGTTGTTAAAAATCTGCTTCGCCACCGCGAGCAGCTCCTTGAGCAGCGGATCCCGGAGCGAATAAGTCACGGTTGTCCCGGTCTTCACGGTATTCACCAGGCTCTTGGCGCGGAGCACAGCGAGCTGCTGGGAAACCGCCGAGCCTTCCGCCCCCACAATTCCCTGAATTTCGTTCACATTCCGTTCGCCTTCGCACAGCACCTCCAATATCCGAATCCGCAGCGGATGAGCCAAGGCTTTAAAAAATTCCGCTTTAAAGCGGGGAATCTGCATCTCCATCGCACCCACCCTTTGTCTTGTGTTGTCTATTCTTATTCCTCTTATCTTCAAATCTTTGAAGATTACAATATTTATTGTAGAGCCGTATAAACCGGAGCGTCAGTGACTTTTGCCACGCCGCAGCCGGGTTGTTCTTATGATGAAATTTTCAGGGGGCAATATGCTCGCAGTGCGCGGGTATTCTGGGGCTGTGGAGGGTATCCCATTTGTGGAATTTGTAAAATATAGGGTGGAGGCCGTTGACTGCGCCTCTTTCATCCGATATGATTGGCACTAAGTATTAGTATCTGGTACTAAATTCAAGGAGGCAGATGGCGTATGAGCCGGATAGAGGGAGCTTTCACCTATAACACTTCTGCACAAATTACGGCAGTCGGATCTTATTTGCCCGAGAAAGTGCTGAGCAACGCGGATTTGGAGAAAATGGTCGAGACAACGGACGAATGGATCGTCCAGCGTACAGGGATCAGTGAGCGGAGGATTGCTGCAGACAAGGAATTTACGAGCGATCTGTGCTTTGCTGCCGTTCGCAATATGGCGGAGGAATATCAGGTGGAGCTTGGGGATGTGGACTATATCATCGTCGCCACCACGACGCCGGATACCTTCTTCCCGCAGATGGCCGCCCGTGTCCAGGCGGAATTCGGCATCGCCCATTGCGGCGCGGTTGACGTGCAGGCGGCCTGCGCCGGGTTTGCAGCTGCGCTCCAATTGGCAGGCGGCCTGATCGCCACGGGCATGCACCGCAAAATACTGGTTATCGGAGCAGAAGCCCTGTCCAAAATTACGGATTATACCGACCGGACAACGTGTATTCTGTTCGGCGACGGCGCGGGTGCAGTGCTGGTTGAAGCCGGATCGCCGGAGGAAGCTCCCTCCTGGCTCAGCTCCATCGCCTTGACGGACGGGGCGGAAGGCCATCACCTGTACCGCTCCAGCCTGGCTCCGAATATCGGGGATATGGCGCTGGAGCAGAACGGCTTTATCGTCCAGAACGGCCGCGCTGTCTACCGCTGGGCGATCAGCCGGGTGCCGGAGGGCATCCGGCAGTTCATGAAGCAGGCCGGCATTACGGCGGAGGACGTCGACTGGCTGGTGCCGCATAATCCGAACATGCGGATTCTGGAGGCGGTCTGCGAGCGCACCGGCATTCCGCTGGAGAAGACGGTCAGCACCTTGGCATACACCGGCAACACCTCGGCAGCCTCCATCCCGATTGCCCTGCACCAGGCCGTCCGGGACGGCCGGATCCGCAGCGGGCAGCTGCTGATGCTCTACGGCTTTGGCGGCGGCTTGTCCCAGGCCGGCCTGCTGCTGCGCTGGGCACTGTAAAGGCGCGGCGCTCAAGCCCGCTGCAAGGATTCCGCCGCCCGCCTGATTTTTCGCCGGGACATCCCTTAGTGCTTCAGCACAAACTCGTCCAGCTTGTTCCCGTCAACGTCGTATGCGGAATAGGTAAGCGTGCTGCCGCTGATCTGGATCCCGGCAAACATCTGCTTGTTGTTCTGAAAATGCACCGCATGATAAAACTTGTCGCTCTTCTTCTCATTGAACTTGGAGCCGGAGGCGTTGGTTACCACATAGACGGTGCCGTTGCCTTCGTCCGTTATTTTTCCACCCTTTAAAGGATACGATCTGGAATACTCATGATTGTGACCCTGCAGCACAAGGTCGACGTGGTATTGGTCAAACAGCTCCACCCAATCGTCCACTTTATCGTACATGCTTCCTCCATACGGGGGCCGGTGCAGGGCGGCGATAATCCATTCTTTATCGGTGTTCTTCAAATCCTGCTTCAGCCAATCCGTCTGCTTCTTGATGTTGGATTCGGTATTCAGCACAACGAAGTGGGCATTTCCATAATCGAAGGAATAGCTGGTCCCCGGATTAGAGCCCTCGGCACCATTATCAGGCAGGTTGAAATGGGAAACGTAGGCGTCCGCCTGCTTGTCCACCTCGTCATGATTACCGGTCACCGGCATCAGCGGAACCTCAGAAATCCAGGGCTGGGCATCTGCAAAGAAAGCCTTCCACCCCGCTTCATCCGCCGGATCCTCCGTCAAATCGCCGTTATGAATGACAAACCGTGCCCCGGAAAAAGTCTTAAAGGCCGCACTTAACGTCTGGCCCCATTTTGCAAAATCCGCCTCATTCACTCCCTGGGAATCCGTTATATTAATGAAGCTGAACGCCGTCAAATCCTGCTCCTCGGTCGTGAAGGAGGCGGGTTCACTCCACTTTCCGCTCGCCGGGCTGCCAACCCGGTACGTATAAGCGGTTCCCGGCTCAAGCCCCGATGCTTCGGCTTTATGAACCCCTTTCTGCTGCCCGCTGCTACCCTCGTAAACGGTCGTTTCACCTTGAACGCTGATCAGATCCGCAGAGCTGAAATCCGGTGTCCCCTCCCCTTTAAGCAGCTGAACCACCGTTTCCTCTCCGGCATCATCCGTATACCAGGTGAAAGCCCGGCTTGTCTGCGGATCGCTCTTGAATGTCGTTACGATGTCGTAGGGTCCCCCGTTCTTGCTCTCCGTTCCTCCGGCTGTGTTCTCTGTTCTTCCCGCTATCCTGCCCAGATATAGAACAACGCCTATGATAAGCAGCCCGGCGACTGCGATCCACCAGAAGTCTTTCATTTTTCCCATTCTCCAATTCTCCGTTCTCTTCAAAAAAGTGTTGCTAACACCTTACCCGCTGTCAGCAGGCATGTCAAATTCCGGCTTTGTAAAATTCAATATTGTCAAATTCCGGCTTTGTTAAATCCGATCTGCACTTTTGTTAACGCAGTGTAAAATTTTCAGGAACTCTTCAGTCAGCATTAAGCGAGCTATCAGCGGAGCGCTTTAATATAAACTACGTGAAAGGCAGACGACTGCGTCAAGCAGCGCTGACAGCACTCCATAGCAAGGAAGAGGGGACTATGCAGAAAAAACTGAAGTACCGCAACGAGCTCAAATTTCTGATCAACCAGCACCAGTACTTTGTGATCAAGCAGCGGCTCAAACATTTGATGGCCCACGATCCCAACGTAGGGCCGACAGGCGAATATCACATTCGCAGCCTGTATTTTGATGATATCGACAATACGGCACTGCATGAGAAGCTGGGCGGGCTCCGCGACCGGGCGAAATACCGGATCCGCATCTACAACGTTCAGGACAAGGTCATTCACTTTGAGAAGAAGATCAAGTACAGAGATCTCATCTCCAAGGTGAACGCTTCGCTGACCCGGGAGATGTACAACCAGATCCTAGCCGGAAATTACGAGGTGCTGAATGTTCCGGACAAGCCGCTCCTGATGGAGATTTACCATGAAACCAAAGTGAATCTGCTGCGGCCCAAGGTCATCGTCGATTATGTGCGGGAGCCTTATGTCTTCCGATACGGCAATGTAAGGATTACCTTCGACAAACAGCTGCGGACGGGTCTGAACAACCTGGATATCTTTGATCCGGAGCTGGCGACAGTGAGCGCACTGGACGATGATCTGATCATTCTGGAGGTCAAATATGACGAGTATATTCCGGAATTTATCAAAGCCGGGCTCCAGCTGGACGGCCTTAACCGTCAGTCGGCATCCAAATATGTGATCTGCCGCAAATATTCAAAAACCAACACCTGGGAGGACTATTGATTTATGAACACAAACACAACTGCGGAGACATCCAACACTTTCTCCGATATTATCAAAAATTCGGTGCTGAGCAATTTCTCATCCGATGTTTCTTTATCCAAAATGCTGATTACATTCGCCGTTGCTTTCCTGATCGGATTCTTTATCTACACGCTTTATAAGCGGGTATTCAGCGGCGTACTGTACTCCAAGAGCTTCAATATCTCGCTGATCGGCATGACCATGGTAACAGCGATGGTCATCATCGCAATCAACTCCAACCTCGTCCTGTCGCTCGGTATGGTCGGCGCCTTGTCCATCGTTCGTTTCAGAACGCCTATTAAAGACCCGACTGACCTGATCTTCCTGTTCTGGGCTGCTGCGGCAGGCATCGTAACAGGCGCCGGATTCTTTACGCTGGCAGCTATCGGTACCGTTATTGTCGGCTTGATCCTGTTCTTCTTCATCAAAAAATCTTCACTCGAAACGCCTTACCTCGTTGTTGTGAACGTAGCGGACGATGAAACCGAGCAGGCGGTAATCGGTCAATTAGGCTCCCTGGTCAAACGCTTCAACGTGAAGCAGAAGACCGTAACAAGCAGCAACATCGAGATGACGCTGGAAATCCGCCTGCGCGGGCAGGAGACTGCGTTTGTCAACCAGATTACGGCGATCAGCGGCGTCAGAAATGCCGTACTGCTCAGCTACAGCGGAGATTATGTATCCTAAAATCATGGAGGTGGAGGCAAGATGAAGTCCAGACTTACTTCATTTCTTCTGGTCCTCAGCTCCCTTGTCCTGGTCTTCGGTCTGGCTGGCTGCAGCTGGGCCGGCTCCGGAACAAGCACAACCAGCAGCACGAATTCGGATTCGGACTCGTCTGCCGGAACAGCCAGCACCCGCACCATCTCTGCAGATGAGAAGAAGCTGGATGAAGAGGTTTTTCCTGAAGATAAAGTAGTAGACGTTAAGATTACAGTGGATGAAAATGATTTTCAGGATATGCTGGACAACGCCAGCGCAGAAGAATACAAAACGGCAACGGTCGAATATAACGGCGTTACCTACGACAATGTCGGCATCCGGACGAAGGGCAATTTGAGCCTGCGGAGCGTGGTCAGCTCGGACTCGGACCGCTACAGCTTCAAGCTTTCTTTCGACGAATATGTGAACCAGACGATCGACGGGATCAGCAAAATCAACCTGAACAACCAGTACAGCGACGCCTCTTACATGCGTGAATTCCTCGCTTATGAGCTGGCCGAGCAAATGGGCCTTCCGGTGCCGAAGCATTCCTTTGTGGATGTGTATGTCAACGGCGAGCTCTGGGGCTTCTATCTCGCGGTTGAGCAGATTGGAGACGCTTATCTGGAGCGCTATTTCGGCAATTCCTACGGCGCACTTTACAAAGGCACCATGGGCACCGGCAGCGACCTGCTGTACATTGATGACGATGCCGATTCCTATTCCGGACTTGTGCAGAAATCGGAATCCACGGACGGCGGCGTTCTGGTCAATATGATCAAAGAGCTGAATAACGGAACGGATTACGAAAGCGTGCTTGATGTCGAGGAGGCGCTGAAATACATCGCCCTTCAGGTTGTCACCAACAATACGGACAGCTATATCGGAGGCAACAAGCAGAACTATTATCTGTATGAAAAAGACGGCGTCTTCTCTGTGCTGCCATGGGACTATAATATGGCCTTCAGCGGCATGGGCGGAGGCATGGGCGGCGGTATGGGCGACCCGGATGATCCCGCCGAGGATGCGGCTGACACAGCCGGTGCCGGGCAGGCTCAGGCCGCAGCTGGCGGCGCACAGGCGCAGTCAGCCGGGCAAAGCACGGCGGCGCAGACGGACGGCGGTGCCGCAGCGGACGACGCAGCGGGCAATGCGGCGGCGGGCAATGCGGCGGCGGGCAATGCAGCAGCAGGCGGGAACGATCAGGCAGCTGCCGGCAATCAAGCCGGCGGCGGTGCAGGCTACAGCCTGCTGATCGACGAGCCTACGCAGGGCTCTTTGGACGAACGGCCGCTGGTTGCCAAGCTGCTTGCGGTAGATAAATACAAAACGCTGTATCACGAAATCATTCAGAATGCGATCGACGGCCTGCTGGCCAACGATACCTTCACAGCTAAGGTTGAGGAGCTGCAAACCATGATCTCCTCGCACGTTCAAGCAGACCCGCGTCCCTTCTACACTTATGAGGAATACGAAGCGGGCGTACAATCGCTGATCCAAACCAACGCGACAGCTGTCAGCACCATCCAGCAGCAGCTTGACGGAACGTCCCCTTCCTCGGGTGACGGCTCCGGCAGCGGCGGCATGGGCGGCGGTGGCGGCAATATGCCGAACTTCGGCAATGCCAATGACGCTGCCGGCACGAATGCTGCTGCCCAGCAGGGTGACAGCACAGCAGGCGGAGCTGCCGCTGCAGGCGACGCTCAGCAGACTGGCGATGCCCAGCAGACTGGCAATACTCAACAGAATGGCAACGCCCAGCAGAACGGCGGCGCCGCTCCTAACGGCAACACTCCGCCGGACGGCTTTGGCGGCGGCTTCGGCGGCGGGCCGGGCGGAGGCATGGACGGCGGCGGAGGCTTTGGCGGCCAGGACGGCGGCGGGCAAACTACCGCACAGTCTCAGGGCTCTGTCAAGGACGCCTGGACAGCCGGCGCTGCATTGGTGATCCTCCTGCTTGCCAGCGTGTTTGTGATCTTCTACAAACGCCGGCGGCTGTAGTCACCTGCACTTCTATAAACACATCCCGCAGCTCCCTGCTGGGGATGTGCTTATTTTTTTACAGCTGACGGAGGCAGGCTCTGTTCATCAATCTGCTCAAAATCCACGTTTATCCAGTCTCGCTTCTTCTTTCTTTCATACACTGGTACATAATGTGTGGATTTCTGAGAAAGGTGTTGGAGCTATGCACCCGACTGTTACGGTCGTAATTCCCTTTTACAACTGTCCATATATCGACCAGGCCCTATCCAGCGTGCTGAATCAAACCTATGAAAAGCTTGAGATTATCGTTGTGGATGACGGGTCCACCCAGCATCAGCACAAGCTGGATCCCTTCCGTTCCCGGATCGTCTACCTCGGCAAAAGCAACGGCGGCACAGCCAGCGCTCTCAATTACGGCATGCAGCAAGCAAGCGGCAAATATATCGCCTGGCTCAGTTCGGACGATTATTTTCATCCGGATAAAATTACGAACCAAGTCGCCTTTATGGAGACGCATCATCTCCAGTTCAGCTTTACCGATTACCATACGACCGACGAGCAGAACCGGATAACCGGCTATAACAGTCAAAGCTCTTTCGAGAATGAAAAAGCGCTGATATCGTCCCTGCTCCATTATTGTCCGATTAACGGCTGTACGGTGATGATGCTCCGGAATCTGGCAGAGTCGCTCGGCTGGTTTAATAAGCAGCTGCCCTACACGCATGACTATGATCTTTGGGTCCGCATCGCTTTAAACGGTGTCCGCATGGCTTATCTGAACCAGCCGCTCACCCATTACCGCCGGCACTCCGGCATGGGAACCGTCCGCCATATGGACCGGATTACATCCGAGTTTGATTCAATTAAAGCTTATTACACCCCGCTGCTTCAGCATAAAATTGCAGGAATGTCCGGTTAACCAGCAGGCTGGCGGGGTTGCATTTCTTTGTCCGTTCTATTATAACTGACAATGATGAATACTTGCGGCCGTAAGACGTGTCCTGGCGGCAAGCTACCCCTAAGGAGGCATAAAGCATGATTCGTTTCGGCATCATTGGAACCAACTGGATTACCGACCGGTTCATTGAGGCGGCGATCGAGGCAGAAGGATTTGTTCTTTCGTCCGTGTATTCCCGCACAACAGAGCAGGCGCAGGCCTTTGCCGACAAGCATAAAATTCCCAATACGTATACCAATCTGACTGCGATGTTCGAAAGCGGCACCGTAGATGCTGTATATATTGCAAGCCCAAATTCCCTGCATGCCAGCCAGGCTATCGAAGCCATGAATCACGGCATCCATGTGCTGTGCGAGAAGCCGGCAGCTTCCAATGCCCGCGAAGTGAAGGCGGTCATCGAAGCAGCCAAAGCTAACAATGTAGTCTTTATGGAAGCTTTAAAGACGACCCTGCTTCCCAACTTCCGGACGATCCGCGACAATTTGAACAAGATCGGCCCGATCCGCCGCTATATCGCTAACTTCTGCCAATACTCCTCCCGCTACGATGCCTACAAGCAGGGGGAAATTTTGAATGCCTTCAAACCGGAATTCTCCAATGGGGCGCTGATGGATCTCGGCATCTACGGCATTTACCCGATGGTGGCCTTATTCGGCAAACCGTCTGCCGTCAAAGCGACGGGCTACATGCTGGAATCCGGCGTTGACGGCGAAGGAATGCTGATTGCCGCTTATCCCGAAATGGATGCCGTCGTTATGTATTCCAAAATTACGGACTCGGCCCTCCCGTCCGAAATTCAAGGGGAACTCGGTTCCATTGTCATTGATAAGCTGAGCCAGCCTCACCATGTTTATATCCGCTACCGGGACGGGCGTGAGGAGGATATCTCCATCCCAACCGCCCTGCCGAGCATGACTTACGAGACGGTTGAATTTATGAAGGTCATCCGCCAGGGCTCCGGTGAATCTGCCGTTAACAGCCATGAGCGCACTTTGGCGGCGGCTGAAATTATGGACGAAGCCCGCAGACAGCTTGGACTTGTTTTTCCGGCTGACCAGCAGGGATAACTGTAACTTGCACCGGCGCCAGGCCCGGCACCGATATAAAAGCTGCTTTCTCCGTACATGGGGAGAGCAGCTTTTTTGCAATTGATTTCTATTCAAATTTGAATATAATGAGAAAGTATTCAAATTTGAATAAAGGAGTTCACTCATGATTCAAAGTAATTCAAGAAGCCTCCGGTTTATCGTAGCCGGCTTGCTGCTGGGCATTTTGATGTCCGCGATGGACAATACGATCGTAACCACCGCTATGGGCACCATCGTGTCCGATCTTGGAGGAATGGACCAGTTTGTCTGGGTCACCTCGGCTTATATGGTCGCCGTAATGGCCGGCACGCCGATATTCGGCAAGCTGTCGGATATGTACGGCCGCAAGAGATTTTACATTTTCGGCATTGTTGTGTTCCTGCTGGGCTCGATTCTGTGCGGGCTTGCCGGCAGCATCACGCAGCTCAGCCTGTTCCGTGTCATTCAGGGCATCGGGGGCGGCGCTTTGATGCCAATTGCCTTTACAATTATTTTTGATATTTTCCCGCCGAAGTCCCGCGGCAAAGCCACCGGCCTGTTCGGAGCCGTATTCGGGCTCTCCAGCATTGTGGGGCCGCTTCTCGGCGCCTTTATTACCGATCATCTTGGCTGGAACTGGGTATTTTACATCAATGTACCGGTCGGGATCGTTTCGTTTATTCTGATTATGGCGTTCTACAAGGAATCCCCGAATCACTTGAAGCAGCGAATCGACTGGTTTGGGGCTATCACGCTTGTCGGGGCAATCGTCTGCCTCATGTTCGCCCTGGAGCTGGGCGGAGAAACCTATGCCTGGGATTCCGCGCAGATTCTCGGCTTGTTCGCCGGGTTTGCCGTATTGCTGATCGCCTTCCTGCTTATCGAACGCAAAGTGGCTGAGCCGGTCATTTCCTTCGATATGTTTAAGGTGCGGCTGTTTGCCACTAGCAACGGCGTAGCCCTGTTCTATGGAGCCGTATTTATCGTGGCTACCGTTTATATTCCGATCTTTGTGCAGGGCGTATACGGGGGCACAGCCACCAACTCCGGCCTGATTCTGATGCCGATGATGATCGGCTCTGTGATCGGCGCCCAGTCCGGCGGCCTGCTGTCTACCCGGACATCGTTCCGCCGCATTATGCTGATGTCCATTATCTTTTTCCTGGCCGGTATTCTGCTGCTCGGAACGCTCAATTCGGATTCTCCGCGGACGCTGCTGACCATCTACAGTGTTGTGACGGGAATCGGGGTCGGCTTCTCCTTCTCCACGCTGAACCTTTCCGGCATTCATCATTTTGATACGCGCCAGCGCGGATCGGCAACCTCTACGATTACGTTCATGCGGTCCCTGGGCATGACGCTCGGAATTACCATCTTCGGCATCATCCAGCGCAACCTGCTGTCCGATCAAATGACGAAGGCGTTTGCCGGCAGCGGCCAAAGTGCGGCTTCCATCGGCAATCCTCAGAACGCGCTGACGCCGGAGAACCGCAAGCAGATTCCGGAGGCCGTGCTGCATAAAATTTCGGATGCCATGGCGACTTCCATCGCCCACACCTTCTTATGGTCGCTTATCGCAGCTGGCGCAGCCGCTTTGTTTATTCTGCTGATGCCAAACGACCGGGTGCTGGTCAACAAACAGGCTCCAGCCGGGCAGCCTGCGGCGACCGTGTCCGGGGAGTAACGTCATGCCCATCAAACTGGCGATTTTGGGTCTGTTGATGGAGAAGGACATGCACCCTTATGAGATCCGCACGATCATGAAGGACCGCTCGCTGGATCAGAACACCAAAATCCAGATCGGCTCCCTCTATTATGCCGTTGAGCAGCTGTGCAAGCAGGGCCTGATCGAGGCGGTTGAGGTTATCAAGAGTGAGAATCGTCCGGATAAGACCGTCTATCATATTACCGATAAAGGCAAGGCCTGTTTTGATAACATGCTGCTCAGCATGCTTGAGGAAATCGAGCCGATTCATACCCCGATCAAGATGGCGCTGTCCTTTGCCTGGAAGGGCGATCAGTCCAAAATGGCCGATGTGCTCAAGAATCGTGTGCAGGAAGCCGAGCATCAGGTCAATTACCTGTACGAGGTCTATACGGAGCACATTGGCGTCGTTCCGCGGAGCGTTCTGCATCTGATGGCGGCTAATTATGAGCATGCCAAAACCGAGCTGAAATGGGTAAAAAGATTATACCAGGATGCCAAAGACGGCCGCCTCGGCGACCGCAGCGCGGATCCTGTTGTGGATGAAGATTAAGACGTTTATCACCTGAAAAATAAACCATAAAAAGCCAGTCCCGCAAACAGGGAGCCTCTTCCGGTCCCCAGCTTGCGGAGCTGGCTTTTTCTTTGTAACAGTCATTGACTCCTGCCGTTGTACATCGCTGCCATTATATCCCCGCCGTTGTACCCCTGCCTACGCGATTACGAGCTCCTGCACCGCTTTGACTGGCTTGTACTCACTCTGCCAAACCGCGCAGCGCACCGCTTCCTCGACATCCTCCGGCACACAGCCGGCGATGCCTTCTGCAATCGCCTGCTTCGCAGCAGCGGCGGCAACAGCGACGGATACCGCCCGCAGCTCATTGACGCGCGGCAGCAGCGGGCTTCCCGGCCCGTCCCACGGCACAAAGGAGGCGATCGCTTCGGCCGCAGCGCTGAACATGCCGGGGGACAGGGTTTGAGCCTTGACGACGATGGCGCCAAGCCCCAGCCCCGGGAACACCAGCGCGTTATTGGACTGGGCGATTTCGTGCCGGACTCCGTTCCATTCGGCAGGCTCGAAGGGGCTGCCGGTCGCAATCAGCGCTCTGCCGTCCGTCCAGGCCAAGAGATCAGCCGGCACGGCTTCGGCAAGCGCTGTCGGATTGGACATCGGCAGAATGACCGGCCGCTCCGTATGCCGGGCCATTTCCCTTACCACTTCCTCGGTAAAAGCTCCAGCCGAACCTGAGGTTCCGATCAGGATGGTCGGCTTCACGCGGCGGACCACCTCCAGCAGCGGGATCGTCCCTGCCTCATTCCGGAGCCAGCCGCGGCATTCTGCATCCTGACGCACATAAGGCCGCTGGTAGTCCAGCACATCCGCTGTGCTCTCCGTCAGCAGGCCGCGCTGGTCATACGCCCAGAAGCGGCTCCGCGCTTCCGCTTCGGACAGCCCCTCCTTCACCATTGCCGCACACATCTGATCGGCATTCCCGATTCCTGCGGAGCCCGGCCCGAATACCAGCACCCGCTGCTCTGCAAGCGGAATGCCTGTGATCCGGCAGGCCGACTGCACGGCGGCCAGCGTGACCGCTCCCGTGCCCTGGATATCGTCGTTGAAGGTAGGCAGCGCTGCCGCGTATTTATTCAAAATGTTCCGCGCATTGACACTCCCCAGATCCTCCCAATGCAGCAGGGCATCAGGAAAAATCCGGACAGCATTCTCTACAAAACGGTCGATAAACTGCTCATACCGCTCTCCCCGCACCCGCGCATGGCGGTTGCCCATATATAAAGGATCCTCGAGCAGCCTCCGGTTGTCGGTTCCGACGTCCAGCACAACGGCCAGCACCCGGCTGGGATCAATCCCGGCCGCAGCCGTATAAACGGCCAGCTTGCCGATCGAGATATGGATGCCGCCCACTCCCCAGTCCCCGATTCCCAAAATGCTCTCTGAATCCGTCACCACAATCAGATCAATCGCTTCCACAGAATCCACCACGTTCAAGAAGGCCTGTTCGATCCCTTCAGGATCATTAATGGACAAATACACCCCGCCCGGCCGGTGATATTCATGGCTGTACTGCTGGATAGCCTCGCTTACCGTCGGCGTGTATACAAGCGGCAGGATTTCGCTCAAATGCTCACCAAGCAGACGATAGAACAGAACCACATTCCGGTGGAACAAATCGTTAAGCGCAATGTTCTTGTGCAGATCATCCGGCTGGTTCTGCAGCTGCTCGTATACCCTTTGCGTCTGCTCTTCAATCGTCATTACCGTCGGCGGCAGCAGCCCGTCAAGGCCCAGCTCCAGCCGTTCTTCCTTCGTAAAGGCTACCCCTTTATTCAGCAGCGGATTGGCAAGCAGTTCTTTCCCCCGTAACGAGGTTTCAATAAATCCCTCAGCTGTATGTCTGTATGAGCGCATTTGGAACCCTTCTTTCCGTGTCAGCTTCTAATTCATCTATCCTTAACTCGGCGCTGTCGGCTCTCAAATTGCCCATAAAAAAATGCAAAAAGCCGTCCATCGGCTTCATTGTAACCGGAGGCGGCTTTTCAGAAAATAATAATTTTAACATTTCATACAGTTTTCAAATTTTCATGGCAAAATCGGGAAAATAGGCGGATTAACGCCGTTCAGCCTGCTTTAATTTTTCATTCAAAATTTCCGCGAAGCTGGACGATTTGTCATTGGAGGTTTCCTTCTTGGGAATGCTGCTGCTCGGGGACTTAAAGAATTGGTGATGATAAGGCGCTGAGGCGTGGACACTTAAATTCACTTTGTCTTCTCTCCCTTCTGTTTGTCCCCGTTATTACCCGGCCAGACAGCCAGCCAAACCCTTTTTCCAAAAAACAGGAATAAATGGCTAACCGGAACGAAAGCTTCCGGGGCCGGCAGGCCCTCTTCTGCAAGACCTTTTTCCTGCTTTCTGGTAAACTTGGATTCATGACCGGGAATAAAGAGGGACTTCGGAAGTTCCATCAGGATGGAGGAATTTAATTGAAAGAACAGCTTATAGAAGCTTGTGCGTCGGGGAGGATTACCGGCCGGCAGCTTGATCAAATACTGGAAACCTTGGCAAATGGACTGCTGCTGTATGATGACGGGTCGGCAATTACGGCGGAGGATTTTCTCTCCCGGCTGGAATTCGGCATCAGCAGCCTTGAAGGCGCTGAACTGGCCGCTGTCCGGGCGTTCTACGAGCTTGCGGTCCGGCTCTGCCGGAGATTTCAGGACGAAGCCGGATATGGGACGCTTCAGGATTGTCTCAGCCTGCAGCTGGATTTGTGGAGGGCAGGGCTATTGAAGCTGGAGGATTGGATCAGCTGGATGGAGCAGGCGGCGGACGGCGGGGCTGCCCTGCCGGAGTATGATTTTCCAAAGCTGCTGCAGCAGCCGGCGCTGCCGGAGGGCTTTATGATTCAGGATTTTCACGACCTGCTGCTTGACCTGCTGGAATCGCAGCCCGGCCAGCCCTGGGCGGTTCAGCAGCGCAATCAGCTGTATGAGCGGCTCGGTGTGGTTCTGCAGTAAGCCGTTTATTCCAGAGACATCTGCTTAAACACGAGAAGCGCCGCTCCGGTCGATACCGCGTTCTCCTGCAGCATTTCGTTAACGAACAAAGGCTGATATTCGGGATAATAATAGATTTTGTCCTTTGCAGCCGAGATCACCTTGTCATAGTAACCGGGATGCGCGTGAATCAGCGGCCCGCCCAATATTACCGCTTCCGGATGGAGAATATTAATCAGATTGGCTAGTCCGATGCCCAAATAGACAGCAGATTGCAGAAAGAGCTCCTCTACAAACCTGTTCCCCTGCCGGAGCGCTTCTGTCAGAGTGTCGAAGTTTATTTTGTCCGCCGGCATCTCCTTCTTCTCCGGGCCGTCCAGCCGGTTCAGGCCCAGCCTGCGCTGGGCCCGCACCTGCTTCTCCAATGCCTGAACCGAAGCGTAAGCCTCAAGCGCGCCGTAGTTGCCTGAATCGTGCAGCCGGTGGCCGTCTGTCTGAATGACCATCTGCCCGATCGAGCCTTCCCTGTCGACGGCGCCATGGACAATCTGGCCGCTGGACATCATGGCCGAACGAAGGCCGGTACCGGCATGCACATAAAGCATATCCTGGATGCGCTCATCGCGCAGCGCCCAGTGCTCGCCGATCAGGGCGGTATTTGCCCCATTTTCCAGCACAGCCTTAATCCCCGTTCTCTGCTCCAGCCAGCCGCATACCGGCAGGTTCTGCCATCCCTCAGCCGGAAAATGCTGCGGATTGATAAGGATCCCCTTCTGCCTGTCCAGCGGCCCAACCGCCCCGATTCCGATGCCTTCAACCCTGCTCTTGTCTATCCCCTGCTCCAGGAGCATGGAGCCGATACGCGCTGCAATCCGTTCCAGGAGATGCTCCGGCGTCATCGTTTCGTCCATCGTCCATCTGCTGAAGGCAAGCGGGTTCATATTCAGGTCATACAGGCCCAGCGAGGAATAAAGCCTTGATATTTCAAGACCAAAAATAACTCTCCTCAGCGGATTGATCCGGTAAAGAATCGGCTTCCTGCCGCCGGTTGACTGCCCCAGGCCTGCTTCGATAATCCAGCCTTCGCGGATAAGCTCCTCGAGCAGTCTTGTGAGGCTGCTTCCCGTCAGCTTGAACCTCTCCAGCAGCTCGGCTTTGGAAATATCTTTCTGCACCGCAATCCGGTCATACACCGCTCTTTTGACTGAAGACATGAAAGGGCCTGTTTTGTTCATACACTGCTCCATTATTCTTATTATTCTTGTCGGATAACACCATTATAGAAGGTTGAATTCTAATTTGCCATATTCTCCTTAATATCAAAATAACAAAAAGAAGATTCCCGCGCCGTTAATTGCGCCAATTCCGATGCTAGAACCCCGATAAAGCGCAATTATTTTCTACTTGGGCGCAGGTTCCGAACCCAAACTACAGCTGCTGGGCGAAAGTTAATACCATAATGGCAGAAAGGTGATATACTGAAAGCCGTGGACAAAACAGCCTGAGGTGAACAGCATGGAGAATAAAATAACGCAGAAGCTGCTTCTGCTGGGTGAGTTATTCTGGGTCTTCTTCAAAATCGGCCCTTCCACCTTTGGCGGTGGATACGCCATGATGGCCGTCATCGAACAGGAAGTGGCCGGCAAACGAAAGTGGATGGACGAATCGGAAATGAGCGATCTGCTGTCTATCGCCGGTTCAGCCCCGGGAGGCGTCGGCGTAAATGCTTCCGCTTTTATCGGCTACCGGCTCGGTAAAATCCCCGGTGCGGCTGCTGCCGTGCTCGGCATCACTCTTCCGACCTTCTTGATTGTATATGTACTTAGCTTCTTCTACAGCTACCTGCAGGAGGTGCCCAAGGTGCAAGCCGCCATGAAGGGCATTAACGGTGCTGTGCTTGGTTTTATTGGTGCGGCTGCCTACAGAATGGCCAAATCGGCTCTGGTTGACTGGAGCACCCTGGCCGCTGCGGCCGGGTCACTTGCCGTCCTCCTTCTGACCGGCTGGAATCCCATCTTTATGATCCTGGCGGGGCTTGGCCTTGGAATCATCATTGTGCGGGCCAAGAAATGGCTCGGCTTAAAGGTGGTAACGGAGAAAACCTCATCGTCCGGCCAGGCTGAAACCGGCGTGATTGAATATTACATCTAGGGGTGGACATTGTGTTATTGTGGCAGCTGTTTGTATCCTTCCTCAAAATCGGATTTATGTCCTTCGGCGGCGGTTATGCCGTCATTTCCATGATTCAATATGAAACGAACCGGTTCGGCTGGGTCAGCGGGGAGGAGCTCCGCCAAGCAGTGTCGCTGTCCGGCATGTCGCCGGGTTCGATTGCAACCAACAGCGCGACGCTGATCGGTTACCGGGCAGCCGGGCTGCCTGGAGCGATTGCGGCCACGACCGGCATCGTTCTGCCATCGCTGATCGTGGTTATCCTCATTGCGGCCTGCTTCTACAGGCTCCATTCCAGCTTCTGGGTGAAGTCCTCCTTCTACGGCTTACGGCCGATCATCACAGGGCTTATCGTCTATGCGGCCATCCATTTCGGTTTTCCGGACCGCAGTGCGGGCGCTATTTTTAACTGGACGACCTTTGCAACGCTGCTGATCGGGGCCGCTTCCTTTGCCGCCGTCACCAAATATAAGATTCACCCCTTAAAAATCCTGTTCCTTTCCGCCTGTGCCGGAATTATTCTCTTCTGATCCCTAAAAAAACCTCCAAGACCGCTCTGCCCGCCGGGCATTGTACGCTCTTGAAGGTTTAAGATACAGGGCTGCTTCCCGCCAGGGCCGCAGCCTCTTTCATTTTTATTCCGTCTTTGATTATTCAATCTTTGATTATTCAGTCTTTGATTATTCAATCACGATGCCATGCACCAGCACAGGAGCCTCGGCATGGTCTGCGATGCGGATGCATTCGTAGATTTTCGCTGTTACGGCTTCAACATCCTCGTTATTGGCATGAATCGTCACCAGCGAATCGCCCGCTTTGACGGGGTCGCCGATCTTCTTGTTCAGCATCAGGCCTACCGCGAGATCAATCTCCGATTCCTTCGTTGCCCGGCCTGCCCCAAGCCACATCGCAGCCGTTCCGATTCCGTCCGCAATAATCTCGGCCACGACGCCGTCCGTTTTGGCCGGCACCTCAATCTTGTATGCGGCCTGCGGCAGCTTCTCCGGATGGTCGACAACCGACGGATCGCCGCCCTGGTTGGCGATAAACTGCTTGAACTTCTCCAGCGCCGCGCCGCTGCGGATCGCTTCGCGCAGCTTCTCCTCCGCTTCTTCAAGCGATGAAGCCTTGCCCGCCAAGTATACCATTTGGCGTCCCAAAGCCAGGCACAGCTCCTCCAGGTCCGCCGGCCCCTGCCCTTTCAGCGCGTCAATGGCTTCCTGCACCTCAAGCGCGTTGCCGATTGCGCAGCCCAGCGGCTGGCTCATGTCGGAGATAACTGCCATCGTCTTGCGGCCGACATTGTTGCCGATCCGCACCATCGCCTGCGCAAGCTCTGCAGCATCCTCCGCCGTCTTCATAAAGGCGCCTGAGCCGGTTTTGACATCCAGCACAATTGCGTCGGAGCCTGCGGCAATCTTCTTGCTCATGATAGAGCTTGCGATCAGCGGAATCGAGTTCACGGTTGCCGTTACGTCCCGCAGCGCGTACAGCTTTTTATCCGCAGGGGTAAGGTTGCCTGACTGGCCGACGACAGCAATTTTAAACCGGTTGACCAGATCCGCAAATTCCTGCGTGCTGATCTCCGTATGGAAGCCCGGGATGGACTCCAGCTTATCAATGGTTCCGCCGGTATGGCCAAGGCCGCGCCCGGACATTTTGGCAACCGGAATATCCAGCGCCGCCACCAGGGGCGCCAGCACCAGGGTGGTTGTATCTCCTACGCCACCGGTGGAATGCTTATCCACCTTAATGCCCTCGATCGATGAAAGGTCGATCACATCACCGGAATTGACCATCGCCATGGTCAGATCGGCGCGCTCCCGCTCGTTCATGTCCTGGAAGAAGATCGCCATGGCCAGCGCGCTAACCTGGTAATCCGGGATCTCTCCCCGGGTGTAGCCTTCAATAATATAGTTGATTTCTTCCGTCAGCAGCTCGCCGCCATCCCGTTTCTTCTCAATTAAATCCACCATTCTCATCGCGCCTGTCCCCGCTTTCTTAAATTACTCCGTCCCGCCTACAGATGAACGGCCGTGTCCAGCGCCACTTCCATCATCTCTTTAAAAGTAGTCTGGCGTTCCTCGGAGGTGGTTTCTTCACCTGTAATCAAATGGTCGCTGACCGTCAGGATCGTCAACGCCTTAACGCCATATTTGGCAGCCAGCGTATAGAGCGCGGTTGTCTCCATCTCCACGCCGAGCACGCCGTATTTCATCAGCAGCTCGCTTACAGAGGTGTCATCACGGTAGAACATGTCCGAGCTGAAAATATTGCCGACATGCATCTTGAGCCCCTTCTCCACGCCGCGCTCGTAAGCCGATTTCAGCAGCTCAAAGCTCGCAATCGGAGCAAAATCATACCCGCCGAACACATGCCGGTTCATGCTGGAATCCGTGCAGGCGGCCTGGGCCAGAATAACGTCCCGCACACGGACATGCTCCTGCATGCCGCCGCAGGTACCGACACGGATCAGATTCTTGACGCCGTATTCGCGGATCAGCTCGTTAACATAGATCGCAATGGATGGAGTTCCCATGCCCGTTCCCTGCACAGACACTCTTGTTCCCTGATAAGTTCCCGTGAAACCAAGCATGCCGCGGACTTCATTGTAGCAGGTCACATCCGTCAAATACGTTTCAGCGATAAATTTGGCGCGGAGCGGATCTCCTGGCAGCAGGATCGTCTCCGCAATATCTCCCGGCTTGGCCGCGATATGTACACTCATCTTATTGATCTCCTTTTGCTCGTAAAATAAATAATGGCCGGAATCACGTGATCGGATACCCGGCTGGGCCTTATGAGAGCATGAAGACCAGGATACCCAGGCCTTGTTGAAACCTGCGGCAAGCCCCTGTTATTCTGTGCACCCATCGGCTCTTCTATTATATAAGAAGAAAATGAAAAAAAACAGAACCGCCCCCGCCGAGACTAATCCGGAAGAGCGGATGTCGCGGACGCTGCGGCCCAGACTGTCCTCTCCATAAGCATATCCCATGATTTCCTGTCAGCGGACGATTTGTTTCATGTTACAATAGATGTTAGGCTAACCAGCCTGCTGTTCATCAGCAGAAGAAGCATATAAGCATAGAAACATAGAAGTCATTGAACCAGAGATGGCCTAGAAGCAGAAATGGCCTAGAAGCAGGAGAAATTATGGACATTCAATTTGAACCCTTATACCCAGAAATCCCCCTTATTAAACCGCCGCTCAGACAGCGGCTGAGGACCCGCATTGCCGCAACCTACCGCTATGATACCTTCATCTGGCAGGCTGCATTATTCGGCCTTTGGGCCGTGGTGCTGGCCGCATTTACGTTAACCGCGCTCGGGCTGCCTACCGGCCGCGGAACGGGCTTTGACGTGCTGGTCTTTGCGGCCGGCGGCACGCTGGCCATGGCCCTGTCGGCCAATGTGCTGGCCGTGCTGCTGGCGCTGGCCGGCCTGAAGCTGCCCCGGCTGTTCACCGGGGCATGGCTCTATTCGGCCGGCGCCGTCTTGACCATCTTCCGCTACTCAGGCGCAAGATGGGACGTTTCGGCTGCGGCGGCTGTATTCGCCGCCTGCGCAGGCACTTTAGCCGGCCTGGCCGCCGGCTTTCTCTTCAAGCCGCGCGCGGCGTGGTCGCGCAGGCTTGCCGGCTTTCTGCTGCCGGCGGCCGCCTGCGCAGCGCTTGTGTATCTGCCGCTGCACAGCGGCGGCAGCGAGCCGCTGGCGGCAAAGCCGGCGGCAGGCCCGGCGGCGGCCATCAGCGCCGGCAATCCCGGGCTGCCCGGTGCCGTCTCTTACCGCTCCTTCACTTATGGCAGCGGCACCGATCTGCACCGGAGCGAGTTCGGCGAGGATGCCGGTCTTCGGTCCGTCTCAGTGGACGGCTCGAAGATCCTTACGAACTGGTCCGATGCCCGGACCTCGTTCTGGGGCTTTGACTCCAAATCGCTGCCCCTGAACGGCAGAGTCTGGATGCCGGAAGGCAGCGGCCCTTTTCCGCTTATTCTCATCGTCCACGGCAATCATTTAATGGAGGATTACTCCGATGAAGGATACGCTTATCTGGGCGAGCTGCTTGCCAGCCGGGGATTTATCGCTATCTCCGTCGATGAGAATTTCTTCAATTACTCCGCCTGGACCGGCATCCCCGGCAATGACATGAAAGCCCGGGCCTGGCTGCTGCTGAAGCATCTTCAGCAGATCAGCCAGTTTGCCGCGGACAGCAGCACACCTTTTTACAATAAAGTCGATTTTGACCGGATCGGCCTGATCGGCCATTCGCGCGGCGGCCAGGCTGTGGCGATGGCGGCGGACCCGCTCCGCTGGTTTCAGCGCGGGGACTCGCTCGAAGATCTCGACAAATACCATATCGTCAGCGTGGCTGCGATAGCGCCTACCGATAAGAAGGTGGACAATAACCTGGCGCGTCTCAGCAACGTCAATTATTTCTCCCTGCAGGGCGCCCAGGATGGGGATGTCAGTGATTTCTACGGCGACCGGCAGTACAGCCGGGCCACCTTCGATAAAGGCAGCTCCGCCTTTAAGGCGACTTTATACGTCGACGGAGCGAATCACAGCCAGTTTAATACAAGCTGGGGCCATTATGATGCAAGCTTCCCGACCGGAATTCTGCTCAGCAGAAGCCGGATTATGAATGAGGAGAGCCAGCGCCAGATCGCCAAGGTTTATGTATCCGCCTTTATGGAAGCTACCCTGCACGGCAAGACTGAATATACCGAACTGTTCCGGGATTACCGCTCAGGACTCGATTGGCTGCCGGCTACGTCTTACTTCAGCCGTTATGAAGACGGGCATCTCACGCTCCTGGCTGACTATGAAGAGGATTACAACGTAAACACGATCCGGGGCGGGGGAACTGCAGAAGCCAGCGGTGTTAAACTGAGCGAGGAGCAGGTCCGTGACCGGGAGAACAGTGTCAAAACAGAACGCGGAGCCGTCCTGGAGTGGCAGGCACCTTCCGGTGCGGACAGCACGGATACAGAAGTGCCGGCATACAAGCTGACGCTGCGCACCTCCGGCAACAGCAGCCAGTTTAACTATGCGCTGTCCCATGCGGCGGGACTGTCTTTCTCCATGGCCAACTTGAACTATCAGCTTGAGGAGGACAAAGATACAGCGGCGGCCAAAGTCCCCGATCTTACCCTGGAGCTCGAAAGCTCTGACGGCGCCAAAGCCCGCCTTCCATTATCAGAATTTATGACGGCCGAGCCTCTGCCGGTCAGCAAATTTACGATAAATCCGTGGCTGGACGACAAAATTGAAGACGGCAAATACCAGCAGCATACGGAGACGATTTTTCAGACCTACCGGCTCGATTTTGACAGATTCACGGAGCAGAACCCGGCGTTTCAGCCTTCGAAATTATCTTCAATTACCTTCTACCTGAACGGAGGACCGGGGAAAATCATGCTCAGCACGATCGGCGTCTACGCTGAATAAGAAAAGCGCGCCGCCCCGGCGCCGGCTGAAGCTGAAATTGAACTTGTTCAAGCCAAGCTTCTTATCCATTCGGACAGCTCTGCTGTAATCCCGGCCCCCGGCTCTCCGGCATGCGCCAATAATCCCATAGTAAAAGATTGAACAGGCAGTGTCTCCCCAAGCGGGAGCACTGCTATTTCTTTGTCTGCCCTTTCTGAGTCAAAGTCTAGATTCAAGTCCAAGTTCAGATCCAAGTCCAGGTCCAGACCCTCGGCTGCCCTCTTGGCAGCGAAAGCGGCGCCCATACCCAGCTTGACGGCCTGCACCGCGGCTGTGAAGGAAGATACGGCCGTCATGCTCAGCAGCCCGATCCGGTGCTCCTTCGTCCAGGACGAAACAGCCGCCTTCAGGCAGGCGGAGCCCTCATAGCTGATAAACCTTTCCTGCCTGATCTCGTCAGCGGTCAAGCCGCCCCCCCCGGCCCATTTATGATGCCTGCTGCAGATGATGACAAGCTCATCCTCAAACAGGGCTTCGAACCGGCCCTGCAGCCTGCCCGCTGCGCTCTGCTCCATCAGGACTGCGTCGAGCAGACCTTCGCTGAACAGGGAAGCCAATTCGGATTCCGCTCCAAAGCGGACCTCAATCCGCAGCTCCGGATAAGCCTGTTCAAGTCTCCGGACACCGCGCAGCAGCAGCGGCGCATAAGCATCCTCAGCTCCCAGCCTGATCAGGCCGGCCCCCGGCTTCTTAAACTGCTCCAGCATTCTTTCGGCTTCCCCAAGAAGAGCGGTCATTTTCTGCGCGTACGGGTAGAGGGCTTTCCCGGCTTCACTCAGCCAGACCCGCCCGCCTCTGGTTTGGTAGAGGGTGACTCCGAGCTCCTCCTCCAGGCTTTTCATATGAAAAGTGACCGTCGGCTGCTTCATTTGCAGTTCATGGGCAACCTCCGTAACCTTCTTAAACTTCTCTATGTACACTAGAATTTGCAATTTTATTAAATTCAAGGAATCCACCCCTCTCTTTATCCTCTTCCTCTACGGCTCTTTCTATAGTATACATTTTTTCTATAATCCCATAGATAAAATAGAAGTATTTTTATTATTGATTTTACATTTAGCTGACTTCTGTCAAACGAACGATTTCTATAATGAAAATATCGATGAGGACAAGAGAACTCTATCGAGAAAATAAATACAAGTATGGGGGAATCCTAAGTCATGAAATTTGGTAAATCCGCAGTCCTTGCACTTACACTTGCATTCAGCGTTTCTCTGGCAGCTTGCGGCAATAACAATAACAGCTCTTCCGGCAGCAGCTCTTCTAACAACGCTTCCGGTTCTGCCAACACAGCTTCATCTGCTCCTGCCTCTGCCGAATCTACGCTGAGCGGTTCCATTATCGCTTCCGGCTCCACAGCTTTGCAGCCGCTTGTTGACCAGGCAGCCAAGAAGTTCTCTGAAACAAACAGCGATGTGTCCATTCAAGTACAAGGCGGCGGCAGCGGTACCGGCCTGACTCAGGTATCCGAAGGCCAGGTTCAAATCGGCAACTCCGACGTATTCGCTGAAGAGAAGATCGACGATGCGGCTAAAGCTGCAGAACTTAAGGATCATCAAGTTGCCGTAGTAGCTATGGCAGCCGTAGTTAATAAAGAAGTTGGCGTTACAAACCTGACGAAACAGCAGCTGGTCGATATCTTCACCGGCAAAGTAACAAACTGGAAAGACGTAGGCGGGAAAGATCAAGGTATCGTTATTATCAATCGTCCTAGCAGCTCCGGTACCCGCGCTACTTTCGAGAAATATGCCCTGGGCCAAAAGACGGAAGACCTGAAAGGCTCCATCCAGGAAGATTCCTCAGGCACTGTTAAGAAGCTGGTTAATGAAACTCCCGGCGCAATCGGCTACCTTGCCTTCTCGTACATTGACGACACCGTTCAATCCGTTCAATACGATGGCGTAGATCCTACTGCTGATAACGTGACTTCCGGTAAATATCCGGTTTGGGCTTACGAGCACATGTATACAAAAGGCGATCCTGACGCCGCTACGCAGGCATTCCTGGACTACATGGTATCCGATGAAGTTCAAAACGGTGACGTAGTTGAGCTTGGATACATCCCTGTATCCAAAATGACCGTTACCCGCGATAAGGACGGCAACGTCACGAATAAATAATGTGTTAACCGTTCGTCTCATCAGGAGGCCGAAGGCGCAAGCCTTCGACCTCTATTTTCACGTTTGTCTCGGGCGGACTGGATTCCCTATTAAATATTATGAGAAAGAAGGCCATTCATGAAAGCTAATCACGAGACCCCTCCATTCATGAAAGCTAATCAAGAAACTCCTCTTCTGTTCCGCAAACACCGGGCTGAAGAATGGATCGGACGCATCTATACGACCTTCTGCGTTGCTCTGCTTATTGTTATTATTGTTTCTATTGTTTATTTTGTGGCTAGTAAAGGAGTTTCCACCTTTGCCGTTAACGGCGTAAGTCTATCCGGGTTCCTGTTCGGGCAGAATTGGCAGCCTGACTCCGATAAATTCGGCGCACTGCCTTTTATCTTCGGTTCCTTTGTCACGTCTCTGCTTGCAGCCGTCATCGCCAGCCCGCTCAGCGTATGTGCCGCGTTGTTTATGACCGAAATTACGCCAAACTGGGGCAAGAAGGTGCTTCAGCCGGTAGTTGAGCTGCTTGCCGGCATCCCTTCCGTTGTTTACGGCTTTATCGGCCTCAGCGTCCTGGTTCCGTTTCTGCGCAGCGTTTTTCCCGGCCAGGGGATTGGCGTCGCAGCCGGCTCCATCGTCCTGTCGATCATGATTCTGCCGACGATCACGAGCATCGCTACTGACGCACTGGCCTCCCTGCCGCGCAACTTGAAGGAGGCTTCCTACGGACTTGGCGCTACCCGCTGGCAGACCATTTCCGGGGTAGTTATTCCAACCGTGCTTCCTTCCATTCTGACCGGGGTCGTGCTCGGCATGGCGCGCGCATTTGGTGAAGCCCTGGCCGTACAGATGGTAATCGGGAATGCCCCGCATATTCCAAGCTCGCTGTTTGAATCGGCTTCCACTCTGACCAGCGTTATTACGCTGAACATGAGCAATACCGTCATGGGCTCCGTGCAGAATAACGCGCTGTGGAGCATGGCGCTCATTCTGCTGCTGATGACCTTCGTCTTTGTTCTGGTTGTGCGTCTGCTTGAAAGGAGGACTAAAATTTGAGCGCAAAATTGAAAGACCGGATCGCTACATTTGTTATTATTGCCTTCTCCGCACTCATTATTGCACTTCTGGTCGGCATGCTGGGGTACATTCTCGTCAAAGGGATCAGCCATATCGACTGGCATTTCCTCACGGCAGAACCGGAAACGATCAAAGCCGGCGGCGGGATTGGACCTGAGCTGTTCAACTCGGTTTATCTGCTGATTCTGACCCTGATTATCACGATTCCGCTGGGAATCGGAGCAGGGATCTATATGGCCGAATACGCCAAGGAAGGCCGGATTACGGTTTCCATTCGCCTTGTTGTTGAGGTGCTGTCTTCCTTCCCTTCCATCGTTGTCGGTTTGTTTGGTCTCCTGGTGCTGGTTAATACGTTTAACTTCGGATTTTCCGTATTGTCGGGCGCGCTGGTTCTGACTATTTTTAATATGCCGCTCATGGTCCGCGTGACCGAGCAGGCTTTCCGCAACGTGCCAAGAGAGCAGAAAGAAGCCGGGCTTGCAATGGGATTGTCCCGCTGGAAAATTATAACGTCCATCCTGCTCCCTGTGGCTCTGCCAGCGATTATTACAGGCACGATCCTTGCTGCCGGCCGGATCTTTGGCGAAGCCGCCGCCCTGCTGTTCACCGCGGGCTTGACGACGCCGAAGCTGGATTTTACGGACTGGAATCCGACCAGCCTGCATTCGCCGATCAACCCGCTGCGTCCGGCAGAAACGCTGTCTGTCCATATCTGGAAAGTCAACAGCGAAGGACTCTCCCCGGATGCGGCCGAAATTGCAGCAGGATCCTCCGCCGTGCTCGTTCTGATGGTTCTGATCTTCAACCTGCTCGCCCGCTGGGCAGGAAGATTACTGTACCGCAAGTTTACTTCCATTAAATAAGAATTGGAGATCATACAGATGACGGATATTCTTCGCACCGAAGAACTTAAAATTTACTATGGGCAAAATGAAGCTGTTAAAGGCGTTGATTTGACCTTCACCGAAAATTCGGTTACCGCGCTGATCGGTCCGTCCGGCTGCGGCAAGTCGACATTCCTTCGAGCCCTGAACCGGATGAACGACGAGATTCCCGGCTCGCGCATGACAGGGAACATCTGGATCGACGGCAAAAATATCAACGCCCCGGATACGGATGTGACCGTCCTCCGGCAAAATATCGGCATGGTCTGGCAGCGCCCCAACCCATTCTATAAATCCATTTATGCCAATATCGCTTTCGGCCCGAAATATCATGGCGTCAGAAACAAAGCCGAGCTGGACAATATCGTGGAAGACAGCCTGCGCAAAGCGGCTCTGTGGGATGAAGTGAAGGACCGGCTCCACACCTCGGCCTTGTCTCTCTCAGGCGGACAGCAGCAGCGTCTGTGCATTGCCCGGGCGTTGTCCGTTCAGCCAAAAATCCTGCTGCTCGACGAGCCGGCCTCGGCGCTTGACCCGGTCTCGACAGCTAAAATCGAGGAGACGATTCTGCAGCTGAAGGAGCAGCTGTGCATCGTAATCGTAACGCACAACATGCAGCAGGCCGCACGGATTTCCGGCCATACCGCCTACTTCTACATGGGCAGACTTGTAGAATACGACAAGACGGAGAAGATCTTTACCAATCCTTCCGACCCTATGACCCAAGAGTATATTTCCGGCCGGTTCGGCTGATTGACGCAGAACAGCCTGCATGAGAATGCGGGCTGTTTTTTTGCGTTTTTTTTCAAGGATTATGACTTCGAGCTGTTGTTTCTCTTGGCCTGCTCGAGCATCTGCCGGAAATTCCGGCTGTAGGCTGCCGAATCGAACAGCAGGCGCGCCCGCTCATAGGCCTTCGCCGTGATTTGGCTGCGCAGCTGTCTATCCTTCATTAAGCTGTTAGCTTCCCGGACGGCCTGATCCACATCTCCATGAGGATAAAATTTGCCGGTCTCGTTGTGGATGATAAAGCTGCGTACCCCGTCGGAATCGGTGGAGAGAACCGGGCATTGGCAGCAAATCGCCTCAAGTACGGCATATCCGAAGCCCTCGACTTTGGACGTAGAGCACAGAAACCCGCCGGAATCGGCTATCCGCGAATAATAATTCGGCATCTCTGCATTGGGGATGTTATCCAGGATCGTCAGACTGCCTCCCAGCCCTAAATTTTTAACGAGTTCAATGAATTGGGTCCGCTGCCCGGGTTCGGAAAGAGTAGAATCCTCAAACATCCATAGCTTGAGCTGCGGATGCTGCTCCCTCAATTTATGCCCAATCCTTAGAAAGTCCCTCCAATTCTTATTCTCTTCTATTCTGCCTACCCAGCCCATGACCGGCCCGCCTTCCCGGGGCAAAGCTCTATGCGCAAAACTCTCGAAATCCATGCAATTATGGAAGCTGAAGCACATCTCCGGCGGAAAGAAATGGGCTGCAATCTCCTTGATATAGGCTGTCTCCGGATATACAACCCCATTGCAGTATTGAAGGACATCAAGGCTTGCAATCCGGAATTCCTCAAGGGCCCCTTCCTTAGATACATAGCCCTGTACCTCCCAGAACAGCAGACCGCTGTACCCCAGAGAACGAATCCGCTTCAAATAGGGATGGGCGCTTACGACGATAACCGCTGAATAGTTTCCCTCCTTCAGGATTTGCGCGATTTCGTCATTCTTATTGGTGATAAAGGTCGGAATATCTTTAATATTCTGCATCCCTTTTCCAGGCAATAGATAGAGCAAATGAGTCGTAATTCCCGCTTCCTTGAGCGCCCTGCACCGGTGACGATTCAGAGTCTCGACCCCGCCGCTGGGAATATAGAACACGAACAAAACTTTCATTTTGGGCTCCCCCTTCCGATCATTCAAAGATCATTCAAAGATCATTCAGAGATTATAGTATGTGTCTTCCTTCCATTGTGTATAGCCTGCTCCCTAAGGCTAGCATTCTTGTATGTTATTTCTGCTCTGCTAGCCAAATACCGTTTCACTATGCTTTTGCTCGAATAACATACAAAGTATTCATTTACAGTTCTTTGCTAGATGATTGTGGGAGGAGTATGGAATGTTTAAGGACAAAACGATCTTGATTACAGGCGGAACCGGCTCTTGGGGTCACGAGCTCACCAAACGGCTTCTGACCTATAACCCGAAGGAAATCCGGGTCTTCTCCAGAAGCGAGGATGCGCAGGTCAAGATGCTGCGGGCCTTCCGGGGCAACCCTGTCTTGAAATTTGTAATCGGAGATGTCCGTGATCCCCAGGCCGTGTCGGAGGCATGCAGAGGCGTGAACTACGTCTTCCATCTCGCTGCTCTCAAGCATGTGCCGATCTGCGAGGAGCAGCCGTATGAAGCGATCAAGACCAATATTACCGGTACAGAGAACATTATCCGCTCCAGCATCAGGCATCAGGTAGACAAGGTCATCAACGTATCCACGGATAAGGCGGTAGACCCTATCAATCTGTACGGGCTCACCAAAGCGATCGGCGAGAAGCTGATCATTCATGCCAACTCGAAGGATCATCACACGAAATTTGTGTGCGTCCGGGGCGGCAACGTGCTCGGAAGCAGCGGCAGCGTGGTTCCGTTCTTCAAGAACCAGATCGCCGAAGGCCAGGATGTGACCTTGACCTCCACCGAGATGACCCGGTTCTTCTTGACCCTGTCCGATTGCATCGGGCTCCTGCTCAAAGCAGCGGAAGCGTCTATCGGAGGCGAAATCTTCGTCTTGAAGATGAACTCCTGCAAAATCAGCGACTTGGCTCAGGTGCTCATTGAGCAGTTTGCCGACAGTCCGGCAGCGGTGAAGGAAATCGGAATCCGCGCAGGCGAGAAGCTCCATGAAGCCTTGCTGACCAAATATGAAGCCTCGCACGCCTATCATTACGACGAGCAGTACTTTGTCATCCTCCCCGCCCAGCCCAGCGAACAAATCAAAGCGCATTACAAGGATCTGAACGAAGCGGTGAATGAGGAATACGAATCCAACCGCAGCTTCATGAGCCGGGAGGAAATTGCAGAAATGCTCCGGCTGGGCGGCTTCCTGTCATGACCATTCTCGTTCTGGGCGGACAAGGAATGGCTGGGCATGTCATTACCGGTTATTTGCGTTCCGGGACTGCGGCGGAGGTATGGTGTACGGTCCGCAGACTGGCGGACGATAGCGGAGCCGGCAGCGGAGATGCGCAAACCCTGGAGCTGGATGTCATGGATGAACAGCAATTGAGACAAATCCTGCTGCAGGTGAAGCCGCAAGTGGTCATCAACGCCGTCGGCCTGCTGAACGAGGAGGCGGACCGGCGGCAGCTGAACGCCATCTATGTGAACAGCTTCCTGCCGCACCGGCTGGTGCAGCTGGGGAACGAGCTTGGCTTCAGGCTGATTCATATCAGTACGGACTGCGTGTTCTCGGGCCGCCGCGGCGGGTATACAGAGCAGGATGTAGCGGACGGATATACTCTCTATGCCCGGACGAAACGGCTCGGCGAGGTTCACCAGGACCCGCATCTCACCATCCGTACCTCGATCATCGGACCGGAGCTGAAGCCAGGCGGGATCGGCCTGTTCCATTGGTTCATGCAGCAGCAAGGGGAAATTCGCGGATATGAACGCGTGTACTGGAGCGGGGTTACGACGCTTGAGCTCGCCAAGGCCATCGGCTGGGTTCTGGGGCAGGAGCAGCTTTCCGGTCTGGTCCACCTCACTTCTCCGCACAAAATAAGCAAATTCGATCTGCTGACTCTTATTCAGAGCATTTTTAGCTGCCCGAATGTCACGATCGTGCCCTACGACGGTCTCTCCTCGGATAAGAGCCTGGTTAATACCCGGTCCGACTTCACGTATCCAGTCCCGGCCTATGCGGAGATGCTGCAGGAGATGAGAGCCTGGATATATGAGCATTCCAGCGATTATACGCTTTACAAGATAAGCTGGCAGGAAGGAGGTGCGTCGATGTGAGTAAAGCGGATATTCAGGCGATTCAGGAGATTCAGGCTCCAAAGGTTTCCGTCGTCATCCCTTTCTACAATTGTCCGTATGTCCAGCAGGCCATCGAAAGTGTGCTGAGCCAGACCTATCCTCATATTGAGCTGATTCTCGTCGATGACGGATCAACCAGGCATACGGAACTTCTTGCCCCCTATATGGACCGGATTCGTTACTTCCGCAAGGAAAACGGCGGTACCGCCACCGCCCTCAATGAAGGACTCCGCCGCGCGACCGGGGACTATTTCTGCTGGCTGAGCTCGGACGATGTGTTCGCTCCCTGGAAGACGGAGGAGCAGCTGCGGTTTATGCAGCAAATGAATGCGGAGATCAGCTGTACGAAATTCAATGTGATCAATCAGGAAGGGACGATTATCGCATACAATAATGGCCTTGATCCTATCAAGGAAAAGCTCTTTCTGCAAAAAATGATGCAGGGCTGCTTTGTGCACGGCTGTACGGTCATGGCCAAAATGAGCCTGCTCCGTGAGGCGGGAGAGTTTGATGAGACGCTGAAGTATGCGCACGATTACGACCTATGGATGCGGATTGCGCTGCGGGTTCCTTTTCATATCATGGACATGACTTTAATCAACTACCGGATGCATGACCAGATGGGCACCATTCAATTCAGCAAAGAACAGCAGCAGGAAGCGAAGCTTGTCCAGCAGCAGTACCGGCAAGCCGTCCAGGATCGAATTGAGGCGCTGGAATAGAAGCCATCCTAAAAAATAGAAACGGGGTAACTCTAAGGCATCCGCCTTGGAAGTTACCCCGTTTGCGTTGTGAAAAATTCGTGCAGTCCTTGCTGCTCAGATGCCTTCGAGCATCCGTTCAAAAGCATCCACGCTGCGGTCCCAGGTCCACTTGCCGGCTTCCTCTTCCCCGGCAGCAGCGAGGCGTCTCCGCAGCTCCGGATCCTGGGCGAGCTGAAGGATATCCTGGCTCAGCCGGTTCTCGTACCGGTAGGACAGCAGGCAGTTCTGTCCGGGCTTGCAGTAATCCATGTTGCCGCCGGAATACACCGTGGCCAGGGCCGCCCCGCATTTCATCGCCTCGAGTCCGGGCAAAGACGCCGTATCGTAGATAGAAGAGCTGACAAAAATGTGGGCTTCATTATAGCAGACATTCAGCTCCTCATCGTTAGCGGGCGTGAACAGCTGGAACTGGTACTCCCTCTTCAGCTTCTGCAGCTCCAGGGAAGCCTGATACTCGCTCGGCGGCGAAATCATATTGATCTGCACATCCGGTATAGCCTGTTTGACCTTATGAAGAGACTCCGCCAAGTAGTCTTGCCCGCGATGCCACGAATACCCCCCCTCCGGAATACGGAAAATGGCGGAGATTTGCAGCGGCTGCTCCTTCCTTAGATGAAGATTACGGAATTCGGAACTGATGCCAACCGGAACAATCCTGCCTTCAATGCCGTGCAGCGTTTGAATCAGCTGCTTCTGCCAATTCGAAAGCACAACCATCTCATCGGTCACATGATAAGTAGGGAACGTAATATGGTTATCCGGCAGAAACGCAGGCTCATAGCATAGACTCAGCCGAATGTGTCTGCCCTTCCCATTGTCGCTTGCGGCCTGTGCCGCCTCGATGGTCGTATAGAAGTTGGAAATGATAACGTCACTTTCGGGATAATCTTGTTCTCTGATTGTGAATAACGGTGTGCGGACCACCTTCGCCGTAATCGGGTACTCCACTTCTCCGCTTGACGGCATCAGAATGACAACCTCATGGCCCCGCTCTGCCAGACCATTCGTCAGTTCTGCCAGCATGCGCTGGGCTCCGCCCTTGCACAGAGTAAGAATCGGAAAGGTTATTTTCAAAGCTTCACTCCCTTTCGCATTTATATCATTTAATAGAATATGCAAAGGGAAGAAGCTTGTTCCTATCTAGCATGATGAAACCATGGAAATAGAAAATCGCTTGCAGCCTATTTATTGGCGTTCCGTTTCATAGCATAAGCTGCGGCGCCGATCCGTCCGGCATTGCTGCCCAATGCCCCTGTTACGATTTGGCAGGCTTTGCCCGGCACAGCGAGGGCCCTGCTCTGCACGATTTTTCTCGTTGGGGCTAACAGCCGCTCCCCTGCAGCAGACACTCCGCCGCCTACAATAATGATCTCCGGATTCAGCAGATTGATTACATTAGTGAGTCCGAATCCCAGAAGAGTACCGGTCTCCTCCATCACTTCAACCGCCAGAGGATCTCCCTGATCATAAGCTTCCGATATCCTTGCAGCCGTCAGCAGATCCAGCTGATCTCCCAAATGTTTGGCCAGAGGGCTGCTCTTTCCTTGTTCAACCTTCTCTTTGAAGGTGCGGATCATGCCCAGTGCGGACACATATCTGCCCAGACAGCCCGAGCTGCCGCAGCGGCACGGACGGCCTTCCCGGTACATGTTCATATGCCCGATTTCTCCTGCGCTTGACGTGGTTCCGTACATCATCCGGCCATCATGGACAACAGCCGCCCCAAGGCCGGTTCCAATTGTAATCAATACTGCATTTCTGAAGCCCTGCCCGGCACCGTACAGCCATTCCCCGTATAAATTCACACGGACATCATTATCAATGAAGATTGGAAAATCAAACGCTTGCTGCAGAATATGTACAACCTCGATCTGTTCCCAGCCCGGAAAATTCGGCGAGAAAATCGAGAGTCCCTGCTCCGGATCAAGCAGGCCCGGAACTCCAATTCCCATGGCCAGAATCTGATCCTGGAGGATGCCGAGGCCGTTCATCATGTCAAGGACATGGCTTGTAATGCGGCCGAGAACATGCGCCGGCCCCTGCTCCGCTTCCGTTGCAGCAGTTCGTTCCAATAACTCGTTTAGATGAAGATCATAGATGGCGAATTTGATATTTGTCCCGCCCAAGTCAATTCCGATTATATAATTCTTCACTTCTGTGTCCCTCCGCCTCTTTCCAGATTCAGCCTGTTTGTTAAAAATAATAATGAGGATCGGGGAGACAGCCAAGGCAGAGAATGCAACATTTCAGCATTTTTAACAAACAAAAACCTCTCCGGATGAACCGGAGAGGTTTTGTTATTCTTACAATTACAGAAAGAAAGTTCTGGAGATAATGACGAGCAGGATGAACAATACCAAGATAACGCCTGTAGAAGTGTATCCTGCACCAGGCATACCGCCGCGTGCTCCATCTGCAACATTTGTCATGTTAAATACCTCCTTATGTTCAATTACAGAAGCAGTATATGCCGCCTGCTGCCCACAGGTATAGACAAATGTCCCGATCCCGGAAGATTGGACATTAGTCCGGGGTTTATGGAGGGGCAGTACCGTGTTATAATGAAGTCCTGTAGGAATTGAATTGAATTAAATTAAATTGCATATGCAAACTTGGAGGAGCCTGCCAACGCAGGCTCCTTGCTGTCTTTTTGCGGGTACTAACGGGAGCTCTGTGTTTGCGGCTCCTTTTTGTTTTGCTGCAGAAAGGGGTTTGATTATGGAGTTTGTATTGACGTTAAGCTTGATTCTTGTGGTTACTAAGCTGGCAGGAGACGCAGCGGCACGACTAGGCCAGCCTTCTGTTCTGGGAAAGCTGCTTGCCGGAATTCTGATTGGCCCCGCCGTGCTGGGATGGGTGCATGAAGAAGAATTGCTGCGCGTGTTCTCCGAAATTGGCGTCCTGCTCTTGATGTTTATAGCTGGACTGGAGACCGACTTAAAGCAGCTCCGCGACAACTGGAGAACGTCCGCAGCTGTCGCATTTGGCGGCATCATTATTCCGATAATAGGCGGTTATTCAGCCGCCCTGACTTTGGGACTAGGCCAATCTCAGGCTCTGTTTCTGGGACTCCTTCTCTCGGCTACCTCGGTCAGTATTACGGTCCAGACCTTGAAAGAGATGAACCGGCTGAGATCAAGAGAAGGGGCGGCTATATTGGGGGCTGCCATTATTGATGATGTTGTGGTTGTGCTGATGCTGGCTTTCATGCTCAGCTTTCTGGGAACGGACACTGGTGCCTCCCTGGTTTGGGTGGCAGGAAAGAAGCTAATCTTCTTTGGGGTTTCTATTGCAGCAGCCTGGTTCCTTGTTCCTTGGTTTATGAAGCTGTTCGGTAAACTCCGGGTGACCGAAGCAGCCCTTTCCGGCAGTTTGATCATTTGTTTTGGCTTTGCTTATTTTGCTGAATTTATGGGCGTGGCCGGGATCATCGGCGCCTTTATCGCAGGAATTTCCGTTTCCATTACTCCCTCCAAACCTAAAGTGGAGGCCCGGATTGAGCCTCTCGCTTATGCACTGTTTGTCCCGGTCTTCTTCGTCAGCATCGGTTTGAAGGTCAGCTTCGAAGACGTCCTGGATCAGCTGTGGATGATTATCCTGCTCAGCATTACGGCTGTTCTTACAAAATGGATCGGCGGCGGACTGGGAGCCAGATTGACCGGCTTCTCCGTTCGCTCCTCGTCGGCGATCGGAGCCGGAATGGTCTCCCGGGGGGAAGTCGCGCTTATACTGGCGGCAACAGGCCTCGCTTCCGGTCTGCTGTCAGAGTCTTATTTTACAGCTGTTGTTCTTGTAGTAATGGTTACCACGCTGATTACGCCGCCTCTGCTCAAGTTCACAAACAGGGGATTATAAGAGCTTCCTGATTGCTGTTCATAAATAACCGCAGGGATAAAGCATGTTACTTAAGCTTTATCCCTGCGGTTTCAAGTTTCTTATCCAATTTAATATCCCGTTTAAATGGCTGTATCGGCCAGATTGCTTAACCTATGGTCCCGCCGCCTGAGGCTGTATTATTTTATTTAGCCAGGTTTTTAATCGCTTTCACAGCTTTCGGATCCAGCAGCCCCAGATTCTTCAGCATTTGGAGCGCAATGAAATCGGAAGTGCTCTTATCCGTCGTATTCGAGAGTGCCCCTACTGCTAGACCTGCGTTGACAGCAGATACTGCCCATGACGGTACCGGCTGGTTCCCTGACATGTTAAGCTTCTTCTCCATCGCTGCTATGCGCTTCTCCTGCGCTTCAATCACTTTCTGCAGTTCTTCCAGCTTCGCCACTTCATCCTCATCCTCTCCGTTTGATTGTCCGGCGGCCCAAGCTTTCAGCTCTGTCACCGACCCGCTGAACACATCCAGGTCAACAGCACCTGATATCCCCGGAACCGAGCCTGTCTCGCTGTACTGCCAAAACGTCCATGCTGTCCAAGCTTCAACGTTCCAGGGAGCCTCTGTATTGTATCTGGCTACCCACAACGCGTAATTCCCGAGGGATGCCGTAAAGTTCTGAGCGAAGCTGTTGCCCGAATAAATGATCGGCTTTCTTGAAGTGGTTCTCTCAATCTCCGTCAGAAAGGCGCTGGCAACCTTATTGATCCCGCTTTGATCCAGTCCGGACGGATTAATCTCGTAGTCCAGGACAGGCGGCAGATCCAGACTGGCTGACCCGCCTGCTGCCGCGATTGCTGCTGCAAAATTTGCCGCCTCGTCTACGGCTTGTGCTGCTGTCGCTGCCTGAAGGAAATGATACGCGCCAACCAGCAGGCCCGCATTTTTCGCCCCGGTCACATTAGCTGTAAACATCGGATCCTTATAGGTAGTGCTTTCACTGGCTTTGATGTACACAAAGGAATAACCGCCTGACGCCACCGCCTTCCAGTCTATTGTGCCGTTATGATGCGAGACGTCAATTCCCATGGCGTTTGCCGAGCTTCGGCCCTGCATAAGATCCCCTCCCCTCTATTACCATTAAATGTAGAATTGGTATAAAAAGAGTGGGTAAAGACCTTGCCTGCTTACAAATATATTTAGAAAGAAGTTAATTGCCCCGCGAATAGGTAGAATCTGTAATTTTCAGTCTTTCTTTAATACTCGGTGTAGCGTAAATTTTGTTATCATCCGTGACAAAGAAGGCTTCAATCTGCTCCGGCAGCGATTCAAGATAGGCCAATCCATCCTTGACTCCCATCAGAAATACCCCCGTTGACAGAGCATCTGCATCCGTTGCGTTCGAACTCATAATCGTTAAGCTCTTAATCCCGTTCTGGGAAGGGTACCCGGTCCGCGGATCCAGAATATGATGATACCGGATGCCGTTTTGCATGAAAAAGCGTTCATAAACACCCGAGTTGTCTATGACTTCGTTGTTGATCTTGATTGTGCCTAGCTGGGTGCCCCGGCTCTGATCCGGGTCCTGCAGGCCGATGTTCCACAGCGAGCCGTCCGGTTTTGTCCCGATCGTAATGATGCTGCTGCCGCCCAGGTCGATCAAGGCGCTGGTAATGCCCTGGCTTCTCAAATATTCCGCCACTTTGTCGGCCGCGAAGCCTTTTCCTATGCCGCCCAGATCCAGGATCATGCCTTTCATCGCCAGCTTCACCGTCTTGGCTGCTTCATCAATCTGGATATCCTTGTAGTTAACCAGCTTGAGGGCTGCGTCAATCTCCTGCTGGGACGGGACACGGGCCTTGTCCGTGCCGATGCCCCACAAGTCTACCAGCGGGCCGATGGTCGGATCAAACAGGCCGTTCGTTTCCTTGGCATAAGCTACCGCCTGCTTGACAGCTTCGAGGGTTTCGTCTGAAACCTGCACAGCTTGCTCGCCAGCCAGTTGGTTGACCTTGTACAATTCCCCGCCGGCCTTGGTCCGGCTCAGCTCATTATCCATCCGCTCGAGCATCTGCTTGATTTCATCCATATTCTGCTGCGAGGCTTTGTCCCCGTAAATCTTGATGTTTACAACCGTATCATAAATGTAGTAGGTCTGGGAGAAAGAAGGCGTGTTGGCTTTCGTGCCGGATGCTGTAGCGGAGTCCCCGGTTTCGCCGGATTTCAGACCGTATATAACTGCTGCAGCGAACCCGAGCAGCATGACCAAAACGACAATATAGACGGATAACCGTTTTCCTTTCCTATGACTCATATCGTCCACCATCCTCTTTATGCTTCTGACCCGGCTATCGTAACATGTCTATTTACAGGGAGGGTGAGACTTTTATCACGATTTTCGTTTAAAATTTGAATGATTTGGGGACTGTGGAAAAATAAATCCGAAAGGCCTGCCGGCACACAGGTTTGCCTGCTCATTAGGCGGGTAACCTATTATTAATCTCTTTATTGGGCTGCTTACTAACCTAATCTCCGCAGCATTGAAATCCGGCAGTCCGCGTGTTAACGTCATATTACTGAATAACCCCTTTAAGGAGAAGCCTATGAACCATCAGAATACTAGGACTCACCAGAATACCGGAAATCATCAGAATACCGGAAATCATCAGAATATCGGCATTATTGATATCGGTTCCAACTCCATCCGGCTTGTCATTTATGAAATCGCTCCCGTCGGCGCCTACCGGATCATTTATGAAAATAAATATTCCGCCCGCCTGAGCCGCGAGGTAGAATCGGACGGCAGCATTCCCCGCAGCCATTTGGACGCGGCCGTCAATGTGCTTCAGCAGTTCAAGGCGATCTGCGAGAGTTACCAGACTGCGCATATCCGCGCGGCAGCTACCGCCGCTATCCGCAACGCCGCCAATTCCAAGGAAATTATCGGCTGGCTTGAAGCAGAGACCGGCCTCACCATTGAACGTGTATCCGGCGAGCAGGAAGGCTATTACGGCTTCCTCGGCGTAGTCCAGTCGACGGACGTTCAGGACGGGATGATTGTCGACATTGGCGGAGGCAGCACAGAGCTGAGCCTGTTCCGCGGACGGAAGCTGCTGCACAGCGTATCCATTCCGCTGGGGGCCGTCAATGCGCAGGCGCGCTTCTCCACCTCGGAGCAGTGGGACAAAGAACAGGTCGAAGCGCTGCGCGAGGTGATTAAGGACGCGCTTGAGCCGCTTGACTGGGTGCAGGAGAACCCGGAGCTCCCGCTGATCGGTCTTGGAGGAACCGTCCGGACAGTGGCCAAAATGCACCAGCGCCAGATCAAATATTCGCTGCAAGCCGTTCATCATTATGAAATGGAAGGTAAAATCATCGACGAAATGGCAGAGCTCCTGCCTTATGAAACCTCCTCCTTCCGCAAAAAAATACCCGGCTTGTCCAAAGACCGCGCCGATCTGATCGTGCCCGGCCTGCTGATCCTGCAGACCATCTTCCAAACCGTCAACGCAGACCGCTGCATCGTCAGCGGAGCGGGGCTTAGAGACGGCTTGTTCCGCGACTGGTTCGCACCGGAGCAGCCGGTTGTCCAGGATGCGCTGAAGACCAGCATCCGCAATATCCTCCAGTTTGGCCCTCCGGCTCCTGAGGAGCCGCTGCAGCAGACCTACGAGGATATGGTCAAAATATACAAAGCACTTGAAGAGAAGCAGCCGGATGAGCGGGACGATGCCGTCATGTATACGGCTGCAATGCTCAGCGACTCCGGGATTCTGGTCAATTATTACAAGAGCAGCCAGCACGCCGTTTATCGCATCATGTACGGCGGCATTTACGGATTGTCACACCGCGAAGCTGTGCTCAGCGCCGTTGCGGCAGATTATCATCCCAAGAAGCGGACGCCGCAGCTTCTTCAGCAGCATGAGGATATTCTCAAGGACTCGGACACAGAGCGGGTCCACCGTTTAGGCTCCCTGCTGATGCTGGCGAAGGCGATCCGCAGTACGCCGGTGGTTACAGACATTTCTGTCACAGCAAAAAACGGCTCGCTGCACGTGCAATTGCACAGTACCGCAGAGCCGCTTGTCCAGTACAGCCGCATGGAGGAAGCCTCCAAGGACCTGGAAGAAGCCTGGAAGATCAAGTTGTCATGGGAACATCTTGCGGCTTCCAGGAAGTAATATTCATCGCCTCCGTCTGGCTTCGCAGCGGGGGCTCTTCATTTTTCACAAATACATAATTGCCGTTTGGCTGAAGCTCTCTGGCCCTGACGTTGTCCTTCAGCTGCAGAAGAAGAATGCTGACCACCATCTTCTTCGCAGCAGGATCGTACACCGGGCACATCAATTCAATCCGCCGTTTGAAATTCCGGGTCATCCAGTCCGCGCTTGACAGATACACGTCCGGATCGCCGTTATTTTCGAAATAGAAGATGCGGCTGTGCTCGAGAAACCGGTCCACTATGCTGATGACCCGGATATTCTCGCTGAGCCCTTCAACACCCGGACGCAGGCAGCAGACGCCGCGGACAATAAGATCAATCCGCACCCCGGCCTGTGAAGCCAGATACAGCTCATCAATGATCTCCTGATTGGATAACGAGTTGATCTTCGCGATAATCCGGGCTTTCTTCCCGTTTCTGGCATGCTCCGCCTCGCGCCGGATCAGCTGGAACAGCTCGTCCTTCAAGCCGTTTGGCGCGATTCGCAGCGCCTTGAGATTTTTCGGGCCGGAGAATCCGGTGATCTCATTAAACAGCTCGGAAGCGTCATCGCCGATGACCGGATTGGAGGTGAACAGCCCCACATCCGTGTAGACTTTGGCCGTGCTGGCATTATAGTTCCCCGTTCCAACATGCACGTACCGGCGCAGTCCCTGCTGCTCCCGGCGGACAACAAGAATAATCTTTGCGTGGGTCTTCAGGCCGACAAGCCCGTATACGACATGGCATCCGGCTTTCTCCAGCTTTCTTGCCCAGGCGATATTTCTCTCCTCATCAAACCGCGCTTTCAATTCGACCGCAACAGTGACCTGTTTGCCGCATTCCGCCGCATGGGCCAGTGCCGGGATCAGCTGGGAATCCCCGTTTACCCGGTACAGCGTCATCTTGATGGCCATAACCTTCGGATCCTCCGCGGCCTCCACCACAAAGTCCGTCACCGCATCAAACGATTCATAGGGATGGTACATCAGCACATCCTGTTTGCCCAGCACATCGAAATGGCTGTCGTAGGGAGCCAGCTCCTGCGGATATACGGGCTGAATCGGCGGGTATTTCAAATGCGCAACGCCATCCGCGGCATCGGCAAAACCAATCAGATAGCTCAGATCAAGCGGTCCATCGATCTCATAAATATCCTCCAGCTCGAACTCGTCCTGAAGCTCGGCAAGCGCATCCGGGTGAATCCCTTTCTGCACCTCAAGCCGGACAGGCGCCCCGCGTCTGCGCCGGCGAAGCTCTTTTTCAATCTCCTCCAGCAGGTCCTCCGCCTCTTCCTCATTGATGGTCAAATCCGCATTCCGGGTTAACCGGAATTCATGGACGGCCAGCGGCGTATAACCGGTAAACAGCGTCTGGATATGGTGCTTGATCAGCTCTTCAATCAGGATAAACGATTTGCGCTTGCTGTTGGCCCGAAGCGGCACAGGCACAAAGCGCGGCACATTGGAGGGCACCTGTACAATTGCAAAATAGGTATCCTCCTCGCTGTCCGAATCCTCCCGCCGTAAAATGACGGATAAGTAAACAAATTTTGTATGCACCAAAGGAAACGGGCGGCTCTGATCGACCGCCATCGGCGTCAGCAGCGGAAAGACAATATTGTGGTAGTAATGGTCCATCGCTTTCTGCTGAGTAGCATTCAGATCGCCGTATTCCTGAAAAGTAACGCCCTTCTTGTCCAGCATCCGCATCAGTTCGCGATAGCTCTTGTACTGCTCTGTCACCATTTGGTTAATCCGTTTGGCCAGCCTGCGGTACAATCCCGAAGGAGCATATCCGGTAAAATCCTTCTGCGTGAAGCCGGCCTTGATCTTCTCCCGGGTCTCGGCGACCCTTACCGCCATAAACTCGTCCAAATTGCTGGCAACAATACCTAGAAACTTCAATCTTTCAAGCAGCGGTGTCTCACTGACCTGGGCTTCCTGCAGCACTCTCCGGTTGAACTCGACCCAACTCAAATCACGGTTCACATAACGTCCTGTCTTCATTTCCCTCAACATGCCGGTCCTCCGATTGTCAGCATAAACTTAACTGGCTTAACTATGTAATTGTACTTTGCCGGGTTGAAATTCGTGTAAACGCAATGTAAATGCTGTGTAAATTTTGTGTTAATGTAAATTAAACACTGTTTAATATCTTGCACCAAAGGAATGCGGGCTGGTAAGAAGCCGTTTAACCTTCGTGCGCATCCTCATTCATATCTTTAATCAGCGGCAGGAAGAGCGCCTTCACCTGAGCGGCAAGCTGCTGCGGACTCAGCTCCATCTGGGTGCCGACCCGCCCTGCACTAACAGCCATGCTGTCCAGCCTCTCTGCACTGGCGTCGATAAACGTAGGGTAGAGCTTCTTCATCCCGACAGGAGAGCAGCCGCCGCGGATGTACCCTGTCCATTTCAGCAGCTCCTTGACCGGAAGCATTTCGATCTTCTTCTCTCCGGCCGCTTTGGCCGCTTTCTTCAAATCCAGCTCCGCCGCTGCCGGGATAACAAAGATGTAAATGCTGCTTCCCTGGTGCGCGGCTAACGTTTTATAAACGGTTTCCGGCGGCCTGCCGATCTTGTCTGCTACGGCGGTCCCATGAATTTGACCGTCCTCATGATCATAATTCATGATGGTATAAGGAATGTCAGCCTTGTCCAGAATCCGCATGGCGTTCGTTTTGCCCTCACTCATCAGCGAACCTCCCATCTTTTCACTAAAATCGTACCTGATATTTCCAGGGGCTGCAATAGCTCTGTTCTAGTGCTGTAACCCTAAATTCTGGATAAATGCCTGGAATTCTGTCTGAAAAAATAAAGCAGGCCCGGTCTGCGCCGGAGCCTGCCTGAAATTCTTGTCATTTCATTGAAATTTGCGCGGATAATCAGGCTTTAACGCCGTACTTCTCGCGGGCCAGGCGGGTGGCCTCGACCATATTTTTCAGAGCCAGCACCGTCTCCTCATCCTTACGGGTCTTGAGGCCGCAGTCGGGATTAATCCAGAACTGGGACGGCTTGAGCACCCGCAGGGCGCGGTCGATCATTGTGCTCATCTCTCCGACATCCGGCACGCGCGGGCTGTGTATATCGTAAACGCCCAGGCCGATTCCTTTGTCATAGGTGTATTCTTCAAAGCTTTCGATCAATTCGCCGTGGCTGCGCGAAGTCTCGATGGAGATGACGTCCGCATCCAGCGCGCTGATTGCTTCAATGATATCGTTAAATTCGCTGTAGCACATATGGGTATGGATCTGCGTTTCATTCTTCACGGATGCCGTAGACAACCGGAACGCTTTAACCGCCCACTCCAGATACTGCGGCCACTGTGCGCGTTTGAGGGGCAGCCCTTCCCGCAGCGCCGGCTCATCCACCTGGATCATGCCGATTCCAGCCGCTTCCAGCGCTTCGACCTCCTCACGCAGAGCGAGTGCGATCTGGAAAGCGACCTCTTGGCGGGAAAGATCGTCGCGCACAAACGACCAGTTCAGAATCGTGACCGGCCCGGTCAGCATGCCCTTCACCGGAGCTTTCGTCAAGGACTGCGCGTATACCGTTTCGGCAACGGTCATCGGTGCTGTAAATTCCACGTCACCGTATATAATCGGCGGCTTCACGCAGCGGGAGCCGTAAGACTGCACCCAGCCCAGCGAGGTAAAGGCAAAGCCGGCCAGCTTCTCGCCGAAAAATTCCACCATATCCGTGCGCTCGAACTCCCCGTGCACCAGCACATCCAGTCCCAGCTCCTCCTGGATGGAGATCCAGTCGCGGATCTGCTCCTGGATAAAGGCTTCATACTGCGCATCGCTCCACTCGCCCTTGCGCCACTTCTGTCTGGCGCTGCGCACTTCCGGCGTCTGCGGGAAGCTGCCGATCGTCGTCGTCGGCAGCAGCGGCAGCCGGAAGCGGCTCTGCTGCAGCAGGCGGCGCGCTTCGGCGTCCGCCGCGCGGTCCGCCGGGTGGCCGGCCGCGTGTGCCGCCCGCTGGCGGACCGCGCTGCTGCTGCGCGCCGGCGACTGCTGCAGCGCCTG